>NZ_FONX01000001.1:482775-612921 GCF_900113035.1 Paracidovorax wautersii | reverse complement strand
ACTTCGCTCGCCACCACGGCGAAGCCCCGGCCCTGCTCGCCGGCACGGGCCGCTTCCACAGCGGCGTTCAGCGCCAGGATGTTGGTCTGGAAGGCGATGCCGTCGATCACGCCGATGATGTCGGCGATCTTGCGCGAGCTGGCGGTGATCTCGTCCATGGTGCGCACCACGCTGCCCACCACCTCGCCGCCGCGTGCGGCGGTGGCGCTGGCGGACGAGGCCAGCTGCGCCGCGGTGCGCACGGTGTCGGCGTTCTGCTTGACGGTGGAGTTCATCTCCTCCATCGAGGCGGCGGTCTGCTGCAGGTTGGAGGCCTGCTCTTCCGTGCGCTGGCTCAGGTCGGCGTTGCCGGTGGAGATCTGCGAGGCGCCGGTGGCGATGGATTCGCTGGACAGGCGCACTTCGGAGACCATGCGCGAGAGGCTGGCGCGCATGGCGGCCATGGCCGCCATGACGCTGGAGGTATCGCCGGGGCGCACATCGACGGCCAGGGCCAGGTTGCCGCGGGCGACTTCCTGGGCGATGCGGGCGGCTTCGGCGGGCTCGCCGCCGAGCTGGCCCTTGATGCGCCGCGTGATGGCCCAGGCCAGCAGGCCGCCGATCAGGACCGCTGCAGCGGCGCCGCCCATCATCCAGCTGCGGGCGCTGGCGGCCTTCTCCTGCGCCAGCTCGCCTGTCGCAGCCATCTGCTTTTTCTGGTGATCGATCAGCGCGTCCAGCTGGTTGAGATAGCGGTTCTGCACGGGGCGGACGTCCTGTACCAGCGAGGCGCGGATGGCCGCCATCTCGTTGCGCAGCCCCATCTGCGCCGTCTTCTCGACGGTATCGATGTAGGGCATGCGGACCTGGCTCATGTCGGAGAGCATGCGCCGCGCGTTGTCGGTGGCTGCAGCGGCCTGCAGCTTGGCCAGCGCTTCATGGTTCCTGGCCGCTGCGTCGTCGATGCGCTTCTTCTCGGCAGCCCTTTGCGCGGGATCGTCCAGCAGAGCGATGTTGCGCAATGCCCGCGCGATGACGTTGACGTTGTCCTTGATGCCCTGCAGCAGGAGCACGTTGTTGATGCGGTCGCGGTTCAGCGTCGTGATCTGCTCGCTGACCGATGACAGCTGCAGGCTGCCGATGGCGGAGATGCAGATGCTCAGGAGAATGAGGGTGGAGAAGCCTGCGCCAAGCATGTTGGCGAGCTTCATCCTGTGAAGAATATTCATGGGTCGCTTCCTTGGGATGTGTCGTCGACTGGCGTGGTTGCCGGCCAAAGCAGGAATCTTCAAGGAAGAAACAAATTGATGCTAATTATTACCTTTTGATGAATCCGTGTATCTCGCAGGACTTGACTAGTCGCCGCCACGGCGCAAGGCAAGCCATGCAGCCACGGCCGTGAAGACGGCCAGCACCACCACGATCACCCAGAAACCATGGGGCGCATCGGCCATCGGCACCCCGCCCACGTTCATGCCGAAAAGGCCCGTGAGGATGTTGATCGGCAGGGCCAGAACCGTCACCACGGTCAGCACGAACAGGCTGCGACTGTTGTCTTCCTGCACGTTGGCGGCGACTTCTTCCTGCAGCAGCTTGATGCGTTCCTGCAGCCCCTGCATGTCGCGCAGCACCACCGAGAACTCTTCCGAGGCGTCGCGCAATTCCTGGGCGTCGTCCTCGGCCATCCAGGCGGGCGGGCGCTGCAGCAGGCGGAAGAGGGCGGCCGGTTCGGGCGCCAGCAGCCGCTGCAGCCGCACCAGCAGCCGGCGCAGCTGGCCCAGCCGGGCGCGCTTGTAGTCCAGCCGGCCGGCGAGCAGTTCGTCCTCGATGCCGTCGATGCGCTGCGTGACGCCGCGCACGATGCCCACCAGCACGTCGGCCTGGGTGCGCATGAGCTGCTCCAGCAGCGCCACGCTGGAGCGCGGGCAGTCGCCCTCGCGCACGGCGGTGCGCAGCGCATCCACCGAGCGCAGCGGCTGGGTGCGTGCGGTGATGACCAGCCGCGGCGTGACGCCGATCCAGAGCGTGGCGAGGTCCTTGGGCTCGAAGGCGAAGTCGAAATGCACGTCGTTCAGCACCGCGATCAGCGTGTCGTCGTCGCGTTCGATGCGGGTGGAGTGCGAGCCGTCGTTCAGCGCCTCGAAGAAGGCCGGCGGCAGCCCGGCGTGGCGTTCCACCCAGCGCACGGCCTGCGCGTGGCTCAGGTTGAAGTGCAGCCAGAGAAAGCCGCCTTCGTCGGCGGGCGGCAGCGCGTCTGCGGGCCCCTGCGGCTGGCTGGCCAGCCACTGGGCGGCCCGCGCCGTGTCGATGGACTCCGCCGTCTGGCCGTCCCGCAGGAGGTAGCCGCAGATGAGGCCGGCCGCGTCGCCGCCGTAATGAGACGCCAGGGCTTCAGGAACGGACATGCAGACGGGCTTGTAGGAAAAGGATGGGGCAGGCGTGCGAATGGAGCGCGATGTTCCGGCCGCCCCATGACAGGCATATGACAAAGGTGCAACATGTCACATGGCTGTCACTGCCCCGCGCCACGATGGCGCCACCTTCATTCGGCCGGTCTTTCCATGTTTCAGAACACCTCCCTAGACACGCAGGATCTCATGCAGCGCATCGCCAGCGAACTGATGGACGGCTACGACGAGGAACTCGAACTCGAAATCGAGGACCGCGACTTGGACGAGTCCGGCGTGGCCCTGCCCGGCGACAAGGCCGCGCGCCAGCAGTATTTCCGCGAGCTGTTCCGCCTGCAGGGCGAGCTGGTGAAGCTGCAGGACTGGGTGCAGCACACGCGCCAGAAAGTGGTCATCCTCTTCGAGGGGCGCGACGCGGCCGGCAAGGGCGGCGTCATCAAGCGCATCACCCAGCGGCTGAACCCCCGCGTGGCCCGCGTCGCGGCGCTGCCCGCGCCCAACGACCGCGAGCGCACGCAGTGGTACTTCCAGCGCTACGTGGCGCACCTGCCCGCGGCCGGCGAGATCGTGCTCTTCGACCGCAGCTGGTACAACCGCGCCGGCGTCGAGCACGTGATGGGCTTTTGCACCGACGAGGAATACGAGGAGTTCTTCCGCTCGGTGCCCGAGTTCGAGAAGATGCTGGCCCGCTCGGGCATCAAGCTCATCAAGTACTGGTTCTCCATCACCGACGAAGAGCAGCATCTGCGCTTCCTGAGCCGCATCCACGACCCGCTCAAGCAGTGGAAGCTCAGCCCCATGGACCTCGAAAGCCGCAAGCGCTGGGAGGCCTACACCAAGGCCAAGGAAACCATGCTCGAGCGCACCCACATCCCCGAGGCGCCCTGGTGGGTGGTGCAGGCGGTGGACAAGAAGAAGGCGCGCCTGAACTGCATCGCCCACCTGCTGGAGCAGTTGCCCTATGCCGAGGTGCCCCACCCCGAGGTGGTGCTGCCCGAGCGCGTGCGCAACCCCGAATACTTCCGCCAGCCGGTGCCGGCGGACATGTACGTGCCCGAACGCTACTGAGTTGAGGTGAGTTGAGTGGGGCCGGCTCAGTGCGCGCCGGGCGCCGACGGCGTGCCCGGCCGGCCGAACTGGTGCCAGGCGCGGCGCAGCTGCGTATCGGAACTGAAGCCCGCCAGATCGGCCGCCTGCGCCACGCTGCGGCCCGAGCGCAGGGCCGCCTCCGCCACCGCGAGCCTGATGCGGCGCAGGTATTCCAGCGGGGCGATGCCCGCATGCTCGATGAAGATGCGCGTCAGATGGCGTGGCGAGGTGTGCGCCACCTCGGCCATCGCCGGCACCGTCCAGTCGGCCCGGGGCTGCTGGCCCACCGCGTCCTGCACCCGGTGCAGCGCGGCGTGCAGGTGGTCGCGGTAATGCAGGAAGGGCGATAGCTCCGGGTCGTGCGGGCCGCGCCGCATGGCCACCACCATGGTCTGCGCCACCTGGGCGGCCACCGCCGGGCCGCAGGTGGTGGCGATGCGGTCGAGCATCAGGTCGATGCCGGTGGTCACGCCCGCGCTGCTGTGCACCGGCCCGTCGGCCACGAACACCCGGTTGGCCGCCACGTCGCAGCGCGGCTCGGCGGCCTGCAGCTCGTCCAGATGCTGGTGGTGCGTGGTGGCGCGGCGCCCGGCCAGCAGGCCCGCGTGTGCTGCCAGCACCGCGCCCGCGCAGATGGTGACCAGCTCCAGCCGGCCGGCCACCAGGCGCTGGCCGCGCAGCCAGTGCAGCAGGGCGCGGGCGCCTTCGCTGCCCACGTCGATGGTGCGGCCCGGCTGGCCCAGCAGCACGATCCAGGCAGCTTCTTGAGGCGCCCAGCGCTCGGGCAGCGGGGCGATCTGGGCGAGCTGCACGCCCACCGATCCGCGCGCCGTGGGCGACGGGCCGGCAAATTCGATACGGAAGCGCTCGGGCTGCCCCGCCGCGCGCAGGCTCTGGTTGGCGATGCGCAGCGCCTCGGCCGGGCCGGCCCAGTCGAGCACCAGGCTGTCCTCCAGCAGGATGAAGACGACGCGGATCAGGCCGCCGCCGGTGCCGTCGTGGGGTTCTCGTTCCATGCGTAATCCATCTGCCGCGCGGTGCGCAGCGCCAGCGTGCGGCCCGCCAGGCGTTCGACCAGATGCAGGCTCAGGTCCATGCCCGCGCTGATGCCGGCCGAGGTGAAGAGCCGCCCGCCCGGCTGCTCCACCCAGCGCAGGCCCTCGCGCACCTGCAGCGCGGGAAACTGCGCCCGCAGGTCGGCCGCGTCTTCCCAGTGCGTGGTGGCCTCGCCTTCGGTGAGCACGCCGGCCTCGGCCAGCAGGAAGGCCCCGGTGCAGACCGCGGCGGTGATGCGCGCCTGCGCGGCGGTGCGGGCGATCCATTCCAGGGTGCGCGGGCATTGCCGCGCGCCATCGACCACGCCGCCGGGCACGATGAGCACGTCGGCCACCGGGGCCATGGTGAAGCCGGCCTCGGGCAGCACGCGCAGGCCCGCCCGGGCGCGCACGGCCTGGGGCGAGCGGGCCACGCAGAACACCTCGAAGGGCGCGGGGGCCTCGGGCGCCAGCCGCGCCGCCATGCGGGTGGCGGTGGTGAAGACTTCGTAGGGGCCGGCCAGGTCCAGCGCCTCGACCTCGTCGAAGGCGAGCAGGGCGACGCGCAGCGTGGCTGGGGCGCTCATGCCGGTGCTCCGGCGCGGGCCAGGGCCTGCTCCACCGTGCAGAGCGTGGCGAAGCGGCCGGCCAGCACGGTCGCCGTGCGGGCCTTGATGTCGGCGGCGGAGAGCGGCGTGCCGTCGGGCTGCTGCATGTCGTAGGTCAGCGTGGCCTCGGTCACGTAGTCCACCTGCCAGCCCAGGTCGGAGGCATGGCGGGTGGTGGTCTCGCAGCACTGCTCGGTGCGGATGCCGCTCACGATCAGCCGCTGGATGCCGTGCTGCGTCAGCCAGACGTCCAGGCCGGTGCCCACCAGCGCGCTGTGGCGGTGCTTGACGAAGCATGCCGCCTCGTCGAAGGCTACGAGGCCCTCCAGCGGCCGTACCTGGCCCGAGGCCATGGCGAAGGGGTTGTCCGGCGTCTCGGGGCCGTCGTTGTGCAGCACGCGCAGCACCGGCACGCCGCGCTCCACGCAGCCGGCGATCAGGGCGTTCTGCGCGGCGAGGTAGGCGGGCATGTCGCGCTCGGTGGAATAGGGGCGGTGCCGGAAGGATTCCTGCACGTCGATCACAATCAGACAGCTTTTCATATCGGGGCTCCATCGGTGGTGTCAAACGATGGTGCCCATGGTGCCTGGGATGTGGATTATCCGCCGTGGCCCTTCAGGACGGCTTTCGATCATTTTCGGACAGGCGGGCCGCAGCCCGCCGCCGCGTCAGACCAGCCGGGCTGCGTCCAGCTCTTTCTTGAGGTAGGCGTAGAAGAGCGGCGCCGCCACCAGCCCGGCGGGGCCGAAGACGGCTTCGGCCACGAACATCACCGAGAGCAGCTCCCACACGCCCATGTGGGTGCGCAGGCCCACCACCTTGGCGTTGATGACGTACTCGGCCTTGTGGATCAGGATCAGGAAGGCCAGGCAGGCCGCCGCCGCAGCGGGCGACACCGACAGGCCCACGATGGTGATGACCACGTTGCACAGCAGGTTGCCCACGATGGGCACCAGCCCGGCCACGAAGGTGAGCGTGATGAGCGCGGGCGTGTAGGGCAGGCGCAGGTCCCAGAGCGGCAGCACCAGCAGCAGGAAGAGGCTGGTGAGCAGGGTGTTGAACGCGGCGATCCAGAACTGCGCCGCGACGATCTGGCGGAAGGCCTCGCCCAGCAGCGCCACGCGCTGGGTCAGGTGGCGCACCAGCGGGCCGTTGCTGCCTTGCGGCACGCGCACGGCTGCCAGCGCGCCGATCAGCAGGCCCACGTAGGCATAGAGCAGGCCGCCCAGCCAGGCGCGGCCGGCCACGGCCAGGGCGCCGGCCTGCGCGCCCAGGTAGTTGGCGATGATGCGCTGGATCTCCGCCGCGCCTTCGGGCAGCTGGCGGGCGATGTCGGCCGGCAGCTTCTGGCGCAGCTCCAGCACGGTGCGGGCCATGAAGTCCAGCAGGTCGCGGTATTGCTGCGGCGCATCGACCACATAGGTGCGCGAATGCGAGAGCGCCAGGGAGAGTGCCAGCACCGGCCCGACCATGACGAGGGCCGCCGCCGCCACCTCGGCAGGGCGCCGCCGCAGGCGGGTGTCGGTCAGCCGTTGCGCCAGCCAGCGCGTGAGCAGAAAGCCCAGGCAGACGCAGAGCAGCCCGGGCAGCAGCCCGCGCCACATCACCAGCAGCAGCGCGGCGGCCATCAGCAGATAGCTGGCGGTGGCGACGTGGCGCGGCACGGGGGCCGTGGCGGCAGGAGCCAGGGCCGGGCCCTGGGCGGGTGGCGTGTGTGCCGGCTGGGGAGCGGGGGCGGGCGGTGGCGCCATCGGCCGGTGGAGGGTCAGGCCACCACCACGGACGCGCCGTCGCCGCGTTCGGCGATGCGGCCGATCGTGTACACGGCTTCACCAGCGGCGCGCAGCGTGGCCGCCGTGGCTTCGGCCGCATCGGCGGGCACCACCACGACCATGCCGATGCCGTTGTTGAAGGTGCGGTTCATCTCGATGTCGTCGATGCCGGCCGTCTTCTGCAGCCAGGCGAAGAGTTCCGTCTGCGGCCAGCTGCCGGCCTGCAGGTGCGCGGCCAGGCCTTCGGGCAGCACGCGGGGGATGTTCTCCAGCAGGCCGCCGCCGGTGATGTGCGCCAGCGCCTTGATGGGGTGCTGGGCCAGCGCTGCCAGCACGTTCTTCACGTAGAGGCGCGTGGGTTCCATGATGGCCTGCTTGAAGGGCTTGCCGTCCAGCGTGGCGGGGGCGGAATCGCCCGCGCGCTCGATGCACTTGCGCACCAGGCTGAAGCCGTTGGAATGCACGCCGGCCGAGGCCAGGCCCAGCACCACGTCGCCGGCGGCCACCGTCTTGCCGGTGAGGATCTTGGACTTCTCGACCGCGCCCACGGCGAAGCCCGCCAGGTCGTATTCGCCGGCCGGGTACATGCCGGGCATCTCGGCCGTCTCGCCGCCGATCAGCGCGCAGCCCGAGAGTTCGCAGCCCCGGGCGATGCCGCCCACCACGGCGGCGGCCGTGTCCACGTCCAGCTTGCCGCAGGCGAAGTAGTCCAGGAAGAAGAGCGGCTCGGCGCCCTGCACCAGCACGTCGTTCACGCTCATGGCCACCAGGTCGATGCCCACGGTGTCGTGCATGTTCCACTCGAAGGCCAGCTTGAGCTTGGTGCCCACGCCGTCGGTGCCGCTCACCAGCACCGGTTCCTGGTAGCGCTTGGGCACTTCGAAGAGCGCGCCGAAGCCGCCGATGCCCGCCAGCACGCCCTCGCGCATGGTCTTCTTGGCGAGCGGCTTGATGCGCTCGACCAGCGCGTCGCCTGCGTCGATGTCGACGCCGGCGTCTTTGTAGGAGATGGGGGTGGTGGAGGCGGAGGAGCTCATGGAATCGGGGGGTGAGGGCTGAAGGCCCGCGCGGCGGGCCGGAACCGGGCGATTTTAAGCGGCTGGCCGCGCCGGCCCGGCCAATGCCCATGCGTTGGCCGGGCCGGCCCCGGCGGGGCTCGTGCGCCGCGAAGCGCCCGGGCGGCTGGGCGGCAGCTAAAATCCCGCGCCACAGGTCCGTTTTGACACCAGACCTGTGCCCGTTCCTGCCGGATGCGCCCTGCGCCCCGGCGCATCGCCTCCTGCGGGCTTCCGAGACTCCGCCCGTCCCATTCGTCCACCATGCCTGTACACAGCCTCTTGCCGTCCCACGCCGTCGCGCTGTCCGCGTTGACCGGGCGCAGCCGCGCTCCGGGCGTCCCTGTCCTGGCCGCCGCCAGGGGCGTGGCCTCATGAAGCAGCTGGCGCTGGACATCGGCCTGGCTCCCGGCCCCACGCTGGAGAGCTTCCACCCGGGAGAGAACACGGCCGCGTTGCAGCACCTGCGCCTGGCCCTGGGCGATGGCCATGCGAACTCCCGCCGCTCCCCGGTGCCCACCTATCTCTGGGGCGAGCACGGCAGCGGCAAGACCCACCTGCTGCGGGCCGTGAGCGAGTCCCTGCGCGAGCAGGGCGGCAGCGTCGGCTGGCTGGATGCCTCGGTGAACTTCCCCACCGCCTTCGACGACCGGTGGACGGCCGTGATGCTGGACGAGGTCCACCTCTACAACACCGCGCAGCAGGCGGCGGCCTTCAACTGGTTCATCAATGCCATCAGCCCGGCCGTGGGTTCCCCGCGCTGGGTGCTGTCCGCCGGCGACCTGCCTCCCGCCGACCTGCCCCTGCGCGACGACCTGCGCAGCCGCCTGGGCTGGGGCGACGTGTTCCAGCTGCATCTGCTGGACGAAGACGAGCGCCGCGCCGTGCTGCGCAAGGAGGCCGGCGCGCGCGGCATCGCCCTTTCCGAAGAGGTGGTGAGCTTCATGCTGGTCCGCTTCTCGCGCGATCTGGGCAGCCTGATGGAGCTGCTGGGCAAGCTCGACAGCTTCGCCCTGCAGACCCGCCGCGCCGTGACCGTTCCGCTGCTCAAGACCATGCTGGAGACCGAGTGAGCGGGGCGCCCGCCCCCCACGCCCGCGCCCGGCCTTTCGCCTGATACATGACTGATACGCCGCAACGCCGTCCCCGACTGGCCCTGTTCGATCTCGACCACACCCTGCTGCCGCTCGACTCCGACTACGAGTGGGGCGAATTCACCATCCGCCAGGGCTGGTGCGACCGCACCGAGTTCGGCCGCCGCAACGACGCCTTCTTCGCCGACTACCAGGCCGGCACGCTGAACGTGCACGACTACGTGCGCTTCGCCACCGAGGCCGCCCGCCTGCGCGGCGCCGAGGCCAGCCAGGCCGCGCATGCGCAGTTCATGCAGGAGGTGATCCTCCCCGCGATCCGCCCGCAGGCGCTGGAGCTGCTGCAGAGCCACCGCGATGCGGGCGAGGAGATCGTCATCATCACCGCCACCAACGACTTCGTGACCACGCCCATCGCCCGGGCGCTGGGTGTGGAGAACCTGCTGGCCGTGGAGCTGGAGCGCGACGCCGGCGGCTGGATCACCGGCGCCATCCGCGGCGTGCCTTCGATGCGCGAAGGCAAGGTGCTGCGCATGCAGCAGTGGCTGCAGGCGCGCGGCTGGGACTGGGGCGATGTGGAGACCACCTTCTACAGCGACTCCCTCAACGACGTTCCCCTGCTGGAGAAAGTCGATCATCCGGTGGCCACCAACCCCGACCCGCGCCTGCGCGCGCTCGCGCAGCAAAGAGGCTGGCGCATACTGGACCTGTTTCCTTCCAAGACATGATCAAGAAGTTCATCGACAAGCTGCTGGGCAAGGATTCCAGCGCCGCCGCCAAGGGCGGAAAGCACCGTTTCGGCAAGCGTGAGGAAGTGCCGGCCTCCGTCCACGGCATCGACCCGGACCTGGTGGACCGCCGCGCGGCCGAGGTCGTGCGCACGCTGAAAGACGCGGGCTATGAGGCCTACATCGTCGGCGGCGCCGTGCGCGACCTGCTGCTGGGCCTCAAGCCCAAGGACTTCGACGTGGCCACCAATGCCACGCCCGAGCAGGTCAAGGGGCTCTTCCGCCGCGCCTTCATCATCGGCAAGCGCTTCCGCATCGTCCACGTGGTGCACGGCCGGGGCCGCGAGCACGAGGTGATCGAGGTCTCCACCTTCCGCGCCTACCTGGACAACACCGCCGCCGAGCAGCAGGTCAGCGGCAACGAGAAGACCTCGCGCGCGGCCCTCGCCGGCATGCAGCATGCGGTGGACGCCAGCGGCCGCGTGCTGCGCGACAACGTCTGGGGCCCGCAGGACGAAGACGCCACGCGCCGCGACTTCACCGTCAACGCCATGTACTACGACCCGGAGACCCAGGTCGTGGTGGACTATCACAAGGGCATCCAGGACGCCAAGAAGAAGCTCCTGCGCATGATCGGCGACCCGGCCACGCGCTACCGCGAAGACCCGGTGCGCATCATCCGCGCCGTGCGCTTCTCGGCCAAGCTCGCCGGCCTGGGCTTCACCATCGAACCCAAGACCGCCGGCCCGCTGATCGCATCCCAGGCCCTGCTGGCCGACGTGCCACAAAGCCGCATGTTCGACGAGATGCTCAAGCTGCTGCAGACCGGCCACGCGCTGGCCACCATCGCGCAGCTCAAGAAGCTGGGCATGGCGACCGGCATCTACCCGCTGCTGGACGTGGTGGTCGAGCGTGCCGACACGCCCTTCGTGCAGGCGGCTCTCGCCGACACCGACCGCCGCGTGGGCGAGGGCAAGCCCGTGGCGCCCAGCTTCCTGCTGGCCTGCGTGCTCTGGCAGGACGTGAAGACCGGCTGGGACCGGCGCCTCGCGCAGCGCGAGCACCCGTTCCCCGCGCTGCAGGGCGCCATCGACGACGTGTTCGACCAGCGCATCGGCGACGTCTCCGGCCGCGGCAAGCTGGCCGCCGACATGCGCGAGATCTGGGTCATGCAGCCGCGCTTCGACAAGCGCTCGGGCACCACGCCCTTCAGCATGGTCACCCACCTGCGCTTCCGCGCGGGCTTCGACTTCCTGCGCCTGCGCGCCGACGTGGGCGAGGCCGAAGAAGCGCTGGCCGAGTGGTGGCAGGAATTCCAGCTCGCCGACGAGGCCCGCCGCGAAGACATGCTGGCCCAGGCCCGTGAAGAGCAGCGTGCCCGCCAGAAGAAGGCCCCGCCCGTGGTGCGCCGCGTGCCCAAGCCCGCACCGGCCGAGGGTGCCCGTGCGCCCGCAGCCGCGTCGCCGGCCGAAAGCCGCGATGAATCCAGCGCCGATGGCGCCTTCGAGCCGGCCGATGGTGGCGAGCCGCTGGCCGGCGACGCCCCCAAGAAGCGCCGCCGCCGTCGCCGCAAGCCCACCGGGGGCGCAGGCGGTGCAGGCGAGGGCGGCGGTTCGGCTCCCGCCGGGGAATGACGCTGACGTCTGGACCGTCTGCCGCCGGTGCCCCGGCGCAGGGGGGGCGGCAGGTCGCATACATCGGCCTGGGCGCCAACCTGGGCGATCCCCAGGCCGCGCTGCGCGATGCGCTCGCCGCCATCGCGGCGCTGCCGGGCACGCAGCTGCTGCGCGTCTCGGCCCTCTACCGCAGCGCACCCGTCGATGCCGGCGGGCCGGATTACTGGAACGCCGTGGCGCAGATCGCCACCACGCTGGAGCCGCTGGCGCTGCTGCAGGCCCTGCAGCGCATCGAAGACGCGGCCGGGCGCGAACGGCCCTACCGCAACGCCCCGCGCACGCTCGATCTGGATGTATTGCTCTTCGCCGAGCGCCGCATCGACACGCCTGTGCTGACCGTGCCGCACCCGCGCATGTACGAACGCGCCTTCGTGCTGCTGCCGCTGGCCGACGTGGCGCCTGAGCAGGTGCCGTCCGGCGCGCTGCAGGCCGTGGCCGGCCAGCGCATCGAGCGGGCCGCGGAGCCGGGCTGGCACGCAGGCTGATCAGTCGCGCCGCCGCCCACCGGCATGGCGGGCAGGGTCTGGTTTTGCTATATATTTAGTAGCGCAATGCGCAGGCGCAGCGCGCGCTGCAGGCCGAAAAGGTCTTCAATCCGAGCCGTCTCAGTCCACCCGGGCGCCGGAGGCCTTCACCACCTGCTGGTACTTGGCCCGCTCCGAGGCCATGAAGGCGTCGAACTGCTCGGGCGTCGTGGGCACGGGCTCGGCCAGCAGCGCGGCGAAGCGCGCCTTGGTCTCGGGCGTCTTCAGCGCGTCGGTGAAGGCCTTGTTCAGCCGGGCGATCACCGTGCGCGGCGTGCCGTGCGGCGCCACCAGGCCCCACCAGGTGTCGATGGAAAAGCCCTTGTACAGGCTGGCGACCGTGGGCACGCCCGGCAGCAGCGGGCTGGGTTCGAGCGAGGTCACGGCCAGCGCGCGCAGCTTGCCCGAACGGATGTTGGGCGCCGCCGCCGCCAGGTTGTCGATGTTGAAGTCCACCTCGCCGGCCAGCAGCGCCAGCTGCGCGGGGCTGGCGCCGCGGTAGGGAATGTGCAGCGCGTAGATGCCCGCGCGCTGCTTGAACATCTCGCCGGCCAGGTGGCCTGCGCTGCCGTTGCCGCCGCTGCCGTAGTTGAGCTTGGCCGGGTTGGCCTTGGCGTAGGCCACCAGGTCGGCCAGCGTGCGGATGTGCAGCTGATCGGCATGCGCGGCATTCATCACCACCACGTTGGGCACGCGCACCATCTGCGTGATGCCGACGAAGTCCCGCGCCGCGTCGTAGGGCATGCGCGAATACAGCCACGGGTTGACTGCATGCGTGGCGGTGGCCGCGATGCCGATGGTCAGGCCGTCCGGCGCCGCCTTGGCGATGGCGTCCGCGCCGATGTTGCCGCCCGCGCCGGGCTTGTTGTCGATGATGACCACTCCCAGGGTCTCGCGCACCCGCTCGGCCAAGGCGCGGGCGGTCACGTCGATGGGGCCGCCCGGCGCGTAGGGCACGATCAGGCGCATGGGCGGGTCCTGTGCCAGAGCGAACGGGGAGGCGAAGGCGCCCGCCAGAGCGGCGGCGCCAAGAAGGAGGGGTCTGCGGTTCATAGCCCGCCATTGTGCAAAAAAGGCGCGCGCGGCGGCAAGCGGCCCCGGCATGCCGCAGGCCTGCCCTGCGGAATGTGCCGCGATGGAGGGGGCGCGGGGCGGCCTTGGGTGCTGCGGCTGAGCAACTACGTTCCGAGTCCTACAGCGCGGCAGGCCCGCCTGTCCCTATAAAGCAGAGGTGCGCAAGGATTCCGCCGCGCGACGGACAGCGTGCAGACCGGGTGACAACGCCCACACGTTCCAAGGACCGCCATGCTTGAACTGCCCAACCGCCTTTCCCAGTCCCGCTATGCCGACGTCATCGCGGCCTGCAACGAATGCGCGAACGCCTGCGATTTCTGCTCGGCCGCCTGCCTGCGCGAGCCCGATCCGCGCCACATGGCCAAGTGCATCGCGGTGGACATGGACTGCGCCGCGGTGTGCCGCCTCGCCGCCGCCGCCATGGCGCGCGACAGCGCCCACCTGGCCTATGTGTGCGAGCTGTGCGCGCGCATCTGCGACAGCTGCGCGGAGGAATGCGCGAGCCACGAGGCGCAGCACTGCCAGGACTGCGCCTGGGCCTGCCGGCGCTGCGCGCAGATCTGCCGGGATCTCTTCCCCTGATCTTTCCCTGAAAGCCTGCCCGGGGCCGTGGTGCGGCCCTTGCGGCGTTCGGCGTGCGGCGCCCGGCGTTCAGCCGCCGTGCTTGTCGGCTTCGGAGGTGAACGCGTCGGCGAAGAATTCGTCGGCGGGCAGGCCGCGTTCGGCGGTATAGGCCGCGCGGGCCGATTCGACCACCACCGGCGCGCCGCAGGCATAGACCTGGTGGCCGGAGAGGTCGGCGAAGTCGTCCAGCACGGCCTGGTGGACGAAGCCGGTGCGGCCCGTCCAGCCGTCCTCGGGCTGGGCGTCGGAGACCACGGGCACGTAGCGCAGCTGCGGCATGGCCGCCAGCTGCTCGCGCATCCAGCCGTCCATGTAGAGATCGCCCGGGCGCCGGCCGCCCCAGTAGAGCGTGGCGGGGCGGCCGATGTTCTTGAAGCGCATGTGCTCGATGAGCGCCTTGATGGGCGCGAAGCCCGTGCCCGAGGCCAGCAGCACGATGGGCTTGGCGGAGTCCTCGCGCAGGAAGAAGCTGCCGAACGGGCCTTCGACGCGCAGGATCTCCTTTTCCTTCATGCCGGTGAAGACATGGTCGGTGAAGCGCCCGCCCGGCATGTGGCGGATATGCAGTTCCACGCCCGGCGCCGTGGCCTGCTGGTGCGGCGCGGTGGCCATCGAATAGGCGCGCCGCGCGCCGTCCTTCATGATGAATTCGATGTACTGCCCCGCGTGGTAGCGGAAGGTGTCCACGGCCGGCAGCTGCAGCTTCACGACCATCACGTCGTGCGAGGCGCGGCCGAGCGACGAGACGCGCACCGGCAGCTTCTTGATGGGAAAGGCGCTCTCGTCGGTCACCTGGCGCGATTCCAGCACCACGTCGGTCAGCGGCTGGGCGCAGCAGGTGAGCACGTAGCCCGCGTCCTGCTCGGCCGGGCTCAGGGCCTTGGCCTGGTGCTCGCCATGGACCACGGAGCCACTGAGCTTCTTGCACTTGCACGATCCGCAGGCGCCGTCCTTGCAGCCGTAGGGCAGGCCCACGCCGCTGCGGATCGCCGCGGTGAGGATAGATTCGCCCGACTGCGCGGTGAAGGTGCGGCCGCTGGGCTGCACGCTGATCTGGACGGCCGCCGCGGCGGTCTCTGCAATCGTCATGGTGTGGGTATCCTTGGGTTCTTCTCTTGGAACACGGCTTTCGATTTTGCCCTCAAACCAGAACCCTCTCGGCGCGCTGCCGGCGCGCTTTCGGCGCCAGCGCATCCTCATCATCGGCTGCGGCGACGTGGGCCTGCGCGTGGCGCGGGGCCTGGGCGCGGCCACGGGCGGCGGGCCGCGCCCGCGGGTGATCGCGCTCACCTCCAGCCCCGGGCGCGTGGCGCCGCTGCGCGCGGCGGGCATCACGCCCCTGGTGGGCAACCTCGACCGCATCGCCACGCTGCGGCGCCTCTCGGGCCTGGCCACGCGCGTGCTGCATCTGGCGCCGCCACCCGGCGAGCGCGAATGCGGCCCGGCCTGGTGGCGCGACGACCGCACCGTGGCCCTGGCGCGGGCGCTGCGCCTGCGCACGCTGCCCGCCGCGCTGGTCTATGGCTCCACCAGCGGCGTCTATGGCGACTGCGGCGGCGCGCTCGTGACCGAGGCGCGCCCGGTGGCGCCCGCCACGCCGCGCGCGCAGCGCCGCGTGAATGCCGAGCGCGCCGTGCGCCACCTGGGCCGCGCCGGCGTGCGGGCCAGCATCCTGCGCATTCCCGGCATCTACGCGCCCGACCGCGAAGGCGGCACGCCCGAGGCGCGCTTGAAGCGCGGCACGCCCGTGCTGCAGGCGCAGGACGACGTCTATACCAACCACATCCATGCCGACGACCTGGCCCGCGCCTGCCGCGCGGCGCTGTGGCGCGGCAGCGCCCAGCGCTGCTACAACGTGAGCGACGCCAGCGAGATGAAGATGGGCGACTACTTCGACTTCGCGGCCGACCTCTACGGCCTGCCGCGCCCGCCGCGCGTGGCGCGCAGCGCGGCGCAGCAGACGCTGCCGCTGTCGCTGCTGAGCTTCATGGGCGAGTCGCGCCGGCTCGACAGCACGCGCATGGCGCGCGAGCTGCGCCTGCGGCTGCAGTACCCGACGGTCGCGCAAGGGCTGCGCGGCGGCGCGTAGCGCGCGCTGCGCCATCGCCTGCGCGCCGGTGATTCCCGCATTGGCGCCTGCGCCGGCCCTCCTTATGATGGCCCGATGCTGACCCTTGCCCAGACCCTCGCCTTCCTGCTGGCCGCCGTGCTCATCACCGCCACGCCCGGCCCCGACAACCTCATGGTGCTGGGCATGGGCATGTCGCGCGGGCGGGCGCAGGGCATCGCCTTCGGGCTGGGCTGCGCGCTGGGGTGCCTGAGCCACACGCTGCTGGCCGTGGTGGGCGTGAGCGCGCTGATCGCCGCTTCTCCCTGGGCCTTCACGGCGCTGAAATGGGCGGGCGGAGCCTATCTGGTGTGGCTGGGCGTGCAGGCGTTGCGCAGCACGGGCACCGCGCGCGTGCAGGCCGGCCATGCGCCCACCGATTCGCTGCGGACGCTGTTCTTCAAGGGCATGCTGGCCAACGCCATCAACCCCAAGGTGGTGCTGTTCTTCCTCTCGTTCCTGCCGCAGTTCGTGGTGCCCGCGCAGGGCGGCGTGGGCCTGCAGCTGGGCCTGCTGGGCGTGCTGTTCACGGCGCAGGCGGCGCTGCTGTTCGGGCTGCTGGGCTACTTCGCCGGTGCCATCGGCGGCTGGCTGAACCGCCGCCCGCGCGCCGGCCTGTGGCTGGACCGGGTGGCGGGCGCGGTCTTCGTGGGCCTGGGGCTGCGGATGATCCTCGCGCGCTGATCGGTCAACCCGGATCACTCTGCTTTTGATAGCAAAAAGCCCGCTCTGCAGGCGGGCTTCGGGCCGATAAGGGCTGAATCGCTGCGGTGGTGTCAGCCGCGTTCCACCGGCCGCGCCGGGTCGCTGCACCACTCGCTCCAGCTGCCGGCGAAGAGGGCCGTGGGGCCCAGGCCGGCGACTTCCATGGCCAGCAGGTTGGGTACGGCGCTCACGCCGCTGCCGCACTGGTGGACCACGGTGCCGGCGGGGCGGCCCTGCAGCAGCGCGTCGAATTCGGCGCGCAGCTGCCCGGCGGGCTTGAAGTGGCCGTCCGGCCCGATGTTCAGCCCGAACGGGCGGTTGAGCGCGCCCGGGATGTGGCCGGCCACCGGGTCCAGCGGCTCGACCTCGCCCCGGTAGCGTGGCGTGGCGCGCGCATCGACGATGGTCTGCCCGGGCTGGCCCAGGTGGTTTTGCACTTCCTGCGCGGTGACCAGCCGGCGCAGCGGCTCGTTCAGGCGGAAGTTGGTCTGGAAGTGCGAAGGTTCTTCGCCGCTGGCCACCGGCTGGCCGGCGGCCGTCCAGGCCTGCAGGCCACCGTCGAGCACGGCCACCGCGTCGTGGCCGGCCCACTTGAGCATCCACCAGAGCCGGCCGCAATAGTTGGCGCCGTTGCGGTCATAGACGACGGCCTGCATGTCGTTGCTGAAGCCGATGCTCGACAGCCAGACGGCGAAGCGCTCGCGGTTGGGCAGCGGGTGGCGGCCGCCGGAGGCGGGCTCGTCGCCTTCGGTGGCGACGATGGTGCCGTGGGCGCCCGGGGCGCCATGCGGGGCGCTCAGGTCGTGCTCCAGGTCGGCGCGCACGGCGCCGGGGATGTGCGATTCGAGGTACTGCGTGCCGCCCAGCGCGGGCTGGGCCAGGTCGAAGCTGCAGTCGAACACCATGTGCGGCTGGCCGCTGTCGATCAGGGCCTGCAGCTGGGGGACGGAGATCAGCGTGGTGTAGGTGGCGGGCATGGCGATGGCGAACGGAGGTGACGGGATCGGGCCATTGTGGCACCGCCCCCGGCCTGCGTGGCGTCCGCCGGGCGTGTGCCGGGCGCGTTCCGGCCGTGCGCCGGGGCTTGCAGGCCGCTGCGTCAGAAGCGGTAGGTGGAGGTCAGCAGGAAGGTGCGGCGCTGGCCGTAGAAGCAGTCGCCCCGGTCCAGGCACTGCGTGATCTGCACCTTGTCCGTGAGGTTCACGACGTTGAAGGCGAGCCGCCAGTCGCCCGCGTCGTAGGCCAGCAGCGCGTCGGCGATGGTCGAGGCCGGCGTGGAGATGGAGACACCTTTCTGCGTGCCCGTGTAGCGCAGGCCGCCGCCGACCGTCCACTGGCCGCTACCGCCGGTGCTGAAACGGTGCGACAGCCAGGCGGAGGCCGTGTGCCTGGGCACACCGGCCACGGGCTGGCCCTCGTCGCCGGCGTTGCTGCGGGAGATCTTGGCGTCGGTATAGGCGTAGGCGAGGGTGGCGTCCCAGCTGCGCGCGAGGCTGGCCGTGAGCTCGGCTTCGAGGCCGCGGGAGCGGGTCTCGCCGATCTGCAGGTTGTTGCGCGGGTTGGCCGGGTCGGTGGTCTTGCGGTTCTTCTCGCGCAGCTCGTAGATGGCGGCATAGCCCGAGAGGCCCCGGCCTTCGGGCAGCCACTTCACGCCGGCTTCCCACTGCTGGCCGCGCTGGGGTTTGTAGGGCGTTCCGTAGAAGTCCACGCCGCCCAGCGGCTGGAACGACTCCGAATAGCTCAGGTAGGGGGCCCAGCCTCCGTCGGCCTGGTAGGTGGCGCCCAGGCGCTTGGTCCAGGCGGTGTCGTCCACGGCGGCGGCGGGGCGGCCTTCGGTGTTCGTCTTGGCGCGGTCGTGGCGCAGGCCGAGCGTGGCCGTCCAGCGGTTCCAGCGGATCTGGTCCTGCGCGTAGAAGCCGATCTGGCGCTGCCGCACGTCGGGCTGGCGCACCAGCGCCGATGCGGCCGGCGGCGTGAAGTTGCCATAGACGGGCGCGTAGGCGTCGATGCCGGCGATCGTCTGGCTCCAGGTGGCCTGGCTGGTGGTGTTGCGCTGCGCGTCCACGCCCGCCAGCAGCGTGTGTTCTGTGGCGCCGGCGCGCAGCTTGCCTTCGAGCTGGGTGTCCAGCAGCAGCAGGCGGCTGGCGTTGCGCTGCCAGCCGGCGTCGCGGATGAGCGTGCGGCCATCGGCCTCGAACACCGGGCGCGCCGGCCGGCCGGTGGCGCGGTTGGCTGCGAAGCTGGTGTAGATCGTGCGGTAGTCCACGTCGCTCACGGTGCGGCGCAGGTTCTGGCGCACGGTCCAGCCGCTGTTCAGCTGGTGGCTGAAGAGGTAGCCCCAGGAGTTGTTCTCGCTGTTGTAGGCGTCCCAGCCGGGCTCGCTGATGAAGGTGGAGGTCGGGATCTGGCCGTAGGCGCTGGGCAGCAGCGTGCCCTGCCACGGGAAGAATCCGATCAGCGAGCCGCTCTTGTCCTTCTGGTGCGTGAACTGCAGCGTGAGCGAGGTGGCGGCGCTGGGCTTCCAGGTGAGCGATGGCGCGAACACCTGGCGGTCGTCGCGCACGTGATCGACCTGGCTGTCGCTGTCGCGGCCCACGGCCACCAAGCGGTAGAGCCACTGGCCGTCGGCGGTGAGCGGGCCGGTGAGGTCGGCCGCGATCTGCTTGCGGGCATGGCTGCCCAGCTGCACCTGCACTTCGCGCAGCGGCTCCGCCTGCGGGCGCTTGCTGGTCAGGTTGAGCACGCCGCCCACGCTGCCCTGGCCGTAGAGCACGGACGAGGGGCCGTGCAGGAATTCGACGCGTTCCAGCAGATAGGGCTCGGCCTTGATGTTGTTGTAGGTGCCGTAGATGCGCAGCAGCCCGTCCAGGTACTGCGTCACGTCGCCGCCGCGGGCCTTGAAGCTGTCCACGCGGCTGTCGAAGTAGTTGGAGACGATGCCTGCGGTGTAGGCGGTGGTCTGGCGCAGGGTCTGCGCGCCCTGGGCTTCCATGCGGTCGCGCGTGATGACGCTGATGGCCTGGGGCGTCTCGATCAGCGGCGTGTCGGTCTTGGTGGCCGAGAGCGCCCGGCGCGCGACGAAGCCGGTGACGGGGCCAGTGGGGTTCTCCTGTGCGGCACCGGCGTTCACCGTCACGGGCGCGAGCGTGGCTTCCGCCGTGGCGGCAGGGGCGCTGCCCGCAGCCGGCTGGGCCAGCGCGCCGCTGCCGGCACCCAGCGCGCAGAGCGCGGCCACCGCCGTGGCGAGGGCGTGGATCAGCGCCGGAGGGCGAGATGAATAGGCTGCGGCGGCGTAGGCGGGATGGCTGAGGGGTGTCGGAATGGACTGCGGCATGGCGATGGAATGAAGGCGCCATCACTCGGCGGGTACCGGGTGGCTGGCTCAAAGGGGCGGGGAGGGCGAAGGCGTTGGCTGGGGCCTGAAGCGGAGCCGCCCCGGGCGGGCGGGGCGGTCGGCTGTGGGAGGCATCCCTGGCTGCGGACGAAAGCGGCTGCGGCGCAGCGCGTTCCATAGGAAAAATTATAGTCATGAGATGCATTCGCATTATCGATTTTGATGAGGGATTCCACGTACGCGCAGCCAGGCCGTGCGTCGTGCCGCAACCGTGGATGGGCGCGGGTGGATCGTGCGGGGTGAGGGGGCCGAGCCCGCCGGCAGCGGGCGCGGTTTCGTGCCGGAGCGGCCGGGCGCCGCCCCTCAGATCGTGAGCACTTTCTCAGGACCGCGTCATGCGCGGCAGCGAGCTCCGGGGCGCCGCAGCGCGGAACCTTCGATCAGTGCTCTTCGGCCGGCGTGCCGGGCGCGGCCTGCGTGCGCAGCACCGTCGCGGCGATGCCGCTGGCGATGATGAGCGCCATGCCTAGCCAGCCGATCAGCGGGATGGCGTCGCCGAACAGCACCACGCTGTAGATGGCGGCGAAGACGATGCCCGAATACTGCAGGTTGGCCACCACCAGCGTGCCGCGGTGCGAGCCTGCGCGGGAATAGGCGCGCGTCATGCACAGCTGGCCGCCGGCCGCCAGCAGGCCGATGGGCAGCAGCCACAGCGAGTGCCAGCCCGGCCAGTCGGACATGCCCGCGAAGGGAATGGCCAGCGCGCCCGCCACCGCCGAGCCGACGGCGAAATAGAAGACGGTGCGGGTTTCGGGCTCGTTCAGGCGCGAGAGGGCCACCACCTGCATGTAGGCGAAGGCGGCGCTCATGCCCGAGATCAGCCCCACCATGCCGGCGAAGCCCTGGTTGTCGCCGATGCTGGGTCGCAGCATCATGATCACGCCCGCGAAGCCGGCCAGCACGGTCAGCAGCACCGGCGCCTGCAGCGGCGGCCGGGGCTGCGCGCCCGAGGGGCGCCAGGTCAGCAGCGTGCCGCCGATCAGGAAGGCGGCGACCCACACGCTGCTCATGTAGTTGAGCGTCATGGCCGTGGCCAGCGGCAGGTGGGCGATGGCGTAGAACCACGAGCCCAGCGACACCACGCCGATGGTGCTGCGCCAGGCGTGCATGCCCGGGTAGCGCGTGGCGAGCGAGATGCCCTGCGAGCGCGCCAGCGCCCAGAGGATGACCATGCCGATCACGCCCCGGTAGCAGACCAGCTCGGCCGGGTTGAAGTAGGCCGATGCGACCTTGATGCACACGCCCATGCTGGCGAAGAGGAAGGCGGCCAGAACCATCCAGAGGGCTTGCATGCGGGGTGTCCTGAAACGGTGTGTTGTCTGTCTGGAAATGAAAAAGGCTGCCAGCGCCCCGGTGGGAGCGCTGGCAGCCTGGCTTGCCTTACGTGGAGCGGTGGCTCATCGGCGCGTCATCGCTGCTCGACGGCGTCGCCCATCTGGGCCCGGTACCACTCGTGGAAGTGCTGCATGCCATCTTCCATCGGGCTCTGGTAGGGGCCGACCTCGTTGTCGCCGCGCTCGTAGAGGGCGCGCCGGCCGGCGTCCATGCGCTCGCCGATCTCGTCGTCCTCGATGCAGGTTTCCATGTAGGCGGCCTGCTGGGCCTCGACGAACTCGCGCTCGAAGGCGGTGATTTCCTCGGGGTAGTAGAACTCCACCATGTTCAGCGTCTTCGTCGGGCTGACCGGGTGCAGCGTGGAGACGGTGAGCACGTGCGGATACCACTCCACCATGATGTGCGGGTAGTAGGTGAGCCAGATCGCGCCGCGCTCGGGCAGCTTGCCCTCGCGGTAGTTGAGCAGCACGTCGTGCCACTTCTTGTACACGTCGGAGCCGGGCCGCGCGAAGGTCGAGGCCACGCCCACGGTCTGCACCGAATAGTGCTTGCCGAATTCCCAGCGCAGGTCGTCGCAGGTGACGAAGTTGCCCAGGCCCGGGTGGAAGGGGCCGACGTGGTAGTCCTCCAGATAGACCTCGATGAAGGTCTTCCAGTTGTAGTTGCACTCGTGCAGTTCCACGCGGTCGAGCGAGAAGCCCTCGAACGAGAGCTGCGCCAGCGGGCCCATGCCGGCCAGTTCGGCGTGGATGTCGCGGCCGTTGTCCTCGAACAGCAGGCCGTTCCATTCGCGCAGGCCGTAGTTGTTCAGGTTCAGGCACGGGTCGTGCGCGAAGTGCGGCGCGCCCAGCAGCTCGCCGCTGGGGGCATAGGTCCAGCGGTGCAGCGGGCAGACGATGTTGCCGCCGGCATGGCCCTTGCCCTGGCCCTGCAGCGTGCCGCGGCCCTTGAGCATCACGGCCTGGCGGTGCCGGCACACGTTGGAGATCAGTTCGACCCCGCCCTGCGCATTGCGTATCAGGGCGCGGCCTTCCTTTTCGTGCGGCAACGCGTAGTAATCGCCCGCATGGGGCACGGAGAGTTGGTGCCCCACATAGCGGGGCCCGCGCTGGAAGATGGTCTCCAGCTCGCGCTGGAACAGCGCCTCATCGAAATAGCTTGAAACTGGTAGTTGGCTTGCGGCCTGCTGCAGTTGAAGACTTAAATCAGACATGGGTGACCTGACCTAAAGACTCCCCACAGGGAGGGTGCGCTTGACGCACGGGACTTGGAAAAAACGAAACCGGCCGAGCAAAATACCCACAGCCGGTTCGTCGAGAGGAATGGGATTGTAGCCGGTGGGGTTATTTCCGGCCGTCCGGTGCGTGTATTGCAGGCCTGCCGCCCCTCCCGCCAGCAGCGGCGCGCCAGGGGCGGCATGGTTCGGCCGGCGCAGGCTCAAGCCCTAGAATCAGCGGTTTTGACAGCGCGCTCCCTCCGCCGCACCCCACCCATGCCCAAGGCCGCCGCCGCTTCCGCCAAGACCCCCTCCGATCCCGTCAGCTACGAAGCCGCTCTGGAAGAGCTGGAGCAGCTCGTGGGCCGCATCGAATCGGGCCAGCTGCCGCTCGACCAGATGCTGGCGGGCTACCAGCGTGGCGCGGCGCTGCTCGAATTCTGCCGGGGCCGCCTGCAGGCCGTGCAGGACCAGATCAAGGTGCTGGACGAAGGCACGCTGCAGACATGGACGCAGGAATGACGATGGCCCACGCCACAGCTTTCGACCTGAACGGCTGGAGCCGCGAGCAGCTCGCCCGCGTCGAAGAGGCCCTCTCGGGCTGGGTCAGGGCCGACGCGCCCGCCGGGCTGGGCGAAGCCATGCGCTACGCCGTGCTGGACGGCGGCAAGCGCCTGCGCCCGCTGCTGGTGCTGGCCGCGAGCGATGCCGTGGGCGGCCAGCCCCAAGCCGCGCTGCGTGCCGCCTGCGCCATCGAACTCATCCACGCCTATTCGCTGGTGCATGACGACATGCCCTGCATGGACAACGACGTGCTGCGCCGGGGCAAGCCCACGGTGCATGTGCAGTTCGGCCAAGCCCAGGCGCTGCTGGCCGGCGACGCGCTGCAGGCGCTGGCCTTCGAGCTGCTCACGCCCGAGGGCGACGAGGTGCCGCCCGCCGTGCAGGCGCAGCTGTGCCGCCTGCTGGCCCGTGCCGCGGGCTACGAAGGCATGGCCGGCGGCCAGGCCATCGACCTGGCCAGCGTCGGCGTGGATCTGGACGAAACCCGGCTGCGCCGCATGCACCGCCTGAAGACCGGCGCGCTGCTGCAGGCCAGCGTGGCCATGGGCGCCGCCTGCGCGAGCGCTCCCGCCCCCGTGCTGGAGGCGCTGATGCGCTACGGCGCGGCGCTGGGGCTGGCCTTCCAGGTGGTGGACGACATCCTCGACGTGACGGCCGACTCCGCCACGCTGGGCAAGACGGCCGGCAAGGACGCTGCGAGCGACAAGCCCACCTACGTCTCGCTCATGGGCCTGGAGCGCGCCCGCACCCTCGCCGCCGAGCTGCTGGCCGAAGCACGCGGCGCACTGCAAGATAGCGGCCTGCCCGACACCCGCGCGCTGACGGCCCTGGCCGACATGGTGGTCCACCGCTCGCACTGACGGGCCGCGTGCGCCCCGGGCCCCGAGCCTGGGGCGCCGGTCCGGCGAATTTGAATCGAATCGGCTGCCAGCGCAGACAGTCACTGCGCTGATAGCTATAGAAAAAGTAGCATATGTCCACGAACTCCTATCCCCTGCTGCAGACGGTGAACGACCCCGCGGACCTGCGCCGCCTGTCGCGTGCGGAGCTCAAGGACCTGGCGGCCGAGCTGCGCGACTTCGTGCTGCACAGCGTCTCGCAGACCGGCGGGCACCTCAGCTCCAACCTGGGCACGGTGGAGCTGACCATCGCGCTGCACACGGTGTTCGACACGCCGCGCGACCGCCTGGTGTGGGACGTGGGCCACCAGACCTATCCGCACAAGATCCTCACCGGCCGGCGCGACCGCATGGGCACGCTGCGCCAGATGGGCGGCCTCTCGGGCTTTCCGCAGCGCGCCGAAAGCGAATACGACACCTTCGGCACCGCGCATTCCAGCACCAGCATCTCGGCCGCGCTGGGCATGGCGCTGGCCGCCCGCCAGCGCGGCGAGGACCGCCACGCGATCGCCATCATCGGCGACGGCGCCATGACCGCCGGCATGGCCTTCGAGGCGCTCAACAACGCCGGCGTGGCCGACGCCAACCTGCTGGTGGTGCTCAACGACAACGACATGAGCATCAGCCCGCCAGTGGGCGCGCTCAACCGCTACCTGGCCCAGCTCATGAGCGGGCAGTTCTACGCCAAGGCCCGCGACGTGGGCAAGACCGTGCTGAAGAACGCGCCGCCGCTGCTGGAGCTGGCCAAGCGCCTGGAGCAGCAGGCCAAGGGCATGGTCGTGCCGGCCACGCTGTTCGAGAAGTTCGGCTTCAACTACATCGGCCCCATCGACGGGCACGACCTCGACTCGCTCATCCCCACGCTCGAGAACATCAAGGGCCTGAAGGGCCCGCAGTTCCTGCACGTGGTCACCAAGAAGGGCCAGGGCTACAAGCTGGCCGAGGCCGACCCCGTGGCCTACCACGGCCCCGGCAAGTTCGACCCCAGCGTGGGCATCGTCAAGCCCGCCACGCCACCCAAGCAGACCTTCACCCACGTCTTCGGCCAGTGGCTGTGCGACATGGCCGAGCGCGACGAGCGCCTGGTGGGCATCACGCCCGCGATGCGCGAAGGCTCCGGCATGGTGGAGTTCGAGCGCCGCTTTCCCGGCCGCTACTACGACGTGGGCATCGCCGAGCAGCATGCCGTCACCTTCGCCGCCGGCATGGCCTGCGAGGGCGTCAAGCCCGTGGTCGCCATCTATTCCACCTTCCTGCAGCGCGGCTACGACCAGCTCATCCACGACGTGGCGCTGCAGAACCTGCCGGTGGTCTTCGCGCTCGACCGCGCGGGCCTGGTCGGCGCCGACGGCGCCACGCATGCGGGCGCCTACGACATTCCCTTCGTGCGCTGCATCCCCAACATGAGCATGGCCTGCCCGGCCGACGAGCGCGAATGCCGCCAGCTGCTCACCACCGCCTTCGAGCAGGACCACCCCGTCGCCGTGCGCTACCCGCGCGGCAGCGGCGCGGGCGTGGCACCGCTCGCCAGCCTGGAGGGCCTGCCCTTCGGCAAGGGCGAGGTGCGCCGCACGGCGGGCGGCAGCGCGCCGCGCCGCATCGCCATCCTGGCCTTCGGCACGCTGCTCTATCCCGCGCTGCAGGCGGGCGATGCGCTGGACGCCACCGTGGCCAACATGCGCTGGGCCAAGCCGCTGGACACGGCCCTGCTGCAGGAACTGGCCGCCAGCCACGATGCGCTGGTGACGGTGGAAGAGGGCGCCATCATGGGCGGCGCCGGCAGCGCCGTGGGCGAGGCGCTGGCCGCTGCCGGCATCACGCTGCCGCTGCTGCATCTGGGCCTGCCCGACGTGTTCATCGAGCATGGCGACCCGGCCCGCCTGCTGGCCCTGCAGGGGCTGGACGCGGCTGGCATCGAAGCCTCCATCCGCGCGCGCTTCCTGGCCGGCTGAACGCGCGGCCGACGCGGCCATTGCCGGCGCCGGCTTGGGCTTGTTCGCTCGCTGCGCCGCTGCGCCGCTGCGCCGTAGGGCATCTTTTCTCCCGCGCATCCTGAGTGTGTCCTGGATCGCCCCCGCTCCGGCGGCGGGCGCGCGCACGGGCGCGGGCGGCTGTGCGGCCGCAAGGCTTGCAAAAGCCTGAAACCAGGCGCCTGGCGCGCCGCCGTCGCGGGAAAACCCCCAACGGGCCGCGCAAAGGCGCTTCCTACAATCGTTTCCGGCTGAAACAAACAGCCAACGGGCTCGCAGCGCACACCATGCGCCGGCTGCGCCCGCGGTTTCGCACAATCAGATCGGAGATCATCCATGGACCGTCGTTCCATCCTCAAGCACGCGGGCGTTGCCGGCGTGCTCGCCGCCGGGGCTGCCCCCGCCGTGCATGCGCAGGCCACCATCCGCTGGCGCCTGGCATCGAGCTTTCCCAAGTCGCTGGACACCATCTACGGCACGGCCGAAGTGTTCTCCAAGAAGGTCAGCGAAGCCACGGGCGGCAAGTTCCAGATCTCAGTGCATGCCGGCGGCGAGCTGATGCCCGCCTTCGGCGTGGTGGACGGCGTGCAGAGCGCCTCGGTCGAGATGGCGCACACCGCGCCCTACTACTTCTACGGCAAGGACCCGACCTTCTGCCTGGGCTGCGCCGTGCCCTTCGGCCTCAACGCCCGGCAGATGAACGCATGGATGTACGAAGGCAACGGCCTGAAGCTCATGCGCGAGTTCTACGCCAAGTACAACATCATCAACTTCCCCGGTGGCAACACCGGCGCGCAGATGGGCGGCTGGTTCCGCAAGGAGATCAAGTCCGTCGCCGATCTGAAGGGCCTGAAGTTCCGCACCAACCCCTTCGCGGGCAAGGTGCTGGAGCCCTTCGGCGTGATCCCGCAGTCCATCCCCGGC
The DNA here is from genome assembly GCF_900113035.1 of Paracidovorax wautersii. GTDB lineage: Bacteria > Pseudomonadota > Gammaproteobacteria > Burkholderiales > Burkholderiaceae_C > Paracidovorax > Paracidovorax wautersii. The sequence goes on along the minus strand of NZ_FONX01000001.1, from coordinate 586,145 downwards.
GCCGACCTGTACCCCGCGCTGGAAAAGGGCACCATCGACGCGCTGGAGTGGGTCGGCCCCTACGATGACCAGAAGCTGGGCTTCAACAAGGTCGCGCCGTTCTACTACTACCCCGGCTGGTGGGAAGGCGGCCCGCAGCTGGACTTCTACATCAACACCAAGGCCTGGGAAGGCCTGCCGGCCGAATACAAGGCCGTGGTGGAGGCCTCGGCTTCGCATGCCCACGTGACCATGCTGGCCAAGTACGACGCGCGCAATCCCGTGGCCATCAAGCAGCTCGTGGGCTCCGGCACCAAGCTACGCCCCTTCACGCAGGACGTGATGAACGCCGCGTTCAAGTCGGCCCAGCAGATCTATGCGGACCTGAACAACAGCAACCCGGAGTGGAAGAAGATCTACCCCGACTACGCGAAATTCCTGGCCGACGAGAACGCCTGGTTCCGCTTCACCGAAGGCACCTTCGACCGCTTCATGCAGGCGCAGAAGCTGTAGCAACCGGGCCAGATGCCGAAGGCGCCTTCACGGCGCCCCTCGGCTTCCATCGGCCGAAACAGAAAACCCCGCCAAGGCGGGGTTTTTTCATGGCCGGCGCTGTCTCGCTTCAGTCCGCAGCGGGCGGCGGAACGGGCTGAGCCATGCCCTGGCGGATGACGGCCTGGCCGAAGGCCACCAGCAGCGCCGGATCGGCCGCATGCACCCAGGTGATGCCGCCGCCGCGCCGCCGCACCAGCATGCGCGGCGCCACGATGGCCTGCAGCCAGGGCCAGTGCACGATCTTGAAGGTGGCCACGTCCTGCACGCGCACGCGCTTGTCCCAGAGCCAGGTCTGCACCACCGCGTCGCCGCAGAAGCGCGTGCGGCTGAACACCATCCACCAGCCCACCCAGCCGATAAGCACGGCCGCGAGCGCGAAGGTGGAGAGGGCGGTGAAGTTCCATTCGGCCCCGCGCAGCGCCGGCAGCGACCAGAGCGCGAAGGCCGCGAGGCCCGCGACGATCAGCACCGCCAGGGCGCGCACCAGCGGCGGAAAGGCGGCGCTCTCGATATCGACGGGGGCCGCCTCGCCGCCATCGCTGCGGCCATCGCCTGGCGTGCCCCGGTCGGCAGGCCTGGCTGCCATTGCCGCCGTCATTGCGCGCTGCTGGCTGCCGCGCCCTGCGGCTCGGGGGCCGCGGCGGGGGCTGGCGCGTCAGCGGCGGGCGCGTTGCCGAAGGGGTTCTCCATGTCCACCGGGTTGTCCTGGGGCTGCTGCATGTCGGCGGGCATTTCCAGCTTCACCTTGTCCAGGTCCACCGCCACCTCCTTGTCGAGGAAGACGGTCACCGTCTGCGGGAAGACGATCACGATGGCCACCAGGATCACCTGCATCACCACCCAGGGGATGGAGCCCAGGTAGATGTCGCTGGACTTGACGGGCCGGTCGATGCGTTTTTCCTTGAACAGCGTGTCCGAGATGCCGCGCAGGTAGAAGAGCGCGAAGCCGAAGGGCGGGTGCATGAAGCTGGTCTGCATGTTCACGCACAGCAGCACGCCGAACCACACCAGGTCGATGCCCAGCTTGTGCGCCACCGGGCCCAGCAGCGGCAGGATGATGAAGGCGATCTCGAAGAAGTCGAGGAAGAACGCCAGGAAGAAGATGAACACGTTCACCACGATCAGGAAGCCGATCTGGCCGCCCGGCAGGTCGCTGAGCAGGTGCTCGATCCAGATGGCGCCATCGACGCCCTGGAACACCAGCGAGAAGACGCGCGAGCCGATCAGGATGAACACCACCATGGCCGTCAGGCGCATGGTGCCGTCCATGGCTTCCTTGATGAGCTGCCAGGTCAGCCGCTTGTGGATGGCCGCGAGGATCAGCGAGCCCACGGCGCCCATGGCGCCGGCCTCGGTCGGCGTGGCGATGGCGTGGTCCATGAACGGCAGGCCGCCCATGGAGCCCAGCACCGCGAAGATCAGGATGGCCGAGGGGATGATGCCGCGCAGGCACTTGCCCCAGAGCGCCCAGCCGTGCAGCGTGCGCGCCGTGCGCGGCAGGCCGGGCACGTATTCGGGGCGGAAGCGGCCCAGGATGAAGGTGTAGATCGCGAAGATCAGCACCTGCAGGATGGCCGGGCCCCAGGCGCCCTTGTACATGTCGCCCACCGAGCGGCCGAGCTGGTCGGCCATGACGATCAGCACCAGCGAGGGTGGCACGAGCTGCGTGATGGTGCCCGAGGCGGCCAGCACGCCCGTGGCATAGCGCATGTTGTAGCCGTAGCGCATCATCACCGGCAGCGAGATCATCGCCATGGCGATCACCTGGCCGGCCACGGTGCCGGTGATGGCGCCGAGGATGAAGCCCACGATGATGACCGAGTAGCCCAGGCCGCCGCGCACCGGGCCGAAGAGCTGGCCCATGGAGTCGAGCATGTCTTCGGCGAGGCCGCATTTCTCCAGCACCGCGCCCATCAGCGTGAAGAACGGGATGGCCAGCAGCAGGTCGTTCGACAGGATGCCGAACATGTTGATCGGCAGGTTGGCCATGAAGTTGGCCGGGAACCAGCCCATCTCGATGGCGAAGAAGCCGCTGAACAGGCCCAGCGCCGCGAGCGAGAACGCCACGGGGAAGCCGATCAGCATGATCGCGATGAGGCCCGCGAACATGATCGGGGCGAAGTTTTCCATGTGCATGCTAGGTGTTCCTTGCGCTGAGGAATCGGGTGGGCGTCTTCGTGCGGGCCGCGCTCATTGCAGCGGCTTCTCGTAGTGGGTGTTCATCGTCAGGTGGCCGGTGAGCACCGCCACGCGCTTGATGATCTCCGCCACGCCCTGCAGGAACATGGCGCCGAAGCCCAGCGGCAGCAGCAGCCCGGCGGGCCAGCGGATCAGGCCGCCGATGTTGCCGGACATCTCCTGCGTGACGTACATGTTCCAGAAGAAGGGCACGGTCAGCCAGGTCAGCAGGCCCATCACCGGCAGCAGGAAGAAGAGCAGGCCGAACAGGTCGATGAGCACCTGGCCGCGCGCCTTGAGCCGGCCGTAGATGATGTCCACGCGCACGTGTTCGTTGAGCTTGAGCACCACGGGCGCGCCCAGCATCACGGTGGTGCCGAAGAGGTACCACTGGATCTCCAGCCACGCGTTGGAGCTCATGTCGAGGCCGTAGCGCACCAGCGCATTGCCCGCGGAAATGAGGGCGGCGGCCAGCACCGCCCAACCGGCGACCTTGCTGAGCTTGGTGGAAATCCAGTCCATGCCCATGGCCAGCCTGAGGAGTCCTGACATGGCTTGTCTCCTGTCTTGTAATCAGAGTGAACGCAGAGTGACACGGGCCCGCGCATGGGGCCCGTGAATCGGGGTCGGGCGATTACAGCGCATCCTAGGCCCGCCCGCTGAGAAAAGACTGACGCGCAGGATTGGGGTTTTCCTTGAAGCGGCACCCCGGTCGGGGCTTGCCCAGGGCCTGCGGCGGCGCGGCGCTGCGGCCGGCCGCGCCCGATTCACTCGCCCGTGGCCGGCGGGCTGCGGCGCCGGCGCGCCGCCGGAAAGCTCCACCAGGGCAGCACGCGGCTCATGGCCAGCACCTCGCCGCAGCGCATGGGCGCGTAACCGGGCATGGCCGCCATGCGTTGCTGCCAGGCGGCGGTCTGCAGCAGATCGCGCAGCGCCCGCGTGGCGGGCTGCTCCAGCGAGGACTTGAGGCAGGCCAGGTGGTAGCGCTCTTGCGCCAGGGGCACGAAGTCCAGCCCGCGCGCGCGCGCGGCCAGCTCGATGCCCATGCCCACATCGGCCGCGCCCGAGGCGATGGCCTGCGCCAGCGCGCCGTGCGAGGGCTCCACATGCAGCTCGCCGTCCGGGGCATCCGCACCGATGTCGCCCGGCTGCAGGCCGGCCTGGGCCAGCAGGTCGCCCAGCAGCACGCGGGTGCCCGAGCCCAGCGGCCGGTGGATGAAGCGCGCCCCGGTGCGCGCCACGTCGGCCAGCGACTGCAGGCCCAGCGGGTTGCCGCGCGCCACGATCAGGCCCTGCGTGCGCCGCGCGAAGCCGATGATCTTGTGCAGGCCGGGCTGCAGCAGCGGCTGGTAGGTGCGCGCGGCGAGCGAATCGGGCGAAGGCTGCTCCAGCGTGTGGAAGCCGGCGATGGTGCAGCGGCCCTCGTTGAGCGCGCGGATGGCGTCCACGCTGCCGGTGAAGCGGATGTCCAGGTGCAGTGCGCCGCCGGCCGTGCCGGCCGCGTTCGATGCGGCATGGGCGCGCAGCACCGACAGCGCGTCGTCGTGGCTGGCGTAGAGCGTCAGCACGTGGCTGCGGTCGTCGAAGGCGACGGCGAAGGCGCGTTCCAGGTCGGCGCGCAGCGCCTCGATCTGCGGTGCCAGGCGCGCCTGGGCCTGGCGTTCGGCCCACAGCAGCTTGGTGCCGAATTCGCTCAGCTGCGCGGACTGGCCCTTGCCCCAGACGATGAGTTCGCCGCCCAGCTCGTCTTCCCATCGCTTGAGAGCACCCCAGACATGGCGGTAGGAGAGATCCAGCGCGCGCGCCGCCGCCGAGATGGAACCTTGATGCGCGACGGCCTGCAGGGTGTCGAGCAGGGGATTGCGGATGAGTGCGTCGCCCGCGTCGCGGCTGAGCGTGTAGTGAAGCTGGACCCTATGCACGGAATTTCATATCGCTGGACATTGCTGAGCTTCATACGATAGCCCACAACCCATGTCCACGATGACCCAAAGCGCGGCCACTGCGCTCGACCTGCTCACCTCCCTCGATGCCGCGCTGTGGACCATCGTCGGCCGCTCGCTGTCCGTCAGCGCCACCGCCTGCCTGCTGGCCTGCGGCATGGGCCTGGTGCTGGGCGCCTGGCTGGGCGTGGCGCGCTTCCCCGGGCGCGGCGCGGTGCTCGCGGTGCTCAACACGCTGCTGGCCGTGCCCTCGGTGGTGGTGGGCCTGGGCGTCTATCTGCTGCTCTCGCGCAGCGGCCCGCTGGGTGCCTGGGGCTGGCTCTTTTCCTTCAAGGCCATGGTGCTGGCGCAGACCCTGCTGGTGCTGCCCGTGGTCACCGCGCTGACCCGCCAGGTGGTCGATGACGCCGACCGCGCCCATGGCGAGCAACTGCAGTCGCTGGGCGCCGGGCCGCTGCTGCGCAGCCTGCTGCTGGCCTGGGACGAGCGCTACGCGCTGCTCACCGTGCTCATCGCCGCGTTCGGCCGCGCCATCTCCGAAGTGGGGGCGGTGATGATCGTGGGCGGCAACATCGACGGCTTCACCCGCGTGATGACCACCGCCATCGCGCTGGAGACCAGCAAGGGCGATTTGCCCCTGGCGCTGGCGCTGGGCCTGGTGCTGCTGGCCGTGGTGCTGGCGCTGAACGTGTGCATCGCAGGGCTGCGCCGCTGGCGCGAGCGCACCGATGGCGCCGCCGTCGCCGGCGCTGCGGCGGTGGCGGCATGAGCGCCGTGCCGGCCGCAGCGGGGGCGCCGCTTTTCGATTTGCAGGGCGTGGGCCTGCGCCACGGCCGGGTGCAGGCGCTGGCCGGCATCGACCTGCGCGTGTGGCCGGGCGAGCGCCTGGCCCTGGTTGGCGCCAACGGCAGCGGCAAGAGCAGCCTGCTGCGCGTGCTGCACGGCCTGGTGCGGCCCACCTCCGGGCAGCTGCTGCACGATGCCGGCTGCCGCCAGGCCATGCTGTTCCAGCGCCCCTTCATGCTGCGCACCAGTGCGCTGCACAACGTGGCCCTGGGGCTGTGGCTGGGCGGCGCGCGCTGGGCCGAGGCGCGGAGCCTCGCGCTGCAGGCCCTGGGCCGCGCGGGCCTGGCCGATGCCGCCGCGCAGAGCGCGCGCACGCTCTCGGGCGGGCAGCAGCAGCGCCTGGCGCTGGCCCGCGCCTGGGCCCGCCGGCCCGATCTGCTGCTGCTGGACGAGCCCACCGCCAGCCTGGACCCGCATGCCAAGCGCGAGGTCGAGGCGCTGATGGCCGAGTTCGCCGCCGGCCACGCCGGCACGGGCATTGGTGCCGCGCAGCCGGTCACCATGGTGTTCAGCAGCCACAACCTGGGCCAGGTCAAGCGCCTGGCCAGCCGCGTGGTGTACCTGGAGCACGGCCGCATCATGGCCGACCTGCCGGTGCACGATTTCTTCCACGGGCCGCTGCCTGAAGCGGCCCGCCTGTTCGTCAAAGGAGAGATGGTATGAAGTGTTGGAACGGTTTCAAGGGTTTCGGGCCGCTGGCGCCCTGGGGCAAAGCGCTGGCTGCTACGGTTTTGGTAGCAACCGTGGGCGTGGCGTCGGCGCAGTCGATCACCATGGCATCCACCACGTCCACCGAGCAGTCGGGGCTGTTCAGCCACTTGCTGCCGGCCTTCAAGCAGGCCAGCGGCCTGGACGTGAAGGTGGTGGCCGTGGGCACCGGGCAGGCGCTGGACATGGCGCGCCGCGGCGACGCCGACGTGCTCTTCGTGCACGACCAGGCGGCCGAGGAGAAGTTCGTCGCCGACGGCTGGGCGGTCAAGCGCTACCCGGTCATGTACAACGACTTCGTGCTGATCGGCCCGCCCGCGGACCCCGCCGGCGTGCGCGGCCAGGACATCGTCGCTGCACTGGGCAAGATCGCCGCCGCCAACGCCGAGTTCATCTCGCGCGGCGACAAGAGCGGCACGCATGCGGCCGAGCTGCGCTACTGGAAGCTGGCGGTAGGCGATGGCAGCAAGGGCCGCGGCTACAAGGAATGCGGCTGCGGCATGGGCCCGGCGCTGAACATCGCCGCCTCCAGCGGCGCCTACGTGCTGGCCGACCGGGGCACCTGGCTGAACTTCAAGAACCGCGCCGCGCTGGCGGTGCTGGTGCAGGGCGACCGCCGGCTCTTCAACCAGTACGGCGTGATGGTGGTGAACCCTGCGCGCCATCCGCACGTGAAGGCGGCGGATGCGCAGAAGTTCGTGGACTGGGTGATCTCACCCGCCGGCCAGGCTTCGATTGCCGATTACAAGGTGGGGAACGAGCAGCTGTTCTTCCCGAACGCCCAGCCTTGAGGGCGAGGCGGCGCTGGCCGCCGGCGTGCCCGCGGCCAGCAGGGCGTTCATTTCCTGCAGCCGCAGCGGCGCCTGCTCGCGCAGCCAGGCCGGCACATCGCAGGCCGGCACCGGCCGCGCGAACAGGTAGCCCTGGATGTTGTCGATGCCGCTGCCCACGACGAGGCACAGCTCCTCGGCCGTTTCCACCCCTTCCACGATCACCGGCACGCCCAGCTCGCGGGCCATGGCTGCCACATGGCGCAGCAGCGCCTGGCGGCGCAGGTCCTGCGCGATCCTGCGCAGGAAGAGCCGGTCGCACTTGATGCCCGCGATGGGCAAGTCGGCCAGCGTGCCCAGCGACGAATAGCCGACGCCGAAATCGTCCATCACCACGTGCACGCCGACGGACTGCAGCTGGTCCATGGCCTGCGTCATGCCCGGGCCGCTGGCGATGATGGCGTGCTCCGTGAGCTCCAGCTTCAGCGCCTGGTCGGGCAGGCCGCGCCGGGCCAGCTCCGCCGCGAGCCAGCCGGAAAAATCCGGGTCTAGCAAGGTGATCGGGGCCACGTTCACGCTGATGGCGACCTGCTGCCCGCAGGCCTGCTGCCAGTGGCGTACGTGGTCCATCGCATTGCGCAGGATGAGCCGGTCCACCCGCCGCGTGATGCCGTGCAGGTCGCACACCAGAAAGAACAGCTCGGGGTTCACCGGGCCCAGCCGCGGGTGGTGCAGGCGCAGCAGCGCTTCGAGGTGCAGCGTGCCTTCGCGCAGATTGGCGATGGGCTGGAAGTGCAGCGCCAGCCGTTGCGGCTGCAGCAGTTCGTGCAGGTGGTCGGCGATCAGGGCGAGCTGCGCGTCGCGCTCGGGCGTCAGCGGCGCGTTCGAGGCCCGCAGCATCTGCAGGCCCTGGCGCAGCAGCTGCTGGCGGCCCTTGTCGTGCCGCATGGCCAGCAGCTGGTCCAGCGCCAGCATCGCCGCGAACAGCAGCACGCTGACGAGCAGGACGGGATCGTTGCCGGCCTGGGCTTCCGGCGGCAGCGGCTTCATCGGGAACATGTTGCACAGCATCCAGTGCCACCCGACGAGCCCGGCCCCGCAGGGCACGAGATCGATGAACCAGCCCAGCACGCCCGAGGCCGGATGGCCCTTGAGCTTGGCGGAGCGCAGCCGCAGCGCCGCGAAGAACACGATGGTCAACGACAGTGCGCTCGCCACGGCGGCGGCCGTGAGGTCGATCTGCGTGAAGTCCTGCACGTACGAGGAGATCAGGGCGGCATGGGCCAGCATCACGCCCAGGGCCATGCCCCCGCAGGCCCAGGCCAGCTGCCACTTGCGCACGCTGAGGCTCAGGGTGGGAATGGTCAGCCGGCAGCTGGCGACCATGAGCAGGAGGGCGGCGAGCGCATTGCCCAGTTCGAGCGCGTGGGGCTGCAGATCGCCATACATGAAGAAGCCCGCCACATCCAGCGACCAGGCGATGGCGCCGATGACCATGCCGGCGCGTGCGCCGCTCATGCGCCGGCTGGGCGAGTCCACCGCCGTGGCCGCATGCTCTGCGAGGCGGCGGCAGAGCATCACCACCAGCATGGAGACGATCCAGAAGGTGAGGGCCGCCGGCCAGGGCGGAAAGTCCACGCTCAAGGGTGCGCTGGTGGCGATCGGCGGTGAGGTCGGCATGCGGGGCCCTCTCTCTCAGTGCAGTTTTTTGAATTGCGTTTCATCATAGAGGCGCAATCCACTGCCTGGCGAGGTCCGCTCGCCCCGGGCATACCGTCAGGGCATCGGGCTGCCGCGCCGTTTCAGAAGGTTTCCCAGTCGGCGTCGGCGCCTGCAGCGGCCAATGCGGGGGCGGGCTTGGCCGGTGCGGGCGGCCGGGGCGCTGGCGCGCTGGCTTTTCCGCTCGGCGGAAAGGCTGCAGGTCGGTGCGTCGGCGCCCTGTTGCCGGCCAGGGAGGGCAGGGCGGCAGGGGGCCGCTCTTGCGCCAGTTGCGGCGCAACCTGTGTGGCGGCGGCGCGGCCCGCGGCGGCCAGGCGGAAGGTCGCGACGGAGGCCAGCAGCTGGTCTGCCTGGGTCTTGAGGCTGCTGGCGGCGGCCGCGCTTTCTTCGACGAGCGCGGCGTTCTGCTGCGTGACCTGGTCCATCTGCGCGATGGCTTCGCCCACCTGGGCCACGCCCTGGCTCTGCTCGGTGCTGGCGGCGCTGACTTCGCCGATGAGGTCCGCCACCCGGCGGATGGAGCTCACCACCTCCGACATGGTGGTGCCCGCCTGCGTGACCTGGGTCGTGCCCTGTTCGACCTGCGAGACGCTGGCGTCGATCAGGCGCTTGATCTCCTTGGCCGCCTCGGCGCTGCGCCCGGCGAGGCTGCGCACTTCGCTCGCCACCACGGCGAAGCCCCGGCCCTGCTCGCCGGCACGGGCCGCTTCCACGGCCGCGTTGAGCGCCAGGATATTGGTCTGGAAGGCGATGCCGTCGATCACGCTGATGATCTCGGCGATCTTCTTGGAGCTGTCGTTGATGCCCTGCATGGTCTCGACGACCTGCTGCACCACCTCGCCGCCCTGGGTCGCCACGTTAGAAGCATTGATCGCCAACTGGTTGGCCTGCCGGGCGCTGTCCGCGTTCTGCTTGACCGTGCTGGAGAGCTGCTCCATCGACGCGGCCGTCTCTTCGAGGGCGCTGGCCTGCTGCTCCGTGCGGCCGCTCAGGTCGTGGTTGCCCTGCGCGATCTCGGTGCTGGCGGTCGCCACCCCGTCGGCATTGCTGCGCACCGACGACACGGTGCGCACCAGGCTCTTCTGCATCTCGTCCATCTTGGCCATCAGGCTGTCGGCATCGCCCGGGCGCAGGTGGATGGGCACGCTCAGGTCGCCTTCTGCCGTGGAGCGCACGATGGCGGCGGCGATGCTGGGCTCGGCCCCCAGCTGGCGGAACAGGCTGCGTGCCAGCAGCATGCCCAGGCCCATGGTCAGCACGCACAGCGCGATGCCGCCGAAGATCAGCGTGTTGCTGGTCACCACGCTGGTCTGGTCCAGCTCCGCCGAACGCTTTTCGAGCAGGGTGGATTCCTCGCGCATGAAGGTCGCCACGTCCGCGCGGAAGGCGTCCATCACCACCTTGTCCTTGCCGGCCCGGAACTCCTGCAGCAGGGCTTCCAGCGACAGCCGGCCTGCGGTGGTGTCGCGCCGCAGCTGGATGAGCTGGTTGGCGACCTGCAGGAATCCCTGATGGTCGGCCTGCATCTTGTCGAGCCGGGCCTGCTGGGCCGGGTTGTCGCTGGTTGCGCGCTTGGCGCTATCGAACGCGGCCTTGAAGGCTTGCTGGCCCTGTTGCAGCGGCTCCAGGAATTTCTCGTCGCCGCTCGCGACGAAACCGCGCAGGCCGGTTTCGATGTTGACCATGTTCAGCAGCATGCCCTGCCCGTAGCTCAGGACCTCCTGGGTATGCGTGTTCCAGAGCGTGGCGTCACGCATCCTCGAGAAGTTGAAGACGGCGACCGCCAGCAGGCTCGCGGCGAGCAGCAGGATCGCCGAGAAGGTGAGGGTGAGCTTGCGCTTGAGTGTCCATGTATCAGCCATGTGGCGTCTCCGATCTGCCGTTCTGCAAGAACTGGGGTTATGCGACGGGCGTGCGAAAGCCATCCACTTCTCCAGGGGGGAGTTCAGGGCCTGTCTCTTCGAGGCATTCCGCGCGTCCGTGCGGGATCGCCCTGTCAAGGGGATCTGGCGGCATGCCGCCGGGTCGGCGGGTTCTTGCCGTCGATCAACTCAGTCCGGCCTGCCGGGCCTCGTGGGTCGGCAGGTGGTTCGTGGATCGCGGCGAGGGCCCGCGGATGATCGCCCTTGGCAATCCCGTGGGCCTTTATACATTACGAAATGATAAATATGATTTTTATGAAACCTATCGGGTAAGATTCCGCAGGGTGGACTATTCGGTTCTGCAGAATTGGGCGGGCACTCGACAGGGCGTGCGTCCGCCGGCGCATGGCGGACGGCTGGTGGCCGGCTGAGGGTGGAGCCCGCGGCTTGCCACCGACTGGCCGGGCTGCGCGAGCAAGGCCGGTCCTTGGCGGCACGGCCCATGGGACATCTTCAGCGGGCCCTAGCCGGAAAGCGCCACGCAGACCCGGCCTTGCTGCACGCGCACCGCATGGGCGCGCACGGAGTTCTGCGGCGCCTCCAGGCATTCGCCGGTACGCAGGTCGAAGTGGTTCTTGTAGAGCGGCGAGGCCACCACCACGCGCTCGCCCAGGCTGCCGATGAGCCCGCGCGAGAGCACGCTGGCGCCGGACTGCGGATCGACGTTGTCGATGGCGTGGAACTGGTCGGGGCCGACGCGGAAGATGGCGACGTGGCGGCCTTGCACCAGCGCGCAGACGCCGGTGCCGGGCACGATGTCGTCGGCGGCGCAGACGTCGATGGCGCTGGCGTCGGTGGGTTGCTGGGTCTCGGTGTTCATGGGGCGTTGTTTCCTGAGGTCGGGGTCCAGGGGCCGGGGCTGCGCCGTCAGGCGGGGGCGCCTTCGGTGGCCGGTGCCAGCGCGCGTTCGTCGCTGCGGGCCGGCCGGATCTGGCCGCGCTCGTTCACGAAGACGATGCGCTCGTCGGGCTGGTCGCTGTTGACGAAGGTGCGGAAGCGCTGGCGCACGGCCGGGTCGCTCACGGCGGTCTTCCATTCGCACTGGTAGGTGTCCACCACGTGCTGCATCTGCGCTTCCAGCTCGGCGTTCAGGCCCAGCGTGTCGTTCAGCAGCACGCCCTTGAGGTAGTCCAGCCCGCCTTCGAGGTTGTCGCGCCAGGTGCTGGTGCGCTGCAGGCGGTCGGCGGTGCGCACGTAGAACATCAGGAAGCGGTCCACCAGCCGCACCAGCTCTTCCTTCGAAAGATCGGAGGCCAGCAGCTCCGCATGGCGCGGCTTCATGCCGCCGTTGCCGCAGACGTAGAGGTTCCAGCCCTTCTCGGTGGCGATGATGCCCACGTCCTTGCCCTGCGCCTCGGCGCATTCGCGGGTGCAGCCCGAGACGCCGAACTTGATCTTGTGCGGCGCGCGCAGGCCCTTGTAGCGGTTCTCCAGCTCCACGGCCAGGCCCACGCTGTCGCCCACGCCGTAGCGGCACCAGGTCGATCCCACGCAGCTCTTCACCGTGCGCAGCGACTTGCCGTAGGCGTGGCCCGACTCGAAGCCGGCGGCGATCAGCTCTTCCCAGATCAGCGGCAACTGCTCCACGCGCGCGCCGAACAGGTCGATGCGCTGGCCGCCCGTGACCTTGGTGTAGAGGCCGTATTTCTTGGCCACCTGGCCCACGGCGATCAGCCCGTCGGGCGTGACCTCGCCGCCGGCCATGCGCGGCACGACGGAGTAGGTGCCGTCCTTCTGGATGTTGCCGAGGAAGTAGTCGTTGCTGTCCTGCAGGCTCGCCAGCTGCGGCTTGAGCACGAACTCGTTCCAGCACGAGGCGAAGATGCTGGCCGCCACCGGCTTGCACACGTCGCAGCCCAGGCCCTTGCCGTGCCGGGCGAGCAGGTCTTCGAAGGTCTTGATCTCGCCCACGCGGATCAGGTGGAAGAGTTCCTGGCGCGAATACGGGAAGTGCTCGCAGAGGTGGTTGTTCACCGCCATGCCGCGCTTGGCCATTTCGGCCTTCATCACCTGGGTGACCAGCGGCACGCAGCCGCCGCAGGTGGCGCCGGCCTTCGTGCAGGCCTTCATTTCGGCGACGGTGCAGGCGCCTTCGCCCACGGCGGCGCAGATCCGGCCCTTGCTCACGTTGTTGCACGAGCAGATCTGGGCGGTGTCGGGCAATGCCTCCACGCCCAGGCCGGGCTTGGCCTTGCCGTCGCTTGAGGGCAGGATCAGGAATTCGGGCTCCTCGGGCAGGGCGATGCCGTTGAGAGCCATCTGCAGCAGCGTGCCGTATTCGTCGGCATTGCCCACCAGCACGGCGCCCAGCAGCGTCTTGCCGTCATCGCTCACCACGATCTTCTTGTAGATCTGCTTGCGCTCGTCGATGTACTGGTAGCTGCGGCAATTCGGCGTCCGGCCCTGCGCGTCGCCGATGCTGGCCACGTCCACGCCCATCAGCTTGAGCTTGGTGCTCATGTCGGCGCCCGCGAACGCCGCGTCGGCCTGGCCGGCGATGTGGCGCGCCGCCACGCGGGCCATGTCGTAGCCGGGCGCGACCAGGCCGAAGAGCTGCTCGTTCCACGAGGCGCATTCGCCGATGGCATAGACGCTGCGGTCGCTGGCGCGGCAGTGCTCGTCCACCGCCACGCCGCCGCGCGGGCCCAGGGCCAGCGCGCACTGGCGCGCCAGCTCGTCGCGCGGGCGGATGCCGGCGGAGAACACGATCATGTCGGTCTCCAGATGGGTGCCGTCGGCGAAGACCATGCGGTGGCGCGCCGTGGCGCCGTCGGTGATCTCCACCGTGTTGCGGCTGGTGTGCACTTGCACGCCCAGCGCCTCGATCTTGCTGCGCAGCACGCGGCCGCCGCCATCATCGACCTGCACCGTCATCAGGCGCGGGGCGAATTCGACCACGTGCGTCTCCAGGCCCAGGTCGCGCAGCGCCTTGGCGCATTCCAGGCCCAGCAGGCCGCCGCCCACGACCACGCCGGTCTTCGAATGCGCGCCGCTGGCCTTCATGCCTTCCAGATCCTCGATGGTGCGGTAGACGAAGCAGTGGGGCCGGTCGCGGCCCGGCACCTGGGGCACGAAGGGCACGGAGCCGGTCGCCAGCACCAGCTTGTCGTAGTGCAGCACCTCGCCGTCCAGGGTGGTCACGGTGTGGTTGCGCCGCTCGATGGAGGCGGCGCGCGCCGCCAGCCGCAGCGTGAAGCCGCTGCGCTCGAAGAAGCCCGGCTCCACCACCGACAGCTCCTCGGCCGTCTTGCCCGCGAAGAATTCCGAGAGGTGGACCCGGTCGTAGGCCGGGCGCGGTTCCTCGCACAGCACGGTCACCTCGGCGGCGACCTGCAGTTGCTCCAGCTCTTCCAGAAACTTGTGGCCGACCATGCCGTGGCCTACAACGATGATTTTCATGGGGTCTTTCCTGCGTTTCCAGGCCGGGCCGGGGCTCTGGCAGGCGGCGGGCGGTCTTGGCTCAAGCAAGACGCGTCGCACGGCAGGGGCCCCCGCTCAAGCGCGGATGAAGTCGGTTGGGAACGGCCGACGCAGGCCGCCGCCCATCGGAAAAAGGGGCCGCGCTGGCATGCATCGGGTTCCGCCTTCGTTGGCGGAGGCTGTGAAAGACCGCAGCGGCACTGCCACGGGCTTCAGGCCTGCTCGCAGCAGGATTCGTGCCCGGCCTTTGTATGCCTGGGGGCGCTGCCAGCGGGGGCGGGCGGGGCGTTCTGCACCAGTCTGGGGTGCAGCGCCGGCCCGATTCGGGGCGGGGGCACCGCCGTGCTGTGTTGCCTCAGAACGTGTTCACGTTCTCAGTCCAGCACGGCCACGCCCTTGACCTGTGCCAGCAGCGCCTGCCCCACCGCCAGCCCCAGGTGGTGGGCCGAGCGCTGCGTGATGCGCGCCAGCAGCGGCGTGCCGGCGGCATCCAGCGCGACCATGACCTGGCCCGGGCCGTCGGGCTGCAGCGCGGTGATGCGCACGGCCACCGCGTTCAGGATGCTGCTGCCGCGTGGTGCCGAGAGCGCCAGGCTCACGTCGCGCGCCTGCACGCGCAGCCGGATCGGCTGGCCCGGCGCCCGGGCGCGGGCCGAGGCGAAATGCAGCCGCCCGCCCGCGAAGGCCATCGTGGTGAGGTGGTCGTGCGCGTCGTGCGACTCCACGCTGCCGGCCACCACCGTGGCGGCGCCGTCGCCGTGGGCGAGCGGCAGGTCCAGCCGCGAGAGCAGCTCGGCAGTGGGGCCGGCAGCCTCGACCCGGCCGTCGCGCAGCAGCACCAGGTGCGCGGCCAGGCGGGCGACCTCGTCCTGCGCATGGCTCACATAGACGACGGGAATGTCCAGCCCGCGCTGCAGGCCCTCCAGATAGGGCATGACCTCGGCCTTGCGCGCCGCATCCAGCGCGGCGAGCGGCTCGTCCATGAACAGCACGGCGGGGCTGGCTGCCAGGGCGCGGGCGATGGCCACGCGCTGGCGCTCGCCGCCCGAGAGCGTGGCGGGGTTGCGCTCCATCAGGCCGGCCAGGCCCAGCAGCTCCACCGCCTGCTCCAGCGCCACGCGCCGCCGCGCGGCGGGCACGCGGCGCAGGCCGTATTCGATGTTGCCGCGCACGCTCAGGTGCGCGAACAGGCTGGATTCCTGGAACACGTAGCCCAGGCCGCGCCGGTGCGTGGGCAGCCACAGGCGGCGGGCATCGTCCTGCCAGGGCTGGCCGTTCACCACGACGCAGCCCTGGGCCCGCTCCAGCCCGGCCATGGCGCGCAGGCAGCTGGTCTTGCCGCAGCCCGAGGGGCCGAACAGCGCCGTGATGCCGCGCCCGGGCAGCGACAAGGCCACATCCAGCGTGAAGCCGGCACGCTCCAGCCGCAGCTGCGCCTCGATGGCGTCGGCAGGCGGTTGCTGCTGCGGCGGCTGCGGCTTTTCCGTCATGGCGCGCGGCGCTCCGGCTGCCACCACTGCAGCGCCAGCAGCACGATGAACGAGAACGCCACCATGCCGCCCGCGAGCCAGTGGGCCTGCGTGTACTGCAGCGCTTCGACATGGTCGTAGATCTGCACCGACACCACCCGCGTCACGCCCGGAATGTTCCCGCCCAGCATCAGCACCACGCCGAACTCGCCCACGGTGTGGGCGAAGCTCAGGATGCCGGCGGTGATGAAGCCCGGCCGCGCCAGCGGCAGCACCACGCTGAAGAAGCGGTCGATGGGCCCCGCGCCCAGCGTGGCCGCCACCTCCAGCGGGCGCGCGCCCAGCGATTCGAAGGCGCGCTGCAGCGGCTGCACGGCAAACGGCAGCGAATAGGCCACCGAACCCACCAGCAGCCCCCAGAAGGTGAAGGGCAGGGTGCCCAGGCCCAGCCACTGGGTGAAGGCGCCCACCGCACCCTGCGGGCCCATCAGCATCAGCAGGTAGAAGCCCAGCACGGTGGGCGGCAGGACCAGCGGCAGCGCCACCACGGCGGCCACCGGGCGGCGCCAGCGCGAGCGCGTGTGCGCCAGCCACCAGGCCAGCGGCGTGCAGAGCACCAGCAGGATGGCCGTGGCCAGTCCCGCCAGCCGCAGCGTGAGGCCGATGGCCGCGAAGTCTTCCGCTGTCAGGGGCATGCCGTTAGAACGATGCGTTCAAGGTCTTAGAACGTGTTTACGATCTCGCAGGGGATCGCGTTGGAGCGCAATCGGGATGAGTGGACGCTTCGGGTGCGCCGCATGGGCTCATGCCCATGCAAGCAGCCGGGGCGTCCAATCGCCCGATTTCGCTCCAACCCGAAGGGCAGCTGTGTGGGCGGGCGGTCTGCGGCGTTGCGGCGCTTGTGAATAGCCGTGCTATTCACTGCGCACCGCGCCTTGCATCCCATCCCGCCCACACCGCTGCGCGACCCCTGGGAGATCGTAAACACGTTCTTAGATCCCGTAGCCGTAGGAGCGGATCACCGCGCGCGCCGCATCCGAGCGAAGGTACTGCAGCAGCGCCCGGGCGGCGGCGCTGTCCTTGCCGGCGGCCAGCAGCACGGCGTCCTGGCGGATGGGTTCGTGCAGGCTGGCCGGCACGCGCCAGGCCGAGCCGCGCGCGATGCGCCCGTCTTCCATGACCTGCGAGAGCGCCACGAAGCCCAGCTGCGCATTGCCGCTGGCGACGAACTGGTAGGTCTGCGCGATGTTCTCGCCCATCACCAGCCGGGGCTGCACGCGCGCCGCCACGCCCAGCTTGTCCAGCGTCTGCTGCGCGGCCAGGCCGTAGGGCGCGAGCTTGGGGTTGGCGATGGCGATGTGGGCGAAGTCGCCCGTGCGCAGCACCTGGCCTTCGGCGTCCACATAGCCGGGCTGGGCGCTCCAGAGCACCAGCTGGCCCACCGCGTAGGTGAAGCGCGATCCGGCCACGGTCCGGCCCTCGCTTTCCAGCCGGACAGGCGTGGCATCGTCGGCGGCCAGCAGCACCTGGAAGGGCGCGCCGTTGATGATCTGCGCGTAGAACTTGCCTGTGGCGCCCGACGACAGCACCGCCTTGTGGCCGGTGGCCTGCTCAAAGGCGGTGGCGATCTTCTGCATGGGCGCGATGAAGTTGGCCGCCACGGCGACGGAGACTTCGTCCGCCTGCGCCGCCGCCATGCCGCCCAGAGCGAGGGCGAGGCCGGCCAGCAGGTGGCGCAGGCTGCGGGGCTGGCGGGCGGGTTGCGGGCGGAAGGTCGTGCAGCTGGAAGACATGGCGGGCGGCTTTCGCTATTCCTTGGATGAATAGCGAAAGTATAGCCAGCGGGCCTCTTGCCCCCCGCCGTGGCGGCATGATGGCGCCCATGCAAGAACGCGCACCACAGCTGGCCTATTCCGAAGCGCTGGGCCATGGCCTGGCCGACCGGCGCATCGCCATCCTGCGCCACATCGGCGAAGGCGGCTCCATTTCGCAGGCCGCGCGCGCCGTGGGCGTGAGCTACAAGGCCGCATGGCAGGCGCTGGACACGCTCACCAACCTGGCCGGCGTGCCCCTGGTGGAGCGGCTGGTGGGTGGCGCGGGCGGCGGCGGCGCGCGGCTGACCGATGCGGGCCGCCAGCTGCTGGCCGCGGCGCGCACGTTGGACGCGGCCCGTAGCGCGGCCCTGGCCCGCATCGACCCGGCCGCCGGCGCGCAGGCGCTGGGTGGCCTGGCGGTGCGCACCAGCATGCGCAACCAGTGGCCCTGCGTGGTGCAGGCGCTGCAGGCGCACGGCCCGCTGGTGCTGGTGCAACTGCAGGGCGATGCGGCGGCGGCGCAGGCCCTGTCCGTGCGCGCGCGCATCACCCGCGAAAGCGCCGAGCTGCTGGGCCTGGCGCCGGGCCTGCCGGTGCAGGCGCTGTGCAAGGCCACGGCGGTGCGGGCGGTGGCGCTGGGGCGGGGCGAAGCGCTGCCGGCCGCCAATGCCTGGGCGGGGCGCGTCACCCGCGTGTCGCGCGGCACGGCGGGCGACGAGGTCTCGGCGCAGCTCGATGCCGGGGTGCAGATGGTGGGCTTCGCGGCGGCGGCGAGCGGCCTGCGCAGCCGGGCGCGGGTGCTGCTCTCGGTGGACGAGTCGGCCGTGGTGCTGGCCGTGGCCCCCGGCGGCAGGGTTGGCGAGCATAGCGTTTCTACATAGGCATTAGCACATAGGCATTAGCCCCAGGTGCCCGGCCTGCGGGCGCGACTTAGGATGCGCTGCAACATTCCTGCAGTGCCGCTCGCCCGCCCTGGGCCGGCGCGGCTTGCAGCCCACCACGGAGCGGCCATCAGCGCAATGAGCGACGTCATCCTCGAAACCCACAGCCTGACCAAGCAGTTCAAGGGCTTCACTGCGGTCAGCGATGTCAACCTCGCCGTGCGGCGCGGTTCCATCCACGCGCTCATCGGCCCCAACGGTGCCGGCAAGACCACCTGCTTCAACCTGCTGACCAAGTTTCTGGAGCCCAGCTCGGGCACCATCCGGTTCAACGGGCACGACATCACCCGCGAGGCGCCCGCGCAGATCGCGCGGCGCGGCGTCATCCGCTCGTTCCAGATCTCGGCCGTGTTCCCGCACCTCACGCTGCTGGAGAACGTGCGCCTGGGCCTGCAGCGCCGGCTGGGCACCTCGTTCCACTTCTGGCGTAGCGCGGCCAGCCTGCGCCAGCTCGACGGCCGCGCGATGGAGCTGCTGGCCGAAGTCGGCCTGGAAGACCTGGCCCACGAGATGACAGTGAACCTGCCCTACGGCCGCAAGCGCGCGCTGGAGATCGCCACCACCCTGGCCATGGAGCCCGAGCTGATGCTGCTGGACGAACCCACCCAGGGCATGGGCCACGAAGACGTGGACCGCGTCACCCAGCTCATCAAGAAGGTATCGGCCGGCCGCACCATCCTCATGGTGGAGCACAACATGAAGGTGATCTCCACCATCGCCGACCGCATCACCGTGCTGCAGCGCGGCGCCGTGCTCGCCGAAGGCCCCTACGAAGAGGTCTCGAACAACCCGCAGGTGATGGAGGCCTACATGGGCACCACCGACGGCCAACTGCAGGGAGCGCATTGATGGCTGGCGTTCCCGCACTCGAAATCAGCGGCCTGCAGGCCTGGTACGGCGAATCGCATGTGCTGCATGGCGTGGACATGGTCGTGCAGCCGGGCGAGGTGGTCACGCTGCTGGGCCGCAACGGCGCGGGCCGCACCTCCACCATGCGCGCCGTGATGGGCCTGACGGGCGCGCGCAAGGGCTCGGTGAAGATCAACGGCACCGAGACCATCGCCATGGCCACGCACCGCATCGCCCACCTGGGCGTGGGCTACTGCCCGGAAGAGCGGGGCATCTTCTCCAGCCTCTCGTGCGAAGAGAACCTGCTGCTCCCCCCGGTGCTCAAGACCGGCACGCCGGGCATGCCGCTCGACGAGATCTACGCCATGTTCCCCAACCTGGCCGAGCGCCGCCACAGCCAGGGCACGCGGCTGTCGGGCGGCGAGCAGCAGATGCTGGCGGTGGCGCGCATCCTGCGCACGGGCGCCAAGCTGCTGCTGCTCGACGAGATCTCCGAGGGCCTCGCACCCGTGATCGTGCAGGCCCTGGCCCGCATGATCGTCATGCTGCGCCAGAAGGGCTACACGGTGGTGATGGTGGAGCAGAACTTCCGCTTCGCCGCGCCCCTGGCCGACCGCTTCTACGTCATGGAGCACGGGCGCATCGCGCTGCAGTTCGGCGCGGCCGAGCTGCAGGAGCGCATGCCGGTGCTGGGCGAGCTGCTCGGCGTCTGAGGCCCCCTGCCGTCCATCGCTTTGCCCCCGGACACAACGCATTTCCATCACATCAAGGAGACGACCCCATGCAAAAGAACCGACTCACCCGGCTGGCGACGGTGCTGGGCGCCCTGGGCCTGGCCGCAGCGGCCACGGCGCCCGCCCACGCGCAGGACAACAAGGTCAAGATCGGCTTCATCACCGACATGTCCAGCCTCTACGCCGACGTGGAGGGCAAGAACGGCGCGACCGCCATCCAGATGGCCATCGATGATTTCGGCGGCAAGGTGCTGGGCATGCCGATCGAGCTGATCTCGGCCGACCACCAGAACAAGGCCGACATCGCCGCCAGCAAGGCGCGCGAATGGATCGACACGCAGAACCTGACCATGCTCTTCGGCGGCACCAATTCGGGCACGGCTCTCGCCATGGCCAAGGTGGCGCAGGAGAAGAAGCGCGTCTTCATGGTCAACGGCGCCGGCACCTCGGCCCTGACCAACGAGCAGTGCAGCCCCTACACCGTGCACTACGCCTACGACACCGTGGCCCTGGCCAAGGGCACGGGCGGCGCGGTGGTGCAGCAGGGCGGCAAGGACTGGTTCTTCCTCACGGCCGACTACGCCTTCGGCGCGGCGCTGGAGGCCGACACGGCCAAGGTGGTCAAGGAAAAGGGCGGCCGCGTGCTGGGCAACGTGAAGCACCCGATCAACGCGTCGGACTTCTCCTCGTTCCTGCTGCAGGCGCAGAACTCCAAGGCGCAGATCCTGGGCCTGGCGAATGCGGGCGGCGACACCATCAATGCGATCAAGGCCGCCAAGGAATTCGGCATCAACAAGAGCATGAAGATCGCCGGCCTGCTGGTGTTCCTCACCGACATCCACAGCCTGGGCCTGAAGAACACCGAAGGCCTGCTGCTGACCACCAGCTGGGACTGGAACCTGGACGACAAGACGCGCGACTTCGGCCGCAAGTTCTTCGCCAAGACCAAGCGCATGCCCACCGACATCCAGGCGGCCGACTACTCGGCCACCATGAACTACCTGAAGGCCGTGCAGGCGGCCAACAGCACCGATGCCGACAAGGTGATGGAAAAGCTCAAGTCCACGCCCATCGACGACTTCTATGCCAAGGGCGTGATCCGCCCCGACGGCCGCTTCGCGCACGACATGTACCTCATGCAGGTCAAGTCGCCCGCCGAATCCAAGGCGCCGTGGGACTACTACAAGGTCATGGCCAAGCTGCCCGCCGACCAGGTCTGGACCACCAAGGCCGACAGCAAGTGCCCGCTCTGGAAGTGATGCCACTCCATCGCTGACCGATCGACGGAGGGGCGGGGGCGAGCCGGGCGCGCAAGACCCGGCCGGCCCCCGCAGACGCCAGGACCAACCCACAGGAGACGACGGACATGAAGCACGACACGATCGACACCACCCGCCCCGCGGCCTTCCCCCGCGCCCGGCTCGCCCTGGCGATGGCCCTGGGCCTGGCCGCATCCGCCGGCGCGCAGGCGCAGGCGCCGGACAAGGTCAAGATCGGCTTCATCACCGACATGTCCAGCCTCTACGCCGACGTGGAAGGCAAGAACGGCGCGGTCGCCATCCAGATGGCCATCGACGACTTCGGCGGCAAGGTGCTGGGCATGCCCATCGAACTGATGACGGCCGACCACCAGAACAAGGCCGACATCGCCGCCAGCAAGGCGCGCGAATGGATCGACACGCAGGGCCTGAGCATGGTCTTCGGCGGCACCAACTCGGGCACGGCGCTGGCCATGGCCAAGGTGGCGCAGGAGAAGAAGCGCGTCTTCATCAACAACGGCGCCGCCACCTCGGCGCTGACCAACGAGCAGTGCAGCCCCTACACCGTGCACTACGCCTACGACACCGTGGCCCTGGCCAAGGGCACGGGCGCGGCGGTGGTGGATGCGGGCGGCAAGAGCTGGTTCTTCCTCACGGCCGACTACGCCTTCGGCCACGCGCTGGAGTCGGACACCTCCCGGGTCGTCAAGGAAAAGGGCGGCACGGTGCTGGGCGCGGTGCGCCATCCGCTCAACGCTTCGGACTTCTCCTCTTTCCTCTTGCAGGCGCAGAACTCCAAGGCCCAGGTGCTGGGCCTGGCGAACGCCGGCGGCGACACCATCAACTCCATCAAGGCGGCCAAGGAATTCGGCATCGGCAAGACGATGAAGCTCGCCGGCCTGCTGATCTTCTTCAGCGACATCCACAGCCTGGGCCTGAAGACCACCGAGGGCCTGCAGTTCACCACCAGCTGGTACTGGGACCTGAACGACGAGACGCGCAAGTTCGCCGACCGGTTCATGGAAAAGACCAAGCGCCGCCCCACCGAGATCCAGGCGGCCGACTATTCCGCCACCATGAACTACCTCAAGGCCGTCGAAGCCGCCAAGACGCTCGATGCCGACAAGGTCATGGAAACCTGGCGCGGCATGAAGATGAATGACTTCTTCGGCTCCGGCACGCTGCGCGCCGACGGCCGCTACGTGCACGACATGTATCTCATGCAGGTCAAGTCGCCCGCCGAATCCAAGGGCACCTGGGACTACTACAAGCTCGTGAAGAAGCTGCCCGGCGACCAGGTGTTCGCGACCAAGGCCGAGAGCAAGTGCGCGCTCTGGCAGTGATGCACGCGCCGCAGCACCGCAGCCGCTGACCCGGCCGGACGTCCCACGCCACCCACACCACCCCTCATCCACCCTTCGCGCCCCCATCCATGGAACTCTTCGGTGTCTCACTGCCGGCCCTGCTGAGCCAGCTCCTGCTGGGGCTGGTCAACGGCTCGTTCTACGCCATCCTCAGCCTGGGGCTGGCGGTGATCTTCGGCCTGCTCAACGTGATCAACTTCGCGCACGGCGCGCTGTTCATGCTGGGCGCGCTGCTCACCTGGATGGGGCTGACCTACCTGGGCCTGAACTACTGGGTGATGCTGGTGGTGGCGCCCCTGGTGGTGGGGCTGGTGGGGGTGCTGATCGAGCGGCTGCTGCTGCGCTGGATCTACAAGCTCGACCACCTCTACGGCCTGCTGCTCACGCTCGGGCTCACGCTGCTGATCGAGGGCGTGTTCCGTTCCATCTACGGCGTCTCCGGGCTGGGCTACGACACGCCCGAGCTGCTGGAAGGCGCCACCAACCTCGGCTTCATGATCCTGCCCAACTACCGCGCCTGGGTGGTGGTGGCCTCGGTCGTCGTGTGCCTGGGCACCTGGTTCGTCATCGAGAAGACCAAGCTCGGCGCCTACCTGCGCGCCGGCACCGAGAACCCGCGCCTGGTCGAGGCCTTCGGCATCAACGTGCCGGTGATGATCACGCTCACCTACGCCTTCGGCGCGGCGCTCGCCGCCTTCGCGGGCGTGCTGGCCGCACCCGTTTACCAGGTCACGCCGCTCATGGGGCAGAACCTCATCATCGTGGTGTTCGCGGTGGTGGTGATCGGCGGCATGGGCTCCATCATGGGCTCCATCCTCACAGGCCTGGGCCTGGGCGTGATCGAGGGCTTCACCAAGGTGTTCTACCCCGAGGCTTCTTCCACCGTGGTCTTCGTCATCATGGTCATCGTGCTGCTCATCCGACCCGCGGGCCTCTTCGGCAAAGAGAAATGAACGACGACAACAAGAACAAAGCAGGGCAGACGACGAAGACACCCGAGGCCACCGCATGAACCAAAAGAACCTCACCGCCATCGGCTACGGCCTGCTGCTCGCAGGGCTCGTCGCCGCGCCGTTCCTGGGCGCCTATCCGGTCTTCGTGATGAAGCTGATGTGCTTCGCGCTCTTCGCCTCGGCCTTCAACCTGCTGCTGGGCTACACGGGCATGCTCTCGTTCGGGCATGCGGCCTTCCTGGGCGGCGCGGCCTACGTCACCGGCCACGTGGTCAAGGCCTGGGGCGCCACGCCGGAGCTGGGCCTGCTGGCCGGCACGCTGGCCGGCGCGCTGCTGGGGCTGGTCATGGGCTTCTTCGCCATCCGCCGCCAGGGCATCTACTCCACCATGATCACGCTGGCCCTGGCGCAGATGCTGTTCTTCGCCTGCCTGCAGGCGCCGTTCACGGGCGGCGAAGACGGCCTGCAGGGCGTGCCGCGCGGCAAGCTGTTCGGCGTGATCGACCTCTCCAGCGACCTGGCCATGTACTACGTGGCGCTGGTGGTGGTCGTGGCGGCCTTCCTGGTCATCGTGCGCACCATCCATTCGCCCTTCGGCCAGGTGCTCAAGGGCATCAAGGAAAACGAGCCGCGCGCCATCTCGCTGGGCTACGACACCAACCGCTTCAAGCTGCTGGCCTTCGTCATCTCGGCCGCCATCGCCGGGCTGGCCGGCGCGCTCAAGACGCTGGTGCTGGGCTTCGCCACGCTGTCCGACGTGCACTGGTCGTCGTCGGGCCACGTCGTGCTGATGACGCTGGTGGGGGGCCTGGGCACGCTCAGTGGCCCGCTGGTGGGCTCGGCCGTGGTCGTGCTGCTGGAAAACAAGATCGGCGAGCTGGGCAGCCTGCTGGCTTCCATCACCGGCGTGGACTGGTTTAACACCCTGGGCGAATCGGTCACCATCGTCACCGGACTGATCTTCGTGGTCTGCGTGCTGGCTTTCCGGCGCGGCATCATGGGCGAGATCCTGGCCTGGCTGGAGCGGCGCCGTGCGGGCCGCAAGGGTACGGCCGGGCCGCATTGAAGCCGCGGGAGGGGCTGGCCGGCGGTGATTGCAGGTCAAATCGCCCCGCAGCCCTTGCCCATCAAGCGCGGTGAGCTATCAAAAGAATAGCGCTGGGCAGGCTTGAAGATCGCTTCATCGATTGAAGGGCAGGGCCGGCAATGGCCGCCCTCCATCACCCCAGCCGCAGCCGCTGCGCGTAGCCCGTCATCTCCAGATAGCCCCGGCCCACCGCGCTGCCGGCGGCGTCGCGCAGCTCGCTCAGGCCCTCCCAATAGACGGCGCCCGTGGAACTGCTGCTGTCCAGCTCCTGGTCGTCCAGCAGCGCCCGCACCGTGAAGCGGCCGGCGGGCGTTTCCACTTGCCATTCGACCGGGTAGCGTGCCCCGGTGGCGCCACTTTGCCAGACCCGCTGCGGGGCGAAGCGCACTTCATCGGCGCCGAAGATGCGCGGCGCTGCATCAGCCCCCGCACGCCAGGAGCCACCCGCCCACAGCGCGCTGCCATCGGCGCGCCGCAGCCGGAAGGCCGTGAGCGCCGCGCCGCTGTCCAGGTTCATGCCGATCCAGTCCCAGCCCACGGCCTCGGGGTGCATCAGCGCCTCGCTCCATTCATGGTCCAGCCAGGCGCGGTGGCTCTGCGGCGGGCCGTCGGTGGCGACGGGCAGGCGCTGGCCCTCCAGCGTGATGTGCCCGCTCACCGCCAGCTGCGGCTGGCTGTAGTAGTAGCTCGCCTGCGCCGCATCGGGGCCCTTGCGCGAGAGGCCCGCGCTGCCCTGTAGCAGCACGGGCTGCGTGGTGTCGAAGCGCAGGTCCAGCGCGAAGCGGGCGGCCTGCACGCGCGCCGTGTAGCGGCTGCTGCCGGGCGTGGGGCCGTCCTCGCGCAACAGCTGCCAGTCGCGCAGGCGCACGTCGGTGTCGGCCTCGGCCGCCTCGGCGATGCCGAAGCCCGCACGGGCGATGCGCTGGTCGTGGTGCAGCTTGCGGCCCTGCAGATCGGTCAGCGCCGCATGGGCGAACACCAGCTGCCGCGCCGCGAAGGCCGACTGCAGCCGCTGCGTGGCCTCCACCCGCGAGCGGAAGAAAGTCACCTGGAAGCCCAAGGGCCGCCCGCCCGCCAGCGCGTGGCCGGTGATGTACCACCACTCGGTGCGCAGATCGGGGTGGCTGCCGTGGTCGCGCGGAAAGCGCAGCGTGCGCGGTGCCAGCGCCTGGGCCGCGCCGGCCGGCCACAGCGCCAGCAGGGCCGAACCCAGCGTGGCGCCTGCGCCCTGCAGCAGCCACCGGCGGCGGCTGGCGAGGGGCGGCGCGTCGCCGCCAGCGGGTGGGGGCGGGGTGTCGTGGTGCATCGCGGCCTTCGGGGTGCGTGCAGCAGGCCGTCAGGCCCGGCAGGACTGCAGCAGCGCGTCGATGCGCGCCCGCGCCGGGCCGCAGTCGCCCATGCGCGTCTGCACCCAGTCCGCGTCATAGTAGGTGGGCAGGTAGCGTTCGCCCGCATCGCACAGCAGCGAGAGGATCGCGCCCTGCTCGCCGGCCGCGCGCATCTCCGCCGCCAGCCGCAGCATGGCCACGAAGTTGGTGCCCGTCGAAGGCCCCACGCGCCGCCCCAGCAACTGCGACAGCGCCTGCATGGCGGCGATGGATTCGTCGTCGGCCACTTCCTCCATGCGGTCCACCAGCGTGCGGATGAAGCTCGGCTCCACGCGCGGACGGCCAATGCCCTCGATGCGCGAGCCCGGCGCCGTCAGCGTCGCCACGCCCGTGCGGTGGTAGAGGCTGAACACCGAACCCGCCGGGTCGGCCACGCACACCTGCGTGGCGTGGCGCTGGTAACGCACATAACGCCCGATGGTCGCGCTGGTGCCGCCCGTGCCCGCGCCCACCACGATCCAGCGCGGCACCGGGTGCCGCTCGCGCGCCATCTGCGTGAACATGCTCTCGGCGATGTTGTTGTTGCCCCGCCAGTCGGTGGCCCGCTCGGCATAGGTGAACTGGTCCATGTAATGCCCGCCCGTCTCCGCCGCGATGGAGCGCGCCGCGTCATAGACCTCGCCCGCGCTTTCCACGAAATGGCAGCGCCCGCCGTAGAACTCGATCAGCGCGATCTTCTCGGCCGAGGTGCTGCGCGGCATCACCGCCACGAAGGGCAAGCCCAGCAGGCGGGCGAAGTAAGCCTCGCTCACCGCCGTGGAGCCGCTGGACGATTCCACGATGGTCGAACCCTCATGCACCCAGCCGTTGCAGAGGGCGTAGAGAAACAGCGACCGCGCCAGCCGGTGCTTGAGGCTGCCGGTGGGGTGAGTGGATTCGTCTTTCAGATACAGGTCGATGCCGGCGGCGGCCAGGCCGGGTAGCTGCAGGGCGATCAGGTGGGTGTCGGCGCTGCGGTGGTAGTCGGCTTCGATGCGGGAGATGGCGGAGGGGAGCCAGGGGGAGGGGGACGTCATCCGGGGATTGTCGTGCAAGCAACTCTTGCGTCATCGTTACGGCTACGGCGGCTTTCGGCCACTAGCAGTCGGTGGTGGCAGGTGAAAGCGGGCGCTTAACGCCCGAGGTAAGCTGCGCCGGAGCGAAGCGAAGGGTACCAACAGGCAGAGTCTGTTGACGTCAGCTTGACCAACCAGTTAGGCGCTTTCGCCCCGCTCTGGGTTGTCAATTTGCTGAGGTGTAACGGTGGCAGAAGAGGCGTTCCACGCAGCAAGGAGCCAGTGGGGGAGTTGGTCGTGCCGCTTGACTGAAACCCGCGCATTCGCGTAAGGCATGTGAGGAAGAAGTACTGTGCGGACCAGCAATGTCTCTGGATTGACTTGGATGGGCGCAATGAGATCTGGGGCTTGTGTGATGTTCTCTCGACTTTGCAAATACAAGGGAACCAAATAGCTCATACGACCAAAGTACCAATAGGGAAGTTGAAGCCCCCGGTTGATTGACCATTGGATAGCGCCCGCTATCGCGCACATTTGAGCCACGGGGGGCGTTTTACCTAAAAATGGAACACGATCCTCGTTGTCTGTGAGGATGTGATCGTGCAACATCACGATTTCAAGCCCACGACGAAGTTCAGGTGCTGCGGGAATATCCGGCGGGGTTGGTAACTCGGGGGCAGATACGTCAGAGCCTGCGTGCACGCAATACAGCGGTTGACGGCCGGTATTGGTGTTTCGCTCAAAAACGAGATAAATTGGTGTTCCGTATCTGGTTTGGAGATGGCCGGCGGCAATGAATAGCTGATTACTGCTGGTTGTGTATCTCTGCTGCTCGATGCTCCATGCAAGATGGACGGCCAAATATTTTTCTAAGGCATAGTTGTCTGCACCCCAGTTCTCAGACAGCGCGTCGCGACTGAGTGTGGTGAAGATGCCTTGTGGAATATAGGCGAAACGTCTGATTCTCGCTACGACTTCGTTCGTGTACGGATCACCCAGTGCTGCCAATAGTTCGTCGTGCTGAAATGCCACAAATCCTCCGTTGTGATGATTGCTCTACGATTGCCGTAAGTGCCTAACGCCCAGGTTAACCGGCGCCGGAGCGCGAAGCACGTAGGGCACCAACACTGGTCGTGAAAATGGCGAAGCCATGGCTAGTGTTGGCGTCCGCGTTGAACCGCCAGTTAGGCTGTGGTGCGGAGTGGAAGGTATTCATGTTGGCAGTGTCGAATTTTTGGATTTTGTAAATCGCCTATCAATTCACGCACTTGTGAATTCTAGAAATTCCTTTCGAGTCATAACTTTGGTGTTAACGCCCAACCATTTATATGTGGCCTTAACCTTGTGGGCAAAATTCCTATCGTTTGTTATAAATATGTCTGCGTAAGCGGCATAAATTGCGTGGGTAGTGTCATGGAGGCTTGCTAAAAAATCTTCTGGCTTATCTGGAAAATACCTCTGGGTCTCAAGATGCTCCATTAGCTTTTCGATAACCATTTCAGTTATTGGGAAGTATGAGCGAATGTAGCCAAAACGAAGCATTGATGCAGCTATACGTTGTTTTGGTACAAATTTTCTAAAATCAGCATCCCTCTTCATTAACACATGATTGGCGCGAACAATTTTATTCAGACCAATCCTGAATTCCTCTAAGGTCTTTTGAATGTCTGAGTTATTGGCTTCTATTTTTTTGATGCAGCCAGATTGCTCCACTTCCTCACCTTTTGTTAGTTTGTGTTTTTGATGGTTTTCTGCAATTTTATTTCTATCATGCATTAGCATGACCCGCTCAAAGGTATCCTTCGGGTCTTCCTTGTATGTGTTTATACCATTGTGTCGGACGGAAGCTAGGTGGCTCATTGGGTAGGGCAGGAGGCAATATGAGTCAGTTAATTCCTTTAGGAAAGAAACCTTTTCATTGGCGCTCTCAATGCTTTGATTGTGGTGCTTTACCGTATTGGCAACTTCCTCTAAATGCGCTGGGCTAAAGATGATTCTGTTACCCTCTCTTTTTAGCTGATCTACTGCATCAATAACCTCTTGATTCCTTTTGTTCTTCAGGTCGATGATAATATTGTTGTCAAGATATACGTACTTCATAATTTCTCGGCCTTGGTTGAGGCCTAACGCTCAGGTTAACCGGCAAGAATGCGGAGCATTTTTGTCCGCGTTGAACCGACAGTTAGGCCTTGCTCAATGCGCATATCGTTCCAGTACGAGCGAGTTCTTAACAATGCAACTATCAATTTTTAGCGCGAAGTTTTTAAGGAAATAGCTGGCGTCCACAGCTTTGCGAAGATCGTGGCTTAGGTTCTTTCCATGCGCAATTTTGTTGCGGTCATCGCGGATAGAGTGAAAGCGATCACGCTCTTGATCAGTGACGTCTACCCCAAAGATCTCAACGGCGAGCTTTGGGATATCAACTGCCTTCCAGCGAGGACGTTGCGCTACTGCCTGCTTTAGGCCGTAGAGCATAAAGCGCTGCGACGGCCATGCTAGCGAGATGTTAGCGAGAGCAGCCGTGTGCTTTCGATATCTATCCGCGCGCTGCGGCTTATAGGGAGAGCGGAGACCATTCAATGACGCGACAACTTGAGGGTCATGGTTGCGTTCCCTAAGCTGCCGCTTGATCGCAGCTTCGATTCCTTTTTCGCCACCATGAAAAGAAATCACTTCGTCAAACGCGGCAAAGAAATATGTCTCGAAGTATGAGAAAACGGAGAGAAGTAGGTTGGCGCCTAGTACGGTTGTATAGCCGTTCAATGAACGCTTCTCTGTTGAGTATGGAACCTCAGAAGCCGGGAAACTAGCATTTGTTGCTAGAAAAGCTGCAGGGTCAACTTCATGTGCGGCCAGTGCGTGTTTAAGCTGTGGCGCCGCTGTACAAACAAGCACAGCGAAGTCGAGCATTTGCTGTGAGTGCCGTCGAAGGATTACGTAAGAGTCTGTGTTGCGGATCATGTCTTGTGAGGCCTAACGTAATTTAGACCGCACCAAACCGCAGGCCATATCTGACGCTTGCAGTCTAAATTGGTGCGAAAAAACGCGGAAAGGGGCTTGTAGCCCTAGCTTGCCGGCGCGTTTGCTGCACAAAAATACAGTACTAAATTCAGCCATGAAACCGGCCTCCCCTCCTGTATTGCGCGTCGCACGGTTGCTGGACTAGGTCCGTGAGCGGATTCGTTAAAACACTATAGCCTGCGCGCCGAGCAGTGCCCACGTGCAATAGGTGCGCATGGTCGTGAAATGGCACAGCTTGCAGCATCCACGAGACATGGGGCAGCAGGAAATCGAAGGTTTTCTGGCCATCATGGCTGAATGACGGCTTTAGAGGTTGTTCTCGCTGGATGGCGGCTCAGGGCCCATAACTGTCATCGCATGGACTGGGATAGTCCGGGCTCGTAGTCCTACTACCAATCCTCCTTCACCGCCATCACCGCATCCCTCCCCGCAGCAGCCCGTCCCGCCACCCACGCAGTGACGGTACCCGCAGCCACCACCGCCCCTGCCAGCGCCACCAGCCGCTCCACCGGCACCCGCATCTCCATCGTCCAATGAAAGCTCTGCGGGTTCACCACATGCACCAGAACGGCGGCGACGGCCAGGCCCAGCAGGGTGCCGGCCAGGGCGCCGATGGCCGTCCAGGCGGCGCCTTCGCCGGCGACCACGGCCAGCACCTGCCGGCGGGTGAGGCCCAGGTGGGCCAGCAGGCCGAATTCCTTGCGGCGCGCCAGCACCTGGGCGCTGAAGCTGGCGGCCACGCCGAAGAGGCCGATGGCGATGGCCACGGCCTGCAGCCAGTAGGTGACGGCGAAGCTGCGGTCGAAGATGCCGAGCGAGCGTTCGCGGATGGCGGCGGAGGCGGCGAATTCCAGTGCGCTGCTCGCGTCCTTGCCCGCACCGCCGGCGGTCTGGCCCGGGGCTTCGGGAGCGCCCTCCGCCGCGCCGGATGGGCCGGCCGTGCGCTGCGTGGTCAGCGCGATTGCCAGCGCGGTGATCTCCTGGCGCAGCGCGGCTTCGTCCGTGCCGGGGCGGGGCCAGAGGGCCAGGTCGCTCACGCGGGCGTCGCCCGTCAGGCGCACGAAGTCGGCGCTGTCGATGGCGATGGCGCCGAACTGGCGCACGTAGTCGCGCCACACGCCTGCTACGAAAAACGTAGCTGGCTGTGCTTGTGTAGCCTGGGCTATTGGCTGGAATGATGTGGAAAGCAGGGGCCAGTCGGCGCCCACGCGCACGCCGTAGAGCTGCACCACGGCCTCGCTCACATACACGCCCACGCGGCCGGCGGGCACGGGCAGGGCGGGGCCGACCAGGGGCAGGGTCTGGGCAGCGCCGCCGCTGCCGCCGCCGCTGCTGCCGCCGGCGTTGCCTGCCGCCAGCGGCCGGGCGATGAGGGCCACGGCGGGGCGGGCCGGGTCCAGCAGCAGGCTGGTGGTGCGCAGGGCCTGCACGCGCTCGATCTGGGGCAGCCGGGCCACGGCCTGGGGCAGGCCGGCGGGCAGGGTGGCGGCGTCGTCGCCGGTGCTGCCGCCGCCGCTGCTGCTGGCCACGCGCACGTAGAGCGGCGCGGGCAGCACCGCGTCCAGCCAGGCGATGACTGAGCCGCGAAAGCTCGACACCATCACCGTGAGCGCCACGGCGAGGCTCAGCGACGCGACCACGCCCCCTACGGCCACGGCGGCGGTGCCGCGCATGCGCCGGGCGCGTTCCAGCGCCAGCAGGGGCAAGAGGCGCCGCGCCGCCAGCGGCTGCAGCGCCCGCAGCAGCCCTTGCACGGCCCAGGGCAGCAGGGCGATGCCGCCCACCAGCAGCAGGCCCACGGCCAGATAGGCGGCCAGCGGCATGCCGAAGACGGGCGGGGCGAAGGCCAGCGCCGCGCCGGCGCCCATCAGCGCCAGCCCTGGCAGGCTGCGGTGGGCCCCGCCACCTGCGGCGCCCAGGCCCTTGAGGGTCTGCGCGGGCGGCAGGCGCTGGGCCTGGCGGGCCGGCCACCAGCCGCCTGCCAGCGCGGCGGCCACGCCCAGCGCGCCGTAGAGCGCGGCGGCGGGCGCGCTCCACTGCAGCGCGGGTTGCACGCCCGAGAAATAGCCGCCGCCCAGGTCGCCGCCCAGCACGCGCAGCGCAAGCGCCGCCAGCCCGGTGCCCAGGGCGATGCCGGCCGCGCTGCCCAGCAGGCCCAGCAGGGCCGATTCGCCCAGCACCAGGGCCAGCCGCTGGCGCGGCGTGGCGCCCAGCACGGCCAGCAGCGCGAACTGCGGCGCGCGCTGCGCCACGCTGAGCGCCAGCACCGAAAAGACGAGGAACGCGCCGGTGAAGAGCGCCACCAGTGCCAGCACCGTCAGGTTGACGCGGTAGGCGTGCGAGAGGTTGCTCACGCGCTGGGCGGCATCGCCGGGCTCGGCCACGCGCACGCCGCGCGCGGCGCCGGGCAGGGCCAGCAGGGCGCGTTCGGCAGCGGCGCGGTCGGCGCCGGGGCGCAGTTGCAGGTCGATGCGGCTGAGCTGGCCGCCGCGCCCGAAGAGGTCTTGCGCGGCGCCGATGTCCATCACTGCCAGCGGCGGCCCGCCCGCTGCTACGCGCCCGGCCACGCGCACGGTGCGGCTCTGCAGGCCGGTGCGCAGGGTGAGCGTGGCGCCCTCCGCACTGTGCTGCGCGCCCGCCAGCCGCAGCGCATCGGCCGCCGCGGCATTGAGGAACACGGTGGCGGGCGAGAACAGCGCCAGCCGGTCGCCGCTGCCGCTGTCGCTGTCGCTGCCCGCGAAGGCCTGGGGCATGAGGGCCGGGGCCATGGTGGCCAGCAGCAGCGCATCGACGCCGACCACGCGCAGGGCGATGGGCGGGGCGGCGGGCGTGGCGCCTGCGGCATCGCCGGGTGCGGGTGGGCTCTGGTTCGGCGGCTGCGCCTGCGCCGACAGCTCCAGCCAGGGGCTGGCCAGCGCCACCTGCGGCAGCGCGGCGACCTGGCCGTAGAGCGCCTCGGGCAGCGCGCCCTGGGCGGGGCGCAGTTCCAGATCGGGCTGGCCGTTCACCGAGCGCACGGCCTGCGAGAACTCGTCCAGCGCCGAGGCATTGATCACATGCACCGCAAAGCCCAGCGCCACGCCCAGCATGACGGCCACGACGGCGGCGGCGCTGCGCCAGGGGTGTTGGCGCAACTCGCGCCCCGACACGGCGGCCAGCAGGCGGAGGAAGGCGGGCAGGGCAGTGGTCGGCAGGGGCATGCGGTCAGTGATGGGCTGGAGGGCGGGCGCGGCGCCGTCGCATCGGCGCCTGCCCCGGCCCATCAGTCTGCCTGACGCAAGGCCTCGATCAGCTGCGCGACGTTGGACACGCCCAGCTTTTCATAGGCGGCCCGCATCTGGTTGCGCACGGTGGCCGGCGAGCGCTGCAGCAGCGCGGCGACCTGCTTGTGGCTGTGGCCCTTGGCGGTGAGCTGGGCCACGCGGAGTTCGCCGGGCGTGAGCTCGTCGGCCGGGCAGCGTCTGCGGCTCTTGAGGAACAAAAGCCGGTGCTGGGCATGGTGGCGCAGCACCAGCGAGCGGCCCCGGTGGCAGGCCTGGCCGCGCACGAAGTCGCCCAGCGGCGCGGCAGGCAGCGCATGGCCGGTCCAGCCCGGCCATTCGGCGCGCAGCATGTCCCTGAAGGCCGGATCGGCGTGATAGATGACGCCGCGCAGGTCGGCAATGGCGGTGCCGCTGGTGGGCGGGGTCGCCGGGTGGATCTGCTGCAGGTGGATGCGGCGGTTGATGGCCAGGCCCTGCATCAGGTGCGGCGCCAACTGGTGGACGCGCTCCAGTTCATGCGGTTGGCAATGCGCTTGCGGATCGGCGCGGAACAAGGAGATCCAGTGCACGAAGTTCCGCTCCATGTCGTTGTCGGCCGTGAGGATGTTGTTGTTCTGCTTCCACCGTTCCATGAAGTGGTGGAGGTCCCGCTCTTCGCGCCGGGCGTGCGAGGCCGAGGTGTGGACCGGCACGGTGCCTCGTCGCTGGGTCATGAGGCCGGCGGCGGCGGAGTCCTGATGCTTCACGGACTCGTATTCCTCCATCATCTCGGGCGACTTGCGGAACAGGTACAGCGTGTGGACGTCGATGCCGACCGGAGTGGTGCCCGCCGTACCCCACATCGCTGCGTCGAAGGGCACGGCCGCCTGCAGCAGCTGGAGCGCTGCATCCTGGAACTCGCCGATGGAATGCTCGTGGGCGAAGTGATAGAGATGCAGCAGCAGTTCGCCAGGGTCTTGCGGTGCGGTCATGGCGTGGGCTCCAGGCTCGGTGAAAGCAGGCCCGCCCAGTATAGAAAAGCCCCGCGCATGCCGGGGGCATCGCTTTTTTTTTCAGCCGATGGCCGCGATGCCTTCGCTGCTGAGGCGCAGCACCCGATCCGCCCGCGCCGCCGCCGCTTCCGAATGCGTGACCAGCACCAGCGCCGCGCCGTGTTCGCGGGTCTGGGCGATGAGTAGGTCCATCACCCGGGCGGCGGTGCCGGGGTCGAGGTTGCCGGTGGGCTCGTCGGCCAGCAGCAGGGCGGGGCGGTGGACCAGGGCGCGGGCGATGGCCACGCGCTGCAGCTGGCCGCCGCTCAGCTGCTGCGGCAGGCGCGCGCCCAGGCCGGCCAGGCCCACGGCGTCCAGCATGTGCTCGACCCGTGCGGGGTCGTTCTCGTCCAGCAGCATCAGCGGCAGGGCCACGTTCTGGGCCACGTCCAGGTGCGGCAGCACGTGGAAGGCCTGGAAGACGAAGCCGACGTGGCGGCGGCGCCAGAGCGCGCGCTGGGTGTCGTCCAGCGTGCCCAGGTCGGTGGCGCCGGGCAGGGTGGTGATGCGGCCCGTGTCCCAGCTGTCCAGCCCGGCCAGGCAGTTGAGCAGGGTGGATTTGCCCACGCCCGAATCGCCCACGATGGCGACGAATTCGCCGCGCTGCACCTGCAGATCGACGTGGCTGAAGATGGCCGCGTCGCCGTAGCGCTTGCCCAGGCCGGTGGCGGCCAGCACGGGGCCGGGGTCTGCCGCCGCTGCCGCCATGGGCGTTGGCGTCGTCATGCGCGGTCTTCCTGCAGCAGCGCCTGCACGCGGCCCACCAGGGTGGCCGTGGCGCCCGGCGCATCGCAGGCGATGGCCTGGCGCTGGGGCATGCTGCGCAGCCAGGTGATCTGCCGCTTGGCGAGCTGGCGCGTGGCGGCGATGCCGCGTTCGCGCAGGTCGGCGGCGGGCAGGCGGCCGGTGGCGGCTTCGATGTCCAGCGCCTCCCAGGCCTGGCGGTAGCCCACGCAGCGCATGGAGGGCAGGTCGATGTGCAGGTCGCCCCGGGTGCGCAGGGCGCGCACTTCGTCGAGGAAGCCGTCCTGCAGCATGGCGTCGAAGCGCTGGGCGATGCGCTGGTGCAGCCAGGCGCGGTCGGTGGGTTCCAAGGAGAAAAGCGCTCCTGCGCCCATCCTGTCTGCGCTGTCAGCTATCTTTTTGATAGTGTGGAAGTGTGACAGGGGCTGGCCGGAGACATGCCACACCTCCAGCGCGCGCTGGATGCGCTGGCTGTCGGCGGGCGCCAGCCGGGCGGCGGTGGCGGGGTCGATGCGGGCCAGCTCGGCATGCATGGCGGGCCAGCCGATGGCGGCGGCCTGCGCTTCGAGCCGGGCGCGCACGGCGGGGTCGGCGGGCGGCATGTCGTCGATGCCGTCGATGAGCGCCTTGAAGTACAGCATGGTGCCGCCCACCAGCAGCGGCAGCGCGCCGCGTGCGCGGATCTCGCCGATGAGGCGCTGCGCGTCGGCCACGAATTCGGCGGCGCTGTAGGCCTGCAGCGGGTCGCGGATGTCGATCAGGTGGTGCGGCACGCTGGCCTGCTCGGCGGCGCTGGGCTTGGCGGTGCCGATGTCCATGCCGCGATAGACCAGGGCCGAATCGACGCTGATGATTTCCACCGGCAACGTGGGAGCGAGCGCCTGGGCGATGGCCAGCGCGCCGGCCGTCTTGCCCGAAGCGGTAGGCCCGGCCAGGGCGATGTAGGTGGGCAGGGTGTCAGCGCGGGGCATGCAGTGCTCCTGCGAAGCGCGGCACCAGCACCCACGCGATGGCGGCCAGCACCGCCGACCAGAAGGCGATGCCCTGCACCAGCGGCAGCACGGTGCCCCCCGGCTGCCTGCCCAGCCAGGCGCCGACGCCGAAGGCCGCCAGCATCATCATGAAACCGTTCAGCGCCGAGGCCACGCCGGCAGACTGCGGGAAGGGCCCGACCGCACCGCTTTGCCCGCAGGGCTGGTGGATGCCATGGCCCAGCATGAACAGGTAGAACGGCAGCAGCAGCGCCCAGGGCGATTGCCAGCCGGCCACCACGTGCAGCAGCGCCAGGCCGCAGCCGCCCGCGGCACTGAGGCCGCCCGCCAGCACCACGGTGCGCACCAGGCCCAGGCGCGCCAGCAATCGCCGGCACAGCAGCGTGCCCAGCAGATAGGCCAGCGAGGTGGACAGCAGCACCAGCCCGTAGGCCGTGCGCGACAGGCCCAGCACGTCGATGAAGGCGAAGGACGAGCTCGCCAGGAAGGTGAAGAGCCCGGCGTAGCTGGCGGTGGTCAGCAGCGAGAACGCCCAGAACGCCGGCGTGCCCAGCACGTGGCCCCAGGTGCGTGCCAGCGTGGCCGGATGCAGGGCGCGCGGGTTGCGTTGCGCCAGCGTTTCCGGCATGCGCCACGCCACCAGGGCGAGCGTGCCGGCGGCATAGGCCGTCAGCACCAGCAACGCGGCGCGGCAGCCCAGCCGTTCGGCCAGCAGTCCGCCCAGCGGCGCGCAGGCGCAGGCGACCAGGCCCAGGCCGGTCAGCGCCTTCGACATGGCGCGCGCACCGGCCAGGGGCGCATACAGGTCGCGCACGATGGCGCGGGCGCACATCACCACGGCGCCCATGGCTGCTCCCTGCGCCGTGCGCCAGAGCACCAGCTGTTCCATGGACGGTGCCATCGCGCTGCACACCGAGGCCGCGGTATAGGCGGCCAGCCCCGTCAGCAGGATGGGCCGGCGCCCGAAGCGGTCGGACAGCGGCCCCCACACCAGTTGCGACAGGCCGAAGGCCAGCAGCAGGGCGCTCAGGGTCAGGTGGGCGGAGGCGACGTTGGCGCCCAGCGCGCGGGTGAGCGCGGGCAGGGCGGGCAGGTAGAGATCGGTGGTGACCGGCTGGATGCTCAGCAGCAGGGCCAGTACGACGACGGCAAGGCCGGGTGGCAGGGCCGCTGTGCTCGGCAGCGGCTCCAGCCCAGCGGCGGCGGAAGGGGCAGGCATAGTGCGGGCGAGGGTACCAGACGGGTCGGCCCGCCCTGGCGACCTGGCCTCGCGCCGTCAGCTGCGGGTGGGCGCGGGCGTGGCGGCCACCGCCGCCGGTGGCGCCGGGGCCAGGTGCGGCGTGCCGCCGGGCAGGGGCAGCTTGAAGAAGTCGGCCAGCGCCTCGCGGTACTGCTCCTGCCCCAGGTCGTTGGTGTTGTGGTGGGTGCCGCCTTCGACCATCACGAAGCGCTTGGGCTCCTGCGCGGCCTCGTAGAGCTTGCGGCCCAGCGAGGGCAGGATGAGCCGGTCGTCGCTGCCGTGCACCACCAGCAGCGGCGAGCCGATGTGCGCCACCTTGCGGATCGATTCGAAGCGCTGCGTGATCAGCCCGGAGATGGGCAGCCAGCCCCACTTGAAGGTGCTGACCACTTCGGCGATGTTGGTGAAGGTGCCTTCGACGATGGTGCCTTTCTCGTCGGGCACCTGCGCGGCCAGGTCGATGGCGATGGCGCCGCCCAGCGAGTGGCCGAAGATGTAGCGGTCGCTCTGCGGCGCCTTCCGGGCCAGCCAGCGCCAGGCGGCGTGGGCGTCTTCGAGCGCGGTGGATTCCGACGGCAGCCCCGCGCTGCTGCGCCCGAAGCCCCGGTAATCCACGGCCAGCACCGAAAAGCCCATGTCGTGCATGCGGCGGATGCGCGGTGCCGAGCCGGTGACGTTCCAGCGTGCGCCGTGCAGGTAGAGCATCACCGGCGCGCCGGGCTGGGCGGCGGGCATCCAGAGGCCGTGGAGCTGCTCTGCCTGGGCGGTGACGGTGGAGTCGAAATCGATCCACACGTCCTGCATGCCCTCGGACAGATGCGCGCCGTTCCAGGCCCGGTCGCTGGGCTGGAAGATCCACTCGCGCTGCTTGGCGTCGAGCGCGGCGCAGCCGGCGGTGATGGCCAAGGCTGCAGCGATGGAAGAGATGAGGGGCCAGCGCTTCATGTGTAGGGCAGAGTGGCGGTGCGGCGGAAAGTTCTGGGTTAACGATTTGTTGCCGGGCGACGATGACACGGCACAGCTTGGTGCGGGCTCAGTGCAATCCCCAGCCCGCAGGCACCAGGCCATGCAAGTTCCATGCGTGGTTACCATCGGCCTTTCTCCGGCAGGGGCCGGGCTGGCGCGCTTCCTGCGCCGCCGGCTCTGTCCGCCCGTTCTTCATCATCCAATGGCTCCGCAGCCTAGGCTGGATCAGCGCTGCATGCTATGAATACTGAAGCGTCCGCGCTTCTGGAGTGCCCCCGTGACCACCACCCCCAAGATTGCCCTGCTGTCGCTGCACACGCTCACGCCCGGGCACCAGGCGCAGATCGCCGAGCGCTATGACCTCCACTACGCCCCCACGCCGGCCGAACGCACGGCCGCCATCGCCACCCAGGGCCATCGCTTCCGCGCCGTGCTGACGGTGGGCGCCACGGGCCTGTCGGCGCAGGAGATCGAGGCCATGCCCGCGCTGGAGCTGATCTGCGCCCTGGGCGCGGGCTACGAGAACATCGCGGTGGACGCGGCCCGCGCGCGCGGCATCGCCCTGGGCACGGGCGCCGGCACCAACGACGACTGCGTGGCCGACCATGCCTTCGGCCTGCTGATCGGCATCGTGCGCGGCCTGCGGCCCATGGACCGCCTGTGCCGCGAAGGCGTCTGGCGCGACGCCATCGGCCTGCCGCCCAACGTGTCGGGCAAGCGCCTGGGCATCTTCGGCCTGGGGGCCATCGGCCAGAAGATCGCCCGCCGCGCCGCCGCCTTCGATATGCCCATCGGCTACCACAACCGCCAGCCGCGCGCGGGCGTGGAGCACCGCTATTTCGACAGCCTGCAGGCGCTCGCCGAATGGTGCGACGTGCTGGTGTGCGCCACGCCTGGCGGCCCGGCCACCCGCCACAAGGTGGATGCCGCCGTGCTCGACGCGCTGGGCCCGCAGGGCTATCTGGTGAACATCTCGCGCGGCAGCGTGGTGGACACGGCCGCGCTGGCGCAGGCCCTGCGCGAACAGCGCATCGCCGGCGCCGGGCTGGACGTGTATGAAAGCGAACCTGCGCCGCCCGAGGCGCTGATCGCGCTGGACAACGTGCTGCTCACCCCGCACCTGGGCGGCTGGTCGCCCGAGGCCGTGCAGCGCAGCGTGGACCAGTTCCTGGCCAATGCCGAGGGGCACTTCGCCGGGCGCGGCGTGGTGTCGCCGATCTGATCTGATGCCGCAGGCCCGGCGGGCCTGATTGGTGCCCTGCGCCCGTCAGGGCTTGGCGTAGCCCAGGCAGGCGCCCGCGTTGGGCAGGCCCTTGCATTCGCGCTTCAGGCGCCGGTCGCGCTGCGCGGGCGTCTCCTGCGAACCGCCGGTGGCCGAAGGCTTGATGCGCAGGCGCTCCTGGTTGACGGCCCTTCTCTGCTTCTTGTCGTGGTTGGGCCGCACCGACTCGCCCGCGGCTTCGTCCTGCGATGCGGACGAACTCCGGGCATGGGCCTGCGGCATCGCGGCCAGCCAGATCGCCAGGGCCGCGGCCGCCAGAGGCAGGGCGGCCCACAGACGGATTCGAGAGGCTTTCAGGCCGGCGGGCATGGACTGCGCTGCCGGGTACGCTGCGTGCTTCGGGTGTCGGGTCGTTGGCATGGGGGTGTCCCTCCTGTGCCGCAATATAGTGCGGGCGCCGCCTTCTGTTCCATCGCGCCCGTCTTTTCTTTCTCCCCTTCCTCCCATCACCTCCATCCATGCGCCACACGCTCGCCACCCTGCAGGAATCCCGTATCCGTGAAGTCGCCAACGCCGGCATGGGCCGCAGCGACGTGCTGCCGTTCTGGTTCGGCGAAAGCGACGAGGTCACGCCGCAGGTGATCCGCGACGCGGCCATCGCATCGCTTCAGCGCGGCGAGACCTTCTATTCGCACAACCTGGGCCTGCTGGAACTGCGCGAGCAGATCGCCGCCTACGCCAGCCGGCTGCACGGCCCGGTGGGCGTGGAGCGCATCGCCGTCACCTCCGGCGGCGTGAACGCGCTGATGCTGGCCATGCAGGCGCTCCTGGATGCGGGCGACGAGGCCGTCGCCGTGACCCCGGTCTGGCCCAACCTCACGGCCCAGCCGCTGGTGATGGGCGCGCGCCTGCGCTGCGTGCCGCTGCGCCCGCAGGCGGACGGCCTCTGGGCGCTCGACCTGCCCGCGCTGCTGGCGGCCATCACGCCGGCCACGCGCCTGCTGATCCTGAATGCGCCCAACAATCCCACGGGCTGGACGCTGTCGGCCGAGGAGCAGCGCGCCATCCTGGCCCACTGCCGCAGCACCGGCACCTGGGTGCTGGCCGACGAGGTCTATGAACGCCTCTACTACGAGCCCACGGCCAACGGCTGCGCGCCGAGCTTTCTCGACATCGCCGAGCCCGAGGACCGGCTGGTGGTGGTGCAGAGCTTTTCCAAGGGCTTTCTCATGACCGGCTGGCGCCTGGGCTGGCTGGTGATGCCGCCCTCGCTCACGCACCACATGGGCAAGCTGGTGGAGTTCAACACCTCCTGCATCAGCGTGTTCACCCAGCGCGCCGGCCTGGCCGCGCTGGCGCACGAGGCCGACATCACGCCCCGCGTGGTCGCCCACCTGCGCGCCTGCCGCGACACCCTGGTGCCCCTGCTGCAGGCGCTGCCCGGCGTGACCGTCGCGCCGGCCCGCGGCGGCATGTATGCCTTCTTCCGCATCGAGGGGCACAGCGACTCGCTGGCGCTCGCCAAGCGCCTGGTGGCCGAGGCCGGCCTGGGTCTCGCGCCCGGCGTGGCCTTCGGCGACGAGGCCGAGGGCTGGCTGCGCTGGTGCTTCGCCTCCCAGGACGCCAGCCGGCTGGTGCAGGGGGTGGAGCGGCTCAAAAAGTGGCTCGGGGTATAATCGACCGGTTTTGCATGGTGCAAGACGCACGCCGGTGGCCGTTCCAGCTGCCAGCGCAAGTAAACCGGGGGCGCCACGGCGCTGTCTGCGGCTCTTGATCAATCGAGAGCCCCAGCCGCACCGCCGCTTCCATACAAAGGAAATCCAATGATCGCATCCTCCATCAAGGCCGAAGTCGTCAAGGCCAACGCCCGCGCCGCCAATGACACCGGTAGCCCCGAAGTCCAAGTGGCCCTGCTGACGGCCCGTATCAACGAGCTGACCCCCCACTTCAAGCAACACGCCAAGGACCACCACGGTCGCCGCGGCCTGCTGCGCATGGTGAGCCGCCGCCGCAAGCTGCTGGACTACCTGAAGGCCAAGGACGCAGACCGCTACACGGCGCTGATCGCCAAGCTGGGTCTGCGCAAGTAAGCGCATTCGCATGACGAAACGCCTGGGTTAGCACGCTAGCTCAGGCGTTTTTTACTTCGGAGACGCAAAAGCAGAGCGAAGCTGTGTCATTCCAATGGCCCTGGGGCACCCGCCCGGGCCGCAGGTCCACTGGAATGGCATCGTGTTCTGATTTGCCTCCGGCCCTTGCTGGCTGCGCGCAGCCAGCTATCAAAAAAGAAGCATAGGAAACCGCATGACCATCTTCAACAAAGTCACCAAGTCCTTCCAGTGGGGCGACAAGACCGTCGTCATGGAAACCGGCGAAATCGCCCGCCAGGCCAATGGCGCCGTGCTGGTCGAGATCGACGGCACCGTCATCCTCGCCACCGTGGCGGCCTCCAAGTCGGCCAAGCCCGGCCAGGACTTCTTCCCGCTGACCGTGGACTACATCGAGAAGACCTACGCCGCCGGCAAGATCCCCGGCAGCTTCTTCAAGCGCGAAGCCAAGCCCAGCGAACACGAAACGCTGACCAGCCGCCTGATCGACCGCCCGATCCGTCCGCTGTTCCCCGAAGGCTTCCTGAACGAAGTCCACGTGGTCGTCCACACCGTCTCGCTCAACCCCGAAGTCGATGCCGACATCGCCGCCATGATCGGCGTGAGCGCTGCGCTGGCCATCTCCGGCATCCCGTTCAGCGGCCCCATCGGCGCTGCACGCGTGGGCTACATCAACGGCCAGTACGTGCTGAACCCCGGCCAGACGGCCCGCAAGAACTCGCAGATGGACCTGGTCGTCGCCGGCACCGAAGCCGCCGTGCTGATGGTCGAATCCGAAGCCCAGCAACTCAGCGAAGAAATCATGCTGGGCGGCGTGGTGTTCGGCCACGAACAGGCCAGCATCGCCATCAACGCCATCCATGAACTGGTGCGCGAAGCCGGCAAGCCCGTGTGGGACTGGCAGCCGCCCGCCGAAGACGAAGCCTTCGTCGCCAAGGTCAAGGAACTGGCCGAAGACAAGCTGCGCGCCGTCTATCAGATCCGCAGCAAGCAAGCCCGCACGCAAGCCCTGCGCGAAGCCAACGCCAGCGTGATGGAAGCCCTCAAGGCCAGCGGCGAGCCCTTCGACGCCGGCAAGGTCGGCGACCTGCTGTTCGCCATCGAATCGAAGATCGTGCGCAGCCAGATCCTGGCCGGCGAGCCCCGTATCGACGGCCGCGACACCCGCACCGTGCGCCCCATCGAGATCCGCAACTCCGTGCTGCCCCGCACGCACGGCTCGGCCCTGTTCACGCGCGGCGAAACGCAGGCGCTGGTGATCTCCACGCTGGGCACCGAACGCGACGCGCAGCGCATCGACGCGCTGGCCGGCGAGTTCGAAGACCGCTTCATGTTCCACTACAACATGCCTCCCTTCGCCACCGGCGAAGTGGGCCGCATGGGCTCCACCAAGCGCCGCGAGATCGGCCACGGCCGTCTGGCCAAGCGCGCCCTGGTAGCCGTGCTGCCGACCAAGGAAGAATTCCCCTACACCATCCGCGTGGTGTCGGAGATCACCGAATCGAACGGTTCCTCGTCGATGGCTTCCGTCTGCGGCGGCTGCCTGTCGATGATGGACGCCGGCGTGCCGATGAAGGCCCACGTGGCCGGCATCGCCATGGGCCTGATCAAGGAAGACAACCGCTTCGCCGTGCTGACCGACATCCTGGGCGATGAAGATCACCTGGGCGACATGGACTTCAAGGTGGCCGGCACGACCGACGGCATCACCGCCCTGCAGATGGACATCAAGATCCAGGGCATCACCAAGGAAATCATGCAGGTCGCCCTGGCCCAGGCCAAGGAAGCGCGCATGCACATCCTGGGCAAGATGCAGGAAGCCATGGGCGAAGCCAAGGCCGAAGTCTCGAACTTCGCGCCCAAGCTCTACACGATGAAGATCA
Organism: Paracidovorax wautersii; assembly: GCF_900113035.1. GTDB lineage: Bacteria > Pseudomonadota > Gammaproteobacteria > Burkholderiales > Burkholderiaceae_C > Paracidovorax > Paracidovorax wautersii. The sequence continues at coordinate 542,782 of NZ_FONX01000001.1, read as the reverse complement.
ACCCCGAGAAGATCCGTGACGTGATCGGCAAGGGCGGCGCCGTGATCCGCGCGCTGACCGAAGAGACCGGCTGCCAGATCAACATCGAGGAAGACGGCACCATCACCATCGCCGCCACCGACAACGCCAAGGCCGACGAGGCCAAGAAGCGCATCGAGCAGATCACGGCCGAAGTCGAGATCGGCAAGATCTACGAAGGCCCGATCGTCAAGATCCTGGACTTCGGCGCGCTGATCAACCTGCTGCCCGGCAAGGACGGTCTGCTGCACATCAGCCAGATCGCCCACGAGCGCGTGGAAAAGGTCACCGACTACCTGACCGAAGGCCAGATCGTCAAGGTCAAGGTGCTCGAGACGGACGAAAAGGGCCGCGTCAAGCTGTCCATGAAGGCCCTGACCGAGCGTCCGGCCGGCGATTTCGGCGGCCGTCCTGAGCGCGCCGAACGCGGCGAGCGCAGCGACCGTGGTGATCGCGGCGACCGTGGCGACCGTGCAGAGCGCGGCGAACGCCGTGACGGCGGCCGCGCCGAGCAGGCTGCCCCCGCAGCCGGCTCCGACGCCGGTTCACACAACGCCTGATTGCTACAGGAATGAGAGCTTCCAGCGCCCGCTAGACGGGCGCCGGAGGCCTTTTTCGTTTTCATCAAGGTCATCGTCATGAACCGTGTCATGCGTGTTGTCGAAATCGCGGCCTTCGGACCTCCCGAAGGCCTGCGGCTGGCCGAGCGCCCGGTGCCCGTGCCGGGTGCGGGCGAGTTGCTGATCCGCGTGGCGGCCAGCGGCATCAACCGCCCCGACGTGCTGCAGCGCAAGGGCCATTACGCACCGCCGCCCGGCGCCTCCGATCTGCCGGGGCTGGAAGTGGCGGGCGTGATCGAGTCCGGCGACGCCGAGGCCATGGCCCAGGCGGGCCTCGCCGTCGGCGACCGCGTCTGCGCGCTGCTGGCCGGTGGCGGCTGTGCCGAATGGTGCGTGGCGCCCGTGGCCCAGTGCCTGCCCGTGCCGCAAGGCCTGGGCGACGTCGAGGCGGCTTCGCTGCCCGAGACGTTCTTCACGGTGTGGAGCAACGTGTTCGACCGCGGCCGCCTGCAGTCCGGCGAGGTGCTGCTGGTGCAGGGCGGCAGCAGCGGCATCGGCGTCACGGCGATCCAGCTGGCCCGCGCACGCGGCGCCACGGTGATCGTGACGGCCGGCAGCGACGAGAAGTGCGCCGCCTGCCTGTCGCTGGGTGCGCATCACGCCATAAACTACAAGACGCACGATTTCGTCGCCGAGGTCCGGCGCATCACCGAAGGCCGCGGGGCCGACGTGATCCTGGACATGGTGGCGGGCTCGTACGTCGCACGCGAGGTGGAATGCCTGGCGGAAGATGGCCGCCTGGTCATCATCGCTGTGCAGGGTGGGGTGAAGGCCGAGTTCGACGCCAGCCTGGTGCTGCGCCGCCGGCTCGTCATCACCGGCTCCACGCTGCGCCCGCGCCCGGTGGCGTTCAAGGGCGCCATCGCGCGCGCCCTGCGCGAAGAGGTCTGGCCGCTGGTGGCTTCGGGCGCGGTGCGTCCGGTGATCCACAGCACGCTCGATGCCTCGCAGGCCGCCGAGGCGCACGCCTTGATGGAATCCAACCAACACATTGGCAAGATCGTCTTGACGTGGACCGCATGAAAAAGAAACTGATTGCCGGCAACTGGAAGATGAACGGCGGCCTGGCCGCCAACCAGGCGCTGCTGACGGCGCTGCTCGATGGCCTGAAGGCGCAGCCGCCGGTCTGCGGCGTGGCCGTCGCCGTGCCTGCCGCCTATCTGGCGCAGGTGCAGTCGCTGGTGGCGGGCTCCGCCATCGCGCTGGCTGCGCAGGATGTCTCCAGCCAGGAATCCGGCGCCTTCACCGGCGAGATCTCGGCGGGCATGCTGCGCGACTTCGGCACGCGCTATGCGCTGGTCGGCCATTCGGAGCGCCGCCAATACCACGGCGAAACCGACGAGCTCGTCGCGGCCAAGGCCCAGCGCGCGCTGGCGGCGGGCATCACTCCCATCGTCTGCGTGGGCGAGACGCTGGCCGAGCGCGAAGCGGGGCAGACCGAGGCGGTCGTCAAGCGCCAGCTGGCGGCGGTGATCCACCTCAACGGCCACTGCATCAGCGAGATCGTGGTGGCTTACGAGCCCGTCTGGGCCATCGGCACCGGCCGCACGGCCACGCCGGCGCAGGCGCAGGAGGTCCATGCGGTGCTGCGTGCCCAGCTGGCTGCGGCCACGGAACACGCGCAGCGCATTCCGCTGCTCTACGGCGGCAGCATGAACGCGGCCAACGCCGCGCAGCTGCTGGCGGAAAACGATATCGATGGCGGTCTGGTGGGCGGCGCTTCGCTCAAGGCGGCTGACTTTTTGCAAATCATCGCTGCGGCGGGCTGACAGCCCGGCATCCGCAGACATTCATCCATTCGGGAGTATTGAAGAATGAACATCTTGGTGAACGTGATCCTTGCCGTGCAGATGCTGACGGCCCTGGGCATGATCGGTCTGATCCTCATCCAGCACGGCAAGGGTGCCGACATGGGCGCGGCCTTCGGCAGCGGCGGCTCCGGCAGCCTGTTCGGTGCCAGCGGCAGCGCGAACTTCCTCTCGCGCACGACGGCCGTGCTCGCCGGCGTCTTCTTCGTGGCGACGCTGGCGCTGGCCTATTTCGGCCACGCCCGCCCCACCAGCACCGGTAGCGTGCTGGAAGGCACGCCGGCGGCTGCAGTGCCTGCCGCCGCGAGCTCGGCTGCATCGGTTCCTGCGTCCGTTCCCGCCGCTCCTGCTGCCCCGGCTTCCGGCGCTGGCCAGATTCCGACCAAATAAACGCATCAACCGCCCCAAATTGCCTGGGGCGGTCGCAATTCCGGAGTAGAATTGCGGACTGTCTGGACAAGCCAAACCGCAAGGTTCCTCATGCCATCCAGATACATAAATCAGCCGTCGTGGTGAAATTGGTAGACACGCTATCTTGAGGGGGTAGTGGCGAAAGCTGTGCGAGTTCGAGTCTCGCCGACGGCACCAATACAAAAAAGGCCGCCCTCACACGCTCTGCAATGGAGCATGTGCAGGCCGGCCTCAGCGGTGAGCAAATCCTCCAGATGAACCTCGATCAGTACCTCCCCGTTCTTCTGTTCATTTTGGTCGGCATGGGTGTCGGCGTGGTTCCTCTGGTATTGGGCTACGTGCTCGGCCCCAATCGCCCTGATGCGGCGAAAAACTCCCCCTATGAATGCGGCTTCGAAGCCTTCGAAGATGCCCGCATGAAGTTCGACGTTCGGTACTACCTCGTCGCCATCCTCTTCATTCTTTTCGATCTGGAAATCGCCTTTCTCTTCCCCTGGGCCATCGCCCTGCAGGATGTGGGTCTGGCGGGATTCATTGCCGTGGTGATCTTTCTGGCCATCCTCGTCGTGGGCTTTGCCTACGAGTGGAAAAAAGGTGCGCTGGATTGGGAATGAACGGCCAGAAAAGAGGAAGACACGATGATTGAAGGCGTGATGAAGGAAGGCTTCATCACCACGAGTTACGACTCCGTGGTGAATTGGGCCAAGACTGGCTCGCTCTGGCCCATGACCTTCGGTCTGGCCTGCTGCGCGGTCGAGATGATGCATGCGGCTGCCGCGCGCTACGACATCGGCCGCTTCGGCGCCGAAGTGTTCCGCGCCAGTCCGCGCCAGTCCGACCTGATGATCGTGGCAGGCACGCTGTGCAACAAGATGGCTCCCGCGCTGCGCAAGGTCTATGACCAGATGTCCGAGCCCCGCTGGGTGCTCTCCATGGGCTCGTGCGCCAACGGCGGTGGCTACTACCACTACAGCTATTCGGTCGTGCGGGGTTGCGACCGTATCGTGCCCGTCGATGTCTATGTGCCGGGCTGCCCCCCGACGGCCGAAGCCCTGATCTACGGCATCATCCAGCTGCAGCAGAAGATCCGCCGCACCAATACCATCGCTCGCGTCTGAAGGGTTGATGATGACTGCTATTGCCATTCGCCCCGAAGCACTTCGGGATGTGATCGCTGCTGCCCTGGGCGACAAGGTCCGCTCGCTGACCATCGCGCTGGAAGAGGTGACGGTGCTGGTCTCGGCATCCGACTACCTCGCTGCCATGCAGATCCTGCGCGACGCCCCCGGTTGCCGCTTCGAGCAGCTGGTCGATCTGTGCGGCGTGGACTACTCGGCCTACCGTGAAGTCGGCGTCGAGGGCTCGCGCTACTGCGTGGTCTCGCACCTGCTGTCCGTGAGCCTGAACCAGCGCGTGCGCGTCAAGGTGTTCTGCCCGGACGACGACCTGCCGGTCGTGCCCTCGGTGGCCGAACTCTGGAACTCCGCCAACTGGTACGAGCGCGAGGCGTTCGACCTGTACGGCATCGTGTTCGACGGCCACAACGACCTGCGCCGCATCCTGACCGACTACGGCTTCATCGGCCACCCGTTCCGCAAGGACTTCCCGCTGTCGGGCCATGTCGAGATGCGCTACGACGCCGAGCAGCGGCGCGTGGTGTACGAGCCAGTGACGATCGAGCCGCGCGAGGTGACCCCGCGCATCATCCGCGAAGACAATTACGGAGGCCTGCATTGAGGCGCTGCGGCGCCCGGTGATCCATCATGGCTGAAATCAAGAACTATTCCCTGAACTTCGGGCCCCAGCATCCGGCCGCCCACGGCGTGCTGCGTCTGGTGCTGGAGCTCGACGGCGAAGTCGTCCAACGCGCCGACCCCCACATCGGCCTGCTGCACCGCGCGACGGAAAAGCTCGCCGAGCACAAGACCTTCATCCAGTCGCTGCCCTACATGGACCGGCTGGACTACGTCTCGATGATGTGCAACGAGCACGCCTACTGCCTGGCCATCGAGAAGCTGCTGGGCATCGACGTGCCCCTGCGTGCGCAGTACATCCGCGTGATGTTCTCCGAGATCACGCGCCTGCTGAACCACCTGATGTGGCTGGGCTCGCACGGCAACGACTGCGGCAGCTCCACCATCCTGATCTATACCTTCCGCGAGCGCGAAGACCTGTTCGACATGTACGAAGCCGTGTCCGGCGCGCGCATGCATGCGGCGTACTTCCGTCCGGGCGGCGTGTACCGCGACCTGCCGGACAGCATGCCGCAGTACAAGGTGAACAAGATCCGCAACGCCAAGGCCATCGAGGCGCTGAACCAGAACCGCAGCGGTTCCCTGCTGGACTTCATCGACGACTTCACGCAGCGCTTCCCCAAGTGCGTGGACGAGTACGAAACCCTGCTGACCGACAACCGCATCTGGAAGCAGCGCACGGTCGGCATCGGCGTGGTGACGCCCGAGCGTGCCCTGAACCTGGGCATGACGGGCCCGATGATCCGCGGCTCCGGCATCGCCTGGGACCTGCGCAAGAAGCAGCCCTACGACGCCTACGACCGTGTCGATTTCGACATCCCCGTCGGCAAGACCGGCGACTGCTACGACCGCTATCTGGTGCGTGTGCAGGAAATGCGCGAGTCCAACCGCATCATCAAGCAGTGCGTGGACTGGCTCAAGGCCAACCCGGGCCCGGTCATCACCGACAACCACAAGGTGGCGCCGCCCTCGCGCGAATCCATGAAGTCCAACATGGAAGAGCTGATCCACCACTTCAAGCTCTTCACCGAAGGTTTCCGCGTGCCCGAAGGCGAGGCCTATGCCGCCGTCGAGCACCCCAAGGGCGAGTTCGGCATCTACCTGGTGAGCGATGGCGCCAACAAGCCCTACCGCCTGAAGATCCGCGCTCCTGGCTTCGCCCATCTGGCGACGCTCGACGAGATGGCCCGCGGGCACATGATTGCCGACGCCGTGGCCATCATCGGCACCATGGATATCGTGTTCGGAGAGATTGACCGATGATTACCGATGCGACCAAGGCGCGCTTTGCGCGCGAAGTGGCGAAGTACCCCGCCGAGCAGAAGCAGTCCGCCGTGATGGCCTGTCTGTCCATCGTCCAGCAGGAGCAGGGCTGGGTCAGCGCCGACAGCGAAGCCGTCATCGCCGAATACCTCGGCATGCCGCAGATCGCCGTGCACGAAGTCACGACGTTCTACAACATGTACAACCAGCAGCCTACGGGCAAGTACAAGCTGAACGTCTGCACGAACCTGCCTTGCCAGCTGCGCGACGGCCAGAAGGCCCTGCACCACCTGGAAAAGAAGCTCGGCATCTCCATGGGCGAGACCACGGCCGACGGCTTGTTCACGCTGCAGCAGTGCGAATGCCTGGGCGCCTGCGCCGACGCGCCGGTGATGCTGGTCAACGACCGCACCATGTGCAGCTTCATGGACAACGAAAAGCTCGACCAGCTCGTGGACGGCCTGCGCCAGGCCGAAGGCCCCGCTCCTGGCCGTGTGGGGGAAAGCGCATGACGACGCCAGCACAGATCCTCTCGCAGTTCCAGGCCACGGGCGTCCAGACCTGCTTCCACGACCGCCACATCGAGCCGCAGATCTATGCGGGCCTCGACGGCACGAACTGGAGCATCAAGGACTACGAAGCGCGCGGCGGCTACCAGGCCCTGCGCAAGCTGCTGGGCACCGACGGCGGCGAGCCGATGACGCAGGACCAGGTCATCGCCACCGTCAAGGAATCCGGCCTGCGCGGCCGCGGCGGCGCGGGCTTCCCGACCGGCCTGAAGTGGAGCTTCATGCCCCGCTCGTTCCCGGGCCAGAAGTACCTCGTCTGCAATTCCGACGAAGGCGAGCCGGGCACCTGCAAGGACCGCGACATCCTGCAGTTCAACCCGCATATCGTCATCGAAGGCATGATCATCGCGGCCTACGCGATGGGCATCACGGTGGGCTACAACTACATCCACGGCGAGATCTTCCAGACCTACGAACGCTTCGAGGAAGCGCTGGAAGAGGCACGCGCCGCGGGCTATCTGGGCGACAACATCCTGGGCAGCAGCTTCAGCTTCCAGCTGCATGCGGCCCACGGCTTCGGCGCCTACATCTGCGGCGAAGAGACCGCGCTGCTGGAATCGCTCGAAGGCAAGAAGGGCCAGCCGCGCTTCAAGCCGCCGTTCCCGGCCAGCTTCGGCCTCTACGGCAAGCCCACCACGATCAACAACACCGAGACCTTCGCCGCGGTGCCCTGGATCATCCGCAACGGCGGCGCGGCCTACCTGGCCTGCGGCAAGCCGAACAACGGCGGCACCAAGATCTTCTCGGTGTCCGGCGACGTGGAAAAGCCCGGCAACTACGAAGTGCCCATGGGTACGCCCTTTGCCAAGCTCCTGGAGCTGGCCGGTGGCGTGCGCAAGGGCCGCCAGCTCAAGGCCGTGATCCCCGGCGGCTCGTCCGCCCCGGTGCTGCCCGCTTCCATCATCATGGAATGCACGATGGACTACGACTCCATCGCCAAGGCCGGCTCCATGCTGGGTTCCGGCGCCGTGATCGTCATGGACGATTCCCGCAGCATGGTCGAGAGCCTGCTGCGCCTGTCGTACTTCTACTCGCACGAGTCGTGCGGGCAGTGCACGCCCTGCCGCGAAGGCACGGGCTGGATGTGGCGGGTGATCGACCGCATCCAGCACAACGCCGGCCGCGAAGGCGATCTGGATCTGCTGAACTCGGTGGCCGACAACATCCAGGGCCGCACGATCTGCGCCCTGGGCGACGCAGCGGCCATGCCGGTGCGCGCCATGATCAAGCACTTCCGACCTGAATTCGAAGCGCTGATCCGCCAACAGACCCCCCAGGCGCCTGCCTCTGCCTGACCTCGAGAACGCATATGGTTGAAATCGAACTGGACGGGCGGAAGGTTGAAGTCGCCGAAGGCAGCATGGTCATGCATGCAGCCGAGAAGGCGGGCACCTACATTCCCCATTTTTGCTACCACAAGAAGCTTTCCATCGCCGCCAACTGCCGCATGTGCCTGGTGGACGTGGAAAAGGCACCCAAGCCCATGCCCGCCTGCGCCACGCCGGTCACGCAGGGCATGATCGTGCGCACCAAGAGCGACAAGGCCATCAAGGCCCAGCAGTCGGTCATGGAATTCCTGCTCATCAACCACCCGCTGGATTGCCCCATCTGCGACCAGGGCGGCGAGTGCCAGCTGCAGGATCTGGCCGTGGGCTACGGCGGTTCCTCCTCGCGCTATGCCGAGGAAAAGCGCGTCGTGTTCCACAAGGACGTCGGCCCGCTGATCTCCATGGAAGAGATGAGCCGCTGCATCCACTGCACCCGCTGCGTGCGCTTCGGCCAGGAAGTGGCCGGCGTGATGGAGCTGGGCATGATCCATCGCGGCGAGCATTCCGAGATCACCACCGTGGTGGGCGATACCGTGGACTCCGAGCTGTCGGGCAACATGATCGACATCTGCCCGGTCGGTGCGCTGACCAGCAAGCCCTTCCGCTACAGCGCCCGGACCTGGGAGCTGTCGCGCCGCAAGTCGGTGAGCCCGCACGATTCGACGGGTGCGAACCTGATCGTGCAGGTCAAGAACCACCGCGTGATGCGCGTGGTGCCGCTCGAGAACGAAGACGTCAACGAGTGCTGGATCGCCGACCGCGACCGCTTCTCCTACGAAGCCCTCAACGGCGACGACCGCCTGACCCGCCCCATGCTCAAGCAGGGCGGCCAGTGGCGTGAAGTCGATTGGCAGACGGCTCTCGAATACGTCGCCAACGGCCTGCAGGGCGTGAAGAACCAGCACGGCGCCAACGCCATCGGCGCCCTGGTCAGCCCGCACAGCACGCTGGAAGAGCTGTATCTGGCCGGCGCCCTGGTGCGTGGCCTGGGCAGCGACAACATCGACTACCGCCTGCGCAATGCGCAGTTCCCCGCTGCCGAAGGCGTTCGCTGGCTGGGCACCTCGATCGCATCGCTGTCTTCGCTGCAGTCGGTGCTGGTCGTGGGCTCCAACCTCCGCAAGGACCACCCGCTGTTCGCGCAGCGCATCCGCCAGGCCGCACGCCGCGGCTGCACGGTGACCGCGATCAACGCACGTGAATACGACTGGGCCATGCCCGTCGCGCAGACGCTGCTGGCTCCGGCCTCCGGCTGGCTGGCCGCACTGGCCGAAGTCGCCGCAGCCCTGGCCCAGGAAAAGGGCGTTGCCGCTCCCCAAGTCGTGGCGCAAGTGGGCGATGCCGCCCAGGCCGTGGCCCGTGCGCTGCTGTCCGGCGAACAGAAGGCCGTGCTGCTGGGCAACGGTGCCGCGCACCATGCCCAGGCCTCCAGCCTGCTGGCGCTGGCGCAGTGGATCGCCGAACAGACCGGCGCGACCGTCGGCTACCTGACCGAAGCCGCCAACACCGTGGGCGCGCAGTTCGTCGGCGCACAGCCGCAGTCGAACGGCCTGAACGCGGCGCAGATGCTGTCGGGCGGCGTCAAGGCGGCCCTGCTGCTGAACACCGAGCCGGAGCACGACTCCGCCCTGGGTGCCGACGCTGCCAAGGCCCTGGCCGGCATGGACATGGTGGTGACGCTGAGCCCGTTCAAGACCAACCTGGAATTCAGCGACGTGCTGCTGCCGATCGCTCCGTTCTCGGAAACCTCGGGCACCTTCGCCAATGCCGAAGGCCGGCTGCAGAGCTTCCATGCCGTGGTCAAGCCTCTGGGCGAGGCCCGTCCCGCCTGGAAGGTGCTGCGCGTGCTGGGCAACCTGCTCAGCGTGCCGGGCATCGGTTTCGAGACCTCGCAGGAGGTGCTGGCCCACGCCACGGGCGTGGCGCCGAGCGCTGCCGCGCTGGAGCAGATCCCTGCCGAGCGCTTGAGCAACCGCACGGCCGCTTCGGCCGCCGCGCCGGCGGGTGCCGCCGTGGGCGAGCCCGTGGTGGCGAGCATCTACCAACTGGACGGCCTGGTTCGCCGTGCCACGTCGCTGCAATTGACGGCCGACGCACGTCTGGCCGCTGAAGGAGCCGCAGCATGATCGACGCGATGTACAACGGCGGGCTGAACCTGTTCGCCGCCTCCTGGTGGACCGCCGCCGTGTGGCCCGTGCTCTGGAACCTCATCAAGATCGTCGCCATCGTGGCGCCGCTGATGGGTGCCGTCGCCTACCTCACGCTGTGGGAACGCAAGCTGCTGGGCTTCATGCAGGTCCGCCACGGCCCCAACCGCGTGGGCCCCTTCGGCCTGCTGCAGCCGCTGGCCGACGGCCTGAAGCTGCTGACCAAGGAAATCATCCAGCCCGCAGCCGCGAGCAAGGGTCTCTTCGTGCTGGGCCCGGTCATGGCGATCATGCCGGCGCTGGCCGCCTGGGTGGCGATTCCCTTCGGCCCCGAGACGGTTCTGGCCAACGTCAACGCCGGCCTGCTGCTGATCATGGCGATCACCTCGATCGAGGTGTACGGCGTGATCATCGCCGGCTGGGCATCGAACTCGAAGTACGCCTTCCTGGGCGCGCTGCGCGCCTCGGCCCAGATGGTGAGCTACGAAATCGCGATGGGCTTCTGCTTCCTGGTCGTCATCATGGTGTCCGGCAGCATGAACCTGACCGACGTCGTGACCAGCCAGGGGCAGGGCACGATGGCCGGCATGGGCCTGAGCTTCCTGTCCTGGAACTGGCTGCCGCTGCTGCCGATCTTCGTCGTCTATCTGATCTCCGGCGTGGCCGAAACCAACCGCCACCCCTTCGACGTGGTCGAAGGCGAAGCGGAAATCGTGGCCGGCCACATGGTCGAGTACTCGGGCATGGGCTTCGCGATCTTCTTCCTGGCCGAATACGCCAGCATGTGGCTGGTCTCGATCCTGGCCGTGCTGATGTTCCTGGGCGGCTGGCTGCCCCCGGTGGACGCGCTGGGCTTCATTCCGGGCTGGATCTGGCTGGGCATCAAGACGTTCCTGGTGGTCTCCATGTTCATCTGGATTCGCGCGACCTTCCCCCGCTTCCGCTATGACCAGATCATGCGTCTGGGCTGGAAGATCTTCATTCCGGTCACCCTGGTGTGGCTGCTCATCGTGGGCGCATGGCTGCATTCGCCCTGGAACATCTGGAAATAAGCGGGGACAACCATGACTGCTGTTGCTGCTGCTGCATCACCGTTTTCGGTGAAGGATTTTTTCAAGAGCTTCATGCTGGTGGAGCTCCTCAAGGGGATGGCTCTCACGGGCCGCTACGCCTTCCGCCGCAAGGTGACGGTGCAGTTCCCGGAAGAGAAGACGCCGCTGTCGCCGCGCTTTCGCGGCCTGCATGCGCTGCGCCGCTATGAGAACGGCGAAGAGCGCTGCATCGCCTGCAAGCTCTGCGAGGCCGTGTGCCCGGCGCTGGCGATCACCATCGAGTCCGATGTGCGTGCCGACGGCTCCCGCCGCACCACCCGCTACGACATCGACCTGACCAAGTGCATCTTCTGCGGCTTCTGCGAAGAAAGCTGCCCGGTCGATTCCATCGTGGAAACCCAGATCCTGGAATACCACGGCGAGAAGCGCGGCGACCTGTATTTCACCAAGGAAATGCTGCTTGCCGTGGGCGACCGCTACGAACCAGAGATTGCCGCAGCGAAGGCCGCGGACGCCAAGTACCGCTGACCCGCGGTACCGCCCCTGCCGACACTTACCAAAGATCTGATTCATGGACGCCAAGACTGGTTTCTTCTATCTGTTCTCGGTCGTGCTGCTCTATGCAGCCTTCCGAGTCATCACGGCCCGCAATCCGGTGCATGCCGTGCTGCACCTGATCCTCGCCTTCTCCCAAGCTGCGGCCATCTGGCTGTTGCTCAAGGCCGAGTTTCTCGCCATCGCGCTGGTGCTCGTCTATCTGGGCGCGGTGATGGTGCTGTTCCTCTTCGTGGTGATGATGCTGGACATCCACATCGACACGGTGCGAAGGGGCTTCTGGCGCAACTTCCCGCTGGCGGCCTTCGTCGGTGCGGTGATCGCCCTCGAAATGGCGGCCGTGCTGATGGGCGGCTTCCGCGGCGTGGATGAGCCCAAGGCGGTCGCCGCCGTGGTCGATGCCGCAGGCCAGGTCGTGCCTTACTCGAACACCAAGGCCCTGGGCAAGCTGCTCTACACCGAGTACCTGTATCCGGTGGAGATCGCGGCCGTGATCCTGCTGGTGGCGATGATCGCCGCCATCGCGCTCACGCTGCGCCAGCGCAAGGACAACAAGACCATCAACCCGTCGGAGCAGATCCGCGTGCGTGCCAGTGACCGTGTCGCCATGGTGAAGGTGCCCGCCACCCAGAAGGCTGCAGAGCCGGCCCCCGCCGCGCCCGCTGCCGAGGAGAAGAAAGCATGACGTTGACCCTGGGCCATTTCCTCTCGCTGGGCGCCATGCTGTTCGCGCTCTCCGTGATCGGCATCTTCCTGAACCGCAAGAACCTCATCGTCCTGCTCATGGCCATCGAGCTGATGCTGCTGGCCGTGAACATGAACTTCGTGGCCTTCTCGCACTACCTGGGCGACATGCACGGCCAGGTGTTCGTGTTCTTCATCCTGACCGTGGCGGCGGCCGAATCCGCCATCGGCCTGGCCATCCTGGTTCTGCTGTTCCGCAACAAGTCCAGCATCAACGCGGAAGACCTCAACACCCTCCAGGGTTGATGGGCGCCGGACACAAGCAAGGTTCTCAAGAATGAGTCAAACCCTCTCTGCATCCATGCTCCTGGCGGTGCCTTTGGCGCCGCTGGCGGGTTCCGCGCTCGCGGGTATCTGGGGCACGGCCTTCGGTGGTAACAAGATCGGCCGCGGTGGCAGCCATTCGCTGACCATCCTGGGCGTGCTGGTGGCCTTCGTCCTGTCGGCCATCACGCTCAACAGCGTGATCTCCGACGGTGCCCGTTTCGACCAGACCATCTACACCTGGATGGTGGTCGGTGGCCTGAAGATGGAAATCGGCTTCCTGATCGACAGCATCACCGCGATGATGATGTGCGTGGTGACCTTCGTGTCGCTGATGGTCCACATCTACACCATGGGCTACATGGAAGAGGACGACGGCTACAACCGTTTCTTCTCCTACATCTCGCTGTTCACGTTCTCCATGCTGATGCTCGTGATGAGCAACAACCTGCTGCAGCTGTTCTTCGGTTGGGAAGCGGTGGGCCTGGTGTCGTACCTGCTGATCGGCTTCTACTTCAAGAAGCCCACGGCCATCTTCGCCAACATGAAGGCCTTCCTGGTCAACCGCGTCGGCGACTTCGGCTTCATCCTGGGCATCGGCCTGATCGCTGCCTACACCGGCACGCTGAACTACGGCGAGATCTTCGCCAAGCTGCCCGAGATCCAGAGCACGCTGCTGCCCGGCACGGGCTGGATGCTGGTCACCGTGATCGCCATCTGCCTGTTCATCGGTGCCATGGGCAAGTCGGCCCAGTTCCCGCTGCACGCCTGGCTGCCCGATTCGATGGAAGGCCCGACCCCCATCTCCGCGCTGATCCACGCGGCTACCATGGTGACCGCCGGCATCTTCATGGTGTCGCGCATGTCCCCGCTGTATGAGCTGTCCGATACCGCGCTCAACTTCATCCTGGTGATCGGCTCCATCACGGCGCTGTTCATGGGCGTGCTGGGCATCATCCAGAACGACATCAAGCGCGTGATCGCGTATTCCACGCTGTCGCAGCTGGGCTACATGACCGTGGCGCTGGGCGCTTCGGCCTACTCGGTGGCCGTGTTCCACCTGATGACCCACGCCTTCTTCAAGGCCCTGCTGTTCCTCGGTGCGGGTTCCGTGATCATGGGCATGCACCACAACCAGGACATCCGCTGGATGGGCGGCGTGCGCAAGTACATGCCCATCACCTGGATCACGTTCCTGCTGGGCAACCTGGCGCTGATCGGCACGCCGTTCTTCTCGGGCTTCTATTCCAAGGACGCCATCATCGAAGCGGTGCACGCCACGAACCTGCCGGGCTCGGCCTTCGCCAACTTCTCGGTGCTGGCCGGCGTGTTCATCACGGCGTTCTATTCCTTCCGCCTGTACTTCATCGTCTTCCACGGCAAGGAGCGCTACGACCAGAACCCGGACGCGCACCACGACGACCACCATGCGCACGACGACCACCACGGCCATGGCCACGATGCCAAGCCGCACGAGTCTCCGCTGGTCGTGACCGGCCCCCTGGTGCTGCTGGCCATTCCCTCGGTCGTCATCGGTGCCATCGCGCTGATGCCGCTGCTGTTCGGCGACTTCTTCAAGGGCGTGATCCACGTCGATGCCGCCAAGCACGGCGCCATGGCCGAGCTGGCCGAATCCATCCACGGCTGGGTGCCGATGGCGCTGCACGGCTTCACGGGCATGCCTTTCTGGCTGGCGCTGGCCGGCGTGGTGTCGTCCTATGTGTTCTATCTGGTCAAGCCCGAATGGCCCGCCGCCATCAAGGCCGCGATGCAGAAGATCGGCGTCTATCAGCTGCTGGAAGCCAAGTACGGCGTGGACTGGGTCTATGAGAACGTGTTCGCGCGCGGCTCGCGCCTGCTCGGCACCGGTCTCTGGAAGGCTGGCGACCAGGCCGTGATTGACGGTCTGGTGGTCAATGGCTCGTGGAAGCTGGTCGGCCGCATCGCCTCGGTGGTGCGCTGGTTCCAGTCGGGCTACATCTACCACTATGCGCTGGTCATGATCCTGGGCGTGTTCGCGCTCATGACGTACTTCGTGTGGCTCAACAAGTAGGGGAAGAACAAAAATGGGTTGGTTGAGTCTTGCGATCTGGACACCGATCGCCTTCGGTGTCCTGCTGCTCGCCTTCGGGCGTGAAGAACATGCACGGGCCGTGCGCTGGCTGGCCCTGATCGGCTCGCTGGTCGCGCTGGCCGTGACGGTGCCTCTGTATGTCGGTTTCGACAACACCACCGCCGCCGCGCAGTTCGTCGAGAAGGCCATGTGGATCGAGCGCTTCAATGTGCACTACCACCTGGGCGTCGATGGCATCTCCTTCTGGTTCGTGCCGCTGACGGCCTTCATCACGGTGATCGTGGTGATCGCCTCTTGGGAGTCCATCACCGAGCGCGTGAACCAGTACATGGGCGCGTTCCTGATCCTCTCGGGCCTGATGATCGGCGTGTTCAGCGCGCTGGACGGCATGCTGTTCTACGTCTTCTTCGAGGCCACGCTGATCCCGATGTATCTCATCATCGGCATCTGGGGCGGCCCGAACAAGATCTACGCGGCGTTCAAGTTCTTCCTCTACACGCTGCTGGGCTCGCTGCTCATGCTGATCGCGCTGATCTACCTGTACAACCAGTCGGGTGGCAGCTTCGACATCGCCACCTGGCACCAGCTGCCGCTCACGGGCACCGCCCAGACGCTGCTGTTCTTCGCCTTCTTCGCGGCCTTCGCCGTGAAGGTGCCGATGTGGCCCGTGCACACCTGGCTGCCCGACGTCCACGTCGAGGCCCCCACCGGCGGCTCCGCCGTGCTGGCCGCGATCATGCTGAAGCTGGGCGCCTACGGTTTCCTGCGCTTCTCGCTGCCCATCGCTCCTGATGCCGCCCGCCAGTGGGCCTGGCTGATGATCGCCCTGTCGCTCATCGCCGTGATCTACGTGGGCCTGGTGGCCATGGTGCAGAAGGACATGAAGAAGCTGGTGGCCTATTCGTCCGTCGCCCACATGGGCTTCGTCACGCTGGGCTTCTTCATCTTCAACCCGCTGGGCGTGTCCGGCGGCCTGGTGCAGATGATCGCCCACGGCTTCGTGTCGGGCGCCATGTTCCTGTCCATCGGCGTGCTGTACGACCGCGTGCATTCGCGGGAGATCGCTGCCTACGGCGGCGTGGTCAACACCATGCCCAAGTTCGCCGCCTTCGCGCTGCTGTTCGCCATGGCCAACTGCGGCCTGCCGGGCACCGCTGGCTTCGTCGGCGAGTGGATGGTGATCCTGGGTGCCGTCAAGCACAACTTCTGGATCGGCCTGGGTGCCGCCACCGCGCTGATCTTCGGCGCGGCCTACACCCTCTGGATGTACAAGCGCGTGTATCTGGGCCCCGTGGCCAACGACCACGTGCGTGACCTGAAGGACATCGGCAGCCGCGAATTCCTGGTGATGGCCGTTCTGGCGATCGCCGTGCTGTACATGGGCATCTACCCCCGTCCGTTCACCGACGTGATGGATGTGTCGGTGGCCCAGCTGCTCCAGCACGTGGCGCTGTCCAAGCTCCACTGATTGATCCACCAGACTGAACCGAGAGAGACGAGATGATTGACAACATCAGCTGGCTGGCGATCTACCCCGAGATCGTGCTTCTGGTCATGGCCTGCGTGATCGCGCTGGTGGACCTGGGTGTTTCCAGCGCCCGCCGCACGGGCACCTACGTGCTCACCATGCTCACGCTCACCGTGGTGGCCGTGCTGCAAGGCATCTACGCCAGCGGCGGCAACACCTTCTACGGCTGGGGCAACATGGTCGTGAGCGACGCCATGGGCAACTGGCTCAAGTGCTTCGCCACCGTGGCCATGATGGTCACCCTGGTCTATGGCCGGCCCTACGCTGCCGACCGCGGCATGCTGCGCGGCGGCGAGCTGTTCACGCTGTCGATGTTCGCGCTGCTGGGCATCTTCATCATGATCTCGGGCAACAACTTCCTAGTGATCTACCTGGGCCTGGAACTGCTCACGCTCTCCAGCTACGCGCTGGTGGCCCTGCGCCGCGACCACACCACCGCCACCGAAGCCGCGATGAAGTACTTCGTGCTCGGCGCCATGGCCAGCGGCTTCCTGCTGTACGGCCTGTCGATGCTCTACGGCGCGACCGGCTCCCTGGACATCGGCCAGGTCTTCAAGGCCGTGAACTCCGGCCAGATCCGCCATCAGGTGCTGGTGTTCGGCCTGGTGTTCGTGGTGGCCGGCCTGGCCTTCAAGCTGGGTGTCGTGCCTTTCCACATGTGGATTCCCGACGTCTATCAAGGCGCGCCCACGGCCGTCACGCTGGTCATCGGCGGCGCGCCCAAGCTGGCGGCCTTCGCCATCACCGTCCGCCTGCTGGTGGACGGCCTGCTGCCGCTGGCCATCGACTGGCAGCAGATGCTGGCCGTGCTGGCGATCGGCTCGCTGCTGGTCGGCAACCTGGCGGCCATCATGCAGACCAACCTCAAGCGCATGCTGGCCTATTCCACGATCTCGCAGATGGGCTTCGTGTTGCTGGGCCTGATGTCCGGCGTGATCCAGGGCAACGTCGATGCGACCGCTGTCGAGAACGCCTACAGCTCCGCCATGTTCTACGTGGTGACCTATGTGCTGACCACGCTGGCGGCCTTCGGCGTCATCATGCTGCTGGCCCGCGAAGGCTTCGAGAGCGAGGAAGTGGCTGACCTGTCCGGCCTGAACCAGCGCAGCCCGCTGTATGCAGCCGTGATGTCGATCTGCCTCTTCTCGTTCGCCGGCTTGCCTCCGCTGGTGGGCTTCTACGCCAAGCTGTCCGTGCTGCAGGCTCTGGTGGCTTCGGGCCAGACGGCGCACCTGGTGCTGGCCGTGTTCGCGGTGATGATGTCGCTGATCGGCGCCTTCTACTACCTGCGCGTGGTCAAGGTCATGTACTTCGACGCGCCGCTGACCGCCACCCGCGTGTCCGCACCGCTGGACGTGCGCGTGGTGCTCACGGTGAACGGCGCCCTGGTGCTGGTGCTGGGCCTGCTGCCCGGCGGCCTGATGGCGCTGTGCGCCGACGCCGTGGTGCGCGCGCTGGCGACCTGAGCGGGCTTCATCGCTGCACAGGCATCTGCTCGGCAGGTGGCCTGGATCACATGAGCGGGAGTGCGGTACCTTGGGGGCCGGCTCCCGTTGTCGCTGGTGGGGGTATGCTGCCGGATCGGGCCGCCGGGCCTCGGGTTGCTCGGCTGTGCCGCATCCCGCTCGGTGTGATGCGCAGTCGGATGCTGCGGCCCCGCAGTGTCTTTCGTTTTTCCATTTCCTTGCCTGAACGGCGGCATCGCTCCCGCAGCGCCGTCCGGGCCCTACGGATCGAACCATGTCCCAAACAGGAGCCATCTGGCTGGTGATCGTGGCGGCCTTGCTGGCCGCCAATCTGCCGTTCATGAACCAGCGCTGGTTCGCGGTCGGCCCGGCCGCGCCGGCTGCCGTTGGCAAGCCGCTGATCGGGCGGGTGGTGGAGATGGTGGTGCTGTATTTCCTGGTGGGCGGCTTCGCGCTCATGCTCGAAAAGCGCGCCGGGCAGATCGCGCCGCAGGGCTGGGAGTTCTATGCGGTCACCGCCACCTTGTTCCTGACGCTGGCGTTTCCCGGCTTCGTCTATCGCTACCTGCTGAAGCGGCGTGGCTGAGGCCGCGTGCCGTTCGGCATCGCCGCTGATCGCCTGCTATCGATCCAGCCAGTTTCTTCGTCACACAGCAACACGCCATCCACCGACCTGAACGGCTTTGGCACTCCATGAAGGTTCTCGATCTTTTCTGTCCGAACGACCATGCTTTCGAAGGCTGGTTCGCATCCGAAGACGACTATCAGTCGCAGCTGCAGCGTGGCTTGCTGCAGTGCCCGCTCTGCGGCAGCGGCGACATCCGCAAGGGGCTGAGCGCGCCCCGGCTCAACCTCGGTGCCCGTGCGCCTGCCATCGAGCAGCCGGCCCCGCAGGCTTCGCTGCCTATGCCCGCACAGGGCACTCCAGGCTCTTCGGATGAACGGGCCCCGGCCCTGACGCCCGACCAGATGCGCCAGGCCCAGGCCGTGCACCAGCAACTGCAGGCGGCCTGGCTGCGCGTCTCGCGCGAGATCGTGGCCCGCACGGAAGACGTGGGGCCGCGCTTCGCCCAGGAGGCGCTGGACATGCATCGCGGCGAGATCGAGGAGCGCCCCATCCGTGGCCAGGCCACGCGCGAAGAAGCGGTGCAACTGATGGAAGAGGGCGTCGCCTTGATGCCGCTGGCCTTGCCTGCGGCGGCCAAGGAAACCTTGCAGTAAGCGGTCAGTCGCGCAGGGCGTCCGTGCTGGCGCCTGAACCCGTGGTCGCTGGCGTGCGCGGGCCTTGCCCCGTGAACTGCAGCGCCGCCAGCCGGGCATAGACGCCTCGCCGGCGCAGCAGATCCTCGTGCCGGCCTTCCTCGACGATGCGGCCCTGGTCCATTACGACGATGCGGTCCGCGTTCTGCACCGTGGCCAGCCGGTGGGCGATGACCAGGGTGGTGCGGCTGCCGCCCGGGCGGTGCATGGCGGATTCCAGCGCCGCCTGCACCATGCGCTCGCTCTCGGCGTCCAGCGCGCTGGTGGCCTCGTCCAGCAGCAGCACGGGCGCGTCCTTCAACAAAGCCCGCGCGATGGCCATGCGCTGGCGCTGCCCGCCCGAGAGGCGCACGCCGCGCTCGCCCAGGAAGGTGTCGTAGCCCTGGGGCAGGGCCTCGATGAAGCCATGGGCGAAGGCGGCGCGGGCTGCAGCGGTCACTTCGGCATCGGTGGCGCCGGGACGCCCGTAGCGGATGTTCTCGCGCGCCGAGGTCGAGAAGATCACCGCATCCTGCGGCACGATGGCGATGCCCTGGCGCAGCCGCTCCAGCGGCAGGCTGCGGATGTCCTGGCCGGCCAGCGTGATGCGGCCGGCATCGGCCGGGCTGCGGCCCAGGTCGTAGAAGCGCTGCAGCAGCTGGAACACGGTGCTCTTGCCGGCGCCGCTGGCGCCGACCAGGGCCACCGTTTCGCCGGGGCGCAGCGCCAGGTCGAAGGACTGCAGCGCGGGCACTTCCGGGCGGGAGGGGTAGGAGAAGTGCACGTTCTCGAAGGCCAGCGCCGCTGTTCCCTGATCCGGCGTGGCCGGCAGGGTGGATGCGTGGGCTGGTGCGTGCGCCGATACGGCGGGCACCGTGCTGTCCAGCAGCTCCATCAACCGCTCGGTGGCGCCGGCAGCGCGCAGCAGATCGCCATAGACCTCGCCCAGCACGGCCACCGCGCCGGCCAGGAACATCACGTAGATCACGGTCTGGCCGAGCTGCCCGGCCGACAGCGTGCCGGCGATGACGGCCTGCGTGCCCTGGTAGAGGCCCCAGAGCAGCAGCGCGGCGTTGGCGATGATGATGAAGGCCACCAGCACGGCGCGCGCACGGCTGCGGCGCGTGGCGGTGCGAAAGGCCGCCTCGGTGGCGGCGGCGAAGCGATCGGCCTCGCGCTCTTCGGCCGTGAAGCTCTGCACCACCGCGATGCCGTTGAGCACCTCGGCCGCGATGGCGCTGGCATCGGCCACGCGGTCCTGGCTGTCGCGCGAGAGGCGGCGCACCCGCCGCCCGAACCAGAGCGTGGGCAGCACCACCACGCCCACGGCGACGAAGACCAGCACCATGACGTAGGGGTGCGTCCACACCAGCATGGCCAGCGCACCCAGCGCCAGCACGGCATTGCGCAGGCCCATGGACAGCGACGAGCCGACGACGGTCTGCACCAGCGTGGTGTCCACCGTCAGGCGCGAGAGCACCTCGCCGGTCTGCGTGGTCTCGAAGAATTCGGGGTTCTGCCGCAGCACGTGGGCATAGACGGCATTGCGCAGGTCGGCCGTCACGCGCTCGCCCAGCCAGCTCACCATGTAAAACCGCGCCGACGAGAAAACGCCCAGCGCCATCGCCACGCCGAACAGCGCCGCGAAGTGCTCGCGCAGCGCCAGCACCTGCCCGCCCCGGTCGGGCGTGAGCAGGCCCTGGTCGATCAGCTGCCGCAGCGCCAGCGGAAACGCCAGCGTGGCGAGTGCCGCCAGCAGCAGGAACACCAGCGCCAGCGCGATGCGGCCCGCATACGGGCGCAGAAAGGGCAGCAGGCCGGCCAGGGCGCGGGGTGGGGCGGAGGGCGGCGAGGTGGTGGCGGACGGCATGGGGCCAGTGTAGGCGGGTGAGGGGAAGGGGGGCTTGCGCTGGCAGTGGATTCAGCCCCGTAATGGCTCTGAGCGCTTATGGATCAAGCGTCTTGCGCTATCGAAAGCATAGCTATCACGCAGACGTGATGGCGGGCTGCGGCCAGGGCGGCCCGCAGCGCTTGCGATGCCGGCAGCGCCGGCACATGTCAGGCCGGGCTGAAGCGCTGCCGGAAGGCCTCGGCGAAGGTTTCGGTGCCGCTCAGGGAGAAGGTGAGCGAGTGCCGCTCGCCAGCGGCGCCGCCCACGGCCGGCAGCAGGCGGCGCGATGCGGCGTCGTAGCGCAGTGGCTGCAGCGCGCTGCCGTCGCCGGGCTCGTGCTGCAGGTCGAAGTCCCAGGTGCCGCCGTCTTCCCATGGGCCTTGCTGGCCGGGGAATTCGGCATGGGCCCAGTCCAGCACGGCGACCACTTCGGCCTCCCAGGCTGGCACCTGGGCGCTGGCCACATGGGCGATGGCGTCCCAGGTGGCGATGCCGTCATCGTCTTCGCTGTAGTCGAATTCCAGGTAGTGCAGGGTCATGGTGTTCAGAGGCGGGTGCGGAGCCCGGTGATTGTGCTTCCCGCTGCGTGCGTGTCATCGCACCATGTTGGAGCTTTTTGTGGTTGGATTGCACTTCATTGGTGCAATTGACCGCACTGGATTGGCGTGAATCTGTCTTGTGTCCGTCATCGAATCGCCGCAGAGTGCGTGAGCGCCCGTGACGGCGACCTGGCCTGTGCCAGCCAGAGCGGCCTCCCCTCGAAAGTATCCAGAAAGGTGATCTCCATGCGACTCACTGCGACGATAAGTTCTTCCAACGCCCTGGTGGCCCTGGCGGCCTTGGCGGCGGCCGCGCTGCTGGCCGGCTGCGGCGGCAACGATGGGGCGCCCACCCTGGATGGCCGCAAGGCCCTGGTGATCGGCCACCGGGGCGCGGCCGGCTACCTGCCCGACCACACGCTGGAGGGCTACCGCCGCGGCATCGAGATGGGGGCCGACTTCATCGAGCCCGACCTGGTCGCCACCCGGGACGGCGTGCTCATCGCCCGCCACGAGCCCAACATCACCGGCACGACCGACGTGTCCACCCGCCCCGAATTCGCCAGCCGCAAGACCAGGAAGGTGGTCGATGGCGTGACGGAGGAGGGCTGGTTCGCCTCCGACTTCACGCTCGCCGAGATCAAGACCCTGCGCGCCGTGCAGCCGCTGGCCGAGCGCGACCAGTCGTTCAACGGCCGCTTCCAGATCCCCACGTTCAACGAGGTGCTGGACCTGGCCCGCAGCGAAGGCCAGCGCCGGGGCCGCACGGTGGGCGTCTATGCCGAGACCAAGCACCCCACCTACCACGCCCGCCTGGGCCTGCCGCTCGAAGACCGCCTGCTGGCCACGCTCGCGCAGTACGGCTACACGGCCAAGGATTCGCCCGTGATCCTGCAGTCGTTCGAGGTGTCCAACCTCAAGTACCTGCGCGGCAAGACGCAGCTGCGGCTGGTGCAGCTGGTGGATGCCAACGACGTCAACCCCGACGGCAGCATCGACCTGACCGCGCCCTACGACAAGCCCTACGACTTCGCCGTCGCGGGCGACAGCCGCACCTTCGCCAGCCTGCTCACGCCCGCGGGCCTGAAGGAAGTGAAGACCTATGCCGACGGCATCGGGCCTTGGAAGCCCTACCTGATTCCCACGCGCCTGCTGGACGACAACCGCGACGGCAGGCCCGACGACCTCAACGGCGACGGCCGCATCGATGAAAGCGACCGCGTGCTGATGGCGCCCACGCAGGTGGTGGCGAACGCGCACGATGCGGGCCTCTTCGTGCACCCCTACACCTTCCGCAGCGAAGCCAGGCGGCTGGCTTCGGACTACCGGGGCGACCCCAAGGCCGAATACCGCCGCTTCTTCGCGCTGGGCGTGGACGGCGTGTTCTCGGACTTCCCCGATCAGGCCAGGGCCGCCCGCGACGATTGAGGAGCGCCGGGCCCGCCCTGGCGGGCCGGCAGGCCGGCTGAGGCTGGCCGGCCTATCCGCCCCTCAACGGCCGCGCAGGAAGAGCGCGTCCAGCTCCTTCATGCTGAGCTGCCGCCAGGTGGGCCGGCCGTGGTTGCACTGGTCGGAGCGGTCGGTGGTTTCCATCTGCCGCAGCAGCGCGTTCATCTCGTCGATGGTGAGCCGCCGGTTGGCGCGCACTGCGCCGTGGCAGGCCATGGTGCCCAGGATCTCGTTGCGCGCGCGCTGCACCACGGTGCTGGCGTCGTGCGCGGCCAGCTCGGCCAGCACGCTGCGCGCCAGCTCCACCGGGTTGCCCTGCGCCAGGGTCGTGGGCACGGCGCGCACGGCCAGGGTGCGCGGCGAGAAGGGAGAAATCTCCAGGCCCAGCATCTCCAGCGTCTCGGCCTGGGCCTCGGCCGTGGCGACTTCCTCGGGCGTGGCGGCGAAGGTGGCCGGGATCAGCAGCGGCTGGCTGGCGATGCGCGCCGCGCCGTCCACCTGGGCCTTCAGGCGCTCATAGACGATGCGTTCGTGCGCGGCATGCATGTCCACCACGATCAGGCCCTGGGCGTTCTCGGCCAGGATATAGACGCCGTGGATCTGCGCGACGGCGCGGCCCAACGGCCAGGTGGCGGCCTCGGCGGCGGGTGTCTGTTCCCGCTCGGCAGGGGCCGGTGCGGCGGCCGTGCCCCAGGCCTGCGCGGGCGGCATGGCGAGCGGCTCGGCGCCGGATGGGGCTGCGGGATCGGTCAGGGTCGCGGAGGCTGCAGGCATGAAGCTCGGCTGCGGCGCGGGGCCGGCACCGAAGGCCGAGGGCGCCGGCGAAGGCGTGCCCCAGAGCGCCTGCAGGTCGGACACCTTGTGGCCCGGGCGCTCATCGAATTTGATAGCGCTCTGCGCTTGCGGATAGGGCGCTGCGGGGCGATTCGGCACTGAAAACGTCGGCACGCCGACGCCCAGGCCCGAGGCCGGCGCTGCGTCGCCGGAAGAGGAGGCGCCAGCCGCCGCCTGCGCCAGCGCCTGGGCGCGCGGTGCGGCCAGGGCGTTCTCTACCGCGTGGCGCACGGCCTGGTGCACCTCGCGGCTGTCGCGGAAGCGGACCTCGATCTTGGTCGGGTGCACGTTCACATCGACGCGCAGCGGGTCGATCTCGACATAGAGCGCATACACCGGCTGCTTCTGGCCGTGCAGCACGTCTTCGTAGGCGCTGCGGGCCGCGTGCGTGAGCACCTTGTCGCGCACGAAGCGGCCGTTGACATAGCAGAACTGCTGGTCGGCCCGCGAGCGCGCCGCATCGGGCAGGCCCGCGCGGCCGGTGACGGTGACGGCGCCCATGCGGTGGCGCACCGGCACCGATTCGGTGAGGAAGTCTTCGCCCAGCACGTCGGCCAGGCGGCGGGCCAGGGCCTGCTGCAGCGCGTCGTCGGCGTCGTCCGCATCTGCGGTGGCGGCCAGCGTGGCGCGCCACTGCTCCACCAGCTTGCCTTCGTGCCAGATGGCGAAGCCTACGTCGGGGCGGGCCAGCGCGTGGCGGCGCACGGCTTCGATGCAGTGGGCCAGCTCCGTGGCGTCGGTCTTGAGGAACTTGCGCCGCGCGGGCGTGGAGAAGAAGAGTTCCTTGACCTCGACCGTGGTGCCCACGCTGCGGGCGGCAGGGCGCAGCTCGCCGCTGCGCGCATCGAGCAGGAAGGCGCTGGCCTGCTGCGCGGTGCGCGAGAGCAGGGCCATTTCCGACACCGAGGCGATGGCGGCCAGCGCCTCGCCCCGGAAGCCCATGGTGGCGACCGATTCCAGGTCGTGCAGGTTGGTGATCTTGCTGGTGGCGTGGCGGCGCAGGGCGACGGGCAGCTCTTCCTGCGGAATGCCGCCGCCGTCGTCCTCCACGGCGATCAGGCGCACGCCGCCGGCCAGCAGGCGCACGGTGATCTGGCGGGCGCCGGCATCGAGCGCGTTGTCCACCAGCTCGCGCACGGCGGAGGCGGGGCGCTCGACCACTTCGCCCGCGGCGATCTGGCTGATCAGCTCGTCGGGCAGGTCACGGATGGGGCGGCGGGGCAGGGGCAATGGGGCGTTCACCAGGTGATTTTAGGTGGCGCCCGTACGCAGGGACTCCTGCGTGTCCCTCAGGCCGCCAGGCCCTTGACGATGCTGTGGGGCAGGGCGGCGGGAGCCGCCGCAGCCGCGGGCGGTGCCTCGGTCCAGAGCGGCCGGCCGGCCTGCATGGCGGAGGCGGGCAGGCAGACGATGCCGCTGGGCGAGAGCTTGGCTTCGTGCTTGGCCAGCGCGGCGAGGTTGGCGACCTCTTCGGCATGCTGGACGTGGCCCGGCGCGATGCGCACCGCGCCGATGGACAGCGTGGTGCAGTCGAAGAAGCGTTTGACGCCGTGGCGGTCCTCCGCCCAGATGCCGCCGGCGGCGCGGGCCTCGGCATCGAAGAGTTCGAGCGACTGGCGGTTGAAGTCGGCCAGCAGGTCGCGGCAGCGCTGCAGCCAGTTGACGCTCTGGAAGAGCAGCATGAAGTCGTCGCCGCCCACATGGCCGACGAAGTCGCGCTGCGCATCGCAGTGCGACATGGCCAGCCGCGCCAGCAGGCGGATCATCTGGTCGCCGCGCCAGTAGCCGTAGTGGTCGTTGAACGGCTTGAAGTGGTTCAGGTCGGCATAGCAGGCGACGAACTCGGCGCCGCCGTCCAGCAGGCGCTGCATGTGCAGGCTGGTGGGGATGTTGCCGGGCAGGAAGGTGAGCGGGTTGGCGTGGCGCGCGGCCTCGATGCGCGCCTCGGTCACGCTGCGCACCAGCTGGTCGCCGGTGCCCAGGCCCACGTAGCGGCCGTTGTCGGTGACGATGAAGCCATCGTTCAGGTAGCGCTGGTCCTGCGAGGTGAGGATGCCCACCAGCTGGTCCACGTCGCAGTCCAGCTCGACCACGCGGGGCGCGTGGTTGGCGATGGTGCCGCAGGGCTTGCGGCCGTGCACCTCGCGGAAGTAGAGCGTGGCGTAGTGGTTCATGAACTGCTGGCGGTTGATGAGCGCCACCGGGCGGGTGCCCTCCAGCACCGCCAGCGCGTGCAGTTCGGTATGGGTGCTGAAGAGGCGCGCCACCTCGTCGTTGTGCGTGTCGGGCGTGACGGTGGGCGCATGCACCACCAGCAGGTTGCGCAGGATGCCCGGCCGCGCGGCGTGCGTCTGGTGCGGCAGCACGGCCACGCGGCGGTCCAGCAGCGTCCGGTGCGCGGCTTCTTCGATGAGCAGCCGCGGCGCCGGGGCCGGGCGGCCCAGCAGGTAGCCCTGGCCGTAGGGGATGTCCAGGTCGCGCAGCGCGCGCAGGTCTTCGTCGGTTTCGATGCCCTCGGCCACCAGCGTGGTGCCGAACACCTCGGCGATGCCCTTGATGGCCTGCAGCATCTGCAGCTTCTCGGGGTGGACCGCGATGTCGCGCACGAAGTACTTGTCGATCTTCACGAAGTCGGGCTTTACCTCGGCCCAGAGGCGCAGGCTCGAATGGCCGTCGCCGAAATCGTCCAGCGCCAGCCGGGCGCCGCAGGCATGCACGGCGCGCAGCGCGCGCAGCAGCCGGGGCATGTCGGAGACGCGTTCGTGCTCGGTGATCTCGACCACCAGCATGCGCGCCGCCACGCCCAGGCTGCGCACCTTGCTGCCCAGCAGGCCTTCGCCGCAGAAGGCCACGGCGCGCACCAGGGTGTCGGCGCTGATGTTCAAAAAGAGCCGGCCCGCGCTGCCCTGGCGGCCCCATTGCTGCAGCGCGATGACCACGCAGAGCATCTCGAAGTCCTGCAGCAGCCCTTCTTCGCGGGCGCTGGCCAGCAGGGCGTCGGGCAGGTGCAGGGAGCCGCCGTGGGGGCCGCGGATCAGGGCCTCGTGTGCGTAGATCGAGCCTTCGCGCAGGTCGGCCAGGGGCTGGAAGACGCAATGCAGCAAGCTGCTGCGCATCAGCTGTGCGAGGGGGCCGCAGCCTTGCCGCGCTGCGGGGGATAGAAAATCCAGGGCGGCGCCATGCCGCTCCCGCGCGAAGAGGTCCATGATGCTGCCGGTGCAAAGGGGAGTGCCGACCATAAGACGAAACGATGACGGGTGCGTGACATTGCGTGCTGCGTCTCGGATGGTCCACCGGCATTCCGCAGCGCGGCACTGCACAATCGGCCCATGCCTGCCCTGCACCCCGCCAACGCCTGTCCGCCGCCCGCCGCGGCTCCCGCCCCCGATTCCACCCGCGCCGCCCCGGCGCCGCAGCGCGAGCTGCTGCGCTCGCTCTACGAGGCCGCCGTGCGCAGCGCGCAGCCGCTGCACACGCTGGGCGCGCACCTGCCCGCGCCGCCGCCCGGCGGGCGCACGGTGGTGATCGGCGCGGGCAAGGCCGGCGGCGCCATGGCCCAGGCCGTGGAGGCGCTCTGGCCGGCGGATGCGCCCCTCTCGGGCTTGGTGGTGACGCGCTACGGCCATGTGCCGCCGCGCCCGGCCGGACTGCCGGAGCGCATCGAACTCGTGGAAGCCGCCCACCCGGTGCCCGACGCGGCCGGGCTGCAGGCGGCCGAGCGCATGCTCGCACTGGTGCAGGGCCTGACGCCGCAGGACCTGGTGCTGTGCCTGATCTCGGGCGGCGGCTCGTCGCTGCTGACGCTGCCGGCCGAGGGCCTGAGCCTGGCGGACAAGCAGCGCATCCACCAGGCGCTGCTGGAAAGCGGCGCCGGCATCGCCGAAATGAACTGCGTGCGCAAGCATCTCTCGCGCATCAAGGGCGGGCGGCTGGCGGCGGCCTGCGCGCCGGCGCGGGTCGTGACCCTGGCCATCAGCGACGTGCCGGGCGACGACGTCTCGGTGATCGCCAGCGGCCCCACGGTGGCCGATGCCGGCACCTGCGCCGACGCGCTGGACATCCTGCGCCGCTACCGCATCGAGGTGCCCGAGGCCGTGCGCGAGCGGCTGGCAAGCGGCGCGCTCGAAACCCCGAAGCCCGGCGATGCCCTCTTCGCCGGCCATGCCGTGCAGCTGATCGCCACGCCCCGGCAGTCGCTGCAGGCCGCGGCCCAGGCGGCGCGCGAGGCCGGCTGGACGGCGCACATCCTGAGCGACGAGATGGAGGGCGAATCGCGCGAGGTGGGCCGCGTGCATGCCGCGCTGGCCCGGGCCGTGGCGCTGCATGGCGAGCCCTTCGCGCGGCCCTGCATCATCCTGAGCGGTGGCGAGACCACTGTCACCGTGCGCCCGCGCCGCGAGGGCGCCGAGCGCGGCCGCGGCGGGCGTGCCGGCGAGTTCTGCCTGGGCCTGGCGCAGGCGCTGCAGGGCCAGCCGGGCGTGTGGGCGCTGGCGGCCGATACCGACGGCATCGACGGTGTGGAAGACAACGCCGGCGCCTTCGTCACGCCCGACACGCTGGCGCGCGCCGCCGCGGCCGAGCGCCGCGTGGCCGACCACCTGGACCGCAACGACGCCTACGGCTACTTCGCCGCGCTGGGCGACCTGCTGGTCACCGGGCCCACGCACACCAACGTGAACGACTTCCGCGCGCTATTGATTGAATAGCGCACTGCGCAGCCTGCATGCGCGCTGCGCCGCAAAAGCCCATGAAAAAAGGCACGCCGGATCGCTCCGGCGTGCCTTTTTGCAGAGAGGGGCAGCCCAGAGGCCGCCCGCGCCATCAGAAGCGGTGGCGGATGCCCAGGCCCAGGCTGGTGCCACTGGTCTGGTTGGTGATCTTGTCGTTCATCACCACGGCGTAGAGGTCGGTGCGCTTGGACAGGAAGTGGTCGTAGCCGATGGTGAAGGTCTTGCGGTTCACGTCGGGCGTGGACCACTCGGTCTTGACCCATTCGGCCAGCAGCTTGCCGGTGCTGCCGACGGGCGCGGAGGCGCCCACCTGCAGCGTCTTGCCCTTGGTGCTGAAGGCGTCGGCGATCTTCTTCTCGCCGTAGCTCAGGTAGGGCTTGACCATGCCGAAGTCGTAGGCGCCCAGCAGCATCCAGTACTTCTGGTTGTTGGGCAGCAGCGTGGTGGCGGCGGGGTTGGTCACGTCGGCGTTCTCGTAGAAGCCGGTCAGGGTCAGCGGGCCGCCGAAGTAGAAGAAGTTGGCGCCGACGTTCCGCTTGCTGTTCTGCGTGGCCTGCTCGCCGAACTGGTACTGGATGTTGGCCGACAGGCCGTTGTAGGTCGGCGTGGTGTAGGCGATCTGGTTGGACCAGCCGGTGTCGGCCGGGGTCATGGCGCGCCAGCCGGAGCCGTTGAACAGGGGCACGTCCTTGTGCAGGATCAGGGGCGAGAAGGTGAACGAATCACCGAAGGGGTTGCCGATCACGGAGGGCAGGAAGTTGGGCGCCATCCAGCGGCCCAGCAGCACGGAGCCGAAGCCGCCCGACAGGCTGACGTTGGCATCGCGCGAGAAGAAGGTGTCGCCCTGGAAGCGGCCTTGCGTGCCGGTGTCGTTCTGCAGGAACGAGGTCAGCTGGAAGTTCGCCTTCAGGCCGCCGCCCAGGTCTTCGGTGCCCTTGAAGCCGAACCACGAGGTGGTCATGCCGCCGCTGTTCACCACGGAGCGGCGGTTCGCGTCGCCAGCCATCTTCATCGAGCCGACGTAGAGGTCGCTCAGGCCGGTCAGCGTGACGGAGCTTTGCGCATGGGCGGCTGCGCCGCACACCAGGGCGGCGCCGACGGCGATCAGGGTTTTTTTCATGGGTTCTTCCTGCAGGTGGTGGGGGGGCCGAGGCGGTCGGCCCGGAGGTCGTGGATTTCGCGCCGCTCGGCCATGGGCTGGCGGCGGCTCCCGGATTGGATGCGAAGACGTATCCAATTGCAATGGTCGCAAGCAAGCTCCGTGCCGTATGTGTCTGTTTTACGACTCCCGGGAGCCAGAACGGGCCCATCGCACGGCCTGCCTGCGCGGCACCGGCTGCAGCGGCTTTGACTTCGCTCAACACGGCCTGCGGGGTGCGCCTGCACAGTCGGGCCATGTCTCCCGATCATTTCTTTGGACCCTTCGACGGCGTCGAGGTGGTGGCTGCCGGCCAGCTGCTGCGCCAGCGCCACCAGCGGCCCGCCTGCGTCTTGCACCTGGACAGCGGCCGCGTGCTGCTGGGCCTGCGCGAGGACGGCCTGCTGCGCCACCAGCTCGGCGTGGTGGAAGGGCCGGCCTGGCTGGACGCCGCCAGCGCGCTGGTGGACCAGCCCTGCGTGGTGGACATGGTCGCGGACACGCGCGTGCAGCTGCGCAGCGTGCCGATCGAGGCCTTCCAGCGCAGCGTGCAGGCCTTGCCCTCGGACGCGCAGAACCTGGTGCGCAGCCTGGCCGCAGGTTACTTCCGGCAGACCGAGCTGGCCGTGAGCCGGCTGGCGCAGGACGCCGAAGCGCGTTGCGCGCAGTGGCTGCTGCAGCATGCGCAGCCCTGCGACGACGGCGCCCTGCGCGTCACCCTGCACCTGCGCAAGCGCCTCATCGCCGCGCAGCTGGGCATCGCGCCCGAAACCCTCTCGCGCGTGCTGCGCCATCTGCGCGAGCACGGCCTCATCGCAGGCACCGGCAATGTGCTGAACCTGCCCCAGCCAGGTGCGCTGCAGCAGGTGGCCGGCTGCTGATGAGAGGCTGGCCGCGCAGGCCGGAGGAGGGCCTGCAGGTCAGGGTTTTCCTGGCGGATTCCTGAGGGTTGCCCCGCACCCGGGCGGTCGATGGCGCTGCGTATATTGCAATGGAACCGGCGGAACTCCCTCCGCCATCCACCTGCCCAGCCGCCCCCGCCCCCATGTCCTGCGCCCCGCCGCCCGCGCCTGCCGATGCCAGCTCTTCCCGGGGGCAGGCATGACACCGCCAGCGGCCGCGGCGGCGCCCGCCACCCGCCCCGCGGGCGTGGCCGGCTTCTTCCATGAAGACCCCTTCGACACCGTGCCGGACGACGGCCCCGGCGGGCTGCTGCCCGGCGCGTTGATCGCCAAGCTGGTCGCGCTGGCGGTGATCGCCGTGCTGCTGGCCGGCGGCGGCGCGGCCTGGCTGGTGTCGCAGGCCGCCAGCCAGGCGGCGCTGCAGCGGCTGGTGCACCAGCAGAACGACGAGGTCGAGACCGTGGCCCGCCTGTTGGCCAGCAAGATCGAGCAGAGCCAGCGCGTGCTGGCCACGGTGGCCGAAGGCATCGCGCCGGGCCTGCTCGATGCCCCCGCGTCGCTGGAAGGTCTGGTGCGCCAGGGCCTGCCGGCGGCGCGTTTCTTCGACGCCATGCAGATCGCGCGCAAGGACGGGCAGCTCAGCGTCAACCTGCAGTCCGGCCGGCTGCAGCAGGCCTCGGCGCTGGACCCGGCCGAGCGCGACTACCTGGTGCGCACCCTGGTGGACGGCCGGCCGCTCGTGTCCGACCTGATCGGCACCACGCCGGGCGATGCGCGCGTGATGTTCACCATGCCGCTGCGCCAGGGCGAAGGCGCCGTCACGGGCGCGCTGGCCGGGGTGCTGCGGCTGCAGTCCCAGGGCCTGCTGCCGCAGTCCATGGCCATGCCGGCCCGCGACGATTCGCGGCTCATCGTCTTCACGCGCGACGGCGTGATCCTGTCGCACCCGCAGCGCGAACGCGTGCTGGGCCATGTGCGAGACGAGCCCGGCCTGGCCCTGGCCTATGCGCGCTGGCAGCGCATGGAGCAGCCGCTGACCGGACGCGCCTTCACCGACCGCGAGGCGGGCCACGTCGTCAGCATGGCCGGCGTGCCGCTGCCCCAGTGGATGGTGGCGCGGGTGAGCGACGCGGGCATGCTGGCCGCGTCCGACGAGGGCGCGCAGCGCGGCGCGTGGTGGATGGCGGGCGGCGGCGTGCTGGCGATCGCGCTCCTGTCCGGCGCGGCCATGCTGTGGATGGCGCGGCCCCTGTCGCAGCTGAGCCACTGCGCCCAGCGCATGCTGAACGCGCATGTGGCGAACCACGACGCAGCCGGCGGCGCCGGCCGGGGCGCGGCGGCCCGGATCTGGCCGCGCTCGCGCGGGGAGGTCGATGCCCTGGTGCGCGTCTGCACCCAGATGGAGGCCCAGCGCTGGCAGGACCGTCGCGATGCGGCCGTGACCGCCGCGCGCCTGGAGGCGGTGCTGGCGCATGCGCCGGTGGGCATCGTCATTGCGCGCGGCGACGTGCTGGACGTGGCCGGCGTGCATGCCGCGCGCATGCTGGGCTATGCGCCGGCCGAGCTGCACGGCCTGCCGGCCCAGGCCCTGCACGCCAGCCCCGCCGAATACGCCCAGTGGCTGCAGCGGGTGCGGGCGGCCTTCATCGCGCACGGCTGCTTCGACGGCGACGTGCGCTTCCTGCGCAAGGACGGCAGCCCCGTCTGGGCGCGGGTGCTGGCGCACCGGCCTGCGGGATCGGCGGCGCAGGCCCAGGCGGTCGGCACCGTCTGGCTGCTGGAGGACATCACGGCCGAGCGCGGCTCGCGCCAGCTGCGCGGCTGGGTGGCGGGGCACGATCCGCTCACCGGGCTGCTCAACCGCGAGGCCTTCGTCGAACGGCTGGGCGAGCTGATGGGCGCGCAGCAGCTGCTGCAGCCCGGCACGGCCACGGCGGTGCGCGCGGCCGGCCAGGGCGGGGCGGAGCTGGGCACGCTGGTCGTGCTCTTCCTGGACCTGGACCATTTCACGGTGGTGAACGACCAGGCCGGGCACGATGCGGGCGACGAGGTGCTGCGGCATGTGGCGCGGCTCATCGAGGAGCAGGTGCGCCATGTGGGCTGGCCGGCGCGCCTGGGCGGCGACGAGTTCGCCGTGGTGCTGCCGGCGTGTTCGCGGGCGCGGGGCCACGAGATCGCGGAGCTGATCCGCACCGCCATCGCGGCCTGGGAGCCTTCGTATGCGGGGCGCAGCTTCTTCGTCAGCGCCAGCCTGGGCCTGGTGGCGCGGGAGGCCGGCACGGCCGGCGAAGACCAGGTGACCCAGCTGCTGCGCGCCGCCGACATGGCCTGCTACGAGGCCAAGCGGCGCGGGCGCAACCAGGTCTGGGGCCAGCCGGCCCGGGACTGAGTCTGTGCCTGAGCCGCCGGGCCAGCCCTGCTAGCCCAGCCGGCCCAGCGACCGCAGCACCTGCTCTGCCGTGGCCGGCGCCTGCAGGCGCACGGGCGCGGCCTGCCCGCCCGGCGGGCGCGCCGCGGCCACGGCATTGCGCAACGCCTCATAGACGCTGATGGCCAGCATGAAGGGCGGTTCGCCCACGGCCTTGCTGCCGCCCACGTTGTCTTCGCGGTTGGCTTCGGGCCAAAGCTGGACCTTGAAGTGCGCCGGCACGTCGCCCGTGGCCGGAATCTTGTAGGTGCTGGGCGCGTGGGTGGCGAGCCTGCCTTCGGCGTTCCAGACCAGCTCTTCGGTGGTGAGCCAGCCCATGCCCTGCACGAAGCCGCCCTCGATCTGGCCGATGTCGATGGCCGGGTTGATGCTGCGGCCCACGTCGTGGAGGATGTCCACCGCCAGCACGCGCGACTCGCCCGTGAGCGTGTCGATGGCGACTTCGGTGCAGGCCGCGCCGTAGGCGAAGTAGTAGAAGGGCCGGCCGGTGAGCGTGGCCTTGTCGTAGTGGATCTTGGGCGTGCGGTAGAAGCCGTCGCTCCAGAGCTGGATGCGGTTGGCGTAGGCGGCCTGCACCACGTCGTTCCAGGCGCGTTCGGTGGTGGGCGAGATCACGCGCCCGCCCTCGAAGCGGATCGAGCCCGCGCCGCAGCCGTCGAGCCCGCAGACGAAGGCCGCGAGGTTGTCACGCACGTGGCGCGCGGCGAACTGCGCGGCGCGGCCGTTCAGGTCGGTGCCGCTGGAAGCGGCCGTGGCGCTGGCGTTGGGCACCTTGGCCGTGTCGCTGGCGGTGACCAGCACGCGCTCCATGGGCACGCCCAGCTCGTCGGCCACGATCTGTGCCACCTTGGTGTGCAGGCCCTGGCCC
The DNA here is from genome assembly GCF_900113035.1 of Paracidovorax wautersii. Lineage (GTDB taxonomy): Bacteria > Pseudomonadota > Gammaproteobacteria > Burkholderiales > Burkholderiaceae_C > Paracidovorax > Paracidovorax wautersii. The sequence continues at coordinate 509,163 of NZ_FONX01000001.1, read as the reverse complement.
ATTTCGGTGCCGCCGTGGTTCACCTGCACGCTGCCGTCGGTATAGACGTGGACCAGCGCGCCGGCCTGGTTGAAAAGCGTGGCGGTGAAGCTGATGCCGAACTTGACCGGCGTGATGGCCAGGCCGCGCTTGAGCACCGGGCTGCCCGCGTTCCAGGCCGAAATCGCCGCCTGCCTTTGCCGGTATTGGGCTATCTGCTCCAGTTTTGGTAGCAGATCGGGCAGGATGTTGTCTTCCACCGGCATCTGGTAGTGGGTGACGTTGCGATCGGTGGTGCCGTAGAGGTTGGCCATGCGCACGTCCAGCGCGTCGCGGCCCAGGGCGCGGGCGATGTCGCCCAGGATGGCCTCGATGGCGATCACGCCCTGCGGCCCGCCGAAGCCGCGGAAGGCCGTGTGGCTCTGCGTGTTCGTCTTGCAGCGGTAGGACGCGATCTCCACGTCTTCGAGGAAGTAGGCGTTGTCGCTGTGGAACACGGCGCGGTCGGCCACGGGCCCGGAGAGGTCGGCCGAGAAGCCGCAGTTGGCGGCCATCTGCAGCTTCAGGCCCTGGATGCGGCCGTCGTCGCCATAGCCCACCTCGTATTCGTAGGCGAAGGGGTGGCGCTTGCCGGTGACCATGAAGTCGTCGTCGCGGTCCAGCCGCAGCTTGACCGGGCGGCCCAGCTTGTGCGCGGCCACGGCGGCCCACACGGCCAGGTGGCCGGCCTGCGTCTCCTTGCCGCCGAAGCCGCCGCCCATGCGCCGGCATTCCACGCGCACGGCGTGGTTGTCCAGGCCCAGGGCGTGGGCCACCCAGTGCTGCACCTCGCCCGGGTGCTGGGTGCTGGAGTGGATGGCCCACTGGCGCTGCTCCAGCGGCACGGCGTAGGCGATCTGGCCTTCCAGATAGAAGTGTTCCTGCCCGCCGACCTCGAAGCTGCCCTGCAGGCGGTGCGGGGCGCGCGCCAGCGCGGCCCCGGCATCGCCGCGGCGCACGAAGACGGGCGGCAGCACATAGCTCTGCGCGGCCATGGCGGCCTGCACGGTGAGCACGGCGGGCAGGGGCGTGATGTCCAGCGTCACCAGCCGCGCCGCGCGGCGCGCCAGCATCACCGATTCGGCCACCACCAGGCCGACCACCTGGCCCACGTGCTGCACCGTGTCGAAGGCGAACACGGGTTCGTCGTGCGCGAAGGCGGCCAGCAGCTTGTCGCCCGGCACGTCGGCCGCCAGCACCACGCCGCGCACGCCGGGCAGGGACAGCGCCGCGTCGGTACGCACCGCGTTCAGCCGGCCGTGGGCCACGGGCGAGAGGATGGGGGCGGCGTAGAGCGTGCCCTTGAGCTCGGGCAGATCGTCGATGTAGTGCGCCAGGCCAGCGACCTGGGCGCGGGCGCTTTCGTGCGGGTGCGAGCGGCCCATGGCGTTCTCGCGGGCCGGCGCGCTGCGGGCCGGGGTGTGGGCGCCGGCAGCGCCGTGCGCGTCGGCGCGGGCGGCTTCGGTGGCGCCGTCTGCGTCGCGGCTGATGGGGGTGGCGTGCGTGTTCATGCCGTCACCTCCGCCTGCGTGGAGGCCGGGCCGCAGAGCGGGCCCCGCAGCTGGTCCAGCGAGATGGGCTGCGCTTTGTCTTCGCCTCCACCTTCCGCCCGGGCCTCGGGGCTTTCCAGCCAGCAGCGCTCCATGAGCGCGCCCAGCACGGCGCGGCGGTAGTCGCCGCTGGCGCGCATGTCGGAGATCGGGCTGAACTCGGCCTGCAGCACGCTGGCCGCATGCCGCAGCGTGGCGGCCGACCAGGGCTGGCCGGCGAGGGCGGCCTCGGTCTTGCGCGCCCGGGCCGGCGTGGCGGCCACGCCGCCTGCGCCGATACGGGCCGACTGGATCTGCCCGCCCTCGATGTGCAGGTGCAGGGCCAGGCACACGGCGGAGATGTCGTCGTCGAAGCGCTTGGAGACCTTGTAGGCCGCGAGCCGGCCGGTGGGCGCGGGCAGGGGCACGTCGATGCGTACCAGCAGCTCGTCGGCCGCCATCACGTTCTGGCGGTAGCCGGTGTAGAGCTCTTCGAGCGGCAGCGAGCGCTCGCCGCCCACGCGGGCCAGCACCACCTGGGCGCCCAGCGCGATCAAGAGCGGCATGGAGTCGCCGATGGGCGAGCCGTTGGCGACGTTGCCGCCCAGGGTGCCCGAATTGCGCACCGGCAGCCCGGCGAAGCGCGCGGCGAAGCGGTGCAGCTGCGGCCAGCGGGCGCGCAGCGCATCGAAGGCGTCGGTGAGGGACGCAGCGGCGCCGATGCGCAGCATGCCGCCGGCCTCGTCGATGCGGCGCAGCGGCGCGGCGCGGGTCACGTCCAGGAACTGGGCGAAGCGGCGGTGCTGCTTGGTGATCCAGAGGCCCACGTCGGTGGCGCCGGCCACCACCTGGGCGCCGGGGTGGGCGGCGCGGGCGGCGAGCAGGTCTTCGAGCGTGGCCGGGGCGATATAGGCCGCATCGGCCTGCAGCCCTTTGCCTTCGAAGGCGATGTGCTCCAGTTCCTGCAGCAGCACGGTTTCGTCCACCTGCATGGGCGGCAGCTGCTGCATGCGCTCGGCCGCATCGAGGATGGGCCGGTAGCCGGTGCAGCGGCAGAGGTTGCCCGAGAGCGCCTCGGCCGCGAGCGCCCGGTCGATGCCGCTGCCGTGGCAGACGTGGTTCTGGTACATGCCGAAGAGGCTCATCACGAAGCCGGGCGTGCAGAAGCCGCATTGCGAGCCGTGGCACTCCACCATGGCCTCCTGCGCGGGGTGCAGCATGGGCTGGTCGCCGGACTGGGCGCTTCCGGCGTCGGTGGCGGCCGGCTGGATCAGCGGGTCGTGCGCCAGGTCCTCGACCGTCCAGAGCGCCATGCCGTCGATGGAGTGCGCCAGGCGGATGCAGCTGTTGACGGCCTGGTAGTGCACCTGGCCGCCGCGCGCCTCGCCCAGCACCACGGTGCAGGCGCCGCAGTCGCCTTCGCCGCAGCCTTCCTTGGTGCCGGTGGCGCCCAGGTCTTCGCGCAGCACCTCCAGCAGGGTGCGGTCGGGCGGCACGCCGTGCAGCACCTGGGGCTGGCCGCGGCGGATGAAGCGAAGAGGGCGGGTGGGTGTCTTGGTCATGCGTGGTGAGGGTGCCGCAGGCGCGCCGGGATGGCGCGGGCTGGATTCTTCTTCGGTAATGAGGTCTTGCATCAAAGCATAGGGCGTGCCGAGCGGCGGCGCCACCGTGGAAAGCGCAATCGGAAGCGGCGCGCCTGCGGTGTACAGTTGCCGCCACCCCCCGAAAAAGCCATGGTGGCGGCAGCCTGCCGCCCGGCGCGCCTGCCTACGCCATGCTGCGGCAGCCGGCGCGCAGCGGCATACGCGCCGCCGTATGACAGGAATGCAGCACCCGGTATGCGAGACCAAGCCCTCTTCGACAAGATTGACCTCCATCTCATCAGGGTGTTGCATACCGTGCTAACCGAACGCAGTGTTTCCAAGGCCGCCGTCAGGCTGGGCATGCACCAGCCGGCGGTGTCGGCTGCGCTGCGCCGGCTACGCGGGCTGGCGGGCGATCCGCTGCTGGTGCGCTCGGGCGCCGGCATGCAGCCCACCGACGCGGCGCTGCGCATGGTGGGGCCGGCCGGCGTCATCCTGCGCTCGGCCGAGGCGCTCTTCTCCGACGCCCGCGGCTTCGATCCGCGCACCGACACGCGCACCTTCCGCATCGCGGCCAGCGACTATCTCGACCCGCTCTTCCTGCCGCGCCTCATGGCCCGCATCAAGGCCGAGGCGCCGCTCTGTGCGGTGGAGGTGCTGCCGCTGTCGGGCGACGCGCACTACCACGCGCACCTGGAGCAGGGCGAGGTGGACGTGGTCATCGGCAACTGGCCGCAGCCGCCCGAAGACCTGCACATGGCCCGGCTCTTCGGCGACGAGGTGGTCTGCCTGGTGGCGGCCGGCCACCCGGCGGCGCGGCGCGGCTGGACGGCCGAGGAATGGCTGGCCGCCGAGCACATCGCGCCCACGCCCACCCACCCAGGCGCGCGCGGCGTGATCGACGCGCATCTCGATTCGCTGGGCCTGGCCCGCCGCATCGCGGCCCGCTGTGCGCATTTCAGCCTGATTCCGGACATGGTGGCATCCAGCTTGCTTGTGCTGACCACCGGCCGGCAATTCTGCGAGCGCTTCACCGAGCGGCTGCCGCTGGCCGTGCTGCCATGCCCCGTGCCCTTTCCCCGCCTCATGTATTACCAGCTCTGGCATGCCCGGTCGCACCATTCGGCCGCGGCGCTCTGGCTGCGCGAGAGCGTCAAGACGGTGGCTGCCTCGCTACGAAATAAATAGCTGGCCGCGCCCGCTCCGCCAGCGCGGAGTGCGGGTTTCGGCTGCCTGGATTCACGCAGAACTTAATAGACAATCGCCCCCCATGAATCCTTCTGTTTCCCCTTCCGCCGCAGACCCCGGCGGCGCCGGCGCCGCGCCGCCGCGCCTGCAGCTGTCGGGCATCACCAAGCGCTATCCGGCCGTGGTGGCCAACGACGGCGTCTCGCTCACCGTGCGGCCGGGCGAGGTGCATGCGGTGCTGGGCGAGAACGGCGCCGGCAAGTCCACGCTGATGAAGATCATCTATGGCGCCGTCAAGCCCGACGAGGGCGCCATCCACTTCAACGGCCAGCCGGTCCACATCCGCAACCCGCAGGAGGCGCGGGCGCTGGGCATCGCCATGGTGTTCCAGCACTTCAGCCTGTTCGACACGCTGACCGTGGCCGAGAACGTCTGGCTGGGGCTGGACAAGAGCCTCACGCTGGCCGAGGTGACCGCGCGCATCACCGCCACGGCGGCCGAATACGGCCTGGACATCGACCCCCAGCGTCCCGTGCACACGCTGAGCGTGGGCGAGATGCAGCGCGTGGAGATCATCCGCGCGCTGCTCACCCAGCCGCAGCTGCTCATCCTCGACGAGCCCACCTCGGTGCTCACGCCCCAGGCGGTCGAAAAGCTCTTCGTGGTGCTGCGCAAGCTGGCCAGCGAAGGCTGCAGCATCCTCTACATCAGCCACAAGCTGCACGAGATCCGCGCGCTCTGCACCGCCTGCACGGTGCTGCGCGGCGGCAAGGTGACGGGCGTGTGCAACCCGGCCGAGGAATCCAACGCCTCGCTCTCGCGCCTGATGATCGGCGCCGAGCCGCCGGCCCTGTCGCACCGGCCCGCGCGCCTGGGCGGCACCGTGCTGCGCGTGCAGGCCCTGAGCCTGCCGCGCACCGACCCGTTCGGCGTGGATCTCACCGACCTGGACTTCGAGGTGCGCGCCGGCGAGGTGGTGGGCATTGCCGGCGTCTCCGGCAACGGCCAGAAGGAGCTGCTCTACGCGCTCTCCGGCGAAGACCAGCGCGCCCACCCGGCCATGGTGCAGGTGGGCGGCCAGCCGGCCGGCCGGCTGAACCCGCGCCAGCGCCGCGCCCTGGGCCTGCACTTCGTGCCCGAAGAGCGGCTGGGCCGCGGCGCCGTGCCCACCATGGGCCTGGCGCACAACCTGCTGCTCACGCGCAGCAACTGCGTGGGCGCGGGCGGCTGGATCCGCACCGGCGCGCTGGCCGACCATGCGCGCTCCATCATCGAGCGCTTCCGCGTCAAGGCCGGCGGCCCAAACGCGGCGGCGCGCTCGCTCTCGGGCGGCAACCTGCAGAAGTTCATCGTGGGCCGCGAGATCGACGCCAACCCCAAGCTGCTGATCGTCTCCCAGCCCACCTGGGGCGTGGACGTGGGCGCCGCCGCCCAGATCCGGGGCGAGATCCTGGCCCTGCGCGACGCGGGCTGCGCCGTGCTGGTGCTCAGCGAAGAGCTCGACGAGCTGTTCGAGATCAGCGACCGCCTGCACGTGGTGGCCAAGGGGCACCTGTCGCCCTCCATCGACCGGCAGGACGCCACGGTGGAGCGCATCGGCGAATGGATGAGCGGCCTCTGGCATGCCGACGTGCAGTCGCACCTGGGCCAGATCCAGAGCCAGGCCCAGGCAGGGGAGGTGGCCCATGCTTAAGCTCGAACTGCGTCCCCAGGCCTCGCGCTGGTGGACCTACGGCTCGCCGCTGCTGGCGCTGGCCATCACGGTGCTGATCGGCGTGGCGCTCTTCGCCGCGCTGGGCAAGGACCCGGTGCGCGGCCTGCAGCTCTTCTTCTGGGAGCCGGTCAAGTCGGTCTATGCCTTCGGCGAACTCATGGTCAAGGCCACGCCGCTGCTGCTCATCGCGCTGGGGCTGGCCGTGTGCTTCCGCTCCAACGTCTGGAACATCGGCGCCGAAGGGCAGTTCGTCATCGGCGCGGTGGCCGCGGGCGGCATCGCCCTCATGGCCGACAAGACCACCGGCCCCTGGATCGTGCCGGCCATTTTGATGGCCGGCGTGCTGGGCGGCATGTTCTGGGCGGGCATCACCGCGCTCTTGCGCGACCGCTTCAACGCCAACGAGATCCTGGTCAGCCTGATGCTGGTCTATGTGGCCACGCTGCTGCTGGGCTATCTGGTCTATGGCCCCTGGAAGGACCCCATGGGCTACAACTTCCCGCAGACCAAGACCTTCGAGCGCGTGACGCAGATCCCGCGCCTGATGCAGGGCTCGCGCCTGACCATCGGCCTGCCCATCGCGCTGGCCGCGGCGGGTGCGCTCTGGGTGTTCCTGTTCCGCACCCGCGCCGGCTTCGCCCAGCAGGTGGGTGGGCTGGCGCCTGCGGCGGCGCGCTACGCGGGCTTTTCCTCGCGCCGCGCGCTCTGGACGGCGCTGCTCATCTCCGGCGGCGCCGCGGGCCTGGCGGGCGCGCTGGAAGTGGCCGGCCCCATCGGCCAGCTCACGCCGTTCGTGCCGGCCGGCTACGGCTTCGCGGCCATCATCGTCGCCTTCGTCGGGCGGCTGCATCCGGTGGGCATGGTGTTCTCGGCCATCCTGATGAGCATGTTCTACATCGGTGGCGAGCTCGCGCAGTCGCGCCTGGGCCTGCCCAAGTCCCTCACCGGCGTGTTCCAGGGCCTGCTGCTGTTCACGCTGCTGGCCTGCGACACGCTGATCGCCTACCGCGTGCGCTGGGTCGGCGCGCGCGCTTCCGCCTCTTCTTCTGCAGGAGCCCGCTGATGGAGTCCTACGCATTGCTGCTGGGCGCCACGCTCAGCGCCGGCACCGTGCTGGCCATCGCCGCGCTCGGCCTGCTCATCAACGAGAAGGCCGGCATCGTCAACCTGGGGGCCGAGGGCATGATGCTCTGCGCCGCCATCGCCGGCTACGCCACCGTGGTCCACACCGGCAACACCTGGCTGGGCTTTGCCGCCGGCATGGTGGTGGGAGCCCTGATGGCCGGCGTCTTCGGCGTGCTGGTGATCTGGCTGAACACCAACCAGTACGCCACCGGGCTGGCGCTCAGCCTCTTCGGCGTGGGCTTCTCGGCCTTCGCGGGCATCAGCTACGTGCAGGCCAAGGTGCCCGATCTGCCGCAGTACGCCATTCCCGTGCTGGGCGATCTGCCGCTGGTGGGCCCGGCGCTCTTCCGGCAACACCCGCTGGTCTATCTGACCATGGCGTTCACGGGCGCGCTGATCTGGTTCCTCTACCGCTCGCGCGCCGGCCTGGTGCTGCGCTCGGTGGGCGAATCGCCCGAATCGGCCCATGCGCTGGGCTACCCGGTGCGGCGCATCCGCCTGATGGCGGTGATGGCCGGCGGCGCGCTCTGCGGGCTGGCCGGGGCCTACATCTCCACCGTCTATACGCCGCTCTGGGTCGAGGGCATGGTGGCCGGCCGCGGCTGGATCGCGCTGGCGCTCACCACCTTCGCCACCTGGCGGCCGGCACGGGTATTGCTGGGTGCCTACCTGTTCGGCGGCGTGACCATGCTGCAGTTCCACCTGCAGGCCTCGGGCGTGCAGGTGGCCAGCCAGCTGCTCAGCATGCTGCCGTACGTGGCGACCATCGTGGTGCTGGCGCTGATCTCGCGCAACCCGGCCTGGATCCGCGCCAACATGCCGGCTTCGCTGGGCAAGCCTTTCCACGCCGGCTCATAATCCGCCGCCCGATTCCGTGCGCCCGTTCGTTTTTTCCTTCCGACCTTCCTAGAAAAGAGAAGCCATGACCCAACTGACCAAACGATCCTTCCTCCAGGCAGCCACCCTGTCCGCCGTGGCCGCTGCCGCCCTGGTGGGCTGCGGCAAGAAGGAAGAGCCGGCTGCAGCGCCCGCCGCCGCTCCGGCGCCGGCCGCTTCGGCTGCTGCCGCCGCCAATGCGCCGCTGAAGGTCGCGTTCGCCTACGTCGGCCCGGTGGGCGACGGCGGCTGGTCGTTCGCGCACGACAACGGCCGCAAGGCGGTCGAGAAGGAGTTCGGCGACAAGGTCGTCACCAGCTTCGTCGAAAGCGTGCCCGAATCGGCCGACGCCGAACGCGTGCTGCGCGACATGGCCACCCAGGGCAACAAGCTGATCTTCGGCACCACCTTCGGCTACATGGAGTCGATCCAGAAGATCGCCCCCGACTTCCCCGACGTGAAGTTCGAGCACGCCACCGGCTACAAGACCGCGCCCAACGTGCGCACCTACGACAGCCGCACCTACGAAGGCGCCTACATGGCCGGCATCATCGCTGGCGCCATGACCAAGACCAACACGCTGGGCGTGGTGGGCTCGGTGCCGATCCCCGAGGTGATCCGCAACATCGACAGCTTCACGCTGGGCGCGCAGTCGGTCAATCCGAAGATCAAGACCAAGGTGGTGTGGGTCAACGAATGGTTCAGCCCGCCGAAGGAAACCGAAGCCGCCACCTCGCTGATCAACGGCGGCGCCGACGTGCTGTTCCAGAACACCGATTCGCCCGCCGTGCTCAAGACCGCGCAGGAAAAGGGCAAGCGCGCCTTCGGCTGGGACAGCGACATGACCGCCTACGGCCCCAAGGCCCACCTGGCTTCGTCCATCATCAACTGGGGCCCGTACTACATCAAGGCCGTGCGTGACGTGATGGACGGCAAGTGGACCACCGGCCAGAGCTGGTGGGGCGTGAAGGAAGGCGCGATCGACCTGGTCTCCATTGCCGACGACGTGCCCGCCGACGTCAAGGCCAAGGTCGAGGAAGTCAAGAAGGGCCTGAAGGACGGCAGCTTCGTGATCTGGAAGGGCCCGATCGTGGGCCAGGACGGCAAGGAAATCCTCGCCAAGGACGCCGTGGCCGACGACAAGTTCCTGGGCGGCGTGAACTTCTACGTCAAGGGCGTGGAAGGCAACGTGCCCGGCGGCGACAAGAAGTGACGCCCAGGGCGGCCCGCTGACCTGCGGGTCGCACCGCACGAAGGCTGCCCCGTCCGGGCAGCCTTTTTTCTTGGCAGATTCCCTTTGAGCTCTCTTTTCGAGGCTTTCCACGATGATCGAACAACAACACTGGCACCCCGTGGCGGGCGTGGACGACGTGCCCGCCGCCGCACCGCTGGCGGCGCAGCTGCTGGAGCAGCCGCTGGTGCTCTGGCGCGATGCCGACGGCGCCATCCACGCCTTCGCCGACCGCTGCCCGCACCGGGGCGCGCGCCTCTCGCTGGGCCGCGTCGAAGGCGGCCGGCTCGAATGTCCCTATCACGGCTGGCAGTTCGAGGGCGGCGGCCGCTGCATGCACGTGCCCGCGCTGCCGCAGTTCCAGCCGCCGGCCGGCCACCGGGCGGGCGCCTTCGAGGTGCGGCAGGCCCATGGCCTGGTCTGGGTGCGGCTGGCCGCGCCTGCGGCGGACGCGGCGGAGCTGCCACAGCCCGCCTTCGCCGCCGAGGACGACGCGCGCCTGCGCAAGCTCAACTGCGGCCCCTACGACGTGGCCGCCAGCGCGCCGCGCATCATCGAGAACTTCCTCGACATGTCGCACTTCGGCTTCGTGCACGAAGGCTGGCTGGGCGCGCGCAGCGCGGCGGCCATCGACGCCTACGAGGTCGAGCCCACGCCCACCGGCCTGCGCGCCACCGGCTGCAAGGCCTGGCAGCCGCAGTCCAACCTGCATTCCACCGCCGCCGCGCAGGTCGAATACACCTACGAGGTGACCGGCCCCTACACCGCCGTGCTGACCAAGCTGCCCGAGGCCGGCACCACCGCCGTGGAAGGCTGGCGCGAGTCCATCGCGCTCTACATCTGCCCGCTCACGCCCGAAACCAGCCGCGTGTGGTTCCGCCTCGCGGTGGCGGATTTCGACTCGCCCGACGAGAAGCTGCGCGCCTTCCAGCACACCATCTTCACGCAGGACCAGCCGGTGCTGGAGTCGCAGATGCCCAAGCGCCTGCCGCTGGACCTGCGCGCCGAATTGCATACCGCCGCCGACAAGGCATCATCCGCTTACCGCCGCCATCTCAAGACCAGCGGCATCACCTTTGGAGTCTGCTGATGAAGGTCCCCGTCATTCCCACGAAGCGCCTGCCCGAGCTGCTGCGCGCCATGCCCAAGGCCGAGCTGCACATCCACATCGAAGGCTCGCTGGAGCCCGAGCTGATCTTCGCGCTGGCCGAGCGCAACGGCGTCCAGCTGCCCTACGCGGACGTCGAGGCGCTGCGCAGCGCCTACGCCTTCACCGACCTGCAGAGCTTCCTGGACATCTACTACGCCGGCGCCAGCGTGCTGCTGAAGGAAGAAGACTTCTACGACATGGCCCGCGCCTATCTGAAGCGCGCCGCCGCCGACAACGTGCTGCATGCCGAGATATTCTTCGACCCACAGACCCACACCGCGCGCGGCGTGCCGATCGAGGTGGTGGTGGCCGGGCTGCACCGCGCCTGCGTGGATGCCGAGGTCGAGCTGGGCATCTCCAGCGCGCTGATCCTGTGCTTCCTGCGCCACCTGAGCGAGGACGACGCGCTGCAGACGCTGGAAGCCGCGCTGCCGCTGCGCGATAAGTTCATCGGCGTGGGCCTGGACAGCAGCGAAGTGGGCCACCCGCCCGAGAAGTTCGCCCGCGTGTTCGCCCGCTGCCGCGAGCTGGGCCTGCACCTGGTGGCCCATGCGGGCGAGGAGGGCCCGCCCGCCTACATCTGGAGCGCGCTCGACGTGCTGAAGGTCGAGCGCATCGACCACGGCGTGCAGGCCGCGCAGGATGCGGCGCTGATGCAGCGGCTGGCCGACGAGCGCATCGCGCTCACCGTGTGCCCGCTCTCCAACCAGAAGCTGCGCGTGTTCCCCGACCTGGCCGACCACAACCTCAAGCAGCTGCTGGATGCGGGCCTTGCGGTGACGGTGAATTCGGACGATCCGGCCTACTTCGGCGGCTACATCAACGACAACTTCGTGCAGCTCTTCGAGGCCGTGCCCGCCCTCACGGCCAAGGACGCCTACCACCTGGCCTTCAACAGCTTCGAGGCCAGCTTCGCGCCTCAGCCCGCCAAGCACGCCTGGGAGCATGCGCTCAAGGCCTGCTTCGAGCGCTTCGCCGATCACCAGGGCTGACGCCTTGAGGTGAAAACAGGCGGCAGCGCTTGTCCATCAAGCGCTGTTTGCTATGAAAAAAGAAGCGGCTGGCCGAGGCGGCCTCAGTCCTGCACGAAGCGCAGCCGGTTGCCGAACGGGTCGGTCACCGTCATCAGGTCGCCGCCGCCGGGCGCCTGCTCCACGCCCGGCCGCATCACGGCGTGGCCCCGCGCGATGAGTTCCGCGTGGAAGGCGACCAGCCCGTCGCAGTAGAAGAACACGGTGGCGCAGCCGGCCGGGTCCTCATCGGCCGGCTCCCAGAGCTGCAGCACGCAGCCGGCGCGCGAGACCCGGGCATGGCGGGGCGCATCGTCCCGCGCTTCGGGCCCGGCCGGGCGGTGCGCGCCATCGACCGCGAAGCCCAGCACCTCGCCGTAGAAACGCAAGGCCTTGTCCAGGTCGTGGACCGGCAGCACCGGCACCGTCCGGTGCACCTGCAGCGCGCTTGCCGGGGGCTTCACGGCGGCCGGCGGCGGCGGGGGCAGCGGCTCGGCCGCGGGCGCAGTCCGGGGTTCCTGCCGGGGTTCGCGCGGCTTGCGGGCCGTGGCCTCCCGCGAGGGAAGTGGGGCCCGAGCCGCGGGTGGCTCGACCGCTTCCTTCAAAGGCTGCAAGGGCTCCGCAGCCTGCAGCGCCAGGTACACCCGCAGCGCGCCGTAGGCATCGTTGGCGGCGTAGCGCTGCTGCGATTCCGAGAGGCGTGGCTGCGCCCAGTTGGAGGTGCCGATCTTCTTGGACTTGGCGAAGCGCTGGCCGAAGAGCAGGGCGATGGCCGTCTTCACGCCCACCGATTTGGGATAGCCCTGGCGCCGCAGCACGCCGTCCACATCGAGCAGCGAATGGACCGGCCCGCCCAGCGAGCGCGCCAGCTGGCTGCGGTCGTTGTCCAGGCCGAAGCCGGCCTTGACCAGGCTGCGCGAGGCCAGCAGGGCCTGCACGGCGCGGCGGCAGCCGGGGGTGTTGAGCTGGAACAGCCAGCCGCCTTCCAGCGTGGCGAACTGCACCAGGTGCGGGCCGTCCGGAATGTCGCCGCGCGCGAAGGTCGGCTTGGATTCGGTGTCGAAGCCGACCACGGGCAGGTCGATCAAGGCGCGCAGGGCGGCCTCGGCATCGGCGTCGTTGTCGATCAGCCGGATGCGGCCGAGGTCCAGGCCCTCGAAGGGCGGCAGCAGCGCGATCTGGTCTTTGGTGGGAAGGGGGGCGCGCGGGGAGTGGGAAGGCATGGCGACGAAGAATACCTGCGCCGCAGGTGCCCCCACGGCGCGGCGCGCCCGGAGACCGTCCGGGAACGGCCTCAGAACGTGTTTACGATCTCGCAGGGGATCGCGTTGGAGCGCAATCGGGATGAGTGGATGTCTCGGATGCGCCGCATGGGCTCTGAGCCCATGCAAGCAGCCGGGGCGTCAAAACTCGTTGCCCTGGCCCGATTTCGCTCCCACCCGAAGGGCAGCGGTGTGGGCGGGCGGTCTGCGGCGTTGCGGCGCTTGTGGATAGCCGTGCTATCCACTGCGCACCGCGCCTTGCATCCCATCCCGCCGACATAGCTGCGCGACCCCTGGGAGATCGTAAACACGTTCTCAGAGCGAGGTGCGCAGCCGCCAGATCTCGGGGAACAGCACCACGTCCAGCATCTTGCGCAGATAGCTCACGCCGCCCGTGCCGCCCGTGCCGCGCTTGAAGCCGATCACGCGCTCCACCGTCGTCACGTGGCGGAAGCGCCAGAGGCGGAAGGCGTCTTCCAGGTCGGTGAGCTTTTCGCCGAGCTGGTAGAGGTCCCAGTGCTCGCGCGGGCTGCGATAGACGGTGAGCCAGGCGGCTTCCACCGCATCGCTTTCGGCATAGGGCTGGCGCCAGTCGCGCTGGGTGTGGCTCTCGGGCACGGGGATGCCGCGCCGCGCCAGCAGGCGCAGCGCCTCGTCGTACAGCGAGGGCGCCTCGTAGGCCGCCTGCACCAGGGCCAGCAGGTCGGCGCGGTGCTCGTGCGGTTTGAGCATGGCGCGGTTCTTGTTGCCCAGCGCGAATTCGATGCAGCGGTACTGGTAGCTCTGGAAGCCGCTGGACTGGCCCAGGTAGGGCCGCATGGCGCTGTATTCGGGCGGCGTCATGGTGGCCAGCACGTCCCAGGCATGGACCAGCTGCTCCATGATCTTGGAGGCCCGCGCCAGCATCTTGAAGGCGGGCGGCAGGTCGTCGCGGGCGATGTGGGCGATGGCGGCCTGCAGCTCGTGCAGCATGAGCTTCATCCAGAGTTCGCTGGTCTGGTGCTGGACGATGAAGAGCAGCTCGTCGTGCGCGGGCGACAGGGGCTTCTGCGCGGTGAGCACGGCGTCGAGCTGCAGGTAGTCGCCATAGCTCATGCTGCGGCTGAAGTCGAGCTGGGCGCGCTCTTCCTGCACGATGGCTTCGGGCAGGGCGGCGCCCGGCGCGGCCCCGGAGGATGCGGAGGCCGGCGCGGAGGAAGGCGCGGGCGGGTTGCCGTGGAAGGGGCACATGCTCAGGTCACCGCATGCTGCTGGTTGAATTCGGGGCGCTGCCATTCGGCCGTGTCCAGCACCTGGCGCAGGTGCTCCACCGCGTTCCAGACATCGGCGAAGCCCACGTAAAGCGGCGTGAAGCCGAAGCGCAGGATGTCCTTGTGCCGGCCGGCGCCGCCGTCGCCCTTGCGGAAGTCGCCGATCACGTTGCGCGCGATCAGCGCCTGCACGATGGCGTAGGCGCCGATGTCGCGGGTCAGGCAGACCTGCGAGCCGCGCTGGGCGTGCTCGCGCGGCGTGGCCAGGCCCAGGCCGTGGCCGGCGCAGCGCGCCTCCACCAGCTCGATGAAGAGATCGGTCAGCGCCAGCGACTTCTGCCGCAGCGCCTGCATGCCGCCCAGCGCCTGGGCGGCGGTGAACACGTCCAGCCCGCACTGCAGGGCCGACAGGCTGATGATGGGCTGGGTGCCGCACAGGTAGCGCGTGATGCCGGGGGCCGGCTGGTAGTCGGGCGTGAACTGGAACGGCGCGGCATGGCCCCACCAGCCCGACAGCGGCTGCCAGAAGCGGTCGGCATGGCGCGGATGCACCCACACGAAGGCCGGCGCGCCCGGGCCGCCGTTGAGGTACTTGTAGCCGCAGCCGATGGAGAAATCGGCGCCCGCGCCGTTCAGGTCTACCGGCACCGCGCCCGCGCTGTGCGCCAGGTCCCACACGGTGAGGATGCCCGCCGCATGCGCCGCGGCCGTGACGGCGGCCATGTCGTGCATGGCGCCGGTGCGGTAGTTGACGTGGGTGAGCATGAGCACGGCCACGTCGGCGGTCAGCGCGGCGGGGATCTCCTCGGGCTCGATCAGCACCAGCTCCAGCCCGCGTTCGCGGCACAGGCCTTCGGCGATGTAGAGGTCGGTGGGGAAGTTGCTGCGCTCGCTCACGATGCGGCGGCGCGCGGGGCTGTCCTCGCGGGCCATGTTGAGCGCGGCGCTCAGCACCTTGTAGAGGTTGATCGAGGTGCTGTCGGTGCACACCACCTCGCCCGGGCCCGCGCCGATCAGCGGCGCGAGCTGGTCGCCCAGGCGCTGGGGCAGGTCGAACCAGCTGGCGCTGTTCCAGGAGCGGATCAGGTCGTTGCCCCATTCCTGCTTCACCACCTGGGCCACGCGCTCGGCCGCGGCCCGGGGCGCCACGCCCAGCGAATTGCCGTCCAGGTAGATGGTGTCCGCCGGCAGCGCGAAATGCGCGCGCAGCGGTGCGAGCGGGTCGGCGGCGTCGCGCGCCTGGCAGTCCTGCAGGGTGATGGAGGTGGTCATGGCTTCTCTCGGTTTTCTCTGATGACTATGGTTTTGATAGCTAGGTGCCCAGGCGCTGCTTGCGCTCAAGGCACTTTTCCTTGTTGATCGTTGCCGCGCTCAGCGCAGCGCACGCAGCACGGCGCGCACGGGCGATGCGTCGGCCGTGGTGAGCTTCAGGGGCAGGGCGACGAGTTCGTAGTCGCCCTCGGGCACGTCGTCGAGCACCAGGTTCTCCAGCACGCGCAGGCCACGGCGGCGGATGACCTGGTGGCTGTCCAGCGTCTTGCTGTCGGCCGGGTCGATGCTGGCGGTGTCGATGCCCACCAGCACCACGCCCTGGTCGGCCAGGCGTTCGATGGTCTCGGGCGCGAAGGCGGCGAGCTGGCTGTCCCAGCGGTCCACCGGCATGCGTTCGTAGGTGCGCACCAGCACGCGGGCGGGCAGGGCGCCGTCGCCCGCCTGCACTGCATGGGCGATGTGCTCCCAGGTGACGAGCGGGCCCCGGCCGATGGCGTGGATCACGCGGCAGGGGCCGATGAAGGCGTCGAGCGCCACGTCGCCGATGCTGGCGCCGGCCGGGTCGTAGTGCAGCGGCGCGTCGGCATGCGTGCCCACGTGGGGCGAGAGGGTGATGGCGCTCACGTTCACGGGGCAGCCCGGGCCGATGGTGGCGCACCAGCTCTGCGCGTAGGCGGTGTCGCCGGGGAAGACCGGGGCGGCGGCGTGGACGGGAGCGGAGATGTCCCAAAGGCGTTGTGGTGATGGCAGCGTCATGCGGCAGGCTTGTGCAGGGGCGCGAGGCTGGTCGAGGCTGGCCGGTGGCGGTATTTCAGCGCATAGACCAGGGACAGCACGGCCAGGAAGGGAAGGCCCGTCAGCAGCGTGAGCCGGAAGGCGGGGGTGAACAGGGTGGTCGCCATGGCCGCCAGCATCAGGCCCGCGCCCAGCAGCGTCAGCGCCGGATAGCCCCACATGCGGAAGGCCAGCCGCGGGCCGCCCTCGCGGCTCCAGCGGCGGCGGAAGAAGAGATGCGTCACGAAGATCATGAACCAAGTGAACATGGCGCCGAACATCGACACGGCGATCATCCAGATGAAGGACTCCTCGGGCTTCCAGAGATTCAGGCCGGTCGCCAGGGCGATGCCCGCGCACGACAGCGCCAGCGCCGGCAGCGGCACGCCGCGCGCGTTCAGGCGGCCCAGCGCGGCGGGCGCGTGGCCGGCGCGGGAGAGGCTGAACATCATGCGCGTGGTGATGTAGAGCTGGCTGTTCATGGCCGAGAGCGCCGCCACCAGCACCACGAAGTTGATGACCCCGGCCGCGCCCGGAATGCCGATGATCTCCATCACCGCGACGAACGGGCTCTTGTCGGTGCCCGCCTGCTGCCAGGGCACGATGGCCAGCATCAGCGTCATGGTGAGCAGGTAGAACACCACCAGCCGCACCATGGTCGAGCGGAAGGCGCTGGTGATGGCGCGCTGCGGGTCGCGCGCCTCGCCGGCCGCGACGGCGATCATCTCGATGCTCAGGTAGCTGAAGATGGCGATGATGACCGCCGTCCAGGTGCCCCAGAGGCCCTTGGGGAAGAAGCCGCCGTGGGCCACGTAGTTGTGGAATCCGATGCCCGGCCGGGGCGCACCGAACACCACGAAGGCGCCGATCAGGATGAAGGCCACGATGGCCGCCACCTTGATCGCCGAGAAGCCGTATTCGGCGGCGCCGAAGGTCTTCACGCTCGTCGCGTTCACGCCCACCAGCGCGGCGGAGAAGACCAGCACCCAGATCCAGCGCGGCACGTCGGGGAACCAGTAGCCCATGTACACGCCCACGGCCGTCACCTCGGTGCCCACGGCCAGCACGATGGCGGCCCAATAGGCATAGCGCACCAGAAAGCCCGCCCAGGGCGCGATGTAGTGCTCGGCGTAGGCGCCGAACGAACCCGAGGTGGGATGGGCCACCGTCATCTCGGCCAGGCAGCCGATGAGCAGCAGCGAGATGAGCGCGCCGATCGCGTAGCTCACGAGCACGCTCGGCCCCGCGAAGCTGATGGCGAAGCCGCTGCCCAGAAACAGCCCGGTGCCGATGGCGCCGCCGATGGCGATCATGCCCATCTGCGCGGCGGTCAAATGCCGGCGCAGGCCTTGCTCACGTTGAACGATGTCATCGAATGCCATGGTGGGGTGATCTATGAAGGAGTGAGGGGATGGGGTGATGGATTTCGGGCGCCATCCTATGCAAGAGCATGCCTTGCAAGCCACTCGTTATCCCTTGAATCCAGCTAAATTGAATAATCCATTCCATCAAGGCAAAAAAAGGGAAAGAACATGCAGGCTGAACTCGACAGGACGGACCGGCAGCTGGTCCAGGCGCTGCAGGACAACGCCCGGCTCACGTCGGGCGAGCTGGCGCAGATGGCGCATCTCTCGCAGTCGCCCTGCTGGCGGCGCGTGCGGCGGCTGGAAACGGAGGGCGTCATCAGCGGCTACCACGCGGCGCTGGATCGCCGGGCGCTGGGCTGGGGCGTGCTGGCGTTCGTGATGGTGGGCATAGACCACCAGACCGAGAGCCTGTCGGTGGCCTTCGAGGAAGCCGTGTGCGCCATTCCCGAGGTGGTGATGTTCCACGGCATCTCCGGCCCCGAAGACTTCATGCTCGTCGTGGTGGCCAAGGATCTGGACGACTATTCCGCGCTGCTGCAGCGCCGGCTGCACCGCCTGCCCGGCGTGCGCCACGTCCATACCTACTTCTCGCTGCAGGAATTCAAGGGCCAGGTGGGCGGGTTGCCGGTGCCGCCGGCGGCCGGCTAGAACGAGAGCGAGAACGCGGTCTCAGAGCAGCGCCGAGGCGTCCAGCGGCGGCAGCTGGAAGCGCCGGCGCGCCCGCTCGCAGGCATCGCTGCCGGCCTCGAACTCCCGGCAGGGCGAGGGCCGCCATTCATAGATGCCGCACGCCGCCCGCGTGCCCACCTGGCCGGTCAGCGCCGCGCAGCGCGGCTGCGCATGGTCGGTGCCGCGCATGCGCGCCGTGTGGCCGGTGACTTCCACCGCCAGCCCGTCGGGCACGTCGCCGCCGCCGGCCTGCGTCTCGCAGGCGGAGAAATCGACGCGGAAGCTGGCGCAGCAGGCGCCGCAGGTCAGGCAGGGATGTTCAGGCATGGCGCGGGGGCAGGGGGGAGGCGGGCGCAGAGGGCGCGTGGGATGGGTGCCGGATTGTCCGCCATGGCCGAGTGGCCGGACGGCCTTCTCTTTGCGGGCGTAAAATGAGAATTACTAGCATTTCAAAATTGCTCCCGACATGAAAATTTTCCAGGATGGCGCTACCGCCTCCCTGGCGCCAGCCGCTGCAAGCGCGCCGGGCGCCCGGCTCGACACATTGGCACGCGACGTTCCTGCCACGGTCACGGCACTGCTGCCGGCGCAGAGCGCCGCCGAGCGGGATCTGGTGCTCCGGTTGATGGAAATCGGCTTCCTGCCCGGCGAACCCGTGCGCGTGGTGGCCCGCAGCCTGCCGGGCGGCGACCCGATCGCCGTGCGCGTGGGCCAGGCCACCTTCGCGCTGCGCCGGCACGAGGCCGCGCTGGTGCAGGTGCAGGTCCAGGCGCATGTGCAGCAGCCGGAGGGCGTCGCCGCATGAACACCACCGCGACCGCCTCCTCCAGCGCCATGCAGCCCGCAGGCCAGCCGCTGCGCATCGCGCTGCTGGGCAACCCCAACTGCGGCAAGACCGCGCTCTTCAACCTGCTGACCGGCGCCCGCCAGAAGGTGGCCAACTACGCCGGCGTGACCGTCGAGCGCAAGGAAGGCTCGCTCACCACCGCCAGCGGCCGCCGCGTGCGCGTGCTGGACCTGCCCGGCGCCTACAGCCTGCACGCCCAGAGCGCGGACGAGGCCGTCACCCGCGACATCGTCACCGGCCGCCGGGCGGGCGAGCCCGTGCCCGAGCTGCTGGTCTGCGTGACCGACGCCACCCATCTGCGGCTCAATCTGCGGCTGGTGCTGGAAGCGCGCGCGCTGGGCCTGCCCATGGTGCTGGTGCTGAACATGAGCGACATGGCCGAGCGCCAGGGCATCGTGATCGACCGCGAGGCGCTCTCGCGCGAGCTGGGCATGCCGGTGATCGCCACCGTGGGCGTGAAGAGCGGCGGCGCGCAGGATCTGGTGCGCTGGCTCGACGCCGTGCAGCCCGCGGCGCTCGCCGCCAGCGTTCCCGCCGAATCCGCTGCGGCGGCCCCCGCCGACCCGCAGCAGCATGTGATGCAGCTGCACCAGGAAGTGCGCCGCGTGATGGATCTCGCCGTGCGCGGCCCGCAGGTCAGCCTGCACCGCGACGACCGCATCGACGCCGTGGTGCTGCACCCCGTCTGGGGCCTGATGCTGCTGGCCGTCACGCTGTTCCTGATGTTCCAGGCCGTGTTCAGCTGGGCCGAGACGCCCATGGGCTGGATCGAGGGCCTCACCGCGTCGGCGGGCGAGTGGGTCAACGCCCACATGGCCGAAGGCGTGCTGCGCAGCCTGCTGACCGACGGCATCATCGCCGGCGCGGGCGGCGTGGTGGTCTTCCTGCCGCAGATCCTGATTTTGTTCTTCTTCATCCTGGTGCTGGAGGATTCCGGCTACCTGCCGCGCGCGGCCTTCCTGCTGGACCGCATCATGGGCACGGTGGGGCTCTCGGGGCGCTCGTTCATTCCGCTCCTGTCGAGCTTCGCCTGCGCCATCCCCGGCATCATGGCCACGCGCTCCATCCCGCACTGGCGCGACCGGCTGGTGACCATCATGATCGCGCCGCTCATGACCTGCTCGGCGCGCCTGCCGGTGTATGCGCTGCTGATCGCGGCCTTCATTCCGGCGCGCACCGTGGGCGGCCTCTTCAACCTGCAGGGGCTGGTGCTGTTCGCGCTCTACCTGGGCGGTATCCTGAGCGCCATGGCGGTGGCGGGCGCGGCCAAGCTGCTGCGCGGCCGTGCCGCCGCGGCGCCCCTGATGATGGAGCTGCCGGCCTACCGCTGGCCCAGCCTGCGTGGCCTGGGCATCGGCCTCTGGGAACGCGCGCTGATCTTCCTGCGCCGCGTGGGCGGCATCATCCTGGCCGTGACCGTGCTGCTGTGGTTCCTCTCGTCGTTCCCCGCTCCGCCCGACGGCGCCACCGGCCCGGCCATCGAATACAGCTTCGCCGGCCGCATCGGCAGCCTGCTCGAAGTGGTCTTCGCGCCCATCGGCTTCAACTGGCAGATCTCCATCGCCCTGGTGCCCGGCATGGCCGCGCGCGAGGTGGCCGTGGGCGCGCTGGGCACGGTGTATGCGCTGTCCGCCACCGGCGACGAGACCGCCGCGCAGCTGGGTCCGCTGATCGCGCAGAGCTGGTCGCTGGCCACCGCGCTGTCGCTGCTGGTGTGGTTCATCTTCGCGCCGCAGTGCATCTCCACCATCGCGGCCGTGCGCCGCGAGACCAACAGCTGGCGCTGGCCGCTGGCGATGGCGTCCTATCTCTTCGGCCTGGCCTACATCGCCAGCTTCATCACCTACCACGTCGCCCTGGCGATGGGCGGAGGCTAGCCGCCATGGCGCAGAACCTCATCGTGGCGTTGATCGTGGGCTGCGCGGCGCTCTACGTCGTGTGGCGCTACATGCCCCAGCGCTGGCGCAGCCGCCTGGGGCGGGTGCATGGCCGGCTGGCGCAGGCACCGGGCTGCGGCGGGGGCAGCGATGGAGCCTGCGGCAGCTGCGGCTCCTGCGCCTCGTCTTCCGTCGCACCGCAGGGCGAGGCCGCCGAGAAGCCGGTGGCCATGCCCGCTTCGCGGCGCTGAGCCTCCCGTGACCGTGGAGGTTGCTCTCTTTTCCGTAGCGGACTGTCGAGGGCTTCCGAGCGCTACAGGCTTGCCGGCATGTGAGGCTGGCAACCGCTCCTAGGCCTTCGCGGCTGCGCCGGCCGCTGCTTCCAGGCGCCGCAGGATGCGCCGCCCGCTGCTTCCAGGCGCCGCAGGATGCGCCGCCGTATCAGCCCGCTGACCGGGCGAATCAGCAGCCAATAAGGCGTGAAGCGCCGCTGCGTGGCCGCATCGGGGCAATGCACGCGGGTTTCGGTGGACAGCAGGGTGCTGCCGTCCTGCAGTGGTCGTGCCGTGAAGTTCAACACCAGCCGCGCGGCGCCATCGAACTGGGGTGAGCTGGCGTGTTCGAAAGCCTGCGGGTCATCGAAGCGCACGAGCCCGTAGTCGGCCTGCCAGAACCGGCCTGCCAGGCCGAAGGCGATCTCGCCTTCGCTGCGGCCCAGGCCGGTGAAGTCCACCAGGCCGAACGGTCGCTGCGGCAGCCGGGCCTGCATG
The DNA here is from genome assembly GCF_900113035.1 of Paracidovorax wautersii. Taxonomy (GTDB): domain Bacteria; phylum Pseudomonadota; class Gammaproteobacteria; order Burkholderiales; family Burkholderiaceae_C; genus Paracidovorax; species Paracidovorax wautersii. The sequence continues at coordinate 487,651 of NZ_FONX01000001.1, read as the reverse complement.
CCGCAACGTGCCAGAAGGCGGGCGGGTGCTTCGCGCAGCGCGATGCAGCGGGCGATGAAAGGGTCTTCATGTACCGCCGGGTCCGCAGCCCGGTCCAGCAGCGCGGCAGGCGTGGCCTGCACGCGCAGGGCGTGGCGTTCCACGAACTGGTAGTGCGGCAGATACCGGTCGATGAGTGACGTGGCCGGGCCTTTCACGCGCGCTTCGATGCTGCTCTCCGGCTGAAGGCGGGGACTTCTTGCTTCAATCCACCCGGCCCAGCAGCAGGTATTCCATCAGCGCCTTCTGCACGTGCATGCGGTTCTCGGCCTCGTCCCAGACGACCGACTGCGGGCCGTCGATCACCTCGGCCTCGACCTCTTCGCCGCGATGGGCGGGCAGGCAGTGCATGAAGAGGGCATCGGGCTGGGCCACGGCCATCATGTCGCGGTCCACGCACCAGTCGGCGAAGGCCTTCTTGCGGGCCTCGTTCTCGGCCTCGTAGCCCATGCTGGTCCAGACGTCGGTGGTCACCAGGTCGGCGCCGGCGCAGGCCTGCATCGGGTCCTTGAACACCTTGCAGCTGCTGCTGCCGTGCTGCACGCCGGCCACGGCATGGTCGATCTCGTAGCCGCTGGGCGTGGAGACGTGCACCGTGAAGTCCAGCAGCTCGGCCGCCTGCAGCCAGGTGTTGGCCATGTTGTTGCCGTCGCCCACCCAGGCCACCACCTTGCCGCGGATGGAGCCGCGGTGCTCGATGTAGGTGAAGAGGTCCGCCAGGATCTGGCAGGGGTGGAATTCGTTCGTGAGGCCGTTGATGACCGGCACGCGCGAATGGGCGGCGAAGCGCTCGATCTTGGACTGCTCGTAGGTGCGGATCATCACCAGGTCGGTCATGCGGCTGATGACGCGGGCGCTGTCCTCGATGGGCTCGGCGCGGCCCAGCTGGCTGTCGCCCGTGGTCAGGTGGACCACGCTGCCGCCCAGCTGGTACATGCCGGCCTCGAAGCTCACGCGCGTGCGGGTGCTGGCCTTCTCGAAGATCATGGCCAGCGTGCGGTCCGCCAGCGGGTGGTACTTCTCGTAGCTCTTGAACTTGCCCTTGATGAGGGCGGCGCGGCTGAACAGGTAGTTGTATTCGTCGGCCGAGAGATCGTTGAATTGCAGGTAATGCTTCATGGGGGGCACGTTCATTCGGCGAGCAGCGCTTTGACCAGGGGAGCCAGCAGGGCGACGATCTCGTCGGCCTCTGCCCGGGTGAGGGTGAGCGAGGGCACCATGCGGATCACGCTGTCGGCCGTCACCGACAGCAGCAGACCGGCTTCGGCCGCGCGGCCCACCAGCACGCCGCAGGGGCGGTCCAGCTCGACGCCGATCATCAGGCCCTGGCCGCGGATCTCCTTGACGCCCGGCAGCCCGCCCAGCTCGCGTTCCAGCGCGGCCTTCAGGTGCGCGCCCACGTCGGCCGCGTTCTGCAGCAGGCCTTCTTCTTCCATGATGCGGATGGTTTCCACGCCGGCCCGCATGGCCAGCGGGTTGCCGCCGAAGGTGGTGCCGTGGTTGCCGACGCCGAAGATGCCGGCCGCCTTGGGGCCCGCCACCACCGCGCCGATCGGCACGCCCGAGCCCAGGCCCTTGGCCAGCGGCATCACGTCGGGCTTGATGCCCGCCCACTGGTGGGCGAACCACTTGCCTGTGCGGCCCATGCCGCACTGCACCTCGTCGATCATCATCAGCCAGTCGCGCTCGTTGCACAGCTCGCGCAGCTGCTGCAGGTATTCGATGCGCATGGGGTTCACGCCGCCTTCGCCCTGGATGGTCTCGAAGAACACCGCCACCACGTTCGGGTTGCCCTCGGTGGCCTTCTTGATGGCCTCGATGTCGTTCATCGGCACGCGGATGAAGCCTTCGACCAGCGGGCCGAAGCCGGCCTGCACCTTGGGGTTGCCGGTGGCCGACAGCGTGGCGATGGAGCGGCCGTGGAAGGCCTTCTCATAGACCACCACCACGGGCTTGTCTATGCCCTTGTCGTGGCCGTACTTGCGGGCCAGCTTCAGGGCGGCCTCGTTGGCCTCCAGGCCCGAATTGCAGAAGAACACGTTGGTCAGGCCCGAGCGCTCGACCAGCATCTTCGCCAGCTCTTCCTGCAGCGGCACGTGGTAGTAGTTGGAGCTGTGGATCAGCTTGGCGACCTGGTCCTGCAGCGCCGGCACCAGCTTGGGATGGTTGTGGCCCACCGTGTTGACCGCGATGCCGCCCAGCGCGTCGAGGTACTGCTTGCCGTTCACGTCCCACACGCGCACCCCTTCGCCGCGTTCGAGGGCGATGGGCAGGCGCCCGTAGGTGGTCATCACGTGGGGCGAAGCGGCGGCCGGGGCGGAAGCGGTCATTGCGGGAATCTCCAGACGTTGCACAAGGATGGCTGCCGGTGCGGTGACCGGCGAAATCGAGGCACGATTCTAGGCGCTGCCCCATGGCAGCATGTTGACGATTGCGCATCACAGCCATGCGTGCGCGCCCGTGCGTGCAACCGCAAGGGCGCGGGGCTTTGGGGGAACTTATAGGGTTAGCTCTTATATAAGAGTTAGAATCGCCGCCTGCCGGCAGACCCCGCCGCCCAGCCCCAACGAATCCCCACCGATGGTTTCTCCCTCCTCCAAAGAAGTCTTCATCCAAGGCATCACCCACGATGGGAAAACCTTCCGCCCCAGCGACTGGGCGGAGCGGCTGGCCGGGGTCATGAGCCAGTTCCGCCCCGGCGGCGCACGCCCCGGCAGCCACCTGAGCTATTCGCCCTGGTGCGTGCCCACCACCATCGACGGCGTCAAGTGCGTGGTCGTCCACCGCGACCTGCAGGGCCACGAACCCATGGCCTGGGACTTCGTCCTCAACTTCGCCCGCGACAACAACCTGCAGGTCGCCGAAGCCTGCCTGCTGCCCGAAGAAAAGGCCGACGCGGTCAGCGCGCCAGCCCCCCGCAAGGGCTGAGGGTTGCCTTCGCGGCCGGCGCTGCTGCCGCCGCCGCTTCGCTTTCGGTTGAAAACCCCCATCCTGGCCCCAGATAGCCAGCCTGATCCGTGTTCCGCCAGGTGCGTGCCGCCTGCGCGAACCCCGCGATCCGCCCTGCACCACAACAACGCCCAGACCGCAGGGGCCCGATGACGACGGCCGCCGCCCGCGTCGTCCTCCATCCGTCCGTCCATCCGTCTCTTTTTTCCTTCTGCCACCTGACGAGGAAAGCGTTGCCATGAACCTGCAGCCCCAACACACCCGCGCCGTGATGGCCATCGGCCTCCTGGCCGCCTTCGCCGACGAACACAAGGACGAGCGCGAGCGCGACCATCTGCGCGAACTCGCCCAGTCGCTGAGCGCCGGCAGCGGCATCGATCTGATGAAGCTCTACCAGGACGTGCTGCTGCAGCGCGTGCGCCTGGAAGACGCCGCCGCCGACCTGGACACGCCCGCCCTGCGCCAACTGGCCTACGAAATGGCCGTGGGCGTGTGCGATGCCGACGGCGAATGCAATGCGAAGGAAAAGGCCTTCCTGCAGCGCCTTTCCACCGCCCTGCAACTGGCGCCCGAGCAGGCCCGGGACGTCGTGGCCCAGGCCGACGCCCTGGCCGCCGCGCCGCTGGTGGCCGCCCCCATCGCCGCGGAGCAGTGGGGCCGCGGTGCGGGCGTCGCCGCCGACGCCGTTGCGATGGTCGCCCCTGCGGCAGCGCCGCCCGCTGGAGCAGCCCAGCCAGCGGTCCCGCAGGCCGAGGTCGATTCGATGATCCTCAACGCCGCCATCCTCAACGGCGCGCTGGAACTGCTGCCCCAGTCGCTCGCTTCCATGGCCATCATCCCGCTGCAGACCCGGCTGGTCTATCGCATCGGCAAGCTGCACGGCTACGAGCTGGACAAGGGCCACATCGCCGACTTCCTGGCCACCGTGGGCGTCGGCCTCACCTCGCAATACGTCGAACAGTTCGGCCGCAAGCTCGTGGGCGGCCTCCTGGGCAAGGTCATGGGCGGCCTCGGCCGCGCCGTGGGCAGCGCCGCCACCGGCTCGGCGTTCTCCTTCGCCACTACCTACGCGCTGGGCAAGGTCGCCTACCGCTACTACGCCGGCGGCCGCATGCTGGACACCGACACGCTCAAGTCCGCGTTCTCGCGCACCGTGGAAGAGGCCCGCGGCCTGCAGCAGCGCTACGCCCCGCAGATCCAGGAAAAGGCGCGGGGGCTGGATGTGAATCAATTGCTCAAGCAACTGAGGGCTTGAGGCCGAAGGTTTGAGCCAAGCCAGGCCATGGAGTGGTGGATCGATCTCGCAGCGCGGCAACAAGCTCGACTCTTAGAACGTGTTCACGATCTCCCAGGGGTCGCGCAGCGGTGTGGGCGGGATGGGATGCAAGGCGCGGTGCGCAGTGGATAGCACTGCTATCCACAAGCGCCGCAACGCCGCAGACCGCCCGCCCACACCGCTGCCCTTCGGGTTGGAGCGAAATCGGGCGATTGGAGGCCCCGGCTGCTTGCATGGACATGAGTCCATGCGGTGCATCCGAAGCATCCACTCATCCCGATTGCGCTCCAACGCGATCCCCTGCGAGATCGTGAACACGTTCTTAAAGCCGCGCACTTGCACGAGGTGCTGTGCCCAACGGCTGCCGCTTGCTTGATCACACATCAGGTTTTGACTCACACGCCCGCGTGGGGCGTGAAAGCCCCTTTGGGCATAGCGCAGCGACCTGGAGACGTTTCGATCCACACGCCCACGCGGGGCGTGACAAAACAACCAACGTGTCACCCCGGCGCAATTTCGTTTCAACCCACACGCCCGCACGGGGCGTGACCGGCTTCGCAGCTTGCGCAGGGCAACATCTGGGGGGTTCAACCTACACGCCCACACGGGGCG
>NZ_FONX01000001.1:0-480615 GCF_900113035.1 Paracidovorax wautersii | reverse complement strand
GCAAGAGGTTTCAACCCACACGCCCACACGGGGCGTGACACCAGTGGATTACGCGGCGCGCTGCTTCGGTGCGGGTTTCAACCCACACGCCCACACGGGGCGTGACTGCAGATGCAGCAGTTCGGCATCGAGCTGCGCGAGTTTCAACCCACACGCCCACACGGGGCGTGACTGCATCTTTATAAACCTCTGAGTTAGCAACGTTTTTCCTCCCATCTGCGCGAACCTGACGCAAAAGGGTGAGGCAACGACAAGGGGAAGGCTTTCGTAGAAAAAAGTCCTTCCCCATCAATGTGTTGCACTGCCGCGAACCTTCGCTTTGCGCGCAGGTCGCTTGCGGTTCGCAGCCGGTGGGAGGTAGGTGCGTTGAGTGCTTGAATGGCCTCAGGGCGCCAGCGTCTTGGGCCGGTAGTCGCACCACTGCGACACCACGCATTCCCAGCACCGCGGCTTGCGGGCCTGGCAGACGTAGCGGCCCAGCAGGATGAGCCAGTGGTGCGAGTCCACGGCGTATTCGGCAGGCACGCGTTTCATCAGCTGCAGTTCGACGGCCAGCGGGTTCTTGCCGGGGGCGAGGCCGGTGCGGTTGCTCACGCGGAAGATGTGCGTGTCAACGGCCATGGTGGGCTGGCCGAAGGCGACGTTGAGCACGACGTTGGCGGTCTTGCGGCCCACGCCGGGCAGGGCTTCGAGTTCCTCGCGCGTGCGGGGCACCTGGCCGCCGTGGCGTTCCACCAGGATGCGGCAGGTCTCCATCAGGTGGCGGGCCTTGCTGCGGTAGAGGCCGATGGTCTTGATGTAGCTCTCCAGCCCTTCCAGGCCCAGGTCGAGGATGGCCTGCGGCGTGCCGGCCACGGGGAACAGCCGGCGCGTGGCCTTGTTCACGCCCACGTCGGTGGCCTGGGCCGAGAGCAGCACGGCGGCCAGCAGCTCGAAGACGGTGGTGTATTCCAGCTCCGTGTTGGGCAGCGGGTTGGCGGCCTTGAGGGCGGCGAAGAAGGGTTCGATGTGCGCGGTTTTCATGGCGTCTTGTGCGGTCTGCTGCGTGGGCTGCCGCCCGCCGGGGTAGCGCCGGGCGGAGCAGGGCAGGCCCAGGCGGGATGCGGTAGGGAAGGGCGGATGTTGCCGCCGAATATATGCCGGCGGCCCGCATCTTTACGCCATCTTGATACGCGCTTTCCTAGACTGCATCGCATGTTTCACCGCCGGGCGCCATGGCTTTTCAGCCACTGCGGCGCCCTGACAAACATGATCGATCTTTCCACCGCCGCCGTGATGCACCGCATGCCGCAGACGGCGCTCTGGCCCCTGCAGCGCGGCGATGCCGGCCGGGAGCTGATGGTGCTGCCGCTGCGTCTGCCGATGGCCGACCCGCTGACCTACCGCCGTGCGCTGCACGCGATTCTCGGAGACCGGCTGGCGGGCTACTGCATCGCCATCGACACGGCGCGCCGCTGGGTGCGGGTGGACCTGAACCTGCGCCGCGGCGATCTGGCGCAGTGCATGCGGCTGCTGGCGACGGGGCTGCGCAGTGCGGAGTTCGGCCGGGTGGCGCGGCATGCGTCGCCTGCGCGGCCGGCCGACGGGGTGGCTGCCGGAACCGCGCCGTGACCGCGCTGGAGGCGGCTGTGCCGCTGCTGGTGGCCTTGTCGGTGGTGTTCGTGCCGCTGCTGCTGGCCTGGTGGCTCATGGCGCGCAGCCCGTGCTGCCGGCCCGCGGAAGAGGGCGATGCGCCCCACCGCTTGTGCGCCTCTCCGGCCGACCCGTGCTGCAGCGGCGCCTGCCCGACGCCCTTCTGCACGGCTGCGCCCGCTGCGGCGCTGCACTGCCGGCGCTGCCCGCTGTCGGCACCGCATGCGCAGGTTCTGGGCTCGCCCGATCCGGCGTCAACCTGAACCCGGCGTAGCACCGAGGGTGTCGGCGGCTGCGGCTTTGGGCCACAATCCCGCGCTCAAAGGAGCCATCTCGCCATGCAATTCGCCGACCGTCTGAACAACGTTGAAACCTCTGCCATCCGCGAACTCTTCAAGCTGCTGGGCAAGCCCGGCATCATCAGCTTTGCCGGAGGTTTCCCCGACAGCGCGATGTTCGACGTCGAAGGCCTGCGCGCCGCCAGCGCCCGCGCGCTGGAAGAAGACCCCGGCGCGGCCCTGCAGTACGGCGCGACCGAGGGCTACGGCCCGCTGCGCGAGCAACTGGCCGCGCTGATGACCGGCAAGGGCGCCACGGGCGTGGCGCCTGACGACCTCATCGTCACCACCGGCAGCCAGCAGGCGCTCGATCTGCTGGGCAAGACGCTCATCAGCCCCGGCGACAAGGTCATCGTCGAAGGCCCGACCTTCCTGGCCACCATCCAGTGCTTCCGCCTCTACGGCGCCGAACTCATCAGCGCGCCCATCGACGGCGACGGCGTGCAGACCGATGCGCTGGAAAAGCTGATCGCCGAGCACCGCCCCAAGTTCGTCTATCTGATCCCCACCTTCGGCAACCCCAGCGGCGCCACGCTGAGCCTGGAGCGCCGCAAGGCCGTGCTGGAGATGGCCGTGCGCCACCAGACGGTGATCGTGGAAGACGACCCGTACGGCGACCTGTACTTCGGCGAAGCGCCCCCGCCCAGCCTGCTGAACCTGTCGGCGGGCGTGCCGGGCAGCCGCGAGCTGCTGGTGCATTGCGGCTCCCTCAGCAAGGTGCTGGCGCCCGGCCTGCGCGTGGGCTGGATGATCGCGCCGCCCGAGCTGCTGGCCAAGGCCACCATGTGCAAGCAGTTCAGCGACGCGCACACCAGCACCTTCGCCCAGGCCACCGCTGCGCAATACCTCAAGGCCGGCCGCATGCCCGCCACGCTGGACAAGGTGCGCACCGTCTATGCCCAGCGCGCCCAGGCCATGGGTGATGCGCTGCAGGCCGAGCTGGGCGATGCCGCCCAGTTCGTGCGGCCGCGCGGCGGCATGTTCTTCTGGGTGCGGCTGACCGGCGCGGGCGGCAAGGTGGCCGACGGCAACGAGCTGGCGCGCCGCGCCATCGACAAGGGCGTGGCCTTCGTGCCCGGCACGCCGTTCTTCTGCGCCCACCCCGACCACGCCACGCTGCGCCTGTCGTTCGCCACGGCCGACGTGGAGCGCATCCGCGAAGGCGTGGCCCGGCTGGGCCAGGCGCTGGCGGGCTGAGCGGCGCGCAACCGCTTTCTTCTTTCTTGCAAGGGCGTCACGGTGGCGCCCTTTTTTTGCGGTCCAATACGCCGCATGTCCGCCGAACCCCATCCCACCGAGCAGCGCCTGACCGAGCTGGAGATCAAGGCCAGCTACACCGAAGACCTGCTCGACCAGCTCAACCTGGTCATCTACCGCCAGCAGCAGGAGATCGACGCGCTGGCCCGCACCGTGGCCCAGCTGCGCCAGCAGATGCCCGAGGCCGGTGGCGGCGCGGGCGCACGCAACCTGCGCGACGAGCTGCCGCCGCATTACTGAGCCGGTCGGCACGCAGGGGCTGGTTTTGGCATCGAAAATGCCCTGCGGCCCTTTGTAAATAAGCGCCATGCGCTATTGAAATCATAGTAAAGCCGCGGCAGCGGTTACGATGGGCGCATGCGAAAAACCTATGTGCTCCATATCGAAGGCAAGAACCGCGACCGGCTGCTGGACGCGGCCCGTCACGACATCCACCGTTACCTGCGCCGCGAACGCCGCCGCGCCCTGCCCGAAGGCGTGCGCTTCTGGGACTTCGACTGCCGCTTCGGCAGCACGCAGGACGATGCCCAGAGCGTGCAGGTGGAAGACATCACGCGCCTGATCGACGACGTGGCGCAGTCGGGCGCCGCACAGTTCTACGTGGAGATCGTCGCCAAGCCGGGCGAGGGCATGCCCCGCAAGCCGGCGGCGCGCAAGGATGGCGCGGCAGGCGATGGCCCGCACGACGAAGACGGTGAAGGTGCCGATGGTGCCGATGGCGCGGGAGATGGCGGCGACGGAGGCGGCGGGGACTGACCTGGCCCCCTCAGAACGTGTTAACGATCTCGCAGGGGATCGCGTTGGAGCGCAATCGGGATGAGTGGATGCTTCGGATGCGCCGCATGGGCTCGTGCCCATGCAAGCAGCCGGGGCGTTCAATCGCCCGATTTCGCTCCAACCCGAAGGGCAGCGGTGTGGGCGGGCGGTCTGCGGCGTTGCCGCGCTTGTGGATAGCCGTGCTATCCACTGCGCACCGCGCCTTGCATCCCATCCCGCCCACACCGCTGCGCGACCCCTGGGAGATCGTGAACACGTTCTCACAGACCGAATGGCCGGCAGGCCCGCCGGCCTCAATCCGCTGCGGGCTTGCCGGTGCCGCCGGCCTGGGCGGCGGCAGCAGCTGCCGCGCGCAGCTTGTCCTTCTTGCTCGGGCGCTTGCCCTTGATGCCGCCTGTGCCGGGTGGCAGCTTGCCGGGGCGCTGGGCTGCCTGGGCCGCAGCGTCGGTATCAGCGCCGGCATCGCCCGCAGCCGCGTCTGGCGTGGCGGTGGCAGCCGGCTCCAGCGCCACCTCGAATCCCGCGATCTGTTCCACCGGCAGCGCCAGCAGCCCGTGCCGCTTGGCGAGCAGCCGCCAGTGCGGCGCCGTTTCGGGCGTGACGAAGCTCACCGCCGTGCCGCTCGCGCCCGCCCGGCCCGTGCGGCCGATGCGGTGGACGTAGTCGGCCGCGGCGCGCGGCAGGTCGTAGTTCACGACGGCCGGCAGCCCGGCGATGTCGATGCCGCGCGCCGCCAGGTCCGTGGTCACCACCACCTGCCAGCGCTCGTCCTTGAATTCCTGCAGCACCTGCCGGCGCGTGCCCTGGCTCAGCCCGCCGTGGAAGGGCGACGCGTAGATGCCCGCCTTGTAGAGCTTTTCCGCCACGTGCTCGGCCGCGTATTGCGTGGCGACGAAGACCAGCACGCGGCTCCAGCCGGCTTCGTCCTTGAGCAGTTGCTTGAGCAGCTGCGTGCGGCGGGCGGCTTCGACCGCGATGGCGCGCTGGGCGATGTCGGGGGCGGTTTCGGGCGCCTGCGGCACGTCGATGCGCAGGGGGCCGCGCAGCAAGCCCTCGGCCAGCGTGGCGACGCCGGCCGGGAAGGTGGCCGAGAACAGCAGGTTCTGGCGCCGTGCGGGCAGCAGGGCCAGCACGCGCTGCAGCTCGTCGGCAAAGCCCAGGTCCAGCAGTCGGTCGGCCTCGTCCAGCACCAGGGTGCTGACCTGCGCGAGCGAGAGGGCGTTGTGGTCCACCAGATCGAGCAGCCGGCCGGGCGTGGCCACCATCACGTCGGCGCCGCCGCGCAGCGCCATCATCTGCGGGTTGATCGACACGCCGCCGAAGGCGACGGCCACCTTGAGCGCCTGGCCGGGCAGGTGGCCCGCCAGTTCACGCAGCACATCGCCCACCTGGGCGGCCAGCTCCCGCGTGGGCACCAGCACCAGGGCGCGCAGGCGGCGCGGGCCGTGGCCGGGGGTGGCCATCTGCGCCTGGGGCAGCAGTTGCTGCAGCAGTGGCAGGCCGAAGGCGGCGGTCTTGCCGGAGCCGGTCTGCGCGCAGCCCAGCAGGTCGCGGCCCTGGAGCACGGCGGGAATGGCCTCGGCCTGGATGGGCGTGGGCGCGGTAAAGCCCAGGGCATTGGCGGCGTGGACGAGGGCAGGAGAGAGGCCGAGGGCGGCAAAGGGCATGGGCAGGCAGACGAGAGCCGGGCGACCGCAGCGCGGCAGAAAAGGCCGTATGCGCCGGGTGCGAAGGCATGTGGGAACGAAGCCGCGATTGTGGGGCATGGCCCGGGCGCCGGGATAATCGGGCCCTTCCGGGTTTGCATGCCCACCTGCCCGCCTCGTCCCTTCCCCTCTGTTTTTCTGGAGCCTTCTGCCATGCGCCTGAGCGATCTGGGCAGCCTCGTCTATTCCACCGAATCCGGCCGCATGTGCCCCGACTGCCGCCAGCCCGTGGCGCAATGCGCCTGCGCTGCCGCACGGGCCGCGGCGGTGCCGGCGGGCGACGGCATCGTGCGCGTGTCGCGCGAGACCAAGGGCCGGGGCGGCAAGGCGGTGACGCTGGTCAAGGGCGTGGCCTTGCCGGCGGCCGAGCTGGCGCAGCTGGGCAAGCAGCTCAAGGCCGCCTGCGGCACGGGTGGCACCGTCAAGGACGGCGTGATCGAGGTGCAGGGCGACCATGTGGAGCGCGTGATGCAGGCGCTCAAGGCGCAGGGCCACACGGTCAAGCGGGCAGGGGGCTGAGCCGTTCCATGGACCCCGCACAGCTCGAACGCCTTTTCACGGTGACCATGCCCTTCGGCAAGCACAAGGGCACGGCGATCGCCGATCTGCCGGGCAACTACCTGAACTGGTTCGCCCGCGAGGGCTTTCCGTCCGGCGACATCGGCCGCCTGCTGGCGCTGATGCACGAGATCGACCACAACGGCCTGGGCGATCTGCTGGCGCCGCTGCGCGCGGCCCGGGGCGGATCGCGCGGCGGCTGAGCGCCCTCAGAACGTGTTCACGATCTCCCAGGGGTCGCGCAGCGGTGCGGGCGGGATGGGATGCAAGGCGCGGTGCGCGGTGGATAGCATGGCTATCCACAAGCGCCGCAACGCCGCAGACCGCCCGCCCACACCGCTGCCCTTCGGGTTGGAGCGAAATCGGGCGATTGGACGCCCCGGCTGCTTGCATGGGCATGAGCCCATGCGGCGCATCCGAAGCTTCCACTCATCCCGATTGCGCTCCAACGCGATCCCCTGCGAGATCGTGAACACGTTCTCAGCGCCGTGGCGCCAGCGCGCCCGGTCAGCCGTGGCCGTGCTCGCGTCCGTGTTCCTGGTCGCTCTCCAGCGCGAAATCCGGCAGCCGCCCGATGAGCGCGCGGAACAGGTTGCGCGCCACGCCGTGCGCAGCCTGCTGCAGCGAAAGCGCCACGTCCGGCACGAAGAGGCGGCTGGTGTGCTCGCCCCAGAGCCGCACCCAGGCCGCGAAGTGCGCGGGCGTCACGCCCTGCAGCGGCCGGTGGCTGGCCAGCACGTTGCCGCGGTAGCTGCGCGCGCCCAGCGCCACGGTGCTCCAGAAATCCACCATGCGCTGCAGGTGCGGCTCCCAGCGGCCGTGCAGCGCGGCCTCGAAGACCGGGCCCAGCAGCGGGTCGCGCCGCACCTCGGCATAGAAGCCGTGGACCAGGCGGGTGATGCTCTCGGCATCGGGCGTGGCGATCAGGCCATGGGTTGCATCGGCAGTCATTCGGCGTCTCCCAGCCAGTCGTGCGCGGCGGCCATCACGCATTGCGTGAGCCGCTCCAGCCCTGCCTGGGCGTTGCGCGGGTGGGCCCAGTACATGGGCACGTCCAGCGTCAGGCCGGGGGCGAAATCCACCAGCACGCCCTGCGCCAGCTGCTCGGCGATCATCACCGTGGGGTGCATGCCCCAGCCCATGCCTGATTCGCAGGCGCGCAGGTAGGCGAAGTTGCTGGGCAGGAAGTGGCGCGGCGGGTGCCGGCGCGGCAGGACCATGCCGTGCTGCTGCATCCACTGGTCCTGCAGCCGGTCCTGGCGGCCGTAGGCCATCATGGGCGCATCGGCCAGCGCCTGCGGCGTGGGGCCCTGCGGAAAGTGCCGCGCCAAGAAGGCGGGGCTGGCCGTCGCCACGTAGCGCATGGTGCCCAGCGGCCAGGTGTTGCAGCCGGCGATCGCCGTGCCGGTGGCGGTGACAGCGGCCAGCACCTCGCCCTCGCGCAGGCGCTGGGCCGTGTGCTCCTGGTCGTCGATGCGGATGTCCAGCAGCTCGTTGCCGCCGGCCGTGAAGGCGCGCATGGCATCCATGAACCAGGTGGAGAGCGAATCGGAATTCACCGCCAGCTTCAAGGCCGGCGCGGGCGCGTCGCGGTCGGGCATCAGGCTGGGGTTGCTGCGGCGCAGCTCGTTTTCCAGCAGCGCGACCTGCTCCACATGCAGGCAGAGGCGCCGGCCCGCATCGGTGCCGGTGCAGGGCGTGCCGCGCAGCACCAGCACCTGGCCCACGCGCTCTTCCAGCTGCTTGACGCGCTGCGAGATCGCCGAGGGCGTGACGTGCAGCTTGCGCGCCGCGCGCTCGAAGCTGCCTTCGCGCACCACTGCGGCGAGGGCCTCCAGTCCGGCGTAGTCGAGCATTCAGTTTTGCTTCATATTGGTTAGAGGATTTAAGTTTACTTAAATGCGGCGCGTTTTGACAATCGACCGCATGTGGACCGATTCCTCTTCCTCTTCTCTCTCTGCCTCGTGGCTGGCCGGCTTCACGGTGTGCCTGTCGCTCATCGTGTCCATCGGCGCGCAGAACCTCTACGTGCTGCGGCAGGCCGTGCAGGGGCGGCACGTGCAGGCCTGCGTGCTCTGGTGCGTGCTGAGCGACGCGGTGCTGATCGGCCTGGGCGTGGCGGGCATGGCGCAGCTGCTGGGCGATTCGCCCGTGCTGGCCCACTACCTCACGCTGGGCGGCGCCGTGTTCCTCTTCGCCTATGGCGCCTTCGCCTGGAACCGCGCGCTGTTCGCGCCGCAGGCGGGCCTGCAGGTGAGCGGCCGGGCGGAGCGCGGCGTGATGGGCGTGCTGGGGGCGCTGGCCGTCATCACCCTGCTGAACCCGCATGTCTATCTGGACACGCTGGTGCTGATCGGCTCCATCGGCGCGCGGCAGGACGGAGGGCTGAAATGGGTCTTCGTGGCCGGTGCCACCTGCGCCAGCCTGCTGTGGTTCGTGCTGCTGGCCGTGGCCGGGCGCCAGCTGCAGGGCGTGTTCGCCAATCCGCGGGCCTGGCGCTGGCTGGATGCGCTGACGGGCACCATGATGTTCGCGCTGGCCTGGTGGGTGGCGAGCGGGCTGGCCGGCGCCGACTGAAGCAGCAAGCAGTGCGCCTGGCCTGGATGCGTCGGCAGAGACCGGGGCCGCCGTATGCTTCGGTCCTTCACGCAGCCAGACAGGGAATCCGCCATGAAGGGTTATCAGATCACGTTCTTCGCCGAGCAGGAGCATCGGCATGGCCACACTCCCTTGGGCGACTGGCTGCTGCAGTTCGCCAAGGAGCAGGGCGCCATGGGCGGCAGCCTGCTGGGGGCTGCCGAAGGCTTCGGCGAGGCGGGCCGCATGCATTCGACCCATCTGTTCGATCTGGCCGAGCAACCCGTGATGGTCACCGTTTCGGCCACCGAGGCGGTGGCCGAACGGCTCCTGGCTGCGCTGGCCCGGGAGCCGGTCACGGTCTTCTACGTCAAGCTGCCCATGGAATACGGGCGCATCGGTGCGGCCTCCCCGCCGCTGGGCGGCTGAGAGGAGGCGCGCCGCAGGGCACTCAGAACGCCGGGACGATGGCGCCCTTGTACTTCTCTTCGATGAACTTCTTCACTTCGGGCGTGTGCAGCGCCTTCACCAGCTTCTGGATGGCGGGGTCGTTGATGCGGTCCCGGCGGGCGGCCACGAAGTTGGCGTAGGGCGAATCGGCCGATTCGATGAACAGCGCATCCTTGGTCGGGTTGAGCTTGGCTTCGATGGCGTAGTTGGTGTTGATCAGAGCCAGGTCCACGTCGTCCAGCGCGCGGGGCAGCAGGGCGGCTTCGAGTTCGCGGAACTTCAGCTTCTTGGTGTTCTTCACGATGTCGATGGGCGTGGACGTGATGACGCGCGGGTCCTTGAGCGTGATCAGGCCCTGCTTTTGCAGCAAGAGCAGCGCGCGGCCGGCGTTCGACGGATCGTTGGGGATGGCGATGGTGGCGCCGTCCTTCAGCTCGCTGATCGACTTGATCTTCTTGGAGTAGGCGCCGAAGGGCTCCACATGCACCTTGCCGCCGGGCACGGCGACGATGCTGCTCTTGCGGTCCTTGTTGTAGCTGTCCAGATAGGGCTGGTGCTGGAAGAAGTTGGCGTCCAGCTGCTTGTCTTCCACCGCGGCATTGGGCTGGATGTAGTCGCTGAATTCGCGCACCTGCAGATCGACGCCCTGAGCCTTGAGCTGGGGTTTGACGAAGTTCAGGATCTCGGCGTGCGGCACGGCGGACGCGGCGACCTTGAGCACCACGTCGGCGGCGTGCGAGCTCAGGGCGAGCGTGGCCAGCGCGAGGGTGGAGAGGGCTTTCTTCAGGAACATGACTGCTTCACTTTCAGGCTAGAGATGCAGCGAGTCTAAATCCCCAAAACGGTGCGGGCCACGTTTTAATTTTCATATTGATATAACGCAGCAGGTTCTTATGCTGCGTTGGTGTGGCCCGCGCGGTGGCCCAACCTCTAGATAAAATACCGCTGCAGCGCGCGTGCAGCCTGCGGTATTTGCTATCAAATCAATAGTGATTCGGCTGCGCCGCCCCTCCGCGCCGCACCTCCGCGCAGCACTTCAGCTCAGCACTTCAGCTCAGCACTTCCAGTAGCCGGTCCAGCCCGCCCTCGTTGATCGCCACCTTGGCCTGCGCGCGCACGGCCGGCTTGGCGTGGTAGGCGACGGAGAGGCCGGCCACGCCCATCATGGGCAGGTCGTTGGCGCCGTCGCCCACAGCGATGGCCTGCGAGGGCGAGATGCCCATGAGCGAGGCCACTTCCAGCAGCGTGCGGCGCTTTTCCGCGCCGTCGCAGATGTCGCCCCAGGGCTGGTCCACCAGGCGGCCGGTGAGCTGGCCCCCTTCCATCTCCAGCACGTTGGCGCGGGCCAGGTCGATGCCCAGGCCTGCCTTGACATGGTCGGAGAAGAACGTGAAGCCGCCCGAGACCAGCAGCGTGGTGAGGCCCGCGGCCTTGGCCGCGGCGATGAGCTCGCGCGCGCCGGGGTTGAAGCGCAGGCGGTCGCGCAGGACCTGCTGCATGTGCTCCACGCTCACGCCGCGCAGCAGGGCCACGCGCTGGCGCAGGCTTTCCTTGTAGTCGGTGATCACGCCCTGCATGGCGGCCTCGGTGATGGCGGCGACCTCGGCCTTGCGGCCGGCCGCGTCGGCGATCTCGTCCACGCACTCGATGTTGATCAGCGTGGAATCCATGTCGAAGGCGATCAGCTTGAAATCCGCGAGGCGCAGGGGCGGCTGGATGCCCTGTACGTTGAGGTCGGGGGCGAATTCGGTGGCGTTTGTCATGTGCGTGCGAAGCGGTGGAAGGCAGGCGGAATGGGCGAAAGTGGGCGATGTTATCGCTCCGCCGCCGCCTATCGCCGCTGTGCGATCGTCTCCCGGGGGAGCTCGCCGTACGCCGCCCGGTACTGCAGGGCGAACAGGCCCATGTGCGAAAAGCCCCAGTTCAGTGCGATGGCCGAGATGCTCAAGGGCTGGCCAGGGTCCAGCATGTCCCGCCGCGCGCCCTTCAGCCGCAGCTGGCGCAGATACTGCAGCGGGCTGGTTTGGTTGAAGCGCTGGAACGACAACTGCAGCGCGCGCGTGCTCACCTCTGCGGCGGCGGCGATTTCTCTGACGGTGAGAGGCTGGTGCGCGTGCGCCTGCATGTACTCCATCGCGCGCCGCACCTGCCTTGGCAGCAGGGCGGGAACGCGCTGCTGCCCGAGGACTTCGCTGTAGCTGTGCGAGGTGCCGTGCAGCAGCAGCTGGATCATCGACTCTCTCAGGCTCGTGGACGCCACTGGTGCCGTGGCCAGCGGCGCGGCACCCGTCATGCCCTCCTGAAGAGCCTGGCCCATGAGGAATAGGCTGCGGAAGACGGGGGCATCGCGTTCGACGCGCAACGTGAAACGGACCCGGGAGACCACCGGTGCCTCGATCAGTTCGGACAACGCGGCATGCAAGGTTTCCGTTGCGATGGAAATGCCCACGGTCCGCGAGCGCTCTTCGAAGATGGAGCGCGTCACCGCGTACGAATCCAGCAGGTAGATCGCGCCATCGGCCTGTATCGGGTTCACCTCGCCACGATCGAACTGCAGTATCCGGCCCTGGGACGCGGAGCATACGTGGTAGGCATCGAAGGTTTCGGTGGCATGCAGATCGAAGCCCGAATCGGTGGACAGGCTCGCCACGCTGAGTCCGCCGACGGCGGCTCCGGAAACGCCCATGTCCAGCCCGTTCGACAGCGCGGCGATCGTCTTGATCCGTGAGTAGGCTGCAGACATCATCTGCCTTGCCTCGTCTGCGTCCCTGGTCTGCCATTGAAGCATCCGCGGCTGGTGATTCACAGCCATATCACGACCCTATCCCTTTGTAGCCGCGGTGGTCAGAGGTCGGCATGAGCCGGCACCTCTGCCCCGTGCTTTTTTTGTCAACTCTTGAAGACGCTCACCGACTCGGCCAGCCGCTCCGCCTGTCCGGCCAGCGTTTGCGCAGCCACTGCCGATTGCTCCACGAGCGCGGCATTCTGCTGCGTCATGTGGTCCAGCTGCGATATGGCGGCGTTGACTTCCTCGATTCCCCCGGATTGCTCGACGGTCGAATGATTGATCTGGCCGATCAGGTCGTTCACGCGGGCGGCCTGGGCAAGTATCTCGGCCATCGCACTGCCCGCTGCGTCCACTTTCAAGGCGCCGCTGCCCACCTTTTCCAGGCTCGCGCCAACCAGGGTCTTGATTTCCTTGGCGGAGGAGGCGCACCGCTGCGCGAGACTGCGGACTTCACTCGCGACCACGGCGAATCCCTTGCCCTGTTCGCCCGCGCGCGCGGCCTCCACCGCGGCGTTCAGCGCCAGGATGTTGGTCTGGAACGCGATGCCGTCGATCACGCCGAGGATGCTGGAGATCTGCTGGCTCGCTGCCGAGATCTCCCGCATGACGTCCACGACTTCCCGCACGATGCTGCCTCCGCTGCCGGCTGCTTGATTGGCGCTCTCGGCCAGTTCCGCGGCCTTGCAGGCGATGGCAGCATTGTTCTTGACGGTGGCGTTCATCTCCTCCATGGCTGCCGCAGTCTCCTCCAGGTTCGATGCGGCGTCCTCGGTGCGCGAATTCAGGTCGTTGTTGCCAAGGGCGATTTCGGAACTGGCGGTCAGCACGCCATCCACCTGGCCGCTCACGTCGTCGACCAGCGACCTCAGATTGAGCCCCGCTTGGTTGACTGCGCGCAGGATCATTCCGATCTCGTCGACACGGTTCAGGTGCTTGTTCTCGATAGGCTGGCCGGCGGCCACGCTGAGCGCCTGCTGCTGCACCAGGCCCAGCGGGCGTGCGATCTGCGACTCCAGCCACAGCGACACCGCCAACGCAACGGTGACCGCTCCCGCGGCATAGGTGCCAAGGGCCTGCCCTTCAAGGCCGCAGGCCGCCGCCCCGGCGTAACCCAGCAGGCCGCCCGCGAGAATGCCCGAGCGGATCCTCCAGCGCACCGGCATCGTCTGGAACACCGAAGTCCAGCCGAGCCAACCGCTTCGTACGATCAGTCCCTGGTGGAAGGCCAGCGTGCCCGCCTGCCCCAATCTGAACTTGCGGTAGAGCGCCTCGGCCGCGTCGATCTCGGATCGAGAGGGCTTGGTACGCACCGACATGTAGCCAGTGACCTGTCCCTGGCGGATCACCGGCGTGGCATTGGCCCGTACCCAGTAGAAGTCACCGTTCTTTCGCCTGTTCTTGACGAGGGCCGTCCAGGACTTGCCCCGCTTCAACGTTGCCCACATGTCTGCGAAGGCCTGCTTCGGCATATCCGGGTGCCGCACCAGATTGTGCGGCTGGCCCATGATCTCGTCGCGATCGAAGCCGCTCACGGCGATGAAGGCCGCATTGGCGTACGTGACGTGGCTTTGCGTGTCCGTCGTAGACATCAGCGTCGCATCGGTCGGGAAGTCGAACTCCCGCTGCGTGGTGTGGACATTCTGTCGCATGGTGTCTCCTCCTCGGGGCATCGGGGGGTAGGTGCCGGCCAGTCTTGCGCGCCACTCGGTATGGCTGTAACGCCTTGGAACAACTATGAAGGAGAAAAATGCGAGGTGAGCTGCAGTCCTATCGGGAAAGCGAAGTCGATATCGGTATTGCGCAACGAACTGCTTCCTGTCCTTGATCTATCGCAAACATGAGTCGGGACAACCGCATGCGCAACAGGAACCGGACAGATCGGCATCACGCTCTGGTGATTTTCATTCCCGGCCGACCCCGACCCCGACCACGGGGGCCTCTGCAGTTCTCATTGCTGTCTCCGCACAAGCGAAGGCCCGGGCCGCCGACGCAGGCAGCCGCAGCCTGACGAGGGCGGCGTGCAAGGGCGAGCCGGAGCTCCAGCGGCCGGAGAAGCAATCAGCGTCGTGGAACTGCGGCAACCAGGCTACGGCGCATGGCCTTGGCGCCGGTCGCAGCGCCATGTGCCCGGCGCCCGTTGGCTCTTTCTGTCCAGGCGCTCGAGCCGCTCAAGCCTTCGCGTCCTGCACCGCCAGCGGCTGGCCCAGGCTGCGCAGGATGTCGCGCACCAACTGGGCCCGGGCCTTGGGCTCGGCCAGTTCGCGTTCGATGCGCAGCTTCTCGTTGCCCGCCAGCTTGATGTGCTTGTTCTTCTGGATCAGGTGGATGATGGCCATCGGGTCCACCGGCGGCTTGGGCTTGAAGGTGATGTTGATCACGCCCGGCGCCGCGTCCACCTTGAGCACGCCGTAGGGCTGGCTCAGCACGCGCAGGCGGTGCACGTCGATCAGCGTCTGCGCCTGCGGCGGCAGCTTGCCGAAGCGGTCCACGATCTCTTCGAGCAGGCCATCGATCTGGTCGGCGTTCTTGGCCGTGGCGAGCTTCTTGTAGAAGGACAGGCGCAGGTGCACGTCGCCGCAGTAGTCGTCGGGCAGCAGGGCCGGGGCATGCAGGTTGATGTCGGTGGTGACCGAGAGCGGTGCGAGCAGGTCGGGTTCCTTGCCGGCCTTGAGCGACTTCACGGCCTCGCTCAGCATCTCGTTGTAGAGCTGGAAGCCCACTTCGAGCATGTTGCCGCTCTGGTTCTCGCCCAGCACCTCGCCCGCGCCGCGGATCTCCAGGTCGTGCATGGCGAGGTAGAAGCCCGAGCCCAGTTCCTCCATCTGCTGGATGGCGTCCAGCCGCTGGGCCGCCTGCTTGGTCAGGCCTTCGATGTCGGGCACCATCAGGTAGGCATAGGCCTGGTGGTGGCTGCGGCCCACGCGGCCGCGCAGCTGGTGCAGTTGCGCCAGGCCGAACTTGTCGGCGCGGCTCATGATGATGGTGTTGGCCGTGGGCACGTCGATGCCGGTCTCGATGATGGTCGAGCACAGCAGGATGTTGTAGCGCTGCGCCACGAAGTCGCGCATCACCTTCTCCAGCTCGCGTTCGGGCATCTGGCCGTGGGCCACGGCGATGCGCGCCTCGGGCAGGATCTCTTCCAGCTTCTGGCGCCGGTTCTCGATCGTCTCCACCTCGTTGTGCAGAAAGTAGCACTGCCCGCCGCGCTTCAATTCGCGCAGCACCGCCTCGCGGATCACGCCCGTGCCTTCGGTGCGCACGAAGGTCTTGATGGCCAGGCGCCGCTGCGGCGCGGTGGCGATCACGGAGAGGTCGCGCAGGCCCTCCAGCGCCATGCCCAGCGTGCGCGGGATCGGCGTGGCGGTGAGCGTGAGCACGTCCACCTCGGCGCGCAGCGCCTTCATCTGCTCCTTGTGGCGCACGCCGAAGCGGTGTTCCTCGTCGATGATGAGCAGGCCCAGGTTGTGGAACTTGGTGGACTCACTCAGCAGCTTGTGCGTGCCCACGACGATGTCCACCGTGCCGTCGCCGATGCCCTTGATGGCGGCCGTGATCTCCTTGCCGGAGCGGAAGCGCGAGACCTCGGCGATCTTCACCGGCCACTTGGAGAAGCGGTCCACCAGCGTCTGGTAGTGCTGCTCGGCCAGCAGCGTGGTCGGCGCGAGGAAGGCCACCTGCTTGCCGCCCGTGACGGCCACGAAGGCCGCGCGCAGCGCGACCTCGGTCTTGCCGAAGCCCACGTCGCCGCAGACCAGCCGGTCCATGGGGCGGGGCGAGATCATGTCCTGGATCACCGCGTGGATGGCGGCGTTCTGGTCGGCCGTTTCCTCGAAGCCGAAGTCGTTGGCGAACTGCTCGTAGTCCTGTGGCGAATAGCGGAAGGCATGGCCTTCGCGCGCCGCGCGGCGCGCGTAGATGTTGAGCAGCTCGGCGGCGGAATCGCGCACCTGCTCGGCGGCCTTGCGCTTGGCCTTTTCCCACTGGCCGCTGCCCAGCTTGTGCAGCGGCGCCTCGTCGGCGGATACGCCGGTGTAGCGGCTGATGAGCTGCAGCTGGCTCACCGGCACGTAGAGCACGGCCTTGTCGGCGTATTCGAGGTGCAGGAACTCCTGCATCGCGGGCGTGCCGTCGGGATTCTTCTGGCCCACGTCCATGTGGATCAGGCCGCGGTAGCGGCCGATGCCGTGCGCGCTGTGCACCACCGGGTCGCCCAGGGTGAGTTCCGACAGGTCCTTGATGAGCGCCTCGACATCGCTCACCTGTTCCTGCTTCTTGCGCCGGCGCGTGGTCACGCCGGCGGCGAACAGCTCGGTCTCGGTGACGAAGTCGATGCCTTCTTCGATCCAGGCGAAGCCCACGGCCAGCGCGGCGGTGGCGATGCCGACCTGCTCGGCCGACTGGCCCTGGAATTCGGCCAGCGATTCGAATGCGGGCGGGCTCAGCTGCGATGCGCGCAGGAAGTCCAGCAGGCTCTCGCGCCGGCCGTCGCTCTCGGCCAGCAGCAGCACGCGGTGCTGCGTGTTGCGGATGTGGGCGTGCAGGCGCGCGAGCGGGTCCTCGGCGCCGCGCACGACTGAGAGATCGCCCAGCTTCTGGAAGTTCGGGTTGTCGGCCACGTCTTCCGTGCCCGGGCGCAGCGCCAGCTGGGCGTGCGCGTTGGCGCGGGTATAGAACTGCTCGGTGCCGAGGAACAGCGATTCGGGCGGCAGCGCCGGCCGGTCCGGGTCGCCCTGCACCAGGCGGAAACGCTCCTTCGTGTCCTGCCAGAAGCGCTGGAAGGCCGGCTCCAGGTCGCCGTGCAGCACCACGGTGGCGTCCTCTCCAAGATAGTCGAAGACGGTGGCGGTCTCGTCGAAGAAGAGCGGCAGGTAGTACTCGATGCCGGCCGTGGCCACGCCGTTGCCCATGTCCTTGTAGATGCGGCTTTTCGTGGGGTCGCCTTCGAGCAGCTCGCGCCAGCGGCTGCGGAACTTGGCCCGGGCCGCGTCGTCCATGGGGAATTCGCGGCCGGGCAGCAGGCGCACCTCGGGAACGGGGTAGAGGCTGCGCTGCGTGTCGGGATCGAAGGTACGGATGGAATCGATCTCGTCATCGAACAGGTCCACCCGGTAGGGCACGGGCGAGCCCATGGGGAAGAGGTCGATCAGCCCGCCACGCACCGCGTACTCGCCGGGGCTCACCACCTGCGAGACATGGCTGTAGCCGGCCAGCGTGAGCTGGGCGCGGAACCTGGCCTCGTCCAGCTTCTGCTTGACCTTGAAGTGGAAGGTGTAGGCCGCCAGGAACGAGGGCGGCGCGACCCGGTAGAGCGCCGTGGTGGCGGGCACCAGCACCACGTCGGCGCCGGTGTCCTTGTCCTTCTGGCTGATGCGCCAGAGCGTGGCCAGGCGCTCGCTGATGAGGTCCTGGTGGGGCGAGAAGGTGTCGTAGGGCAGCGTCTCCCAGTCGGGGAACAGCGCGCAGCGCAGCCCGGGCGCGAAGAACGCCATCTCGTCGATCAGCCGCTGCGCGTCGGTGGCGTCGGCCGTGACGATGGCCACCGTGCGGTGCTGGTCCTTTTCCCGCTCGCCCAGGCGCGCCAGCAGCAGCGCATCGGCGCTGCCCGCAGGGCGGGGCAGGGTGAATCGTTTTCCGGGGGAGAGTTTGGGCAGTTCCATGCGAGGGGGCGGATTGGCGGGCGTCGGGCCGGAAGGCCCAGGCGCAGAAGGCACGCGGGCGCAAGCCGCATGATTCTAGGGGGCGGGGATTGGAGACATATGTGTCCTTTCCGTAACCCTGCAAGGGCCGCAGGGCGGGACGGGGCGCTCGTAGAATCGGCCGCCCATGACCTTCGACGCCGCCCTCGCTTCCATGCCCCCCGTGCCGCTGGCCGCTACCGGGCGCTTCTGGGCGCTCATCCCCTGCGCGGGCGTCGGCGCCCGGGCGGTCGCGCCTTCCGCGGCTGGCGCGGCGCAGGGCACGGCGCCCCCCCAGCCCAAGCAATACCAGCCGGTGGCCGGCCAGCCCATGGTGCTGCACACTCTGGCGGCCTTCGCCGGCGTGGGCCGGCTGCTGGGCACGCTGGTGGCCGTGGCGCCGGGCGATGATTTCTTCGACCGGCTGGCGCCCGTCAGCCCGCAGTTCTTCGTCATGCCCTGCGGCGGCGCGACGCGTGCGGACACGGTGCGCGGCGGCCTGCTGGCGCTCAAGGCGCGCGGCGCGGGCGAGGACGACTGGGTGCTGGTGCACGACGCGGCCCGCTGCCTGGTCACCACGGCGCAGATCGACGCGCTGATCGACGCCTGCGCGCACGATGCGGTGGGCGGGCTGCTGGCGCACAAGCTAGCCGACACGCTCAAGACGGCCACCGAAGGGCCGGGTGGCGTGCGGGTCGGCGCCACGGTGGACCGCAGCGACAAATGGCTGGCCCAGACGCCGCAGATGTTCCGCCTGGGCCCCTTGCTCCAGGCCCTGGAGCACCTGGGCGCCCAGGCCACCGACGAGGCCAGCGCCATGGAGGCCATGGGCCACCACCCGCGGCTGGTGCCGGGCGGGGCGCAGAACTTCAAGGTCACCTATCCCGACGACTTCGCGCTGGCCGCCGCCGTGCTGGCCCAGCGCATGCACGGCGCCACGCTGGATCGCTTCGGCGGCCAGCGCGGCGAGGCTTCGGCCGTGCCGGCGCGCACCATTTTCTGAAACCGGGGCGGCCCGGCCATCGCGCGGCCGCCCAGCGCAGCACACACAAGGAATCTCATGGATCTGCGAATTGGCGAAGGCTGGGACATCCACGCCCTGGTCCCCGGGCGCAAGCTCATCATCGGCGGCGTGGAGATCCCGCACACGCTGGGCCTGCTGGGCCATTCCGATGCCGACGTGCTGCTGCACGCCATCACCGACGCGCTGCTGGGCGCCGCGGCCCTGGGCGACATCGGCAGCCATTTCCCCGACACCGATCCCGAGTTCAAGGGCGCCGATTCGGTCGTGCTGCTGGCCGAGGCCGCGCGCCGCGTGCGCGCCCGCGGCTACGAGATCGGCAACATCGACAGCACGGTGATCGCCCAGGCGCCCCGGCTGGCGCCGCACATTCCCGGCATGCGTGCGCGCATCGCCGCTGCGCTGGGGCTGCGCGAAGACCAGGTGAACGTGAAGGCCAAGACGGCCGAGCGCATGGGCCCGGTGGGGCAGGGGCTGGCCATGGAGGCCCGCGCCGCCACGCTGCTGTTCGGGCGCCCGACGGCAGCCGGCGCTGCGGCTTAATCCGCCTCACTGCGCGGCCCCGCCCCGGATGCCGGGCGGTGGGGCGCTGTGATCGGCCTCAGGGCTTCAGGTGAGATTGCCCGCGTCGTCGTCCCCGCTGGGGCGCGGCGGCAGGTGGCGCTTGATCTGCGGGCGCTGCAGGCGTTGCTTGGGGTCCTTGCCGCTGGGCAGCTCGGCGCGCTGCAGCTGGATGTGCGCCACCAGCCCGCCGGAGGCCGCATTGGCCAGCGCGAAGATGCCGCCCATGCGCTGCACGGTCTTGTCCACGATGGACAGGCCCAGCCCGGCGCCGGCGGCGGCGGTGCGGGCCGAATCGCCGCGGAAGAAGGGCTTGGTCAGATTGGCCAGTTGCTCGGGCGGCACGCCGTTGCCGTGGTCGCGCATCTTCAGCAGCACCCATTTCTCGCGGCCCTTGGCGGCGATGTCCACGCTGGCGGTGCCGCTGTCGGCCGACTTGCCGTAGCGCCGCGCGTTCTCCAGCAGGTTGGAGATGACGCGTGCCAGCTCCACCTCGTCGACCATCACGTTCAGGTCTTCGGGCACGTCCATGGTGATCTGCAGCTCGCGGTGGTCCTGCAC
Organism: Paracidovorax wautersii; assembly: GCF_900113035.1. GTDB lineage: Bacteria > Pseudomonadota > Gammaproteobacteria > Burkholderiales > Burkholderiaceae_C > Paracidovorax > Paracidovorax wautersii. Next base: position 460,714 of record NZ_FONX01000001.1, on the reverse strand, counting down.
GGCATAGACGCAGGACGACACCACCGCATGCAGGTTGACCGGCGTCAGGTTCACGTGCTCGGGGCGGGCGTAGTCGAGGAACTTGTCGATCGTCGCATCGAGCTGGACGATGTCGGCCACCATGTGCTCGCGCGCCACGTCGTCGTTCACGCTCATCTCGGTTTCCAGCCGCAGCCGGGCCAGCGGGGTGCGCAGGTCGTGCGAGATGCCGGCCAGCATCACGGCGCGGTCCTGCTCCAGCTTGGCGAGCTTCTGCGCCATGCGGTTGAAGCCGATGTTCACCTCGCGGATCTCGCTGGTCACCACCTCTTCGTCGAGCTGGCTGGCCGCGAAGTCGCCGTCGCGCACGCGGTTGGCCGCGTACGAGAGCTGCTTGAGCGGCCGGTTGATCAGCCGCGCGATGGCCGCGGCCCCCGCCAGCGACAGCGCGCCCGCGGTGATGAGCCAGATCATCCAGGTCTTGCCGCCGGCCGCGCTCAGGCGCGAGCGGTCCATCAGCAGCCAGTTCGGGTCGCCGTTGATGGTGAAGCCCACCCAGAGGCCTTTTTCGCCGTTCACGCTGCTGGCCACGATGGTGCCGGGGCCCAGGCGCAGCGTCAGCTCTTCGGTCAGGCGCGTGCCCAGGGCGGAGGGGTCCAGCAGCTCGAATTTGTCGCCGGGTTCGCGCGGCAGGATGCGCACGCCTTCCTGGTCGGCCATGGTCTTGATAAGAGAGACGCGCGCGATGGCGTCCGCATGGATCAAGGCGGCGCGGCTCAGGTTGACCAGCGAGGCGACCTGCTGCGCGGTCTGCAGCGTGCGCGGCTCGAATTCGAGGGCGCGCAGCGTCTGCAGCCAGGCCAGGATGCTGCCGACCAGCAGCAGGGCCAGCAGGAAGAAGGTGCGCCAGAAAAGATTCAGCCCCACGCGCGTGCGGGAGTTGCGCTCGGGGTTGGCAGCATCGAGCGAAGCGGGGCCGGTCGCATCGGAAGATGCCTCGTAGGTAGCGCTCATGTCATTCAGGAAGAAAGGCCGAGCGCTGCATGCCGTGCCGGCTCTAGAGGCTGCTGGACGCCAGGGGCGCCGAGCGAGCCGGGTTGTGAATCGAGGCGGCGCCGGAAAGTTCGCGGGCACGCCGAACCGCAGGCGCGCCCCAAGGCGGCGACTGCGGTTGCGCTCGATGTCTTGGATGGCATCCCGGGCCAGAAGCCGCGCCAGGGTGTGGAGCGGTTCAACATCGCCTGGGCCGTATCAGTTCGCTCCGTCCGGAACGAACACATAGCCCACGCCCCAGACGGTCTGGATATAGCGGGGGGCGGCGGCATCGACCTCGACCAGCTTGCGCAGGCGCGAGACCTGCACGTCCAGGCTCCGGTCGAAGGGCTCGAACTCGCGGCCACGGGCCAGCAGGGCCAGCTTTTCGCGCGACAGCGGCTGGCGCGGGTGGCGCACCAGGGCCTTGAGCATGGCGAATTCGCCGGTCGTGAGCGGCAGTTCCTCGCCGTTGCGCTGCAGCGCGCGGGTGCCCAGGTCGAAGGTGAAGGGGCCGAAGGTCACCACCTCGTTGTCGCCGGAAGGCGCGCCAGGCGCTTCCTGCGGCGGGCGGCGGCGCAGCACGGCGTGGATGCGGGCCAGCAGCTCGCGGGGGTTGAATGGCTTGCCGAGGTAGTCGTCGGCGCCCACTTCCAGGCCGACGATGCGGTCCACGTCCTCGCCCTTGGCGGTCAGCATGATGATCGGCGTGCGGTCGTTGGCGGCGCGCAGGCGGCGGCAGATCGACAGGCCGTCTTCGCCGGGCATCATCAGGTCCAGGACGATGAGGTCCACCGTTTCGCGCAGCAGGATGCGGTTCAGCGCCTTGCCGTCTTCGGCCACCATGACCTCGAAGCCTTCCTGTGTCAGGTAGCGCCGCAGCAGATCACGGATGCGGGCGTCGTCATCCACCACGAGAACTTTGTCGGTACGGTTGGTTGTTGAGGCCATTTCTTTCCCAAGTCCAATTTGTAACAGCGGCGATTCTGACCACCTTGCGGCCAAAAATTCGACTTTTTCGCCACGTCCTGACCAACTGTTACAAGTCTTGCGCCAGCACGCCAAGACGTGGCTTGCGCTTCATGAACGTGCGGGCAAACCCCGTTAAGGTGGCGTTTCGGCGTCCCGAGTGGGGCGCCGCAACTGACGGAGCGTTGCGAATGACACTGAAGAATACTTCCAAATTGATAGCAGCAGGTGCCCTGATCGCCTGCGCTGGCGCGGCTTTTGCCCAGACTGCCCCGGCCCCGATGGAAAACGTGCTGCAACTGTCCGCCCACGGTTCGGTGGACGTGCAGCAGGACGTGCTGGTGCTGACGCTGGGCACCACCAAGGAAGGCTCCGACGCCGCAGGCGTGCAGACGCAGCTCAAGCAGGCTCTTGACTCCGCGCTGGCAGAAGCTAAGCGCAATGCCCAGCCCCAGCAGATGGAGGTGCGCACCGGCAACTTCGGCCTGTTCCCGCGCTACGGCAAGGACGGCAAGATCACCGGCTGGCAGGGCCGCGCGGAGCTGGTGCTGGAAGGGCGCGACTTCGGGCGCATCACCTCCACGGCCGGCCGCATCCAGAGCATGCCCATCACGCAGGTCGCGTTCGACCTCTCGCGCGAGGCCCGCGCCAAGGTCGAGGGCGAAGCCCAGAGCCGCGCCATCGAGGACTTCAAGCGCCGTGCGACGGAGCTCTCGCGCGGCTTCGGGTTCACCGGCTACACGCTACGCGACGTGCTGGTGAGCAACAGCGAATCCATGCCCGGACCGCGTCCGCGCATGATGGCGATGCAGGCCAAGGCCGAGGCCTTCGACGCGCCGGTGCCGGTCGAGGCGGGCAAGGCGCAGGTGCAGGTCACCGTCTCCGGCAGCGTGCAGATGCGCTGATTCGATGGCCCCTGCGGTGCCCCGGCGCTTCCACGCCCGGGCGGCACGGCGGCCTTCTGCAAGCCCCGCACTGCGGGGCTTTTTTCGTCCGGCCGGATGGGGGGCGTGGCGGCTCGGCCCCGTCCCCGCATTCCCCGGAAGGGGCCTGCGGGATGAATTAGGATGGCCGTCAAGGATCGGGCAAGAGGCCCGTCCAGCGATCCGGCGCCTCGCGGCGCGCACGGCAAGTCCCTGTTCTCCCATGACCGAACCCACCCTGAACCACGTCCTCTGCCCCGGGCTCCCCGCTGCGACATCCGGCGCTTCCCGGCCTGCGGAGCAGGCCCCTGCCCACCGCATGGCGTACTGGGAATGGAACCAGACGGGCAACCCCGGCCACCCGCATGTGATCGTCTGCGTGCACGGCCTCACCCGCCAGGGGCGTGACTTCGACGTGCTGGCGCGGCGCCTGAGCGCGCATGCCCGCGTGATCTGCCCCGACGTCGCGGGCCGTGGCCGCAGCGACTGGCTGGCCGATGCGGCCGGCTACCAGGTGCCCGTCTATGCGGGCGACATGCTGGCGCTGCTGGCGCAACTGCACGCGCAGGCGCCGATCGGCACGCTGGACTGGGTCGGCACCAGCATGGGCGGCTTGATCGGCCTGGCGATCGCCGGGCAGCCCGGCCTGCCGCTGCCCGCGCCGGTGCGGCGCCTGGTGCTCAACGACGTGGGGCCGGCCCTCGAATGGGCGGCGCTGCGCCGCATCGGCAGCTATGTGGGGCAGCCGGTGCACTTCACGTCGGAGCAGCAGGCGGCCGACGCGCTCTGGGCCATCTCTAGCAGCTTCGGCCCGCACACGCCCGCGCAGTGGCTGGCGCTGTCGCGGCCCATGCTGCGCCCGGACGGGCAGGGCGGCTTCACGCTGCATTACGACCCGGCCATCGCCGTGCCGTTCCGCTCGCTGACCGAAGAGGGCGCACAGGCCGGCGAGGCGGCGCTCTGGCAGCTGTACGACCAGATCACCGCCCAGGTGCTGCTGCTGCGCGGCGCGCAGTCGGACCTGCTTTCGCCCGCCACGGCGGCGGCCATGGCGCAGCGCGGCCCGCGCGCGCAGGTGGTGGAGTTCGCCGGCGTGGGGCATGCGCCCACGCTGGTGTCCGACGACCAGGCGCAGGTGGTGGCCGACTTTCTCTTGCAGGGCGATGGCGAGGTGCGGGCATGAAGAGCAGCGTCGTCGGCCAGGCCCTGCCGGGCGCCCAGCCGCAGGGCAGCCGCCCTGAATCCATGCCCCAGCTCATCGCGGCCACGGCGCAGACCTTCCCCGAGCAGGTCGATGCGCTGGCCCGCGCGCGCGCTTTTGCCGAGCCGCTGCTGATCGGCGAAACCCTGGAGACCGGCGAGAACACGCTGGCGCACGCCGATGCGGTGGCCGCCATCCTCAAGGGCATCGGCGGCTCCGAAGCCATGCAGGCCGCCTGCTATCTGGTGCATGCCTCGTCGCACCTGAACAAGCCGCAGGAAGTCATCAGCAAGGCCTTCGGCGAGAACTTCGCCACGCTCGCGATCGAGACCACCAAGCTCATGCGCGTGCAGCAGCAGGCCCGCGATGCGCAGGTGGCCGGCACCCTGGTGGACGACCCGGCCGTGCAGACCGAGAACGTGCGCAAGATGCTGCTCGCCTTCTCGCGCGACCTGCGCGTGGTCATGCTGCGGCTGGCCTCGCGCCTGCAGACGCTGCGCTACTACGCGGCCTCCAAGCGGCCGGTGTCTCCAGGCATCGCCCGCGAGGCGCTGCAGGTCTTCGCGCCGCTGGCCAACCGGCTGGGCATCTGGCAGATGAAGTGGGAGCTGGAAGACCTCTCCTTCCGCTTCCTGGAGCCCGACACCTACAAGGAAGTCGCCCGGCTGCTCGACGAAAAGCGCACCGAGCGCGAGCTCTACATGGAGCAACTGCGCAGCCGCGTCGAATCGGAGCTGCGCTCGCGCAGCATCAGCGCCACCGTGCAGGGCCGGCCCAAGCACATCTACAGCATCGTCAAGAAGATGCGCGGCAAGTCGCTGGACTTCGGCCAGGTGTTCGACATCCGCGCGTTGCGGGTGGTGGTGCCGTCGATCAAGGACTGCTATGCGGCCCTCTCGTGGGTGCATCAGCAGTTCAAGCCCATCGAGGCCGAGTTCGACGACTACATCGCCCGGCCCAAGCCCAACGGCTACCAGTCGCTGCACACCGTGGTGCGCGACGATGCCGGCAAGCCCATCGAGATCCAGATCCGCACCCAGGCCATGCACGACCATGCCGAGCACGGCGTGGCGGCGCACTGGGCCTACAAGGAGGCCGGCACCAAGGGCTATGCGGGCGTCACGGCCAGCGGCGAATACGACGCCAAGATCGCCGTGCTGCGGCAACTGCTGGCCTGGGAGCGCGACCTGGTCGGCTCCGCCAGCCACAGCGGCCTCTTCGAGGACCGCATCTACGTGCTGACGCCCGGCGCGGCGGTGGTCGAACTGCCCCAGGGCGCCACGCCCGTGGACTTCGCCTATGCCGTCCACACCAGCCTGGGCCACCGCTGCCGCGGCGCGCGCGTGGACGGCGCCATGGTGCCGCTCAACACCGCGCTGCAGAACGGCCAGACGGTGGAGATCACCACCGTGAAGGAGGGGCGCCCCTCGCGCGACTGGCTCAATGCCGAACTGGGCTACCTCACCAGCCACCGTGCGCGGGCCAAGGTGCGTGCCTGGTTCAACGCCCAGGCCACGCACGAGACCGTGGCACGCGGCCGCGAGGCCGTCGAAAAGCTGCTGCAGCGCGAAGGCCGTACGGCCATGAAGCTGGACGACCTGGCCGTGCAACTGGGCTTCAAGACGGCCGATGCGCTCTTCGAGGTGGTCGGCAAGGACGAGTTCTCGCTGCGCAGCATCGAAACCCTGCTGCGCCCGCCGCCCGAGCCCGTCCTGCAGCCCGACGACTTCCTGCCCATCAAGAAGGCGCGCGGCGCCGACGCCAGCGGCAAGGGCGGCGTGCTGGTGGTCGGCATCGACTCGCTCATGACGCAGCTTGCCAAGTGCTGCAAGCCCGCGCCGCCCGATGCCATCCGCGGATTCGTCACGCGCGGCAAGGGCGTGAGCGTGCATCGCGCCGACTGCCGCAACTTCCGCGAGATGGCCGCGCGCAACGGCGAGCGCGTCATCGAGGTGGAGTGGGGCCGGCCCAAGGCGTCGTCGGCCGCGCCGGCCGCAGGCGCTGCCGTCTATCCGGTGGACGTATCGGTGGAAGCCTCCGACCGCCAGGGCCTGCTGCGCGACATTTCCGACGTCTTCGCCCGCGAGAAGACCAACGTCATCGGCGTGCAGACGCAGTCCGTCAAGGGCACGGCCTGGATGACCTTCACCGTGGAGGTCGCCGATTCGGGCCGCCTCGGCAAGGTGCTGGGCATCGTCGCCACCGTGCCCGGCGTGCGCTCGGCGCGGCGGCGTTGAAGCGAAAAAATGCAATTCTTTCGGCGGGCCGATTTTTACTGCTATACTCTCGCTTCTCGAATACACACAGGCGCGTAGCTCAGCTGGTTAGAGCACCACCTTGACATGGTGGGGGTCGTTGGTTCGAGTCCAATCGCGCCTACCAACTAACCATTGGTACCCAAAGCCCTCTAGATCGACGATCTAGGGGGCTTTTTCTTTGTGCGTGCCGCGCAATGCGGTGTGCGCCCCGCCAGCCGTACATGGGCTGTCCGTGGCAAGTCTTCTTTTTCCCCTTCCATCCATCTGTGCTCGCTTGCGGCCTTGTTGCTGCGTGGCCGAGTCGTGCCTGATCCGCATCCCCGAATCGGTTGCGCCGTGCCGCATCTTCTGAGCAGGGGTGGTGCGGTTCGCGGACGTGCGTGCTTGGGCACACGCGCAACACCTCTTGTGCAGGGTGATGAAAATACTGTAAATTTAAACAGTATTCATCAGGAGCCCATCATGGAAATGACGATCACCGAATCTCCCTACCGCATCATGCTGTGCGATGTTCCTTCGAGCTTGCCGGGCGAGGCAAGGCTTGCCGCAGAGCGGCGCTATGCCCGTGAGCTGGAGCGGGCCCTGGGCGGGCCGTACGAAGTGGTGGCGGCTTGCGAGGTGATCGCGTCGCTGGACGGAGCGGACATGATTTCCGAGGTCGATCAGGCCGTGGCCTTTCGCTGGCAGAAGGCCTCTTCCACGGCGCGCGAACGGGCGCTGTCGCATATCGGCGATGCCGAAGAGGCGTATTTCGACGTCCGGCTGAATTGACCGGCGGACGGCCTGAGGGGCTCTTGCCTTGATGGCTTGCCGCATCGCACCTACTGGGCGATGAATGGGCTTCACGCCCATGGCGCCTCGCCAAAAAAGAGACCCGCCACCAGGGCGGGTCAACTTGCGAGCTTCGCAAGGGAGGGAGGTGTCGAGGGGCGTCGACGAGATCGAGTGTGAGCATGCCTGCGGTGGCCTGCCGTAGGACGGAAGGCCGCTGCGGCAGAGGACGGCGTAGCCGCCTCTGGCCCCTTCCGGACGCTGTGGCAGTGCATGGCGCCAGCAAAGGAAGGCGTCTGACACGCCTCTGCCCGGCAGGCGTATAACTTTGCACACGTGACTTGAAAAATGTTGCGAACCTTACGGGAGTCTCCTATGCGCCATCTCTCAGACACCATGGTCCCGGCCGACGCGGCCAGCAGGCGCGGCACTGCCGCCGATGGCATGGGGGATGTCCGGGTCTTCTGGATCGCAGCAGCCATCGCCGTGGTGGCGGTGGTGGCCGTCGTGGCGTTCAAGCTGGAAGGCCGGGAACTGCGCAGTGCCCTGTTTTCGAGCTTCCCGGTACTGGCGCAGCAGACCGTCGCCTCTTCGGCTCCTGGCACGGGTAGGCATGAAATCGCCCTGCGGACCGATTCGAAGCCGATGGGCGGCGTGGCCCGTTGATCCGGCCCTTGCCGTCAGGCAAGGCCGGCCCGGATGGGTGTTCCGCTGGCGGGGCTGCCTGCGGTTGGCCCGTCAGGGTTTGTAGCCGGCAGGCGGTGTGCAGGTGTCTTCCATCCCGGCCATTTCGGCCAGCTTTCTGATCCGCGAGCGGTTTTCCAGGCAGGTGCGATATTGCGCTTCCGCAGCCTGCTGTTGCGCCAGGCGTGCCGCCTGGGCCCGCTCTGCCTGCAGCTGGGCCACCCGTGCCCGAATGCGCGGCATGGCGGCGAGCGCGGCCTTTTCCCCTTCCAGGATGGCGCTGGATCGCTGGCTGAAGTCCGCCGCGCCGATGTCCAGCACCTCCGGGCGGATGACGACGTCGGCCCGTGACAGTTCCGCCTGCCCCAGCTTCTGTCCCATGATGGCGATCGACTGGCCCACCGTGCCCAGCAGGTCGCCTGGCGCCTTGCCGCGCGCCTTGCTGGAGATGTCCACGGCGATGACGATGTCTGCCCCCAGCTGTCGCGCCGCATCCACCGGCACGGGGCTGACGACGCCGCCATCCACGAAGTGGTATTTGCCGATGGTCACCGGCTGGAAGACGCCCGGGATGCTGCTGGAGGCGCGCACGGCCTGCCCGGTGTTGCCGCGTGCGAAGACGGTGCGCTCGCCGTCTTCCAGCCGCGTGGCGACGGCCACGAAGGGCTTGGAAAGCTTTTCCAGCGGGACGTTGTGGACCTGCGCGTTCACGTAGTCTTCCAGCTTCTGGCCCTGCAGCAGGCCGCCCGAAGACAGCTGCAGGTCACGGATCTGGGATTCGTCCAGCGCCACGGCCTTTTCCTGCATCTCGAAAGGGCTCATGCCGCTGGCGTAGAGCGCGCCCACCACGCTGCCTGCACTCGTGCCCGCGACCACGGAGGGCGCGAAGCCATTGGCTTCCAGCATCTTGATGACGCCGATGTGCGCGAAGCCCTTGGCGGCGCCGCCGCCCAGGGCGATGCCGATCTTGACGGGTGGGACGCCGCCGGCCGCCGTCTGCGTGGGGGTGGCTGCGATGGCGTCGGAGCGCTGGGTGGGTGTGGTGCTGCTGCAGGCGGCCAGTGCCGCCAGGCTCAGGAAGGCAAAGGGGCGCAACAAGGCGGTCAGGCGCATGCCGTCAATCCTGCTCTCGTGGAAGAAAACGCAGGAGTGTAGCGAGCGGGCCCAAGGCATGCGCCGCAGGTGTCTTTGCGGTGATTTGCCACCGCCCCTGGCAAGGTCGGCTGCGCTGCGGCAGCCTCACTTGCCGTGTGGATGGCGCTTTAGCCGGCTGCCACGGCCTGCGCGATGGCCTCGCCGACCTGAGTGGTGCTGGCCGTGCCGCCCAAGTCCGGCGTGCGCGGCCCGCTTTTGATCACCTCCTCGATCGCCGCCACGATGGCGTCGTGCGCCTGGCGCCCCGCGCCCTGGCCCTGCGTGAGGAAGTCCAGCATCAGCGCGCCCGACCAGATCATGGCGATCGGGTTGGCGATGTTCTGGCCGTAGATGTCCGGCGCCGAGCCGTGCACGGGCTCGAACAGGCTCGGGAAGCTGCGCTCGGGGTTGAGGTTGGCCGACGGTGCCAGGCCGATGGTGCCGGTGGTCGCCGGCCCCAGGTCCGAGAGGATGTCGCCGAAGAGGTTGGTGGCGGCCACCACGTCGAAGCGCCCGGGCTGCAGCACGAAGCGGGCGGTGAGGATGTCGATGTGCTGCTTGTCCAGCGTCACCTCGGGGTAGTCCTGGGCGACGGCGTCGGCGCGCTGGTCCCACCAGGGCATGCTGATGGCGATGCCGTTGCTCTTGGTGGCGAGGGTCACGTGCTTCTTGGCGCGGCTCTGGGCCAGGTCGAAGGCGAACTTCAGCAGGCGTTCTGCGCCCTTGCGGGAATAGACCGATTCCTGGATCACGATCTCGCGGTCGGTGCCCTCGTACATGATGCCGCCGAGCGAGGTGTATTCGCCTTCGGTGTTCTCGCGCACGACGAAGTAGTCGATGTCGCCGGGCTTGCGGCCCGCCAGCGGGCAGGGCACGCCTTCGAAGAGGCGCACGGGGCGCAGGTTGATGTACTGGTCGAACTCGCGGCGGAACTTCAGCAGCGAGCCCCAGAGCGAGACGTGGTCGGGCACGGTGGCCGGCCAGCCCACGGCGCCGAAGTAGATCGCATCGAAGCCCTTGAGCTGGGCCTTCCAGTCGTCCGGCATCATCTGGCCGTGCGCGGCGTAGTAGTCGCAGCTCGCCCATTCGAACTCGGTGACCTGCAGGTCGATGCCGAAGCGCTGGGCCGCTGCGCGCAGCACGCGCAGGCCTTCGGGCATGACTTCCTTGCCGATGCCGTCGCCGGCGAGAACTGCGATGCGGGTGGTGATGGGTGCTTGCATGGTGGTGTCTCCAATGACGTGGGGCCGGCGGCGCCTGAATGCGGAAACCGACGGCATGGCTGCATTGTTGTGCTGCGCCCGGATTCATACAATGGCCTTCCTGTGGTCTCATTGTTCACACATCGTGCATAAATTTCCTGCGACCGACGACCTGCGCGTCTTCACCGTGGTGGCGCGCAAATCCAGCTTCGCCGATGCGGCGGTGGAACTGGGCGTGTCTCCGGCCTATGTGAGCAAGCGCATCCGGCTGCTGGAGGAAGACCTCGCCGTCAAGCTGCTGCACCGCACCACGCGCCGCGTGGCGGTGACGGAGGAGGGCGAGCGGGTCTTCCACTGGGCGCAGCGCATCCTGGACGACGTGGACCAGCTGATGCAGGAAGTGGCCGTCACGCGCCGCGAGCCGCGCGGCCTGCTGCGGGTGAGCTGCAGCTTCGGCTTCGGCCGGCGCGTGCTGGCGCCGGCGCTCTCCAGCCTGGTGGAGCGGCATCCGGCGCTGCAGGTGCGCCTGGAGGTGTTCGACCGGCTGGTGGATGTGGCGGGCGAAGGCTTCGATCTGGACGTGCGGGTGGGGGACGAGATCGCGCCCCACCTCATCGCGCGGCGGCTGGGCAGCAACCACCGCGTGCTCTGCGCCGCGCCCGCCTATCTGGCGCGCCAGGGCGTGCCGCGCACGGTGGCGGATCTGTCCGCCCACGATTGCCTGGTCATCAAGGAGCGCGACCGCCCGTTCGGCGTGTGGCGGCTGCGCAGCGGCTCGGTGGAGCACACGGTCAAGGTCCGCGGCCCCTTGTCGGCCAATAACGGCGAGATGGCCGTGCAGTGGGCGGAGGACGGGCGCGGCATCGTGCTGCGCTCGCTGTGGGATGTGGGCGACGAGCTGGAGTCGGGCCGGCTGGTGCGCGTGCTGCCCGAGTGGCAGCAGGAGGCCAACATCTGGGCAGTCTATCCGACGCGGCTGGACCGTTCCGCCAAGGTGCGGGTGTGCGTGGAGTTCCTGGAGGAATACGTCGCCCAGGCCGTGCGCGGAGGCGGCGGCCGGCCTGATGCCGGCGATCGCGCCCCGGCGTAGCTGCCAAGAAAAATGCCGGCACTCCGGGGATGGAGTGCCGGCATTCGGCATTCGGCATCAGGCGGGCCCGGCGCTGCGGGGCCTGGTCGATCAGCCGGCCAGCGCGGCCTTCACGGCGGCGGACACCTGGCCCATGTCGGCCTTGCCTGCCAGCTGCGTCTTGACCGCGCCCATGACCTTGCCCATGTCGCCAGGGCCCGAGGCGCCCAGCTCGGCCACGATGGCCTTGACGGCGGCGGCCACTTCGTCGGCCGACATGCGTTCGGGCAGGTAGGCCTGCAGCACGGTCATTTCGGACTTTTCCTTGTCGGCCAGGTCCTGGCGGCCCGCGCCTTCGAAGGCCGCGATGGAGTCCTTGCGCTGCTTGATGAGCTTGTCCACGATGGCGACGATGGCCGCGTCGTCGAGCGTCACGCGCTCATCGACTTCCTTTTGCTTCATGGCGGCCTGCAGCAGGCGGATGGTGCCCAGGCGCTCGGAGTCCTTGGCGCGCATCGCGGTCTTCATGTCTTCGGTGATCTGGTCCTTGAGGCTCATAGGGATGCTTTCTGTCGGTTGGAGGCGGTGGACAGGGTTTGCCCAAAGGCTTTCGGTGTGGGCGCAAGGTCTTGCGCACGGCGGCGGCGCCAGCGCGCCGGAAAGCGTTTGGGCAAACCCGATAAACGAAAAAACCCGCGCTTGGCGTCCCTAGCGCGGGTTTTCGGCGGTGAGGCCGGCTGTCTGGATCAGTACAGCTTCTTGGGCAGCTGCATGCTGCGCACGCGCTTGTAGTGGCGCTTGACGGCGGCAGCCTTCTTGCGCTTGCGCTCTGCGGTGGGCTTTTCGTAGAACTCGCGGGCGCGCAGGTCGGTCAGCAGGCCCAGTTTTTCGATGGTGCGCTTGAAGCGGCGCAGCGCCACGTCGAAGGGTTCGTTCTCTTTAACGCGAATGGTGGTCATTAGCTCAATTTTTCCAAAATGTGCCGGCAGAGGGTTTCCAGGAGATCGGGCCTGAAAGCCGTACGCGGCGAAAATTCCCCGTCTATAACTAGTATTGGCCGACGGGGTTTGCCAGCAAAGCCGGAGATTATAGCGGGCTTGCGGTATCGGCGGGGCGCAGTCTGCTCCGACAGGGGCCGGGATCGCTTTCGGGCAGGCCGGGAGGTGCCTCCCGGGCGCGCCGGGCTTGGCTCTTGCTTCGCTCTTTCGGCATCGCATGCAGCGTATCGCCCGCCTGGGGCTTGGCTATGCATTCCGCTCGTTCCACGGGCCGCTTCACGGCGTTCCCCACCGGGGTTTCCACCACATGTCCATCGTGCAAAGAGTTTCCCGCTGGCTGGGCCGGCTCAGCGTGGGCCGCAAGCTCATGCTCATCTACCTGCTCGATCTGACGGCGGTGATCTACGTGTCGGGCATCCTGATCCACGAGAAATTCCTGGCCATCGACTTCGCACGCAAGGAGATCGTGGGCACGGCCTATGCCTCGGTGGTGCGCGATGCGCTGCTGGATGCCTTTCTCCATGAAGACGGCGGCCCGCCGACCCTGGTGGTGGACCGCCTGCAGCGCGTGCGCGCGCAGTACGACGCCCAGCTCAAGACCACGGACAGCGCGCAGCGCTTCGAGGCGCTGCTGCGCCCGGCCGAAGGCACTGCGGCGCCCGCTGCATCCCGCGAAGCCGGGCGGGCCCGCCTGCTGAGCGAGGGCCGCGAGCTGATGACCACCGTGGGCAACCAGTCCAACCTCATCCTCGACCCCGACCTGGACAGCTACTACGTGATGTCGCTCATCCTGCTGCGCTTTCCGGAGCTGCTGCAGGTCACGCACGACATCGCCGGCTTCATGGGCCAGCCCGCGCGGCCGGGCGTTTCCTCCGCGCATCGCTCGGGGGAGCTGCTCACGCTCGCGGGCCGGCTGGACGCGGTGATGGCCGGCATCGATTCGGACTACAACCAGGCCTTCATCGCCGGCTCGCCCGCCCTGCGCTCGGCGCTGGCCCAGCAGCGGCAGGCGCTGGCGGCGGCGGGCGCCGACTTCCAGGCGATGCTGCAAGCCATCGCGCAGGGCGACACGCACGCGGCCCAGGCCGAGCTGCCCGACCGCCAGCGCGCGCTGCTGAGCAATCTGCAGGTGGCCTGGGAGCAGGGCACGCTGCAGCTCGACGGCCTGCTGCACACGCGCGTGGACGACCTCTTCGCCCGCATGTGGCTGCACATGGGCACGGCCCTGCTGCTGCTGGGCTGCATCCTGAGCGTGGTCACGCTGGTGGCGCGGCAGATCGCCAAGCCGCTGCAGCAACTCTCCCGCGTGGCCGACGAGGTGCGCCAGACCGGCGACCACAGCCTGCGCGCGCACTGGAACAGCAGCGACGAGATCGGCCGCCTGGTGACGGCCTTCAACAGCATGCTGGCGCAGCTGGACCGCGAGCGCCTGCTGCAGCAGGAGCTGGCCGCCAGCGCCCGCGCCGCCGAGGCGCAGCGCGAGCTGGTGGAGGCCTTCCCGATCCCGATGGTGGTCACCTCGGTGCCCGAGCACGAGGTGCTGCATGCCAACGAGCCGGCCACGCCCTGGCTCAACGGCACGGTGCGCGATCCCTGGCACCGGGGCCTGGATCCCAGCGTGCGCGCACGGTTCTTCCAGCGCCTGGCGGACCAGGGCGTGGTCGATGAGTTCGAGGTGCGCTGGAAGGGCAGCGCCGAGCCGCTCTGGGCCGTGCTCTCGGCGCGCCGGCTGCAGTTCCAGGGGCGCGAGGCCATGCTCACCGCCTTCACGCCGATCAACGTGCTGAAGCTGATGGAGCAGCGGCTGGAGCTCTGGGCCAAGGTGTTCGAGGCCTCTTCGGAGGGCATCATCATCATGTCGGCCGACCAGCGCATCCTGAGCGTGAACCGCGCCTTCTGCCGCAGCACGCACCACGACTTCTACGAGCTGCTCGGCGAAAGCCTGGACTTCCTGCTGGAGGACGCGGGCGATCCGCCCCTGGGCGCCGTCATCGCCCGCACGCTGCAGGACAAGGAATCCTGGCAGGGCGAGGTGCGGCTACGCCGCCGCTCGGGCGACACCTATCCGGCCTGGCTGATGGTGTCGGCCGTGCGCGAGGGCGGCAAGGGCGGGGCGGTCACCAACCACATCGGCATCGCCCTGGACATCACCGACCGCAAGCGCAACGAGGAGCGCATCCAGTTCCTCGCCCACCACGACGTGCTGACCGAGCTGCCCAACCGCTCGCTCTGCGTGCAGCGGCTGCAGGCCGCGCTGGCGCAGGCCAGCGTCAACGGGGAACGGGTGGGGGTGCTGTTCATCGACCTCGACCGCTTCAAGGCCATCAACGACACGCTGGGCCACCACATCGGCGACGGGCTGCTGCGCTCGGTGGCGGCACGGCTGATGCAGGCCACGCGCCATTGCGACACGGTGAGCCGGCTGGGTGGCGACGAATTCGTCATCATCATGCGGGACGTGGACGGCCCGGCCGACGTGCTGCAGGCGGTGGAGCGCCGGCTGATCCCGCTGATCCGCCAGAGCCATATGGTCGAAGGCCACGAGCTCAACGTGTCATGCAGCGTGGGCATCGCCGTCTTTCCGGGCGACGGCGGCGATCTGGACGAGCTCATGCGCCGCGCCGACGCGGCCATGTACGAGGCCAAGACCGCCGGCCGCGACATGGCGCGCCTCTATTCGCTGGAGACCGACCAGCGCGTGCAGGCCCGGCAGGCCATGGAGCAGTCTCTGCGGCGCGCGCTGGAGCGCCGGGAGTTCGCGCTGCACTACCAGCCGCGCATGTCCGCCCGCACCTGCCAGCCCACGGGCCTGGAGGCGCTGCTGCGCTGGCGCCATCCGTCGCTGGGCGAGGTGCTGCCGGGCGAGTTCATTCCCATCGCCGAAGAGGCCGGGCTCATCCGGGCCATCGGCGCCTGGGTGCTGGACCAGGCCTGCGCGCAGTGGGCGCTCTGGCTCGCGGCGGAAGCCGGCGGCGGGCTCGCGGGCCTGCCGGTGTCGGTGAACCTCTCGGCTGCGCAGCTGGCCGATCCGCAGCTGGTGCCCGACATCGCCGCGCTGCTGTCGCGCCACGGCATGCCGGCCAGCTGCCTGGAGCTGGAAATCACCGAATCGCAGCTGATGGACAACGCCGGCATGGCGCAGGGGCAGCTCGCGGCGCTCAAGCAGCTGGGCGTGCAGCTGGCCATCGACGATTTCGGCACCGGCTATTCGAGCCTGGCCTACCTCAAGCGCTTCGCGATCGACAAGCTGAAGGTGGACAAGTCCTTCATCCGCGACATGCTCTCGAGCCCGGCCGACATGGCGATCACGCGCGCCATCATCGGCCTGGGCCACACGCTCGGGCTGCAGGTGGTGGCCGAGGGCGTGGAGGACGCGGCCACGCTGCGCATGCTGGAGTCGCTGGCCTGCGACGAGGTGCAGGGCTATCTCTTCAGCCGCGCGCTGCCGCCCGAGGCGCTGCAGCGGTGGGTCGCGGAGGCGGCCGCCAGGCCGCCGCACCTGGCCTTTTCAGAGGAGGCGGCCGAGGAAGCCTGATGGCACGCCGGGCCACGGCGGCGGGCGCGCGCCCCAGGCCGGTGGCTTGGGCTTGGGCTCAGGCCGGCGGCAGCGCCTGCGCGCAGGCATGGGCGCTGGCCCAGGCCCACTGGAAGTTGTAGCCGCCCAGCCAGCCGGTGATGTCCACTACCTCGCCGATGAAATACAGGCCCGGCTGCGCGGTGGCTTCCATGGTCTGCTGCGACAGCGCGCGCGTGTCGATGCCGCCCAGCGTGACTTCGGCCTTCTTGTAGCCCTCGGTGCCGGTAGGCGTCAGCTCCCAGCGCGCCAGCTGTTCGGCCAGCCGTGCCAGCGCCTTGTCGGAGGCTTCGTTGATGGGGCGCTGCCAGTCGGGGCTCTGCTGCGCCCAGGCGTCGGCCAGGCGGCTGGGCACGTGGCCGGCCAGTTCGTTGGCGATGAGCTTCTTCGAGCGGGCCTTGCCCTGGGACAGGGCCCCGGCCAGGTCCGCGCCCGGCGCCAGGTCGATGGCCAGCGGCGTGCCCGGCTGCCAGTAGCTGGAGATCTGCAGCACCGCCGGGCCCGAGAGGCCGCGGTGGGTGAAGAGCAGGTCTTCGAGGAAGGCGGTGCGGGCCTTCTTCGTGCCGGTCGAGATTTCCACCGGCAGCGCCAGGCCGGCCAATTGCGCATAGGGCGCCCAGGCGTCGCCATCGAAGGTGAGCGGCACCAGGCCCGGGCGGCGCTCCACCAGCGGGATGCCGAACTGCTGCGCCAGCCGGTAGCCGAAGTCGGTCGCGCCGATCTTGGGGATCGACAGCCCGCCCGTGGCGATGACCAGGCTGCGCGCCGTCACCGGGCCGCGATCGGTATCGATGTGATAGCAGGGTGCGCTGGTCCCGTCTGGGCTGTTGGCCGAAAACGCCACTTTTCTGACGCCGCAGGGCTGCCAGCGCTCGACCTGGCCGGCCGCGCATTCGGCCAGCAGCATCTGGATCAGGTCTTCGGCCGAGCGGTCGGCGAAGAGCTGGCCCTTGTGCTTCTCGTGATAGGCGATGCCGTGGCGCTCGACCAGGGCGATGAAGTCCGCCGGCGTGTAGCGCGACAGCGCCGAGCGCGCGAACTGCGGGTTCTGGCCCACGAAGTGCCGGTGCGGCGCACGCACGTCCAGGTCGCGGTTGGTGAAGTTGCAGCGCCCGCCGCCCGAGATGCGGATCTTCTCGGCCACCTTCTCGGCATGGTCGATCAGCAGCACCTTCAGGCCACGCTGGCCGGCCTGCGCAGCGCAGAAGAGGCCCGCCGCGCCAGCGCCCAGGATGACGGCGTCGTATCGGGGGGCGGCGGTTTTCTGGGGGTCGGACATGATGCGGCGCAGCCGGGGAAGCCGCGAAAAAAGAATGGGCGCGAGTGTAGCGAAGCTGCATCAGTGCAGGCGCAGCCGTCATGTGCTGCTCCTAAAATCGATGCATGACCTCCCAGCTCCCCGCACACCAGCTCAGCATGACCGTGCTGATGTCCCCCGACATGGCCAACTTCTCGGGCAACGTGCACGGCGGCGCCGTGCTCAAGCAGCTCGATCAGGTGGCCTATGCCTGCGCGGCGCGCTATTCGGGCCGCTATGCGGTCACGCTGAGCGTGGACCAGGTCACCTTCCTGCAGCCCATCCACGTGGGCGAGCTGGTCACCTTCCTGGCCAGCGTGAACTACACCGGCACCTCGTCGATGGAGATCGGCGTGAAGGTGGTGGCCGAAGACATCCGCACCCAGGTCGTGCGCCACGTCAACAGCTGCTTCTTCACCATGGTCGCGGTGGACGAGGAGCGCAAGCCCACGGCCGTGCCGCCGCTCTCGCCTTCCACGCCCGACGAACGCCGCCGCTGGGAAGCCGCCCTGCTGCGCAAGAGCCTGCGCAAGGAACTGGCCGAGCGTTTCGCGCAGATCCAGCGCGAAGCGGCGCTGGCGCACGGCTGAGCGGGGCGATCCGGGGCAGCGCCCCTTTCCAACACATTTCAGGCGGCCTTGCGGCCGCGCCCGGCGAGCGAGACGGCCTGCAGTGACAGCCGGTCGATCTCCGCCGTGATGCCCGAAAGCACATTCGCCACGACGGCGAATTCGCGCCCGTGCGATGCGGCGCGGGCGGCCATCACTTGCGCGTTGAAGCTCACCACCTTGGCCTCGCGGGCGACGGTCTGGATGGAACTGACGATGCCGGTCAGCTCGTTCATCATGGCTTCGGACTGCCGGCGCTGGATCTGGTCGAAGACGGTGGTGGCGGCGTCGAGCGCCTTGAGCACGGCATCGGTCGTGCCCACCAGCGTGGCCAGCGCGTCGGCGGCGCGGGCGCTGGCCTGGTCGGCCAGGTCGAGCACGTTGCGCGCCTGGCGCGCGAAGGCGTCGATGGCTGCGCCCACGCCCTGGGGGCCGTGGTAGATGGCCTGCACCTCGCGGGCCGAGGCGGCGTCCAGCTGCCGGGGCGTCTGCACCAGGCGGGCCTGGCTGGTTTCGAACAGCTCCAGAGTCTGCCGCGCGGCGCGCGCCTGCTCGGCCTGCCCCTGCACGGCCAGCACGGTCTGCAGCACGATGCGCTGCGACAGCATGCGCTGGCGCCCCGCGATGTTCATCAGGGAGACGTTGCCTGCATCCTTGCCGGCATCGCCGGCGGGGCCGGTACGCACCGCCGGCGGGTGCATTGCGAGGGCGGGGAGGGCGGCGGCCATGGCGGTGCGGGCGGTGGGGGTGGAGGGGCTGGGCGGTTTTCTTCGCGGTGCGTCGCTGGGGTCTTGCGGATCGGCCTTGGATCAGCCGGCGTGCCGCAGCGGGGGCGGCGGCGCGATGGTGGTGCCGTCGGTGGCGGAGGCCAGCCCCTGCGTGGCGGCGGCCACGCCGCTCACCACGTCGCCGATGACGATCACCGAGGGGCTGCCGAGCTGCTCGCGCTCGATGGTGGCGTGCAGCTCGCCCAGCGTGGTGAGCGCATGCCGCTGGCAGGGCAGGCTGACGTGCTGGATGACGACCACGGGCGTGCTGGCGGGCAGGCCGGTGAGCAGCTCGTCCTGGATGTGCTGGGCGCTGCTCACGCCCATGTAGATGACCAGGGTGAGCTTGGCTGCGCGGGCGGTGGCGGCCAGCTGGCGCCAGTCGGTGCCGGCGTCGCCGGGCTTGGCGTGGCCGGTCACGAAGATCACGCCGTGGGCATGCTCGCGGTGGGTGAGGGGCGTGCCCAGCAGCGTCATGCCGGCCAGGCCCGCGGTGATGCCGTTGATGACCGTCACCTCGATGCCGGCGGCGCGCAGGTGTTCGACCTCTTCGCCGCCGCGGCCGAAGATGAACGGATCGCCGCCCTTCAGGCGCACCACGTTCTCGCCCTCGTTCACGGCCATGACCATGAGTTTTTCGATGAAGGCCTGCGGCGTGCTCTTGCAGCCGCCGCGCTTGCCCACGTGGACGATGCGCGCCGTGGGCGCGGCGTGCGCGATGACTTCGTCGCTCACCAGGTCATCGACCAGCAGCACGCTGGCCGCCTGGATGGCCTTGAGCGCCTTGAGCGTGAGCAGTTCGGGATCGCCCGGGCCGGCGCCCACCAGCGTGCAGGTGCCGCGCAGGGCGGTGCCGCCTTGGGTGTGGAACGTGGGGGTGGGGCGGGTCATGGACGGGTCTCCGTGGTGATTGTGGTGCTCAGACGCAAGATGTGTTCCACCTGCCGTGCCAGCGCAGGCGGCACCGGCAGTTCGCCCGCCAGCACGCGGCGGGTGTAGCCGGCGGTGGTCTGCACGTCGATCTCTGCGGGCAGGCCGGATACCTCGCTGGCGGTGCCGGGCTGCTGCTCTTCCAGCAGCTGGTGGGCGCCGGCCACGAAGGCGTCGTAGCGGGGCGTGCGGCGCGGGTCGGCCGCCACTTCGCCTTCCAGCCCGCGCGAAAGCAGGGCATGCATGCCCATGCTGGCGAAGGTGGTGCAGAGCATGTCGAAGTATTCGGGATGGGTGTAGCTGGTGACCACCAGGGCCGGGCCGGCGCAGGGGTTCATCAGCTTGGCCACGCTGTGGCCGGGGTTGCGCAGGCCGATCACCTCGCGCGCGGCCAGCAGGCGGGCCAGGCCCGGGTGCAGGCGGTCGGTGCGCAGATGGGCGACGCGGCCGTTCGCGATCTTCTCGGGCGCTTCGAGCGCTGGAATGCCCAGGGCTTCGAGCACGTCGGAGGCCAGGATGCGGCGCGCCTCGGTACGCATGCCGTGCAGCAGCACCGGCAGGCCTTCGCGGGCCAGCAGCAGCGCCAGCAGGGGCGTGAGCACCGGCAGCTTGCGCGCGCCGTTGTAGCTGGGCAGCACGATGAGCGGCGCGTCGCCGGCCGGCACCAGGGCCATGCGGGCGTGCACCGCGTCGAGAAAGCCGCACATCTCCTCGCTGGTCTCGCCCTTGATGCGCATGGCGATGCAGAAGGCGCCGACCTCCAGGTCGGTCACCTGGCCGTCGAGCACCTGGCCGAAGAGGTCGGCGGCCTGTGCGCGGTCGATGGCCTTGGCGCCGCGCGCGCCGCGGCCGATTTCCTTGATGTACTGGCTGATGCCCATGGCGGCTTGGCTGGAAAGAGAGAAGAAGAGAGGAAAGGTGCGGAACGGGGTGCGAAGAACGCGGCAGGGCCGGGCAGCGGGTGCGCCCGGCGAACCCGCGATTGTCCCGCAGGTCAGATAACCAGCCGTTATATGGTGCCGAGAAAATCCGCCGCCGCTCACGCCGGCTGCAGCCCCCGTTCCGTGGTGGGCGCGGCAGCCGCCGTGGCGCGCACCATGCGCTTGAGTTCGGGCACGCAGGAGCCGCACTGCGTGCCGCAGCGCAGCGCGCCCTGCAGCTGCGCGAGGCGGTCCGCATCGCTGCCGTGGCAGGCGGCCAGCTGCGTGGCGATGGCCGCGTCGGTCACGTTCAGGCACACGCACACCGGCTTGCCGCGCGACTGCACGGCCACGGGCGGCGTGGCACTGGGCACCAGCAGCAGGCGGCCGTAGGCCTGGGCGGGCAGCTCTTCCTGCAGCACGGTGCGCAGCCAGGCGCCCGAGCGCGTGTCGCCGCCCAGCAGCACGGCCTGCAGGGTGGCGCTGCCGTCCGCCGCGCGCGCCAGCCGGGCGCTGCGGTGCTGGCCGCGGCGCCGGTCCTGGTAGCGCACGGTGTCGGGCGCATCCAGGCACAGCAGGCGCTCGATGCGTGCGAGCAGATCGCCTTCGGGCGCCTCGTAGGCCGCGCCGCGCAGCAGCACGCCGGTGCGCGGGCGGGCGCCCTCGGCCGCGGCGGATGCGAAGGGCACGCAGCTCGCGAAGGGCAGTTCGCGCATCAGCGCGGCCAGCTGGCTGCGTGCCGCCAGGGCGTCGCCTTCGGGCAGCCAGGCCAGGGCCAGCAGGTTCCAGGGCAGCTCGGCCTTGAGCACCTTGACGGCGGCGTGCTTGAGTTCCGGCTGCTTGGAGCTGGGGCAGTAGGCCGAGGTGGTGAGCGCGTTCACGCCCGCCAGCGGCTGGCCGGTGGACGATCGCCCGCCGAGGTATTCGCTGCCCCAGTGCATGGCCATGAAGACCTGCTGCCGCGCCAGCGTGGCGTCGGGCTGCACCGGCACCACGATGGAGCCGCGCTTGGAGGTGACGTGGACCAGCTCGCCGCCCGCCAGGCCCTGCTGCGCCATGTCGTCAGGGTGCATCTGCAGGCTGGGTTCGGCCACGTGGCCGAACAGGCGCCCCAGCGTGCCGGTGCGGCTCATGCCATGCCACTGGTCGCGCAGGCGGCCGGTGGTCAGGCTGAAGGGCCAGCGCGAGACGGGCGGCTCGGCCAGCGGCTGCCAGGCGTGGGCGGCGAAGCGGGCGCGGCCGTCGGGCGTGGGGAAGACGCCGTTTTCGTAGAGCCGTGCCCGGCCGGCGGTGGCGCCTTCGGGCATCGGCCACTGCTGGGGGCCGCGTTCCTGCAGCAGGCGCCACGAGAGGCCGGTGATGTCCAGGTCGCGCCCGCGGGTGCTTTCGCGGTGCTCGTTCCAGATGGCTTCGGCGCCCGCGTCGGCATCGTGCGTGGAATAGGGAAAGAGGCTGGGCGCGCCCGGGCGCAGCCGCGCTTCGAGGCGGCGCGCGAACTGCACGGCGGCCTGCCAGTCGTGGCGGGCCTGGCCGGGCGCGGCCACGGCGGGGCGCACGCGGGAGATGCGGCGCTCGCTGTTGGTGACGGTGCCGGTCTTCTCGCCCCAGGTGGTGGCGGGCAGCAGCAGGTCGGCGAAATCGCAGGTGGCGGTGGTGGCGAAGGCTTCCTGCACCACGACGAACTCGGCGCGCTCCAATGCGCGGCGCACGGTGGCCTGGTCGGGCATGCTCTGGGCCGGGTTGGTGCAGGCGATCCAGAGGGCGCGGATCTCGCCGTCGGCGGCGGCCTGGAACATCTCCACCGCCGTCTTGCCGGGCCGGGCGGGCACGTCGGCCACGCCCCAGTGCGCGGCGACTTCGGCGCGGTGCTGGGCGTTGCCCAGATCGCGGTGGGCCGAGAGCAGGTTGGCCAGGCCGCCCACCTCGCGCCCGCCCATGGCGTTGGGCTGGCCGGTGAGCGAGAACGGCCCCGCGCCCGCCCGGCCGATCTGCCCGCAGGCCAGGTGCAGGTTGATGAGTGCGGCGTTCTTGGCCGTGCCGTGGCTGCTCTGGTTCAGGCCCTGGCAGTAGAGGCTGAGCGTGGGCCGGCGCTCGGCGTGCTTGTTGCCGTCCGCCCCGGCGAACCAGCGCGCCGCGGTGACGATGTCTTCCGCCTTCAGTCCGCAGACCTGGGCGGCGCGCGCGGGCGTGCAGTGCAGCACCAGCGGCAGCAGGCTCTCGAAGCCGCGTGTGTGGCGCGCGATGTAGTCGCAGTCCACCCAGCCTTCGCGCAGCATCACGTGCAGCATGGCGTTGAACAGCATCACGTCGGTGCCGGGCAGCAGTGGCAGGAACAGGTCGGCCGAGCCCGCGGTGTCGGTGCGGCGCGGGTCGGCCACGATCATCTTCATGCCGGGGTGGGCGGCGCGGGCGGCCTCGATGCGGCGGAACAGGATGGGGTGTGCCCAGGCCGCGTTGCTGCCCACGATGAAGAGGCACTGCGCATGGTCCACGTCGTCGTAGCAGGCGGGCGGCGCATCGGCGCCCAGCGTGGCCTTGTAGCCGGCCACGGCGCTGCTCATGCACAGGCGGGAGTTGGTGTCGATGTTGTTGGTGCCGATCAGGCCCTTGGCGAGCTTGTTGAAGACGTAGTAGTCCTCGGTCAGCAGCTGGCCCGAGACGTAGAAGCCCACCGCGTCGGGGCCGTGCCGGGCGATCACGTCGTCGAAGGCCTGGGCGGCGGTGTCCAGCGCCGCGTCCCAGCCCAGGGCCTGCAGCGGGCCGCCGCGTTCGCGGCGCTGCAGGGGTTCGAGCAGGCGCGTCTGCAGCGTGACCGCGTTGGTGGCGGTGAGGTGCAGCGTCGAGCCCTTGGTGCAGAGCCGGCCGTAGTTGGCCGGATGGTCCGGGTCGCCGCGCACGCCGGTGATGGCCTGGCCGTCGGTTTCGATGAGGACGCCGCAGCCGACGCCGCAGTAGGGGCAGGTGGAACGGGTGGCTTGCATGGGGCGAGGTCGTTGGGTTTCAGGGGTTCTGGGGCTGTAGCGCAGGTTGGGAGCGCGCCTGCAGCTATTGTTTCGATAGCGTTCCGGTGGCTGTGGGCGAGGTGGCGGGTGGCGCGGCCTCTTCGGCCGGCGGCTCGCCGAACATCAGCAAGTCGCGGATCTCCGTCACCGTCATGCCCGCGCGCAGCAGGCGCCAGTACCAGTTGCCGTCGGCCGTGTCGCCGTAGAGGCAGGCGCCCACCAGCCGGTCGTCCTTGAGCACCAGCTTCTTGTAGATGCCGCCGGCCGGGTCGCTCATCACGATCTCTTCCGTGCCTTCGCCGCCCTGGAAGTCGCCCGCGCTGAAGAGGTCGATGCCGGTCACCTTGAGCTTGGTGGAGACCAGCGAGCCCTGGTAGCGCCCGATGCCGTGCTGCGCCAGATGGTTGGCCAGCACCCGGCCCTGCTCGAAGAGCGGCGCCACCAGCCCGTAGGCGATGCCGCGGTGCGCGGCGCACTCGCCCACGGCGTAGATGCGCGGGTCGGTCACGGTCTGCAGGGTGTCGCTCACCACGATGCCCCGGTTCACATGCAGGCGCATCTGCTCGGCCAGCCGGGTGTTGGGGCGGATGCCCACGGCCATCACCACCAGCTGGGCGGGGATCTCGCTGCCGTCCTGGAAGCGCACGGCGCGCACGCGGCCGGCCGTGCCCGTGCCTTCGCCGGCATCGGCATCGGCATCGCCCAGCAGCGCCGCGGTCTGTGCCTTGAGCCGGAAATGCAGGCCGCGCTGCTCCAGCGCCCGCTGCAGCAGGCCGGCGGCGGTGGCGTCGAGCTGGCGCTCCAGCAGCCAGTCGCCCACATGCACCACGGTCACGTCCATGCCGCGCTTCATGAGGCCGTTGGCCGCCTCCAGGCCCAGCAGGCCGCCGCCGATCACCACCGCCTGCCGGTAGCGGGCGGCGGCGTCGATCATGGCCTGGGTGTCGGCGATGTCGCGGTACGCCAGCACGCCTTCCAGGCCGTGGCCGGGCACCGGCAGCATGAAGGGGTTGGAGCCGGTGGCGAGGATCAGCCGGTCATAGGGCGTGCTCACCGTCTCGCCGGCCGCGTTGGTGGCATGCACCACGCGGCGCACGCGGTCCACCTCGGTCACGGTGCAGCCGGCATGCAGGGCGATGCCGTGCTGCGCATACCAGTCCCAGTCGTTGAGGATGATCTCGTCCAGCGTCTGCTCGCCCGCCAGCACGGGCGAGAGCAGGATGCGGTTGTAGTTCGGGTGCGGCTCGGCGCCGAAGACGGTGATGTCGTAGAGGCCGGGCGCGATCTTCAGCAGCTCTTCGAGCGTGCGCACGCCGGCCATGCCGTTGCCCACCATCACCAGCCGGGGTTTGTCCATCGTCGCCACTCCAGGTCAGGGCGGCGCAGTGCGCACGCCGAACACCAAAAAGAAAAGGCGCCCACACGGAGCGCCCGGCCTCTTCAATGGCCCGACACCCGTGGGGACGCCTTCGTCCTGGCCGGCAGCGCTTTCCGTCGTTGGAGCGGCCGGCTATGCGGGGCTTCAAGCAATGGCTGTGCCAGTACGGCGATGGATTCGTGCCTGGAATGGCCTGCAGCGCTGGTTGTTCCTGGGTGGGCAGCTATCTTTTGCATAGCGTTGGCGCGCGTGCCGGCCGCCGGGGGTGGGCGGCGGGTGGTGGACGGCGCGGGCGGTGCACCAGCGCAGTGCACCGCCTGGGCATGGCGCATGGCCTGCGCGGCCACGAAAAAAGGTGGCCGAAGCCACCTTTCTCGGGGAATGCCCGCAGGCGCTCAGGCAATGGTCAGCTGCTGGGCGCGGCTCACGGGCACCACCTTGGCCAGCACCAGCGTGAGCACGCCGTTTTCCAGCTTGGCGGAGCTGCCGGCTGCGTCGATCTCGTCGGCCAGTTCCCAGGCGCGCTGCACCTGGCGCGGGGCGCCCTCCACGCTGGCCAGGCGCACCTGATGGCCTTCGATGGTGATGGAGAGCTGCTCGCGCGAGAGGCCCGGCACGTCGAGCTGCAGGGTCACGGTCTTGTCGTCCTGCGAGACCTGGGTGCCCGGCTGCTGGGGCGCGGCCAGGGTGCTCTGCAGGAAGCGCTGCAGCGACAGATCGGCGGCACGGGGCGATTGGAACGAAGCGCGGCGGATGACGGGGGTGAAAAGCATGTTGACTCCAGTTGGTTGGGTTTGGCGGAGCTTGGGTGTTCTTGGCATCTTTTGCCTGAACTTGCCTTCCGCTTGGATCGAACATGCGACCGTGTTTTTGCATTTCAAGAGCCTTTTTTTCAGCCCTCGCCACCAGCACCCTGGCCGTGGGTTGAACCCCGCATGGCCGCGGGACTCTGAGAGCCTGTTGACGCAGTGGTGACCTGCGCGTCGGCACAATGCTCGATTCGACTGGAACCCATGCCCATGAACCTCACGCTTCGTCCCCGTCACGCCCTGTCCATCGGCGGCACGGCCCTGGCCGCCCTCGTCTGCACGGTGCTGGCGGGCTGTACCACGGTGTCCGATTCGATGCCCGGCCTGGCCGGCGCAGCCCGGTTCGATCCGGACGATTTCGAGAGCATCAACGTCCACACCCGCCACATCAACGCGCCCAAGGCCCAGGTCTGCGAGGCGGCCCGGCGCGCGCTGCTGAGCCAGGGCTACCTGGTGAACACCGCCACCGATGACATGGTGGCGGGGCGCAAGTATTTCCAGCCCTCCACCGACATCCACTACGAAGTGGAGATGCGCGTGGTCTGCGCCCCGGAGGGGGCGGACGGCAAGCACACGGCGGCCTTCGCCAGCGCGCTGCAGGACCGCTACGTCATCAAGAAGATCAACAACTCCGCCTCGCTGGGCGTGGGCGCGCTGGGCTCGCTGTCGCTGCCCGTGTCCGCATCGGACGACACCCTCGTCAAGGTGGGCAGCGAGACGGTGACCGACAAGCGCTTCTACGAGCGTTTCTTCGAGCTGTTCGGCCGCTTCGTGCAGCCCCCGGCCGCGCCCGCGCCGGAAAGCGCCACGCCCATGCTGGTCAAGCCCCAGTCGCAGATCGAGGAACGGGCCCTGCCGGCGGCCCAGCCCGTGCAGCCCGCCGTACAGCCGGCCGTTCGACCCGGCACGCCCGCAGGCCCGACCGGGGCCGCCGAGCCTGCAGCGGCGCCGGCGGCTTCTGCCTCGGCCGCGGCTGCCGCGCCGGCCGCCCAAGGCGCTGCGGGCTCGGCAGCCAACGCCAGCGCGGCCAGTGCTGCCAGCGCGGACAGCACCGCCGACCTGCCGCTGCCCGCCCTGGCCGACGCCACCTTGCGGGCCGATTTCTCCGCATCCGGCGATGACGCCGCCGCGGTGTCGGCCAGCGGCGCGGCACGCCCCTGACCCCGCGCGGCTACACTGCGCCGCTTTTTCACGGGCCGGCGCCCCGCATCACCGCATGCGCGGGCGGCGGCCTTTTCCGTTCCTTGCCGTATCCGGTGTGCCTTCCATGACTCTTTTCTCGCGTCGCCGTGCCTGCCAGGCCGGCGCCCTCGCCGCGCTCTCGGCCGCCGCAGGGGGCCTGGCCCGAGCCGCCCAGCCCGCTGCCGCGCCCATTCCGCTCGCGCTGATCGAAAGCCTCTCGGGCCCCTTCGCCAATACCGGCGAGGCGGTCTTCCGCAACGTGCTCTGGGCCACGGAGCGCGTGAACGCGCGCGGCGGCGTGCCGCTGCCCGGCGGCGCCCGGCCGCTGGCGGTGAACCGCTACGACAGCAAAGGCCAGAACGAGGAGGCGCTTTCGGCGCTGCGCTCGGCCATCGACGACGGGGCCCGCTTCGTGATGCAGGGCAACTCCTCGGCCACCGCGGCGGTGCTGATCGAGGCCATCAACAAGCACAACGAACGCGATCCGTCGCGGCGCGTGGTGTTTCTCAACTACTCGGCGGTGGACCCCATCCTCACCAACGAGAAATGCAGCTTCTGGCATTTCCGCTTCGACGCGCATGCCGATATGCGCATGGCCGCGCTGATGGAGGTGGTGCGTGACGACCGCTCCCTCACCCGCGCCTACCTGATCGGGCAGGACTACAGCTTCGGCCAGGCCGTGCTGCGCGAGGCGAAGCGCCAGCTCGCCGCGCAGCGCCCCGACGTGGCCGTGGCCGGCCAAGAGCTGCACCCCGTGGGCCGCGTGAAGGACTTCGCGCCCTACGCCGTGAAGATCAAGGCCAGCGGCGCGCAGGCCGTCATCACCGGCAACTGGGGCAACGACCTGACCCTGCTGGTCAAGGCCGCGCGCGAGGTGGGCTACGACGGCATGTTCTACACCTTCTACGGCAACGCCCTGGGCGCGCCCGCCGCGCTGGGCGATGCCGGCGTGGGCAAGGTGGTGGCCGTGGCCGACTGGCTGCCCAATCTGCCCACCGCGCAGAGCGAGGCCTTCTACCGCGCTTTCCGCCAGCGCTTTCCCAAGCCCGCCGACGACTACGTCCACATGCGCATGCAGCTCATGGTCGAGGCGCTGGCCCAGTCCATGGCCCGCGCCGGCAGCACCGATGCGCTGGCTGTGGCGCGGCAGCTCGAAACCGCCCAGGTGCAGCTGGCGGGCCAGTCCGGCCACATGCGCGCGGGCGACCACCAGTTCCAGCAGCCGCTGGTGGTGGGCGTGATGGACCGCCTGGGCGCGCCGGGCGTGAAGTTCGACGTCGAAGGCTCGGGCTACGGCTTTCGCGTGGTGCGGCAGATCGCGGCCGACAAGGCCGAGCAGCCGTTCACCTGCCGCATGCAGCGGCCCTGAGGCCGCCGGCGGCCAGCGCAGGGCCGGGGCGGGAATGCGGAGGAATCCGGGAGAAGTGAAAGCGTCATCACGCTGACACGAAGGTGTTTTGCAATCGTCACGCCCGGACGGATAGCCGGGCGCTACGGCCGGCGCAGCCTGCGGGCGGCCTTTGGCACTCCTTTCGGCATCCCTCCCCCTTCACTCTGCGGCATTCCCATGGCACGACCCCTTCCCCTTTTCAAGCCCACCCTCGTCGCGCTGGCCCTGGCCGGCGCGTTCTCCCTGGCCGGTTGCGGTGGGGGCGATGGCGATTCGAGCGCCTCGGCGGCCACGCCGCCCGCCGGCAATGGCGGCAGCGGCGGCGGTGGTGGCTCGGGCGGCTCGGGCGGTGGCTCGGCCACCGTGCGCATGAACGGCACCTTCCTCGATTCGGCCGTCGAAGGCCTGGCCTACCGCGCGGCCAGCGGCTCGGGCACCACCGATGCCCAGGGCCAGTTCAGCTGCGTGCAGGGCGAGACGGTGGCGTTCTCGCTGGGCGGCGTGGCGCTGGGCCAGGCCGCCTGCGGCAGCGTTCTCACGCCGCTGGATCTGGCGGGCACGGCCGACAGCACCGATGCCAAGGTCGTCAACCGCCTGCAATTGCTGCAGAGCCTGGACGAGGACGGCGACCCCGCCAATGGCATCCGCATCACCGCGGCCTCGGCGCAGGCGCTGGCCGGCAAGTCCATCGACCTGGCGCAGGCCGGCGATGCCTTCGGCTCGGCGCTGGCCGCGCTGCTGCCCGCAGCCAACGATGCCCGGGGCCTGCCCTACAACCTGCGCGACACCAGCGGCACGGCCCGCCAGCTGGCGCGCGAGCATTTCGAGAACACCCTGGCCACGGCGCTGGCCAAGCCCATCACCAGCACCGTGGCCGACGGCGTGGCCGGCGCCGTGCAATACACCAAGTACGTGGTGCAGGCCGATGCGAGGTTCTTCGTGCCCTACGAAGGCGACAACGCGGCCGTCAAGCGCGATTTTCCGCAGGGCTTCTACCCGGCAGCCGGCTCGGGCCTGGCCTTCAAGGGCCGCGCGGCCGATGGCTCGCTGCAGTTCTACGGCGTGACCGACCGCGGCCCCAACGGCGACGGCCCCACCGCGCCCACCCCGGCCGACACCACGAAGACCGGCGCCAGCAAGGTCTTCCCGGCGCCGAGCTTCGTGCCCTCGCTGGGCCTCTTCAGCGTGGGCAAGGGCGGAGCCGTGCTGCAGTCGCTCACGCCGCTGTCGGTGAGCGACACGGTCAAGGCCAGCGGCCGGCCGCTGCAAAGCGGCGTGGGCGCCACCATGGAAACCCCGCTGACCGACAGGCTGGTCTATGACGCCGCCAAGGCCGGCTTCGACGCCAACGGCATCGACCCCGAATCGGTGGTGGTGGACGAGGCGCGCAAGGCGCTCTGGATCTCCGACGAATACGGCCCCTTCATCGCGAAGGTGGACCCGGCCACCGGCCGCATCCTGAAGAAGTACCAGCCCGGCACGGGTGCGGCCGACCTGCCGCTGGTGCTCTCCAAGCGCCGCGCCAACCGGGGAATGGAAGGCCTCACCCTGGACAAGAGCAGCGGCGTGCTGCACGGCTTTTTGCAAAGCCCCATCGACGACGGCAAGGCCACGCTGGCGGCCACCGGCAAGAGCGAGAAGGTGCAGAACTACGCCCGCTTCCTGCGCTGGGTGGCGTTCGATCCGGCCACGGAAACGAGCCGGCTCTACGCCCTGCCGGTGGATGCGGCCCTCTACAAGGACGGCAAGACCGGCAACGCCAAGATGGGCGATCTGGCCTGGCTGGGCGGCAGCCGCTTCATGGCGGTGGAGCAGGGCGCCGGGCCCGACGGCAAGGTCTTCAACTGGCTGGTGCTGATCGAGATCCCCACCAACGCCACCGACATCACCGCCTGGGGCAGCGACCTGGAAAAGAGCAGCATGTCCGGCAAGGCCGTCAACGGCGCCGACTTCTCCACCGTCGTCACCCTGCGCAAGACCCGGCTGCTGGATCTGAACGCCGCCGGCTGGGTCGCCGAGAAGGCCGAGGGCCTGGCGGTGGTGGACGCCAACACCGTGGCGCTGATGAACGACAACGACTTCGGCCTGCGCTCCATCCTGGTGGATGCCAACGGCAAGGAAGTGGCCGGCAGCCTGGAAGACTGCACCGTGAACGCCCAGGGCCAGATCGTCGCGGGCTGCCCCGCCGGCACGGCCGGTGCGCGCGTGGCGCCGGGCGTGGCCAGCGAGCGCCCGGTGCGCCTCTGGCTCATCAAGTTCCCGCAGGCGCTGACCAGCTACAAGATGCCGCAGTAAGCGCTGCGCTGTGCGCGCTCAGGGCGCTCCCTTGGGCCCTGCCTTCCTTGCCCGGAAGGCGGGGCCTTTTCACATCGTAGGGCGATGGCGCGCTAGCGGGCGCGCGCCGCCGCCACCTCGCGCCCCAGCGTGTCCACGGCCAGGGCGTAGTAGCTCGACCAGTTGTAGCGCGTGATGGCGTAGAAGTTCTCGGTGCCGGCGATGTAGGTGGGCACGTCGCCGCCGTTCTGCAGCTCCACCAGCGCCAGGGGGCCGGCGTGCGCGGCGCCCGCGCCCAGGGGCTGGGCGCCGAGTTCGGCCATGCGTGCGGCGCTGAAGGTGGGCAGGATGTCGGGCGCCAGCAGCTCGGGCAACTGCAGCCGTTCGGCGTCGAATCGCACGTCGAACCACACCGGCATGCCGGTCTTCCAGCCGTGGCCCTTGAAGTAGTTGGCGACCGAGCCGATCGCGTCCGCCGGGCTGTTCCAGAGGTCGATGCGGCCGTCGCCGTCGTAGTCCACCGCATAGCGCACCCAGCTCGAAGGCATGAACTGGCCCAGGCCCATGGCGCCCGCGTAGCTGCCGCGCGGCGTGAGCGGGTCGGTGCCGGTGCGGTCCATGAGGCTCAGGAACTGTTCCAGCTCGCCGCGGAAGAAGGCCCTGCGTTCGGCGGCGCGCGGGTGGGCGTCGGGGAAGTCGAACGACAGCGTGGCGAGCGCGTCGATCACGCGGAAGCTGCCCATCTGCTGGCCGTAGATGGTCTCCACACCGATGATGCCGACGATGATTTCGGCCGGCACGCCGTATTCGCGCTCGGCGCGGGCCAGGGTCTCGGCGTTCTCCTGCCAGAAGCGCAGCCCGGCGCGGATGCGCACCGGCTCGACGAAGCGGCCGCGGTAGGCGCGCCAGTTCTTGGCCGTCTTGCCCGCGGCCGGCGGCAGCATGAGGCGCGGCACCTGCGGCAGCAGCCGGGCCTGGCCGATGGCCTGGCGCACCCATTCGCGGTCCAGGTTGCGGCGGGCGGCGATGTCGTCGGCGAGAGCCATGGCGTCGGCCCGGTCGGCGTAGAACACGGGGGCGGGCTGGGCCTTGGCTGCGGCTGCGGAGGCGGCCGTCTTTTTCTTCTTCGGCGTGGATTGCGGGTGATTCTGGGCTGCAGCGCTGATGGAGAGCGCGCAGGCTGCTATGAAAAGCGTAGCGATACGGGAGGATCGGGAAAGTCGGGCGAAGTCGGCGGTCATTGAGCGGGCGCGGGTTCGGCGGTTTCGGTCAGCGCGAGGTGGGTGGCCGGGCGGCAGGCCAGCGCAGGCCGCGCAGGCGGCGCTGCAGGTCGGCCAGCGTCTCGGCGGGATAGGCGGCGTAGCGGGCATTTTCCATGCGCAGCAGCCAGTCGGCGCAGTCGTCGGCCGCGGGGCCGAAGTGCGCGCGGGCGCGCTCGGCCAGGGCCCGGGGCGGCAGGTGGGCGGGCAGGGGCAGGCCGGCGCGGGCCAGGCGGTGGCGGGCGCGCTCCAGCAGGCGCAGCCAGGGGTCGTGCCGGCGGCGGCGCCAGCCGGCCCAGGCCGCGCCGCCCAGCGCCGCGGCGGCCATCAGGCCGGCCAGCAGGCGGCCCAGGTCCTGCCAGTCGGGCGAGCGCACGCCCAGGGCGCGCAGCAGGTCGAACTGGCGGTCCTGCGTGTAGTTGAGCACCCACTGGTTCCAGCGGGTGTTGACGGCGTCCCAGGCGGCGCGCAGGGTCTGCACCATGCTGGGGGCGATCACCGCGTCCATGGCGTTGCCGAACACGCCGCGCGGCGCCTGCAGCCGCTGCAGCGCGCCGATGCGCCCGGGCGAGACGGCGCCCGTCGGGTCCACGCGCACCCAGCCGGTGCCGGCCTGCCAGACCTCGGCCCAGGCATGGGCGTCGCTCTGGCGCACCGTCCAGGCGTCGTCGAAGCCGTTGAACTCGCCCCCCTGGTAGCCGGTGACGATGCGCGCCGGCACGTCCAGCGCCCGCATCAGCACGACGAAGGCCGAGGCGATGTGCTCGCAGAAGCCCGCCTTCACGTCGAACCAGAAGGCGTCGGCCGTGTGCTCGCCATAGACGCCCGGCTCCAGCGTGTAGGTGTAGCCGCCGGTGCGCAGGCGGTCGAGCACGGCCTGAACATAGGCCGGCGTGCCGCCTGCCGACAGGGCCGGGTCGGCGCGCATCTGGGCGGCCAGGGCCAGCGTGCGCGGGTTCAGGCCCGGCGGCAGCTGCAGGTAGGGCTGCAGCTGGCGGGTGCGCTGCAGCGGGCCGTGGCTGAAGCGCAGATGGCTTTCGGCGCGGTAGCGCAGCACCTCGGCGATGGGGCGGCTGGCCTGCCAGCTGAGATCGGGCGACATGAGGGCGCGCATGCCGGCGGGCAGCTCGGGCGGCTGCTGGGTGGCGTCCAGCGCCAGCAGCCAGCGGCGGCGGTGGGGTTCGATTAGGGCTTCGTAGCGCACGGCATCGCCCTGTACCTGCAGCTGGGCGGGCGCGGGCGGCGGGTCCAGCGTGCCGCCGGAGGAGGGCGCGCCCAGGGCCCGCCAGTGGCGCCCGTCGAACACGCTGAGCACCGGGCCGCGGAAGTAGAGCTGGTTCTGCGGCGGCGGCCGGCCGCCGGGCGTGTCGAAGCGCACGCGCAGCGCCACGCCCTCGTCCAGCGCCAGGCGGGTGACCTGGCCGATCTCCATGTCGTCGGAGAGGCCGCTGCGCCCGCGCGCCTCGTCGGCCGGCATGCCCCAGAGCGGCGCCATGCGCGGGAAGAGCAGGAAGAGCGCCAGCATCACCGGCGCGCCCAGCAGCATGAGCCGCGCCGCCATGCGCAGCGACAGCGCCAGCGGCGGCCGGCCCACCGGCAGGTGCGCGTTGACCAGCGCCGTGAGCAGGCCCAGCAGCGCGACCAGCATGGCCGCCGCCGTGGCGAGCGACTGCGTGACGAAGAAACAGCTGAGCAGCGTGAAGAAGCCCAGGAAGAAGACCACCATGGCGTCGCGCCGCGCGCGCAGCTCCAGCGTCTTGAGCGCGAGCAGCACCACGATGAGCGTCACGCCCGCCTCGCGCCCGACGATGGTGCGGAAGGTGGCCAGCGTGAGCCCCACGGCCAGCACCAGCAGCGCGCCCGTCAGCCAGCGCCCGGGCAGGGGCCGGCCCTGCCAGGTGAGCGTGCCGCGCCAGAGCAGGACGGCGGCGGCGAAGGCGCTGGTCCAGCCGGGCAGGTAGGGCACCTGCGGCGCGATCACCCAGGCGATGACGGCCAGCAGGAACAGCGTGTCCCGCGCATCGCGGGGCAGGCTGGCCAGGGTCCGGCGCAGGTTCACGGGTGGCCTCCCGGGTGCAGATTGCTATCGAAAAGATAGCTGCATGCGCTCGATCTGCAAGGGCTGCGGGCGGAAAAGGCCATGGGGTAGGGCGTTTTCATGACAGCGCCAGCGCCTCCAGGCAGCGGTGGCGGTGGGCGGCGCCGGTGTCGGGCGCGATCTCCACGCCGGGCAGCCGCAGGCCGTATTCCACGCCCAGGCGGTCGGCCTGGATGACCCAGGCCGCCAGGCGCGAGAGGCGCCCCTCCGGGTCGGCCAGGCTGGTGAGGGCGGGGTCGAGCCACAACGCCTGGCGCTGGGCCTGCTGTGCGTCGCGGCTCACCAGGCCGTCGGTGCCGGCGGCCAGCGCCTGGGCGGCCTTCTTCCAGACCACCAGCTTGAGCGGGTCGCCGCGCCGGTAGGCCCGCACGCCGTCGAATTCGCCGATGCCCTGGGCCGGCGCGCTGCCGGCGCCGCCGGCCTGGGGCTCGCCCGCGGGCAGCGGCGGCGGGGGCAGCTCCGGCTGCGGATAGACCAGCAGCTGCGCGGCGGGCCGCCAGATCGTCCAGACGCGGAAGGCGCCCAGCGGAAAGCGCGTTTCCGCCGTGAGCGCGGGCACCTCGTGCAGGCCGCGCCGATGCGGCTGGAAGGCCACCTGCACGGTGGCGCTGCCCGCGCCGGGCACGTCGGTCCACACCCATTGCCCGCTGCCGTGCAGGGCCAGCGCGATGCCGTGGCGCGGCGCCGTGCGGGTGCTGGAGAGCTGCACCTGCAGCGTGGCGCCGCCGCCCAGGAACTGCGGCTCCGGCGGGCTCAGGCGCAGCGACAGCCCGCGCAGCGTGCCGTGGCCCACATGCATGCCCGCGACCGCGCTGCCGGCCAGCAGGAAGGTGAGCAGATAGCCCAGGTTGAGCTGGAAGTTGATGGACGCCACCAGCAGCACCAGCAGCGTGGCGGCCAGCATCCAGCCCGCGCCGGTGGGCAGGATATAGACGTTGCGCTGCGTGAGCTCGGCCGTGTCGCTGCGCGGCAGGCGCGAAAGCCACCAGCGCTGCCAGCGGCGCCTGGCGGGCGCCAGCAGGCCGGGGCGATGGCCCGGCGTGGGGGCGGCGGGCTGGGCGGGTTCGCTCACGCCGGCGCTTTCAGGGCAGCGGCACGGCCTGGGCCATGGCGCGCACCTGCTCGGCCGCGCCCCGGCCGGCATCGCCCACGGGGACGAGGCGGTGGGCGATGGTCTGCGGCAGCACGGCCTGCACGTCGTCGGGCGCCACGTAGTCGCGCCCGGCGATCAGCGCCTGCGCCTTGGCCGCGCGGATCAGCGCGATGCCGGCGCGCGGCGAGAGGCCCTGCAGGAACCAGCGGCCAGAGCGGGTGGCGGCGATCAGGTCCTGCACGTAGTTCAGCAGCGGCTCGGCCGCGTGCACGGCCAGCACCTGGCGCTGCAGCCCGGCCAGTTCGTCCTGCGAGAGGAGCGGCAGCAGCGAATCGACCAGGTCGCGCCGGTCGCTGCCCGCCAGCAGCAGGCGTTCGGCGGCGCGGTCGGGGTAGCCGATGGAGATGCGCATGAGGAAGCGGTCCAGCTGCGACTCGGGCAGCGCGAAGGTGCCCAGCTGGTCGTGCGGGTTCTGCGTGGCGATCACGAAGAAGGGGTGGGGCAGGGAGCGCGTTTCGCCTTCCACCGAGACCTGCTTTTCCTCCATGGCTTCGAGCAGCGCGCTCTGCGTCTTGGGGCTGGCGCGGTTGATCTCGTCGGCCAGCAGCACTTGCGCGAAGACCGGGCCCGGGTGGAACACGAAGGACTCGCGGCCGCGCTCATAGACCGACACGCCCGTGAGGTCGCTGGGCATCAGGTCGGCGGTGAACTGCACGCGCGAGAACTGCAGCCCGAAGGTGCGCGCCAGGGCATGCGCCAGGGTGGTCTTGCCCACGCCGGGCACGTCCTCGATCAGCAGATGCCCACCCGCCAGCAGGCAGGCCACGCAGTCCTGGACCTGCGCCTTTTTGCCCACAATCACCGTGTTAAGCTGGTTCAAAAGCGACTGGATCTTGGGCTGTGCATGCATGGCCGGACGTTATCCGAAAAAGTTTGGGGACAGGCAATGACTGTGAGCAAGACGGGCTATTTCACCCACCGCGACTGCTGGAAGCACGAGATGGGTGCGGGCCATCCGGAATGCCCGGCGCGGCTCGACGCGATCGAGGACCGTCTGCTCGTCACCGGCGTGGCCGACGCGCTGGAGCGCTTCGAGGCGCCGCAGGCATCGCTGGCCGACATCGAGCTGGCGCACGACCGCATGTACGTGGCCTCGCTGCGCGGCATGACCGACCGGCTCGTCGAAGAGCTGCAGGCCGGCGGCCCGGCCCATGCGCAGATCGACCCCGACACCTCCATCAACGCCCACACCTGGAACGCCTCGCTGCGCGCCGCCGGCGCGGCCCTGGCCGCCACCGACGCGGTGATGGCCGGCGAGATCGAGAACGCCTTCTGCAGCGTGCGCCCGCCGGGCCACCATGCCACGCGCAACAAGGCCATGGGCTTTTGCTTCTTCAACAACGTGGCCGTGGCCGCGCGCTATGCGCTGGAGCGCTACAAGCTGCACCGCGTGGCGGTGGTGGACTTCGACGTGCACCACGGCAACGGCACCGAAGACATCCTCTCGGGCGACCCGCGCGCGCTCATGGTCAGCATCTTCCAGCACCCGTTCTACCCGTTCAGCGGCGACGCCGACCCGGCGCCCAACATGCTCAACGTGCCGGTGGCAGCCTATACCAAGGGCATGGACGTGCGCGAGATCGTCGAGATGCTCTGGATCCCGCGCCTGGAGGCCTTCAAGCCCGAGATGATCTTTGTCTCCGCCGGCTTCGACGCCCACCGCGAGGACGACATGGGCCAGCTCGGCCTCACCGAGCAGGACTACACCTGGATCACCCAGCGCATCAAGGACGTGGCGCGGCGCTTCAGCAAGGGCCGCATCGTCTCGTGCCTGGAAGGCGGCTACATGATGGACCCGCTGGCGCGCAGCGTCGAAGCGCACATCCGCGTGCTCGCCGATCTCTGACCCCTCTTTCTCTCCCGCGGCCGGCCGTGCGCGGACGCGGGGCTTTCCCTCCGCCTGCCATGACCGCCACCCCGCAAGACCCCACCCGCGCCCCGCTGCGCACCGAACGCGACGCCCGCGGCGTCGTCACCCTGACCCTGGCCGACCCCGCCCGCTTCAACGCGCTGGGCGAGCCGATGCTCGCCGCGCTGCAGCAGGCGCTGGACGACGTGGCGCGCGACGAGGGCGCCCGCGTGGTGGTGCTGGCCGCCGAAGGCAAGGCCTTCTGCGCGGGCCACGACCTGAAGGCGATGGCGCAGCGGCCCGAGCAGGCCTACTACCAGAAGCTCTTCGCGCAGTGCAGCCGCGTGATGCTCGCCATCCAGCGCCTGCCGGTGCCGGTCATCGCGCGCGTGCAGGGCATCGCCACCGC
Source organism: Paracidovorax wautersii (assembly GCF_900113035.1). Taxonomy (GTDB): domain Bacteria; phylum Pseudomonadota; class Gammaproteobacteria; order Burkholderiales; family Burkholderiaceae_C; genus Paracidovorax; species Paracidovorax wautersii. The sequence goes on along the minus strand of NZ_FONX01000001.1, from coordinate 423,595 downwards.
GGCGGGCTGCCAGCTGGTGGCGCAGTGCGATCTGGCGGTGGCGAGCAGCGCGGCGCGCTTTGCCACCAGCGGCATCCACTACGGCCTCTTCTGCGCCACGCCCAGCGTGCCGCTGGTGCGCAACCTGCCCGCCAAGCAGGCCATGGAGATGCTGCTGACGGGCGACTTCATCGATGCCGAAACGGCCCGTGCCCAGGGCCTGGTCAACCGCGTGGCGGCGCCCGAGGCGCTCGATGCCGAGGTCGAATCGCTCGTCGCCGCCATCCTGCAAAAGCCCCGCGCCGCCATCGCCATCGGCAAGGCCGTGGTCTATCAGCAGCGCGAGCTGGGCGTGGACGCCGCCTACCAGCTGGCCGGCCAGGCCATGGCCCTGAACATGATGGACGAGGCCGCCCAGGAAGGCGCCCGCGCCTTCGCCGAAAAGCGCTCGCCCGCATGGAAGGCGCAGCCGTGAGCGAGCTGTTCGACCGCCTGCTGCGCGACTTCAACCACTCCAGCACCTGGCTGGAACTGGCCGTGCTGGCCTCCTGCCTGGCCGTGGCCTTCGGCGTCAGCCGCGCCGTGGGGCGCAACCAGCCGCCCGACTCGGTCTGGTTCGGCCGCCGCACCTTCGACGGGCTGATGTTCCCGCTGCTGGCGCTGGCCCTGGTCTATGCCGGCCGCGCGGGCGTGGAGCACTACCAGCCGGTCTTCGTGCTGCGCGTGGCGGTGCCGGTGCTGAGTTCGCTGGTGCTGATCCGCTTCTTCGCCCGCGTGCTGGCCACGGCCTTTCCGCGCTCGCCCGCCATGCGGCTGGTCGAACGCATGATCTCGTGGCTGGCCTGGGGCGTGGCGGTGCTCTGGATCGTCGGGCTGCTGCCCATCGTGCGCGAGGAGCTGGCCGGCATCGGTATCAGCTTCGGCAAGACGCAGACCAATCTGCTGATGCTGCTGCAGGGCGTGCTCTCGGCCGCGGCGGTGATGGTGATCGCGCTCTGGGTGTCGTCCACCTTCGAGCGGCGCGTGCTCAGCAACGCGGTGGCCGATCTGTCGATGCGCAAGGTGGCCGTGAATGCCACGCGCGCGCTGCTGCTGCTCATCGGCATGCTGTTCGCGCTCTCGGCCGTGGGAGTGGACCTGACGGCGCTCTCGGTGCTGGGCGGCGCGGTGGGTGTGGGCCTGGGCTTCGGGTTGCAGAAGCTGGCCTCCAACTACGTGAGCGGCTTCGTCATCCTGCTGGAGCGCTCGCTGCGCATCGGCGACAACGTGCGCGTCGATGGCTTCGAGGGCCGCATCACCGACATCAAGACCCGCTACACGCTGATCCGCGCGGGCAACGGGCGCGAATCCATCGTGCCCAACGAAACCCTCATCACCCAGCGGGTGGAGAACCTCTCGGATGCCGACCGCAAGTTCAACATCACCACCAACATCACCGTGGGCTACGACAGCGAGTTGGCCCAGGTGCAGCAGATCCTGTGCGCGGCAGCGGCCGCCCAGCCGCGCGTGCTGAAGGACCCGGTGCCGGTGGCCTACCTGGTCAACTTCGCGCCGGACGGGCTGGAATTCAGCCTCAACTTCTGGGTGAGCGACCCTTCCGCCGGCACGGTCAACCTGCGCTCGGCCATCAACATCGCCATCCTCGACGGGCTGCGCGCGGCCGGCATCGACATCCCCTATCCGCAGCGCGTGGTGCAGATCCGGCCGGCCGCGCAGCCCGCGCCCCCTGAGCCGCAGGCGACACCTTGAGCGTGCGGATGCGGGGCTATAATCCAGAAAAAGCACGATCGTTCTTTTTTGTCCCCAAGCCCTGGAGGGCCGCGCTGGTCGGCCCGGGCGAGAGCCCGGACATAGAATGAATCCGGTTTACGTAACGTCAATTCAACCAGCAAGAATGAAGGAGCCGCAGCAATGAAGGTTTTGGTCCCGGTCAAGCGTGTGGTGGACTACAACGTGAAGGTCCGCGTGAAGTCGGATGGCACGGGTGTGGACATCGCCAACGTGAAGATGAGCATGAACCCCTTCGACGAAATCGCGGTGGAAGAAGCCGTGCGGCTGAAGGAAAAGGGCGTGGTGACCGAGGTCATCGCCGTGAGTTGCGGCGACGCCAAGTGCCAGGAAACCCTGCGCACGGCCATGGCCATCGGCGCCGACCGGGGCATCCTGGTCGAGACCACGCAGGAGCTGCAGCCCCTGGCCGTCGCCAAGCTGCTCAAGGCCCTGGTGGACAAGGAACAGCCCCAGCTGATCATCCTGGGCAAGCAGGCCATCGACGACGACTCCAACCAGACCGGCCAGATGCTCGCCGCGCTGGCGGGCCTGCCGCAAGCCACCTTCGCCTCCAAGGTCGAGGTGAGCGGCGATGCGGTGAACGTCACCCGTGAAGTCGATGGCGGCCTGGAAACCCTGGCCCTCACGCTGCCGGCCGTGATCACCACCGACCTGCGCCTGAACGAGCCGCGCTACGTCACGCTGCCCAACATCATGAAGGCCAAGAAGAAGCCGCTCGACACCGTCAAGCCCGAAGACCTGGGCGTCGATGTCACGCCGCGCCTGAAGACGCTCAAGGTCTCCGAGCCGCCCAAGCGCGGCGCAGGCATCAAGGTGCCCGACGTGGCCACCCTGGTGGACAAGCTCAAGAACGAAGCCAAGGTCATCTGAAGAACAACCAGCGCAGGAGAACACGAACATGACCGCACTCGTCATCGCTGAACACGACAACGCCAGCATCAAGCCCGCCACGCTCAACACCGTGACCGCAGCCGCAGCCTGCGGCGGCGACGTCCACGTCCTCGTGGCCGGCCAGGGCGCCGATGCCGCCGCACAGGCCGCCGCACAGATCGCCGGCGTTTCCAAGGTGATCCAGGCCGACGGCGAAAGCCTCAAGGACGGCCTGGCCGAGAACGTGGCCGCCCAGGTGCTGGCCATCGCCGGCAACTACAGCCACATCCTCTTTCCCGCCACCGCCGGCGGCAAGAACGCCGCGCCGCGCGTGGCCGCCCAGCTCGACGTCGCCCAGATCAGCGACATCACCAAGGTGGACAGCCCCGACACCTTCGAGCGCCCCATCTACGCCGGCAACGCCATCGCCACCGTGCAGAGCGTGGACAGCGTGAAGGTCATCACCGTGCGCACCACCGGCTTCGACGCCGCTGCCGCCACGGGTGGCTCGGCCGCCGTCGAGAAGGTCGCAGCCGCGGCCGATTCCGGCAAGAGCCGCTTCGTCGGCCGCGAAGTCACCAAGAGCGACCGCCCCGAGCTCACCGCCGCCAAGATCATCGTCTCGGGCGGCCGGGCCCTCGGCAGCGCCGAGAAGTTCAACGAGGTGATGACCCCCCTGGCCGACAAGCTGGGCGCGGCCATCGGCGCGAGCCGTGCTGCCGTCGATGCGGGCTACGCCCCCAACGACCTGCAGGTGGGCCAGACCGGCAAGATCGTGGCGCCGCAGCTCTACGTCGCCGCCGGCATCTCGGGCGCCATCCAGCATCTGGCCGGCATGAAGGATTCCAAGGTGATCGTGGCGATCAACAAGGACCCCGAAGCGCCGATCTTCAGCGTGGCCGACTACGGCCTGGAGGCCGACCTGTTCACGGCCGTCCCAGAGCTCGTCAAGGCTCTTTGACTTCCAGCCAGCGCTGACCAAGGCATCGTTCGCGATGCCTTTTTTTCGACAATTTTTGCCCGGAGACAAGAACCATGAGCTACGTCGCCCCCGTGAAGGACATGCTTTTCGCCATCGAACACCTGGCCGGCATCGCCCAGGTCGCCCAGCTGCCCGGCTTCGAGGAAGCCGGCCTGGACACCGCGCAGGCGGTGCTCGATGAATGCGCCAAGTTCACCGAAGGCGTGGTGGCGCCGCTCAACGTGGAGGGCGACCGCAACCCGTCCAGCTTCAAGGACGGCCGCGTCACGACCACGCCCGGCTTCAAGGACGCCTTCCGCCAGTACGCCGAAGGCGGCTGGCAGGGCCTGCAGCACCCGGTGGACTTCGGCGGCCAGGGCCTGCCCAAGACCATCGGCGCGGCCTGCAGCGAGATGCTCAACAGCGCCAACATGAGCTTCGCGCTGTGCCCGCTCTTGACCGACGGCGCCATCGAGGCGCTGCTGACCGCCGGCAGCGACGAGCTCAAGGCCACGTATCTGGAAAAGCTGGTCACGGGCGAATGGACCGGCACCATGAACCTGACCGAGCCCCAGGCCGGCAGCGACCTGGCCCTGGTCCGCACCAAGGCCGAGCCGCAGGGTGACGGCAGCTACAAGGTCTTCGGCACCAAGATCTTCATCACCTATGGCGAGCACGACATGGCCGCCAACATCGTCCACCTGGTGCTGGCCCGCGTGGCCGGCGCGCCGGAGGGCGTCAAGGGCATCAGCCTGTTCGTGGTGCCCAAGTTCCTGGTGAATGCCGACGGCTCCCTGGGCGAGCGCAACGACGTGCATTGCGTCTCCATCGAACACAAGCTGGGCATCAAGGCCTCGCCCACGGCGGTGCTGCAGTTCGGCGACCATGGCGGCGCGGTGGGCTATCTGGTGGGCGAGGAGAACCGCGGCCTCGAATACATGTTCATCATGATGAACGCCGCGCGCTACGCGGTGGGCCTGCAGGGCATCGCCGTATCCGAGCGCGCCTACCAGAAGGCCGTGCAATACGCCCGCGACCGCGTGCAGAGCCGCCCGGTGGACGGCAGCCTGCCCGGCAGCGCGCCCATCATCCACCACCCCGACGTGCGCCGCATGCTCATGACCATGCGCGCCGTGACCGAGGGCTGCCGCGCCATGGCGGCCACGGCCGCTGCCGCCTACGACGCATCGCACCACCATGCCGATGCGGACGTGCGCCAGGCCAACGCCGCGTTCTACGAATTCATGGTGCCGCTGGTCAAGGGCTACAGCACCGAGATGAGCCTGGAAGTGACCAGCCTGGGCGTGCAGGTGCACGGCGGCATGGGCTTCATCGAGGAGACCGGCGCTGCGCAGCACTACCGCGACGCGAAGATCCTGACCATCTACGAAGGCACCACCGCCATCCAGGCCAACGACCTGGTGGGCCGCAAGACGGCACGCGATGGCGGCCGCACGGCCCGAGCCATCGCCGCGCAGATCGAGAAGACCGAGGCCGAACTCGCCGCCAGCGGCACGGCCGACGCCCAGGCCGTGGCCCGCCGCCTGAAGACTGCGCGCGAAGCCTTCCTGCAGGTGGTGGACTTCGTCGTGGCCCACGCCAAGACCGACCCCAACGCAGTCTTCGCGGGCAGCGTGCCCTACCTGATGCTGGCCGGCAACCTGATGGCCGGCTGGCAGCTGGGCCGGGCGCTGCTGGCGGCCCAGGCGCTGCTGCCGCAGGGCCGCGACGAAGCCTTCCTGCGCGCCAAGATCGCCACCGCGCGCTTCTATGCCGACCACCTGCTGGTGCGCACCGGCGCGCAGCGCGACGCCATCGTCGAAGGCGCGGCCAGCGTGACCGCACTGGCGCTGGAAGCGTTCTGATGGAGCACATCGCCCTCAGCGGCCGCGCCACGGCCTGTGCCGTTGGCTATGCCTGACGGGTTGCTATTAAAATAATAGCTGTAAGCGCAGGCTGGATAAGCGCTACAGCCGCTTTTTATTCATAGAAGGAGACTCCCCATGTCCCGCCTGCCGCCCGTGCTGCAAAAGCTCTCGCTGCCCGTCATCGGGTCGCCGCTGTTCATCATCAGCAATCCCCAGCTCGTCATCGCCCAGTGCAAGGCCGGCATCGTCGGCTCCATGCCTGCGCTCAACGCCCGCCCGGCCGAGCTGCTGGACGAATGGCTGGCCGAGATCACCGAGGCCCTGGCCGCGCACGACCGCGCCCACCCCGAAAGCCCCGCCGCGCCCTTCGCCATCAACCAGATCGTGCACAAGAGCAACGACCGGCTGGAGCACGACATGCAGGTCTGCGCCAAGTACAAGGTGCCGATCGTCATCACGTCCCTGGGCGCGCGCGAGGACGTCAACCAGGCCGTGCACGGCTGGGGCGGCGTGGTGCTGCACGACATCATCAACAACAAGTTCGCCCACAAGGCCATCGAGAAGGGCGCCGACGGCCTGATCGCCGTGGCGGCGGGCGCGGGCGGCCATGCGGGCGTGAAGAGCCCGTTCGCGCTGATCCAGGAGATCCGGCAATGGTTCGACGGCCCGCTGGCGCTGTCGGGCTCCATCGCCTCGGGCGGCGCCATCCTGGCCGCGCAGGCCATGGGCGCCGACTTCGCCTACATCGGCTCGGCCTTCATCGCCACGCACGAGGCGCGCGCGCAGGAGGCCTACAAGCAGGCCATCGTCGATGGCACCTCCGACGACATCGTCTACAGCAACCTCTTCACCGGCGTGCACGGCAACTACCTCGCGCCCTCGATCCGTGCCGCTGGCCTGGACCCGGAGCACCTGCCCGAATCCGACCCGAGCAAGATGAACTTCGGCGGCGACGCCAAGAAGGCCTGGAAGGACATCTGGGGCTGCGGCCAGGGCATCGGCGCCATCGACCGCATCAGCGGCGCGGGCGAACTGGTCGAGAAGCTGCGCCGCGAATACCAGGCCGCGCGCGAGCGGCTGGCGCTGGGCTGAGCGCCGATCGCGGTTCCAACCACAGCTGATCCCTGAAACCGCCGCCGTAGCCTTGCGCTACCGCGGCGGTTTTTTCATGCCGCCGCTCGGCGACCCGGCCGCTCAGCGGTGCAGATCGCCCGCGCGCTCGGGCTGATAGACGATCTGCTGCACCTGCACGGTCATCGGCTGGCCGCCCGGGCCGGGCCAGCTGAGTTCGTCGCCCACCGAGAGGCCCAGCAGCGCGCTGCCCACGGGCGCGAAGATCGAGACGCGGTCCGCGCTGCCGTCGATGTCGCGCGGATAGACCAGGCTCAGGCAGAAGGTCTTGCCGGTCTCGCGGATCGAGAACTCCACCGTCGAATTCATGGTCACCACGTCGGGCGGCATGTCGGCCGGGGCCAGCACCTCGGCGCGGTCCAGCTCGGCCTGCAGCGCGGCCTTGCCGGCGAAGGCGCTGGCCGGAATGCCGGCCATCAGGGCCTCGATACGGTCCACGTCCAGCGACGAAAGGGTGATGGAGGGCGAGCGTGCAAGAGCCATGGTGAAGTCCTCGGTGAAGGCGGAAGAAAAAAACGGAAAGAAGTGCGGGAGGGAAGTCCTCGTGCGGCGAAAGGGCGGGACTGTAGCCCAGGGGCTCCGGCGCCGCTGCGCATTCCGCACCCGGGTGCCGGGGTAATCACAGCGGCCGGCACGCAAAGCCGCGCTCACTACAATGGCTGTATGTTTGAACAGTATCGACCGCAGCCATGAACGACGAGGTCCGCATCCCGGTTGCGGCCCTCAAGGGCCGCGGCATCGCTGCGCAGACGGCCCACCGCTTCATGCGCGACGAGCGCGGCGCGTTCGACGACGGCTGGGGCACGCTCGAATCGGGCGCGGCCGAGCCCGCGCAGCCGCCGGCCACCGAGGTGATCTGGGAGACGGCGCGCAGCGCGCTCACCCGCAACGATTCGCCCGACATCTTCTTCGAGCAGGCGGTGAACCCCTACCGCGGATGCGAGCACGGCTGCGTCTATTGCTACGCCCGGCCCACGCACAGCTACCTCAACCTGTCGCCGGGGATCGACTTCGAGACGCGCATCATCGCCAAGCGCAACATCGCCGAGGTGCTGCGCGCCGAACTCGCGCGGCCCTCGCACGTGCCCACGGCCGTGAACATCGGCTCGGCCACCGACTGCTACCAGCCGGTGGAGCGCGAACTGCGCCTGACGCGCGCGCTGATCGAGGTGATGGCCGAGACGCGGCATCCGTTCTCGCTCATCACCAAGTCCAGCGGCGTGGAGCGCGACCTGGACCTGCTCGCGCCCCTGGCCCGCGACCGGCTGGCCGCCGCCTACGTCACCATCACCACGCTCGACGGCGCCCTGGCGCGCGTGCTGGAGCCGCGCGCCGCTGCCCCCCACCGCCGGCTGCGCACTATCCGCGCGCTGGCCGAGGCCGGCGTGCCGGTGGGCGTGAGCGTGGCGCCGCAGATCCCGTTCCTCACCGAAGACATGGAGCAGGTGCTCGAAGCCGCGCGCGAGGCCGGCGCCACCTCGGCCTTCTACACCGTCGTGCGCCTGCCCTGGGAGCTGAACCCGCTCATGCGCGACTGGCTGGCACTGCACTACCCGCAGCGCGCCGCCCGCGTGATGGCCCGCATCCAGGACCTGCACGGCCTGGACGAGGCCGCCCGCAGCGCCGGCAAGGCCTACCAGAGCGACCACGCCACGCGCATGAAGGGCACGGGCCTCTGGGCCGATCTGCTGCGCCAGCGCTTCCACACGGCCTGCCGCCGCCTGGGCCTGAACCGCGAGCGCACGGTGCTGGATGCCTCGCAGTTCCGCCATGCGCTGGCGCGGGGGCAGGGCACCTTGTTCTGAGAACGTGTTTACGATCTCGCAGGGGATCGCGTTGGAGCGCAATCGGGATGAGTGGATGCCTCGGATGCGCCGCATGGACTCGTGTCCATGCAAGCAGCCGGGGCGTTCAATCGCCCGATTTCGCTCCAACCCGAAGGGCAGCTACGTCGGCGGGCGTTCTGCGGCGTTGCGACGCTTGTGGATAGCGGGGCTATCCACTGCGCACCGCGCCTTGCATCCCATCCCGCCCACACCGCTGCGCGACCCCTGGGAGATCGTAAACACGTTCTGACCAGTCCTGGGCCCGGCGCTGCCCCACAAACTCCGGCGCCTGCGGGCCAAAACGCAATTCGCTGCCGTGGCGTGCCCCGTGTTCGGCAGGCCGCGATGCCGTGCCGTTCTATGCTCGGGCGACAAGCCTTTTCTGCGCTCTGCAGCCCTTGCGGCTGCGGGCCTCGACCCCCGTATTCAGGAACCCTTCACCCATGTCCGCCGCCATATCCGAGCTGCCCACCGCGGTCCAGCCGATCGCCGCCCCCGTTGCCGACCTGCTGCCCGACCTGATCGCGCTGCGCCGCGACCTGCATGCCCACCCCGAGCTGGCCTATGAAGAAAAGCGCACGGCCGGCATCGTCGCGCAGTCGCTGCGGCTGCTGGGGCTGCAGGTGCACGAAGGCATCGGCGGCACGGGCGTGGTCGGCACGCTGCGCTGCGGCAGCGGCCCGCGCAGCGTGGGCCTGCGCGCCGACATGGACGCGCTGCCCATGGTGGAGCTGGGCCGGCAGGCGCACGCCAGCCGCAACCCGGGCCGGCACCACGGCTGCGGGCACGACGGCCACACCAGCATGCTGATCGGCGCGGCGCGCCAGATGGCGCGGCTGCGCGACTTCGACGGCACGGTGCATTTCATCTTCCAGCCCGCCGAGGAAGGCAAGGGCGGCGCGCGGCGCATGATCGAAGATGGCCTCTTCGAGCGCTTTCCGTGCGACAGCGTATATGCGCTGCACAACTGGCCCGATCTTCCGCTGGGCCAGGCCCAGACGCGCCCCGGCCCCATCATGGCGGCGGCGGACCGCTTCGACATCGCCGTGCGCGGGCGCGGCGGCCATGCGGCCCAGCCGCAGCACACGCCCGATGCCATCCTGGCCGCGAGCCAGCTGGTGACGCAGCTCAACACCATCGTCGCGCGGCGCATCGATCCGGGCGAATCGGCCGTGCTGTCGGTCACGCGCATCGAAGGCGGGCAGAGCCACAACGTGCTGCCGGCCGAGGTGCAGATCACCGGCACGGTGCGCAGCTTCGACGCCGCCTCGCAGGACCGCATCGAGGCCGCGCTGCGTGCGGCGGCGGCCGGCGTGGCGCTGGCCAGCGGCACCGAGATCGAGGTGAACTACCTGCGCTACTACCCGGCCACCGTCAACACGCCGGCCGAGGCCGCGCTGGCGGTGGAGGCCGCGCGCGCCGTCGGCATCGCGGCCGACATGGCGCCGCGCCCGGCCTTCACCTCGGAAGACTTCGCCTTCATGCTGCAGCAGAAACCCGGCGCCTACCTGTGGCTGGGCCAGGGCCGTGCCGACCCGGGCCCGGACGGCGAACGCGCGCTGCACCACCCCTGCTACGACTTCAACGACGATGCGCTGCCGCTGGGCGTGCGCTGGTTCTGCGAGGTGGCGGCGCGGGCGCTGGCGCGGCCTTGATCGCTGCCGCCATGTTTGTGGCGGGTAGGCGTTTAATTGGGGGGTATTGAAAGAAAAATAGCTGCAGCGCGCATGGAGCAAGCGCCTGCAGCTATCGTTTCAGGAGCGGATTCGCGTTGCCGATCCGCCCCGGGGGTCTTCGCCTGTCAGCCCAGGCGGTAATGCCCGCGCGCGCCTTCCACCAGCACGCCGGCCTTCAGCAGCCGCTTGACGGCCACGCCGATGGAGCCGAGCGGAATGTCCGCGCCGCGCGCCATGGCGGCATGGGTCATCTCGGTCCAGCCTTCGCTCTTCAGGGTGCGCTGCAGATAGTCCAGCACCTTGGAATCATTGCCGCTCAGGCGCGGTGCGGCAGACGAGCGGCGTGCGCGCCCGGCAGGGGCCGGCGCGGCGCGGGGGCGCTTGACCTCCGCGTCCTGCGCAACAGCGTTGTCCTGGCCTGCCTGCGCGGCGCGGGTGGCTGCGGAATCGGCGGCCGCGCGGGCCTTGCGGGCTGCAGGGGCGCTGAGCGCCAGCGCGGCCAGCACCTGGGTTTCGGGCGCCTGCATCGCGGCGGCGGAGCCGTAGAGGGAGCGCAGCTGCTCGTCCATGGCCTGCAGTTCCTGCGAGAGGCGGGCCACGGTGCGCAGCTGGGCGTAGGCGCGGTCCGCGTCGGTGCTGAACGGGGCGCTGGCCACGGTGTGGACCACGCCTTCGGCCTGCGACTGGACTTCCTGCGCGACGGCGCGCTGGGCGGCATAGAGCGCTTCACCGGCGCGCTGCAGCAAGGAGAGGGTGGTGCGGTTCAACATGGTGGGGATGAGAGGTCTCGGGTGGATCGGCCGTGCCCGGGAGCGGCACCCTTGCGGCGCGATCTGCGTCGCGCCGCGTGCAGCGGCCCGACGGGCCGTTGCAGCGCAGCGCCGCTATCCGTGCGCTTCGCAAGAATGTCTCCCCCAAGTCCTGAGGCGCTGGGGAAAAACGCCAAGTATGCGCCAAGTTGTTCAACAACTTACATCAAACTTACTCATTGGGCGCATTCTGTGCGCCCGGCCCCGCCCCGCCTTCAGCGCTGGTGCGGGAACAGCCGCTCGATGGGGCAGTGCGTCTTGATGAACGGCGACTTGATGACGATGTAGCTGAAGTACTTGGCGATGCCCACGTTGCGCTCCAGCAGGTCTTCGATCACCTCCTGGTAGTGGTTCACGCCCCGCGTGATGAAGCGCAGCAGGTAGTCGTAGCCGCCGCTCACCAGGTGGCATTCGAGCACCTCGTCCACCTCGCGCATCGCGGATTCGAAGCGCGCGAAGTCTTCGCGGCGATGGTCCGAGAGCGTGACTTCGGTGAACACGGTGAGCGTGTCGCCCAGCTTCTCCAGCCGCAGATGGGCGCCATAGCCCGCGATGTAGCCGGCCTGCTCGAGCCGCTTCACGCGGATCAGGCAGGGGCTGGGCGAGAGGCCCACCGCATCGGCCAGATCGACGTTGGTCATGCGGCCGTTCTTCTGCAGCTGCGCGAGGATGCGCAGGTCCAGGCGGTCGATCTTGAAGGCTTCGTTCATCATGTGGGCGCGGCGGGAGTGTCAGGGTAGGGCGCCGATTGTCGTTCGGCGCGGGTCCTTTGGGGAGCTCAGGCGAGGGCGGCGCGCACGTCGGCTTCGGCGAGCACGTCGTCCAGGGTCTTCTTCAGGCGGGCGAACAGCTGGGCGAACTCGTCCTCGGTGTAGGTGAGGGCGGGCGCGAAGCCCAGGATGTTGTCGCCGAAGGCCCGGAACACCAGGCCGTTGCGGTAGCTGGCGGCGGCGATGCGGTCGGGCAGGCCCAGGGCGGCGTCGAAGCCGCGCTTGCTGGCCTTGTCGCTCACCAGCTCCAGCGCGCCCAGCAGGCCCCGGTGGCGCGAATGGCCCACCAGCGGGTGGCTGAGCAGGCCGTCCAGGCCGGCGGCGAAGCTCGCCGCGCCGCGCTGGCCGTTGGCGAGGATGCCGCCTTCTTCGTAGAGGCGCAGCACTTCGAGCGCCACGGCGGCGCTGACCGGGTGGGCGGAATAGGTGGCGCCATGGCCGATGGGCGCGCCGGCCGGGGCGCCGTCGGCGATGGCGGCATAGATGGCGTCGGAGAGCATGGTCGCGCCCATGGGCACGTAGCCGGCCGTCAGGCCCTTGGCCATGGTCATGATGTCGGGCGACACGCCTTCGGCCTCGCAGGCGAACATCGGGCCCGTGCGGCCGAAGCCGGTGATGACTTCATCGACCACCAGCAGGATGCCCAGGTCGCGCGTGGCTTCGCGCATGGCCTTGAGCCAGCCCACGGGCGGCACGATCACGCCGCCGGAGCCCTGGATGGGTTCGCAGAAGAAGGCGGCCACGTTCTCAGCGCCCAGCTCGGCCACCTTGGCGCGCAGCGCCGCGACCGAGGCGGCGATGATGGCCGCGTCGTCCTTCGGATCGGCCGAGCGGTAGGGGTTGGGCGAGGGGATGTAGTGCTGCGTCTTCAGCGGCAGGTCGAAGCCGCGGTGGAAGGCGGGCAGGGCGGTGAGGCCGGCGCCGGTCGAGGAAGAGCCGTGGTAGCCGCGCTCCAGCGAGATGCAGTGCTTCTTGGCCGGCTTGCCGATGGCGTTGTAGTACTGGACGATGAAGCGCGTGGCGGCATCGACGGACTCGGAGCCGCCCAGCGTCAGATAGACGTGGTTGAGCGATTCGGGCGTGATCTGCACCAGCTTCTCGGCCAGGCGGATGGCCGGCTCGCTGCTGAAGTGGAAGTAGCCGGTGGCGTAGGGCAGGCGGCGCATCTGCTCGGCGGCGGCCTGCACCACGCTTTCCTGGCCGTAGCCCACGTTCACGCACCACAGGCCCGCGAAGGCGTCCAGCAGCTCGTTGCCGCGGGCATCGGTCAGCCAGGCGCCACGGCCCGACTGCAGCACGGTGGGGCCGCGGCGCTCGTGCGTGCGCCAGGAAGAGACCGGGTGGATCAGGTGGGCGCGGTCCAGTGCGTCGAGCGAGGCGAGTTCGGGAAGGTCGGAGTGCAGGTTCATGGCGTTCATGGCGTGGGCGTTGCGGTGGCGTTGGCGAAACGGTCGGGGAATGCCTGCAAGGTTAGAACCGCTGCCCCGCGCCCGGGTGCTGCTTTGCGCGGCTGCAGCGCATCAGGCTGCGGTTGTTCGGGCGCTGGCAGCAGATCATGCGGCGGGCCTTTTCTGCGGCTTCTGCGCGGCTTTTCCAGGGCTTTCGCGGGTCCTGGAATGGCTGCATGGGGCTGCGCCAGCGCGGCGGTTCAATAGCCCCGCGCGCGGTCCACCAGGCCCGTCATGGGCTGGCCGGCGGCGAAGCGGCGCAGGTTGCCGATCACGGCTTCGGCCGCGCTCACGGGCTGCGTCATGCTGGCGATGTGCGGCGTGAGCTGGATGCGCGGGTGGCTCCAGAAAGGGTGGCCGGCGGGCAGCGGCTCGGGCTCGGTCACGTCCAGCATGGCCTCTGACAGACGGCCCTCGTCGAGCGCGGCCAGCAGGTCGGCATCGACCAGCTGCGGCCCACGGCCCACGTGCACCAGCGCGGCGCCTGCGGGCAGCTGCGCGAAGAGCCGCGCATCGAGAAAGCTGCGCGTGGCGTCGGTGAGCGGCAGCAGGCAGATGAGGATGTCGGTGCGCGCCAGGAAGGCGGGCAGCTCGTCGGCGCCGGCGAAGCACTGCACGCCGTCCACCGCGTGGCGCGAGCGGCTCCAGCCCGCGCAGTCGAAGCCCAGCGAGGTGAGCGAGCCCAGCACGGCCTGGCCGAGCGAGCCCAGGCCCAGCACGCCCACGCGGCGCTCGCGCGCCATCTTCACGGGCAGCGGCTTCCATTCGGCGGCCTGCTGCTGGCGGCGGTAGGCGGGGCGGTCGCGGTGCAGATCGAGCACGGCATGCGTCACGTACTCGACCATGCCCTGCACGATGCCGGGCTCCACCATGCGCACCACGGGCAGCGCGGGCGGCAGCGCCGACATGTCGAACTGGTCCACGCCCGCGCCCGAAGAGAACAGCACCTGCAGCTGCGGAAAGCGCGTGGCGATGTCGTCCGGCGGCGTCCACGCGGCCAGGAAGCGCACGCCGGCCGGGTCGTCGCCCATGTCGGGCCAGATGCGGAAGTCGATCTCGGGCGCCTGCTGGCGGAAGACCTCGGCCCAGATGCGGCCACGCACGGGATCGGACTTGTAGAGGAAGGTGGTGGTCATCGCGGGGCGGATCGGAGCGGGCGGGGCGGAGAGGTCGGAAGGCCGTTCAGCCGACGGCCTGCGTGACGATGGCGAAGAGGCGCGGCTCGCCCGCGTCGGGCACCTGCAGCGGCGTGCCGCGAACCATGGTGGTGGGCGCATCCACGCGCAGCAGGCCGATGCTTTCCAGCCATTCGGCCAGGCCGCTGTCCCAGTCGATGTCGATGCGCGTGAAGCGGCCGGCGTTCATGCCGGCCAGATGCGCGATGAGGGCCTTGGCGCTTTCGGCATCGGGTGCGACCACCGGGCCGATGGCGTGGCCGCGGCCGAAGCGGCGCAGCATGGCGAAGCCGCGCTGCTCGCCGTCGTGGTCCAGCACCACGCAGGCATCGGAGGTGGAGAGCAGGTCGTCGATCAGCGCGTCGCGCGGCATGCCGCGGGCTTCGGCATCCAGGCGGCGCAGCGCGGCGGCCTCGTTCAGGCCTGCGGGGCGCAGGCGGCAGCCGGCCGGCAGCGCGATGAGCGGCGTGGGCAGCGCCACGCCCTGGTGCTGGCGCAGCTCTCCGGTGCGCACGAAGCCCAGCCGTTCATAGAGGCCCCGGCCCTCGGCCGTGGCGTGCAGCAGCACGGTGTGGTCTTCCAGGCCGTCCAGCAGCGCCGACATCAGGCGGTGGCCCACGCGGCGGCCCTGGCAGGCGGGCGTGACGATCACCAGGCCGATGGTGGCGTGGCTGCGGCCCCAGCGCCAGCGCTGCGCGGTGGCGATCACTTGGCCGTCGCGCTCCGCGATCACGCCCTCGGCGTGCGCGAACATCTGTTCCCAGTCGGCCAGGCGGTGGGGCCAGCGCAGCTCGGCCGACAAGGCATGCGTGGCCTCCAGATCGGCGGCGGTCATGGGGCGCAGCACCACGCCGTCATCGTCGGCATTGGGCCGCGTGCTGGGATGGACTTTGGAAGCGGTGGAAAGCATGTAAGGCAACCTTTTGACAATCGGCGGTGCGGGCATCTTGGACGACATCGCCGCCAGGCACCAGCGCGAATTGGGGTTTGCCCGCAAATTGCAAGCATCGGCTGTGCGGCCCGCCGGTTTTGCAATTCGCTGCGGCGCCGGTGCGGGTTACGGGCACAAATGCTGGGTGTTACTGCCTAGCATCAATCACCTTCTCTTGAACGTGCCGCTACCGTGCGGCGCGCCGTATTCCGTGCCCGCTTCCCAGCTCTTCCATGCCATCGTTTCGCGTGCTGCCTGCGCGTGCCGCGCCGTGCGCCGCGCAGGTGCGTGCGGCGTTCGCGCAGCGATGCGCAGCAGCGTCTGCCGCGATGGCAGCGCGGGTGTCCATGCATCAAAAGTGTGCCTCGCCACCGTGATCCAGCGCCGTATGGGTGCACTGCCGCACGGCGGCGGTGCACGCCGCATGGCATGCCGCCGCGGCCCACGCAAACCGCAGCTTCGCGTGCCGCAGGGCCTCATTTCCCAATGCCGCCCGCGAACCCGCGTGCTTCAATTCCTTCGCAATGAATCCGTCGCAGAAGCCGTCTAAGGCGCTTGCGAACCGCCCCGGTCGGTGACCGGTAGAACCCTGAGGATCCGAGAATCATGACCTTCCGTCCCAAGTACGTGACCTTCGACTGCTACGGCACGCTCACCCGCTTTCGCATGGGCGAGCTGACGCGCGAACTCTTCGCCGATCGCATTCCTGCCGATCGCATGGAGCAGTTCATCGCCGACTTCACGGCCTATCGTTTCGACGAAGTGCTGGGCGCCTGGCAGCCCTACGAAGTGGTGCTGAAGAACGCCGTGCGCCGCCTGTGCAAGAAGTGGAAGATCCAGTACTTCGACACCGACGGCCAGACCTACTACGACGCCGTGCCCACCTGGGACCCGCATGCCGACGTGCCCGCAGGCCTCGCCAAGGTCGCCAAGGAGATCCCGCTGGTCATCCTGTCGAACGCCGACGACAGCCAGATCCAGAAGAACGTCGCCATGCTCGGCGCGCCCTTCCACCGCGTCTATACCGCCCAGCAGGCCCAGGCCTACAAGCCGCGCCTGAAGGCTTTCGAATACATGCTGGACTCGCTGGGCTGCAACCCCGAAGATCTGCTGCACGTCTCCTCCAGCCTGCGCTACGACCTGATGTCCGCCGACGACATCGGCATCAAGAACAAGGTGTTCGTCAACCGCGGCCACGGCCCGGGCAACCCGGCCTACAACTACGTCGAGATCAACGACATCGGCGGCCTGCCGGGCGTCGTCGGCCTCTGATCCAAAAGGCGCGCGCCGCGCTGCCTCCGCCCCACTTTCCCTCCACGCTTTGCCCCCTTCTATGAAGCTCGACTCCTACTGGAACGATTCGGTGCCCCACCTCGGGCTGGCACATCACGAACTGCCTGCGCAGGTCGATGTGGCCATCGTCGGCGGTGGCTTCACCGGCCTGTCGGCCGCCCTGGCGCTGGCCCGGCGCGGCGCCAGCGTCGTGGTGCTGGAAGCGGGCGACGGCGTGGCGCCGGAAGCCTCGGGCCGCAACGGCGGGCACGTCAACAACGGCTTGGCGGTGGACTATGCCGACGTGGCCGCCCGCGTGGGCGTGGAGCAGGCGCGTGCCTGGTACCACGCCTACGACGATGCGGTGGACAGCGTCGAGCGCATCGTGCGCAGCGAGGCCATCGACTGCGACTTCCTGCGCCACGGCAAGCTCAAGCTGGCCACGCGCCCGCAGCACATGGACGCCCTGCGCCGCAGCGCCGAGCGCCTGGTGGCCGACGGCGTGGATACCGACGTGGAGATCCTCGAAGCCGGCCGCGTGCGCAGCGAGGTGCAGAGCGAGCGCTTCCACGGCGGCCTGCTCTACCGCCGCAGCGCGCAGATGCACATGGGCCGCTTCGCCCAGGGGCTGGCGCTGGCCGCGCAGCGGCAGGGCGCGCAGATCCACACCGGCACCTGCGTGGACCGCATCGAGCGCGTGCGCGGCCAGGAGCATGTGCTGCACACCGCGCGCGGCAACGTGCGCGCCAAGCAGGTGCTGCTGGCCACGGGCGCGTCGCGCCACGGCGGCTACGGCACCTTCGGCTGGCTGCGCCGCCGCATCGTGCCCATCGGCAGCTTCATCGTGGTGACCGAGCCGCTGGGCGCGGAGCGCGCACAGGCGCTGCTCGCGGCGCGGCGCACCTACACCACCATCGCCAACATCCACCACTACTTCCGGCTCACGGCCGACCACCGGCTGGTGTTCGGCGGGCGCGCGCGCTTCGCCATCTCCAGCCCGCAGTCCGATGCGGCGAGCGGCGAGATCCTGCGCGCCGGGCTGGCCGAGACCTTCCCGCAGCTCGGGCCCGTGCGGCTCGACTATTGCTGGGGCGGCCTGGTGGATGTGACGCAGGACCGCCTGCCGCATGCCGGCGAGCGCGACGGCCTTTTCTATTCCATGGGCTACAGCGGCCACGGCACGCAGATGTCGGTCCACATGGGCGAGTGCATGGCCGCCGTGATGGCCGGCGATGCCGACGCCAACCCCTGGCGCAGCCGCCAGTGGCCCGCCATTCCCGGCCATTTCGGCCCGCCGTGGTTCCTGCCGGCGGTGGGCCTGTATTTCAGGCTCAAGGACCGGCTGGCCTGAAAGCTGCAGCCACCGTTTTCCGAGATTCCCGCGTTCCATTCCCTTTTCCGTTCCCCGATTTCCCTTCAGGCCTACCAGGAGCATCACCATGAGCGACAACCAGTTCCAGAACATCGTCGGTCCGCGCGAGAGCATTCGCGTGATGGAAACCCTGCGCCGCGGCGCCTCGCGCCGCGACGTGCTCGCCATGCTGATGGCCGGTGGCATGCAGGCCACGCTGGCCGGCAGCCTGGCGGGCATGGCCGTCACGGCCCATGCGCAGACGCCCCGCCGCGGCGGCCGCATCCGCGTGGCAGCCGCCACCTCGGCCGCATCGGACACGCTGGACCCGGCCAAGCAGTCCAACCAGAACGACTACGTGCGCTGCAACATGGTCTATAACGGCCTGACCACGCTGGACGGCAGCCTCACGCCCCAGCCCGCGCTGGCCGAATCGTTCGCCACCGCCGACGCCAAGACCTGGGTCTTCACGCTGCGCAAGGGCGTCACCTTCCATGACGGCAAGGCCCTGACCCCCGGCGACGTGGTGTTCTCGCTGATGCGCCACAAGGAGCCGGCCACCGCCTCCAAGGCCAAGGCCCTGGCCGAGCAGATCGAGAGCGTGAAGGCCACCGGCCCGAACGAAGTGACCGTGGTGCTGACCACGCCCAACGCCGACCTGCCCGTGATCCTGGGCACCTTCCACTTCGTCATCGCCAAGGAAGGCACGACCGACTTCAGCACCGGCATCGGCACCGGCCCCTACAAGCTCAAGGAATTCAAGCCCGGCGTGCGGACCGTGGTGGTGCGCAACGACAACTACTGGAAGCCCGGCCGCCCCTACCTGGACGAGATCGAGTTCGTGGGCATCGCCGACGAAAGCGCCCGCGTCAACGCGCTGCTCTCGGGCGGCATGGACCTGGTCGCCTCGGTCAACCCGCGCGCCGTGGCCCGCATCAAGTCCACGCCCGGCTACACCATCTTCACCACCCAGTCGGGCCAGTATTCCGACCTGATCATGCGCCGCGACATGGGCCCGGGCGCCAGCCCCGACTTCGCGCTGGCGATGAAGTACCTGTTCGACCGCGAGCAGATGAAAAAGAGCATCGCGCTCGACTACGCCGTGCTGGCCAACGACCAGCCGATCGACCCGACCAACCGCTTCTACTTCAAGGGCCTGCCGCAGCGCGCGTTCGACCTGGACAAGGCCAAGTTCCACCTGCAGAAGTCCGGTGTGACGGGCAAGGTGCCGGTGGTCACGTCGCCCGCGGCCATGTATTCCACCGAGATCGCGCTGCTGCTGCAGCAGTCCGGCCAGCGCATCGGCCTGGACCTGGACGTCAAGCGCATGCCCGCCGACGGCTACTGGTCCAACCACTGGCTCAACAGCCCCGTGGGCTTCGGCAACGTCAACCCGCGCCCCAGCGCCGACGCGCTGTTCACGCAGTTCTTCAAGTCCGACGCGGCCTGGAACGAATCGCGCTGGAAGAACCCGCAGTTCGACCAGCTGCTGATCGCGGCCCGTGCCGAGACCGACGTGGCCAAGCGCCGCCAGATGTACGCCGACATGCAGACCATGGTGCACAACGACGCAGGCATCGGCATCCCGCTGTTCCTCGCCAGCACCGACGGCCACTCGACCAAGCTCAAGGGCCTCTCGCCCATCCCGCTGGGCGGCCTGATGGGCTACTCGTTCGCCGAGAACGTCTGGCTCGACGCTTGACGCGCCGCCGTCTCCCGAGCCCTTACTGCCACCGATACGCACTGGAAGCCGCTGCGCCATGAACCGTGTGATTCTCAAATTGTTGGTCCAGCGGATCTTGCTGGCGCTGCTGTCGCTGCTGGCCGTGTCGGTCATCGTCTTCTCGATCACCGCCGTGCTGCCGGGCGACGCCGCGCAGGAACAGCTGGGGCAGGACGCCACGCCCGAATCCCTGGCCGCGCTGCGCGCGCAGATGGGTCTGGACGTGCCCGCCCCGATGCGCTACTTGCACTGGCTGGGCGGCATCGTGCGCGGCGACCTGGGCCAGTCGGTGACCACGCAGATGCCCGTGGGCGATCTCGTGGCCAGCCGGCTGCCCAATTCGCTGCTGCTGGCCGCGGTCACGGCGCTCTTTTCGGTGCCCATCGCGCTCACGCTGGGCATCGCCTCGGCGGTGTGGCGCGGCTCGTGGTTCGACCGCTTCGTGTCGTCGGCGGCGGTGGCAGTGGTGTCGGTGCCTGAATTCCTCGTCGCCACGCTGGCGGTGCTGGTGTTCGCGGTCAAGCTGCGCTGGCTGCCCGCGCTCTCCTACGTCAACGACATCGAATCCATCGGCCAGATGCTGCGCGCCTTCGCCATGCCGGTGCTCAGCCTGTGCTGCGTGATCGTGGCGCAGATGATGCGCATGACCCGCGCGGCGGTGAGCGACCAGCTGGACGCGCCCTACATCGAGATGGTGCGCCTCAAGGGCGCATCGCCCCTGCGCATGGTGATGGCGCACGCGCTGCCCAACGCCATCGGGCCCATCGCCAACGCGGTGGCGCTGTCGCTGTCGTACCTGCTGGGCGGCGTGATCATCATCGAGACCATCTTCAACTACCCC
The DNA here is from genome assembly GCF_900113035.1 of Paracidovorax wautersii. Taxonomy (GTDB): domain Bacteria; phylum Pseudomonadota; class Gammaproteobacteria; order Burkholderiales; family Burkholderiaceae_C; genus Paracidovorax; species Paracidovorax wautersii. The sequence goes on along the minus strand of NZ_FONX01000001.1, from coordinate 403,173 downwards.
GGCATCGCCAAGCTCATGGTCGATGGCGTGACGCAGCGCGACATGCCGCTGGTGCAGACCTGCGCCATGATCTTCTGCGCGGGCTATCTCATCCTCGTGACGCTGGCGGACGTGTGCGGCATCGTCGCCAACCCGCGCCTGCGCCACCGCTGAACCAAGGGCCACGCTCATGGAATCCCTGACCCCCATCTCCACCCCAACCGCAGGCGCCGCGGCCGGCGCGCCGCTGGTGCGCCGCCGCAGCCCGCTGCGCTGGCTCTCGGGCTTCGGCATCACCGGCCTGATCGCCCTCGTCGTGCTGATCTTCTGGCTGCTGGCCGCGGCCTTCGGCCCGGCGCTGCTGGGCAGCACGCTGGACGCCAGCGGCGGCTCCGAGGTGTTCGCGCCCATCGGCGCGGCCCACTGGCTGGGCACCGACTACCTGGGCCGCGACATGCTGGTGCGCGTGATCGACGGCGCGCGCTACACCGTGGGCGTGGCGCTGCTGGCCACGCTGCTGGCCAGCGGCACGGGCACCACGCTGGCGCTCTTCGCGGCGGCCGTGGGCGGCAAGCTGGACGCGGTGCTCAGCCGCGTGCTCGACACGCTCACCGCCATCCCCAGCAAGATGTTCGCGCTGATCCTGGTGGCGGGCTTCGGCTCCTCGGTGACCGTGCTGGTGCTCACCGCCGCGGTGATCTACGTGCCCGGCGCCTTCCGCATCGCCCGCTCGCTGGCGGTGAACATCAACGCGCTGGACTACGTGACCGTGGCCCGCACGCGCGGCGAGGGCACGCCCTACATCATGCTGCGCGAGATCCTGCCCAACATCATCGGGCCGATGCTCTCCGACCTGGGCCTGCGCTTCGTCTACGTGGTGCTGCTGCTGGCGGGCCTGAGCTTCCTGGGCCTGGGCATCCAGCCGCCGGCGGCGGACTGGGGCTCGCTGGTGCGCGAGAACATCGGCGCGCTGCCCGATGCCGGCGCCGCCGTCATCGCACCGGCCCTGGCCATCGCGAGCCTGACCATCGCGGTCAATCTCGTCATCGACAACCTGCCGGGCCGTGCGGCCCGCGAACGCGGAGGGCGTTGAACATGGGTGCTTCCGTCGTCGTCAAAGACCTGTGCATCACCGCAGGCGACCAGACCCTGGTCGATGCGCTGAGCTTTTCCATCCAGCCCGGCGAAGTGCTGGCGCTCATCGGTGAATCGGGCTCCGGCAAGACCACCACCGCGCTCGCGCTGATGGGCTACGCCCGCAGCGGCTGCGCCATCTCGGGCGGCAGCGTGCGCATCGGCGATGTCGATGTGCTGCACCTCTCGCCCGCCCAGCAGCGTGCGCTGCGCGGGCGCACCGTGGCCTACATCGCGCAGAGCGCGGCCGCCTCGTTCAACCCCTCGCGCACGATCATGGACCAGGTGGTCGAGCCCACCAGCATCCACGGCACCATGTCCCGCGCCGCGGCCGAGGCCAAGGCCGTGGAGCTGTTCCGCGAACTCGCGCTGCCCAACCCGGAAACCATCGGCGAGCGCTACCCGCACCAGGTCTCGGGCGGGCAGCTGCAGCGGCTGATGGCGGCCATGGCGCTCATCACCGACCCGGACCTGGTGATCCTCGACGAGCCCACCACCGCGCTGGACGTGACCACGCAGATCGAAGTGCTGCGTGCCTTCCGCCGCGTGGTGCGCGAACGCCGCGCCACCGCCGTCTATGTGAGCCACGACCTGGCCGTGGTGGCGCAGATGGCCGACCACATCCTGGTGCTGCGCGGCGGCAAGCTGCAGGAGATCAACCCCACCGGCCGCATCCTGGCCGAGCCCGAGCACGACTACACCCGCCTGCTGCTGGCCGCCGCCCGGCCCGCGCCGCGCGCGGCCGAGCACTGCCGGGGCGAGGGCGAGCTGCTCCTGGACGTGCGCGAACTCTCGGCCGGCTACGGCCCGGTCGATGCGAACGGCCGGCCCGCGGCGCTGATCCTGGAAGACATCAACTTCAAGCTCTACCGCGGCCAGGCCATCGGCGTGATCGGCGAATCGGGCTCGGGCAAGACCACGCTGGCGCGCGCCATCGCGGGTCTCATCAAGCCCTGCCAGGGCACCATGCTGTTCGCCAATTCCGAGCTGCGGCCCGAGCTGCGCGAGCGCAGCAAGGAAGAGCTGCGCCGCATCCAGATCGTGTTCCAGATGGCCGACACGGCGCTCAACCCGTCGCAGACCATCGAACGCATCCTGGCGCGGCCGCTGCAGTTCTACAAGGGCCTCAAGGGCGAGGCGCTGCAGCGCCGCATCCGCGAGCTGCTCGACCTGGTCAAGCTGCCGCACGCCGTGGCCGGGCGCCTGCCCGGCGGCCTCTCGGGCGGGCAGAAACAGCGCGTGAACCTGGCGCGCGCGCTGGCGGCCGACCCCGACCTGATCCTGTGCGACGAGGTGACCTCCGCGCTGGACACCGTGGTGGGCGCGGCCGTGCTCGACCTGATGGCCGAGCTGCGGCGAGAGCTGGGCGTTTCCTACCTCTTCATCAGCCACGACCTGCACACCGTGCGTTCGGTCTGCGACGAGATCGTGGTGATGCAGCACGGCCGCAAGCTGGCCCAGGTGGCGCGCGCCGACTACGACCGCGGCCCGCACCATCCGTACTACGAGCTGCTCGCGCGCTCGGTGCCCGAACTGCGCCAGGGCTGGCTGGAAGAGCGCGACAGCGCTGCGGCCCCCATAGCGGCCTGACCTCCTCATCCCTTTAAGGAACCTCCATGAATCCCATCTTCCGTATCGCAGTCATCGCCGGCGACGGCATCGGCAAGGAGGTCATGCCCGAAGGGATGCGCGTGATCCAGGCCGCCGCCGAACGCTTCGGCTTCGAGCTGGAATGCCACACCATCGAATGGGCGAGCTGCGACTACTACGCCGCGCACGGCCAGATGATGCCGGACGACTGGAAGGCCCAGCTCAAGGGCTTCGATGCGATCTACTTCGGCGCCGTGGGCTGGCCGGCCACCGTGCCCGACCACGTCTCGCTCTGGGGCTCGCTGCTGAAGTTCCGCCGCGAGTTCGACCAGTACATCAACCTGCGCCCCGTGCGCCTCTTCGAAGGCGTGCCCTGCCCGCTGGCAGGCCGCAAGCCCGGCGACATCGACTACTTCGTCGTGCGCGAGAACACCGAAGGCGAATACACGTCGCTGGGCGGCATCATGTACGAGGGCACCGACCGCGAGATCGTGATCCAGGAATCGGTCTATTCGCGCAAGGGCGCCGAGCGGCTGCTGAAGTTCGCCTTCGACCTGGCCCAGAGCCGCGCCAGGAAGCACGTGACCCTCGCCACCAAGAGCAACGGCATCGCCATCAGCATGCCCTGGTGGGACCAGCGCGCCGACGCCGTCGCACAGGACTACCCCGAGGTGACGCTGGACAAGCAGCACATCGACATCCTCACCGCGCGCTTCGTGCTGCAGCCCGGGCGCTTCGACGTGGTGGCCGCCACCAACCTCTTCGGCGACATCCTCTCGGACCTGGGGCCGGCGACCACCGGCACCATCGGCCTGGCACCGTCGGCCAACCTCAACCCCGAGCGCACGTTCCCCAGCCTGTTCGAACCGGTGCACGGCTCGGCGCCGGACATCTACGGCAAGAACATCGCCAACCCGATCGCCATGATCTGGTCGGGGGCGCTGATGCTGGACTTCCTCACGCAGGGCCAGGGCGCGGGGCGCCAGGCGCACGACGCCATCGTGGCGGCGATCGAGGAGGTGATCAAGAGCGGGCCGCGCACGCCGGATCTGGGCGGCACGGCCAATACCACCCAGGTCGGCGAGGCCATCGCGGCCCTGGTCGCGGCGGCCTGAGCCACCGGCCCCATCTGGCCCATCTGCCCAGATTGCTATGTTTTCTATAGCTGATGGCGCTTGAAATACAAGCGCTGTCAGCCCTTTTCACTTGAGAAGCACCATGTCCCTGACCCTCACCCGCACCGATCTGATTCGTAGCGCCAACTTCATCGCCGGCCAGTGGCAGCCCGGCCCCGCCGGCGCACTGCTGCCCGTGACCAACCCGGCCACCGGCGCCGTCATCACCCACGTGCCGGACTCCGGCGCGGCCGAAGCCCGTGCCGCGCTCGACGCCGCCCACGCCGCCTTCCCCAGCTGGCGCCAGGTGCCCGCCAAGCAGCGCGCGGCCATCATCAAGCGCTGGAACGACCTGGTCGTGGCCCACACCGAAGACCTGGGCCGGCTGATCTCCATGGAGCAGGGCAAGCCCCTGGCCGAAGGCAAGGGCGAAGTCGCCTATGCCGCCAGCTACATCGAATGGTTCGGCGAAGAAGCCACGCGCATGAACGGCGAGATCATTCCCGCGCCCGTGCCGGGCCGCCGCATGTTCGCGCTCAAGGAACCCGTGGGCGTGGTCGCCGCCATCACGCCGTGGAACTTCCCCGCCGCCATGATCGCCCGCAAGATCGCCCCGGCCCTGGCCGCCGGCTGCACGGTGGTCTGCAAGCCCGCCGAAGACACGCCGCTCACGTCGCTCGCCCTGGTGCTGCTGGCCCATGAGGCGGGCGTGCCCGCCGGCGTGCTGAACATCGTCACCGCCTCGCGCCAGAAGACGCCCGAAGTCGCCGACGTGTGGCTGGACGACGGCCGCGTGCGCAAGATCACCTTCACCGGCTCCACGCCCGTGGGCAAGCACCTGGCGCAGCGCTCGGCCGCCACGCTCAAGAAGCTCTCGCTGGAGCTGGGCGGCAACGCACCCTTCATCGTGTTCGACGATGCCGACGTGGACGCCGCCGTCGATGGCTTCATGGCCGCCAAGTTCCGCAACGGCGGCCAGACCTGCGTGAGCCCGAACCGCGTGTTCGTGCACGCCTCGGTGTACGACGCCTTCGCCACCAAGCTGGCGGCCCGCGTGAGCGCGCTGAAGGTGGGCCCCGCCAGCGACCCGGCCTCGCAGATCGGCCCCATGATCAACGACCGCGCCGTCGAGAAGATCGAGCGCCACATCAACGACGCAGTCGCCAAGGGCGCCAAGGTGCTGGCCGGCGGCAAGCGCCTGACCGAGCTGGGCCCGAACTACTACGCCCCCACGGTGCTGGCCGGCGCCAATGCCGAGATGGCCTGCGCCTGCGAAGAGACCTTCGGCCCCGTGGCACCGCTCACCGTGTTCAACGACGAGGCCGAGGTGATCGCCGCGGCCAACGACACGCCCTTCGGCCTCGCCGCCTACTTCTACAGCCAGAACGTGCGCCGCATCTGGCGCGTGGCGGGCCTGCTGGAAACCGGCATCGTCGGCATCAACGAAGGCGCGCTGGCCGCCGAAGCCGCACCCTTCGGCGGCGTGAAGGAATCGGGCTACGGCCGCGAGGGCTCGACCCACGGCCTGGACGACTACCTGCACACCAAGTACCTCTGCCAGGGCCAGCTGGACTGAGCTGAGGGTTTGATTGAACCGGGCCTCGGCTCGGGCTATGAAGCCTGCCCGCTGCCGGGTTCGCTCGGGCCCATGGCCGTGGCAGGAAGGCTTGGTGGGCTGGCAGCTTCAGGCTGCAGTGCCTGGGGCATGGCGCCGTCCGAGCGGTCCGGGCCCTTGTCGGTGCCGGTGCCGGGCTGGCCGCCCTCATCGTCAGGCGCCCTACATCGCGACCAGTTCGCCCGAAAGATAGAGCCCCGTTCCGAAGACCGCATGCGTCATCAGGCTGCGCAGGCGGTTCCTCCACGGCGTGGGCGTCTTCGACGCCGCGAACCCTGCGCCCAACGCGGGCTGCATGACGCACATCGGCACGAGGACGGTCGCCAGGCCCACTGCCACTGCAGGCCCCCAGGTCGGGGCGTGCAGCCAGCCCCAGCCCTGCACGGCCACCAGCAGCGCCGCGAAAGCGATGCCGGTGGCGTAGTGAACCGCCCAGCCCAGCGGCCGTTCGCCCGCTACCGGCGCCGCTTTGCCGATGCCCGCATGCGCGAACCTGCCCTGGCGCATATGCCCCACCCAGCGCCCGACCAGGGCGTAGTCGAGCGTGGGCACGCCCAGGCGCCTGAGGGCCAGCGACCACACATCCATGACGGCGGTGGCGCCGATCCCGATCAGCACCACTTTTGCCACATCCATCCATGCCATACCTACTCCTTTGCGATGGTCTTCACCGAATGGCCGAAGGCATGGTAGAAGTTGAAGTCAACTTCAAGTCAAGGGGTCGCCGATGGATATTTCCGAAGTCGCCAGGCGCAGCGGCGTGCCAGCTTCCACCCTGCGGTTCTACGAGAAGAAGGGGCTCATCGCGGCCACCCGTGCGGCCGGTGGCCGGCGGCACTTCGCGCCAGACGTGCTCGATCAGCTCGCGCTGATCGCCCTGGGCCAGGCCGGGAGCCTCTCGCTGGACGAAATCCAAGCCATGCTCTCGCCCGGTGGTGCCGTGCAGGTGGATCGCGCGCTGCTCTCGGCGAAGGCCGACGCAATCGACGCGACCATAAAGCGTCTCCGCGCGATGAGCCAGGGGCTGCGCCATGCCGCTGCATGCCCCGCGCCGAGCCATGCGCAATGCCCGACATTCCAGCGGCTGCTCAAGGTGGCGGCCGCAGGACGGATGAAGCCCGCCGCGGCAGTGCCGAAGGTGTCCGGGCGCCGTTCGCAAGCCCTGAGTTGAGCTGGCGGCCATTCCGAATCAAGGCACACAAGGCGCCAGGGCCTCGGGTGCGCTGCATGCCGTTCGGGTCGCTATCCCTTGGCCTGCGGCGCCTTGCCTTCGCAGCCGTTGAACAGGTCGAGCTGGGGCTTGTACACCCCCGTCTGCACATCCAGCAGGCCCAGCACCGAGTGGAAATAGTTGTCGTGCGTGATGTGCTTGTCGCCCATGGCCGAGCGCATGCAGGCCGTGGTCAGGCCGCGGCGCTGCTCCATGGCGGGCGAGACCCAGGTGATCCAGGCCACGTGCTTTTGCACGTCGGGCGCGATGGAGTAGGGCATGCCGTGCAGGTAGATGTTGTTCTCGCCCAGCGATTCGCCGTGGTCGGCCACGTAGATCATCGAGGTCTGCGCGGTGTCGGCATGCGACTGCAGCCAGCGGATGGTTTCGTTCAGGAAGTAGTCGGTTTCCACGATGCTGTTGTCGTAGGCGTTCCAGAGTTCTTCCTTGCTGCATTCCTGCAGGTTGACCGACTTGCATTCGGGCTGGAACGGCTTGCGGTCCGGCGCGGAGCGGCGGAAATACGCGGGGCCGTGGCTGCCGATCTGGTGCAGCACCACCACCGTGCCGCGGGCGCGCTGTTCGGCGGGCAGGGCGGCGATGCGCTTGTCCAGGTCCTTGAGCATCACCATGTCCAGGCATTCGCCGTCGGGGCACAGGCCCGGCACGTTGGCGGACGACGTGTTGGTCTCGCCGATGCGGTCGCACACGCCCTTGCAGCCGCCCTGGTTGTCCACCCACAGCACGGCCAGGCCCGCATGGTGCAGCACGTCGATCAGGCTTTCGTAGCGGCCCTTGCGCGATTCGTAGGCTTCCTTGCCCAGGTGCGAATACATGCACGGCACCGAGGTGGCGGTGCTGGTGCCGCAGGACCAGGCATCGCGGGCCGTCACCAGGTCGTCGCGTGCGGACAGCAGCGGCGTGGTGGGCCGGCCGTAGCCGTTGAGCGCGAAGTTGCCGCTGCGGCCCGTCTCGCCCAGCACCAGCACCAGCAGCGGCGGCTTGGCCTGCGCGGTGTAGCTCGCGCCCAGGCGGGCGTCGGCGCCCACGGGCTGCAGCGGGCCGCGGTCCTGCCGGAAGGGCTGGGCCGCCAGGTTGCCCACGGCGTAGAAGCTGTTGAGCGGGTTGATCATGTAGCGCAGCTGCGTGTGGTTGCGCATGGTGGAGGCGAAGGGCTGGAACACCCACAGCAGCATCAGCGCGGCCACCGCCGTGCTGCCCACGATCAGCAGCACCTGGTGCAGGGCCAGGCGCAGCCACGAGAGCCGCGTGACCCGCTGGCGCAGCAGCCACCAGATGGCGGGCACCGACAGCGCCGCCACGGTGATGGGCAGGCGCGGCGTGAAGAGGCTGGTGGCTTCGCGCGCGTCGGTCTGCAGCACGTTGGCCAGCATGCTGGCGTCGATCACGATGCCGTAGGCCAGCATGAAGTAGGCCCCGAAGGCCGCTGCCAGCACCGCGAAGATCAGCACCGGCTTGACGGCGCGGCCCCAGGCCAGCAGGGCCAGCACGGCGGCGGTGCCGGCGGCCACGATGACCATGAAGGCGGCCAGGAAGCCCGCGCGCTGCAGGCTCATGCCGCCCGGCAGGTCGATCACGGCGCGCCACAGGGGCAGGTTGCAGGCCGTGGCCAGCCACAGGCTGATCAGCACGATCAGGCGGGCGGGGTGGACGGTGGGGGAGGAGGCTGCAGGAGCTGCATTGCCGTTGCGCGACGAAGCGGGCACGGCCGATTGCAGCGCGAGAAAAGGCGGTATCAGGCGCATGGGGCGCGATTGTCGTGCCGGGCGCTTAACTCTGCATTAAGAATCTTTTGACTTTTTGTGAGCGAGTGGGCCATGGGCCTGCTGCCTCTTTCCAGAAATCAGGCCTGATGTGCCGCCAGCGCTTGATATGCCTTGGTGTTTTGCTATCAAATGAATAGCTTTTTGCCCGCGGATGCAGGGCCCGCGCGCCGCCCTGCAGCCCATGGCGCCGGCACCGCCGCCAGGGCCCTCGGGAGGGCGCGGGGACGGCAGCCGCAGGCGCTCATTCGGGGGGCATCCGGATGTCGAGCGTCAGGTGCAGGCCCTCGGTCTTTCCGTACCGGCGGATGCGGCCGATCATGTCGGCCGACAGCACGTGGCCGGCCGAGAGCAGCAGCACGCCTTCCTTGGACAGCAGATCCTTGCCCAGGGTCATGCCGGGTATCAGGTCGTCGGGGGCGATGGGCTCCAGGCGCACGGGCTTGGGCTTTTCCTCCAGGGTGACGTGCAGGAAGACGTCCAGCACCTCGGGGTCGAACTGGGTGCCGCGCCCGCGCTGCAGCAGGGTGCGGGCTTCGGCCTCGGTCAGCGCCGCGCCGCTCAGGTGCCCGTGCGTGAGGTCATCATAGGTGTCCACCACGGCCAGGATGCGCGCGCCCAGCTCGATGTCCGCGCCCTTGAGCTGTTCCGGAAAGCCGGTGCCGTCGAAGCGCTCGTGGTGCGAGCGGATCAGCGCCGCCACGGCCTGGTGGTCGTCCAGCGCCATGAACGACTGGGCGCCCAGCAGGGGGTGGCGCTGGTAGAGCGCCATGTCCTGCGCTGAGAGCTTGGCCACGGGCGTGCTCAGGATGCTGTCGGGCAGGGCCATGAAGCCCACGTCGTGCAGCAGGCTGGCCACGAACACGTCCTGCACGGAATCTTCGGGCATGCCCATGGCGGTGGCCACCTTGCGCGCCAGGTGGGCGCAGCGCTTGCCGTGCCCGGCCAGCACGCCGCTGCGCAGCTCCATGAGGTTGGAGAAGATCTTGATGCTGGTGAGGTAGTTGCGCCGCAGCCGTTCGTTGGCCTCACGCAGCTCCGTGGTGCGCTCCTGCACGCGCAGCTCCAGCCCGGTGTTGAGGCTGCGCAGCTCCTCGTTCTGCGACTGGGTCAGCGCCTGCAGCGCGTCGCGCTCGCGCTCCAGCAGGCGGCGCTCGGCGGCCTGGCGCACCGTGAGGCGCAGCTCGTTCTCTTCCCAGGGCTTGTGGATGTAGCGGTAGATCTGCCCTTCGTTGATGGCCGCGATGGTGGCCTTCATGTCGGCATAGCCGGTGAGCAGGATGCGCGAGGTGGCCGGCCAGCGCGCCCGCACCCGTGCGAGCAACTCGGCCCCGTCCATGCCGGGCATGCGCATGTCGCTCACCACCACGTCCACCGGGTGCTGCTCCAGCAGTTCCAGCGCTTCGGCGCCGCTGCCGGCCTGCAGCACCTTGCAGTCTTCGGAGCGCAGCACGCGCTTGAGGGCCGAGAGGATGCTCGGTTCGTCATCGACGCACAGCACCGTCCAGGCTGCGCCGGGGGGCGGGGCGGCCGCGGTCGCTGCAGGTACGGAGGCTTCCGAATCGGGCTGGCCCGCTTGCGGTGCGGCGGGGGGGAGTGTGGTCGTGTCCATGGCGGTTGCGCGGGGTTCGGTGGTGTCTCGGGTGCTGGCGCTGGCGGCGGTGATGGTCCGTTCGCTGCCGCAGGGCTGCACTCAATGGGTTTCGGCTTGCGGCGACGGGGCGTGATGGATGGGGATGGTGACCCGGAACCGCGTGCCCACGCCCAGCTCGCTGCTCACCTCCATGCGCCCCCCGTGCTTTTGCACGATGCCGTAGGACAGCGACAGGCCCAGCCCCGTGCCCTTGCCCACCGGCTTGGTGGTGAAGAAGGGGTCGAAGATGCGCTGCAGGTTCTCGGGCGCGATGCCGGCGCCGGTGTCGGCCACTTCCACCCAGACGTTGGCGCCCTCCACCCCGGTGCTGATGGTGATGGTGCCGCGCTCGGCCGTGATGGCGTGCGCGGCGTTGACCAGCAGGTTCATGAAGACCTGGTTCATCTCCGAGGGCAGGCACTGCACCTCGGGCAGGGGGCCGTAGTGCTTGACCACGTCGGCCTTGTACTTGATCTCGTTGTTGACGATGTTGAGCGTGGAGTCGATGCCCGCGTGCAGGTCCACGCCCTCCCATTCCTGGCGGGCGTCCACGCGGGAGAAGTCCTTGAGGTCCTGCACGATCTTGCGCACCCGCTGGATGCCGTCGCGGGATTCGCCCATCAGGTTCGGGATGTCTTCCTTGAGGTACTTGATGTCCAGCTCGGCCTTGAGCTGGCGGATGCGCGCCAGCGCGTTGCCTTCGCCGATATGGGCCTCGGCCTCCTCGTAGGCGTCCAGCATCTGGAAGAGGTCGTCCAGGTATTGCTCCAGCGTGCCGAAGTTCGAGAAGATGAAGCCGATGGGGTTGTTGATCTCGTGCGCCACGCCGGCGGCCAGCTGCCCGATGGAGGCCAGCTTTTCCGACTGGATGAGCTTGCTCTGCGCATCCGAGAGCTTGCTGTTGAGCTCCTTGAGGTCGTTGTTGGCCTTGAGCAGATCGCCCGCGATGGAGCGGATCTGCTCGTCCGACATTTCCGCCAGCTTCGCGGCATGGACCGGCGTGGAAAGGGCGAGGGATGTCATGTCGTCGTCTCCTTCGAGAGGCTGAGCAGGGACTGCAGTTCGTTGAATTCGCTCTCTATGCGGGCGAACAGGGCCGGCAGGTCGCCCTCGCGCAGGTTCAGCCGGTCCCAGGCCATGGGGTCCACGTCGGGCACGGCCTCGGTGGCGGCGCCGGCCACGTCCAGCGCGTGGGTGATGGCGTCGGCGGCGTGGACCACGTCGATCAGCGACACCGGGCCGGCCGGCGGCGGGCGGTGGTGGCCGGCGATCGCTTCCACGATGTCGCTGCCGAAGCGCCAGTGGCGGCACACCCATTCGCCGAGTTCCGTGTGCTCTATGCCCAGCAGCAGGTACTCGGCTTCGCGGTGCGATAGATCGTTCTGCTCGGCCCAGGCGATGGCCTGGGCCGCTTCCTCGGGGTAGTGGCTATCGACCACCAGGCGGCCTACGTCGTGCAGCAGGCCGGCGGTGAAGGCCGCTGCGCTGTCCAGCCCCGCCAGCAGGGCCAGATGGCGCGATGCGACGGCGCAGCCGATGGAGTGGCGCCAGAGCGCATCCATGTGCAGCGACTGGCCGTGGAGCTTGTCGAAGTGCATGGTGAGCGCCGCCGCGATCACCAGGCCGCCGAGCTGGCGCAGGCCCAGGATGTTGATCGCATCACGCACCGAGCCGATGCGCCCCGAGAGGCCGTAGAGCGGCGAATTGGCCAGCTGCAGCACCTTGACGGACAGGGCCTGGTCCAGCCGCAGGGTGTTGGAGATGACCTCGATCGGCACTTCCTGCTGCCGCAGCAGCTGCATCAGTTCCTGCACCACGGTGGGCAGGGACGGCAGCGAGCGGATGTCGCGGGCCAGAGCTTCGCGGTCCAGCGCGAGGGGGGCGGGAATGCTGGTCATGGAAGCGGTACCTCCCGATAGATGAACAGCGCCTTCTTCAGCACGTGGGGATGCTGCAGGCTGCGGCGGAAGAGGTAGTGCAGGCGCTGGGCGCGGGCCTGCACGGCCGCCGCATCGCCGGTGTCGGCTGCGGGCGGTGGTGCGTCGGCGGCGGTGATCGCTTCCACGGCTGCCTCACGGCCGCTGCCGGGATGCTCCGGCGGGAGGGGGAGGATGGTGGTGTTCATGGCCCGTGTCCTTGTCTGCGCGGTGAGGCGGCGTGGTGCTGGCGGGGTGCGCAGGTGTTCATCCCCGCTCCGCCGCCGGGTTTGCGGATGCGGGCGGAGCGGCGGCGGGGAGTGCGGGGGCGGCGGAGGCCGGGCCCTCCGCTCGGTGCGGTGGGCGGTGGCGCTGCGTCAGCACCACCAGCAGCCCGCGTGGCGCGGCGTCGCCCAGGGCGCGCACCTTCATGCTCCAGTGCGCGCCCTGCCAGTGCAGGGGCGGGGCCTTCGCATCGGGCAGGCCGGCGGGCAGGCCTGCGTCCGGCAGGGGAATGTCTTGCTGCAGCACCGCCGCCGCGGCCTCTCCCAGCAGCGGGGTGGCGAGGCCCAGGGTGCGCTGCGCTTCCTGGTTGGCCAGCACGATGGTGCCGTCCGGGTCGATGCCCAGCAGGGGCACGGGCAGCTGTTCCACCATGTCGCGCACCGCGTCGGCGCGGGCGCTTTCCTGGTCGATCTGCTGCTGCTGCGAGCCCAGCACCCGTTCCAGCCGTTCGTTGGCGGCCGCCAGGGCTTCGCTGGCGGTGATCACTTCGGAGGCCAGGCGCTTGTTCTCGTCGGCCATCTCCTTGTGGGCGAAGGCTTCCTGCACATGCACCAGCAGGCGCTCGTCGTCCCAGGGCTTGGTCAGGAAGCGGTAGATGGCGCCTTCGTTCACCGCATCGGTGATGGATTGCAGCTCGGTGTAGCCGGACAGCACCATGCGCACGGTGTCGGGGTACAGCTCTTTGGCCCGGCGCAGGAACTCCACCCCCGTCATGCCCGGCATGCGCTGGTCGGACAGCACCACGTCCACCTCGTATTCGGCCATGCGCTGCAGCCCTTCGGCCCCGCTGCCGGCGGTGGCGATGCGGTAGCCCTCGCGCCGGAAGAGGCGGCGCAGGGCCGAGACGATGTTGGGCTCGTCGTCCACCAGCAGCAGCGTGCGCTCGCGCCGGCGGGTGAGGAGGTTCTCGGGCAGGCGCACCTTGCCGGCCAGCATCTGCGCCAGGCCCTGGGCGTCCACGGGCTCGGCCAGCACGGGGCCCTGCATGCGGTCGCAGCCGTTGGCGATCAGCAGCGTGAGCTGGCCGGTGGTTTCCACGCCGTCGGCCAGCACCTTCATCTGCAGGCTGTGCGCCATGTTGATGATGGCGCGGGTGAGCGAGACATCGCCCGTGGCCGCGGTCACGTCGGGCACGCAGGAGCGATGGACCTTGATCACGTCCACCGGCAGGCTGCGCAGCAGGCCCAGGTTGGTGAAGCCGGCGCCGAAGTCGCCCAGCGAGATCTCCAGGCCCAGGCCGCGCAGCTGGGTCAGCGTGCGCAGCAGGGCGGGCGAGGCGTTGATGAGCGCCTGTTCGCTGATCTCGACGCTCAGCGCCTGGGGCGCCAGCCCGTTGCTGGAGAGAGACCTGCGCAGCTTGTCCACCACGTCGGGCTGCTGCAGCTCCAGCAGCGAGACGCGCAGCGACAGCCGGGGCACGCGCACGCCGGCCTGTTCCCAGGCGCGCAGCTGGCGGCAGGCGGCGTCGCGCTTCCAGTCGCCCAGCATCACGATCAGGCCGGTCTGCATGGCCACGGGCGTGAATTCGCTGTTGGGCACTTCGCCGAGTTCCTGGCTGTGCCAGCGCAGCACGAGCTGCATGCCCGCGATGTCGCCGGTGGTCAGATCGGCCTGCAGCTGGTAGCTGAGCGTCAGCTCGTTGCGCTCCACCGCATGGCGCAGGCCCGATTCGATGGCCAGCCTGCGCAGGGCCATGGTGCGCGTCGCGGGGGTGTACACGGCCACCTGCTCGCCGCTGGCATCGATGCCCATGCGCGCGGTCTGCGCGGCCTCCAGCAGGCCGCCGGCATCGCCCGCGTCTTCCGGAAAGCGGGCCACTCCCACGCGCGCGCCCGGCACGATCTCGACCGAGCCCAGGCGCTCGGCCTTGGACAGGGCCTGCACCACCTCGCGGGCCTGCCGGAACCCCTGAGGGTCGGGCTGGCTGTTGTCCGGGCTGAGCAAAATGGCGAACTCGCCCCCGTCCAGCCGGGCCACGGCGTCCCCCGGCCCGGCCAGGCTGCACAGGCGTGCCGCCACGGCCATGGCCATGGCGTCGCCCGCGCCGTAGCCCATGGCCTGCTTGAGCTGCTCGACCTGATCGATCTGGATGGACAGCAGCAGGAAGGGCTGGGGGTCCCACTTGGCGCTGTGCACGGCGGCATCGATGCGGTCCAGCAGCTGGGTGCGGTTGGCGAGCCCGGTCACCTCGTCATGGTTGGCCAGCTCCTGGATGCGCTGCTCGGCCTCGCGCTGGGCGGTGATGTCCTGGATGATGAGGTAGCCGTGGCGGCGGCCCGAGGGGTCCGTTTCCACCATGCCGCGCTGCAGCACCTCGAGCCGCGTGCCGTCGGCGCGCACCAGCCGGTGCTGGAATTCGAAGGGCTCATCGGGCAGGGCCCCGCGCCAGATGGAGGCCGCGTAGCCCCGCTCCTTGGCGGGCAGCCAGCGCAGCAGGCGCCAGCTGGGCCGGGCATCGGGATGGAAGGGCTGGCCGAGCAGGGCGTGCAGGCCCTTCGAAAGCACGGCCTTGCCACCATCCAGATCGAGCTCCGCGGAGCCGCTGCGCCCCATGGTTTCGGTCTGCTCCAGCATGCGGGCGCGCCATTGCGACGAGAACGCGATCTGCGCCCGCTGCGGGTCGTCCACCAGGGTGATGAGTTCGGCGCGCTCGCCCAGGGCGGGGAGCTGCCGGGAATAGGCCCGGCCGTTGAAGACCGCGCCGCCGGAGTCGGTGCTGCTCACATGCCGCTGGCTGCGGCCGATGCCCTGCAGCTGCGGCCACAGCGCCGGCCATTGCTGCTGCAGCCAGCTGGCGGGGCGCTCCGCATCGTCGGCGCCGGCGCCCAGCAGTTCTGCGAAGCGCGCGTTGATGAGCTGAGGGGCGCCGCCCACCATCAGGCACAGGCCCATCGGGGTCGCATCGAAGATCTGCCGCTTCAGGATGTCCACCTCGGCTGGGGACAGCATGGCGGCAGGCGCTCCTGGAGCCGTGGAGGTGCTGGTCGGCGCGGAGGGGATCGGTGTCATGCGTTCCTTTCCGGGGCATCCTGCCTGGAGCGAAGGGGCGGGGCGCTTGGGCGCTCCGCTGGTCTCCATTATGGGGATCGGGTTCCGTCATGCAAACATATTTATCATTTAATTTATTTAAATTGATATGTTTGATTTTAGAGGGACCGATGGAAGCCGGTCATGGACCGAGCTTCCGTCTCCACCGTAGCGCAATGGGCTCCCGGCCGCATCGGTTAAGACACCAACCTGCGGCGCATGTGATGGAGCGATCAACCGCTGGCCCCGAGCGTTCGTTCTGGCGAGCCGTTGGGCCGCCGCCATGAAAAAAGGGCTGCACCCATCATCGGTGCAGCCCTTGTGCAGGGGAAGGCTGTTGCAGTCAGCCTGCCAGGCCCAGCTGCCGCGCATGGTGGCGCAGGTGGTCTTCCATGAAGCTCTGGATGAAATAGTAGCCGTGGTCGTAGCCCGCCTGCCGGCGCAGCGTGAGCGGCTGGCCGATGGCGGCGCAGGCCGCCTCGAACAGGTGCGGGTGCAGCTGCTCGGCCAGGAATTTGTCGTCCAGGCCCTGGTCGATCAGGATGCCGGCCGGGTAGGGTGCGATAGGCTGGTTCTCCATCAGCACGGTGGCGTCATGCTCGCCCCAGGCCGTGCGGTCCGAGCCCAGGTAGCCGGTGAAGGCCTTTTCGCCCCAGGGGCAGCGCGTGGGCGCGCAGATGGGCGCGAAGGCCGAGAGCGAGCGGAACATGCCCGGGTGCCGCAGCGCCAGCGTGAGCGCGCCGTGCCCGCCCATCGAATGGCCGAAGAGGCCCAGGCGCTGCAGGTCGATGGGCTGGTGCTGCCCGAGCAGGGGCAGCAGCTCGGCCGTGAGGTAGCTTTCCATGCGCCAGTGGGTGCGCCAGGGCTGCTGCGTCGCGTCGAGATAGAAGCCCGCGCCGATGCCGAAGTCCCAGCTGGCGGTGGCGCCTTCCAGCGCCTCCACCGCTGCGCCGCGCGGGCTGGTGTCGGGCGCGATGAGCGCCACGCCCAGTTCGGCCGCGAGCCGCTGCGCGCCGGCCTTGACCGTGAAGGTCTCTTCGTTGCAGGTCAGGCCCGCCAGGTAGAGCAGGGCGGGCACGGGGCCTTGCCCGGCCTGCGGCGGCAGGTAGAGGGCGAGCTTCATCGGCAGGCCGATCTCGCGCGAGTCATGCTGCAGAAAAAGCTGCCGGCCGCCGAAGCTGGCGTGGCTGGAGAGCGTCTGGAAAGGCGCGGTGCTGGTCATGGCGGGTTCCGTGCGGGTGCGCGTCGGCTCAGTAATGCACCACCGAGCGGATCGACTTGCCTTCGTGCATCAGGTCGAAGGCTTCGTTGATTTCCGGCAGCGGCATGGTGTGCGTGACGAAGGGCTCCAGCTGGATGCGGCCGGCCATGGCGTCTTCGACCATGCCGGGCAGCTCGCTGCGGCCCTTGACGCCGCCGAAGGCCGTGCCCAGCCACTTGCGGCCGGTGACCAGCTGGAAGGGGCGGGTGGAGATTTCCTGGCCCGCGCCCGCCACGCCGATGATGACCGACTGGCCCCAGCCGCGGTGCGCGCATTCGAGCGCGGCGCGCATCACGTTGACGTTGCCGATGCACTCGAAGCTGTGGTCCACGCCCCAGGTGGTCATCTCCACGATCACCTGCTGGATGGGCTTGTCGTGGTCCTTGGGGTTGACGCAGTCGGTGGCGCCGAAGGTGCGCGCCAGGTCGAACTTGGAGGGGTTGGTGTCCACCGCGATGATGCGGCCGGCCTTGGCCAGCTTGGCGCCCTGGATCACCGCCAGGCCGATGCCGCCCAGGCCGAACACGGCGACCGTGTCGCCTTCCTGGACCTTGGCGGTGTTCTTGACCGCGCCCAGGCCGGTCGTCACGCCGCAGCCCAGCAGGCAGACCTGCTCGGGGTTGGCGTCGGGGCTGATCTTGGCGAGCGAGACCTCGGCCACCACGGTGTATTCGCTGAAGGTGGAGCAGCCCATGTAGTGGTAGATGGGCTGGCCGTTGTACGAAAAGCGCGTGGTGCCGTCGGGCATCACGCCCTTGCCCTGAGTGGCGCGCACGGACACGCAGAGGTTGGTCTTGCCGCTCTTGCAGAAGAGGCACTCGCCGCATTCGGCGGTGTAGAGCGGAATGACGTGGTCGCCGGGCTTGACGCTGGTGACGCCTTCGCCCACTTCCACCACGATGCCGGCGCCTTCATGGCCCAGCACCACGGGGAAGAGGCCTTCCGGGTCATCGCCCGACAGCGTGAAGGCGTCGGTGTGGCACACGCCGGTGTGGGTGATGCGGATCAGCACTTCGCCCTTCTGCGGCGGGGCGACGTCGATTTCCACGATCTGCAGGGGTTCTCCGGCCTTGAAGGCCACGGCGGCTTTGGATTTCATGGGGGTGTGTTCTTTCACGAAAAGGGGTGGGCGGGGCCGTAGAAGGCGCGTCAGGCCTGCACTGTAGGCCATGGCGGCGCGGGGCGGCGGGGTCATGTCCGCCGCCCCTGCCGTTATGTCCGAATCTGAGGGGTGATGGCTGCGCCGGACGTGCCGCCCGTGCCCGAACCCCTATAGTGCCGCCTTTTCCGGCTTTCCTTTTCCCTGCTCCATGGACCATCACCACGACAGCGCCCACCGCGTCGATCTCGTCATCTATCCCGGTTTCAAGGCGCTGGAGGCCATCGGCCCCATGTCGGTGTTCGACTATGCCAACGTCCACCTGCGCCGGCATGGCCGGCCCGATGGCTACGAGGTGCGCGTGGTCGCGGCCCAGGCCGGCCCCGTGCCGTCCGACACGCTGATGTCGCTGACCGCCACGCGCACCCTGTCCGAGGTGGAGCAGGACGGCACGGGCTGCACCGTGCTGCTGGTCGGCTCGCGCCACATCGAGCAGGTGCTGGCCGCCTCGCCCGATCTGGTGGCCTGGACGGCGCGGGTCGCGCCCCGGGTGGCACGCCTGATCGCGCTGTGCTCGGGCAGCTTCTTCCTGGCGGCGGCGGGGCTGCTCGATGGCCGGCGCGCCGCCACCCACTGGGGCGTGGCGGGCCTGCTGCGCCAGCGCTACCCGGCCATCGACGTGGATCCGGACGCGATCTACGTGCGCGACGGCGCGCTCTGGACATCGGCTGGCGTCACGGCCGGCATCGACCTGGCCCTGGCGGTGGTGGAAGAGGACTTCGGCCATGAGCTGGCGCTGGAGGTGGCGCGCGATCTGGTCATGTACCTCAAGCGCCCGGGCGGGCAGTCGCAGTTCAGCGTCCAGCTGGCCAGCCAGGCCACGGGGCACCGCGACATCCAGGCCGTGCAGAACTGGGTGCTGGAGCATCTGCACGAGCCCATGCCGCTCGCCGCGCTGGCCGGGCGCGCGGCGATGAGCGAGCGCCACTTCCGCCGCGTGTTCGTGCAGGAAACCGGGCAGACGCCCACGGCCTTCGTGGAATCGGCCCGGCTGGAGGGCGCCCGCCGCCTGCTGGAGTCGCATGCCGGCCTGCCGCTCAAGACCGTGGCCGCGCGCGTGGGCATGGGCTCGGAGCAGGCGCTGCGGCATCTCTTCGTGCGGCACCTGGGCATCACGCCGCAGGCCTACCGCGAGCGCTTCGGCGGGCCTGTGCGGCGCTGAGGGGCATCGCCCAAGGGCGGGGCGCGGTAGCGGCTCCCGTGCAGCCCGCTTTCGGCTAGGGCTCGCGGCAAGAAAAAAGCCCGCAGGCGGGGCCTGCGGGCTTTGTAGGGTCTGCGGACCCCGGCGCGTGTGCGCCGGGTGTGCCGATCAGCGCTTGGCCAGGGGCTGCACGTCGCGGCGCTCGGAGCCCACGAACAGCTGGCGGGGACGGCCGATCTTGTACTCGGGGTCGCCGATCATTTCGTTGAGCTGGGCGATCCAGCCCACGGTCCGTGCCAGGGCGAAGATGCCGGTGAACAGGTTCACCGGGATGCCGATGGCGCGCTGCACGATGCCGGAGTAGAAGTCCACGTTCGGGTACAGCTTGCGCGACACGAAGTATTCGTCTTCCAGGGCGATCTTTTCCAGTTCCTTGGCCAGCTTGAACAGCGGGTCGTTTTCCAGGCCCAGCTCGGCCAGCACTTCGTTGCAGGTTTCCTGCATGAGCTTGGCGCGGGGGTCGTAGTTCTTGTACACGCGGTGACCGAAGCCCATCAGCTTGACGCCGGAGTTCTTGTCCTTGACCTGCTTGATGAACTCGCCGATCTTTTCCACGCCGCCCTGGGCCTGGATGTCGTGCAGCATGTTCAGGGCCGCTTCGTTGGCGCCGCCGTGGGCGGGGCCCCAGAGGCAGGCCACGCCGGCCGCGATGGCCGCGAACGGGTTGGTGCCCGACGAGCCGCACAGGCGCACCGTGGAGGTGGAGGCGTTCTGCTCGTGGTCTGCGTGCAGGATGAAGATGCGGTCCAGCGCGCGTTCGAGCACGGGGTTGACCTTGTACTCTTCGCAGGGCGTGCCGAACATCATGCGCAGGAAGTTGCCGGCATAGCTCAGGTTGTTCTGCGGGTACATGTAGGGCTGGCCCACGCCGTACTTGTAGGCCATGGCGACCAGCGTCGGCATCTTGGCGATCAGGCGGATGGCCGAGATCTCGCGATGCTGCGGATTGTTGATGTCCGTGCTGTCGTGATAGAAGGCCGACAGGGCACCCACCAGGCCGGTCAGCACGGCCATGGGGTGGGCATCGCGGCGGAAGCCGCGCAGGAAGAACTGCATCTGTTCGTTGACCATCGTGTGCTGAGTCACGCTGTCATTGAACTGCTGCTTCTGCGTGGCGTCAGGCAGTTCGCCGTTCAGCAGCAGGTAGCAGGTTTCCAGGTAGTCGCAGTTGGTGGCCAGTTGCTCGATGGGGTAGCCGCGGTACAGCAGCTCGCCCTTGTCGCCATCGATGTAGGTGATGGACGACTGGCACGATGCCGTCGAAAGGAAACCGGGGTCATACGTGAACATGCCCGTCTGCGCGTACAGCTTGCGGATGTCCACGACGTCGGGGCCGATGCTGCCCTGGTACACCGGGAGCTCCACGCTGGGGCTCCCATTGCTGAACGATAGCGTTGCCTTGTTGTCTGCCAGTTTCATTTCAGGTTCCTTCTGTTGTTAGCCCGCAAGCGCAGGAGGGGGTGCCGACACCCGGGGGCGCAGCTGTTCAAGCACGGTCTTGATGTTCGGCGTGTCCAGTTCGCCTGACAGTTCCTTGCGCCGCAGCAGCAGGTCCAGCAGGTCGTTGTCGGGCAGATCCATCAAGGTCGTGAGACCTTGCGCCTGGCTGGCAGTCAGGCGCGAGCCGTAGGTGACGAAGAACTGTTCGATGAACAGATCGTTCTCCACCAGACCGCGGCGGCAGCGCCACTTGAGCTTGGCTGCCTCGCGTTCATCCAGCAATTCTTCGGACATCTCAGGACGATCAGATGGCGCGACGCACCATCAGTTCCTTGATCTTGCCGATGGCCTTCGTGGGGTTCAGGCCCTTGGGGCAGACGTCCACGCAGTTCATGATCGTGTGGCAACGGAAGAGACGGTAGGGGTCTTCCAGGTTGTCCAGGCGCTCGCCCGTGGCTTCGTCGCGGCTGTCGGCGATGAAGCGGTAGGCCTGCAGCAGGCCGGCGGGGCCCACGAACTTGTCGGGGTTCCACCAGAAGCTGGGGCAGCTGGTCGAGCAGCTGGCGCACAGGATGCACTCGTAGAGGCCGTTGAGCTCGTCACGTTCCTCGGGCGACTGCAGGCGCTCCTTCTCGGGCGTCAGGCCTTCGGTGATCAGGTAGGGCTTGATCGAGTGGTACTGCTTGAAGAACTGCGTCATGTCCACGATCAGGTCGCGGATCACCGGCAGGCCGGGCAGCGGCTTGAGCACGATGGTGCCCTTGAGCGTGTTCATGTTCGTGAGGCACGCCAGGCCGTTCTTGCCGTTGATGTTCATCGCGTCCGAGCCGCAGACGCCTTCGCGGCAGGAGCGGCGGAAGGAGATGGACGGGTCCTGCGCCTTGAGCTTGACCAGGGCGTCCAGCAGCATGCGTTCGTGGCCGTCGAGTTCGATCTCCACGGTCTGCATGTAGGGCTTGGCGTCCTTGTCCGGGTCGTAGCGGTAGATTTGAAAGGTGCGCTTCATGGTGTTGTTCTCTCGTGGGACTGCGGGTCTTAGAACGTGCGGACCTTGGGAGGCACGCTGTCCACCGTCAGGGGCTTGAGGTTGACCGGCTTGTAGGTCAGGCTGTTGTCAGCGCTGTGCCACAGCGTGTGCTTCATCCATTCCTTGTCGTTGCGGCCCAGCGGGAACTCGGCGTGATCGGCCGGGTGCTCGTAGTCATAGACCGTGTGCGCGCCGCGGCATTCCTTGCGGGCAGCGGCCGACGTCATCGTGGCCTGGGCCACTTCGATGAGGTTGTCCACTTCCAGCGCTTCCATGCGGGCGGTGTTCCAGACCTTGGACTTGTCCTTGAGCGAGACGCTGCCCACGCGGTCGCGGATCGCGTTGATCTTGACCACGCCTTCGTCCATGCTGGCCTGCGTGCGGAACACGCCTGCGTGCTGTTGCATGCCGGAGCGGATGTCGTTGGCGATGTTCTGGGCGTACTCGCCGCCGGTGGATTCCTGCAGCTGGTTCAGGCGCGTCAGCGTGCGTTCGGCTCCGTCTGCCGGCAGCGGCTTGCGCTCGCCCGAGCCCTTGACGAATTCGACGATGTGCTTGCCGGCGGACTTGCCGAACACCAGCAGGTCCAGCAGCGAGTTGGTGCCCAGGCGGTTGGCGCCGTGCACCGAGACGCAGGAGCATTCGCCCACCGCGTAGAGGCCGTTCACCACCTGGTTCTGCACGCCGTCATGCACGACCACCTGGCCGTTGATGTTGGTCGGGATGCCGCCCATCTGGTAGTGGATGGTGGGCACCACGGGGATCGGTTCCTTGGTGATGTCCACGTTGGCGAAGTTGTGGCCGATCTCTTCCACCGAAGGCAGGCGCTTGCGGATGGTGTCGGCACCCAGGTGGTCCAGCTTCATCAGGATGTAGTCCTTGTTGGGACCGCAGCCGCGACCTTCCTTGATTTCCTGGTCCATCGAGCGCGAGACGAAGTCGCGCGGTGCCAGATCCTTCAGCGTGGGCGCGTAGCGCTCCATGAAGCGTTCGCCGTTGCTGTTGAGCAGGATGGCGCCTTCGCCGCGGCAGCCTTCGGTCAGCAGCACGCCCGCGCCGGCCACGCCGGTGGGGTGGAACTGCCAGAACTCCATGTCCTGCAGCGGGATGCCGGCGCGAGCCGCCATGCCCAGGCCGTCACCGGTGTTGATGAAGGCGTTGGTCGAAGCCGCGAAGATGCGGCCTGCGCCACCCGTGGCCAGCAGCACGGCCTTGGCCTGCAGCTGGTAGAGCTCGCCGGTTTCGAGTTCGAGGGCGGTCACGCCCACGACGTCGCCCTGGCTGTTGCGGATCAGGTCCAGCGCCATCCACTCGACGAAGAAGTTCGTCTTGGACTTGACGTTCTGCTGGTAGAGCGTGTGCAGCATGGCGTGGCCGGTACGGTCGGCCGCGGCGCAGGCGCGCTGCACGGGCTTTTCGCCGTAGTTGGCCGTGTGGCCGCCGAAGGGGCGCTGGTAGATCGTACCGTCGGGGTTGCGGTCGAACGGCATGCCGAAGTGTTCCAGCTCGATCACGACGTTGGGCGCTTCGCGGCACATGAACTCGATGGCGTCCTGGTCACCCAGCCAGTCGGAGCCCTTGATGGTGTCGTAGAAGTGGTAGTGCCAGTTGTCCTCGCTCATGTTGCCGAGCGAGGCCGACACGCCGCCCTGCGCCGCCACGGTGTGCGAGCGGGTGGGGAAGACCTTGGAGAGCGAGGCCACGTTCAGGCCCGCGCGCGAGAGTTCCAGCGCGGCACGCATGCCGGAGCCGCCCGCGCCGACGATGACGACGTCGAAGCTGCGGGTGGTGATGTTCGCTTTGGTGTAGCTCATTGTTGTTTGCCTTCAGTCGCGGGGTATTGCTGTCACAGACGCCAGAGGACCTGGATCCCCCATCCGGCGCAGCCGATCAGCCAGAAGATGCTGGCCGCTTGCAGTGCGAGGCGCAGGCCGACGGGCTTGACGTAGTCCATCCAGATGTCGCGCACGCCGACCCAGGCATGCCATGCCAGGGCGACGATGACGGCCAGCGTGAGCACCTTCATCCATTGAGCGGAGAAGATGCTGGCCCAGCGGTCGTAGCCGATGGGGCCGGAGGTGAAGATGACCTGCACCAGCAGGACGATGGTGAACAGAGCCATCAGGCAGGCCGTCACGCGCTGGCTGAGCCAGTCGCGCATGCCGTAGTGGGCACCGACCACGGTGCGCTTGGAGCCGTAATTCACGGACATGGTGTGTTTTCCTTCAATCGTGTGTGGGGGGCTGATGCGTGGCGCTCGGCCGGATCAGTACAGGCCGAAGAGCTTGGCGCCGAGGATGACCGTCAGGCCGGTGCCCAGAGCCAGGGTGACGACGGCGGTGGTCTTGCCGGTCTGCTTGTTGACGGCCGAGTGGCTCACGTCCATCCAGAGGTGGCGCAGGCCCGCGATGAAGTGGTGCAGATAGGCCCAGAGCAGCGCCAGCGTGAGCAGCTTGACCAGCCAGCCCGGCACGAAGCCGATGCCTGCCGTGAAGGCGGAGGTGAAGCGTGCGAACGAGATCTCGGAGGACACCGAGGTGTCGAACATCCAGAGCACGAAGGGCAGCAGCACGAACATGATGGCGCCGCTGATGCGGTGCAGGATCGACACGATGCCGGCGGGAGGCAGGCGGTAGGTCGGCAGGTCCTTCAGTGCGTTGATGTTGCGGAATTCGGGCCGTTTCTTGGCAAGCTCGGTCATGGCAGGTGGGCTTTCGTGGGTGTAACTGCGTTGTAATTGCGCATCGCAAACAACTCAAAATTCTATTGCAATGCAACAAGAGGTCCAGTCCGTGGGACTGCGTATTTTCCGGCGTGCTGCGTTGCCGAAGACGCCAGCGTGGTCTTTCGTGTCTGCGCGCGGCGTTCAGTTCAGGTCGTTGCGATAGTGATGGGTGTCGGTTCGATACAGGCCTCGGCGTAACTCCATGGGAACATCGTTATAGGTGTAAGCGAGTCGCTCCACGCTGAGCAGCGGCGTGGTAGGGCTCACGTCCAGCGCCCGTGCCTGGGCTTCGTCAGGCAGCACGGCGCGAATCTTCTCTTGCGCGCGCACCATGCGCACGCCGAATTCGATCTCGAACATCGCGTAGGTGGGGCCCTGGTAGTCCGCCAGCTGCTCTGCCGTCAGCCCCTTGAATGCATGTCCCGGCAGCCAGATGTCTTCGAGGATGGTGGGCACGCCCTTGAAGGCCAGGATACGGCGCGCGAGGATCACTGGATCACCCGTTCGCAGGGTGAGCGCGCGGGCCACTTCGGCGCTGGCACGCAGGCGCCGGCATTCGAGGATGTTGCGCTGCGCCGGGCCTTCCGCGCTGGCGTCGCCCACTTCGGGCTGCAGCTTGAGGAAACGGTATTGCACATGGCGTTCGGCATGCGTCGCGACGAAGGTGCCCTTGCCCTGGCGGCGGGTGACCAGGTTCTCGGCCGCCAGCTCGTCGATGGCCTTGCGCACCGTGCCCTGGCTCACGCGAAAGCGCGCGGCCAGATCCATTTCGCTGGGGATGGCTTCGCCCGGCTTCCATTCGCCGTGCTGCAGGCTGTGCAGGATCAGGCCCTTGATCTGCTGGTAGAGCGGGCTGAAGGCCGGGGTCGGCGCAGCCGCGGCGCCCTGGGGGAGGGCGCCGCCGTCGGTGGCGGCTGAGGGCGGGGTGGACATGTCGATGCGTGCAACGGCACTCGCCGCCGGGCCTCTCTGAGGCGCGGCGATGCCGGGGCGGATCATATCTTATATAAGACATAAGACAAATTGACCCTGTGCCGAAATCGGCAGTACACTCCAAAGCTGTTCTGCAGGGCACGGGCTGCTGGTGACTGGCGCTGGTGCTACCTTGCACCGACACCTGTTTCTTCATTCTTTTTGGAGTTTTCACATGAGCAAGAAGCCCGTCCGTGTCGCCGTTACCGGCGCAGCCGGCCAAATCGGTTACGCCCTGCTGTTCCGCATCGCCTCCGGCGAAATGCTCGGCAAGGACCAGCCCGTCATCCTGCAGCTGCTGGAAATTCCGGACGAGAAGGCCCAGAAGGCGCTCAAGGGCGTGATGATGGAGCTCGAAGACTGCGCCTTCCCGCTGCTGGCCGGCATGGAAGCCCACAGCGATCCGATGACCGCCTTCAAGGACACCGACTACGCCCTGCTGGTCGGCGCCCGTCCCCGTGGCCCCGGCATGGAACGTGCCGACCTGCTGGCCGCCAACGCACAGATCTTCACGGCCCAGGGCAAGGCCCTGAACGCCGTCGCCTCGCGCAACGTGAAGGTGCTGGTGGTCGGCAACCCCGCCAACACCAACGCCTACATCGCCATGAAGTCGGCTCCGGACCTGCCGTCCAAGAACTTCACCGCCATGCTGCGCCTGGACCACAACCGCGCCGCCAGCCAGATCGCTGCCAAGACCGGCGGCAAGGTCGGCGAGATCGAGAAGCTGACGGTGTGGGGCAACCACTCGCCCACGATGTACGCCGACTACCGCTTCGCCTCCATCGGCGGCAAGAGCGTCAAGGACGCCATCAACGACCAGGTCTGGAACGCCGACGTGTTCCTGCCCACGGTGGGCAAGCGCGGCGCCGCCATCATCGACGCCCGCGGCTCCTCGTCCGCCGCCTCGGCCGCCAACGCCGCCATCGACCACATGCGCGACTGGGCCCTGGGCTCCAACGGCAAGTGGGTCACCATGGGCGTGCCGTCCAAGGGTGAATACGGCATCCCCGAAGGCATCGTCTTCGGCTTCCCGGTGATCACCGAAAACGGCGAATACAAGATCGTCGAAGGGCTGGAAATCGACGCGTTCTCGCAAGAGCGCATCAACAAGACGCTGGCCGAGCTGCAAGGCGAGCAAGACGGCGTCAAGCACCTGCTGTAATCGCAGGGCGAAGAAGGGGCTGCGCGTGCTCGACTGGAATCCAGCGCTCTATCGTCGTTTCGAGGACGAGCGCACGCGCCCCGCTCAGGAACTGCTGGCCCGCGTTCCGCATCCCGCCCCACGCCATGTGGTGGACCTGGGCTGCGGACCCGGCAATTCCACCGAACTGCTGGTGCAGCGCTACCCTCAGGCGCAGGTCACCGGCATCGACAATTCCCAGGCCATGATCGAAAGCGCCCGCGAGCGCCTTCCTCAGGTGGCCTTCGCCCTGGGCGACATCGCCCGCTGGGAGCCGGAGCCAGGCGCCGCTCCCGATCTCATCTACGCCAACGCCTCCCTGCAGTGGGTGGGCGGGCACGAACAACTCATTCCCCGGCTCTTCGCCAGCCTCGCCCCCGGTGGCGTGCTGGCCATCCAGATGCCGGACAACCGGCAGGAGCCCACCCATCGCCTGATGCGCGAGGTGGCGGCCGACCCCCGCTGGAGCAGTGCGATCGGCAACCCCGACGCCGTGCGCACCGAACTGCTGGGCATCGGCGGCTATTACGACCTGCTGGCGCCCCTGGCGGCGCAGATCGACGTGTGGCACACGGTGTACCAGCACGTCATGCCTTCGGCCGCGGCCATCGTCGAATGGGTGCGCGCCACGGGGCTCAAGCCCTTCATCGACCCCCTGGCCGAGCCGCAGCGCTCGGCCTTCCTCGCCGAATACGAGCAGCGCGTGGAGTCGGCGTACGCGGTGCGTGCCGACGGCCGGCGGCTGCTGGCCTTTCCGCGCCTCTTCATCGTGGCGCAGCGTCCCGCATGACCTTGGCTGCCAACGCAAACTCCGCCCCGACCTTCGTCCATCCGGCGCAGGCCCTGCTCGGCGCACAGGCCGGGGCCGTGGTGCTGCCGGTCTGCGACCACTACAGCGGCGTCGAGGCCCGCATGCGCAAGAGCCTGGCCTTGCAGTCCGAGATGGCTGCCGAATTCGGCCACTGCGTGTTCGACGTCACCCTGGACTGCGAAGACGGCGCTCCAGTGGGCCAGGAGCGCGCCCATTCCGAACTGGTCTCCGCCCTGGCGCGTGATGCGGCCCCCGGCGCGCGCGTCGCGGCCCGGGTGCATACCGTGGACCACCCGGCGTTCGCCGACGACATGGCCATCATCGCGGGCGAGGCCGGCCACCGCCTCTGCCACATCATGATTCCGAAGGTGGAGTCGGTGGACGACGTGCTGCAGGCCGAGCGCGCCTTGCAGGCCGCCGGTGCCGCGCACCTGCCGCTGCATGTGCTCATCGAATCGCCCGCCGCCGTGCAGCGCGCCTTCGAGATCGCCGCGCACCCGCGCGTGCAGAGCCTGAGCTTCGGGCTCATGGATTTCGTTTCCGCCCATGGCGGCGCCATTCCCGCTGCCGGCATGAGCGTGGCGGGCCAGTTCTCGCACCCGCTGGTCGTGCGAGCCAAGCTGGAGATCGCCGCGGCCTGCCATGCCCATGGCAAGGTGCCGTCCCATTGCGTGGTGACCGAATTCAGCGATGCCGCCGCACTGGAGGCCGCTGCCGGCCGGGCTGCGCGAGAATTCGGTTTCACCCGCATGTGGAGCATCCACCCGGGTCAGATCCGGGCCATTCTTTCGGCGTTTTCGCCGCCAGAGGGCGAGATCGCGCAGGCGGCCCGGATCATTTCTGCCGCCTTGCAGGCTGACTGGGCTCCGGTCAGCGTGGAGGGCGTGTTGCACGATCGCGCCAGCTACCGCTATTTCTGGCAGGTGCTGACGCGTGCTCACCAGACTGGCCGAGCGCTGCCCGAGACGGCGCAGGCCTGGTTCACCGATGCGGCCCCGCCGTCGTCCTGATCCTCATCGGCAGGGGCGCCCTTTTTTTTCTGTACCGAACCGTTCCCGAGTAGGAGCTAGATTCCCATGAAGTCCTTGATCGCCTCTGCACTGATGGTGCTGGCACCCGCGCTTGCGCTGGCGCAAACGTCCGATGCCGCAAAGCCGGCTGCCAAGCCTGCCGCCAAACAGGCAGCGTCCAAGACCGCGGCCAAGCACAAGGACGCCGCCGTGTCCAAGAAGTCGGCCGCCGCCAAGGCCCCGGCCAAGGGGCATTCGACCCACGTCGCCAAGGCCACCAGCAGCCGCACCCAGCTCAAGAGCGCCACCAACCAGGTCGCCAGCGGCCTGATGGCGGCCGAGGCGGCGCTGTCGCCCGCCGAACTGGCCATCGCCGACCGCGTCTATACCGGCCATATCTCCTGCGAACTGGGTGCCTACGTGAACCTGCAGCGTGACCCGGCCTCGCCCGGCCGCTTCAACCTCGAAGGCAAGGGCTACAAGTACCGCATGACCCCGGTCGCCACCAGCACCGGCGCCGTGCGCCTGGAAGACCAGGCCGGCGGCGCCGTCTGGCTGCAGATCGCCAACAAGTCGATGCTGATGAACCAGAAGGCCGGCCAGCGCCTGGCCGACGACTGCATGAGCCCCGAGCAGCAGGTGGTCGCCCAGAACCTCAAGAGCCACCCGCAGGCCAGCCTGCTGGACACGCCGGCGCCCGCTGCCACCGAGCAGTCCCCGGCGGCCAAGTAACGGCAGGCGGCGCCGGCAGGCACTTGCCGGCAGCCGCTTGCGGCCCCACTTGAAATCAGAAACCTACTAGTCCCACTGGAGAAGAAAATGTTGAAAGCCTATCGTGACCATGCGGCCGAACGTGCCGCACTGGGCATCCCGCCGCTGCCGCTCGACGCCAAGCAGGTGGCCGAGCTGATCGAGCTGATCAAGAACCCGCCGGCCGGCGAGGAGGCTTTCCTCATCGAACTGCTGACCCATCGCGTGCCCCCGGGCGTGGACGATGCCGCCAAGGTCAAGGCCAGCTTCCTGGCCGCCGTCGCGCACGGCGACCTGAAGGTGGGCCTGATCTCCAAGGCCCAGGCCACCGAACTGCTGGGCACCATGGTGGGCGGCTACAACGTCCACCCGCTGATCGAGCTGCTGGACGACGCCGAAGTGGCGGGCGTGGCCGCCGAAGCGCTGAAGAAGACGCTGCTGATGTTCGACTTCTTCAACGACGTGGCCGACAAGGCCAAGGCCGGCAACGCCAAGGCCAAGGAAGTCATGCAGTCGTGGGCCGATGCCGAGTGGTTCACCACCCGCCCCGAAGTCGAGAAGAAGATCACCGTCACCGTCTTCAAGGTGCCCGGCGAGACCAACACCGACGACCTCTCGCCCGCACCCGACGCCTGGAGCCGCCCGGACATCCCGCTGCACTACCTGGCCATGCTGAAGAACACCCGTCCCGACGCGGCCTTCAAACCCGAGGAAGACGGCAAGCGCGGCCCGATGCAGTTCATCGAAGACCTGAAGAAGAAGGGCCACCTCGTGGCCTACGTGGGCGACGTGGTCGGCACGGGCTCTTCGCGCAAGTCGGCCACCAACAGCGTGATCTGGGCCACGGGCGCCGACATTCCCTACGTGCCGAACAAGCGTTTCGGCGGCGTGACGCTGGGCGGCAAGATCGCCCCCATCTTCTTCAACACGCAGGAAGACTCCGGCTCGCTGCCGATCGAAGTCGATGTCTCCAAGCTGGAGATGGGCGATGTGATCGACGTGCTGCCCTATGAAGGCAAGCTGGTGCGCAACGGCGAGACCGTGGGCGAGTTCCAGCTCAAGAGCGACGTGCTGCTGGACGAAGTGCGCGCCGGCGGCCGTATCAACCTGATCATCGGCCGCTCGCTGACCGCCAAGGCACGCGAGTTCCTGGGCCTGCCGGCCTCCACCACCTTCCGCCTGCCGCAGGCGCCTGCCGAAACGAAGGCTGGCTTCACCCTGGCACAGAAGATGGTCGGCCGCGCCGTGGGTCTGCCGGAAGGCCAGGGCGTGCGCCCCGGTACCTACTGCGAACCCAAGATGACCACCGTGGGCAGCCAGGACACCACCGGCCCCATGACCCGTGACGAGCTGAAGGACCTGGCCTGCCTGGGCTTCTCCGCCGACATGGTGATGCAGTCGTTCTGCCACACGGCCGCCTATCCGAAGCCCGTGGACGTGAAGACGCACCGCGAGCTGCCGGCCTTCATCAGCAACCGCGGCGGCGTGGCCCTGCGCCCCGGCGACGGCGTGATCCACAGCTGGCTGAACCGCCTGCTGCTGCCCGACACCGTCGGCACCGGCGGCGACTCGCACACGCGCTTCCCGATCGGCATCTCGTTCCCCGCGGGCTCCGGCCTCGTGGCCTTCGGCGCCGCCACCGGCGTGATGCCGCTGGACATGCCCGAATCGGTGCTGGTGCGCTTCAAGGGCGAACTGCAGCCCGGCGTGACGCTGCGCGACCTCGTGCACGCCATTCCGCTGTACGCCATCAAGGCGGGCCTGCTGACGGTGGCCAAGGCCGGCAAGAAGAACATCTTCTCCGGCAAGATCCTGGAAATCGAAGGGCTGCCCGACCTGAAGGTGGAACAAGCCTTTGAACTGTCGGACGCTTCCGCCGAGCGCTCGGCCGCCGGCTGCACGATCAAGCTCAACCCCGAGCCGATCAAGGAATACCTCACCAGCAACGTCGTGCTGATGAAGAACATGATCGCCGAAGGCTATGCCGACGCCCGCACGCTCAAGCGCCGCATCGAGAAGGTCGAAGCCTGGCTGGCCAACCCCGAGCTGCTCGAAGCCGACAAGGACGCCGAATACGCTGCCGTGATCGAGATCGACCTGGCCGACATCACCGAGCCCATCGTCTGCTGCCCGAACGATCCGGACGACGCCAAGTTCCTCTCGGAAGTGGCCGGCACCAAGATCGACGAAGCCTTCATCGGCTCGTGCATGACCAACATCGGCCACTTCCGCGCAGCCGCCAAGCTGCTGGGCGGCCAGCGTGACATCCCCGTCAAGCTGTGGGTCGCGCCGCCAACCAAGATGGACCAGAACGAGCTGATCAAGGAAGGCCACTACGCTGCCTTCGGCACGGCCGGTGCCCGCACCGAAATGCCGGGCTGCTCGCTGTGCATGGGCAACCAGGCGCAGGTGCGCGAAGGCGCGACGGTGATCTCCACCTCCACCCGCAACTTCCCGAACCGCCTGGGCAAGAACACCAACGTGTTCCTGGGCTCGGCCGAGCTGGCCGCCATCGCCTCGCGCATCGGCAAGCTGCCCACCAAGGAGGAATACCTCAAGGAAATGGGCGTGATCGATGCCGACAAGGCCAGCGTCTATCGCTACATGAACTTCGACCAGATCGAGGAATACGCGGACGCCGCCAAGTCGGTGGCCGCCTGACGCCGCGGGCCCGGCCGGGCCCGTGCGCTGCAAGGCGCCGCAACGCGATGCCCCGGGGGAGCGATCCCCCGGGGCATTTCTTTTGCCCGTTCCCTCCGCTTTTTTTCCAATGATCTGCCGGCCGCGGCCCGCGCAGCGGTGCGCGTGCGGAACATTTCCCGCCTGCCCGGCATCCGACTCAGCAGAATCACGATAACGAGCCTCCCCATGTTCAAGTCCTTCTTTCTGTCCCGCCGCTGGTGGGCATGGTCCATTGCAGGCACGGTGCTCATCCTGCTGGCCACTTGGTATCGCGTCGAGCTCGACGTGCAGATCAACGACTGGTTTGGCAGCTTCTACGACCTGATCCAGAAATCGCTGGGCCAGCCCGGCAGCATCACGGCGGGGCAGTTCTGGGGGCAGCTCTCGACCTTCACGCGCATCGCCATGATCTATGTGACGACGGCGGTGCTGGTGGACTTCTTCAGCAAGCACTACATCTTCCGCTGGCGCCAGGCCATGAACGAGCACTACATGGCCGTCTGGCAGCGGCTGCGCCATATCGAAGGCGCGGCGCAGCGGGTGCAGGAGGACACCATGCGCTTCGCCAGCACCATGGAGGGCCTGGGCCTGACCTTCCTGCGCAGCCTGATGACGCTGGGGGCCTTTCTGCCGGTGCTGTGGATGCTCTCGGACAAGGTGACCGCGCTGCCGGTGCTCGGCGCCGTGCCGCATTCGCTGGTCTGGGTGGCGCTGCTGTGGTCGCTCGGCGGCACGCTGCTGCTGGCGGTGGTGGGCGTGAAGCTGCCGGGCCTGGAGTTCCAGAACCAGCGCGTGGAAGCCGCCTACCGGAAGGAACTGGTGCTGGGCGAGGACGACCCCGCGCGCGCCTCGCCGCCCACCGCCGCCGCGCTGTTCGCGCACGTGCGGCGCAACTACTTCCGGCTGTTCTTCAACTATCTGTACTTCGATGTGGTGAAGTGGTCGTACCTGCAGGTGAGCGTGCTGGTGCCGCTGGTGGCCCTGGGCCCCACGCTGATCGCGGGCGTCATCACGCTGGGCGTGATGCAGCAGATCTCGCGGGCCTTCGACAAGGTGATGGATTCCTTCCAGTTCCTGGTGCAGAACTGGAGCACGGTGGTGGAGCAGATCTCCATCTACAAGCGGCTGGCCGCTTTCGAACGGCAGATGCTGGCCGAGGACCCGATCGTCGCTTGATGGGGTGGGGCGCCCGGTGGCAGGGGCGGCGCCGATGCGGCGATGACGGCGGCGAGAAGCTGCTGTGCCGGTGCATCGAAGAGTAGAGTGGCGGGCCATTCAGCGGCGCTGCCGCTGCTCTTCACTCCGCACGCCCGCTGCCACCGCCATGACCCTTGCTTCCCCGGCTTCGCCATCCCCGGACCCGCTGCCACCCCCTGACCTGGCCAGCTCCCCGCTCCCGCAGGTGCTGGTGTACTGCAATGGCGACTTGCTGCCGCAGGACATTCCGCTGCAGTCGCTGTGGGTGGAATCCACGCGTGGCGCCGCCTCGGGCGCGCGGCTGGAACTGCTGGACAGCGTGCTGGCCGACGACCGCGCCGCACGGCCGCCCAGCCCGCTCGCGCTGGGCGCCAGTGTCCGCATCGATCTGGGTGGTGAGCAGGCCGCGGCCACGGTCTTCGAGGGCCGGGTGGTGGGGCAGCGCCTGGCCGTGCCGCTTGACGGCTCTGCACGCCTGTTCATCGAGTGCCGCCAGCCGGTGGCGTCTGAGGCCGGAGCAGAGGTGGCAGACGCGGCCCCGACCCCACCCGCGCTGGAATTGCGCTGCGGCGTGAATCTGATCGATTTCGAGGGCTGGATCGGTGAAGCTGCGGTGGATGCTGGTGCGGGCCTGCAGCCGGCTTCCACGCAGGCCGGAGGGCGTGCCACATGCGAGGGCAGCGCTGCGGCCACCGTGGGTGCCTGGATCGCTTTTGCGGGCCTGGGCGCGCCCTTCGATGGCCCGCAACGGCTCGACGGCGTTCGGCATGTGGTCAGGCAGGGCCGCTGGATCACGGAATGCGCTTTCGGAGAGCCCCGGCCGGCCGCAGTGCCTTGGCCTGCCACGCGCCCGCTGGCCATGCCGGGCGGCCACCGCATCGCTTTCGATGACGGGGGCAACACCCTTCGCATCACCACGCCCGCCGGCCACACCGCCGTGCTCAGCGATGAGGATCACGCGATCCGGCTACAGGATGCGAGCGGCAACCGGGTGGAACTCACGCGGGCCGGCCTGCAGCTTTTCAGCCCGAACGACATCACACTGTCGGCGCATGGCGATATCCGGCTCGATGCCGTCGGCGCACTGGTGATCAAGTCGGCGGCGGACGTGAAGCTGCAGGGCTTGAACGTGGCCTGCGAAGCCGTCGTCGGTTTCGCAGGCAAAGGTTCGGCCACGGCGGAGCTGTCGGCCTCGGGCCAGACCGTCGTCAAGGGCGCGATGGTCATGATCAACTGACCGGACCGAATGCACACGAGGAGCGCGAAATGCCGCCTGCCGCACGCCTGACCGACCTGCATGTCTGCCCCCTGCAGACGCCGGGAATGCCGCCCATCCCGCATGTGGGCGGGCCCATCATCGGCCCGGGCGTGCCGAATGTGCTGATCGGCCGGCTGCCGGCAGCTGTGATGGGCGACGCCTGTGTCTGTGTGGGGCTGCCTGACACCATCGTCAAGGGTTCGTCCACGGTGCTGATCGGCGGCAAGCCCGCGGCTCGCATGGGGGACACCTGCGCGCATGGCGGCAGCGTGGTGCTGGGTTGCTTCACGGTGCTGATCGGCGGGTAGGCGCGCGCCGTGCACCGCACGCAAGGCCGCGTATCGCCGGCAGGGCAGGGTGGGTGGCCGGAAACAAGGCGAAATCGCCCTGCAGCCTGCTTTCCATCAGGGTAGGTTGCTATGCTTTTCGAAGCAATTCCCGGCTGGCCGGCGAGGCGGGCCTTAAGAACGTGTTTACGATCTCCCTGGGGTCGCGCAGCTACGTCGGCGGGATGGGATGCAAGGCGCGGTGCGCAGTGGATAGCACGGCTATCCACAAGCGCCGCAACGCCGCAGACCGCCCGCCGACGTAGCTGCCCTCCGGGTTGGAGCGAAATCGGGCGATTGAACGCCCCGGCTGCTTGCATGGACATGAGTCCATGCGGCGCATCCGAAGCATCCACTCATCCCGATTGCGCTCCAACGCGATCCCCTGCGAGATCGTAAACACGTTCTAAGGCTCAGTTGACCTGCCGCTTTTCCAGCTTGCGCGTCAGCGTGCGCCGGTGCATGCCCAGCCGGCGCGCGGCTTCGGAGATGTTGAAGTCGGTCTCGGCCAGCACTTCGTGGATGCGTTCCCATTCCAGCGTCTTGATGGAGCTGGAGCGGTTCGTCAGCTCCACCTCGGTATTGCCTTCGGTGAGGCCGAAGGCGGCCTCGATGTCGTCGGTGTTGGAGGGCTTGGCCAGGTAGTGGCAGGCGCCCAGCTTCACGGCCTCCACGGCCGTGGCGATGCTGGCGAAGCCGGTCAGCACGACGATGAGCATGTCCTCGTCATGGGCGTGGAGCTTCTGCACGCAGGCCAGGCCCGAGGCCTCGCCCTTGAGCTTCAGGTCCACCACGGCATAGCCCGGGCGGTGGTGCGCCAGCACTTCGTCGAGGCCGCTCAGGCTGTCGGCCTGCAGCACGCGGTAGCCGCGCCGTTCGAACGAGCGGGCGAGGGTGCGTGCGAAGGCGTCGTCGTCTTCGACGATGAGCAGCAGGCGGTCGGGATCAGTGGCGTCCATGGTGTGCGGGGGCTCCGGGGTCGGGCAGCGAGATGGCGGCGAGAGGCAGCTGGATGACGACTTCGGCGCCGCGCTCCGGGGCGGGCAGATTGCGCGCCACGAGGCTGCCGCCCAGGGTGCGTGCGACCGTCATCGCCAGGAACAGGCCCAGGCCGCCGCCCGGCCGTCCCTTGGTGGACTGGTAGGGCTTGCCCAGGTGCGCCAGGATCGTGGGGTCGAAACCGGGGCCCGCGTCGGTGACGGTGATGCGCAGCTGGTCGGCCAGCCGGTCCACCGTCAGATCCACGCGGTGGGGCGAGGCGTCCCGGGCATTGTCCAGCACATTGAAAACCATTTGCTCCAGCGTGGTGTCGGCCACCATGGCGGCGTCGGCGCCGAAGCGATTGTCGTAGCGGAAGTCGTCCACCGAGCGGGTGGCGCGCCAGTCGTGGGCCAGCCGGTCGGCGAACTGGCGCACGGTGGTCTGGGCCGATTCCTCGCCGCGGGTCTCGCCCGCCGACAGCAGTATGCCGCTGACGATGCCCTTGCAGCGCTTGACCTGGGCCTGCATCTCGGCGACCTCGTCGCGCAGCGCCGGATGGGCGTTGATGGCCCGGTCGTGCTTCCAGTCGCCCAGGATGACGGCCATGGTGGACAGCGGCGTGCCCAGCTCGTGCGCGGCACCCGATGCCAGCAGGCCCATGCGGACGATGTGTTCCTCTTCGGTGGCGCGCTGGCGGGCGGCGGCCAGGCGCGCGTCGCGCTGGCGCAGGTTGCGCCCGATGCGGGTGATGAAGATCACCACCAGGATGGCGTTGAGCAGAAAGCACACCAGCAGGCCCTGGGTGTAGAGGCTGGGCGCGCCCTGGTGCAGGTCGGGCACCGGGGGCAGGGGCAGGTGGTGGCGCGAGAGGGCGGTGAAGCAGAGCGCGGTGATGAGCACCATGGACCAGATGTAGCCGCCGCGCAGCAGCACGGCGCCCACGGCGATCTGCAGCAGGTAGAGAAAGACGAAGGGGTTGGCGGTGCCACCGCTCAGGTAGAGCTGCACGGTGAGCACGGCCACGTCGATCAGCAGGGCCAGGAAGAGCTCGACGTGCTGCACCCGCAGGCCGGTGCGCCAGCGCAGCAGGCTGACCACGTTGAAGAGCGTGAGGCAGCCGACGACGAGCAGCATCTCCTGGACCGGCACGGCCAGCGCCAGCGTGTAGTGGGCCACTTCGATGGTGAAGACCTGCCCGATCACCGCCAGCCAGCGCAGCTGGATCAATTGCTGGAGGTTCTTGAGCCCGGCGGCGGTGTTGGCCGCCTGGGCCTTGCGGGCGGCGGGGGCGGGCGGGGCCGCGGGCTTCTCAGTCGGAGTCGTCGTCATGCAGGGTGGATGGGGCGGATGCGGCGCGGGAACGGCGCTCGTATCGTGCCACATACACCAGGGCGCCCAGCGTCATCAGGGCGAGGCCGTACCAGGTCAGGGCATAGACCAGGTGGCTGTTGGGAAAGCGGATGGTCGTCAGGCCGGCGCGGGGGCCATCGGTGGCCTGCTGCTGCGCACCCGGCAGGCCCGCGTCGATGAAGAAAGGCGCGGCGCGGTCCAGCCCTTGCGTGGCGGCGATGGCGGCGACATCGCGCGAATACCAGCGCTGGGCGGCCGGGTCGTTGTGGCGCAGAAAGCCGCCTCGGGGCTCGGTCATGCGCAGCAGGCCCTGCACCTGCACGGTGTCGGCAGCCGCTTGCGAGCCGGCCGCGGCACCGTCGGCCTGCGGTGCGGGCTGCCAGCGCGCGCGCTGGTCGGCGGGGATGAAGCCGCGATTGACCAGCACCTGGGTGCCGTCGGCCTGCTGCAGGGGCGTGACGACCCAGAAGCCCGCGCCCAGGTCGGTCACGGCCTGCGTGAGCACCGTCTTGCCCGCCAGCCAG
The DNA here is from genome assembly GCF_900113035.1 of Paracidovorax wautersii. Lineage (GTDB taxonomy): Bacteria > Pseudomonadota > Gammaproteobacteria > Burkholderiales > Burkholderiaceae_C > Paracidovorax > Paracidovorax wautersii. The sequence continues at coordinate 366,031 of NZ_FONX01000001.1, read as the reverse complement.
TGGCCGGTGGCGCGCACGGGCAGGTATTCGTAGCCGGCCGCATCCACGCGGGGCCAGTCCGCCGGCGGGGGCAGGGCCACCGGAGCGGAATGCACGCGCTGGTCCACGCGCTCGATGAGGGCCAGCTTCCAGGCGCGGCGCTGCACTTGCCAGGTGCCCAGCGCGATGAAGCCCAAAAACAAAGCGATGCCCACCAGGATGAGCATCGCTTTTGCGAGGGGTGAGCGCCGGCCGCTGGGGCCGGCGCTGGAGCGGGGGGCTCCGTCCGTCAAGGCGTCACGGCCGACGGCGCGGCGGTGGCAGGAGCCATGCCCGGCATGGCGTGGTCGGGCATCATGTTCGTGTTCATGTGGAACATGACCCACAGCGTGCCGGTGATGGCGATGGCCACGAACACCACGGTGAAGATCGTGGCCAGCATGGTCCAGCCGCCTTGCACCTTGCCGTTCATGTGCAGGAAGCACACCATGTGCACCAGGATCTGCACCACGGCGAAGCCGCCCAGCACCAGGATGGCGGTGTTGCGGTCGGCGATCACCTTGGCCATGACCAGCCAGAAGGGGATGGCCGTGAGGATGATCGACAGCACGAAGCCGGTCATGTAGCCCGAGAAGCTGCTGTGCGGCTCGTTGGCGTCGTGGTGGTGATCGTCATGCCCGTGGCCGCCATGGGCCTGAGCGTGCGTTGCGTGTTGTGCGCTCATGTTTACAGCACTCCCATCAGATACACGAAGGTGAAGACGCCGATCCAGACGACGTCCAAGAAGTGCCAGAACATCGACAGGCACATCAGGCGGCGGTTGTTCTCGGGGATCAGGCCGTGCTTGCCGATCTGGACCATCAGCACCACCAGCCAGATCAGGCCGAAGGTGACGTGCAGGCCGTGGGTGCCCACCAGCGTGAAGAACGCGGACAGGAAGGCGCTGCGCTGCGGGCCGGCGCCTTCATGGATCAGGTGGTGGAACTCATAGAGTTCCAGGCCCAGGAAGCACAGGCCGAACAGGCCCGTGACGGCCAGCCACAGCAGCGTGCCCTTCACGTCGTTCAGCTGCTTGCGCAGCATGGCGAAGCCGAAGGTGATGGACGAGGCCAGCAGGAAGGCCGTGTTGATGGCCACCAGCTTCAGGTCGAACAGCTCGCCGCCGGTCGGGCCTGCGGCATAGCTGCGGCCGAGGACGCCGTAGGTGGCGAACAGGGCCGCGAAGATGAGGCAGTCGCTCATCAGGTAGAGCCAGAAGCCCAGCGCGGTGCCGTTTTCTGGATGGGGCTCGTGCGCGGGGTGGTATTCGCGTGCGGCCAGGGCGCCTGCGGCGCCTGCTTGGTAACGGATATCAGACATGGCGGGCCAGTTGGAGTGTGCGGGCTTCTTCGGTCGAGACGACTTCTTCCGAGGGGATGTAGAAGTCGCGCTTGTAGTTGAAGGTGTGGATGATCGCTGCCAGCACCACTGCCGCGAACGACAGGCCGGCCAGCAGCCACATGTGCCAGATCAGCGCGAAGCCGAGCACCAGCGACAGGGCCGAGATCACCGCACCCGAACCCGTGTTGGCGGGCATGTGGATGGGCTGGAAGCCGGCGAGCGGACGCTTGTAGCCGTGCTTCTTCATGTCCCACCAGGCATCGATCTCATGCACCACGGGGGTGAAGGCGAAGTTGTAGTTGGGCGGGGGCGAGGACGTGGCCCACTCCAGGGTGCGTGCATCCCACGGGTCGCCGGTCCAGTCGCGCAGTTCTTCGCGCTTGAGGTAGCTCACCAGCAGCTGGATCAGGAAGCAGGCGATGCCGCCGGCGATCATCGCGGCGCCGCAGGCGGCGACGATGAAGTAGGGCTGCAGCGAGACGTCTTCGAAGTGGTTGGCACGGCGGGTCACGCCCATCAGGCCCAGGACGTACAGCGGGCCGAAGGCCACCCAGAAGCCCACCACCCACAGCCAGAAGGAGCGCAGGCCCCAGGTGCGGTCCAGCTTGTAGCCGAAGGCCTTGGGGAACCAGTAGTTGATGCCGGCGAACAGGCCGAACAGCACGCCGCCGATGATCACGTTGTGGAAGTGGGCGATCAGGAACAGGCTGTTGTGCAGCACGAAGTCTGCCGGGGGCACGGCCAGCAGCACGCCGGTCATGCCGCCGATGGCGAAGGTGACCATGAAGGCCACGGTCCACATCATGGGCAGCTCGAAGCGGATGCGGCCCTTGTACATGGTGAAAAGCCAGTTGAAGATCTTCGCGCCCGTGGGGATCGAGATGATCATCGTCGTGATGCCGAAGAAGGTGTTCACGCTGGCGCCGGAGCCCATGGTGAAGAAGTGGTGCAGCCACACCAGGTACGACAGGATGGTGATCACCACCGTGGCATAGACCATGGAGGTGTAGCCGAACAGGCGCTTCTTGCAGAACGTGGCGACCACTTCGGAGAAGATGCCGAAGCAGGGCAGGATCAGGATGTAGACCTCAGGGTGGCCCCAGATCCAGATCAGGTTCACGTACAGCATGGAGTTTCCGCCCAGGTCGTTCGTGAAGAAGTTGGTGCCGACGTAGCGGTCCAGCGACATCAGCACCAGGGCTGCGGTCAGCACGGGGAACGAGGCCACGATCAGGGCGTTGGTGCACAGAGCGGTCCAGGTGAAGATGGGCATCTTCATCAGGTTCATGCCGGGCGCGCGCATCTTGACGATGGTGACGATCAGGTTGATACCCGAAAGCGTCGTGCCCACCCCCGCGATCTGCAAGGCCCAGATGTAGTAGTCGAGACCCACCCCCGGGTTCTGCGCCCCCAGGTTGGAGAGCGCCAGCCAGCCCGACGTGGAGAACTCGCCCAGGAACAGCGACATCATCACGAGCACGGCGCCGGCCGTGGTCATCCAGAAGCTGAAGTTGTTCAGGAAGGGGAAGGACACGTCGCGCGCACCGATCTGCAGCGGCACGAGGTAGTTCATCAGCCCGGTGACCAGCGGCATCGCCACGAAGAAGATCATGATCACGCCGTGGGCGGTGAAGATCTGGTCGTAGTGGTGCGGGGGCAGATAGCCCATGTTGTCACCGAAGGAGATGGCCTGCTGCAGGCGCATCATCACCGCGTCGGCGAAGCCGCGCAGCAGCATGACCAGGCCGAGGATCATGTACATGATCCCGATCTTCTTGTGGTCGATGCTGCAGATCCAGTCGTGCCACAGAGGGCCCCACAGGCGGAATTTGGTGATCAGGGCCAAGACGGCCAAGCCACCCAGCGCCACGGCGATGAAGGTCCACAGCACGATGGGCTCGTGCGCCATCGGTACGGAGTCCCAGCTGAGCCGGCCTAGGGCCCAATGGGACACAGCAGCGGTTTGTTCAGACATATCGAGTCTCTTTGATGCGGGCACGGCCTGTACGCAGGCGCGGGCCCTACGGATTTATTGTGGGGAAACGAGGGAGCGGGCGGCGGCGATGTCTGCCGAATTCGCGGTCGGCACGCCGAGCGATGCGACCACCTGGGCCGCGTTGTCCACCGTGCAGACGTCTTGCGGCAGGTTCAGGCCGGAGGCCTTCAGATAGGCGGCGCCGCCGTTCTCGTCGATCGCCATCATGTGGTGCATGCACATTTTGCCTTCTTCGACGCAGCGGTTGAGCACCTTGTCGTAGAGGCCGGCTTCGACCGAGCCGAAGTACTCGACGGGGTTGCGCTCGCTGGGCTTGGCCAGTGCCAGGTAGGACGTGCGGTCCAGCGGCTTGCCGGCGGTCTTGGCCTGGGCCACCCACTGGTTGAAGTCGGCGTCGCTCAGGCCGCGGAACTTGAACGTCATGCCGGAGAAGCCGGCGCCGCTGTAGTGCGAAGCCAGGCCGTGGTAGGTGCCGGCCTTGTTGATGACGGCGTTCAGCTCGGTCTGCATGCCGGGCATGGCGTAGATCATGCCGGCCAGGTCAGGCACGTAGAACGCGTTCATCGTCGAGGTGGAGGTCAGCTTGAACAGGATGGGGCGGTCCACCGGGGCGGCCACTTCGTTCACGGTGGCGATGCCTTGCTCGGGGTAGAAGAACAGCCACTTCCAGTCCATGGCCACCACCTGCACCTCCAGCGGGCGCACGTTGGCGGGCAGGGGGCGGCTGGCGTCCACGCGGTCGAGCGGGCGATACGGGTCCAGTTTGTGGGTGCCGATCCAGGTCACGGCGCCCAGGGCGATGATGATCAGCAGCGGCACGGTCCAGATCACCAGCTCCAGCGTGGTGGAGTGGTGCCACTCGGGGTCGTACTCGGCCTCGGTGTTGGTCTGGCGGTACTTCCAGGCGAAGAACAGCGTGAGGGCGATCACCGGCACGATGATGATGAGCATCAGCAGGGTCGCGGTGATGACCAACTGGCCCTGCTGTGCGGCGACGTCGCCGGCCGGGTTGAGCACGACGGCCTTCTGGCAGCCGGCCAGGAGGGCCGTCAGCAGGGGCGCGGCAAGCCACGCGGGCCTGCGGAGTTGCTTGAGTTTATGCATGCTGGAAGACGCAACAAAGGCGCACTTAGGTAGAAACGCGGGTTACTAGACTGCTCGGAATGTAATACCTGCAGGGGATTTGTCGATTGGACATTTTGTCCACGGTCAAGCATTTGTCAGGATGCCGCACCAGAAAGGTGCGCTCAGGCCCTTGACGCGCGCAGAACGCGCCCCTGCAGACGCGTAGGGTAACTCCCACCCCGCTATGGGGAAAAGTCGCCTTGTGAGGGGGGGGTGTTGGGCGTAGAACCTCAGACATCAGTGTCAACAGGAGGTTTCCAATGAGTGGACTCGCAGCAACTGCCGCGCTGCCGGCAGATGAATACAACGATTCGGGGTCACTCGCTCGCGCGGATACCCATGAGGACGTCACCCCCAGCGAGATCGCCGTCGGCGTGATCATCGGCCGGTCGTCCGAATATTTCGACTTCTTCGTCTTCGGAATTGCCTGCGTGCTGGTCTTCCCGTCCTTCCTGTTCCCGTTCATGTCGCGGCTGGATGGCACACTGATGGCCTTCGCCGTCTTCGCGCTGGCCTTCATCGCGCGGCCCATCGGCACGGCCATCTCCATGGCCATCCAGCGCCGCTGGGGCCGGGGCACCAAGCTCACCATCTCGCTCTTCCTGCTGGGGGCCAGCACGGCGGGCATGGCCTTCCTGCCCAGCTTCAACTCCGTCGGCACCACGGCCATCGTGGCGCTGGTGGTGTTGCGCATCAGCCAGGGGCTGGCCCTGGGCGGCACCTGGGACGGCCTGCCGTCGCTGCTGGCCATGTCGGCACCCGAAGGGCGTCGCGGCTGGTATGCCATGGTGGGGCAGGTGGGCGCGCCCGTCGGGTTCATCCTGGCGGCCGGCCTCTTCGCCTATCTCTACAGCCGGCTGAGCGTGGCCGAGTTCCTGGAGTGGGGCTGGCGCTTCCCGTTCTTCGTCGCCTTCGCCATCAACGTGGTCGCCCTGTTCGCCCGGCTGCGCCTGGTGGTGGGCCAGTCCTACGCCGACCTGATGCAGCAGCGTGAGCTGGCCCCGGTCAGCGTGACCCGCCTGATGCGCGAAGAAGGCAGCAACGTGATCCTGGGCGCTTTCGCGGCTCTCGCCAGCTTCGCGCTCTTCCACGTCGTGACGGTGTTCCCGCTGTCGTGGATCTCGATGTTCTCCGAACAGTCCATCACCCATGTGCTGTGCGTGCAGATCGTCGGCGCGTTCTTCGCCGCGGGCGCCGTGGTGCTTTCCGGCTGGCTTGCCGACCGGTTCGGCCGCCGCAACACGCTGGGCGCCATGGCGGTGCTGATCGGTGTGTTCAGTCTGCTGACGCCGCTGCTGCTCAACGGCGGCATTCTGGGCAACAACGTCTTCATCATCGTGGGCTTCATCCTTCTGGGGCTGTCCTACGGCCAGGCCTCCGGCACGGTCACGGCCAATTTCTCGCCCGGCTATCGCTACACCGGCGCGGCCCTCTCTGCCGACCTGGCCTGGCTCTTCGGGGCCGCCTTTGCCCCGCTGGTGGCGCTGGGCCTGTCGGCCAAGTTCGGTCTCGTGGCCGTGAGCGTCTATCTGCTGTCGGGCGTCGTCTGCACGCTGCTGGCACTGCGCATCAACCGCGTGATCGAGCGGCGCGAATGAGCTGATGCGCTGGCGCTGCGGCGCTGCGCCCCATGAAAAAAGAGGCCCGCTGTCGCGGGCCTCTTTGTTCTTGAGGCAGAGCCGTTCTGGGCGGCTCGCCGTATCTCAATGCATGCCGGGCAATCAGGGCATGAGCTGGACCAGGTCCAGCGCCTGCGTCAGGTCGCCCATGGGCTTGCCGCCGTTCTTGACCAGTGCGGCATCGCGCTGCGCCACGCCGGGCAGGGTGTCGAGGCCCCAGCGGCGCGTGATGAAGCGCAGGATGGAGGCGGTGTCGTACTGGGTGTGGTCCACCACGCCATGCTTGGCCCAGGGCGAGACGATCAGCGCGGGGATGCGCGTGCCAGGGCCCCAGAGGTCGCCCTTGGGAACGGCCTTGTGGTCCCAGAAGCCGCCGTTCTCGTCGTAGGTCACGACGATCAGCATGTTCTTCCACTGGGGGCTGGCCTGCAGTTGCGCGATCACGTTGGCGATGTGCGCGTCGCCGTCGGCCACGTTGGCGTAGCCGGCGTGCTGGTTGAGGTTGCCCTGGGGCTTGTAGAAGCTCACCGCCGGCAGCTTGCCGGCGGCGGCGTCCTGCAGGAACTGCGCGTCGAAGTCCTTCAGGTGCTTGGCGCGGTAGGCGGCGGTGCTGGCCTGGGTGGGGTCGAACTTGGCGTAGTAGTTGAACGGCTGGTGGTGGAACTGGAAGTTCGGTGCGGGCCGGCCGAAGGCGCGGTCGGTGGTGGCCGATGCCAGCGTGGCATTGAAGCCGCCGGCGTACCAGGCCCAGTCCACGTTCTTCTTGTCCAGCAGGTCGGCGATGGTGGTGGCCGTCTGCGGCGGCAGCGTGGTGGCCTTGGTGGGGTCCGCCGTCAGGTTGCTCGCACGGGGGGCCGGGGCGTTGGCGCTGGGCTGATAGGCCGGCTGCATGGTGTTGATCGCGTAGAACTTGCCGTCGCCGGCGTAGTTCTTGGGCGCGATGTTGTTGCTGTTCACGAACACCGGCGGGCCGGAGATGGCGGACGCCGGGGAGTTGGCCGCCACGGTCAGGCGCGGCAGGAAGTTGCCCGATGCATCCTGATCCACTGCGGAGATCGAGCCCTTGGCCACCGAGGTGTCGGCGTTCGGATATTCCGGCGCGCAGGCGCACACCAGGTACTGGTGGTTCAGGAAGGAGCCGCCGAAGGCGCCCATGAAGAAGTTGTCGGCCAGCACGTATTTCTGGGCCAGCTTCCACAGCTGCATGTTGCTGCCGTCGTAGTAGCCCATGGTGAGGCCACCCGAATCGGCCCAGGCGGCGAACTTGTCGTTGCGGCCGCCGTTGATCTGCATCTGGTTCTCGAAGAAGCGGTGGTAGAGGTCGCGCGTGATCACGTTCTGGCCGACCTGCACGCCCGTCGTCTGGAAGCCCGATGCGGCGTCGATCTGGAAGGGGCGGTTGTCCTGGTTGGCGGTGCTGCCTTCAGGCACGGTGACCGACTGGCCCGAGGCGGTCACGCCGCCCCAGACCTTGGGCAGCTTGGCGAGCACGGTGCCGGCCGCGTCGCGGTCCACCTGCGGCAGGTAGCTGCCCGACGAGCTGGGGTTCACGCCGGGGACGCCGTCGGCTCCGGGGTAGAGGCCGTAGAGGTTGTCGAAGCCGCGGTTTTCCGCGTAGATCACCACGACGTTCTGGATGCGTTGCTGCAGCAGGCTGTCGTAGGAAGGGTTGTCGCCGCCGCCGCAGGCCGTGAGCAGGGCAGCGGCCGCAGCGGCCAGTGGGAGGATCCGAAAGGAGGGTTTCATGGTGTAGCGCTGTTGTGGATGGTTATATGCGGGGCGCATTGTGGGGATGCACCCATGTCCGGCGCATGACAGAACCGTGTCATCAAGCGGACATGGCGCGGATGCATGCTGGCGCGCCGCGTTTTCCGGCGTTCCCTTTCCTTTTCCGCTGCTCCCATGTCCTTGCTTGTGCGCCTGCCCCCGGTTCTTCGACGTTTTCAGCGGGGCCGGCGGCTGGCCGGCCTTGTGGCCGGGGCGGGCCTGCTCGCGGGCCTCGCGTGGCTGGGGCACGGGGCGCCGAGCGCCAGGGCCGCGACGGCTGGTACCAAGGCGGCTGCGGCTGCGTCTGCGGCGCCGCCCGATGCCAACCGGCTGCAGATGGCGGCGCAGCCGGACTTCGCGCGCATGCAGGCCGTGGGGCAAGTGATGTTCTTCGACAAGGCGCTGTCGGCATCGGGCCGCGTCTCCTGCGCGAGCTGCCACGACCCGGCCCATGCGTTCGGCCCGCCCAACGGGCTGTCGGTGCAGCCCGGCGGTGCTGATGGCGCGGCTCTGGGCGTGAGGGCCGTGCCGTCGCTGCGCTACCAGCAGAACGTGCCGCCCTTCACCATGCACCGCTTCGACGACGACTTCGACGAAAGCGTGGACCAGGGGCCTTCGGGCGGCCACACCTGGGACGGACGCGCGAGCACGCTGCACGAGCAGGCCGCCATTCCGCTGCTGGCACGCCACGAGATGGCCAACGCCAGCCCTGCGGACGTGGTCGCCAAGCTGCGCCGCGCACCCTACGCCGCGCAGTTCCGTGCCACCTTCGGCGCCGATGCGCTCGACGACGATGCGCGGGGCTTCCAGTGGGCCACGCTGGCGCTGGAGATGTTCCAGCAGGATGCTGCCCGCTTCTACCCCTACAGCAGCCGCTACGACGACTACCTGCGCGGCAAGGGCAAGCTGTCGGAGCGCGAGCTGCGCGGCCTGGCGCTCTTCAACGACGCGAAGAAGGGCAACTGCGCTTCGTGCCACCTGAGCGAGGTCAGCCCCAACAACGGCTCCTTCCCGGCCTTCTCGGATTTCGGCCACATCGCGCTGGGCGTGCCGCGCAACCGTGCGCTGCCGGCCAACCGTGATCCGTCATTCCACGACCTGGGCACCTGCGCCATCTTGGCCCGCAGCGTGGATGCCGAGGAGCGCGCGTCGCTCTGCGGCGCGTTCCGCACGCCCAGCCTGCGCAACGTGGCTGTGCGGCAGGTGTTCTTTCACAACGGGGTCTTCCATGATCTGGCGGAGGTGATCCGCTTCTACGTCACGCGCGACAGCGACCCGCAGCGCTGGTATCCGTACCCGACCCGCGCCAAGGGGCCGCACAGGCGCTATGACGATCTGCCTGCCGCCTACGCGGGCAACGTCAACAAGGAGGCGCCGTTCGACCTCAAGCCCGGCGAGGCGCCGCGTTTGACGGAGACCGAGATCGGCGACATGGTGGCTTTCCTGCGCACGCTGACCGACAAGGACGCGTTGCCTGCCGCGGAGGCCGTGGAGAAGGCGGCGGCACGCCAGCCAGGCGTGGTGCGAACCGGGGCAAAGGCCTCCGCGTCTGCCGTGCACTGAAACCGAAAGCGTGCGGCGGAGCGCGGCTTGCAGGGGGCTTGGCCCAAGCCGGTGAAGCCATGACCGCCGAGCGCCGCAGAGTGGCGCGGTAAGTGGCGGTCAGCGCGGTGCGGCTGCCATGCCGGCCGGCATCCGCAAACCGCTCCGGTACTGTCCGTTCCTATTCCTTGGGCTGGAAGCCCAGCACCAGCGATGACGGCACGCGGCCATCCACATCGCGCGGCAGCGTGTCGGTCTTCTGCAAGGCGCGGATGACGGCGTCGTCCCAGGCCTTGTTCCCACTGGGATGGGTGATGCGCGTACCGACGATGGTGCCGTCCGGGGCGACGCGCACTTCGACCTCGGTGCGCGGGTTGCCTGAAATGGTGTCGGGATAGACGATGTTCGGCCGCACCTTGGCCGCCACCTTGCCGCCATAGCTGCCGGACGGGCCCGAGCTGCGCAGCGCGCTGCCGTTGGCGGTTTCGCCGCCGGTGGCGCCGGCCAGGCTTTGCATGCGGCGCATCTGGTCGTCACGGAAGGCGGCTGCGCGCTTAGCGTCGGCGTCGGCCTTCTTCTGCGCCTCGGCCTTCTTCTGGGCGTCCGCCTTTTTCTGGGCCTCGACCTGCTTCTGCGCTTCGGCCTGCTGCTGTTGCTGCTTCTTCTTGTCCTGTTCGGCCTTTTCGCGGCGTTCCTGCTCGCGCTCGGCGCGGTCCTTCTCGGCCTTGTCACGCAGGGCCTTTTCCTTGGCCTGCTGTTCCTTCTGCTTTTGCAGGCGCTCCTGCTTCTCCTGCTCCAGCTGTGCCTGGCGCTCGCGTTCGCGCTTGTCGCGCTCGGCTTGCTGCTGGCGTTCCTTCTTGGCCTGCTCCAGGCGGCGCTTCTCTCGCTCGATGGCGATGTCGGCTTCGCGCGTGTCCGGCTCTGCCACCCGTGGCGGGGGCGGCGGAGGAGGGGCGGGCGGCGGTGGTGGGGGCAGCGGTGCCGGCTCCGGCTGGGGGGCTGGCGTGGGGGCCGGGGGCGGCTCGGGCGCGACTTCGCGGGGCGCGGCCTGCTGCGGCACGGCCGACCACAGCTCGGCCTCGACGGCGGGCTGGTCGGCGCTGGTCTTCCAGTTCACGCCCCAGGTCAGCGCCGCGATCAGCGCGGCATGCGCCAGTACGGCCAAGGCCACGGCGCGCATGCGTCCGGGCGGACGGGGCGGGGCAAACTGGTCGCGATCGTCGTGGGCGTACATGCGGGAATCGTCGGAGGGAAAAGGGGCCGCGTGGGAAAGGGGCGGGGTGCGGTGCTGGCCGGGCGGTAGCGCGCGGCGGCGGATGCGAAGGGCCTCAGCCCCCCGTCTTCACGGACAGGCCCACGCGCTGGACCCCCGCCTTCTGCAGTGCATCCATGGCTTTCACCACGGACTCATAGGGCACCGTCTTTTCGGCCGTGATCACCACGGCGCTGCCCTCGGCCTGGCCCGACTGCCAGCGCTTGGCGGCATCGCCGATCTCGCGCTGCGTGAGCGTGCGGGTGATGTCCTGCGTCTTGAACTGCAGCTGGCCGTCCTTGCCGACCAGGATCTGCGCCACGGCGGGCGGCTGCTTGGATGCCTTGCCCACGGTGGGCACGTCGATCATGCCGGGCGTGAGCATGGGAGCGGTCACCATGAAGATGATGAGCAACACCAGCATCACGTCGATGAAGGGCACCATGTTGATTTCGTTCATCGACCGGCGGCGGCTGCCGCTGCGCGAGGCCATTGCGGGCATGCGTGCCTCCTTGCGGTCAGTGGCCCGAGGCCGAACCGGGCTGGGCGCCCAGGTTGCGCTGCAGGATGTTGGAGAACTCTTCGATGAAGGTTTCCTGGTGGATGGCCACGCGGTCGATGTCGCGGGCGAAGCGGTTGTAGGCGATCACGGCCGGAATGGCGGCGAAGAGGCCGATGGCCGTGGCCACCAGCGCTTCGGCGATGCCGGGCGCCACGTTGGCCAGCGTGACCTGCTCCATGCCCGCGAAGCCGGTGAAGGCATGCATGATCCCCCAGACGGTGCCGAAGAGGCCCACATAGGGCGACACCGATGCCACGGAGCCCAGGAAGGACAGGCTCGATTCGATCACGTCCATCTCGCGCTGGAAGCTCGCGCGCATGGCGCGGCGGGCGCCGTCGAGCAGCGTGCCGGGGTCGCTGATGCGGCGCTCGCGCAGCTTCTGGTATTCGCGCATGCCGCTGGCGAAGATGCGTTCCATGGGGCCGGCGTTCTTGGCGTTCTGCGCGGCGCCGGAGTAGAGGTCGTTGAGGCTGGTGCCGGACCAGAACTCGCGCTCGAACTCTTCGTTGAGCGAGCGCACCCGCTTCAGGGCGAACAGCTTGCGGAAGATGGCGGCCCAGCTGGAGATCGACACACCGATCAGCAGCAGCATGACCAGCTGCACGACCCAACTGGCGTTGAGCACCAAACTGACGATGGACATGTCTTGGGAATTCATGGTCTTGTGAGAGTTGCGAGAAGGTGGCCGGGAATGCGTGCGGGGCGCAGCGTATCGGCTTGCACCCAGCCGATACGGACCGTGCCTTCACACAGCAGCACCGGCCCGGATTCGGTCGTTTGCTCTGTTTTCAGGAGCGCTTGCTGGCGTATTGTCAGGCATGCCCGTCCGCTTTCCTGGACGGCGGCCGTAACAATCAGTTCATCGTCCAGGCGGGCGGGCCTGAGGTAGCGCAGCTGCGCGTCGGATACGACAAACATGCCGCCCGCGAGTTCCCGAAGCGACTGCTGGCCGACGCCCAGCGAGCGCAGCCATTCGGTGCGGGCACGCTCGAAGAACTTCAGGTAGTTGGCATAGAACACGATGCCGCCGGCATCGGTGTCCTCCCAGTAGATCCGCACGGGCCATTCGAATGCCATCGTCTGCTGCCTCGGGATAGGGGGCGGCGAGCCCGTCAGCCGATGGCCGCCTGCAGGCGACGCACGGCCTCCTGCAGCTGCGGCATCGAGTTGGCCGTGGAAAAGCGCACGAAGCGCGCCGTGTCGGCGCTGCCGAAGTCGCGCCCCGGCGTGATGGCGAGGTGGGCCTCGCGCATCAGCGCGAAGCTGAAGTCCCAGCTGCCCTGCACGCCCAGGCGCTCGGCGGCCCGGGTGCAGTCGGCCCAGGCGTAGAAGGCGCCGTCGGGCAGGGCGGGCACATCGAGCCCCAGGGACTGCAGCGCGGGTACGAAGAAGTCGCGCCGGGCCTTGAATTCGGCGCGGCGGCGTTCGTATTCGGCCAGGCTCTCGGCCTCGAAGCAGGCCAGGGCCGCATGCTGCGCGATGGTCGAGGCGCAGATGAAGAGGTTCTGCGCGAGCCGCTCCACCACCGGCACCATGGCCTCGGGCACGACCATCCAGCCCAGGCGCCAGCCGGTCATGTTGAAGTACTTGCTGAAGCTGTTGATGCTGATGACGTCGTCATCGATGGCGAGCGCGGTCTGGCCGAAGGCCTCGTCGTACGACAGCCCCAGGTAGATCTCATCGACCAGCGTCACGCCGCCGCGCGCCTGCACCACGCCGTGGATGCGGCGCAATTCCTCGGGCGCGATCGACGTGCCCGTGGGGTTGGAGGGCGAGGCCAGCAGCACGCCGCGCGTCTTGGGGCCCCAGGCGGCCTCGACCTTGGCGGCGCTGAGCTGGAAGCGCTCTTCGGCCGTGGTGGGCAGGAGCACCGCCCGGCCTTCCGCTGCGCTCACGAAGTGACGGTTGCAGGGATAGCTCGGGTCGGGCATCAGCACTTCGTCGCCGGTTTCGATCAGCGCGAGGCAGGCCAGCTGCAGCGCGGCCGACGCACCGGCGGTGACGACGATGCGGCGCGCCGGCACCTGCACGCCGAAACGCTGGGCGTACCAGCCGCTGATGCGCTCGCGCAGGGCGTCCAGGCCCAGGGCATTGGTGTATTGCGTGGCGCCGGCCCGCATGGCGCGGTCGGCGGCTTCCTGCACCAGGGGCGGCGCGGTGAAGTCGGGCTCGCCGATGTTCAGGAAGATCATCGGGTCGCGGCTGCCGGCCACGTCGCGTGCCAGGGCCTGGGCGGCCTTGGCCACCTCCATCACGTAGAAGGGTTCGATGCGTTCGGCGCGGGAGGAGAACTTCATGGGTCGATTGACTTTGCGGCGTGCGGCGGGCGGTCGGGCAGGCGTGGATGGCCGGGGCCGCTCGCGCGGCCCGGCCATGGCGGGATCAGGCCGGCGTGCCGGCGTCCTGGCCCTTGTCGGAGGCCACTTCCGCCGCGCGCAGCTGTGGCGCCAGGCCGTTGAGCACGCCGTTGACGTACTTGTGGCCGTCCGTGCCGCCGAATTCCTTGGCCAGCTCGATGCACTCGTTGATGACCACGCGCCAGGGCACGTCCATGCAGTGCTGGAATTCGAACACGCCGATCCACATGGCGGCATGCTCGATGGGAGAGATCTCGGCCATCTTGCGGTCGAGCTTGGGGGCGATCAGCGCATCCAGGTCGTCCGCCGTGCGGATGCAGCCGTGCAGGAGCGCGTCGTAGTGCGCCGCGTCGGCCTTGTGGAAGCCGGCCAGGTCGCGCGTGAAGTTGTCGATGGCGGTGGCGTCGTTGCGGCCCACCAGGAACTGGTAGAGCGCCTGCAGCGCGAATTCGCGCGCGCGGCTGCGGCCCGACTTGGAGGCGGCCTTGCGGGCGCCCGTGCTGGTGGTGCCGGTGCGCGGCTGGCGCGGCGGGCGCTTGTCGCCGTGGGTGGATTCGCTCAAGACAGTTCCTCCAGCAGGTTCGCCATTTCCACGGCGACCTGCGCCGCATCCTGGCCCTTTTCGGTCTGGCGGGCGATGGCCTGTTCCATGTTCTCGGTCGTGATGATGGCGTTGGCCACCGGCACGTGATAGTCGAGCGAGACGCGCGTGACGCCGGCGCCGGACTCGTTGGAGACCAGCTCGAAGTGGTAGGTCTCGCCGCGGATGATGCAGCCCAGCGCGATCAGCGCGTCGTATTCGTCGCGTTCGGCCATGGCCTGCAGGGCCACCGGCACTTCCAGCGCGCCGGGCACCAGCACGTGGTGGATGTGCTTTTCCTGCACGCCCAGGGCGATCAGCTCGGCGCGGCAGGCTGCCGCGAGGCTGTTGGTGATGCTCTCGTTGAAGCGGGCCTGCACGATGCCGATGTGCAGTTTCTTGCCATCGAGCTTGTCCGCTGTTCCTTTGTCTGCGCCAAACATGTTCTTTATTCCTTGGGGATGTATCCGGTGATCTCGAGGCCGTAGCCGGCCACGCTGGGCATGCGGCGGGGCTGGCCCATCAGCTGCATGCGGCTGACGCCGCAGTCGCGCAGGATCTGCGCGCCGATGCCGTAGGTGCGCAGGTCCATGCGGCCGCGCTCGGGCGCGTGGGCCGACTGGGCCCGGCCCTCGAACTGCGCGAGCAGCTGGTCGCCCGACTCGCCGCAGTTCAGCAGCACGGCCACGCCGTAGCCCTTGCTGCTGATGTATTGCAGGCTGGTGTCCAGGCCCCAGGAGTGCATGGCGCGGTTGACTTCCAGCGCGTCCAGCACCGAGAGGGGCTCATGCACGCGCACGGGCACGTCGTCGCTGTCCTTCCATTCCCCCTTGACCAGCGCCAGATGCACCGACTGGCTGGGGCCGTCGCGGAAGGCGTGGGCGGTGAATTCGCCCCAGGCCGTCTGCAGCGTGCGCGTGCCGACCTTCTGCACCAGGGATTCGTTGCGGCTGCGGTATTCGATCAGGTCGGCGATGGTGCCGATCTTCAGGCCGTGCTCGGCGGCGAACACCTGCAGGTCGGGCAGGCGGGCCATGGTGCCGTCGTCCTTCATCACCTCGCAGATCACGGCCGTGGGGCTGCAGCCGGCCATGGCGGCCAGGTCGCAGCCGGCTTCGGTGTGGCCGGCGCGCATCAGCACGCCGCCGTCCACCGCCTGCAGCGGGAAGATGTGGCCCGGCTGGACCAGGTCGGCCGCCACGGCGTTCGGGGCGACGGCGGCCTGCACGGTGCGGGCGCGGTCGGCGGCCGAGATGCCGGTGGTCACGCCTTCGGCCGCCTCGATGGACGCGGTGAAGGCCGTGCCCATCTTGGTGCCGTTGCGGGGCACCATGGGCGGCAGGTTCAGCCGCTCGCAGCGCTCGCGGGTCAGGGTCAGGCAGATCAGGCCACGGCCGTAGCGGGCCATGAAGTTGATGGCTTCGGGCGTGACGTGGTCGGCCGCGAGCACCAGGTCGCCTTCGTTTTCACGGTCTTCCTCATCCACCAGGATCACGATGCGCCCGGCGCGCATGTCGGCCACGATGTCTTCGACGGGCGAGATCGCCACGGGGGATGGGGAGGTGCTCATGACTGGGGCTTTCGGGGGTTGGGCCACCCGGCCGGGCACGGCGCGTGTTCCCGACGGGCGGATGGCCGGAGCCTGCGAGGCTGCCACCCGAAGAACAAGTGCCGCGGCCAAGGGCCGTGCGTAGGGGAGCGCCGTGCTCCCTCTGGAGGGGGCGATTCTAGTTCAGCGCGGCCCGGCCCGGGACGCGCCGCCCGCCGCGGTCAGATGCCCGGTGCTTCGAGCCGCACGTCGCTGAGCGGATAGGCCACGCAGGGCAGCACGCAGCCCTCGGCCCGTTCTTCGCGCGACAGGCCCGGCCATTCGATGCGGTACTGCACCTCGCCTTCGGCCAGCATGCCGATGCAGGTGCGGCAGGTTCCGTTGCGGCAGGACGAGGGCCAGTC
Source organism: Paracidovorax wautersii (assembly GCF_900113035.1). Taxonomy (GTDB): domain Bacteria; phylum Pseudomonadota; class Gammaproteobacteria; order Burkholderiales; family Burkholderiaceae_C; genus Paracidovorax; species Paracidovorax wautersii. The sequence continues at coordinate 349,919 of NZ_FONX01000001.1, read as the reverse complement.
GATGCCGCCTTGCTCCAGCGACTGCAGCAGGGGCTGTTCGGGCCAGGCATCGCATTGCGTGCCGTCGTCGCCGACGCGGGCGATGAAGAAGGGTGCGGTGGACATGGAGGATGGGCGAAGAAAGGATGTGAGTGGAAAACGGTGCTGGCGCTTGATCCGCCAGGGTCGAATGCTATGCAATTTGCAGCGATCGCCTGCCATGGCGCTGCCATCGTCTTGCGTGGCACGTCTGCCTAAATTTTGAGCGATGCAGGCATTTCCCTTCAAAATCAATGGCTTGCGGCGGCCATACAAGGCTTGTTCAGGGTTATCCACATGATTGTCCAGCGCGAGCAGGGATAAGTGGCTGCGCGGCTGCCCTTTTTTTGAGCAATGGGTGCTGTTCCCTTGTAAATCAAGGACTTGCGGCGGCCGTACAGGCCTTGTCCACGGTTGTCCACATGATTGTCCAGCGCAGAGAGGGATAACCAGGGGGGGGATGGAGGGGCGCCGCTGCCTCGGTTTCTCCCCGCATGGCATCGCCCGGCTCGGGGTTGGATGCTATGCAACTTGTAGCGGGTCGCCCGCCATGGCGTGACCGTCGCAAAGCACCGCACGCCTGCCTAAATTTCAAGCAATGCAGTCAATTTCCTGAAAAATCAATGACTTGCGACGGTCATACAAGGCTTGTTCAGGGTTATGCACATGATTGTCCAGCGCGGACAGGGATAAGTGGATATCTGGGTGCCTGTTTTTTGGGCAATGGGTGGGGTTTCCTTTGAAATCAAGGACTTATGGCCGTCGTACAGGCCTTGTCCACGGTTATCCACATGATTGTTCAGCGCAGAGAGGGATAACCGGGGAGGTGAGCGGTCATCGCCGCCTGGTTCTTTCCCGGCAGGGCATCGCCCAGTTCAAGGCCGGATGCTATGCAATTTGTAGCGGTCGCCTGCCGTGGCATGGCCGCCGCGACGCGTCACCAGTTCGCCTAAATTTTAAGCAGAACAGGCAATTCCCTGGAAAATCAATGACTTGCGACGGCCATACAAGGCTTGTTCAGGGTTATCCACACGATTGTCCAGCGCGGACAGGGATAAGTGTGGGTGCGCGGGCTGCCCATTTTTTAGTCAACGGGTGGGGCTTCCTTGTAAATCAAGGACTTACGGCGGTCGTACAGGCCTTGTCCACGCTTATCCACATGATTGTCCATCGCCGTGAGGGATAACCGGGGGGATGAGGGACCACTTTTGCCTCATTTTTCGGCATTGCGTCCACAAGCCTTGTAAATCAATGACTTGGAACTGTCATGCAGCATTTTTTCAGGGTTATCCACACCATTATCCAGTGATCCTAGGGATAACCCTGGGCTGCGGCTGGAGGGCATGGGTACCGGCGGTGGACGGGGCGGGGCTCTAGGCTTGGCCTTGCCAGCGGTTCTTGCCGGAGCGCTTGGCGCGGTAGAGCTGCTGGTCGGCGCGCTGGACGAGGTCGCTCAGATGATCGCCGTCGCGCAGTCGCGCCAAGCCGGCGCTCACCGTGATGCGCGGGCCGCGCACGGCTGCTTCGGCCAGCAGGGGCACCAGGCCGTCCATGAAGGCGTGTGCGGCGCTGGCCTCCAGGTCGGCGAGCAGGATGCCGAATTCCTCTCCGCCCAGGCGGCCGCAGGGGTGCGGCCCGCAATGCGTGCGGATGGCCGCCGCGGTCTCCTGCAGGGCGAGATCGCCCGCGCCGTGGCCCAGCGTGTCGTTGATCCGCTTGAAATCGTCGATGTCGAGCAGTGCGAAGTACAGGGGCGGCCGGGCGCCGCCCTCCGGGCCTTTGGCACGTTGGTGGATCTCCGATTCGACGATCTGCAGGAAGGACCGGCGGTTGTGCAATTCGGTCAGCACATCGAAGTCGGCCAGCCGTTCGAGGCGCACGGTGAGCAGCAGGTTCTTGCGCAGTGCCCCGTCGCTCGCCAGGCACACGGCCGATGCCAGCGCCATGCCCGCGAGGATCAGCAGGGCCACCAGCGGCTGCTGTTCATGCACGCCGCTGCTGACGGTGCCGCCGTTGGTCAATATCGCCCAGCACACGAGGTTGAAGACCAGATGGTTCCAGAAGTGCGTGAAGAACACGGCGGTGGTGAAGGTGATCAGCATCGCCAGCGGAATCAGCCAGAAGCCCGGGTTGGGGACTTTGTCCGTCAGGAGCCGATAGGCCAGGGCGATGCCCAGGCCATGCAGCAGGCCGCTGTAGTTGAATTGGCGAGGATTGCCCCGGATGGCCATGACGAGCGCCGCAAGCAGGCTCAGGCTCAGCGCGCCTATCAGCCAGAACAGGTCCGGGCGCATCGGCAGGTTCACATGGCGGGCCAGAGCGACCGCTATCGCCAGCAGGCCCATGCTGGCCAGCTGAATCCGCACCGCACCTGGGCGCAACTGGACACTGCGCAACTCGTCCACCCTCCGCCGCTCGGGCGCTGTCATGGGGTGCTTTCTTTCGCGGGCAGTGAGAGGCATGGGCGGTCGTTCTTCTGGGAAAGCTGGGTGGCAAGTGCGCGGCTGCCATCGGCCATAGTGTGCTGCCGTATCGCACGCATTCCATGAGGTGGAAAAAATTTAACCGTTGTGCGCGCGTTCTTGCAGTGTGCGCGTGGGGCGCGGGTGCGTAGCCCTGCATGCCACGGGGGCTTCGTCGCCCTGCGGCCAAAGTGCCCCGCTGGCCGGCCAAGGCTCCCGCCAGCGTCGCCACGCGGGAGGCGGCGCCGTGCTAAGTTCCGCCTCCACAAGAGATGGACCTGCGGATAAATACATGACAAAACTACACGAGCGCATCGGCGCGCAACCCTCGGAACGCCTGGCAGGTATCCGCCGGGGCGTGGAAAAAGAGGGCTTGCGCGTGTTGCCCTCCGGTGCCCTGGCGCTCACGCCTCATCCCGAAGCCCTGGGGGCCGCGCTGACCCACCCCCTGATCACCACCGATTTCAGCGAATCGCAGCTCGAACTCATCACCGGCGCGCACCGCAGCGCCCAGGCCACGCTGGACGAACTGGTCGAAGTCCATCAGTTCACCTACCGCGCGCTGGCGCAGCAGCCGGGCGGCGGGGAGATGATGTGGGTCTCCAGCATGCCCTGCGGCCTGCCCACCGACGAGACCATTCCCCTGGGGCGCTACGGCTCGTCCAACATCGGCCGGGCCAAGAGCGTCTATCGCATGGGCCTGGGCCACCGCTATGGCCGGCGCATGCAGACCATCTCGGGCATCCACTACAACTGGTCGCTGCCCGGCGTGACGAGCGAGGAATACTTCGCGCTGATCCGCAACTTCCGCCGCAGCGCCTTCGTGCTGCTGTATCTCTTCGGCGCCTCGCCGGCGCTGTGCCCCTGCTTCGTCGCGGGGCGCGAGCACAGCCTGCAGCCGCTGGGCGATGGCCGCAATGCACTGCACCTGCCGCATGCCACCTCGCTGCGCATGGGGCGCCTGGGCTACCAGAGCGACGCCCAGGCCACGCTGGCCGTGAGCTACAACGGCCTCAAGGGCTATGCCGATTCGCTGCACGACGCGCTGACGCGGCCCTATCCGGCCTACGAGGCCGTGGGCGTGATGAACCTCGGCGGCGAATACAACCAGCTGGGCACCAGCCTGCTGCAGATCGAGAACGAGTTCTACGGCACCATCCGGCCCAAGCGCACCGTGCGCACGGGCGAGCGCCCGCTGCATGCCCTGCGCGAGCGCGGCGTGGAATACGTCGAGGTGCGGCTGATGGACCTGGACCCGTTCGAGCCGGTGGGCATCAACGCGCAGACCATGCGCCTGCTGGACGTCTTCCTGCTGCACTGCCTGCTCTCTGACAGCCCGCCCGACACGCCGGCCGAGATCGCCGAGCTCAAGCACAACCAGCACCTGGCCGCCGAGCGCGGCCGCGAGCCCGGCCTGCAGCTCATGCGAGCCGGCCGCAGCGTGGCCCTGACCGACTGGGCCGCCGAGCTACTCGCCGAGTGCGCGCCCATCGCCCAGGCCCTGGATGCCGCCCAGCACACCGATGCCCACGCCCAGGCCCTGGCCGCGGCGCAGGCGCTGGTGGCAGCACCCGGGCAGACGCCCTCGGCCCGCGTGCTGCAGGTGCTCGCCGAGCGCCATGCCGGCAACTTCACGGCCTTCGCGCTGGAGCGCTCGGCCGCAGCGCGCGACCACCTGCTCGCGCAGCCCTGGTCGGCCGAGCAGCAGCAGCGCCATGCCGGCCACGTGGCGCAGTCGCTCGCCGAGCAGAAGGCCATCGAGGCCGCCGACACGCTGCCCTTCGAAGCCTGGCGCCAGCAATACATGTCCGTCGAGCAGCTAGGCTGAAGGCCTTGCCGAGCGGCAGCCGCCGGCCGGGCACCGGCGTGGCGCCCTCCGGTGCAGCCCGGTTGCCGGACGGTGGCGGCCATTCCACACTGTGATCGTGAAAATCTTCCAGACCCAGAACGCTTCCCTGTCCCGCCGCCTGCGCCCCGCCATGCGCGGGGCCCTGAGCCACTACGTCGCCAACGGGCTGTCAGTGGCGCTGGGGCTGATGCTGATCTCGGCGGGCGTCCATGTCTTCGTCGGTGCGGCGGCGGCATCGGCCGCTTCGGTGGGGGTGATCGTCACCTCGCCGCCGGACCTGCCGGGCCCGCGCCGCGGCAAGTTCTGGCAGATGCTGCCGGCACCGCTGCTGGGCCTGCCGCTCTTTTTCGGCGTGCAGCTGCTGCAGGACGATCCGGTCGCCCTGGGCCTGCTGATCGTGCTGGCGGCCTTCGTGTCCTTCCTGGCCATGGCCTGGGGCAAGCGGGGCGTGCCGGTCGCCATCGCGATGATCTTCTCGGCCGTCTTCAGTATGGCCGTGCCCACGCACGAGGGCCGCAACGCCCTGGATGCGGCCTTGCGCACCACCGCGTTCTTCGGGCTGGGCTCCAGCCTTTACGTGGTCTATTCGGTGCTGGCGCATCTGGCGCTCAATGGCCGCTACCGCGTGCAATTGCTGGCCGACACGCTGCTGGCCCTGGCCGCGCTCATGCGCGTGCAGGCGCGGCATTTCGGCAGCGGCACGCATGCAGGGCCGGGCGATGCGGCTCCGGCCGCAGGCGAGCCCGACCAGGAGCAGGTGCTCATCGGCGACCTGCTGGCCCGCCACGCGGCGCTGGCCGACCAGCTGCAGTCCACCCGCGACGTGGTGCTGGAATCGCCCCGCACGCCGCGCCGCCAGCGGCTGGCCGGCATGCTGCTGCTGGTGCTGGAGATGCGCGACCACCTGCTGGCCTGCGAGCTCGATCTGGACACGCTGCAGTCCCAGCCCGGCCATGCCCACGGCCTGCGCCAGATCCAGGCCGTGCTGCGCGAGATGGCGGCCGACATCGCCCAGCTGGCCGATGCCCTGCTGCTGGGACGCATGCCCCCGCCCATGACCGACCGCCGCGCGCGGCTGGCGCAGCTGCGCTGGTCTCCCGGCGACGCCCAGGACCCGGCGGCCGCCTTCGCGCCCTGGACCGGGCCCGGCCCCTCGCCGCAGCTGCTGGCGCGCGCGCTGGCCGACCGCATGGGGCATGTCAACGACGAGGCCCTGCGCCTGGTGGCGCTGGCGCGCGGCGAGGCCGAACCCAACCTGGCCGTGGTACGTGCCAGCTGGCAGATGTTCGTCAGCCCGACCACGTGGTCGCTGTCGCCGTTCTTCTCGCTCTGGCGCTGGGACGCGCCGCCGCTGCGCCATGCGCTGCGCGCCGCGCTGGCCATGGGCGCCGGCTACACCGTGTCGCAGGCGCTGCCCTGGGGCACGCACCCTTACTGGATCCTGCTGACCATCGTGGTGGTGCTGCGCGGCAGCCTGGCGCAGACCCTGGAGCGGCGCAATGCGCGGGTGGCCGGCACGCTGCTGGGCTGCGTGCTGGCGCTGTCGGTGCTCTCCGTCCACCTGTCGCCGCTCGCGCTGATCGCCGTGCTCACGCTGGCGCAGGCCGTGGCGCATGCCTTCGCCGTGCGCCGCTACCTCGTCACGGCCGTGGCCGCCACCGTGCTGGGGCTGGTGCAGTCGCACATGCTGAACGTGGGGGTGAGTCCGTCCTTCGCGCTGTTCGAGCGGCTGGCCGACACCTTGATCGGCACCGGCATCGCCTGGGCCTGCAGCTATGTGCTGCCGTCCTGGGAGCGGGGGCAGATCCCGGCCCTGGTGACGCGCACCGTGGTCGCGCAGGCCCGCCATGCGCGGCTGGCGCTGGGCCTGGGCCAGCTGCAGGCCGTGGACAACTCGCCCGAGCTGGACTGGCGGCTGGCGCGGCGCGAGGCCTATGACAGCCTCTCCGCCCTGGTGCAGGCGACCCAGCGCTCGATCAAGGAGCCGCGCGCCGTGCGCCCGCCGATCGAGCGGCTGCAGCGGCTGCAGGCCCATTGCTACCAGCTGCTGGCCCAGCTGACCGCCGTCAAATCCATGCTGCTGCTGCGGCGGGGCCGCCTGAACGCGGCGCTCATCGCCGGCCCGCTGGCGCAGGCTGCGGACCGCATCGACGCCACCTTGCTGGGCGCCGCAGCGCCCGCGCCGGACCCCGCACAAATCAGCCCGGAAGCCGCCCCTGGCCCCGAGCCCTTGCCCGACCCGTTCGAGAACGACCTGAACCCCTGGCTGCTGCGCCGGCTGGACCTGGCCCTGCTGCTGGCCGGCCAGCTGCGCCGCGAGGCCGACCAGGTGCGGCAGCAGCCCTAGAGCTGCGGCTCACAAGACCCTGCTGGCGACCCGTGCTGCCTGCGACGCGGCACCTCGCCGGAGCCGCTTCGCTGGTGTCTGTGGCTGCTCGTGGCGGCCGTGCATTCCAGAGGCCATAGGCGAGAGGCGATGGCCGGTGCGGCCATTCAACGCCGCCCCTGGCTTCACTCGCAGGGCAGCGTGACGGTGACCGAAGTGCCCGCGCCTTCGCGGCTTTCGATGCGCACATAGCCCTGGTTGGCCTCGACCAGGGATTTGACGATGGCCAGGCCCAGGCCCACGCCGTCGTTGCGCGCGCGGGCCGCATCGCTCTGCCAGCCAGCGTTGAAGGCCTGCGCCACCTCCTGCGGATTCATGCCGACGCCGTTGTCGCTGACCACGATATCGACCATGCCGTGCCCGCCGGTGCGCGTGCCGCTCACGCTCACCACGCTGCCTTCCGGCGAGTACTTGAGCGAATTGCCGATGAGGTTGCCCAGCACGCGCACGAGTTGCCCGTAGTCCACGCGCACCACGGCATCGGGAAGCGCCTGCAGCTGCAGCGTGATGCGGCTCTTTTCGGCCAGGGGCGCCATCATGTGGACGGCGTCTCGCGTGAGCGTCTCCAGCGGGATCGGCTGCATCGCGGGCGCGGCCTCGCTGGGCTTGAGCAGGCCATCGACCATGGTGGCCATCACGTCGATGGCGGCCTGCATGCGCTGCAGGGTGGGTTGCTGCTGCTGGGCCGCCGCGCCGCTGCGCTGCAGCAGCCGCGTGCTCAGCTGCAGCACCTGCAGCGGCGTGCGCAGGTCATGCGCCACCACGGCCAGCACCTGCTCGCGCGCCAGGGCCTGGCTGCGCGCGCTCTCCGCGGCGCGCTGCGCGGCCGTGAGCGCGGCGCGCAGGTCCAGCTCGCGCGCGGCGGAAACGGCCAGCTGGCGGATGGTCTCGAGCTCGTCGGCCGTCCAGGCGCGGGGCTTGACGTCGATCACGCAGAAGCTGCCGATGTTCTGGCCTTCTGACTTGAGCGGCACGCCCACGTAGGCGCGCACGCCCAGGCGCTGCACCGTCGGCACGCTGGCCCAGATCGGCGTGGCGTGCGTGTCCTCGATCACCAGCGCATCGCTGCGGTCGAGCGTGAAATGGCAGAAGGTGAGGCCTTCCATCTGCCGGACCTGCGCCAGCCCGTCGGGGAAGCCGCACTGGCTTTTGTAGAAGTCCCGATGTTCATCGACGATGGAGATGAAGCAGGCCGCGGCATGGAGCAGCCGGGCCGCGGTGGCGGTCAGCCCGTCGAAGCCGGCCTCGGCGGACGAGTCGAGCAGGCCGGTGGCGCGCACGGCCATCAGCCGCTGGGGGCTGAGCTGGATAGCACGCGCCTGGCCCAGCGTGTCGGCGGTGTGCGCAGCCGCTGCAACGCCAGGGGCTGCCGGTTGGGATGAACGAGCCTCAGGAATCAGCATAGAGGGACTGGATGGATGAGGCGGGGCGATGGTGGAGAAGATGGGGTGTGAATGAGGGGGCAGGCTATGGGCTTACACCGGCGCGGCTCGGGGCGGTGCAGCGCCTTCGGGCGGCTGCGGACGGATGGCAGCGCCGGGTTCAGGCTGCGGCGCGGCCAGCAGGTCTTCGGCGTCTTCGCACCACCACTCGGCTGCGGCGTAGAAGCCATCCCACACGCAGCCGTTGCAGCCACGGCCGCAGCAGGTGGTGGGCTCCGGCGGAGGTTCGCGCAGCGCGAGGCCGCGGCCGGCCAGGTGCTGGCGCAGCAGCGCGAAGCGGCCGCGCGTGCGCGAGAGCGTGTCGCCCGATGGCACCGCTCCGGCGTGCGGGGCGGCGGGTGCGGCCGTGGGGGGCGGCGCCATGGGCATAGGGGGTACCGGTATCAATAGCGCCGGCGGCCGCCGTAGCGCCGCAGGGCGTAGCGCACGAGGAAGGCGATGCCCAGCACCAGGGCGAACCAGCCCACCAGATAGGCCTGGCGCATCATGTCGCCCACGCTGGACGACTTGGCCACGTAGGGCGCCAGCAGCACGATGAGCCCGATGAGCGCGCAGGTCACCCCCTTGAACAGCAATTCGGCTTCGGCCTTCTTGCTGGGGCGGTGGACGGGAGGCGAGGGCAGGGGCATGAGGGGCAATCGGTTCGTGGGGGAAAGGCCAGGCCGCGATTATCCTTGTCGCCCCGACAAGCTCCCCAGAACGCGAAAGAAAAAGCCCATGGCCATCCAGTGGTTCCCCGGTCACATGCACTCCACCCGCAAGGCGATCGCCGAGCGCATCAAGGACATCGACGTGGTGATCGAGCTGCTGGACGCGCGCCTGCCCGGCTCCAGCGCCAACCCGCTGCTGGCCGAGCTGACGGGCCACAAGCCCTCGGTGAAAGTGCTCAACAAGCAGGACGTGGCCGACCCGGCCCGCACGCCGCTCTGGCTGGACTGGTACAACGCCCGCGCCGAAACCCGCGCCATCGGGCTCGATGCCTCCGAGCCCGCGCCCGCGCGCCGGCTGATCGAGGCCTGCCACCAGCTCGCGCCCCAGCGCGGCGGCATGGCCAAGCCCATGCGGGTGCTGATCTGCGGCATTCCGAACGTGGGCAAGTCCACACTCATCAACACGCTGAGCGACAAGCGCCAGGCCAAGACCGGCGACGAGGCCGGCATCACCAAGCTGGAGCAGCGCATCACGCTGGCCGACGACTTCTACCTGTGGGACACGCCCGGCATGCTCTGGCCGCGCATCACCATCGAGGAAAGCGGCTACAAGCTCGCCGCCAGCGGCGCCGTGGGCCGCAATGCCTACGACGAGGAAGAGGTGGCGCTGGAGCTGCTCGCCTACCTCAAGCGGCACTACGCGGGCCTGCTGGAGGCGCGCTACCGCCTGGGCCTGAGCGACGAAGCCATCGCCGCCCTGCACGACGAGGAACTGCTGGAAGCCATCGCCCGCAAGCGCGGCGCGGTGATGTCCGGCGGGCGGGTCAACCTGCAAAAGGGGGCCGAACTGGTGATGACCGACCTGCGCAGCGCGGTGCTGGGCCGCGTGACGCTGGAGACGCCGGCCGAGTTCGAGGTATGGCGCGCCGCCGCCGAGGTGAAGGAAGCCGAGCGGGCCGCGAAGAAGGCGGCGCGCAAGGGGCGCTGAGAGGCGCTGCCGGCTAGCGCCATGGCTCCCGGCCGCAGGCCCGGGCAGGCGCGCTGCGGCCCGCATGGCGGAGCGGCTTTTTTCGGTCACCACCGGATTCCCGCCTCCGACTCGCCGTTCCAGAACAGCCAGCGCACCGCTTCCACATAGCGCGAATCGCCTTCCGCGAACGGATCGGGGCCGCCGGATTTGCGCAGCACGGCCAGCTCGCCCCCGGCGGTGCCGGCCACCACGGTGCGCCCGTCGGGCGACACGGCCAGCCCGGTGACTGCCGTGGTGGACACGCGGTGCTGCCAGAGCGGCCGGCCGGCCGCTTCGTCTCGCGCCTGCAGCATGCCGTGCGCGTCGCCGGACACCATCCATCCGGGGCCGCAGGCCTGCACCGGACCATCTGCGCCATCTTCCGTGGCGGCGGCCATCGCCTCGGCGGCCTCGATCTGCGCGGGCGACAGCGGCACGCGGCGGGCCGTGCCTTGCAGATCGAACCCCATCCACTGGAGATCCGCCGTGCCGGCAGCTGCCGCCACACCGGCGGCGATGAGCCCGCCCGCGCCCGGCAGCCACACCACCGGCCCTACGCGCCGGCCGCGCGTGGCGGCCTGCTCCGCATAGCAGCCGGGCGCATAGGCGAAGCGCCGGTGAAAGCTGGCGGCCATGTCGCCATCGCCATCGCCTGCGGTGCCGATCATGCGGGCCAGGGCCAGCACCCGCTCCGCATGCAGCGCGCGCGGGTCTGCGCCTGCCGGCAGGCCGCGGCGCTGCCGTGCGGCCCGGGCGCGGCCTGCCGTCTGCCAGGCGTGCGACAGGGCCAGCCAGGGGGCGTGGGGCGGCGCCGGGGCGAGGTGGGCCTCTTCTTCCTCGGGTGATGGAAGAGGATGGTCGTGCGCCAGCCATTGCAGGGCGTGGGACCATGGGGCTGCATCGGCATCGGCATCGGCATCGGCATCGGCATTCGGCTCGCGGCCCAGGCCGTCGTCGCCAGTGCCGGGCGCATGGGTGCGCTGCAGATGCGTCTCGGCCTGGGCCAGCAGCTGCAGCAGGTGTTCGGTGTGATCGACCGCCTCGGGCGGCAGGGGCTCGCGGGCATCGGTCCAGCGCTGGGCGTAGGTGATGCGCAGCCTGGCGTCCGAGCCGGCGTGCGTCGGCTCGCGGCCGGCTGCGACCTCCAGCTGATAGCAGGCGACGGATTCCTCGTGGTCGCCATCGTCGCTGTCGCCCGCATTCGCCGGATCGCCGCCGCTGGCCGTGCCTGCGGAGGTGCGCCAGCCCAGGCGCAAGGCCGCGCCTTCCTGCGGGCCCAGGCGCCGCAGGCCGGGCGCGGCGGGGGGCTGGGGCGGGCGGGTGCCGATCCAGAGCGGCCCTTGCCACTGGCCCTGCAGCGCCGCCCAGCGCCCGCCCTTTGCCTGCTGCGCGAAGCGGGGCAGCAGGGCCAGCAGCTCGATGCGCTCGGCCGTCCATTCGGAGATCAGCCGATCGCGCAGCGGATAGCGCAGCTGCCGCTGGGCCAGCGCCTTGCGCCAGTAGCCGAGCAGGCCCTGCCAGGCCTGCTGGCAGGCGGCGAGGGCGGCAGATTCGTCGCCGTCGGTACCGGGGCCCTCGGGCAGCGGGCGCCAGTGGGCGTCGCCGCCCGTGTCTGCGCCATGGCGGCGGTAGAGCTGGGTGAAGCCGCCCCGGGCCGCGGGCCGGCGCAGCAGCCAGCCGCTGGCGTGGGCGGCCACGGCGCGTAGCACGCTGGCATGGGTGGGCGGCGGCGCGTCGGCGACCCAGAAATCCCACTGCTGCCAGACGGTGAGGAAGAGGCCGTCGTGGTAGGTGTCGCCGTCCTCGTCCACGTGGGTGCGGGTCAGCAGGAAGTCGGTGTCGCCGAACCAGCCTTGCGCCTTGTGCTGGCTCTTGTCGGGCAGGGCGGCGCGCAGCAGCTGGTGCAGGCTGGCCGCGTCGAGCGGGGTGCCGTCGGCGGGCAGCGCGGGCAGGCCGGGCAGCGGGCTGCGCGGGGGCGCGTCGGCCACGGGTGTTGAGGGGGGCGTGAGAGGGGTGTTCATGCAGCGGGCATCACTGTGCCATGGGCTGCGCGTGGGCGGGGCGGCTGCAGGGCGGCGCGGGTGCCGCCCGATGTGACGGCGGGGCCACGAAGGCCCCGCAGGTGAGGGGAGGGCGCACGGGGCGATGGGGCCGGCGGCGCTCACTCCTTCGCTCGCTGGGGTCGCTGAGGGTCAGGCCGCCCGGTCACGCGGTTGCGCGTCGGCCGCATCGCCGCCATTGGCCTCGGCGGCTTCGGCGTAGTCGTGCTCGACGGCATGGCCGTCCTGCGAGGTTTCCGGGTCGGGCACGGGCTGGCTGCCGTCAGCGCTTGCCGCCGACTGCTGTTGCTGCTGCTGCGCTTGCGGCTGTGCCTGTGCCTGGGCTTGCTGTTCAGCCGGGGCGGCCGGGGCCGCATCGCTCGCGGAGGCTTCGGCCTGCGGCGGCTCGGGCGCTTCCGGTGCCTCGACAGGCTCGCCTTCGACCTGGATCTTGCCTTCGCGGGCAAAGCGGTCGAACTCGTCGCGCGGCATGGCGGCCACGCCTGCGGCGTTGTTGTCGGCCGTCCAGCTCAGCGTGACGCTGTCGTGCGAGTGGACCAGCTCGACCGGGCCCTGCGGGATGGGCATCGGCATGCCGTCGCCTTCGCGGTAGGTGACTTCGCCCTGGATCGTGCCTTGTTGGGTGGGATGGGATGTGCTCATGTGCGTCCTCCTTGAGTGGATGGGCGCCGGGGGGCGCTGTGGTGACGCCATTACACCGGGGCGGGCGCGGCGCGCGTGTCGGACAACGCGCGATCCGGCAGTGCAGATTGAGGCCGAATGGCTGTCACGCGCGCGCTCCGCCTGGGCCGGCAGCTATGCTTTCGATAGTGACTGCGCCGCAGCCGCTGCGGCGGCAGGCTGCGCCCGTGCAAGCCGGCTGTCGTGCCAGCAGGCGACGCCGTTGCACAGGGCGATGACGGCGCCGGCGGCACAGGTGGCCGGCCAGCCGCCGTGCTGCCAGGCCAGCGAGCCGATGGCCGAGCCGGCCGCCGCGCCCGTGAAGTAGCCGGTCATGTACACCGCGTTCAGGCGCGAGCGGGCATCGGGCGCCAGCGCATAGATCACGTTCTGGTTGCTGATGTGCACGCCCTGCAGCGCCAGGTCGATCAGCAGCATGCCGGCCAGGAACCACAGGATGCTGCCGCCGCCCAGCCAGAGCGGCAGCCAGCTCACCAGCACCAGCAGCACCGACACGCGCGTGGTCCACTGCTCGTAGCCCTTGTCGGCCATGCGGCCGGCCACGTTGGCCATCAGCGCGCCGGCCACGCCGGCCAGCCCGATCAGGCCGATCTGCGCATCGCCCAGGCCGTGCGCGGGGCCGCCCAGCATCAGCGCCATGGTGGAGAACAGCGCGCTCACCGAGGCGAACGAGAGCCCGCCCAGCAGCGCCCGGCTGCGCAGGCGCGGGTGGCGTGCGGCCAGCGTGCCCAGCGAGCGCAGCACCTGCAGGTAGCCCGGCGCATTGCGCGGGCGCGTGAGCGGCGGCAGCACGAACCAGAGCGCCAGCGCCACCAGCAGCGTGGCCACGCCCGCCACGCGATAGACGAGGTTCCAGCCGCCCAGGCCCGACAGCAGCCCGGCCACGCTGCGGGCGGCCAGGATGCCGATCAGCAGCCCGCTCATCACCAGGCCCACGGCGCGCCCGCCGCGCCCGGGCGCGGCCAGCGTGGCGGCCAGCGGCACCAGCACCTGCGCGGCCACGGAGAAGAGCCCCGTCATGACGGTGCCCACGGCCAGCAGCCAGAAGCTGCCCGCGAAGCCGCTGAGGAAAAGGCCGGCGGAGGCCAGCACCATCAGCGAGACGATGAGCCGGCGCCGCTCCAGCTTGTCGCCCAGCGGCACGAGCAGCAGCAGCCCGCAGGCGTACGACACCTGCGCGAGCGTCACGGTGAGCGCGGCGGTGGAATCGCTCACCCGCAGGTGCTGCGCGATGGAGTGCAGCAGCGGCTGGTTGTAGTAGTTGGCACCGGCGCAAAGGCCGCAGGCCAATGCCATCAGCAGCAGCACGGGTGTGGTGAGCGGGGCGGGCCCCGCGGTGGGTGTGGCTTGGTTGGTCATGGGGCAGGCGGAGTTGAGGCGTTGTCGAGAGCGGGCCGGGGGCACGCGGCTCAGCGCGCGTCTTCGGGCGGCAGGTAGGCCGTGGCGTCGATTTCGAAGAGCATGCCATCGAGCGCGAGACGGGGCACGGGAATCAGCGTGCAGGCCGGCGTGGGCGCATCGCCCCAGAGCGCGCGCAGGGCCTGCGAGAAGGCCTGCAGCCGCGCCTGGGAATGGTCCACCACCAGCGCGGTGAGGCGTGCCACATCGGCCGGGCGGGCGCCCGCCGCTTGCAGGGCGGTGGCCAGATTGGCCAGGGCCTGCCGCACCTGGGCGTCGAAGCCGTCGGCCAGCCGGCCCTCGGCATCCTCACCGCCCTGGCCGGCGATGTGGACGATGCGCGCTGGCAGGCGGGCGACGGCGACATGCGAATAGCCGTTGGGGCGCGGGTCGTAGAGGCCGGCGGGGTTGTGGAAGGAGAGCGTGGACAGAGGGCGCTGTGCTGCGGGGGCGGAGGGGGAATGCATGGCCTTAGTATCGAACCTCAAGTTGGCTTGAGGTCAACGGCTTTTGGTGCCGCAGTGGCCGTTGCTGCCCAGCGCGGTTCCCGGGGTTCCTGGTCGCTGCCCGGTGGTCGTCGCCAGGCTCCGTACTTTCCTGCTTTTCCATCATGTCTTCAGTTCCTTCGAGAAAGAAAACCGCAGAGCCCGAGCTGTCCGTGGGCGAGGTTGCCGCGCGCAGCGGCCTGGCCGTGTCGGCGCTGCATTACTACGAATCCCAGGGGCTGATCGCCAGCCTGCGCACCGCCGGCAACCAGCGGCGCTATCCGCGCTCCGTGCTGCGGCGCGTGGCGGTGATCAAGGTGGCGCAGCGCATGGGCGTGCCGCTGGCCGAGATCGCGCAGGCCCTGCAGGCGCTGCCTGCCAGCCGCACGCCCACGGCGGCGGACTGGCGCCGCATGTCGGCGCAATGGCGCGAGGGGCTGCAGGAACGCATCCGCCTGCTCACGCAGCTGCGCGACCAGCTCGACGGCTGCATCGGCTGCGGCTGCCTGTCGCTCAAGGAATGCCCTCTGCGCAACGCGCAGGATGTGCTGGCAGGCGCCGGGCCCGGGCCGCATTTCGATCCGGCCACGGTGCCCGAGCGGGCGAAGCCCAGGCCCGGGGCACCATCCCGCCGCAGGTCGCGGGTTGTGGCAGAGAGCGGCTCGGAGCCGGCCGTGGTTCACCCGGCCTGGATCTGGCCGAAGACCTAGCCAGGTAGCGGATCATTTCGGCCGAAATGGCCTCCAGCCCTTGTGGATAAAGCGCATATAGCTATCAAAAGAATAGCTTTTGACCCATTCAGGCGGCGTGGTTCGCCGCATCGCCGCCGGGCTGCAGCGCTTCATCTGCCGGCGCACTGGCCTGCATGAAGGTCCAGGGCCACTGCGCGAACAGCGTCTGCCAGTCCTGCAGGTCCGGCACTTCCGTTGGCGGGCGGGCGGCGTCCTGCGGCGCGCCGGGCCAGGGCAGGCCGCTGTCCAGCACCAGCGTTTCGCCGGTGACCGGATGCGGCACCTGCAGCCGCCAGGCGTGCAGCCAGAGCCGCTGCCCGCCCAGCCGCTCGGCCCACCAGCGGTTGAGCGGGCCCTTGCCGTGCGTGGCGTCGCCCAGGATGGGGTGGGCGATGTGCTTGAGGTGCCGGCGGATCTGGTGGCGCCGGCCCGTGGTGGGCTCGGCATGCACCAGGCTCGCGCGGGTGGTGGCGAAGCGCGGGTCGGCGGACTCGGGCAGTTCCAGCCGCGCCAGGCAGCGCAGCCAGGTGTGGGCGCTCTGCACGGGCGCATCGGGCGGCGCGTCGTCGGGGCGAAGGGCGTGATCGACCTGCACCTGCGCGGGCGCCCAGCCGCGCACCAGCGCCAGATAGTGCTTGCGCACGGCATGGTGCTCGAAGGCCTGCGACAGCGCCCGCGCCGCGGCCGGGTGCAGCGCCATCACCAGCACGCCGCAGGTGCCCTTGTCCAGCCGGTGCACCGGATACACGTGCTGGCCGAGCTGGTCGCGCAGCGTCTGCATGACGAAGCGGGTCTCGCCCGCGTCCAGCCCGGTGCGATGCACGAGCCAGCCGGCCGGCTTGTGGACGGCGACGAAGTGTTCGTCGCGCCGGAGGATGGTGAGCGCGGGCATGCGGGAGAGGATGGGGCGGGGAGGGCGCCGATTGTCTGTCATGTTCTGTTCATCCGACGGACACCGACATGTCATGCCGGGCCGGCACATTGCGGTTCAGCGGCAGCTGCGACAGGCCCCCGGACGGGTGCGGCAGGCGGTTTGCCGTACGGCGCAGCTTCTTGCGTTCCTACCTCAGGAGAACCGAATGAACGAATTGCCCACGCCCACCATGGCGCTCAGCCCAGCCACTCTGCCTCGGGGGTCGCTTCACCGCCCTGGCAGCGAAGTGGGCGTGGGCGGGGCTGCGCAGGCGCGCGGCGGGATTGCGGTGGCGTGGGCGCGCCATCTAGACGAAGTGCGCGAGGCGCAGCGCCTGCGCTTTTCCGTCTTCGCATCCGAAATGGGCGCTCGGCTGAATACGCCGCTGCCACAGCACGACGTGGACCTGTTCGATGACTATTGTGAGCATCTGCTGGTCCGCGATGCAGACACGCAACAGGTGATTGGCACCTACCGCGTGCTGACGCCGGCACAGGCCCGGCGCGTGGGCGGCACCTACAGCGACACTGAGTTCGACCTGACCCGCCTGCGCACGCTGCGCTCGCGCATGGTCGAGCTGGGCCGCAGCTGCGTCCACCCCGAGCATCGCCACGGCGGCGTGATCCTGGCCCTCTGGGGCGCGCTCGCCGACTTCATGGTGCGCAACCAGCTCGACACCATGATCGGCTGCGCCAGCATCCCCATGCTGCACAACGGCGTGGTCGGCGGCGACGCGGCGGCCAGCATCTGGCAGCAGCTGCGCCAGACCCACATGGCGCCCATCGAATACCACGTGCTGCCGCGCCTGGCCCTGCCGGTCGAGCAGCTCGACGGCTCGCTGGACATCGAGCCCCCCGCGCTCATCAAGGGCTATCTGCGCCTGGGTGCCCGCGTGCTGGGCGCACCGGCCTGGGACCCGGACTTCAACACCGCCGACCTGCCCATGCTCATGCGGCTGGCCGACCTGCCGAGCAAGTACCGCAAGCATTTCCTCGGCGCCTGAGGCGACGGTTTTCGCCGCACGTGCAGCGAACGCTGCCGGACCTTTCCGGCAGCGCGCGCGGGCCTGCGCGGGCAGGCATTGCGCCGCCGGCGCGCGGGCGCGCACGCGGCCCCGTGGCATGGGTTTTGCGGCCCTGTGCTTGATGGGCGCCTGCGCGATATCGTCCTTTTTTACCGCTCGCGAGCGGTGCTTCATGACGTTTTCGTGTCGCTGTCATCAAGCTGTAACCCAAACGTCTCATACTGTTAACCGTCCGTGATTCCCGAACTGCCTGACATGCCTCTTCCCTCTTCTGCCAGTTTGTCCCGGCCCACACCCATCACGATGGAGCCCGACGAATCCGGCAGCCCGACGGCCGATGCAGCGGCCACTGCGGCCCCGTCGCCCATCGCTCCCGTCGCCTCTGCGGCGGATGTTCCCGACGAACCCGTCCCCGCTCCCGCACCAGCGCCGGAGCCCGCACCCGTAGCGCCCCCGGTGCTGGAACTGCTGGACCGCGACCACTCCATCCTCGCCTTCAACCGCCGCGTGTTCGACTGGGCCTGCCGCACCGACGTGCCGCTGCTGGAACGCCTGCGCTATCTCTGCATCGTCTCCTCCAACCTCGACGAGTTCTTCGAAGTGCGCGCGGCCGCGCACCTCACCGCCGCCTGCAGCGGCGAGACCAAGGGCCCGTACAGCGTCGATTCGTTCGAGGCGCTGGCGGCCGATGCCCACGATCTGGTCGCCAAGCAATACGCGCTCTACAACGACTCGCTCGTGCCCGCCTTCGCCAAGGTCGGCATCCGCCTGGTGTCGCACGGCGAGCGCAACGGCGCGCAGCGCCGCTGGGTGCGCGACTACTTCATGCGCGACGTGCGGCCGCTGCTCATCCCGGTGGGGCTGGACCCGGCCCACCCGTTCCCGCAGGTGGCCAACAAGTCGCTGAACTTCATCGTGCGCCTGCGCGGCGACGATGCCTTCGGCCGCGAGAACGAGATCGCCATCGTCAAGGTGCCGCGCATCCTGCCGCGCATGCTGCGGCTGCCGCAGGAAGTGGCGCCCACCGGCGTGCAGTGCGTGAGCCTGTCGAGCATCATCCGCACCCATCTGGCCGACCTGTTCCCGGGCCGCGAGGTGTCCGAGTTCTCGCAGTTCCGCGTCACCCGCCACTCCGATCTGGCGGTGGACGAGGACGACGTGCGCAACCTGCGCACCGCGCTGCGCCAGGGCCTGCAGCACCGCCATTACGGCCAGGCCGTGCGGCTCGAAGTCTCGGCCGGCTGCTCGCGCTTTCTCTCCGACTTCCTGCAGTCGCAGTTCGGCCTGCCCGCCGCCGCGCTCTACCGCGTGCACGGGCCCGTGAACCTGGTGCGGCTCTCGCAGCTGGTCGATCTGGTCAACGATCCCTCGCTCATGTTCCCGCCATGGCGCTCGGCCTGGCCGGCGCAGCTGCCGCAGGGCGTCTCCATCCTGTCGCAGATGCGCAAGCGCGACGTGCTGATCCACCAGCCGTTCGAGAGCTTCGACGGTGTGCTCGCGTTCCTGCGCGAGGCCGTCAACGACCCGGACGTGCTGGTCATCAAGCAGACCATCTATCGCACGGGTTCCGACTCCGAGATGATGGACCTGCTGCGCGAGGCCGTGCGCCGGGGCAAGGAAGTGATGGCCGTGGTCGAGCTCAAGGCCCGCTTCGACGAAGAGGCCAACATCAACTGGGCCGAGGCGCTGGAATCCATCGGCGCGCAGGTGGTCTATGGCGTGGTCGGCCTCAAGACCCACGCCAAGATGATGCTGGTGACGCGCCGCGAAGGCCGCAACCTGCGGCGCTACGGCCACCTCTCCACCGGCAACTACAACCGGCGCACCGCGCGCCTGTACACCGACCTGAGCTACCTCACGGCCGACCCGCAGATCACCGCCGACATGGATGCGGTGTTCGACCACCTGGCCAGCCAGAACCCGCTGCCCAAGCTCAAGCGGCTGGTGATGGCGCCGTTCCATCTGCAGCGCTCCATGATCGCCTGCATCGACGCCGTGGGCGCCGCCGCAGCCCGCGGGGAAGACGCCCGCATCGTCGCCAAGATGAACGCGCTCACCGACGATGCGCTGATCCAGGCACTGGTGCGCGCCGGCCAGAGTGGCGCGCGCATCGACCTCATCGTGCGCGGCGCCTGCATGCTGCCTGCCCAGGTGCCCGGCGTGACGGACAACATCCGCGTGCGCTCGGTCATCGGACGCTTCCTGGAGCACACGCGCGTGTTCTATTTCCGCGGCGGCGCGAAGGAAGAGCTCTATCTCTCCAGCGCCGACTGGATGAACCGCAACATGCTGCGCCGCGTGGAACTGGCCTGGCCCGTGACCGATGCCAAGCTGCGCCAGCGCATCATCGACGAGTGCCTGGTGGCCTACCTGCACGACGACCGCGACGCCTGGACCCTGCAGCCCGACGGACGCTACCAGCGCGCTCCGCGTCCCCTGGACGGCCGCGGCGCGCAGATGGCGCTCACCCTGCGCTACGGCCCGCAGGTCGTGGCCACCGCCGGCCGCAACGGAACGCCCTGATGGATCTCATCCTGTGGCGCCACGCCGAGGCCGAAGAGGCGGCCGATGGGGGCGACGACCTGGAGCGCGCGCTGACGAGCCGGGGCGAGAAGCAGGCGGCCCGCATGGCCGGCTGGCTCGACCGGCAGCTGCCGGAAGGCCTGCGCGTGCTCGCCAGCCCGGCCAAGCGGACCGAGCAGACCGCCCGCGCACTGGGCCGCAAATACAAGCTGCGCGCCGAGCTGCTGCCCGGCGGTTCACCTGCGGAGTTGCTGGAACTGGTGCAGTGGCCCCGGTCGCGTGGTGCGGTGCTGGTGGTGGGCCATCAGCCCATGCTGGGGCAGGTCGTGGCCCATCTGCTGGCGCTGCAGGCCAGCGACTGCGCGATCCGCAAGGGGGCCGTGTGGTGGCTGCGCCATCGCCAGCGGCTGGAAACGGAAGAAACCGTGCTGATGGCGGTGCAGTCGCCGGAGTTTCTGTAGGCCGCTCGCAGAGCGCCTGTGCCTCCCAACGGCTGGGAGGGGCAGGGCACCCAGCCGGGTGCCCTGTGCAGGCCCGGACGCAGGGCCTGCAGGGTTTGGCAATTACTTGCGTGCGGCCTTGGCGCGCTTGGCGGCCGGGGCGGCTTCGGCAGCAGCCTTGTCGTCGGCCTTCGGGCGGCCGGTCTTGATGGAGGGAACGGCCTGCAGGGCTTGCAGCAGGGCAGCATCCGAGAGGCCGGAGAGCAGCTTCAGGCCGGCGCGCAGCAGCTCGCTCTTCTTGGCCGTCTGCGACAGCTTGCCGCTGCGCTGTTTCAGGCTTTCGATGACGGCGTACTCGTCCTTCGGGATCGTGAAGCTGTCGCGCACCATCTTGGGCTTCTTCGTCTTGGCCGCCTTTTCTGCGGCGGGTGCCGGCGCGGCGGCGGCCTTGGCCTTCACGGCGGTGCCGCGCTTGGCGGGCGCTGCCTTCTTGGCAGGGGCTGCGACGACCGCAGCCACGGCGGCGGCCACGGGCTTGACGGCGGCCTTGGCCGGCTTCGCTGCGGGCTTGGCGGGGCTGGCCTTGACGGCTGCGGGCGCCGGTGCGGCGGCGGCCGTGACTTCGGCGGCCGGGGCCGGTGCGGGAGCGGTGGTGGAAACGGAGTCGTTCGAAATGGTGGTCATGGAAGCAGTGTTGCAGAAAACGATGTAAACAGTTTATACCGTTTACATCGGTCTGCTACCGTTCTCAGCCCAGTTCGGCGACGAACTCCCAAGGCGTCTTCTGCCAGGCGATGGCTTCGTCGCGCAGCAGGTGGGCCGACTGCGGATAGCTCGCGGCCCAGCCGGGGCGCGAGCGCACCACGCAGCGGTTGCTCTCCAGATGCAGGGTCAGGCCTTCGATGTCCGGATCGCGGCGCGCATGGCACAGGCCCACGGCCACCCGGAAGCACATCAGCTGCAGCGCGAAGGAGGCATCGTCCAGATCGGCTTCGAGCTTGCGCACCTTGCCGCGATGGCCCAGCACCAGCAGGCCGAGGCGGTAGAGCTCCGACATGGCGAAGCCGGCGGCGTCGGTGTGTTCGAGGATGTAGGCCCCGTGCCGGTGGTAGTCGGTATGCGAGATGCGGCAGCCCACTTCGTGCAGGTGCGCGGCCCAGTCGAGCTCGCGCACTTCCTTGTCGCTGCCCGCGGGTGCGGCGGCGTCGAAGAGGCGGGTGGCCACGCGGGCGACGCGTTCGGCGTGGGAGGTGTCCACGCTGAAGCGCTGCATCAGCCCTCGCACGGTGGAAGAGCGCAGGTCCGTCGCCGGCTGTTCGCGGTCGAGCAGGTCGTAGAGGGCGCCCTGGCGCAGCGCGCCCTGCGCCACGTGCATCTGCTCGATGCCCAGCAGGTCGAACACCGCGCGCAGCACGCTGATGCCGCCGCCGATGACGGCGCGCCGGTCTTCCTTCAGCCCTTCCATGCGGATGCGGTCGGCGCTGCGCGCCTGCAGCAGCTGGGCCAGCAGCCAGTCCAGGCCCTGGCGGGTGATGAGGCCGGGCGTGTTGCCGGGCACCGTGGCGAGGATCTCGCCGATGGCGCCGGCCGTTCCCGAGGAGCCATAGGCCACGTCCCACGCGTCGCGCCGGTACACGCCGAGCGCTTCGTCGAGCACGGCCTTGGCGGCGATCTCGGCCATCATGAAGGCCTGTGCGGTGAACTGCCCTTCCGGGAAGTACCGGGTGGACCAGGCGACGCTGCCCACGCGGAAGGAGGCGACGGCGGAGGGCGTGAACTGCTGGCCGAGGATCAGCTCGGTCGAGCGGCCGCCGATGTCCACCACCAGGCGGCGTTCGTCGGACTGCGGCAGCAGATGCGCCACGCCCTGGTAGATGAGGCGCGCTTCCTCCGGGCCGGAGATCACGTCGATGGCGTGGCCCAGGATCTCGTTGCCGCGCTGGATGAAGACGTCACGGTTGCGCGCCTCGCGCAGGGTCTGCGTGGCGACCACGCGCACATGGGCCGGGGCGAAGTTGGCAAGCCGCTCGGCGAAGCGCGCGAGGCAGTCCCAGCCGCGCTGCATGGCGGCCGGGGAGAGGTTCCGATTCTCGTCCAGTCCGTTGCCTTGGCGCACCGTCTCCTTCAGGTATTCCACCCGTTGGATGTGGCCGTGCTCGAAGCGGCCGATTTCGAGGCGAAAGCTGTTGGATCCCAAATCCACAGCCGCGAGCAATGTTCCGTCTTGCATGGGTAGGCGCAGAGCGCTGTTTCTTTTGTCGGGCCAGCATAGCACCAGCTCCGGGCTGTTCCGGGCGGCGTCCGCCTTCCTGCGCGCGGGCGGCCTGCCGGTGGTGACGACGCTCATCGTTGCTGACCCTTGCTGCGGTGGAGTGGGGGAGGTGGCCTTGGGCCGGGCATGGCGAGAGGGAGGGGCGCAGGTTGCGGAAAAGGGGGCTTTCACACAACTGCCATGCCCGAAGACTAAGCAGCTAACACGACAGCTTTATGACGGTTCCGTGTCATCTTCCAGGGGGGGCTCCCTCTGTGACGAGGGCTTTGTTTGTCATCCTTGTGTCACAAAGCAGCCATAGAGTCGCGGCATTGATTTTTCCAACCCAAGAGGTCTCTTCATGAAACTGTCTGCGATTCGTGTCCTGGTTGCTGGTGTCGTGGCGGCTGGCGCCTTCTCTGGCGCCTACGCCCAGCAGGAAGCCACCGGCGCCGGTGCCAGCTTTCCGGCTCCCCTGTATTCCAAGTGGGCCGCTGACTACAACAAGGCCACGGGCGTGAAGATCAACTACCAGTCCGTCGGTTCCGGCGCCGGCCTGCGTCAGATCGAGGCGAAGACGGTGGACTTCGGCGCTTCCGACGCTCCCGTCAAGGACGAAGACCTGGTCAAGAAGGGCCTGGTGCAGTTCCCCACCGTGATCGGCGGCGTGGTGCCCGTGGTCAACATCAAGGGCATCCAGCCCGGCCAGATCAAGCTGACCGGCCAGGTCCTGGGCGACATCTACCTGGGCAAGATCACCCACTGGAACGATCCGGCCATCAAGGCGCTGAACGCCGGCGTGAACCTGCCCGACGCAGCCATCGCCCCCGTGCGCCGCGCCGACGGCTCGGGCACCAGCTTCATCTTCACGAACTACCTGAGCAAGGTGAACGCCGAGTGGAAGAGCAAGGTCGGCGAAGGCACGGCCGTGAACTGGCCCACCGGTGCGGGTGGCAAGGGCAACGAAGGCGTCGCCGCCTTCGTCGGCCGCCTGCCCAACTCGATCGGCTACGTCGAGTACGCCTACGTCAAGCAGAACAAGCTGACCTACGTGCAGCTGCAGAACGCCGATGGCGCCTTCGTCTCTCCTGACGACGACGCCTTCAAGGCCGCTGCCGCCGGCGCCGACTGGGCCAAGAGCTTCTACCAGATCCTGACGAACCAGCCCGGCAAGGCCTCCTGGCCCATCACCGGCGCCACCTTCATCGTGATGCAGAAGGTGCAGGACAAGCCTGCCCAGGCCACCACCTCGCTGAAGTTCTTCGAGTGGGCCTACCAGCACGGCGACAAGACGGCGATCGACCTGGACTACGTGCCCATGCCCGACACCGTCAAGAGCGTGATCATGAAGTCCTGGGGTGAGATCAAGGACACTTCCGGCAAGCCGGTCTCGCTGAAGTAAATCCCGAATGCAAAGGGCCCGCTTCGGCGGGCCTTCTTTGTCCTATCCCACACAACAAGGCCCAGACGTGTCCACTACGATGCCTGTCCAACAGACGACGTCCCGGGAGGGGGTGTCCGGTATGTCACGGACGACTCCTCCATCCCGCTCCCCCCTGATCTCCGGCGTGCTGGCCGACCGTATCTTCGGTCTGCTGGCGCGCGGCGCTGCGTTGCTGACGCTCGCCCTCCTGCTCGGCATCCTCGCCTCGCTGGTGGTGGGCGCCTGGCCCGCCATCGAGAAGTACGGCCTGGGCTTTCTGACGAGCAGCGTCTGGGACCCGGTGCAGGAGGAATACGGCGGCCTGGTCATGATCTACGGCACGCTGGCCACGTCCTTCATCGCCTTGCTGATCGCCGTGCCGGTCAGCTTCGGCATCGCGCTCTTCCTGACGGAGCTGTCCCCGGCCTGGCTCAAGCGCCCGCTGGGCACGGCCATTGAACTGCTGGCGGCGGTGCCTTCCATCGTCTATGGCATGTGGGGCCTGATGGTGTTCGGCCCCATCCTGGCCACCTACGTGCAGCAGCCGCTGCAGTCGCTCCTCTCGGGCGTGCCCTACCTGGGCGCGTTCGTGTCGGGCCCCCCGGTCGGCATCGGCATCCTGTCGGCCGGCATCATCCTGGCCATCATGATCATCCCGTTCATCGCGGCGGTGATGCGCGACGTGTTCGAAGTCACGCCCGCGCTGCTCAAGGAATCGGCCTACGGCCTGGGCTCCACCACCTGGGAAGTGGTGTGGAAGGTCGTTCTGCCCTACACCAAGACCGGCGTGCTGGGCGGCGTCATGCTCGGCCTGGGCCGTGCACTGGGCGAGACCATGGCCGTCACCTTCGTGATCGGCAACATGAACCAGCTCAACTCACTCTCGATCTTCGAGGCGGCCAACAGCATCACGTCGGCGCTGGCCAACGAATTCGCCGAAGCCGGCGAAGGCCTGCACCAGGCATCGCTGATCTATCTGGGCCTGGTGCTGTTCTTCATCACCTTCGTCGTGCTGGCCCTGTCCAAGGTGCTGCTGTCGCGCCTGAAGAAGAGTGAAGGAGCACGGTCGTGAACATGAGCACCACTTCGCAACAACTCATCTCCGCAGCCGAGCTGCAGAAGGTGCGCCAGGGCCGCTACAACACCCGCAAGCGCCTGAACCAGATCGCCCTCACGCTGTCGCTCGTCGCGATGGTGTTCGGCGTGTTCTGGCTGGTCTGGATCCTCTGGGAGACCGTGCGCCTGGGCCTGGGCGGCATGAGCATCGCCCTGTTCACGCAGATGACGCCTCCGCCCAACGAGATCGGCGGCATCTCCAACGCCATCTTCGGCTCGTTCGTGATGGTGCTGCTGGCGACCTTCGTGGGCACGCCCATCGGCATCATGGCGGGCGTCTATCTGGCGGAATACGAAACGCAAAGCTGGCTCGCGTCGGCCACCCGCTTCGTCAACGACATCCTGCTGTCGGCGCCCAGCATCGTGATCGGCCTGTTCGTCTATACGGTGGTCGTGGCGCAGTTCAAGAGCTTCTCGGCCTACGCCGGCATCCTGGCGCTCGCGCTCATCGTGATCCCCGTGGTGATCCGCACCACCGAGAACATGCTGACGCTCGTGCCCTCCAGCCTGCGCGAGGCCGCCTACGCCCTGGGCACGCCCAAGTGGAAGGTCATCATCATGGTGACGCTGCGCGCCGCCCGTGCCGGCGTGATCACCGGCGTGCTGCTGGCCGTGGCCCGCATCGCCGGCGAAACCGCGCCGCTGCTCTTCACCGCGCTGAACAACCAGTTCTGGAATGCCGACCTGTCCAAGCCCATGGCCAGCCTGCCCGTGACGATCTTCAAGTTCGCCATGAGCCCCTACGAGAACTGGCAACAGCTGGCCTGGGCCGGCGTGTTCCTGATCACCGTCGCGGTCCTCGGCCTCAACATCCTGGCCCGTGTGCTGACGCGCCAAAAATAAAGCAGCCCATTTCAGGGAAAAGACATCATGCCTCTCCAAAAAAATGCTCCGCCCGTCGCGTCCAAGATCACGGTGCGTGACCTGAACTTCTACTACGGCAAGTTCCACGCCCTCAAGGGCATCAACCTCGACATCCCCGAGAACAAGGTCACGGCCTTCATCGGCCCGTCGGGCTGCGGCAAGTCCACGCTGCTGCGCACCTTCAACCGCATGTTCGAGCTCTATCCCGAGCAGCGCGCCGAAGGCCAGATCGTGCTGGACGGCGAGAACCTGCTGACCAGCAAGCAGGACGTGGCCCTGATCCGTGCCAAGGTCGGCATGGTGTTCCAGAAGCCCACGCCGTTCCCGATGTCCATCTACGACAACATCGCCTTCGGCGTGAAGCTGTTCGAGAGCCTGAACGCCACCGACATGGACGACCGCGTGGAATGGGCGCTGCGCAAGGCGGCGCTGTGGAACGAAGTCAAGGACAAGCTGGGCCAGAGCGGCTCGGGCCTGTCCGGCGGCCAGCAGCAGCGTCTGTGCATCGCCCGCGGCATCGCCATCAAGCCCGAAGTGCTGCTGCTCGACGAGCCGTGCTCCGCGCTGGACCCGATCTCCACCGCCAAGGTCGAAGAGCTGATCGCCGAGCTGAAGAACGACTACACCGTGGTCATCGTGACCCACAACATGCAGCAGGCCGCACGCTGCAGCGACTACACCGCCTACATGTACCTGGGCGACCTGGTGGAGTTCGGCGAGACGGAACAGATGTTCTTCAAGCCGCAGCGCAAGGAAACCGAGGACTACATCACCGGCCGTTTCGGCTGAAGAACATGCGGCCGGCCGTGCGCGGCCGTGCCGCTCCCCTTTCCATGTGCCGGCCCGCCAGGGCCTGGCAGGAGGCAATGCCATGACAGAAAAACACCTCTCTTCCCAGTTCGACAGCGAACTCAACAACATCTCCGCACGCGTGATGGAACTGGGCGGCCTCGTCGAGTCCCAGATCCGCCAGGCCGTCTATGCGCTGTCGCAGTTCAGCGTGGAATCCGCCTCGCAGGTCGAATCCATCGAGGTCCGCGTGAACGCCCTGGAGGTCGAGATCGACCATGAGCTCTCCTCCATCATCGCCCGCCGCCAGCCCACGGCACGCGACCTGCGCCTGCTGATCGCCTTCTCCAAGGCCACGGCCAACCTGGAGCGCATGGGCGACGAAGCCACCAAGATGGCGCGCATGGTCAAGTCCATCATCGAGAGCGGCGCCGCCCGCTCCCTGCCCACGACCGACCTGCGCGTGGCCGCCGATCTGGCCTCGGGCCTGCTGCGCAAGGCGCTGGACGCCTTCGCCCGGCTGGACACCAAGGCGGCGGTCGCCATCCTCAAGGAAGACGACCTGATCGACCAGGAGTTCGACGGCTTCGTGCGCAAGCTCATCACCTACATGATGGAAGACCCGCGTACCATTTCCGCCAGCCTGGACCTGCTGTTCCTGGCCAAGGCCATCGAGCGCATCGGCGACCATTCCAAGAACGTGGCGGAACTGATCATCTATCTCGTCAAGGGCAAGGACGTGCGCCACACCACGCTCGACGAGATCGAATCGACCGTGCTGTGAAAGCCTGAGGCATCGCATGAAGAAACTACCCCGGGTGTTGATCGTGGAAGATGAGTCGGCGATCGCCGAGCTCATCGCCGTGAACCTGCGCCACAACGGCTTCTCGCCCATCTGGGCGGAAGATGGCGAATCGGCCCAGCGCGAGCTCGACGCCGTGCTGCCCGACGTCATCCTGCTGGACTGGATGCTCCCCGGCCAGAGCGGCCTGCAGCTGGCCCGCAAATGGCGCGCCGACAGCCGCACCAAGCCCATCCCCATCCTGATGCTGACCGCGCGCGGCGACGAGCCCGACAAGGTCGCCGGGCTGGATGCCGGCGCGGACGACTACATCACCAAGCCCTTTTCCACGCAGGAGCTGCTGGCCCGCATCCGCGCGGTGCTGCGCCGCCGTGCGCCGGAGCAGGCCGGCGAGAGCGTGACCATCGCCGAGCTGGTGCTGGATGCGGCCACCTACCGCGTGACCTACCAGGGCCAGCCGATCAAGGTCGGGCCGACCGAGTTCAAGCTGCTGCACTACCTCATGACGCACTCCGAGCGCGTCCACAGCCGTGCGCAGCTGCTCGACAAGGTGTGGGGCGACCATGTCTTCATCGAGGAACGAACGGTGGACGTGCATGTCAAACGCCTGCGCGAAGCGCTGGGCGCCGCGGGCGCGATGGTGGAGACCGTGCGCGGCGCGGGCTACCGGCTGACCGCGCAGCCCCAGCGGCTGATGCGCGCCTGAGGCCGCTGCTGCCGGGCCGCCTGCGGCGGTGCAGCGTGGCCCGGGCCTGCGCCTGAAAGGCATTTCGGCAGCCCCTCGCGGGGCTGCGCCGTTTGAGCCGCTCCGCCTGCACGTTTCGTCTTTTTCATCATTCGCCCCATAGTCCCGCCATGCTTTCGAGATTCGTCCTATTTCTGCTGTGCCAACTCTCGGGGGCTGGCCTGGGCTGGTGGCAGGGGGGGGAACTGGGGGCGCTGTTCGGCGCCGCCATCGCGGCCTGGATCTGTTTCGCCTGGGACTGGTGGCGCAGCATCCAGGTGCTGGCCTGGCTGCGCAATGGCGAACTCGATCGCGCCCCGAGGCTGCGCGGCAGCTGGGGCGAGGTCGCCGATCGCGCGCGCCGCGTGCTGCGCCTGCGCGACCAGCAGATCCAGAGCAGCGAGCGCCGCACCGCCGAGATCCTGGAGGCGCTGCAGGCGTCGCCCAACGGCGTGGTGCTGCTGGATGCGCAGGGCCGCATCGAGTGGTGCAACCAGACCGCCGCCTCGCACCTGGGCTTCGACGTCGATCGCGACATGCTGCAGACCATCGGCAACCTGGTGCGCGACCCCGACTTCACGGCCTACTACGCGGGCCACGACTTCTCGCACGGCGTGGCCCTGCAGGGCCGCGAGAGCACGGCCTCGCGGCCGGTGCGCATCTCGGTGCATCTGCACCCCTACGGCGACGGGCGCAAGCTGCTGCTCTCGCGCGACGTGACGGCGCTGGAGCAGGCCGAAGCCATGCGGCGCGACTTCGTGGCCAACGTGTCGCACGAGATCCGCACGCCGCTCACGGTGCTGACCGGCTTCGTCGAGACGCTGCAGACGCTGCGCCTCTCGGAAGACGAGCGCGAGCGCTATCTGGGCATGATGGCCCAGCAGGCCGCCCGCATGCAGAGCGTGGTGCAGGACCTCCTGACCCTCTCGCGCCTGGAGGGCAGCCCCTTGCCCGGCATGCACGACTGGATGCCCATGGAGGCGCTGCTGCGCCGCTGCGAGGATGAGGGCCGGGCGCTGTCGTCGGTGCTGGGCAGCGGCCAGTCGCGCGAACACGCCATCACCTTCCCCGACGCGCAGCAGCTGCGCGAGGCCGGAATGATCGCCGGCTCGGCCGTGGAGCTGCAGAGCGCTCTGTCGAATCTGGTCAACAACGCCGTGCGCTACACGCCCCTGGGCGGCAGCATCCGCGTGACCTGGGAGCGGCTCAGCGACGGGCGCGGCTGCTTCGCGGTGACCGACACCGGGCCGGGCATCGAGGCCAAGCACATTCCCCGCCTCACCGAACGCTTCTATCGCGTGGACCGCAGCCGCTCGCGCGAGACCGGCGGCACCGGGCTGGGTCTGGCCATCGTCAAGCACGTGGTGCAGCGCCATGGCGCGGCATTGAACATCTCCAGCGTCCTCGGCAAGGGCTCGGTCTTTTCCGTGACCTTTCCCGCCAGCCGCCTGCAGCCCGTCGCACGCGCCGAGGTGGCGCCGCCGATGGATATGGCGGCCTGAGGGGCGGGGCGCCGCGCATCGCGGCTGGGTTGCGGGCGCGGCCGCTGCGCTCTGATCCCCGTCCGGTGTCCAGGCTCGTTGGCGCGGCGGTCGCCTTGAGGGTGGGCTGAGTCTTTTGCCTTCGCCTTCGCCTTGGCCTTCGGTCTCAGGCGAGGAGCGCGGTCAAGCAGCCCGTGACGGGCGCAATGCTCTCCACAGCATGCCGGCGAAGGCCAGCGCCGTGACGCCCAGCGCCATCGCGCTGGCGGCCCAGAAGGGCGCGGGCGTGTCGCCATACGGGCCCCAGCCGGCCAGGCCGTGGTAGGCCAGCAGGTAGCCGCAGGCCATCCCGCCGCCCCAGAGCAGCAGGCAGTAGATCACCAGCGGCGCGATGGTGATGTGGTAGCTGCGCAGCACGAAGATGCAGAGCGTCTGCAGCGCGTCCGCGAGGTGGTAGGCGGCCACCAGCGGCAGGATCGCCGCGGCCAGCGCGACGATCTGCAGGTTGTTCGAATAGAGGCCCGCAATGGCCTCTCTTGCTATGAACAATGTAGCTGCCAGCGCAATCCCCATCAGGGCTGCGAGCCTGAAACCCATCCAGGCGATGCTGCGCGCCCGGGCTTCGTCGCCCGCGCCGCGCCAGAAGCTCACGCGCGCGCTGGTGGCGATGGCGAGCGACAGCGGCACCATGTAGAACACGGCGCCCAGGTTGGAGGCGATCTGGTGGGCCGCGGACGACAGCGTGCCCTGGCGCGCGACGAAGAGCGCCACCAGCGAGAACGAGGTCACCTCCACCAGTATCGACAGGCCCGCCGGAACGCCCAGCCGCGCGAACCGCGCCAGCTGCGCGAGATCGGGTCTTTCCATCGGCCGCCACAGCGCCAGCGGGGCGTACATGGAGCGCGTGCGCAGCATCCAGACGCCCACGGCCAGCAGCGCGTAGTTCACCACCAGCGTCGCCCAGGCGCAGCCCGCGGCGCCCTGTGCCGGCAGCCCGAAGGCGCCGAAGGCGAAGCCGATGGAAAGCGGCACCTTCAGTGCCAGCGAGCCCACCTGCAGCCAGGTGACCAGCTGGGGCTTGCCCAGGGCCTGGTTCAGCGTGCTGTAGATGCGGAACAGCAGCGCGGGCGGCAGCCCGAAGGCCAGGATGCGCAGATAGGTCTCGACCTGGCCGCGCAGCGCCTCGGGCACCTGCGTCCAGCGCAGCAGGGCGCCCGGTGCCAGCAGCGCGGCCATGCCCAGCGCGGTCACGATCAGCCACAGATAGAGCGCCTGGCGCACGCTCACGCCGATGGCGGAAGACATGTGCGCGCCGCGCTGCTCGGCCCAGACCGGCAGCAGGGCCTGCAGCACGCCCATGAGCGCCACATAGACGCTGATGAACACGGCCGAGCCGATCGACAGCGCGGCGAGCGCGCCTTCGGAGTGGCGGCCGGCGACGATGGTGTCGGTCACGCCGAAGGCCATGACCGCCAGCTGGCCGGCCAGCACGGTGCCGGCGTGGCGCAAGACCGTGGTGCGTTCGGAAGGCATCGGTGCTGCGGTCCTCAGCGCCGGGCCGTGATGCGATGCAGAACGACGAGGCTGTCGTTCTTGTCTGTGGGCCGCATGATGGTCGCGATCTCTTTCCACTCGCGTGCGGGCAGCACCGAGGAGAAGTGCGGCACGGCGCCCGCGTCGGCCACCAGCCAGTCGCAGTCGGCGCTGTGCTGGCCCGAGGCCGGCGTGAGCCCGGCGTGGTAGATCAGGGCGGCCAGCTGGGCGCGGCCCATGCCGTAGGTGGCCACGCAGCCGGGCTTGTCGCCCACGGTGGCGCGCACGGCCTCCATCTGCAGGCGGTAGCTGCGCGCGTGGTCCAGCAGCGGCAGCCAGAGCGTCATCAGCAGCAGCCAGCCCAGCGCCGCACCGCTGGCGGGCAGCACCAGGCTCTTCCAGATGGCGGTGCGGTTGCGCGCCGCGCGCCACCACACCAGCGCGCACCAGGCCAGCGTGGCGGCCAGGGCGGTGGCGAAGGCCACGGGCGAGAACGAGGCCACGAAGCCGGGTGCCAGCCGGGCGATGTTCTGCGCCGGCTTGGCGGGCACGCCGGTCTGCACCGACAGCCAGATCACCCAGATGGCGATGGCCGACACGCTGAAGAAGAGCAGGGTGAACCAGTCGATGAGCGCCGCGATGCTGCGCCGCAGCGTGGGTAGCGCGAAGGCTGCCAGCGCCGCGAGAGCGGGCAGGCCCAGCAGCAGTGCCCGGTCGGCGGGGCGCGTGGTGAGCGTGGCACCCAGGGCCACGCCCAGGAACCAGAGGGGCAGCAGCAGGTGCCGATGGGGCTGGCGGCTCACGATCTGCCGGCGCCAGCGCCACAGCGTCCAGAGCGTGAGCGGCCAGGCGGGCCAGGAGAACCACAGCAGCAGGCGCGCGAGGCTGCTCCACTCCTTGGCTTCCTTCGCTTCGACGATGCGCCAGCGCCAGAGATCGAGTTCCCAGCCCAGCAGTGCCGAGGCCAGCGTGATGGCCGCCAGCGCAGCCGCCCAGGGCCAGCGGCGCCGGGGCGAATCGGAGGCGCTGAACAGCACCAGCAGCGCGCCGCCGCTGCCCAGCAGCACGGCCAGGGCCGGCGCCCCGCTGAGCACCAGGCCGCCCAGCCCGGCCACGGCCGCGGCCATGGGCAGCACCGTGCGCAGCGGCAGGGCCGCCGCGGCATAGAAGAGCAGGGCGGTGCAGGCCAGCTGGGTGAGGTAGCTGGTGATTTCGTGCGACAGCTGGGCCAGGCCCAGGCAGGCGATGAGCGCCAGCAGGCCCGCGTCGGCCATGGCGCGCGCATAGGCGGCCGGGCTGGCTTCGCCGCCGAAGGCGAAGGCCACTGGCTGCGCGCCCGGGCTGCGCGCGAGGTAATAGACGCTGTACCAGGTGGCGGCCAGCGTGAGCGCCAGCAGCGCGGCGAAGGGCAGCCGCGCGCCGAGTTCGGGCGAGAGCCAGGGCGATGTCCACTGGATGGCCCAGGCCCCGAGCCAGTAGGGCAGCAGGCCGTCGGTGTCGGGCGGCAGCCCCGCCATCAGCGGGTCCAGCCACGACGTGTGGCCCAGCGCCAGCTCGCGCATGTAGCCGAAGGCCGTCACGTCGGCGCTCTTCCACGGATCGCGGCCGATGAAGCCCGGCACCACATAGGCAAGGCACAGCAGCAGCAGCGCCCAGCGCGGCAGGGTGCGTGCGGCGCTGTGGGGCACGATGGCGGGGGTGGGCTGGATCACGCGAAAGTTGTCCGGTGCAAGGTGGGTGGCGCCAATCGGCGGGGCGGTCTCGGCGCAATGGGCCGGCCTGGCGATCGCCGCCGGCAAGCATCGAGTCGAGAGCTGCCGCGCGCGGGTGGCACGCAGCCTTCAGGAAGGAAAAAAGGCAGCGCGGCGAACCGGGCTGCCTTCTCGAAGCGGCGGGAAGAGGCTCCCGGGCTTGCGGGCTTACTTCGCAGCGGCCGTGGTCTTGCCGAAGCGGTTGCGGAAGCGCTCCACGCGGCCACCCATGTTGTCCACCGACTTTTGCGTGCCGGTGTAGAAGGGGTGCGATTCAGAGGAGGTATCCAGCTTGAACAGGGGATATTCCTTGCCTTCGAAGGTGTCGGTTTCCTTCGTGTTCACGCACGAACGGGTCACGAACTTGAAGCCGTTGGACAGGTCCACGAACAGCACTTCGCGGTAGTTGGGGTGAATGCCTTCTTTCATGATCTTCCTTTTCGAATCAGATGCGGGAGCCGCGCCGGCCAGTCCGGCGTACTTTCCGCAAGAAAAAGCCCGCCATTATCGCACGGCGGGCCCGGTTGGCAAGATGAGGTGTGCGGGCGGTCAGCCGCCGCGGCGCATGGCCTCGAAGAAGTCGGTGTTGGTCTTGGTCTCGCGCATCTTCTTGATCATGAGTTCCATGGACTCGATCTCGTCCATGTTGTACATGAACTGGCGCAGGATGCGGGTCTTCTGCAGGATCTCGGGCGCAAGCAGCAGCTCTTCGCGGCGCGTGCCGCTCTTGTTGAGCTCGATGGCCGGGAACACGCGCTTTTCGTAGAGGCGGCGGCTCAGGTGGACTTCGCAGTTGCCCGTGCCCTTGAACTCTTCGAAGATCACTTCGTCCATGCGGCTGCCGGTGTCCACCAGCGCCGTGGCGATGATGGTCAGCGAGCCGCCTTCCTCGACCTTGCGGGCCGCGCCGAAGAAGCGCTTGGGGCGCTGCAGCGCGGCGGCATCCACACCGCCCGACAGCACCTTGCCCGACGAGGGCACGACGTTGTTGTAGGCGCGGGCCAGGCGGGTGATGGAGTCCAGCAGGATCACCACGTCCTTCTTGAGCTCGACCAGGCGCTTGGCGCGCTCGATCACCATCTCGGCCACGTGGACGTGGCGGGCGGCGGGCTCGTCGAAGGTGGAGGCGATGATTTCGCCCTTGACCGAGCGCTGCATCTCGGTCACTTCTTCAGGGCGCTCGTCCACCAGCAGCACCATCAGGTGCACGTCGGGGTTGTTGGCCGTGATGGCGTGGGCGATGTGCTGCATCATCACCGTCTTGCCGCTCTTGGGCGGTGCGACGACCAGCGCGCGCTGGCCGCGGCCGATGGGGGCCACGATGTCGATGATGCGGCCGGTGATGTTCTCGTCGCCCTTGATGTCGCGCTCGAGCTTCATCTGCTCCTTGGGGAACAGCGGGGTCAGGTTCTCGAACATGACCTTGTGCTTGTTCTGCTCGGGCGGGCCGCCGTTGACGGCGTCGAGCTTGGTCAGCGCGAAGTAGCGTTCGCCGTCCTTGGGCGTGCGCACTTCGCCTTCGATCATGTCGCCGGTGTGCAGGTTGAAGCGGCGCACCTGGCTGGGCGAGATGTAGATGTCGTCCGTGCTGGCGGTGTAGCTGGTGTCGGGGCTGCGCAGGAAACCGAAGCCGTCGGGCAGGATCTCCAGCACGCCGTCGGCGAACACCTGTTCGCCGGCCTTGGCGCGCTTCTTGATGATGGCGAACATCAGCTCCTGCTTGCGCATGCGGCCGGTGTTTTCGATCTCAAGCTCTTCGGCCTGCTTGAGGACTTCAGACACGTGCAGTGCCTTGAGTTCGTTTAAGTGCATGGGGAGACTCCCTGGCGGAGTGGGATGTGGGTCAGAGCAGAGGGGAGGAGGCTGGGAGCGCCGTAGAGGCCGTCGTGCGGGCCGGGCGAGCCTGGGATCTGAAACCAGACGCCTATGCGGTGCGCGCTGGTGATCGCTTCGGATTATGACAGGAAAAGATTCGGGATCGCCACCGCGAGGGCGGTGGGCGGCGCAAGCAGCGTGAATGAGCCGTGGCGCCGGGGTTCGCCGCCCGTGCGGGCCGGGCGGCGAAAGGGGGAGAGGATCAGGCCAGGCTCTGGTCGATGAAAGCCGACAGCTGGGCCTTGCTCATGGCGCCGACCTTCTGGGCGGCCAGTTCGCCGTTCTTGAACAGCATCAGCGTGGGGATGCCGCGGATGCCGAACTTGGCGGGGATCTCGCGGTTCTCGTCCACGTTCATCTTGGCGATGGTCAGCTTGCCTTGGTAGGTGGCCGCCAGCTCGTCCAGCACGGGGGCGATCATCTTGCAGGGGCCGCACCATTCGGCCCAGTAATCCACCAGCACCGGACCGGACGCCTTCAGCACGTCGGCTTCGAAACTGGTGTCGGAGATGTGTTTGATGAGTTCGCTTGCCATGGCGCAATCCTTGTGTATGCAGATATTGGTGGGCGGGTACGGATAAAGTCCGTTCATTGTGACAGAAACCGATTCCCCGCACCCCGTTACGCCAAGCGGCTCGGCCGCTATGACAGTCATAGCGAAAAACGATGGCCTGGAGCGCTCCTGGGCCGCCGTGCTGGACCGCGTTAGAGCCCACGCCGAGGCCCGCGGCGCTCACATGGCCGCTACCGTCGTGCTCGTGCCCTACGCCCAGCTCATGGCCGAGGGCCGGCGCCTCTGGGCGCGGCATTTTCCCGACGGCTTCTCGCCCCGCTTCGAGACCACCCGCAACTGGGCCCGCCAGCTGGGCCAGCCGCAGATCGAGGGCAGCGAATTCACGGGCGACGTGGCGCGCGATGCCGTCAATGCGCGCGACCTGCTCGAACGCGCGGGCCTCGCCGCCCAGCGCGAGGTGCTGGCCGGCCCGCTGCTGGAGATGGCCGCGCAGCTCTTCGCCGCCATGGCCGCCGTGCCGCCCGCGCAGCGCGAGGACTGGGCGCAGTCCGCCCGCGCGCTGCTGCCCGCCGGCGGCGACGGCGGCGCCCTGCGGCTCGAAGCCGCTGCGGCGCGCATCGCGCTGGAATGGGTGCTGGCCTCGCAGCCGCCCTGCGACGTGCTGTTCGTGCCTGCCGTGCGCGAAGGCACCGAGGCACTCGTCGTGCTGCAGGGCTACCAGCCCGACGCGCTGGCCCAGGCGCTGCTGGCACAGTGGGGCGATGCCGCGCTCTGCATCGACCTGCCCGGCGCGCTGGGCCAGAGCGCCCCGCACCTGGCCGCGCTGCACGCCGCAACCGACGCCGAAGACGAAGCCCAGCGCGCCGCCGCCTGCGTGCTGCGCCACCTCGACAGCGGCCGCGTGCCCGTGGCCCTGGCGGCCAACGACCGGGCGCTCACGCGGCGCATCAGCGCGCTGCTGGACGGCGCGGGCGTGGCCGTGCACGACGAGAACGGCTGGACGCTCTCCACCACCCGCGCCGCCGCCCAGGCCATGGCCGCGCTGCGCGCCTGCGCATGGGACGCCACGGCCGACGCCGTGCTCGACTGGCTCAAGCAGTCGCCCGCCGCACCCGCGCCGGCCCTGCGCGCGCTGGAGAAATGGCTGCGCCGCGCCGGCCCGCGCCAGTGGAGCGCAGCGGGCGCCATCGACGCCAGCCGCGACCCGGCCCTGGCCGGCGCTGTCGATCTGGTCGCCCAGGTGCAGGCCTGGCGCGAGCCGCTGCGCGCCGCCCGCCCGCTGGCCGCCTGGATCGCCGCGCTGCGCGGCCTGCTGCAGGCCTGCGGCCTGTGGCCGGGCCTCGTGGCCGACCCGGCCGGTGCCGTCCTGATCGCCCAGCTGCGGCTGGACGAGGGCCTGGACGCCGACCTGCAGGCCCTGGCCGGCGCCGGCCGGCGCATGTCGCTCACCGACTTCACCCGCTGGGTCAACGAAGTGCTGGAAGCCGGCCGCTACCGCCCCGATTACCTGGCCCAGGCGCCCGTGGTGGTGATGCCGCTGCCGCAGCTGCTGGGCCGGCCGTTCTGTGCGCTGGTGCTGCCCGGCTGCGACGAAAAGCGCCTGCAGGCCGCGCCCGAGCCGCCCGGCGCCTGGACCCAGGCCCAGCGCGAGGGCCTGGGCCTGCCCGGGCGTGCCGCTCTGGAGGTCGCCCAGCGCGCCGCCTGGCAGGGCGCGCTGGGCACGCCCTTCGTCGATGTGCTCTGGCGCACCGGCGACGAGGGCGGCGAGCCGCTGCTGGCCAGCCCCCTGGTGCTGGCGCTGGAGCTGGACCACCGCGCCCAGCCCGGCGGCGACTGCCGCGCCGAGCGCACCGTGCCCGCCGCGCCCACCGCCAGGCCCCTGCCCAGCGGCGAGCGCCTGCCGGTGCGCAAGCTCTCGTCCACCGCGTATTCCGACCTGCGCCACTGCCCGTACCGCTTCTTCGCGCTGCGCCAGCTGCAGCTGCAGGAGGCCGACGAGCTGGGCGCCGAGGTGGACAAGCGCGACTTCGGCACCTGGCTGCACGCCGTGTTGCAGCAGTTCCACGAAGCGCTGCACGAAGCGCCCACGAGCGAGCCGGCAGCCCGCCGGGCGCTGATGGACGCCGCCGCCGAGCAGGTCACCCGCGAGCAGCGGCTGACCGAGGCCGGCGAATTCCTGCCCTTCGCCTCCGGCTGGCCCGCGTTGCGCGACGGCTACCTGCAATGGCTGGCGGGGCATGAGGCCCAGGGCGCGAGCTTCCGCCAGGCCGAGGTCGCCGCCACCCAGCCGCTGGGCGCCCTGGAGCTGGTGGGCCTGCTGGACCGCATCGACGCGGTGCACCCGCCCGGCGGCGGCGAGCCGACGACGCTGGTGATCGACTACAAGACCGAGAACGACGCCGTCACCCGCCGCCGCGTGAACGCCGGCACCGAAGACACGCAGCTGGCCTTCTACGCCGCGCTGCTGGGCGACGACACTCTGCGCGCGGCTTACGTCAACGTGGGCGAGCGCGGTGAGACGCGCACCCACGAGCAGGAAGATGTGGTGGCGCTGCGGGACCAGCTGGTCGAAGGCATCCTGCACGACTTCACGCGCATCGCCGAAGGCGCGCCCATGCCCGCGCTGGGCGAGGGCGCGGTGTGCGACTGGTGCGCCGCACGCGGCCTGTGCCGCAAGGATTTCTGGACATGACGGAGCAACGCGTGCAAGCCGCCTATGAACACAACGGCCGGCCCGTGTCGCGGGAGGCCTTCTATGCCATCGCCTGCGATCCGCAGCGCAGCGTGGCCGTGGAAGCCTGCGCGGGCGCGGGCAAGACCTGGATGCTGGTCTCGCGCATGCTGCGCGCGCTGCTGGACGGCTGCGCGCCGCACGAGATCCTGGCCATCACCTTCACCAAGAAGGCGGCCGGCGAGATGCGCCAGCGGCTGCAGGAATGGCTGGAGGCGTTCTCCGCCGCGCCGCTGCCCGATCTGGAGCGCGAGCTGATCGCACGCGGAATCGGCCCGGAGCGCGCACGGGAACAGGGCCTGCTGCTACAAAAACTGTATCGGCAGATGCTCGAATCGGGCCGGCCGGTGCAGATCCGCACCTTCCACAGCTGGTTCGCCGCGCTGCTGGGCACGGCGCCGCTGGCGGTGCTGGAGGCCCAGGGCCTGCCCGCGCATTTCGAGCTGCTGGAAGACGACGCCCAGGCCGTGCGCGAGGTCTGGCGCCCCTTCCTGCAGGCCGTGGCGCAGGACGCCGGCCTGCGCGCCGACTACGACGCCTGCATCGCCGCCCACGGCCGCTCGCAGACCCACAAGGCGCTGGCCAGCGCGCTGGACAAGCGCGTCGAATTCACCCTGGCCGACGAGTCCGGCGTGATCGACGCCTCGGTGCCGTCCTTCGCCGCCCACTGCCCCGAATTCGCCGGCCTGCCCACGCCCGCCCATGCGCTGGCGGGCGAGGCCGCCCAGTTGCGCTGGCAGGGCTGGGCGCGGGCGCTGGGCACCGAGGCCAACAAGACGCCGCAGAAGGCCGCCGACGCGGTGATCGACGCCTGGAACTGCACTGACCTGGACGAGCGGCTGGACCGCCTGCGCCGCGCCTTCTTCGTCGCCAAGGAAGACCGCCTCGGCAAGAACCTCGAGAAATTCCCCGCCGCCCAGGCCGCCGAGCCCGAGCTGCAGCGCCTCTTGCTGGCGCGCCGCCAGCACCAGGCCTGGCTGCACCAGCAGCGCATGGCGCGGCTGGCACGCTGCCTCATCGCCAGCTTCTCCGCGCTCAAGCGCGAACGTGGCTGGGTGGACATGAACGACGTGGAGCGCACCGCGCTGGTGATGCTGTCCGACGACGTGCTGAGCGGCTGGGTGCAGGAGCGCCTGGACACCCGCGTGCGCCACCTGCTGGTCGATGAATTCCAGGACACCAACCCGCTGCAATGGCAGGCGCTGCATGCCTGGCTGTCGGGCTATGCCGGCTCGGGCGGCGGGCAGGCCGCGCCCAGCGTGTTCATCGTGGGCGACCCCAAGCAGAGCATCTACCGCTTCCGCCGCGCCGAGCCGCAGGTGTTCCTGGCCGCGCAGGCCTTCGTGCGCGAGGCGCTGGGCGGCGACCAGCTCAGCTGCGACCACACGCGCCGCAATGCCCAGGGCGTGATCGCCGCCGTCAACGCCGCCATGCAGGCCGCGCAGGCGGCCGGCGAGTACGCGGGCTTTCGCGACCACACCACCGAATCGGCGGACCCGGGCAGCCTGCTCAGCCTGCCGCCCGTCACCGGCGACAGCGAGGGCGATGCCGATGGGGAGGAAGAGGGTGCCCCTGCCGCCGACCCGATGGCCTGGCGCGACAGCCTGACCCAGCCGCGCCACGAGGCCGAGGAAACCCTGCGCATGCGCGAAAGCGCCCAGGCCGCGCGCTGGGTGGCCGCGCGCATCGCCGCCGGCGTGCCGCCGCGCGAGATCATGGTGCTGGCCCGCAAGCGCGACCGGCTGGGCGCGCTGCAGGACGCGCTGCGCGATCTGCACATCCCCTGCGTGCAGCCCGAAAAGGCCGATCTGGGCGAGGCGCCCGAGGTGCAGGACGTGGTGGCGCTGCTCGATGCGCTGGTCTCGCCCGGGCACGACCTCTCGCTGGCCCGCGCCCTGCGCTCGCCGCTCTTCGGCCTGCCCGACGAGGCCCTGGTGGAGCTGGCCGTGCTGCGCCGCCAGCCCGAGCATGCCGCCTGCAGCTGGTTCGATCTGCTGCAAAAAGAGGAGCTGCTGCCGCCCGTACTGCAAGGGCTGGGGCCGGTTTTGGCCCAATACCGCGGCTGGGTCGATACGCTGCCGCCGCACGATGCGCTGCATGCCATCTATGCCCAGGGCGACGTGCTGGCGCGCTTCGCCGCCGCCGCGCCCGCCACCCAGCGGCCGGCCGTGCTGGCCAACCTGCGCGCGCTGCAGGCGGTGTCGCTGCAGGTCGAGGGCGGGCGCTATCTCACGCCCTATGCCTTCGTGCGTGCCCTCAAGCGCCCGGGCCTGCGCGCGCCGGGCCGGGTCGATGCGCAGGCCGTGCGGCTTTTGACCATCCACGGCGCCAAGGGCCTGGAGGCGCACAGCGTGCTGCTGCTGGACACCGACGCCCGCGGCCAGAAGGCCGAGACCATGGGCGCGCTGGTGGACTGGCCCGGCGAGGCGCCCGTGCCGCGCCGCTTCGTCTTCATGGCCAGCGAAACCAGCCCGCCGCCCAGCGCCGAAGACGTGCTGGCGGCCGAGCGCGCCGAGCGCCAGCGCGAAGAGCTCAACACCCTCTACGTCGCCATGACGCGGGCCAAGCACTGCCTGGCACTCTCCTGCGTGCAGGCGCGCCAGGCCGCGACCGGCAGCTGGTGGAACCGCCTCGTGCCGCTGCTCACGCCGGCCGAACTGCCGCCCGAGCCGTCATCCGACGACGCCGTCATCAACGGCGATGCGGAGGCCGGCGACACCGTGACCCTGGCCGAACTGCCCGCCATCGCCATCGCCGTGCCCGCCCGGCCCGAGCTGGCCGCGCTGCAGCGCGCGCAGGCCGAGGCCTCCACCCCCGCCAGCCGGCAGGGCGAGGCCATGCACCAGCTGCTGGAGCAGGCCGGCCTGCCCGGCGCGCCGCTGGGCGATCTGCGCAGCGCCGGCTGGGCCGCAGGCCGCATCGCCCAGCTGGTGCGCGACTTCGAGCTGACGGCCGATGCCGCCGCCGCCGCTGCGGCGATGGCCCGGCGCATCCTGGCGGGTGAGGGCGCCTGGGCCTGGGACGCCGCGCAGATCGACCGCGCCCTGAACGAGGCGCCGCTGGTCCACCAGGGCCAGAATCTGCGGCTGGACCGGCTGGTGCGCCGCCGCGCCACGGCACAATCGCCGGCCCGCTGGTGGGTACTCGATTACAAGAGCGCCCCCGAGCCCGAAAGGCAGCCGCAGCTGATGGCGCAATTGCGCCTCTACCGCGCCGCCGTGCAGGCGCAGGTGGGGGCGGAGCCGGTCTCGGCCGCCTTCCTGGCGGGCGATGGCCGGCTGGTGGTGGTCGATGGCGACGTGGCGGCCCCGCCCGCGCCGCCGCCGCCATCGGCTCCGCCCGCGCCCGTACCGGCCAGCCGCAAGGCGGGCCCGGACACGCGCCAGCAGACGCTTTTCTGACGACCTTCCCTGGCGCGCTGCGGCCTCGATGCTTTTCCGCTGCAGCCGCCCCTTCGATACCGACCCCTTTTCTTTCCCACAGGCCCGGCATGACCGCTTCCGAATCCGCTCCCGACACCGCCTCCCTCGCACCCGCCTCCCGCCCCCAGCGCATCGATTGCGAGGTGGCCGTGATCGGCGGCGGCCCGGCGGGCCTGATGGCCGCCGAAGCGCTGGCCCGCGCCGGCCACGCCGTGCATGTGTTCGACGCCATGCCCTCCGTGGGCCGCAAGCTGCTGCTGGCCGGCAAGGGCGGGCTGAACCTCACGCATTCCGAGGCCTTCGAGCCCTTCGTGTCGCGCTATGGCCAGCGCCAGCCCGCGCTGGCGCCGCTGCTGCAGCGCTTCGGCGCGCAGCAGGTGTGCGAATGGGCGGGCGAGCTGGGCGTGCAGACCTTCGTCGGCACCTCCGGCCGCGTGTTCCCGGTGGACATGAAGGCCGCGCCCCTGCTGCGCGCCTGGCTGCACCGCCTGCGCGGGCAGGGCGTGCGCCTGCACATGCGCCACCGCTGGCTCGGCTGGGCGGGCGATGAGGCCGGTGCAACGGCCACCGAGGGTGCGGCCCCCGCGCTGCGCTTCGCGGCGCCGGGCGGCGAGGTGTGCGTGCAGGCCCGCGCCGTGGTGCTGGCGCTGGGCGGCGGCAGCTGGGCGCGGCTGGGCTCCGATGGCGCCTGGGTGCCGCTCTTGGCGGAGCGCGGCGTGGACGTGGCGCCGCTGCGCCCGGCCAACTGCGGCTTCGACGTGCCGCGCCTGACCGAGCCCGGCGGCCCGGTGGGCGAGACGCGGCGCGACTTCCTGCGCCAGCTGCTGGGCAGCCAGCCGCAGCCCGCCACCGGCTGGACGCCGTTCTTCGCCGAACGCTTCGCGGGCCAGCCCTTCAAGTCGGTGGCGATCGCCTTCACCGACAGCCAGGGCCGGC
This sequence comes from Paracidovorax wautersii, assembly GCF_900113035.1. Lineage (GTDB taxonomy): Bacteria > Pseudomonadota > Gammaproteobacteria > Burkholderiales > Burkholderiaceae_C > Paracidovorax > Paracidovorax wautersii. Next base: position 307,636 of record NZ_FONX01000001.1, on the reverse strand, counting down.
ACTTCGAGCGGCGCGGCGAGTTCGTGGCCACGGCCACGGGCGTGGAAGGCAGCCTGATCTACGCCGTCTCGCACCTGCTGCGCGACGAGATCGCCGCCCACGGCCACGCCACGTTCGCGCTCGACCTGCTGCCCGACCACTCGCCCGAGCGCGTGCTGGTCGAAGTGCGCCACCCGCGCGGCTCGCGCAGCCTGGGCAGCCATCTGAAGAGCCGGCTGGGGCTGGACGGCATCAAGAGCGCCATCCTCTACGAACAGCTGGGCAAGGACGGCGTGAACGACCCCGTGGCGCTGGCCCATGCCATCAAGGCCCTGCCCATCACCGTGGTCGCCCCGCGCCCGCTGGACGAGGCCATCAGCACCGCCGGCGGCGTGCCCTTCGAGGCGCTGGACGCGGGCCTGATGCTCCAGGCGCTGCCGGGCGTCTTCTGCGCGGGCGAGATGCTGGACTGGGAGGCGCCCACGGGCGGCTACCTGCTCACGGCCTGCTGGGCCAGCGGCCTCGCGGCGGGCGAGGGCGCGGCCCGTTGGCTCGCGCTGAAGCCTTTTGCGAACGGTCGTTTGTAACAAGCCCTAACATACCCCCATACAACGTATTAATTAATCGGGCGAGAGGCAACGATGGGGCACGCCAGCCAGCTCATGGATCTGGCGGGTGGGCCCTGTTGGGGGAGTGGCGATGCACAACACGATGGTTTTCGATTTTCTGGATGTCATTCCGATGCCGGTGCTGGTTTCCGAAATGGCCGGCAACGCGCATTCCGCCCATCGCCCGCGTTTCGTGAATACGGCCTTTCTCGAACAGATCGGCTACGGGCTCGACGAAATTCCGGACATCGAGAGCTGGTTCAGGCTCGCCTACCCCGATCCCGAGATCCGGAAGGCGGTGGAGAACGACTGGTTCCTGGCCATCGACCGGAGCCTGGCGCAAGGCCGGCGTATCGCGGAAAGCAGCGCGCCCATCCAGTGCAAGAACGGCCAGAAGCGCTGGTTCATCATCACCGCGCAGGTGCGTTCGGAGAGCCTTCCGAACATGCACATCGTGACGTTCCGGGACATCCACGACCTGAAGATGCTCTCGGACAAGAACCACCGGCTGTCGCAGACCGACCAGCTGACGGGGGTGTTCAACCGGCGGGCCGGCCAGCAGCTGCTCGAATCGGAAATGGCGCGCTCGCACCGCAGCGGGCTGCCTTTCTCCGTTGTCATGTGCGACGTGGACCACTTCAAGTTCGTCAACGACCAGTGGGGGCATGCGTGCGGCGATCAGGTGCTGTGCCGGGTGGCGCAGACCTTGCGGAGCACCTGCCGCAACATCGATGCCGTGGTGCGCTGGGGGGGCGACGAGTTCCTGGTGATCCTGCCGGCCACTGCGCTGAAGGATTCCCGGATCGTGGCCGACCGGCTGCGGCAGTCGGTGCAGTCCCTGGAATGCCGCTGGGAAGCCGCCACGGTATCGCCGACCTTGAGCCTGGGGTGCGCGGCCAGCCAGCCGGGCCTGTCCCTCGCCGAGCTGATGAAGGCCGCCGACGAATCGCTCTATGCCGCCAAGCTGCAGGGGCGCAATGCGGTGGGCGTCGCGTCTGAATGAGGGCCCGGCTGGCGCGCTAAGTCGCCCGCTGCGGCGATGGGGCAGCGGCCTGAGGCCGGAAGGCGAGGGGGCTTGGGGGGATTGCAGGTCGAAAGCGCAAGGCCGGGCCGCTGAACGTGCCCGCACCGAAAGACCTGCAAAAGAAGAAGTTGACGAGCCTTACCCCCGGCACTGGCTCCACAGTTAGGGCTGCTTGGTTCCCCACCTGACCCGTTTGGCTACTTCACCATGCGGGGAGGCCCGTCAGCGGCGATTGTAGCCACTGCGCGGGGCCGCTTCGGCGAGAAAGGCCACACGGCGTGCCGGGCGAGCCTCTTTTTGCCGTGTTTTCACCGCTGCGTCACGCGGAAAACGCCCACCAGCTCTTCCAGCCGGGCGGCCTGGTTGCGCAGCGATTCGGCGGCCGAGGCCGCTTCCTCCACCAGCGCGGCGTTCTGCTGCGTGGCCTGGTCCATGTGGGTGACGGCCAGGTTCACCTGGTCGATGCCGGCAGCCTGTTCCTGGTTGGCCGAGGCGATGCCCTGGATCAGGTGCGTCACCTTCTGCACGCTGTCCACCACCTCGTTCATCGTCGCGCCGGCCTGGTCCACGAGGCGGGAGCTTTCGCCCACCTGCTGCACCGAGGTGTCGATCAGCTGCTTGATCTCCTTGGCGGCCGAGGCCGAACGCTGCGCCAGCGCGCGCACCTCGCTCGCCACCACGGCGAAGCCGCGGCCCTGCTCGCCCGCACGGGCGGCCTCCACGGCGGCGTTGAGGGCCAGGATGTTGGTCTGGAAGGCGATGCCGTCGATCACGCCGATGATGTCCACGATGCGGCGGGAGGAGTCGTTCACCGCGCCCATGGTGCTCACCAGCTGGCCGACCATCGTGCCGCCGCGCTGGGCCACCGCGGAGGTGGAGCCCGCCAGATCCGCCGCATGGCGCGCGTTGTCGGCGTTCTGCCGCACGGTGCTGGTGAGCTGCTCCATCGAGGCGGCCGTCTGCTGCAGGGCGCTCGCCTGCTGCTCGGTGCGGTTGGAGAGGTCGTTGTTGCCCGCGGCGATCTCGGCCGATGCGGTGGTGATGGACTGGGTGCTGGCGCGCACCTCGCTCACGATGTGGGCGATGCTCCCGCGCATGCGCTCCAGCCCGTGCAGCAGGCTGGACTGGTCGCCCGGCCGCAGCACCACCGGCATGGAGAGATCGCCCTGCGCCATGGCCTCGCTCATGCGGTTGGCGTAGCGCGGCTCGCCGCCCAGCTCGCGCAGCAGCCCGCGTGCGATGAGCGTGCCCACGGCCAGCAGCAGCGCGCCCAGCACCAGCGCGCCCAGGCCGAAGCGCAGGACGCGCGCATTGACCGTGGCGGCGACCGTGTCCACATAGACGCCCGAGCCGATCACCCAGCCCCAGGGCGCGAAGCCCTTGACGTAGGAGATCTTCTGCACCGGCTCGGTGGCCCCGGGCTTGGGCCAGAGGTAGGGCACGAAGCCCGCGCCGTTTTGCCGCACCATGTCCACGAAGGCGACGAAGAGGTGCTTGCCGGTCGGGTCCTGGTTGGCCGAGAGGTTCTTGCCCTCCAGCTCCGGGCGGATCGGATGCATGAGCATGACCGGCGCCATGTCGTTGATCCACAGGTATTCGTTGCCGCTGTAGCGCATCACGCGCAGCGCGTCCTTGGCCATCTGCTGGGCCTGCGTCTCGGTCAGCTTGCCCGGGCCGACCTGCGCCTGGTAGCTGGCCACCAGGCTGTAGGCCGTCTCGACCACCTGCCGCACGCTGGCCTGCCGCTCGTCCATGATGAGCCGCTTCTCGGATGCCAGCAGCACCGTGGTGATGAGCGCGATGCCCAGCAAGGCGCAGGCGATGAGCAGCCCCAGGCGCCGGCCGATGCTCATGCGGTTGAGCCAGCTGTCTGCTTGCTTCATGGATTTCCCCTTTGTTGATGCGGGCCTCTGCCCGGCTCCAGCCGGGCCGCCCATGGATGTGAGCATGGTAGTGGCCGGCCCTGCAGTGCGGCGCTTCTCGGCCCCCGTAGAATCCCGCAGATGTCCTACCTCGTGCTCGCCCGCAAATACCGCCCCAAGACCTTCTCCGAAATGGTCGGGCAGGAGCACGTGGTGCAGGCGCTCTCCAATGCGCTCACGCAGCAGCGGCTGCACCATGCCTATCTGTTCACGGGAACGCGCGGCGTGGGCAAGACCACCGTCTCGCGCATCCTGGCCAAGTCGCTCAACTGCCAGGGCCCGGACGGGCAGGGCGGCATCACCGCCACGCCCTGCGGCGTCTGCCAGGCCTGCCGCGACATCGACAGCGGCCGCTTCGTCGATTACACCGAGCTGGACGCCGCCTCCAACCGGGGCGTGGACGAGGTCCAGGGCCTGCTGGAGCAGGCCGTGTACAAGCCCGTGCAGGGCCGCTTCAAGGTCTTCATGATCGACGAAGTGCACATGCTCACCAACACCGCCTTCAACGCCATGCTGAAGACGCTGGAGGAGCCGCCCGAATACCTCAAGTTCGTGCTCGCCACGACCGACCCGCAGAAGGTGCCCGTCACGGTGCTCAGCCGCTGCCTGCAGTTCAACCTGCGGCCCATGGCACCCGAGACGGTGCTCGACCACCTGACCCGCGTGCTGGAGCAGGAAAACGTGCCCGCCGACCCGCAGGCGCTGCGCCTGCTCTCGCGCGCGGCGCGCGGCTCCATGCGCGATGCGCTCTCGCTCACCGACCAGGCCATCGCCTTCGGCAGCGGCCAGCTGCAGGAAGCCGGCGTGCGCCAGATGCTGGGCAGCGTGGACCGCAGCTATGTCTTTGGCCTCATCGACGCGCTGGCGCAGGGCGACGGCCGCACGGTGGTGGAAACCGCGGATGCGCTGCGCCTCAACGGCCTCTCGGCCGCCTCCACGCTGGAGGAGATGAGCACGGTGCTGCAGCGCATGGCGGTGATACAGGCCGTGCCCCAGCGCGCCGCCGAGGCCGCCGCCGACGGCAGCGACCCGGAAGCCGCCGAAATCGCCCGCCTGGCCGGCCTGATGCCTGCCGACGAAACGCAGCTGCTCTACAGCATCTGCCTGCACGGCCGCACCGAACTGGGCCTGGCGCCCGACGAATACGCCGCGCTCACCATGGCGCTGCTGCGGCTGCTGGCGTTCAAGCCGGCCCACTCCGCCGCCGCCGAAACCGGCTCGCCGGAAAAAAAAACTCTGAAGCCGGCTGATCCGGCCCCTGCGAGGGCTGCGGCGGGCTCCGCTCCGCCCGTGCGCCCCGCAGCACCTGCGGCGGCCGAGCCTCCGGTGGCGCGCGAGCCGGCCCCGGTGGCCGCAGCGGCGCCGCCGCTGCGCTCCAGCCCGGCTCCGGCTCCGGCTCCGGCCCCGGCGCCGCAACCTGCCGAAGCGGCCGCCGAGCCGCCCGAGGCCGACGTCGCGGTGCTGCCCGAAGCCGGTGCCGACGACGGCCCGGCGCCCGGCCATCCCGCCGCCTTCTCGGAAGTCGAGTACGAATCCGCACCCGTCCAGCTGCCCGTGCGCTCGCCCGAGGACTTTCGGCAGAATCGGCCCGCAGCCCGCCAGCAGCGCGGGCATGATGCTCCTGAATTCGTAGCAATCCCGGTGCGCGAGGCGCCCGAGCCCGGTGCCCGCCTGCAGCCGCTGCCAGCTGGCGGCCCGCGGGCTGCGTCGGCGCGCTACACCCGTACCGACGAGGGCGATGTCTGGTATGCCACCGTGCAGCAACTGGTGGCGGCCGAAGCCATCACCGCGCTGGTGCGCGAACTGGCCCTGCAGTCGCAGCTGGTGGCGCGCGATGCGGGCCACTGGCTGCTGCGCGTCGAGCGTGAATCGCTCAACCAGCCCACCGCCCGCGAACGCCTGCGTGCCGCGCTCGAAGCCCACGGCCACGCCACGCAGATCAGCGTGGAGCTGGGCGTGGTGATCGACAGCCCGGCGCGGCGCAATGCGCATGCGGCGGCCGAGCGCCAGCGCGTGGCGCAGGAAATCGTCGAGAACGACCCCTATGTGCAGACGCTGATGCGCGACTTCGGGGCGAAAATCGTGCCCGGCAGCATCAAGCCCGTCTGACGGGGCGGGCCCGGGCGGGCGCTCGCGGACGGCAAGGCACTGCACGCCATTCATTTCCCGGCTCCTGCCTTCCACTGCGCCGCTCCGCCCCCATTTCATCCATCCATCCGTTCGATTCATTCGATCCATTTCATAAGCAAAGGACACCTTTCATGTTCAACAAGGGACAACTCGCCGGCCTGATGAAGCAAGCCCAGGCCATGCAGGACAACCTGAAGAAGGCGCAGGACGAACTGGCCCACATCGAGGTCGAAGGCGAATCGGGTGCCGGCCTCGTCAAGGTGCTGATGACCTGCAAGCACGACGTCAAGCGCGTGACCATCGACCCCAGCCTGCTGGCCGACGACAAGGACATGCTCGAAGACCTGGTCGCCGCCGCCTTCAACGCGGCCGTGCGCAAGGCCGAGGAGACCTCGCAGGAGAAGATGGGCAAGCTGACGGCGGGCATGCCAGGCCTCCCCGGCGGCATGAAGTTCCCCTTTTGACGGGGGCTACTGCGCGGGCGATCTGCGTCGTTGGGCGGTGCTCGCGATCCTCACGTACATGCAGTACGTTCCGGTCGCTGCGCTCCGTCCGCCTCGCAGCTGATCCCGCTCGCTACGCCCTTTGCGCTGTCGTGAGCGTCGTTGGGCGGTGCCCGGAATCCTCACGTACCGCTCCAGTTCTTGCGCCATGCTGATGCGCTGCTCCAACGCCCGATTTCCAGGAGTTTGATGACCGATACGAGTTCTCTTGACGCCCTGATCCAGGCGCTGCGGCGCCTGCCCGGGGTGGGCGTGAAATCGGCGCAGCGCATGGCCTTCCATCTGCTGCAGCACGACCGTGCGGGCGCCGAGGCGCTGTCGCGGGCCTTGCACGAGGCGGCGCGGTCGGTGCGGCATTGCGAGCGCTGCCACACCTTCACCGAGGCGGCGGTGTGCGAGGTCTGCCTGAACCCGGAGCGTGACGCCACCCGCCTGGCCGTGGTGGAAACGCCGGCCGACCAGGCCGCGCTGGAGCGCACCGGGGCCTTCCGGGGGCTCTACTTCGTGCTGATGGGGCGGCTTTCGCCGCTCGATGGCGTGGGGCCGAACGACATCGGCTTCAAGCAGCTGCTGGAGCGCGCGAGCGACGGCGTGGTGCAGGAGGTGATCCTGGCGACCAGCTTCACGGCCGAGGGCGAGGCCACGGCCTATGCCATCAGCGAGACGCTCAAGAGCCGGGGCGTGCACGTCACGCGCCTGGCGCGGGGCGTGCCGGTGGGCAGCGAGCTGGAATACGTCGATCTCGGCACCATCGCGCATGCGCTGTCGGATCGGCGCTGACCGGCCTTCTGGCTTCGTATTGCTATTAAAATAGTAGCTGGTTGCCCTGTATTTCAGGGCGCTGGCGGCTGAAAACATTGGAAAGCGCAGGTGTGCCATGAACACGACGATGCATGTGGCCCGGTTCACCGCCGCCTACTGGTGCGTGCTGATCGCCGCGCTGCTGCCCATGGCGTGCGCGCTGCTGGCCAAGCGCGGCGCGTTCCGCCGCGGCGACAACGCCGATCCCCGGAGCTGGCTCGATCGCCAGACCGGCTGGCGGGCCCGTGCCAACGCCGCTCAGGCCAACAGCTTCGAGGCGCTGCCTTTCTTCATCGGCGCGGTGGTCATCGCCCACCAGCTGGGGGCGCCGCAGACGCCGCTGGACATGCTGGCCCTGGCCTTCGTGCTGCTGCGCATCGGCTTCATCGCCCTCTATGTGGGCGGCATGCCGACGGCGCGCAGCCTGGTGTGGTCCGCAGGCCTGCTGGTCAACATCGCCATTCTGTTTCTCGGTTATCGCTGACAGCAGCGCGCTGGGGCGTGCAGGCATCCGCCGCAGCGGGCCATGACGGCCGGGGTGCTGCGGCGTGCGGCTTTGCCGCCACGGGCCGGGGGCGGTAATAACCCCGGTAAGTACAAGTCCCTGATCGCGCCGCGTGCCTGCTTCAGGCACACTCCATTTCCCATGTTGCACTGCAGCATGGCCGTTTTTCGCAGTTCATCCATTCCATGTCATTACCGCACCTGACCAGGCGCCAATGGGGCGCTCACGCTGCTTCGGCCACCGCGACCGCCTGGGTCGCGGTGCCGATGGCCGGGCGCGCGCAGCCGCTCTCGGGCGGCGGCGAGCGCATTCGCGTGGCGGTGGGGGGCTGCAAGACGCTGTATTACCTGCCGTTGGTCATCGCCGATGCGCTGGGCTTCTTCCGCGCCGAGGGGCTGGACGTCAAGCTGCAGGACTATGCCGGCGGCTCGCTCGCGCTGCAGGCGCTGCAGGCGGGCGAGGCCGATGTCTGCTGCGGCGCCTACAGCCACGTGCTGCAGGCTGCCATCGAAACCAGCGGCACCAGTTCGCAGCAGGCGTCGCCGCGCGCGCTGGCATCGGCGGCGCCTGCGGCGCCCCTGCGCAGCCTGGTCGTGCTGGGCCGTGCCCCGCAACTGGCGCTGGGCGCTTCGACGCGCACCTGGCCCTGGCGCAGCGTGACCCGCTTCAATGGCATGCGCGTGGGGGTGTCGGCGCCGGGCTCGGCGACGCAGTTCCTCGCCAGCCTGTGGCTGGGGCTGGCGGGTGCGCCGCTCAATGAGGTCCGCTTCGTGGGCGTGGGCTCCGGCATGGGGGCCGTCACGGCGCTGCGGCAGGGGGCCGTGCATGCGCTCTGCCATGCCGACCCGTTCATGACATTGCTGGAGCAGCGCGGCGAGGTGCGCCTGCTGTGCGACACGCGCACGCTCAAGGGCTCGTCCGACCTCTTCACCGGCCCCATGCCCTCGGCCTGCCTCTATGGGCCCACGGCGTTCACCACGCAGCGGCCCGCGCAGGCCCAGGCCCTGGTCCACGCGCTGGTGCATGCCCTCAAGTGGCTGCAGACCGCGTCACCCACCGACCTGGTGCGCGCGCTGCCCCCCGGCTACATGATGGGCGACCGGGGCGCCTACCTGGCGGCCTTCCAGCGCAGCCGCGAAACCCTGTCGCCCGACGGGCTGATGCCCGACGACGGCCCCGCCACGGCGCTGCGGGCCCTGGCGCGGCTGCGGCCGGAGTTCGATGCGTCCCGCGTGGATCTGGCGCGCACCTTCACCGACGCCTACGCGCGCAAGGCCAAGCTCAAGTACGCGCTCTGAGTGGGGGGGAGTGCCTCGGCGCCGAGGCGCGGCAGCGGTGAAGCCGGGGCGATGCAAGGGTGCGGCTAAAGTCACGCATGGAGTGCCCGGGCGCTGCAGCGCAGCCCTGCGGCTTTCTTCCATTCGAGACTGCTTCACCCCTTCAAGGTTCACCATGACGCTTCATTTCAGCATCGGTCCCCTCGTGTCCCTGATCGCCGGCATCCTGATTCTGGCGATGCCCCGGCTGCTCAACGTGATCGTCGCGCTCTACCTGATCGTGATGGGCATCCTGGGGCTGGTGGGCATGCACAACCTGCGCTTCTGACGGGCCGAGCCGGCCCGCCAGGCGCGGAGCCGGTCAGCGCTTCTTCTTCTGCACCTTCGACGGCGTGCCGCCCTTGCGGCTGGTGGACGACGACGAGGTGTGGTGCTTGGCCGGCGCGCGCGCGCTGGCGGCGGGCGTGGCCTTGCCTCGGGCGGCGGTCTGCTTCACGTCGGCGGAGGGCACCCGGGCGACCACGGCCGAGTTGAGCCGCACCGGCAGGTACATCACGACGGACTCGCCGTTCTTGAAGCTCGCGTTCTTCTTCACGTCGTTCCAGTCGGCGACGTTGTCCACGCTGACCCTGTAGCGCCGAGCGATGCTGGCGACGGTTTCGCGCTTGCCGGCGCGCACGGTGGTGCGGCGGGTGACGATCTCGGGCGTGAACGCCAGCTGGCCGTTGTCGGCGATCTGGCTGGAGACGTCTTCCACCGTGGTCGTCGCGCGCGGCACCATCAGGGCCGAGCCGGCCTTGATCAGCATGCGCGGCGGAATGCCGTTGACCGCGCGCAGGTCGGCTTCGGACATGCCCACGCGCTGGGCTGCGGCGGCGGGGCTGAGGTTGGTGGGCGCGGTCCAGACCGTCCAGCTGGCGTACTGGCCTTCGGAATGCGCTTCGAGGTTCTTGCGGAAGACCTTGGCGTTGTCCCAGGGCAGCAGGATCTTGGGCGTGCCGGCTGCGAAGATCACCGGCTTGTGCAGCGAGGGGTTCAGCGCGCGGAAGTCCGATTCGCGGATGCCTGCCAGGCTGGCGACCAGCGACACGTCGATGTCGTGGGTGATGTCCACCACCTGGAAGAAGGGGTGGTTCTCGATCAGCGGCAGTTCGGTGTGGAACTCATCGGGATGGGCGACGATGTTCTTCACGGCCTGCAGCTTTGGCACGTAGAGGCGCGTCTCGGCCGGCATGTTCAGGTCGGTATAGCTCGTGCCCAGGCCGGCCTTCTGGTTGCGCGCGATGGCGCGGCTCACGTTGCCTTCGCCCCAGTTGTAGGCGGCGAGGGCCAGATGCCAGTCGCCGAACATGCCGTAGAGCTTCTGCAGGTAGTCGAGCGCGGCCTTGGTGGAGGCCAGCACGTCGCGGCGGTCGTCGCGGAATGCGTTCTGCTTGAGGTCGAAATAGGTGCCGGTGGCGGGCATGAACTGCCACATGCCGGCGGCCTTGGCGCTGGAGACGGCCTGCGGGTTGAAGGCGCTCTCGATGTAGGGCAGCAGGGCCAGCTCGGTCGGCATGCCGCGGCGCTCCAGCTCTTCGACGATGTGGAAGAGGTACTTGCTCGAACGCTCCGTCATGCGCTGCATGTAGTCAGGGCGGGAGGCATACCACTGCTCGCGCTCGGTCACCAGATCGTTCTGCAGATCCGGCATGGCGAAGCCGCGGCGGATGCGGTCCCAGAGGTCGGCAGGGGCGGAGAGCGTCGCCACTTCTCGGCTGGAGGCCTTGGCGGCGGTGATGGGGCGCAGGGGCCCCGAAGGTATCTGAGCGGTGGTGCTGGCAGCGACGCTGCCGTCCTTGTTGCCCGCAGCGGCGGCCGTGTGGGTGGTGGTGCCGGTGGAGGCGCAGCCGGTCAGCCACACCAGGCTGGCGACAGCCAGGATTTTCAGGATCTTCATCGGAACTCGTTTTTCCATTGGCGCAGCGCTGCCAGCACCTGGACGGCATCGCCGGGATCGACGCTGGCGTCGAAACCGCATGCCGCCTGGGCCACGGCCGCTTCGCGGGTGCGCAGGAAGGGGTTGATGTTGCGCTCGGTCGCCAGGCGCGAAGGCAGCGTGGGCCGGCCTTGCGCGCGCAGGGATTCGCACTCGGAGAGGTAATGGAGCAGGGCCTGGTTACCCGGTTCCACGGCCTGCGCGAAACGCAGGTTCGAAAGTGTGTATTCGTGGGCGCAGCAGACCAGCGTGTCGCCGGGCAGGGCGGCCAGGGTGTCCAGCGAGGCCTGCATCTGCGCGGGCGTGCCTTCGAAGAGCCGCCCGCAGCCGCCGGAAAAGAGCGTGTCGCCGCAGAACAGCACGGGCGAGGCGGCCTCCACCGGGCCGGTCGCTCCGGCGGCGCCGGGCACGGCGGGGCAGTAGTAGGCGATGTGGCCGCTGGTGTGGCCCGGCACGTCGAACACCTCGAAGCGCAGGCCGTTCAGCACCGTGGCCGCATCGCCCTGGGCCATGCGGGCGACGGGCTCGGGCACTGCTTCGTGCGCGGGGCCGTGCACCACGGCGCCGGTGGCTTCGCGCAATTCACGTACGCCGCCCGTGTGATCTGCATGGTGGTGCGTGACTAGAATCGTCTGCAATCGCAGTCCGGTGCGGCGCAGGGCTTCGATGACGGGCGCTGCGTCACCCGGGTCCACAACGACCGCATCCTGCGCGTCGTGCAGCATCCAGATGTAGTTGTCGGCGAAGGCGGGCAGCGGCAGCAAGTTCATGAGCGACGAAATTATAAGTTTGCACCGTTGGTTCGACTCCCCCCCCGGCCGTTACCTGCTGGCGTGGGAGCAAGAGCAGCATGATGAATTGGTCGCCGACCTGTTCGGCTACCACGCGGTGCAGCTGGGCATGTCGGGCCTGGAAGGCCTGCGCACCAACCGCATGCCGCACCGCTGGCTGGCCCTGGGCGAGGCGGAATCGCGTCTCGAGCCCGAGCCTGGAGCACCCGCGCAGCGCGCCCATCTGCTGGCCGATCCCGTGGCGCTGCCGTTCGAGCCGGCCAGCATCGACCTGGTGCTGCTGCCCCATGCACTGGAGCTCAGCGTCGATCCGCATGCCGCACTGCGCGAGGTGGAACGGGTGCTGGTGCCCGAAGGGCGGGTCGTCATCAGCGGCCTCAATCCGTGGAGCCTCTGGGGCTTGCGCCAGCGCCGAGCGCGACTCTACCAGCGCTTCGGCGGCGGTGGTGATCTTTACTTGCCCGACGTGGGCGAATTCATCGGCCCGGGGCGCGTGCGCGACTGGCTGCGGCTGCTGAACTTCGAGGTGGATACGTTCAGCTTCGGCTGTTACCGCCCTGCGGTGCGGCAGGACCGCTGGCTGGAGCGTTTCGACTGGATGGACGGCCTGGGCGCGCGCTGGTGGCCCATACTCGGGGCCGCCTACACGGTGGTGGCGATCAAGCGGGTGCATGGCATGCGCCTGCTCGCCGCGCCCTGGCGCCATGCGGCCAGCAAGGCCGCAGCGCCCGTGCCGGTGGCGCAGCGCCGCCGGCGCTGAAGCCGGCCGCTTCCGTTCTTTCCGCAGCCGGGCAGGGCCCGAGGCCGCTGGTTTGCCTGTTGGCTGCTTTCTTTCCCGAATCCGATGGAGTGTGTTGTTTGAATCAGGTGGTGATCTATACCGATGGGGCGTGCAAGGGCAACCCCGGGCCCGGTGGCTGGGGCGTCGTGCTGCGCTCGGGCGCGCTGGAAAAGGAACTGTTCGGCGGTGAGCTGGACACGACCAACAACCGCATGGAACTGCTGGCGGTGATCGAGGCGCTGGCGGCGCTCAAGAAGCCCTGCGCGGTGACGCTGTTCCTCGACAGCCAGTACGTGCGCAAGGGCATCACCGAATGGGTGCAGGGCTGGAAGAAAAAGGGCTGGCGCACCGCGTCGGGCCAGCCGGTGAAGAACGTGGAGCTGTGGAAGCGCCTGGACGATCTGGTGGCCACGTCAGGCCATGTCATCGACTGGCGCTGGGTCAAGGGCCATGCGGGCGACCCCGGCAACGAGCGGGCCGACGCGCTGGCCAACAAGGGCGTGGACAAGGCGCTGGGGCGCTGATCCTCGAGCGCCCGGCCTGAGCGCCGGCTTCAGGCCGCGGCCGTGATGCTCTGCAGCGCCTCGTGGATGCTCTGCGCATCCTGCGGGCGCACCAGCCGGGCCACTTCCTGGCCGTCGCGCAGGAAGACCAGCGTGGGCCAGAGCTTGACGCGAAAGCTCCGGCCCAGGGGCTGGCCGGGGCCGTCTTCCACCTTGAGATGCGCGACCTCGCCGCGGTCCTCCAGCGCCTGCTGGATGAGCGGCTGCGCGCGCTGGCAGTGGCCGCACCAGGGCGTGCCGAATTCCAGCACGGTGGCGCCGCTGGTCTGGTCCACGGTGTCGCGGGTGGGCGGTTGCACGAGATGGCGTTCGGCGAAAGGCATGCGTTTCTCCTCTCCTGAGGGCGTGGGGTGGCAGACCCTGCTTCATAAATGGCCCGGGCGGGCCGGCGGTGTCAGACGGCGCCGTCGAACATCATCACATCCACCGTGTCGCCGGCCGCGACGTGGCCCTGGCCGTGGTGCAGCACGATAAGCCCGTTGGCCTGCACCATGGAGCTGAGCACGCCCGAGCCCTGGTTGCCGGTGGTGCGCACCTGCAGCGTGCCGCCCGGCGCGGTGGAGACCCAGCCGCGCTGGTATTCGGTGCGGCCGGCCTTCTTGCGGATGGGTTCGGTGCTGACGGCACGCAGCAGCGGCTGCGCGCCGGCGCTGCTGCCCATCATGCGCAGCAGGGCGGGGCGCACGAAGGCGAGGAAGGTCACCATCACCGCCACCGGGTTGCCGGGCAGGCCGAAGAGCACGGCGCCGTTCGCCCCGGGCGCTGCCGCGGCGAGGCGCCCCACGGCCATGGGTCGGCCGGGGCGCATGGCGATGCGCCAGAAGGCCACGTCGCCCAGTTGCTTCATCATGGCGCGGGTGTGGTCGGCCTCGCCCACGCTCACGCCGCCGCTGGTGATGACGGCGTCGGCGCGTGCGCCGGCCTCGCGGAACGCGGCCTCCAGCTGCGCGGGCTGGTCGGGCACCACGCCCAGGTCGATCACTTCCACGCCCAGCCGCGTGAGCAGGCCGAAGACGGTGTAGCGGTTGCTGTCGTACACGGCGCCTTCGCGGGGCGGCTCGCCCAGGCTCAGGATCTCGTCGCCGGTGGAGAAATAGGCCACGCGCAGGCGGCGGAACACGGTGGCGCGGGCCAGGCCCAGGCTGGCCACCAGGCCCAGCGCGGCGGGCGTGAAGACGCTGCCCTGCGCCAGCGCCACGCGGCCTTCCATCAGGTCTTCGCCCATCAGGCGGCGGTTGTCGCCGGCGCGCAGCACGTCGGCGGCGATGCGGATGCGGCCATCGCCATCGGCGGTGGTGAATTCCTGCGGCACCACGGTGTCGAGCCCGGCGGGCATGACGGCGCCGGTCATGATCTTCACGCACTCGCCGGGCGCGACGGTGCCGGCCCAGGCCTTGCCTGCCAGGGCCGTGCCCACGCAGCGCAGCGCCAGCGGCTCGCCGGCGCGCAGCTGCGCGCCGTCGAAGGCATAGCCGTCCATGGCGGAGTTGTCGTGCGGCGGCACGCTCAGGGGCGAGACGATGTCCTGCGCCAGCACGCGGCCGAGCGCCTCGAAGATGCCGACCTGCTCCGTCTCGGCGACGGGCTGCACCAGCCGTTCGAGAAAGTCCTGCACGCCGGCGGCGCTGAGCGCCTGCGGGTCGTAGCCCTGCAGTTCGGCGGCGATCTGGGCGAGGGTTTTCATGGCGGCGGGCGGATGGGTGAGGGCCCGGGCGTTCACGCGGCGGACTCCAGCGCGCGCAGCTCCTCGGGCGTGTTGGCGTTGCGGAAGGCGAGCGGGTCGTCGTCCGGCTGGTCGAAGGGCACGATGGCGCAGGCGTGCTGCGCGGTCCAGCGGTCGATCTTGCGGCCACCGGCCTGGGTGAACTGCACCAGGCTTTCTAGCAGCGACACGCGCAGCAGGCAGAACACCGGCTGCGGCCGCAGCACGGTGGCGCCGGTGGCGGCGTCGGTCTCGGGCGCGGCGGCCATGGCGATGTCGGCGTCCTGCGCCTGGGCGGCGGCGGCCAGGCGCGCGGCCAGGTCGTAGGGGAAGAGGGGGGTGTCGCAGGGCACGGTCAGCAGCCAGCCGGTTTCGCAGCGCTCCAGCCCGGTCAGGAAGCCGGCCAGCGGCCCGGCGTAGTCGGCCAGCCCGTCGGGCCAGACCGGCGTGCCGAAGGCCTCGTAGGCCGCCAGGTTGCGGTTGGCGTTGACCAGCGTGTGGCCCACCTGCAGCTGCAGGCGCATGAGGGCGTGCAGCGCCAGCGGCAGGCCGCGGAAGTTCTGCAGGCCCTTGTCCACGCCGCCCATGCGGCTGCCGCGTCCGCCGGCGAGGACCAGGCCGGTGATGTCTTCTGGGTCGATCATGAGGAGGGGCTCGTTCGGTTCGTCGCTGTCTGAAAGAGAGAGGGGGCGCAGGGGCCGGGCGCCTGTTGTCTGTTGCGGTGCTGCTGTGCTGCCGTGTGCTTCAGCCGCCGATGTAGCTCATCTCCACGCGGCGCCGGCCCGTGCCGGCGGTGGGGGCGTCGGGCGGCAGCTGGCTGCGCAGTTCGGAATAGCGGTCGCTGCGCTGCTGCCAGATGGGGGCGATGGCGGCGGCGATGGCCTCGTCGCTGGCGCCGCCGCGCAGCAGGCTGCGCAGGTCCCAGCCCTGGGTGGCGAAGAGGCAGAGGTAGAGCTGGCCTTCGGTGGACAGGCGCGCGCGGTTGCATTCGCGGCAGAAGGCCTGGGTCACGCTGCTGATGACGCCGACCTCGCCCAGCGCCGCATCGTGGCGGCCCAGCGCGTCGGCATAGCCCCAGCGGGCCGCGGTTTCGCCGGGGGCGCTGGCTTCGAGCGGCACCAGGGGCAGCTGCTCCTGCAGCCGGGCGATCAGCGTGGCCGAGGGCAGCACCTCGTCCATGCGCCAGCCGTTGGTGGCGCCCACGTCCATGTATTCGATGAAGCGCAGCGTGACGCCCGTGCCGCGGAAGTGCCGGGCCATGGGCAGCACCTCGTGGTCGTTGGTGCCGCGCTTGACCACCATGTTGACCTTGATGCGGTCGAAGCCCGCGGCCTGCGCGGCATCGATGCCGGCCAGCACGTCGGCGACGGGGAAGTCCACGTCGTTCATGCGGCGGAAGACGGCGTCGTCCAGGCTGTCGAGGCTCACCGTGAGGCGGTCCAGGCCCGCTTCCTTGAGCGCCCGGGCCTTGCGCGCCAGCAGCGAGCCGTTGGTGGTCAGCGTGAGGTCGGGCGCGCGGCCCTCGGGCGTGCGCAGCGTGGCGAGCTGCTCCACCAGCCGTTCCAGGTTCTTGCGCAGCAGCGGCTCGCCGCCCGTGAGCCGGATCTTGCCCACGCCGTGCGCGACGAACTGGCGCGCCAGGCGCGTGATCTCCTCGAAGCTCAGCAGCGCCGAATGGGGCAGGTAGGCGTAGTCCTTGTCGAACACTTCCTTGGACATGCAGTAGCCGCAGCGGAAGTTGCAGCGATCGGTCACGCTGATGCGCAAATCGCGCAAGGGGCGGCCCAGCGCGTCGGCCAGCCGGCCCGTGGGCAGGCCGGCCGCGCCCGCGGGCACGGTGGGCGCGCGCATCGCAAGGCGCTGGTCCACGAGGGGAATGACACGTTCAGCCATGCGGCCGATTCTGCCGCATGGGGGCTGCCCGCTGGGCGTGGCGGGCTTTGTCGCGAGGGGGCGATCCGGGAGGGCGGAATTCCCGGTTTTCCGGCGCGATGCCGGGGCTGCTCAGACGCAGCGCGCGCCGTCCACTTCGATGCAGGTGCCGCTGATGAAGGCTGCCTCGTCGCTCGCCAGGTAGAGCGCTGCGTTGGCCACGTCGAGCGCGGTGGAGAAGCGGCCCAGCGGAATGCTGGCGAGAAAGCGGGCGCGGGCCGCGTCGTCCACCGGGCCGCCCGCGAATTCGGCCGCCAGGCCCGTGTCGGGGTTGAACACCGGGTTGATGCAGTTCACGCGGATGTTGTCCGGCCCCAGCTCGGCCGCCATCGACTTGCTGGTGGTGATGACCGCGCCCTTCGATCCGTTGTACCAGGTCAGTCCGGGCCGGGGCCGCAGGCCGGCCGTGGAGGCGATGTTGATGAAGCTGCCGCCGCTGCCGCCCGGGTTGGCGCGCATGGCCGGCACGGCGTGGATGGCCGAGAGGTAGAGGCTCTTGACGTTCACCGCATAGACCTTGTCGAAGTCCGTCTCGCTCACCTCCAGCATGGGGCGGTTGCGGTGCGTCCAGCCGGCGTTGTTGACCACCACGTCCAGCCGGCCGTGCAGGCGCAGGGCGACTGCGACCAGGGCGCGCACGTCATCCGAGCGCGTCACGTCGCCCTGCACGAAGGCGGCTTCACCGCCCGCGGCCTGGATGGCCTCGGCCACGCGCTGGCCCGCCTCGGCGTTCAGGTCGTTGACGACGACCCGTGCGCCTTCGGCCGCGAGGCGGCGGGCGATGCCTTCGCCGATGCCGCTGCCGGCGCCGGTGACGAGAACGGATTTATGGGCGAGGCGCATGGGGTCTCCTGTGTGCGGGGATGGTGATTGCTATGCTTTTCGTAGCTTATGGCGCAGGCGGAATGAGGGCTGCGGGCCGATTCCATCCTGCGCGGCGGCGTTCTGGGCGCCAGCCCACTATAGCCAGCGTGGGCTTTTCTGGCATTGACTGGCTTTATTGATAATAATTATCATTTGCAAATATGATGGGGCGAAACGCAGGGCGCCGCGCTTTCTCCGGAGCCCGCGTTCCGCGCCGCTGCGGCGCCCCCGCCGGGGCGTTCGCGCTTCGTTCGTTTCCCTGTTCCAGAAAGTCCTTTGCCATGCCCTACACGCTGCCCGCACTGCCTTATGCCTACGACGCGCTCGAACCCCATATCGACGCCAAGACCATGGAGATCCACCACAGCAAGCACCACCAGACCTATGTGAACAACCTGAACGCGGCGCTGGAAGGCACGCCCCATGCGGGCCAGAGCGTGGAGGCGCTGGTCGCCGCCATCGGCCAGCTGCCCGAATCGCTGCAGACGGCGGTGCGCAACAACGGCGGCGGCCATGCCAACCACAGCCTGTTCTGGACGGTGATGTCGCCCCGGGGCGGCGGCCAGCCCGCGGGCGAGCTGGCCCGCGCCATCGACGCCGACCTGGGCGGCTTCGATGCGTTCAAGGAGGCCTTCACCAAGGCCGCGCTCACGCGCTTCGGCAGCGGCTGGGCCTGGCTGGTGGTCACGCCGCAGGGCCGGCTGGCGGTGGAGAGCACGGGCAACCAGGACAGCCCGCTCATGCCCGGCATCGCCTCGGGCCACACGCCCATCCTGGGGCTGGATGTGTGGGAGCACGCCTACTACCTCCAGTACCAGAATCGGCGCCCCGACTACATCGCCGCCTTCTATAACGTGGTGGACTGGGCCGAGGTGGCGCGGCGCCACGCCCAGGCCCTGGCCGCAGCGCGCGGCTGAAGGGCTCCGCGAACGCTGCCTGCCCGCTCTTCCGATCCCGCCATGCCCCCTGCCGGAGCCCGCCCCATGACCCCTGACGACGCGACCTCGCCCCGCCATGCCGGCCCCATCCGCTGGCCCGCCCGCCGGTGGCTGGGCGTTGCCATCGCCGTGCTGGGGCTGGTCGCGCTCACGCTGCAGTTCTCGGCCTATCTGCAGGCCAACGAGCATGTGGCGCAGGCCTGGCAGGGCGGGCTGGTCGCGGCGCTGGCGACGGCGCTGGGCACGGTGCCGGTGATGTTCTCGCAGCGGCTCTCCGACAAGGTGCAGGACACGCTCTTCGGCTTCGGCGCCGGGGTGATGCTGGCGGCCAGCTCGTTCTCGCTGATCCTGCCCGGGCTGGAGGCGGCCCGGTCGTCGGGCGCCGGCCCCTGGGCGGCGGGCGGCACCATCGGCGCGGCCATCCTGCTGGGCGCGCTGGCGCTGCTGGTGATGGAGCGGCTGCTGCCGCACGAGCATTTCATCAAGGGCGCCGAAGGCCAGCCCGCGCGCACGCTGCAGCGCACCTGGCTCTTCGTCTTCGCCATCGCGCTGCACAACCTGCCCGAGGGGCTGGCCATCGGCGTGGCCTATGCGGGCTCGGGCAGCGTGGGCGGCAGTACGCTCACGGCGGGCATCGCCATCCAGGACGTGCCCGAGGGGCTGGTCGTCGCCGTCGCGCTGCTCGCGGCCGGCTACCGGCGGACGGTGGCGGTGGGGCTGGGCATGGCCTCGGGGCTGGTCGAGCCCATCGGGGCGGTGCTGGGCGCGGCGGTGGTCAGCGCATCGGCCATGCTGCTGCCCTGGGGGCTGGGCTTCGCGGCGGGGGCGATGCTGTTCGTCATCAGCCACGAGATCATTCCCGAATCGCACCGCAAGGGCCATGAGGCCTGGGCGACCGGCGGGCTGATGATCGGCTTCGTCACCATGATGCTGCTGGATACGGCGCTGGGCTGAGCCGGTCCGCCGCTCCGCAGGGCGGGGTGGCGCCAGGATCGGCATCGAAAACGCCTGCAGCCCAGGCCAGACAAGCGCCAGCAGCTATCGAAAGCGTAGCGAGTGGTGCTTGTGAGTGGTGCTTGTTCAACCGTGCCGTATCGCTACCGTCTTGAGCGTGGTGAAGCCGTAGAGCGCCTCGAAGCCCTTCTCGCGCCCGTGGCCGCTCGACCGCACGCCGCCGAAGGGCAGCTCCACACCGCCGCCCGCGCCGTAGTTGTTGATGAACACCTGCCCGGCACGGATGCGCCGCGCCATGCGCAGCTGGCGGGCGCCGTCCCGCGTCCACACGCCGGCCACCAGGCCGAAGGCCGTGCCGTTGGCCAGTTGCACGGCTTCGTCCTCGCCCTCGAAGGGCAGGGCGGCGAGCACCGGGCCGAAGACCTCTTCCTGCGCCAGCCGGTGGCCGGGCGGCACGTCGCGCAGCAGGGTGGGGGCCTGGTAGAAGCCGGTCTCCGGCGCCAGGTCCACCACCGTGCCCTGGGCCACCATCGGAATGCCGGCGACCTGTGCGTCGGAGAGAAAGTCCCACACGCGCTGCTGCTGGCTCTGGCGGATGAGCGGGCCCAGGTCCAGGTCCATGGCGGCGGGGCCCACGCGCAGCGCCTCGAAGGCCCTGCCCAGGCGCTCCAGCAGCGGCTCGTAGATGGCCCGCTCGATCAGCACGCGCGAGCCGGCCGAGCAGGTCTGCCCGGCGTTCTGCACGATGGCGTTCACCACGGCCGGCACGACGGCGTCCAGGTCGGCATCGGCGAAGACGATCTGCGGGCTCTTGCCGCCCAGCTCCAGCGTCACGGGGCAGTGCCGCTCGGCCGCGATCTGCTGGATCAGCGTGCCCACGCCGGGGCTGCCGGTGAAGCTGATGTGGTCGATGCCCGGATGCCGCGCCAGCGCATCGCCCGCCTCATGGCCGTAGCCGGTCACGATGTTGAGCGCGCCCGCCGGAAAGCCTACTTCGGCCGCGAGCTGCGCCACGCGCAGCAGCGAGAGGCAGGCGTCTTCGGCGGGCTTGACCACGCAGGCATTGCCTGCCGCCAGCGCCGCGCCCACGCTGCGCCCGAAGATCTGCATGGGGTAGTTCCAGGGCACGATGTGGCCGGTCACGCCGTGCGGCTCGCGCCAGGTGAGCACGCTCGTGCCTTCCACGTAGGGAATGGTCTCGCCGTGCAGCTTGTCGCAGGCGCCGGCATAGAACTCGAAGTAGCGCGCCAGCGCCAGCGCGTCGGCGCGGGCCTGGCGCGTGGGCTTGCCGCAGTCGCGCTGCTCGATGGCCGTGAGCTCGCTGGCGTTCTCGGCCACCGCGTGGGAGAGGCGCATCAGCAGCCGGCCGCGCTCCGCGGGCGCCAGCTTGTGCCAGACGGCGTCGTAGCACTGGCGCGCGGCGTGCACGGCGGCATCGATGTCTTCCGGCGTGCCGCGCTGGATCTCGTCGTACTGCGCCCCGTCGGACGGGTCGATGACCGCGATGGTGCGGCCCGAAGACGAGGGCACGGGGGCGTTGGCGATGGAGTGGAACTGCATGGTGGCCATTGTGGCGGGGCTGGCGGCCCTGACACAATCAATGCACCATGCCAAAGCCCGACATCTTCCTGCGTGCCCCCTGGTGGCTGGCTGCGGCCAGCGCCGTGCTGCTGGCCGGCTGCGCCGCCACCCAGACCCCGCTGCAGCCGCCTGCGCCCGTGCCGCACGATGGCCCCGCCGTGCCCGCATGGCACGCGCCGGCCTTCGACCCCGCCGCCGAGCCCGCGCCCGTGGCCACGGCCTGCCCCTCCGAGGTGCCCCGCACGGCCCGCTGCTTTGGCGGCCGCGACTCCGCCGGCGCTTATTACTACATCGCCGTGCCCCAGGATTGGCAGGGAACCCTGGTGCTGCACGATCACGGTGGGCCCGAGCTGGGCGCGCCCAAGGCCGAGCGCACGGTGGACGACCTGAACCGCTGGGCGGTGATGGTGCGCGCGGGCTACGCCTGGGCCGGCTCCACCTACCACCAGGGCGGGGTGGCGGTGCGCGATGCCGCGGCAGATTCCGAACGGCTGCGCCGCATCTTCAGCCAGTACATCGCCGTGCCGCGCATCACCGTGCTGCACGGCCAGTCCTGGGGCGCCAGCGTGGCCGCACGCCAGGCGGAGCTTTTCACCGAGCAGACCGTGGGCCGCCGGCCCTACGACGCCGTGCTGCTGACCAGCGGCGTGCTGGGCGGCGGATCGCATTCCTACGACGTGCGCACCGATCTGCGCGCCGTCTATCAGTACCTCTGCCACAACCACCCGCGGCCCACCGAGCCGGCCTATGCGCTCAACCTGGGCCTGCCGGCGGGCGTGCACATGTCGCGTGCCGACCTGAAGGCGCGCGCCGACGAGTGCCTGGGCCTGGACCGGCCGGCCGCGCAGCGCACGCCCGCGCAGCAGGGCCGCGTCGAGACGCTGGAGCGGGTGCTGCGCATTCCGGCCAGCGCCATCCTGCCGCACCTCTATTGGGGCACCTTCCACTTCCAGGACATCAGCAGCCACCGCACCGGCGGTGCCAGCCCTTTCGGCAACATCGGCGCGGTCTATGGCGGCTCGGCCGACGACGCGGCGCTCAATGCCGGCGTGCCGCGCCTCGCGGCCGACCCCGTGGCCTACGCGCGCTTCGCGGCAGACACCGACCCCACGGGCCACATCCCCGCGCCGGTGCCGGTCTTGAGCGTGAAATGGATCAGCGACCCGACGGCCTTCGCCGAACTGGACGCGCAGTTCCGCTCCACCATGGACCGCGCAGGCAGCGGCGGCCGGCTGGTGCAGACCTTCACCCGCCAGGGCACGCACAGCTACATCAGCGATCCGACCTACGTGGCCCTGATGGGCGCGCTGCTGGACTGGTCCAGCAAGGGCGACAAGCCCACGCCCGAGGGCGTGGCCGCGCGCTGCCGCTCGGCCGAAGCGCGCTTCGGCGCCGGCTGCACCTTCGAGCCGGCCTATGTGCCCGCGCCGCTCGCCACCCGCGTGCCCGAGCGCCAGCGGCCCTGAGCCTCGGCCGATTGCCGGGCCCGGTCGCCTAGAATCCGGGCCACCCGGCTCTGCCGGGCCGCTCGGGAAGGCGCACGCGCGCCGCCGGGGGCCTGGCGCAGCCGCCGCCGTTTTCACCCATCACTACGCGAGATCGCATGTCCCTGAACAACGTCAAACCCGGTAAGAACCTGCCCGAAAACTTCAACGTCGTGATCGAGATCCCGATGGAATCGGACCCGATCAAGTACGAAGTGGACAAGGAATCCGGCGCCATCTTCGTGGACCGCTTCATGACCGCGGCCATGCACTACCCCACCAACTACGGCTACGTGCCGCAAACCCTGTCCGGCGACGGCGACCCGGTGGACGTGCTCGTGATGACGCCCTACCGCCTGCCCCCGGGCGTGGTCATTCCCTGCCGCGCGCTGGGCATCCTGAAGATGGAAGACGAGTCCGGCGTGGACGGCAAGGTGCTGGCCGTGCCCACCGCCAAGATCCTGAAGGCCTACGCCAAGATCCAGTCGCTGGACGACGTGGAGCCGATCAAGCTCAAGGCCATCTCGCACTTCTTCGAGCACTACAAGGACCTGGAAGAAGGCAAGTGGGTCAAGGTGCTGGGCTGGGACGGCATCGAAGCCGCCCACAAGGAGATCACGGACGGCGTGGCCGCCTACCAGAAGACCCTGGGCTGAGCCCCATACTGCTGGCCTTGCCGTACAACCCGCTGGTGACAGGCCAGCGGGTTTTTTTATTGCACTGCGCAATCCAGGTTTTTCAGTTATGTCACCGGGTGTAACAGAAAATGATATGCTGACGGACCTGGGGCGTATTGCGCGCCTGCCCATCTGAAGGATTTGCCTGCCATGTCGTCGTTCAATCTCTCCCAGCGCTCCGCTGCCGGTGCTGCTGCTGTCAACGCACCCGCCGAGTTCCTGACCTTCCGCCTGGGTCAGGAGGAGTACGGAATCGACATCCTGCGCGTGCAGGAAATCCGCTCCTACGAACAGCCCACGCGCATGGCCCATGCGCCCGAGTTCATCAAGGGCGTGATCGACCTGCGCGGCGTGATCGTGCCCATCGTCGATCTGCGTGTGAAGCTGCACTGTCCCCAGGCCGACTACACCGACTTCACCGTCGTCATCATCCTGAACGTGGGTGGCACGGTGATCGGCGCCGTGGTGGATGCGGTGGCCGACGTGGTGGCGCTGGCGGAAGAAAGCATCAAGCCCGCGCCCCAGTTCGAGAGCCAGATCGACGCCGCCTTCGTGCGCGGCATCGCCACCGTGGGCGAACGCATGCTGATCGTGGTGGACATCGAATCCCTGCTCAGTGGCTCCGAAATGGGCCTCGTGCGTTCCGTCGCCACGGCCTGAGCGGGCCCGGCGGTTCGGCGGCGCTCTCCGCAGCGCGCCGCGGCTGCAGATGCACGTCGCCACTGGAAGGCGCTCCATCGCGGAGCGCCTTTTTGCTTTTGGGGGCCAGGTCAGCGCGAAGGCCGCCTGGCGGCCTGCGCTGGCAAGCCTCAGCCGGGCTCGCGCCGGAACGGGCTGCGCGCCTGCAGGTGCTCCAGATAGTTCGAGACCCCTTCGCCTTCGCGCTCCAGAAAACGGTCCACCGCCTCGGCGAAGGCCGGATGGGCCAGCCAGTGGGCGCTGCTGGTCTGCACCGGCAGCAGGGCGCGCGCCATCTTGTGCTCGCCCTGCGCGCCGCCCTCGAAGCGCTGCACGCCGTGCGCGATGCACCAGGCGATGGGCTGGTAGTAGCAGGCCTCGAAATGCAGGCAGTCCACGCGTTCGATCGCGCCCCAGTAGCGGCCGAAGGCCACCTCTGCGCCCGCTGACGGCGAGCCTTCGGCATTCGCCGCGCCCGGCCCCACGCCGATCAGGCTGCAGGCGATCGGGGTGCCCTCGCGCTCGGCGATGAACAGCACCCAGGCCTCGGGCATGTCGCGCTCCATGCGGTGGAAGAAGTCGCGCGTGAGGTAGGGCGGGTTGCCGTGTTCCAGGTAGGTGCGCTCGTAGCAGCGGTAGAAGAAATCCCAGTCGGCCGAAGCGATGTCCGCGCCCCGCGCCCAGCGGAAGCCGACGCCGGCCTCGGCCACGCGCCGCCGTTCCTGGCGGATCTTCTTGCGCTTGTCCTGCGAGAGGGAGGCGAGGAAATCGTCGAAGTCGCGGAACGGCCTGCCGGGCGCATCGGCTGCCCCTGGGGCATCGGCGGGAGCGCTATTCTTCCAGTGGAACTGCACCGTGTGGCGCAGCATCAGGCCCGCCGCCTGCGCGGCCTGCAGGTCTTCCTGCGCGCCGAAGAGCAAGTGCAGCGACGAAAGCTCCGACTCCTCGCACCAGGCCAGCACGCCCTGCAGCAGCGCCAGCCGGTCCGGCGCGCTGCGCGCGAGCAGGCGGGCGCCGGGCACGGGCGTGAAGGGCACGGCCACGACGGCCTTGGGGTAGTACTCCAGGCCGTGGCGCGCATAGGCGTCGGCCCAGGCCCAGTCGAAGACGTATTCGCCGTAG
Organism: Paracidovorax wautersii; assembly: GCF_900113035.1. Lineage (GTDB taxonomy): Bacteria > Pseudomonadota > Gammaproteobacteria > Burkholderiales > Burkholderiaceae_C > Paracidovorax > Paracidovorax wautersii. The sequence continues at coordinate 282,842 of NZ_FONX01000001.1, read as the reverse complement.
GAGTGCGGCTTGGCGTAGAGCGCACAGGCGGCGCGCAGTTCGCCGTCCAGCCAGAGCGTGAAGACAACGGGCGTCCAGCCGGTGGCGGGCGTGGCGCTGCCGCTGTCGTGCAGGGCGGCCAGATAGGCGTGGCGCAAGAAGGGCGTGGGGTGGGGCTGCGCGGCCAGCAGGGCGTCCCACGCGGCGGCATCGACCTGCGCCGGGTCGGCGTCGATGCGCAGGGTGTAGTCCGGCCCGGCAGGGGCGGGCCGGGCGGGAGCGGTGATGGGTCGGTGTGGCAAGAGCGGCGGCTTTCTTCTGGGGGCTTCGGGCCGCCCGATGGTGCCACCAGATCGAAGACACCGCGCGTCGCCCGACCTTGAACACGGTCCCGGCGCGCGGGGCCGTCCGCCGCAGGCGTCAGCCGACCGCGCTGATGTTCTTGTCCTTGGCGATCCGGGTCCAGCGCGCGCGGTCGGCCAGCAGCCGCTTGCGCATCGCGTCGGCGGGCTGGTAGCTGGCGATGGCGCCGACCTGCAGTAGCTTGTCCTTCACTTCCTGGTCGTTGGTGAGGATGTCCTTGAGCTCGCGGTTCAGGCGCGTGATGACCGGCGCCGGCGTGCCCAGCGGGGCGATGAGGCCGCCCCAGGAGTCGAAGTCGAAACCGGGGAAGCCTTGTTCGGCGACGGTCTTGACGCCGGGCAGCATCTGCCGGCCGCGCGGCGAGCTGAGGGCGATGGCGCGCAGCTTGCCCGCACGGATGTGCGGCAGTGCGGCCACGAGGTCCGCGAACATCACGCCCAGCTGGCCGCCCAGCAGGTCGGTGACGGCAGGCGCGCTGCCGCGGTAGGGCACGTGCAGCATGTCGAAGCCGCCCAGGTCCTTGAGCTGCTCCATGGCCAGATGGCCGAAGCTGCCGGTGCCGGAGCTGGTGTAGTTCAGCGGCGGCTTGGCGGTCTTGGCCTTGGCGATCAGCGCCTGCAGCGAATCGACGCCGGGCAGCACTTCGGGATTGACCACGATGCCCATCACCAGGTCATAGACGGTTGCCACGCAGAGGAAATCCTTCTCCACGTCGTAGGCGTTGTTGTTGTACATGAGCGGCGCCAGCAGCGCCGGCATGCCGAACATCGAGAGCGTGTTGCCGTCGGGCGCCGACTTGATGAACGAGGCCGTGCCGATGGAGCCCGATGCGCCGGGCCGGTTGTCCACCACGATGGTGGTGCCCAGGCGTTCGCCCAGCTTCTGGGCCGTGATGCGCGCGACCGTGTCGGTGGGGCCGCCGGCCGGGAAGGCGACGACCATCTTGATGACCTTGCCGGGCCAGGCGGTATCGGCGGCGAGGGCGTGCAGGCTGGTGCCGGCCAGGGCGGATGCGGCGCCGGCCTGCAGCAGCTGGCGGCGGCTCAGGCCGTGGGCGGATGAAAGAGGGGGGCGGTGCATGGTTTGTCTCCTGTCGTGTGGTGGGTGGGGCGCTCTTCTCGGCGTTCGGTGATGGTGGCCTGTCGGCGGCCGGGCCGGTGGGCTCCGGCGATCAGGGCCTGGGTGCTGCGGCGGCGTTCTCCAGGCCCTGCAGTTCGCGCAGGATCTCGTCGGTGTGCTCGCCCAGGTGCGGGGGCTGCCTGCGCACGGGCAGGCGCTGGCCGTCCATCATGTAAGGGGGCGCCAGCACGGACTGGGGGCCGCTTTCGGTGTCTTCGTAGCGGTGCAGCAGGCCGGCCGCGCCCGTGCGTTCGGAGGTCAGCGCCTCGTGCATGCCCAGCACTTCGCCGCAGGGAATCTGGGCCTTTTCCAGCCTGGCCAGCAGCTCGCGCCGGCTGAAGGCCTGCAGGGCCTGGCGGACCAGGGGCAGCAGTTCGGCCCGGTGGGCCGATCGCGCGGTGTTGGTGGAAAAGCGCTCGTCGTAGGCCCATTCGGGCTGGCCCAGCACGTCGCGGCACAGGCGCACGAACTGGCCGTTGTTGCCGACGGTCATCACGATGGGGCCATCTGCGGCGTCGAACACGCCGTAGGGCACGATGGCCGGGTGCGCGTTGCCGAACTTGGGCGGATCGCTCGCGCGCAGCAGCGCTTCCATGCCGTAGTAGGAGGTGATCATCACCCCGCAGTCGTAGAGCGCCATCTGCACGTGGCGGCCGCGGCCAGTGCGCTGCCGCTCGTAGAGCGCGGCCAGGATCGCCTGGCCTGCGTACATGCCGGTGAACATGTCCACGGCGGCCACGCCGAACTTCAGCGGCCCCTGGCCCTCTTCGCCGTTCATGGCCATGATGCCGGCCTCGCCCTGCACCACCAGGTCGTAGCCGGGGCGCTGGGCTTCGGCCGTGGTGCGCGCATAGCCCGAGATGGAGCAATACACCAGGCGCGGGTTGGCTGCGGACAGCTCCGCATAGCCCAGGCCGAGGCGGTCGGCGCCGCCGGGCTTGAAGTTCTCGATCACCACGTCGGACTGCGCTGCCAGCCGGCAGGCGACCGCCAGGCCTGCCTCGCCCTGCAGGTCGAGCGTGATGGAGCGCTTGTTGCGGTTGGCGCTGTTGAAGTAGCTGGTGTTGCGTGTTCCGATGCGTACGCCCCAGTCGCGCGTGTCGTCGCCGCGCTCCGGGTGTTCGACCTTGATGACGTCGGCGCCGAGGTCGGCCAGGGCCATGGCGCACATGGGTCCGGCCAGCACGCGCGAGAGGTCCAGCACGCGAAGGCCGGCGAGGGGGAGGGGGGCGGAGGCTCCGGGGTTCATCGATGAGGCGGTGTGGGGCGGTGGATGGGCCTGCGGCGCAGGCATGCCGCCCATTATTCGTAGCCGTTTGAAAATTTACAATCGGCCGAATTTTGTGATGATTGCGCTCATCGGGAGTTAACAATGGATGTGCAAGGACTGAGCCTGCTGGTGGACATCATCGAAGCCGGCAACCTGAGCCGCGCCGCGGCGGCGCTGGGCACCAGCCGGGCCAACGTCAGCCAGCGGCTCAACCGCTTCGAGCGGCAGCTGGGCGTGCAGCTGCTGCGCCGCACCACGCGCGAGCTGGTGCCGACCGAGATCGGCCTCAAGCTCTACCAGCATGGCCTGGCCATGCGGCACGAGGCCAAGGCGGCCGACGAGGCCGTCAGCGGCCTCGGCCGCGGGCTGCAGGGCTCGGTGCGCCTGGGCGTGCCCAGCGGCTACGGGCAGCTGCGCATGTCCGGCTGGCTGAATGAATTCATGCACTTGCATCCCGACATCGCGCTGCACGTCATCTTCAACAACGACATCGAAGAGCTGGTCAAGGGCGCCGTCGATTTCGCGGTGCGGGTGATGGCCGAGCCGCCGCCGCAGCTGGTGGCGCACCGCCTGGGTCCGGTGAGCTACGTGGCCTGCGCCACCGCCGGATTCCTCGATCAGCACGGCCGGCCGACGACGCTGGATGCGCTCAAGCAGCTGCCGCTGATCGCGTCATCCCAGACCAGCGAGCGCCTGCGCACGGCCGGCATCTCGGGCCCCAACCAGCGCATGCCGCCGATCCGCTTCAGGCTGGTGTCGGCCAACTTCCATTGCCTGCTGGGCGCCGTATCGCAGGGGCTGGGCATCGGGCTCATGCCCGACTACATGGTGCAGGCCGCGATCGATGGCGGCGTGCTCCAGCCCTTGCCGCTGGAGCCGGGCACGCTGGACTTCCTGGCGACCGGCAAATTCCTGCTGCACGTGCCCGACCGCTACCAGACCCTGGCGGTGCAGACGTTGATCGGCTTTCTCATCGAGAAGGAGAAGGCGCAGGAGGGGCAAGCCGGAGCGCACCAGCGCCGCCGCCGGCGCGCCGCGACAATCGCGCCATGACCTATCGCAGACCCGTTCCCCTCGACCGCGCCACGCGCCTGCTCAACCACGGCCCCACGGTGCTGGTCAGCGCCGCCCACGGCGGGCGCTCCAACGTCATGGCCGCGGCCTGGAACATGGCGCTCGACTTCATGCCGCCCAAGGCGGCGGTGGTGATCGACAAGGCGACCTTCACGCGCGGCCTGATCGAATCGTCCGGCTACTTCGCGCTCAGCGTGCCCTGCAGTGCGCAGGCGGCGCTGACCACGGCCATCGGCGGCGTGAGCGGCAAGGACGTGGACAAGGCCGCCACCCTGGCGGGCCTGGCCTGGATCGACGAGCCCGAAAGCCCCGCGCCGCTGGTGGAGGGCTGCGTGGCCTGGCTGGCCTGCCGGCTGCTGCCCGAGCCGCACATCCAGCAGACCTACGACCTCTTCCTGGGCGAGATCGTGGGCGCCTGGGCCGACGAGCGCGTGTATTCGGCCGGCCGTTGGCATTTCGAGGGGCACGACGCGCTGCGCACGCTGCACCACGTGGCGGGCGGCCACTACCTGCTGCCGGGCGATTCGGTCGAGGGCGGCGCCGCCGACTGAGCCGGACCCGGATGACATAATGAGCCGAGTTCTTATTCGCGCTCCGCTTCCTTCTCCACGTATGCCATTCGCCATCAGCATCGCCCAGTTCAACTTCATCGTGGGCGATCTGCCGGGCAACGCCCAGAAGATCATCCAGGCCGCGCGCGATGCGCATGCCGCCGGCGCCCGCCTGCTGCTGACGCCCGAGCTGGCCCTGTGCGGCTATGCGGCCGAAGACCTGTTCCTGCGGCCGGCCTTCCTCGCCGCCTGCGATGCGGCCCTGGCCGAGGTGGTGCAGGCATCGGCCGCGCTGGAGGGCCTGGCCATCGTCGTCGGCCATCCCTGCAGCCTGCCCGACGACCCGGCCGGGCGCTGCGCCAACGTCGCCAGCGTGGTGCGCGCGGGCCGCGTCGAGCAGACCTACGTCAAGCAGGAGCTGCCCAACTACCGCGTGTTCGACGAACGTCGCTATTTCACGCCCGGTACCGGCACCTGCGTGTTCGAGGTCGAAGGCGTGCGCGTGGGCCTGCTGATCTGCGAAGACGCCTGGTTCAGCGGCCCGGCACGGCGCGCGGCCGATGCGGGTGCGCAGCTGCTGGTCAGCATCAATGCCTCGCCCTTCCATACCGGCAAGAGCGCCGACCGCGAGCAGATCATGCGCGACCGGGTGACCGAAACCGGCCTGCCCCTGGTCTATGCCCATCTGGTGGGTGGGCAGGACGAGGTGGTGTTCGAGGGCCGCTCCTTCGGCCTGAATGCCGACGGCTTCATCGCCTTCCGTGCCCCGGGTTTCGAGGAAAAACTGCTCTCCGTGCAGGTGGAATCTGCGCAGGGTGCTATTGAATTGAGAGCGGATGTGGCCCCCGTGCCCTCGCTGGAGGCCGATCTCTGGTCCGCCCTGGTGCTGGGCGTGCGCGACTACGTGGGCAAGAACGGCTTTCCCGGCGCCTTGCTGGGCCTGTCGGGCGGCATCGACTCGGCCCTGGTGCTGGCCATCGCGGTCGATGCCCTGGGCGCGGACAAGGTGCGCGCCGTGATGATGCCTTCGCCCTACACGGCCGACATCAGCTGGATCGATGCGCGCGACATGGCCGAGCGCCTGGGCGTGCGCTACGACGAGATCTCCATCGCCCCGCAGTTCGAGGCCTTCAAGGCCGCGCTCGCCAGCGAATTCGCCGGCCTGCCCGAAGACGCCACCGAAGAGAACCTGCAGGCGCGCATCCGCGGCACGCTGCTGATGGCGCTGTCGAACAAGTTCGGCTCCGTCGTGCTCACCACCGGCAACAAGAGCGAGATGGCGACCGGCTACTGCACGCTGTACGGCGACATGGCCGGCGGCTTCGCGGTCATCAAGGACGTGGTCAAGACCCAGGTCTTCGCCCTGGCGCGCTGGCGCAATGCCAACGATCCGTTCGGCACGGGCGCCAGCCCCATCCCCGAGCGCATCATCACGCGCCCGCCCAGCGCCGAGCTGCGCCCGGACCAGAAGGACCAGGACAGCCTGCCGCCCTATGAGGTGCTCGACGCCATCGTCGCCCGCTACATGGAGAACGACGAGCCCATCGAGGCCATCATCGACGCGGGCTACGACCGCGCCGACGTGGAGCGCGTCACCCGCCTCATCAAGCTCAACGAATACAAGCGCCGCCAGGCGCCGGTGGGCATCCGCGTCACGCGCCGCAGCTTCGGCAAGGACTGGCGCTACCCCATCACCAGCCGTTTCCGCGCCTGACGCGGCCGGCCTGCCTGCCTGATCACTCATCCCCAGGGCTCGCGCAGCATCGCAAGGCGCGGCCTGTCTTTTCACTTCCAGGAGACCCGCCATGAAAATGATCACCGCCGTCATCAAGCCCTTCAAGCTCGAAGAGGTCCGCGAAGCGCTGGCCGATTGCGGCGTCACCGGCCTGACCGTGACCGAGGTGAAGGGCTTCGGCCGCCAGAAGGGCCACACCGAGCTCTACCGCGGCGCCGAGTACGTGGTGGACTTCCTGCCCAAGGTGAAGGTCGAGGTGGTGGTGCGCACCGAAGACGTGGAGCGCTGCGTGGACGCCATCGTGGGCGCGGCGCGCACCGGCAAGATCGGCGACGGCAAGATCTTCGTGACGGCCGTGGAGCGCGTGGTGCGCATCCGCACGGGCGACCTGGACGAAGCCGCCGTCTGAGGCCGGGCATCCATCGGCGAACGGGGCGGGCGCCGCAGGGCTGCCTGCCGCCGCCGCGCTACGCCCGAAGTCAGATCACTTCGCGCAGCGGAACCTCGTCCATGTTGCTGCCCGCTTCCTGCACCAGCGTGCGCAGCAGCGCATCCACCTCGGTATGGGTGGAGAGCAAGCCCATCTGCCAGTCGCTCATCAGGCCGCTCTGCACGCTGGTGTGCAGAAAGGCCAGCAGGCCGTCGTAGTAGCCATCGACGTTGAGCAGGCCCAGGGGCTTGTCGTGGTAGCCCAGCTGCCGCCAGGTCCAGACCTCGAACAGTTCCTCGAAGGTGCCGATGCCGCCGGGCAGCGCGACGAAGGCATCGCAGCGCTCTGCCATCATGGCCTTGCGCTCGTGCATGTTCTTCACGATGTGCAGCTCGTCGCACTGCTGGTTGGCCAGTTCCTTGTCCACCAGCGCCTGGGGGATCACGCCCAGCACGCGGCCGCCGGCCAGGCGGGTGGCCTCGGCCACGGTGCCCATCAGGCCGCTGCGGCCGCCGCCATAGACCAGCTGGCCGCCGCGCTCGCCGATCCAGCGGCCGACGGCCGTGGCGGCTTGCGCGAAGCGCGGGTTGTCGCCCGGGCGCGAGCCCAGATAGACGCAGATCGAGAAAGCGGGTTCGGCGGTATCAGCCATGGATGAAAAACCTCTGGTACAGGGCTGCGGCCCAGACGCCCGAGCACAGCAGCAGACTCAACAGCACTGCCGCGCTGCCCAGGTCCTTGGCGCGCTTGGACAGCGAATGCAGTTCGGGGCCCACGCGGTCGATGGCCGATTCCACCGCCGAATTGAGCAGCTCGGTGATCAGCACCAGCACGACGACGCCGACCAGCAGCGCCACCTCGACCCAGTTGCCGCCCACCCACCATGCCAGCGGCAGCAGCACGCAGGACAGGGCGATCTCGGTGCGGAAGGCTTTCTCGGTCCAGCCCGCGCGCAGGCCTTGCAGCGAGTAGCCGGTGGCGTGCCATACGCGGCGCAAGCCGGTGCGGGCTTTGTGGGGGTGGGGTGTATGGGGCAAAGAGGACATGGGCGCAGGAAAGCTATTTTGTCGCAGGAAGGCGCGCTCGGGATGACGGCTGGGGCCGTCGCCGGCGCCAAGGGGCGCGACGCGCGGTCGGCGGAACGTGGCGGGGGCCTGGCTCCGGGCACTCAGCGCCGCGGCGGGCGCGGCAGCTGGAAATGCACCAGGCGCGTGCCGGCCAGGGCGTCGTGCCAGAACTGCCGCTCCGGATGGAAGCGGCTGAGCAGGGCCCAGACGGCCACCCAGCCCAGCACGATGACGGCGGATTCGCCCGCCGGCAGCTGGAACGGGGCGATGGCCGCCAGCGGCGGCAAGAACCATAGCCAGCTGAGCGCATAGCGGGCGAGCGCCCGCCGCTGGCTGATGGCGCGGCCATCCTTGCCCACGATGCGGATATGCCAGGTCTTCATGGCCAGCGTCTGCCCCTTGGCCCAGAACCAGGTGAAGTAGATGCCGAACACCACGAAGAGGAAGGCCTGCAGCGCATGCCGGTTGTCCAGGGCGTTGCGGGTCTGGCTCAGCGTGCCGAAGAGGTAGCCCGCGATGAAGACGATGCCGAACATCAGCATGCCTTCGTAGAGCCAGCAGGCCATGCGGCGCCACAGGGGCGGGGCGCCGAGGAAGGCGGCGGCGTCAGGGTGCGGGGCCGCCGCCGGCTCGGTGGCGGCGGGGAGGCGGGAGATCGGGGAGGCGGGCATGCGGCGGATGGGCGGCGGGTCGGATCGGCGGAGACGTCAGGGCGATGCGACACGCGGGAAGCGGCGCAGCGCCTATTGTGGCGCGTGCAGCGGCGTGAGATCGCGCGCCAGGGGCTCTGCCTGTGATGCCGCGGGGGCAGCAGCCGCGCCGCCGGGCGGCAACGGGGTCACGACGGCGGCAGCCGGCATGCTCACCGGCGCCGTTTCCACGCCCACCCCGCTGGCGGAGGCAGGCATCATGGGCCAGGCCGTGGGCACCGGCAGGGCCTGCAGTGTGTGGGTCTCGTTGATGCGCGGGATCTTGGGCAGATTGGGCGCGCTGGCCGACTTCGCGGCGGCGGCGGTGGCCGCCGGCACCTTGGCCAGCTTGCGTGCTGCGCTGGGCCGCAGGGCGGTGGCGGCGCCGGCCGGCTTGGGCGCGGCGTGCGCTGCGAGCCGGTGCTTTTCTTCCGCGCTCAAGGCCTGATAGGCCTCCCACTTGGCGCGCTTGTTGTCCGCCGTCATGCGGGAGGTGGCGGCGTAGTTGAACCGGGCCTGGTTGCGCTGCTGGATGCTGAGGTTGGCCCATTCGGTCATGCGCTCGACCATCTTGCGGCGCTCTTCGTGGGGGAGCGACCTGAAGCTGGCGGCGAGGTTCAGCCAGTGCCGCTTCTGCGCCTCGCTCAGCACGGGCCAGCGCTCGTTCAGCGGCGCCAGCGCTTCCTGCTGGGCGGTGGTCAGATCGTCCCAGGCCGGGCCGCCGGTTTCGGCGGGCTCAGGCATCCGCACGGGGCGCACGGTGGAACTGCGGGCGGCATGCGGCTGCGGCGACAGGGCCTGGGCGGGAATCGCCGTGCCGGGCGCCATGCGCACCTGCGTCACCGCACGCCATCCGCCCCAACTCAGTGCGCCCAGCAACGCAAAAGCCAGCACGGCGGCTGGCAGGATGCGGGGGGCGTCGGTCAGGCTGGGTGGCATGCAGTGGTGTCGTGCAGATTCAGCGGCTCTCGTTGGCCGTCTTGAGGTATTGGAGGAAGCCCGGGTCGGCATAGGCCTGCGGGGGCAGATCGTCGGTCAGCAGGGCGGTATCGACTTCGGTGATCTCCGAGGAACTGGATTCGTCCTGCGTGACGTTGATGAACACCAAGCCGACCAGCAGGGCCGTGAGCGGCACGGCCGACACCAGCGCGCGCCACCAGTTGCCGCCTTCGCCGCCCCAGCCCATCGTGGCGACGCCATTGCCGGCGGCCACCACGGCGGGCGCGGTGGCCGTCTGCCGCACGGGGACGGCGACCGGCTTGCGGCGCTTGTCCAGCGCCTGCATGCGCGCGGCGCGCAGGCGCTCGGAGATGTCGTAGGGCAGGGCGCTCGCGCCTTCCGTCAGGCGCGCGGCAACGCGGCGCGCATAGCGGTCGGCGAAGAGTTCGGCAGAGACGGAAGGTGGGCGGTTCATAGTTCGATTCCTTTGGCCTTGAGCACCTTGGCCAGGGTCTGGACTGCACGGAAGCAGTGCGTTTTCACGCTGCCTTCGGAGCAGCCCATGGCGGCTGCGGTTTCTGCAACATCCATTTCCTCCCAGTAACGCATCAGGAAGGCTTCCCGTTGACGGGGCGGCAGTTCCTGGATCTCGGCCTCGATGTCGCGGAACACCTGCGCGCGGCGCGCCAGGTCTTCGGCGCTCTGCGCGGTTTCGCCGTCCTCGGGGCCGGCATAGGCTTCCAGCAGGTCGAAATCGCCGCCGTCGTCGTCGGGGCCCTCGAAGTCGCTCATGCTGGAGAAAAGCGCATTGCGCGTCTTCTGCCGGCGGAACCAGTCGAGCGTGCAGTTCGAGAGGATGCGCTGGAACAGCATGGGCAGCTCGCCGGGCGGCTTGTCCCCATAGTGCTCTGCCAGCTTGAGCATGCTGTCCTGGACGATGTCCAGAGCGGCTTCCTCGTTGCGCACGTGGTAGAGCGAGCGCTTGAACGCTCGCTTTTCAACGCCTTTGAGGAAGTCTGACAGTTCTCGTTCGGTGGCCAAGAGTCGAAGAGCCCGCGTGGGGCGGGCAAAAGGGCGGGGCGGGCCGCATGTGCAGCAGGCCAGCCGAAGCCCGCGATTATGGCACCGGCCGTTTATTTTTCCGACATGCGGACTACCCCAGGGCCGGCGGTGACATAATCCGCGTCGCAAGTCAAAAGGCAAACGGGTCCCGGTCCGGCGCAGCAATCATCTCGCCCATGGCCGCGGCCTCAAGTTCTGAGGCGGCTTCACAAGAGCCGGTCCGAGGGGCACCCAAGGTTTTTCGTCAGAGAAATTCGCAAAGGTTGATCATGGAAATCTCCAAGGCCGAAATCGCATCGGCAACGGCCGCCGCACAAGGCGCCGCCGGCTCCCAGGACCTCATGGGCGCCGAAATCCTCATCAAATCCCTGCAGGCCGAGAACGTCCAATACATCTGGGGCTATCCCGGTGGCGCCGTTCTGTACATCTACGACGCGCTCTACAAGCAGGACACCATTCAGCACGTGCTGGTGCGCCACGAACAGGCCGCCGTGCATGCCGCCGACGGCTATGCCCGCGCCACCGGCGAAGTGGGCGTGGCCCTCGTCACCTCCGGCCCGGGCCTGACCAATGCGGTCACCGGCATCGCCACGGCGTACATGGATTCGATCCCCATGGTGATCATCTCCGGCCAGGTGCCCACTGCCGCGATCGGCCTGGACGCCTTCCAGGAATGCGACACCGTCGGCATCACGCGCCCCATCGTCAAGCACAACTTCCTGGTCAAGGACGCACGCGATCTCGCCTCCACGCTGAAGAAGGCTTTCCACATCGCCCGCACCGGCCGTCCCGGCCCCGTGGTGGTCGATATCCCGAAGGACGTGTCCTTCAAGAAGGTGCCCTACAGCGGCTACCCGCAGTCGGTGGAAATGCGCTCGTACAACCCGGTGCGCAAGGGCCACGGCGGCCAGATCCGCAAGGCGCTGCAGCTGCTGCTGACCGCCAAGCGCCCCTACATCTACACCGGCGGCGGCGTGCTGCTGGGCAATGCCACCAACGAGCTGCGCACGCTGGTGGACATGCTGGGCTATCCGGTCACCAACACGCTGATGGGCCTGGGCGCCTATCCGGCCAGCGACCGCAAGTTCCTGGGCATGCTGGGCATGCACGGCACGATCGAGGCCAACAACGCCATGCAGCACTGCGACGTGCTGCTGGCCGTGGGCGCGCGCTTCGACGACCGCGTGATCGGCAACGTGAAGCACTTCGCGCAGAACGACCGCAAGATCATCCACGTGGACATCGACCCGTCGTCCATCTCCAAGCGCGTGAAGGTCGATATCCCGATCGTCGGCGATGTGAAGGACGTGCTGACCGAGCTGATCTCCATGATCCGCGAGACCACGACCCGCCCCGATGCCGGCGCGCTGGCCGCGTGGTGGGACCAGATCGAAGGCTGGCGCAAGCGCGACTGCCTGAAGTACGACCGCGGCAACCAGGAAGTCATCAAGCCGCAGTTCGTGGTCGAGACGCTCTGGAACATGACCAAGGACGCCGATGCCTACATCACGTCCGACGTGGGCCAGCACCAGATGTGGGCCGCGCAGTACTACCGCTTCGACGAGCCGCGCCGCTGGATCAACTCAGGCGGCCTGGGCACCATGGGCGTCGGCATTCCCTACGCCATGGGCATCAAGCTGGCCAAGCCCCAGTCGGAAGTGTTCTGCATCACGGGCGAAGGCTCGGTGCAGATGAACATCCAGGAACTGGCTACCTGCCGCCAGTACGACACGCCCATCGTCATCTGCGCGCTGAACAACCGCTTCCTGGGCATGGTGCGCCAGTGGCAGGAGATCGAATACTCCGGCCGCTACAGCCACAGCTACATGGATTCGCTGCCCGACTTCGTGAAGCTGGCCGAGGCCTATGGCCACGTCGGCATGCTGATCGAGCGCCCCGAGGACGTGGAGCCCGCGCTGCGCGAGGCCCGCCGCCTGAAGGACCGCACCGTGTTCATCGACTTCCGCACCGACCCCACCGAGAACGTGTTCCCGATGGTGCAGGCCGGCAAGGGCATCACCGAAATGCTGCTGGGATCGGAAGATCTCTGAGGCGAATCGGTCTGCAGCGCTTGTCCATCAAGCGCTATCAGCTATCGAATAGATAGCAAAATCACTTCGAAGAATCGACGAATCTATTGCCTGCCAAGCCCGACGCTTACCGGCGCCGGGGGAGGGCAGCAAAAAGAGGAATCTGCATCCATGAAACACATCATCGCCGTCCTGCTGGAAAACGAACCCGGTGCGCTGTCGCGCGTCGTCGGCCTCTTTTCCGCGCGGGGCTACAACATCGAATCGCTGACCGTGGCGCCCACCGAGGACGCATCGCTGTCGCGCATGACCATCCAGACCCATGGCTCGGAAGACGTGATCGAGCAGATCACCAAGCACCTGAACCGCCTGATCGAGGTGGTGAAGGTGGTCGATCTGACCGAAGGCGCCTACACCGAGCGCGAGCTGATGATGGTAAAGGTGCGCGCCGTCGGCAAGGAGCGCGAGGAGATGAAGCGCATGGCCGACATCTTCCGCGGCCGCATCATCGACGTGACCGAGAAGAGCTACACCATCGAGCTGACGGGCGACCAGTCCAAGAACGATGCCTTCCTGCAGGCCATTGACCGCACGGCCATCCTGGAGACGGTGCGTACCGGCGCCAGCGGCATCGGCCGGGGCGAGCGCATCCTGCGCGTGTGAGCCGCGCCAGATTTCCTTCCTTTTTCAATTTCCCCCTGACAACGCATATCAACCGGAGCGACCCATGAAAGTTTTCTACGACAAAGACACCGACCTGAGCCTCATCAAGGGCAAGACCGTGGCCATCATCGGCTACGGCTCGCAAGGCCATGCCCATGCACAGAACCTGAACGACAGCGGCGTGAAGGTGGTGGTCGGCCTGCGCAAGGGCGGCGCCTCGTGGGACAAGGTCGGCAAGGCCGGCCTGACGGTGATGGAAGTCAACGACGCAGTGAAGGCCGCCGACGTGGTCATGATCCTGCTGCCGGACGAAGACATCGCTGCCGTCTACAAGAACAACGTCGAGCCCAACATCAAGCAAGGCGCATCGCTGGCCTTCGCCCACGGCTTCAACGTGCACTACAACCAGGTCGTGCCCCGCGCCGATCTGGACGTGTGGATGGTCGCCCCCAAGGCCCCCGGCCACACCGTGCGCAACACCTACACCCAGGGTGGCGGCGTGCCCCACCTGGTGGCCGTGCACCAGGACAAGTCCGGCAAGGCCCGTGACCTGGCCCTGAGCTACGCTGCAGCCAACGGCGGCGGCAAGGCCGGCATCATCGAGACCTCGTTCAAGGAAGAGACCGAGACCGACCTGTTCGGCGAACAGGCCGTGCTGTGCGGCGGCGCCGTCGAGCTGATCAAGATGGGCTACGAAACCCTGGTCGAAGCCGGCTACGCGCCTGAAATGGCCTACTTCGAGTGCCTGCACGAGCTCAAGCTCATCGTCGATCTGATCTACGAAGGCGGCATCGCCAACATGAACTACTCGATCTCGAACAACGCCGAGTTCGGCGAGTACGTGACCGGCCCCGAAGTGATCAACGAGCAGTCGCGCGCCGCCATGCGCAAAGCCCTCAAGCGCATCCAGAACGGCGACTACGCCAAGATGTTCATCCAGGAAGGCCGCCTGAACTACCCGAGCATGACGGCCCGCCGCCGCAACACCGCCGACCACAGCATCGAAGTGGTGGGTGGCAAGCTGCGCGCCATGATGCCCTGGATCGCCAAGAACAAGCTGGTGGACCAGACGCGCAACTGATCGCGTCTCCACCTGCCGGCGCCCCCGGGCGCCGCGACTTCGAAGGCCACCGCTTGCGGTGGCCTTTTTCATGGGCGCACGGGTTCGGGGCCCGGCCGAGCCCGCCACAAGCCCTACACTGCGCACTTCGCGCGCTGGCAGTCGGTGCCGATGAGTATGATTTTGATAGCGCCATGCCCAGGTCCGGCATGCGCTGGAGGCCAATTTGATGCATAAAGAAAATGAGGGTGCGCGCTCGGCGGACGTGCTGGTGCGCCGGCGGCGCAAGGGCATCTACATCCTGCCGAACCTCTTCACCCTGGCCGCGCTGTTCGGCGGCTTCTACGCCATCGTGATGGCGATGGACGGCCGCTTCGACATGGCGGCCGTCGGCATCTTCTGCGCCATGGTGCTCGACAGCCTCGACGGCCGCGTCGCGCGCATGACCAACACCCAGAGCGCGTTCGGCGAGCAGATGGACTCGCTCTCCGACATGGTGTCCTTCGGCGCGGCACCTGCGCTCATCGCCTACGAATGGTCGCTGCGCGGCCTGGGGCGCTGGGGCTGGATCGCTGCCTTCGTCTATTGCGCCTGCGCTGCGCTGCGGCTGGCGCGCTTCAACGTCAACACCGGCGTGGTGGACAAGCGCTACTTCCAGGGCCTGCCATCGCCTGCGGCGGCGGCGCTGGTGGCCGGCTTCATCTGGCTGATGACGGCCATCGGCGTGCAGCCCGGCGTCGACGACGCCTGGCTCAGCTGGACGCAGATCACCTGGATCACCTTCGGCTTCACGCTGTATGCCGGCCTCACCATGGTGACCAACGTGCCGTTCTACAGCTTCAAGGACATCCAGATGAAGCGCAGCGTGCCGTTCGCCGCCATCGTGCTCATCGCGCTGGTGATCGCCGTCATCAACATCCATCCGCCGACCGTGCTCTTCAGCGTGTTCGTGCTGTATGGCCTCTCGGGCTACGGCGTCTATGCCTGGCGCAAGGCCAAGGGGCAGCACAGCAGCGTCATCAGCATCTCCACCGACGAGCCGGACGAGCGCGGCCTGCACAAGTAAATAGCCGCCATCCGTTGTGCTACATTGCCCGGCTATGCCGCCGGGCGCCCGAGCGCAAAACCCCAAGGCCCGCCTGCCCCCGCAGCGGGCCTTTTGTCTGTGCGACGAGCCCAGTCGCAGTGGCACATCGCAGTGCCGCCCCGGCGAGCGGAACCCCACCAGAGGAGCAAAAGAATGGCTGACAAACTGATCATTTTCGACACCACCTTGCGCGATGGCGAGCAGTCGCCCGGCGCATCGATGACGCGCGACGAGAAGCTGCGCATCGCCCGCCAGCTTGAGCGGCTCAAGGTGGACGTGATCGAAGCCGGCTTCGCCGCCAGCTCCAACGGTGACTTCGAGGCCGTGCAGTCCATTGCCCAGGCCATCAAGGATTCGACCGTCTGCTCGCTCTCGCGCGCCAACGACCGCGACATCAGCCGCGCGGCCGAGGCCCTCAAGGACGCCAACAGCGCCCGCATCCACACCTTCATCGCCACCAGCCCGCTGCACATGGAAAAGAAGCTCCGCATGACGCCGGAGCAGGTGCTGGAGCAGGCCAAGCAGTCGGTGCGCTTCGCGCGCAACCTGGTGGGCGACATCGAATTCAGCCCGGAAGACGGCTACCGCAGCGAGATGGACTTCCTCTGCCGCGTGCTGGAGGCCGTGATCGCCGAGGGCGCCACCACCATCAACGTGCCCGACACCGTGGGCTACGCCGTGCCCGAGCTCTACGGCAACTTCATCAAGACGCTGCGCGAACGCATTCCCAACAGCGACAAGGCGATCTGGTCCGTGCATTGCCACAACGACCTGGGCATGGCCGTGGCCAACTCGCTGGCCGGCGTGCAGATCGGCGGCGCGCGCCAGGTGGAGTGCACCATCAACGGCCTGGGCGAGCGTGCCGGCAACTGCTCGCTCGAAGAGGTGGTGATGGCCGTCAAGACGCGCCGCGACTACTTCAACCTCGAACTCGGCATCGACACCCAGCACATCGTGGCGGCCAGCCGCATGGTCAGCCAGACCACCGGCTTCGTCGTGCAGCCCAACAAGGCCGTGGTCGGCGCCAACGCCTTCGCCCACGCCTCCGGCATCCACCAGGACGGCGTGCTCAAGGCCCGCGACACCTACGAGATCATGCGCGCCGAAGACGTGGGCTGGTCGGCCAACAAGATCGTTCTGGGCAAGCTCAGCGGCCGCAACGCCTTCAAGCAGCGCCTGCAGGAGCTGGGTGTGCAGCTGGAGAGCGAGGGCGAGATCAATGCCGCCTTCTCTAAGTTCAAGGAACTGGCCGACCGCAAGAGCGAGATCTTCGACGAGGACATCCTGGCGCTGGTCAGCGACGAGAGCGTCACGGCCGAGCGCGAGACCTATGGCTTCGTGTCGCTGTCCCAGCACAGCGAGACCGGCGAACGCCCGCAGGCGAACATCGTCTTCACGGTCGAGGGCCGCGAGGTGCGCGCCACCTCCGAAGGCAACGGCCCGGTGGACGCATCGCTCAAGGCCATCGAGACGCAGGTCCAGAGCGGCGCTGAGATGGTGCTCTATTCGGTGAACGCCATCAGCGGCTCCACCGAGAGCCAGGGCGAGGTCACGGTGCGCCTGCAAAGCAGCGGCCGGGTGGTGAACGGGGTTGGTTCGGACCCGGACATCATCGTCGCGTCAGCCAAGGCCTACCTCAGCGCGTTGAACAAGTTACAAAGTAAAGCCGAGCGGGTTGCAGCCCAAGGCTGATCCGCAAATTTATAATTTCAGGCAGTTTCTAAAAGAGTCGCGCAAGGCCTTGATCTTGCGCGACTTTTTTTGATTTCGTACACTGATACACAATTTTTTCCCGCTTGGAGCACTCTGATGCATGCACGCCCCGGCATCGCCGCCCGTTTCGCCCACGCCCTGGCCTTCCTCGCTCTCAGCGTCGCGCTCGTCTCTCCCGGTGCCCACGCGGCCGAGCGCAAGAAGGTCGTGGTGAAGAAACATGCCACTTCGGCGACGGCCAAGCGTGCGGTGGCGAGCTCCTCCACCAAGGTGTCGCGCAAGACCGTGACGCGTGTCAAGGCGACGCGCGTCGTCTCGCGCAGCGCTGCCTCCCCGGTGCGCGCCGCGGCCTTCGTGCCTGAACGCCAGTCCTTCGGCCAGCAGGCCGGCCTGCACCAGGTGACCGATCCGCTCGACCTGAAGTCCAGCGTGGCCCTGGTGGTGGACCAGGACACGAACGAAGTGCTGCTCAGCAAGAACGACCACGCCGTGCTGCCGATCGCCTCGATCACCAAGCTGATGACCGGCCTGCTGATCTCCCAGGCCCGCCTGCCGATGGACGAACCCATCACCATCACGCAGGAAGACGTGGACATGGAGAAGTTCAGCAGCTCGCGCCTGCGTGTGGGCACCACGCTCACGCGCGGCGAACTGCTGCACCTGGCGCTGATGTCCAGCGAGAACCGTGCCGCCCACGCCCTGGGCCGCACCTACCCCGGTGGCCTGAACGCCTTCGTGGCTCAGATGAACCTCAAGGCCAAGCTGCTGGGCATGACCGAAACCCACTACGTGGAGCCCACCGGCCTGTCGAGCCACAACCAGTCCAGCGCACGCGATCTGGCGACGCTGGTGAACGTGGCCCACGGCGATCCGCTGCTGCGTGAACTGACCACGTCGCCCAGCTACGCCGTCGAAGTCGGCCACCGCACCCTGCAGTTCAACACCACCAACCGCCTGGTGAAGAACCCCAACTGGGACATCGGCCTGCAGAAGACCGGCTACATCTCCGAAGCCGGCCGCTGCCTGGTGATGCAGACCAAGATCGCCGGCCGCAAGCTGATCATGGTGTTCCTCGATTCCGCAGGCAAGTTCAGCCGCCTGGGCGATGCCGAGCGGGTGCGCAACTGGGTGGAATCGCTGCCGGCGCTGGGCAGCGAGAAGAGCTTTCACGCCGGCGTTTCGACGCCTTCGATGAAGTAAATCCCGTTGAGTGATTCACGCGGCAGGCCTTCTGCCGCAGCCGCCCGGGGCCTGGGCGGCACATCAAGGGAGCTCTGCGCCCTTTTTGCAGAAGGGGCGCCAGCAGAAGCTCGCCATCTTCCTGGTCTGGCTATTCAGCGATCGCTTGCGTGAGCGCCGTGCGCCGGCCGTTCACGTATCCCAGGGCCTGGGAGATCGCATCCGCCGTGGATTGCAGCTTGGGCAGCCAGCCCTCGTCCAGCCGATCGGCCGGAGCCGAGATCGAGAGACCCGCCACCAGCTGGCCCTGGTCGTCGAAGATGCCCGCGGCCATGCAGCGCACACCCAGTTCCAGTTCTTCATTGTCCCGGGCGATGCCGTACTGGCGCGCCTTGCCGAGTTCGCGCTCCAGGATCGGCAATTGCGTGATGCTGTTGCGCGTGTGGCCGGCGAGGCCCGTGCGGGTGGCATAGGAGCGCACGCGCTGCGGATCGTCGGCCGCGAGGAAGAGCTTGCCGGTCGATGTGAGGTGCAGGGGCGCGCGGCCCCCGATGGCGCGCACGACCTGCATGCCGGAGCGTTCGCTGTAGGCGCGCTCGATATAGACGATCTCGTCGCCCTGGCGCATGCTGAGGTTGACCGGCTGCTGGATCAGCTTGTGCAGCTGGCGCATGGGCGCGAGCGAGGCATCGCGCACGCTGAGCCGCGCCTTGACCAGGTTGCCCAGTTCCAGAAGCCGCATGCCCAGGCGGTAGCTGCCCGATTCGGGGCGGTCCACGAAGCGGCCGATGGTCAGGTCGTTCAGGATGCGGTGCGCGGTGGAGGGATGCAGCCCCGTCTTCTCGCTGATCTCCTTGAGCGAGATCGCCTCTTCGCGCGAAGCGAGCACGTCGATCAGGGTGAACATCCGCTCCAGCACCTGCACGCTGGGCTTGGACTGAACGTCGGAAGGATTTTTTTTCATGGGCGTAGCGAAGGCTGCAGGCAGCCTTTCATTTTATGAAATGAAATCCGTGTGCCGGCGCCGCTAGTGGAAAGTGCACTTTTGCCTGGCTTGCGTCGCTGCGCTGAGCGGTGGCGCGGTCAGCGGGGGTGTGCGGGCCCCGCCTGCCAGACGTCCTTCACGCGGACCTCGTTCGGCTGGTACTGCGCCTTGTAGTTCATCTTCGGGCTGGCTTCGATCCAGTAGCCCAGGTACACGTAGGGCAGGTGCAAGCTGCGTGCCTGCTCGATCTGCCAGAGCACGTTGAAGGTGCCGTAGCTGGCGCGAGCCTCGGGCTCGTAGAAGGTATAGACCGCCGAGAGGCCGTCGCCCAGCACGTCGAGGATGGAGACCATCTTGAGCGCGCCGGGCGTGCCGTCGGCGCCTTCGGGCTCGCGGAATTCGACCAGGCGCGAGTTCACCCGGCTTTGCAGCAGGAACTGCGTGTACTGGTCGATGCTGTCGTGGTCCATGCCGCCGCCGGCATGGCGGGTGTTCTGGTAGCGCAGGTACAGCGCGTAGTGCTCGGGCTCGTAGCCCAGCCGCAGCACGCGCGCCTGCAGATGGCGGTGCCGCTGCCAGGCGCGGCGCTGGCTGCGATCGGGCTGGAAGCGGTCGGCCAGCACCCGCAGCGGCGTGCAGGCCTGGCAGCCGTCGCAGTAGGGGCGGTACGTGAACATGCCGCTGCGGCGGAAGCCCCGGGCGACGAGGTCGGTATAGACGTCGTTCTGGATCAGATGGCTGGGCGTGGCGACCTGCGAGCGCGCCTGCCGGTCGGGCAGGTAGCTGCACGGGTAGGGGGCGGTCGCGTAGAACTGCAGGGTCTGCAGCGGAAGGTCGTTGAGTTGCGTCATGCCAAGGGCGTGTCGGGCAGAAGCTCGCTCCAGTATAGGGGCTGGAAAGCCCATTGCATGGGGGGCTCCTGCCGTGCGCGCCCGACGTGGTCGATGAACGCGCTGCGGGGGATCTCGCGGGCTCCCAGCGAGGCCAGGTGCCGCGTGTTCTGCTGGCAGTCGATCCGCTCGGCGCCCTGGGCGCGGCACAGCGCCACCAGGGCCGAGAGCGCGATCTTCGAGGCATCGGTGGCATGCGCGAACATCGATTCGCCGAACACGGCCCGGCCGAAGGCGACGCAATAGAGGCCGCCGGCCAGCCGGCCGTCCATCCAGGTCTCCACGCTGTGGGCGTGGCCGGCCTCATGCAGCGCTTCGTAGGCGCGCACCATCTCGGGAAGGATCCAGGTGCCCGACTGCCCGTCGCGTGGCGTGAGCGCGCAGGCATGGATCACGGCGCTGAAGTCGCGGTCCACGCAAACCTCATGGACCGGTGTGGTGCGAAAGCGCTGCAGCGTCTTGCGCAGCGAGCGGTGCAGCCTGAACTCCGCCACGTGCAGCACCATGCGGGGATCGGGGCTCCACCAGAGCGTGGGCTGGCCTGCGCTGTACCAGGGAAAGATGCCCTGCTGGTAGGCAGCGCTCAGGTGCGGCACATCCAGCAGGCCGCCCGCGGCCAGCAGGCCCGGTGCCGGCGAGCGGTGGTCCCACGCGCTGGCGGCTGCGGGGAAGGGGTCTTCGGGCTCCAGCCACGGCAGGGTGGGCTTCATGGCGTGCCGACCGCGGGGCCCAGGAGGTTCGAGGTGGGGTGCGCCGCGCAGGCCTTCATGCGCCCAGCCCGTGGCCGCGCCGTGCGGCGTAGAGGCCGAGCCGCACCATCGTGCGGTGATTGAGCTCCAGCGGCACGGCCGAGCGCGCCAGGGCCGACTGGATGCGCGGCTTGCCGGTGCCCGTATGGTGCAGCGCGGGCCGCGCCAGCTGCCCGCCTTGCCGGTCGAGCAGGCTGGCGACCAGCGGATACATGGGCCGGTCGCCGTGCCGCAGCACGACGGCGGTGTCGCCGTTGTCCAGGCGCACGAAGGTGCCCGGCGGGCACAGGCCGACCCGGCGCACCAGGGCGAAGCCGACCTCGTCGTTCTGGTCCACGGCGTCCTGGCTGACGATGGCGCGCACCGAGTCCGTGGAGCTGCGGCCGATGCGCGACTTGCGTGGGCTGATCATGGCCGCGTAGCGGTCGATGGTGGCCAGGATGCGGCAGAGCCTGCCTTCGGCACCCAGCAGGCGCAAAGGGGCGGCCCGCGTCTCGCTGTCGGCGCCTGCGGCATGGTGCTGGCCCACGACCTCCAGCCAGACCTCGTCGCGGATGCCCAGCTCTTCCAGCAATTCCATGCCCAGGCGCGGGTGTGCGTCGATCACGCGCTGCTGCGCGGCCGTGGGGCGCTCGCGCTGGTGGGCCAGTTCGTCCTGCAGCGCCGTCATGCCGATGTTCATGGTGAAGGCGGCCCGCACCAGGCTGTCGCGCTCGACGGAGGGCAGCTTCAGTTCCTGGGCCATGATGTGGCAGAGCGTGCCGCACACCAGCGCGTGCGAGGCGCTGTAGCCCACCGTGGAGGTGGCGGCCAGTTGGAACATCAGGTAGAGCGCGGCGTCGGTGTCGTGCGCGACCAGGTCCTGCAGCCAGCGGTCGCACTGGCGCAGCTTGGCGGGGAAGTCCTCGGCCAGCCGCGGGTGCAGCAGCAGCCAGGAGAGGGCCGTTTCCAGATCGGACCAGAGGCCGAGCAGGTCTTCGTATTCGTTCTCGTCGTGCGCGCCGGAACCCGGCTGCGCGAGGGGCGTGTGCGTGTTCGCGGGCATGGGGCCTTCAGCGGCGCTTTTCCAGCACCATCTCGTCGTTGGCCCGCGTCATGTGGAAGGCCGACAGGAAGCTGTTGCCCAGCAGCACGTAGGGCATGGCCTGGGGGACGACCACGGCGTCCACGGCGCGCACGTCCACATCGCCCGCGCGCACCACGTCCAGCGTGATCCGCCAGCCCTGGGTCGTGCCGTTGGCGGTGTTCATCATCACCGGCTTGCCGCTGCGAAAGGGTAGGCCCAGCCGCTCCGCATCGGGCTGGCCGATGGCGACCGCCGTGGCGCCCGTGTCCACCATGTAGCGCATGGCGCGGCCGTTGATGGCGCCGTCGCCCGTGAAATGCCCCCGGCCGTCGGAGCGCAGCACGATGCGCTGGCCCTCGGAGCCCGAGCGGACGCTGACCGGCGATGCGCCCAGGGCCACCGTGTGGCGCTGGCCGGCCACCTCCACCACGGCATCGTCACGGCCGACCGACACCACCTTCACGCCCCGGTAGGTCTCGCCCGGCGCGACGCTGCGCGGCTGCGTGCCATCGACCACCAGCAGGGCGCGGTTGCCGAGAATGCCGCTCAGGGCCACCGCCTGGGCGCCTGCCGCCAGGGGCAGGGCGGCCAGGCAGCCAGCGATGGCCCAGGGCCAGGCAGCCTGCCGGCGGCGGATCGAGGGGCGGGGCGTCGGCATGGGGCGGGTGGGGCCGTGGCGTCAGTCGCGGAAGTTGTCGAACGACAGCGGGATGTCGGTCACTTCCTTGCGCAGCAGGGCCATGGCGGCCTGCAGGTCGTCGCGCTTGGCGCCGGTGATGCGCACTTTCTCTTCCTGGATGGCGGCCTGCAGCTTGAGCTTGCTTTCCTTGATGAGCTTCTGGATCTTCTTGGCCAGTTCGCTCTCGATGCCGTTGCGCACCTTGACCACTTGCTTGACCTTGTCGCCGCCGATCTTCTGGGGCTTTTCCATGTCGAGGAAGCGCACATCGACGCTGCGCTTGGTGAGCTTGTTGCGCAGGATGTCCTCGACCTGCTGCAGCTGGAATTCGGCATCGCCGAACAGCGTGATTTCCTTGTCCTTGATCTCGATGGCGGCGGACGTGCCCTTGAAGTCGAAGCGGGTGCCGATCTCTTTGGCCGTGTTTTCCACGGCGTTCTTCACTTCAACAAGGTTGGCTTCACAGACGGTATCAAAAGAAGGCATGGCATCACTCTCGGCAAACGGGGGGAACCCTGCCCCGCAGCGGGGCGGGTGCGACAATCCGGCCGATGTTAGTCGAGAAAAACGCCCCTCTTCAGTCCTGCAATACCTTCGGCATCGTCGCGCGTGCCCAGACGCTGGTGCGTGCGCGATCGGTGCAGGACGTGCAGGCGCTGCTGGCCGACCCGGAACTGGGCGGCCAGCCGGTCTTCGTGCTGGGCGGAGGCAGCAACATCGTGCTCACGGGCGACGTCAAGCCCGTGGTGCTGAAGATGGAGATCAAGGGCCTGCGCCTGGCGGCCGAAACCGACCGGCACTGGATCGTGGAGGCCGGCGCCGGCGAGGTCTGGCACGAGGCCGTGGCCTGGACCCTGGCCCACGGCTATCCGGGCCTGGAGAACCTGGCGATGATCCCCGGCACCGTGGGCGCCTCGCCCGTGCAGAACATCGGCGCCTATGGCGTAGAGCTGCAGGACCGCTTCCATTCGCTGGACGCCATCGACCTGGCCACCGGCCAGGCCTTCTCGCTCGACGCCGGGCAGTGCGCCTTCGGCTACCGCGATTCGGTGTTCAAGCACGCGCCTCAGGCGGCGGGCGCGGAGGGCGGCCTGCCGCGCGGCATGGGGCTGGCGGGGCGTGCCGTCATCACCCACGTGCGCTTCCTGCTCGCCAAGGCCTGGAAGCCCGAGCTGGGCTACCTGGACCTGGAGCGCAAGCGCGTCGAAGCCGGCGTGGACATGCCCACGCCGCAGCAGGTGTTCGACTGGGTCTGCGAGGTGCGCCGCGCCAAGCTGCCCGATCCGGCCGTGGTGGGCAATGCGGGCAGCTTCTTCAAGAACCCCACCGTCACGGCGGACCAATGCGCCGACATCATCGCCCGCGAGCCGCGCATCGTTCACTACCCCATGCCCGACGGCAGCATCAAGCTGGCGGCGGGCTGGCTGATCGATGCCTGCGGCTGGAAGGGCAAGAGCGTGGGCAAGGCCGGCGTCTATGAGAAGCAGGCCCTGGTGCTGGTCAACCGCGGCCGCGGCGCCGACAGCGTGACCGGCGGCGAGGTGATGACCCTGGCCCGCGCCATCCAGACCAGCGTCTATGAGCGCTTCGGCATCCGGCTGGAGCCCGAGCCGGTGGTCGTCTGACCGCCCGGCCGCGCCAACACAGGCCGGGAAAAACAAAAGCCGCACCGCCCGAAGGCGATGCGGCTTTTTTTCATATGCTCTGCTTTTGATAGCTGCTGGCGCTTGCTGGGCAAGCGCCAGCGGGCTATTCGGGGCAGATTGCGGCGCTTGGCTTACTTCTTGTCGCTGTCGTCGCCCAGCTGCGCCAGCGCGGCATTGCCGCCCAGCGACAGCAGGCCGGACTGGGCGTAGATGCCCAGCTTGGCGCGCGTGTCCACGATGTCCAGGTTGCGCATGGTCAGCTGGCCGATGCGGTCGGCCGGGCTGAACGGCGCGTCTTCCACCTTTTCCATCGACAGGCGCTCGGGCGCGTAGGTCAGGTTGGGGGACTCGGTGTTCAGGATGGAGTAGTCGTTGCCGCGGCGCAGCTCCAGCGTCACCGTGCCGGTGATGGCGCGGGCCACCCAGCGCTGGGCGGTCTCGCGCAGCATGATGGCCTGCGGGTCGAACCAGCGGCCCTGGTAGAGCAGGCGGCCGAGCTTGAGGCCGTTCATGCGGTACTGCTCGATCGTGTCCTCGTTGTGGATGCCGGTCACCAGGCGCTCGTAGGCGATGTGCAGCAGCGCGAGGCCGGGGGCTTCGTAGATGCCGCGGCTCTTGGCCTCGATGATGCGGTTCTCGATCTGGTCGCTCATGCCCAGGCCGTGGCGGCCACCGATGCGGTTGGCTTCCAGGATCAGCGCCACGGGGTCGCTGAATTCGACGCCGTTCAGGGCCACGGGTTGGCCTTCCTCGAAGCGCACCGAGACCTCTTCGGCCTTGACTTGCACGTCGTCCTTCCAGAACGCCACGCCCATGATGGGGTTCACGATGCGGATGCCGCTGGACAGCAGTTCCAGGTCCTTGGCTTCGTGCGTCGCGCCCAGCATGTTGCTGTCGGTGCTGTAGGCCTTCTCGGCGCTCATCTTGTAGCCGAAGCCTTCCTTGGTCATGAAGGCCGACATCTCGGCACGGCCGCCCAGCTCGTCGATGAACAGCTGGTCGAGCCAGGGCTTGTAGATCTTGAGCGACGGGTTGGTCAGCAGGCCGTAGCGGTAGAAGCGCTCGATGTCGTTGCCCTTGAAGGTCGAGCCGTCGCCCCAGATGTGGACGTCGTCTTCCTTCATGGCGGCCACCAGCATGGTGCCCGTGACGGCACGGCCCAGCGGCGTGGTGTTGAAGTAGGTGATGCCGGCGGTGCTGATGTGGAAGGCGCCGGCCTGCAGGGCGGCGATGCCTTCATGGGCCAGCTGCGTGCGGCAGTCGATCAGGCGGGCCTGCTCGGCGCCGTATTCCATGGCCTTGCGGGGAATGGCGTCGTAGTCGGGCTCATCGGGCTGGCCCAGGTTGGCGGTGTAGGCGTAGGGCAGGGCGCCCTTGTTCTTCATCCAGCGCAGGGCCGCGCTGGTGTCGAGGCCGCCGGAGAAGGCGATGCCGACCTTCTGGCCGGCGGGGAGGTTCTGGAGGATGGTGGCCATGGAGCGATGGTGCTTTCGTTCTGTCTGTCCGGATCAGCCGAAGTGGCAGATGTAGTGGTATGCCTCGGTCACGCGGATCTCGAACTTCGAGTTGCCGGGCACGCTGAATTTCTCGCCCTCGCCGGACTTCACCCAGGTGTCGGTGCCGTCCAGCTTGTATTCGCAGGCGCCGCCCACGCATTCCATGATTTCCGGTGCGCCCGTGTTGAAGGTGAGGGTGGCGGGCAGGATCACGCCGACCGATTTCTTCGTGCCGTCGGGGAAAGTGACGCCGTGGCTCACGCACTTGCCGTCGAAGTACACGTTGGCTCGGGTGGTGACGGACACGCCGTCGATCTTTTCGGTGGTCATGGATGCGGGAATGAGGGATGGGAAACCGCAGATTTTAGGCATGCCCCACCGGCCGTCGGACCTGCGTGCCGGCCGGGCATGAAAAAAGGAGCCCGAAAGCTCCTTTTTCTTCAGCGGGCCGCGCCCTCGGGCGGCGCCATCTCAGCGCCAGTACGGGTCGGGCCGGTAGGGGCGGCCGTAGCCGTCGCGGTAGTCGATCACCGTGGCCGGCGGCGGCACGATGTAGGCCACCGGGCCAGGGCGGGTCGTCACCACCACGCCGGGCTGCTCGTAGCCGCCTTGCGGGTAGCTGGTCATGCCCTGCACGGCAGGCTGCACGTTGAGCGGAATCCAGGCGCCCGGGTCGTTCTGCGTACGGGTGCTGTACTGGCGGCCCGCGTATTCATAGACCACGTTGTAGCCCACAGCGCGGTTCTCGTAGTAGTTCTGCGAATAGCAGCGCTGCACGTTCTGGTAGCCGCCGCGCGTGCCTTCCACGTTGTTGCCCAGCACTGCGCCGCCGATCAGGCCCAGCGCCGTGGCGGCTGCGCGCCCGCCTCCGTGGCCCACGGCATTGCCCACGGCGCCGCCGGCGATGGCGCCCAGCAGCGCGCCGGCACCGCTGGGCTGCTGTTCGGTATAGACGGCATCATTGCTGCACACCTGGCGCGGAATGGCGACCTGCTCGGTGATCGGCGTGGCCGACAGGACGCGGCCCATTTCCTGGGCGCTGGCACCTGCGGCCACGGCGGCAAGTGCGGTCAGGACGATGATCTTTTTCATGATGAAAAGCTCCTTGAGGTCGGTGTACAACGCACCAGACACATGAAAAGTTTAGGCGGGCACCTCATAGTCCAGACGCGTGCAGGGTAAAACTGCGTAAAGTTCTGTGCGCGAAGGCTTCGGCTTGCGGAGGGTGGCGCCGTACTCGCCGCGCTCAGGCGTTGGAGGCCCGGGCCGCGCGTTCGTTCCAGGCGGCGGCGTCGAACCCGACCGAAACCTCGCGGTCCGGCTGGCCGGCCC
Source organism: Paracidovorax wautersii (assembly GCF_900113035.1). Lineage (GTDB taxonomy): Bacteria > Pseudomonadota > Gammaproteobacteria > Burkholderiales > Burkholderiaceae_C > Paracidovorax > Paracidovorax wautersii. The sequence goes on along the minus strand of NZ_FONX01000001.1, from coordinate 255,989 downwards.
ATTCGACCACCGGCCGCTTGATGACCGAGGGCAGGTTTTCCATGAGCGCGCTGGCGCTGGCGGCATCCCTCACCGCGGCCTGCTGCGCGGCATCGAGCTTGCGCCAGGTCGTTCCCTGGCGGTTCACCAGCTTTTCCCAGCCGACGGCGCCGATCCAGCCCTGCAGGCGGTCGGCGGGCACGCCCTGTTTCTTGAAGTCGTGGAACTGGTGTTCCAGGCCGTTGTCGGCCAGCCAGCGGCGGGCTTTCTTGACGGTGTCGCAGTTGGGGATGCCGTAGAGGGTGATAGCGGGGGTACTCATGGCCCCGATCATCGGGCATGCGCCGGTCGGCGACAATCGGAGGCTGTATGAGCACTGCACCCCTCACCCTCGAAGACTGGCTCGCCCACTGCGAGCGCCTGCACCCCAAGAACATCGACATGGGGCTCGACCGCGTGCGCGAGGTGGCCGTGCGCATGGGCCTGCGTTTCGACTGCCCGGTGATCACCGTGGCGGGCACGAACGGCAAGGGCTCCACCTGCGCCATGCTGGAGGCCGTGGCCCTCCAGGCCGGCTTCCGTCCGGGCGTCTATACCTCGCCGCATCTGGTGCATTTCGAGGAGCGCTGCCGCATCCATGGCGACATCGTCGCCGCGGCCGACCTCGTGCCGCATTTCGAGGCCGTGGAGCGCGCCCGCACCGAAGGCGGCGAGGTATCGCTCACCTATTTCGAATTCACGACGCTCGCCATCCTGCGGCTGATGAGCCAGGCGCGCCTGGACGTCGCCATCCTCGAGGTGGGTCTGGGCGGCCGGCTCGACGCGACCAACGTGATCGATGCCGACTGCGCCGTCATCACCAGCATCGACATCGACCACGTCGAATTCCTGGGGCCCGACCGCGAATCCATCGGCCGCGAGAAGGCCGGCATCATGCGTGCCGGCCGCCCGGTGGTGGTGAGCGACCCCATGGCGCCGCAGAGCGTGATCGACCATGCCCAGGCCATCGGGGCGGATCTCTGGCGCTTCGGGCACGACTTCAATTTCTCGGGCGACAAGCAGCAGTGGTCTTGGGCCGGCCGCGGCCGGCGCTATGCCGGGCTGGCCTATCCCGCCCTGCGCGGCGCCAACCAGCTGGTGAACGCCAGCGGCGCACTGGCTGCGCTGGAGGCGTTGCGCGACCGCCTGCCGATCACCGCGCAGGCCGTGCGCACCGGCCTGGCCATGGTCGAGCTGCCCGGCCGCTTCCAGATCGTGCCGGGGCAGCCCACGCTGGTGCTGGACGTGGCCCACAACCCGCACTCGGTGGCGGCGCTGACGGCCAACCTGGACGCCATGGGCTTTTTCCCCACCACCCATGCGGTGTTCGGCGCCATGGCGGACAAGGACCTGGCCCCCATGCTGGCCAAGATCGCCCCACTCATCGATCGCTGGTATTTCACCGACCTGCCCACGCCCCGCGCCGAAACGGCGGCGGGCCTGCAGCAGAAGTGGAATGCGCTGCAGATGGTGGCCGGAGGCCGCCGCCCGGTCCAGACCAGCCTGCACGAAAGTCCCGAGCAGGCCCTGCAGGCGGCGGTGGAGGCTGCGGACCCCACTGATAGAATTGTGGTCTTTGGCTCGTTCTACACCGTCGGCGGCGTCCTCCAGGACGGAACGCCGCGTCTGCACGCCAAGCATCTCGGCGCATAACGGGTCCGCACTCCATGGCATTTTTCAAGTTTCGCTGGCCTGGTCAGAAGGCGCAGGACGAGGGCGCCAAGCCCGCTCGGCGGTCGCGCAACGCACACGCCGAGAGCATCGACGCGCTGCGGCGGCGTGCCCGCCACCGCCTGATCGGCGCTGCCGTCCTGGTGCTGCTCGGCATCATCGGCTTTCCCATGCTCTTCGACACGCAGCCGCGTCCGGTGGCGGTCGATATCCCGATCGAGATTCCCGATCGCAACAAGGCTGCGCCCCTGGTCGTGCCCGACGCGGCGAAGGCCCCGGCGGCCGTGGCCGAGGCCAAGCCCAAGTCGTCCGCCCAGGCGTCCGGCGCAGTCTCCGGCAGCGATGCCGCGGGCCTGGATGCGGGCGAGGAAATCGTCCCCCCGCGTGCCGAGTCCAAGCCGGCACCGGCGCCGGCACCGGCGCCTGTTGCGGTGCCCGCCCCAGCCGTGGTGGCGCGCGCCGAGGCTCCGGCGCGCAGCCGTCCGGAACCCAAGGTGGAAAAGACCGAAACCCGGAGCGAGCCCAAGGCCGAGACGCGGCACGAATCGCGCACCGAATCCAAGCCCGTGGCCGCCGCGCCCGAGCCTGCCCGCCAGCAGTCCCGCAGCGACGACGCTGCCCGTGCCCGCGCGCTGCTCGAAGGCCGGCCGACCGCCTCGGCTGCGCCGGCGGCCACCGCCTCCAAGTCGGATGAGGACGGCCGTTTCATCGTGCAGGTGGGCGCCTTCGCCGATGCCGACAAGGCCCGCGAGGTGCGCAATAAGCTGGAACATGCCGGGGTCAAGACCTATACCCAGGCGGTGGATACCAAGGACGGCAAGCGCACGCGGGTGCGTGCGGGGCCTTTTGCCAGCCGGGCCGAAGCCGACAAGGCCGTCGGGCGCATCAAGGCCCTGGGCTTGTCCGCCTCCGTATTGACGCTGTAGTTCGATGGACGCTTCAGCGCTGGATGCAGGGTGGCACCTTGCCGCGCTGGACTGGGTGTTCCTGGCGCTCGTGCTGGGCTCCCTGCTGGTGGGGGCCTGGCGCGGCCTGGTGTTCGAACTGATCTCGCTGGCGGGCTGGGCCGCTGCCTTCGTGGTGGCGCAGTGGCTGGCCAGCGATGTGGGTGCCTGGCTGCCCATGGGCGATACGCAGGGCCCTTTTCGCCATGCGGCGGGGTTCGTGCTGGTTTTTGTGGGGGCGCTGTTTTTTTTCGGCTTCGTGGCCTGGTTGAGCAAGAAGCTGGTCGAGGCCGTGGGGCTGAGGCCGACCGACCGGGTGCTGGGCGCGCTGTTCGGCGCGTTGCGCGGGGCGCTGCTGCTGCTGGCGCTGGCGCTCGTCGCCAGCTGGACGCCGCTGCACGAAGCGCCCTGGTGGAAAACGTCGGTGGCGGCCCCCATGTTGCACAAGGCACTGGTCCAGCTCAAGCCGGCGGTGCCCGAGGAGTTTGCAAGGCATATGCCTTCGTGATGCGCCGGCCGCGGTCTTCTGCGGCGGGCGGGTCTTCTTTCGGCGGGATGGTCCCGCCTATCAATGGAACGCGAATATGTGTGGAATCGTCGGCGTAGTGAGTGCTGCTCCCGTCAACCAGCTGATTTATGACGCCTTGCTGCTGCTGCAGCACCGGGGGCAGGATGCCGCGGGCATCGTCACCCAGGAAGGGCGCAAGTTCTTCATGCACAAGGCCAAGGGCATGGTGCGTGACGTCTTCCGCACGCGCAACATGCGCGCGCTGCCCGGCTCGGTCGGCCTGGGCCAGGTGCGCTATCCCACGGCGGGCAATGCCTACAGCGAGGAAGAGGCGCAGCCCTTCTACGTGAACGCGCCCTTCGGCATCGTGATGGTGCACAACGGCAACCTGACCAACGCCCAGGCGCTGCGTGCGGAGCTGTTCTCCACCGACCACCGCCACACGAACACCGAGAGCGACTCCGAAGTGCTGCTCAACGTGTTCGCGCACGAGCTCGAGCGCGCATCGCGCGGCGTGCCGCTGCAGGTCGAAGACGTGTTCTCGGCCGTGAGCGCGGTCCACAAGCGCGTCAAGGGCTCCTACGCCGTGATCGCCCTGATCGCCGGCCACGGCCTGCTGGCCTTCCGCGATCCGCACGGCATCCGCCCGCTGTGCATGGGCCGCAGCGCCGACGGCACGGTGATGGTGGGCAGCGAATCGGTGGCGCTGGAAGGCACCAGCCATGTGTTCGAGCGCGACGTGCAGCCCGGCGAAGCCGTGTTCATCACGCAGGACGGCACGGTGCATGCGCGCCAGTGCGCCGCAGCGCCCCAGCTCAACCCCTGCATCTTCGAGTTCGTCTATCTGGCCCGGCCTGATTCGGTGCTGGACGGCATCTCCGTCTATCAGGCCCGCCTGAACCTGGGCGAATCGCTGGCCAAGCGCGTGATCTCCACCGTGCCGCCGAGCGAGATCGACGTGGTCATCCCCATCCCCGAATCCAGCCGCCCCAGCGCGACGCAGCTGGCGCATCTGCTGGGCATTCCGTATCGCGAAGGCTTCGTGAAGAACCGCTACGTGGGCCGCACATTCATCATGCCGGGGCAGGGCGTGCGCAAGAAGTCGGTGCGCCAGAAGCTCAATGTCATCGGCAGCGAATTCAAGGGCCGCAACGTGCTGCTGGTGGACGATTCCATCGTGCGCGGCACGACCTCGCGCGAGATCGTGCAGATGGCGCGCGATGCCGGTGCCCGCAAGGTGTACCTGGCCAGCGCCGCGCCGCCGGTGCGCTACCCCAACGTCTATGGCATCGACATGCCCACCAGCAGCGAACTCGTGGCCCACGGCCGCACGGTCGAGGAAGTGCGCGAATCCATCGGCTGCGACGCGCTGATCTACCAGGACGTCGATGCCATGAAGCGCGCCGTGGGCTCGCTCAACAGCCACATCGAAGGCTTCGATGCCTCGTGCTTTGACGGGGTCTATGTGACGGGCGACATCACCGCGAAAGAGATCGCCGAGCTGAACGAAGGCCGCGTCGGCGTGGAAGAGCCGCAGGAGGAAGATACTTCCCGCCTCGCGCTGCCGAACGCGCAGAACGCCTGAGGGCGCTCCAAGCCTCGTGACGGGCGGCGGGCTGTAGCGGTCCGCCGCCGTGCTTTTTTCTCATCACCTTCTTTTTCGAGCCTGAGCCATGATCGACCGATCCGTCTTGCCCCCGGGCCTGCACCCCGATACGCTGGCCGTGCGTGAAGCCATTCCGCGCAGCGCCTATGGCGAGCACTCCGAGGCGCTCTACCTGAGCAGCAGCTTCGTGCAGCCCGACGCCGCCACCGCCGCGCGGCGCTTTGCCAACGAAGAGCCCGGCTACACCTACACCCGCACCTCGAACCCCACGGTGACCAGCTTCGAGCGCCGCCTGGCCGCCATGGAGGGCACCGAGTCCGCCGTGGCCACGGCCTCCGGCATGTCGGCGATCCTGCTCATGTGCATGTCCCTGCTGAAGACGGGCGACCATGTGGTGTGCTCGCAGTCGATGTTCGGCTCGACCATCCGGCTGATCGGCGGCGAACTGTCGCGCTTCGGCGTGCAGGCCAGCTTCGTGCCGCAGACCGATGCGGCCGCCTGGAAGGCCGCCCTGCGGCCCGAGACGCGGCTGATGTTTGCCGAAACACCGACCAACCCGCTGACCGATCTGTGCGACATCCAGGCGCTCGCCGCCATCGCCAAGGAAGCGGGCGTGCTCCTGGCGGTCGATAACTGCTTCGCATCGCCCGCGCTGCAGCAGCCGGCCCGGCTGGGTGCCGATCTGGTCGTCCATTCCGGCACCAAGTTCCTCGATGGTCAAGGCCGCGTGATGGCCGGCGCCGTGTGCGGCTCCAAGGAACTGATCGAAGGCAAGCTGGCGCCGCTGATCCGCAGTGCCGGCATGAACCTTTCGCCCTTCAACGCATGGGTGGTGCTGAAGGGACTCGAAACGCTTTCGCTGCGCGTGAAGGCGCAGAGCGCCAATGCCCTGCAGCTCGCGACCTGGCTCGAAGCGCATCCTCGCGTGGCGCGTGTCTATTACCCCGGTCTCGCCTCGCATCCCCAGCACGAACTGGCCATGCGCCAGCAGTCGGGTCTGGGTGGCGCGGTGCTGTCCTTCGACGTGAAGACGGCGGCCACTCCGGAGGCGGCGCGTGCCGGTGCCTTCCATGTGATCGACAGCACGCGCGTGTGCAGCATCACCGCCAACCTGGGCGACACCAAGACCACCATCACCCACCCGGCCAGCACCTCGCACGGGCGCCTGTCCGAAGAGCAGCGCGCCACGGCCGGCATCGGCCAGGGCCTGATCCGCGTGGCGGTCGGCCTCGAACACATCGACGACCTCAAGGCAGACCTCGCCCGCGGCCTCGATACCCTGCAATGAACGAATTTCCAGACATGTCCCAGCGCATCCGTACCCGCTTCGCTCCCTCGCCCACCGGCTTCATCCACCTCGGCAACATCCGCTCCGCGCTCTATCCCTGGGCCTTCGCCCGCGCGACGGGCGGCGACTTCATCCTGCGGATCGAAGACACCGACGTGGAGCGTTCCAGCCAGGCGGCCGTGGACGTGATCCTGGAAGGCATGGCCTGGCTGGGCATGCAGCCCGACGAGGGCCCGTTCTATCAAATGCAGCGCATGGACCGCTACAAGGAAGTGCTGGCGCAGATGCAGGCCGACGGCCTGGTCTATCCCTGCTACATGAGCATGGAAGAGCTGGACGCCCTGCGCGAGCGCCAGATGCAGGCCAAGCAGAAGCCGCGCTACGACGGCACCTGGCGGCCCGAGCCCGGCAAGGTGCTGCCGCCCGTGCCGGAAGGCGTGAAGCCGGTGCTGCGCTTCCGCAATCCGACGGAAGGCTCCGTCGTCTGGGAAGACAAGGTCAAGGGCCGCATCGAGATCAGCAACGACGAACTCGACGATCTGGTCATCGCGCGGCCCGACGGCACGCCCACGTACAACTTCTGCGTGGTGGTCGATGACGTGGACATGGCCATCACGCACGTCATCCGTGGCGACGACCATGTGAACAACACGCCGCGCCAGATCAATATCTTCCGCGCCCTCGGCAAGGAGCCGCCGGTCTACGCTCACCTGCCCACCGTGCTCAACGAGCAGGGCGAGAAGATGAGCAAGCGCAACGGCGCCAAGGCCGTCACGCAGTACCGCGACGAGGGCTATCTGCCCGAGGCCATGATCAACTACCTGGCGCGTCTGGGCTGGAGCCATGGCGACGACGAGATCTTCAGCCGCGAGCAGTTCCTGCAGTGGTTCAACCTCGACCACCTGGGCCGCAGCGCCGCGCAGTTCGACGAGGCCAAGCTGCGCTGGGTCAACGCCCAGCACCTGAAGGCCATGTCCGACGACGCCCTGGCCGCGCTGATCGCGCCCTTGCTGCAGCAGCGCGGAGTGGCTGCCGATGCGCTGGCCGATGGCCGTCTGCCGCGCATCTGCGCACTCTTCAAGGATCGTTGCGACACGACCCTGGCGCTCGCGCAATGGGCATCGGTGTTCTATGCCGACGTAACGCCCGATGCCGAGGAGAAGGCCAAGCACGTGACCGAGGCCATCTGGCCGGCCATCGAATCCCTGCGCGCGGCCCTGGCGACCTGCGATTGGGACAAGGCTGCGATCGCCGCTGCCTTCAAGGCCGTGCTGGCCGAACACGGCCTGAAGATGCCCCAACTGGCGATGCCGGTGCGGGTGCTGACGGTGGGCACGGCCCATACGCCGTCGGTGGATGCCGTGCTGGAATTGCTGGGTCGCGAAAAAATTGCAGCAAGATTGCGAAAGGCTTAAAAACCTGTCTATAATTCAAGGCTTAGCAGATGACGACAAGCAATTCACTGAATTGCAAGTCTGAGTCAGTTAGTGGGGGTATAGCTCAGCTGGGAGAGCGCTTGCATGGCATGCAAGAGGTCATCGGTTCGATCCCGTTTACCTCCACCACTGAAATTTGTTAGAGAACGGTTAGTTCCCAGGTTTTGACCCTATCGTCTAGAGGCCTAGGACATCACCCTTTCACGGTGAGTACCGGGGTTCGAATCCCCGTAGGGTCGCCAAGTTTGTAGCACTTGGCTTGGAGCATAAGCACCAAGCGAAAAGCTGCCTGCCAGGAGTGGTAGTTCAGTTGGTTAGAATACCGGCCTGTCACGCCGGGGGTCGCGGGTTCGAGTCCCGTCCACTCCGCCAGTTCAATCTTCTTGGCTTAAGTCAGGAAGCAGTGGGGGTATAGCTCAGCTGGGAGAGCGCTTGCATGGCATGCAAGAGGTCATCGGTTCGATCCCGTTTACCTCCACCACTGAAATTTGTTAGAGAACGGTTAGCTCCCAGGTTTTGACCCTATCGTCTAGAGGCCTAGGACATCACCCTTTCACGGTGAGTACCGGGGTTCGAATCCCCGTAGGGTCGCCAAGTTTGTAGCACTTGGCTTGGAGCATAAGCACCAAGCGAAAAGCTGCCTGCCAGGAGTGGTAGTTCAGTTGGTTAGAATACCGGCCTGTCACGCCGGGGGTCGCGGGTTCGAGTCCCGTCCACTCCGCCAAAATAAAAAGGTTTGCCGCTATGAAAATAGCTGCAAACCTTTTTTCTTTGGTGCTCCAGATTCACGGCCATGCTCCGTGGATTGTGCCTGGTGCCTGGCGTGCGGTGTGTTGAGCGCTATGTCTGCCGCTAGATCGCAGGTTGGGGGCTGGTGGTGCCTTGCTTTTGAAGACTCGGCCCGACCTGCAGCCACCCGGCACCTGGCAGAGGCGGCTGCTTTTCCCCCCCCCCCCAACTTCAGCGCGGAGCCAGCCGGATGGCGCCATCCAGGCGGATCACTTCGCCGTTGAGCATGTCGTTCTCGAAGATGTGGCGTGCCAGCTTGGCGTAGTCCTGCGGCGTGCCGAGGCGGCTGGGGAAGGGCACGCCGGCGGCGAGCGCGTCCTGGACTTCTTTCGGCATGCCGAACAGCATGGGCGTGCCGAAGATGCCCGGGGCGATCGTCATGTTGCGGATGCCGGTTCGTGCGAGATCGCGTGCGATCGGCAGTGTCATGCCGACGATGCCGCCTTTTGATGCCGAATAGGCCGCCTGGCCGATCTGTCCGTCATAGGCCGCCACGCTGGCCGTGGAGATCAGCACGCCGCGCTCGCCCGTGGCTTCGGGTTCGTTGCGGCTCATGGCCTCGGCCGCCAGGCGGATCATGTTGAAGCTGCCGATCAGGTTCACCGAGATGGTCTTGCTGAAGCTGGCGAGGGCGTGCGCGCCGTTCTTGCCCACGGTCTTTTCCGCAGGGGCCACGCCGGCGCAGTTCACCAGGCCCATGAACTTGCCCAGCGATACGGCCTTGTCCACCGCGGCTTGCGCGTCGGCTTCCTGGCTGACGTCGCATCGCACGAAGCTGCCGCCGATCTCCTGGGCCACGGCCTCGCCCTTGTCGGCCTGCATGTCGGCGATGACGACGGTGCCGCCTGCTGCGGCCAGCATGCGCGCCGTGCCTTCGCCCAGGCCGGACGCGCCGCCGGTCACGATGAATACCTTGCCCTGGATGTCCATGTGTCGTCTCCTTGTTACGTTAACGTAAACGTCAATTATGTCCCAAGGTGCCGGCTACGGTGGGTTTCTGCGCAGGCACGAAAAAAAGCCCGGCAAGCCGGGCGTGGGGTCGGGCAGGGCAGGGCGGCCGCTCAGCGGAAACCGACCCGGTCCAGCATCTGCTGCACCTTGGTGGTGTTGGCGCCGACGGCGCTGATCGGAATGGTTTCGCTCTTGAACGGCTTGCCTTCCGTCATGGCCTGGAGGGCGGGGTTGGCCGGGTCCACGCCCTTGGCGGCAGGCCATTCGTTGTTGCCGTTAGCGAAGTAGTTCTGCGCCTGCGGGCTGGCCAGGTATTCCAGGAACTTGATGGCATTGGCCTCATGCTTGGTGTGGCGTGCCACGGCGCCGCCGGCGATGTTCAGGTGGGTGCCCCAGGATTGCTGGTTGGGGAACACCACGCCGACTTTGCTGGCGATGGCAGCGTCTTCAGGCTTGTCGGAGCGCAGGATGCGGGCCAGGTAGTAGCTGTTGGTGACTGCGATCTCGCATTCGCCGGAGGCGACGGCCTTGATCTGGTCGGTGTCGCCGCCCTTGGGTGCGCGGGCCAGGTTGGCGACCACGCCCTTGAGCCAGGCTTCCGTCTTCTGTTCGCCCATGTGTTCCATCACGGCGCCGAAGAGGCTCAGGTTGTAGGGGTGCGAGCCGGAGCGGATGCAGACCTTGCCCTTGTTCTTGGGATCGGCCAGCTCTTCGTAGGTGTCCACGTCTTCCTTGTGGACCTTGGCCTTGTTGTAGACGATGACCCGCGCCCGGGTGGACAGGCCGAACCAGGGGATGCCGCCGTTCGCGTCAGGCTTGGCGCGCAGGTTGGCGGGGATCGCATCTTCCAGCACCTTCGACTTGATCGGCAGGAAGAGGCCGTCGGCCTCGCCGCGATAGAGACGGGCTGCATCCACCAGCAGGATCACGTCGGCCGGGGATGAGGCGCCTTCGGCCTTCAGGCGGGCCACGATGCCGGCGTCGTCGGCATCGACGCGGTTGACCTTGATGCCGGTAGCCTTGGTGAAGCCGGAATAGAGCGCTTCGTCTGTCGCGTAGTGGCGGGCGGAATAGAGGTTGACGACCTGCTCCTGCGCAGCGGTGGCTCCGGCCGCCGCCATCAGGCACAAGGTGAGAATCGATTTCGCGACAGTCTGCATGGCAAGGTTCTTTCGGGGATGAAGCATGGAACGCCGTGCATGATAGTTTGAACGCGAATGCTTCTTAACAATGACTTGGGCCTGGCAAGGTATTGATCTGGATCAACGGATCAACGCCGCTGTGCGCCAGAGGCCCTGGTGCCGCCATCGCATGCACGAAAAAAAGCCCGACAGTTGAGGTGTCGGGCTTTCAAGGGACCCCTGAAGCAGTCTTCCGCGGGGTCCAAGGAGACAACCGTGTGGCCGGCGCGCGCGGCGTGCGTGCATTCGGCGACAACTGTTGCGGCGCGCCGCTGCCGGGGCAGCAGGGCGCCGGATGGATCGATCAGCGCTTGCGCGGCACGGCGTTGGCCGTGGCGGTCTTGGCAGCGTTGGTCGCGGTGTTGGCGACTGCGCTGAAGTTGGCTTCGGCCACGTCGCTGGCGTGCTTCACGGCCTTTTGCACGGATTCGTAGGCGGTGTTGGCGGCGGAGACGGCGCTCTTGAACACGGCCACGCCGGTTTCGGTGCCGGCCGGTGCGTTGCGTGCAGCGGTGTCCACCAGGTTGCTGAAGTTGCGTTGCACTTCGCTGGCCTGGGCTTCGAAGGTCTTGCCGATTTCGGTGCTGGTGCCCGAAGCGATGTCGTACAGGTGGCGGCTGTAGGCGGCGGTCTTTTCAGCCAGGGGCTGGAACAGGCTGGCTTGCAGGGCCAGCAGCTCTTGCGCGTCCTTGGCGCTCAGCATGGCCTGGGTGTGGCTGGCGGCTTCCGACAGGGCAGCGCGCGAAGCGGTCACGTTGAGTTCGACCAGCTTTTCGACGCCTTCAAAGGCCTTGTTCGTCAAGCCGAACAGGGTTTCCAGGTTGGCTTTGTGCGAGGCCAGCAGTTGTTCGGGGGTGAGGGACATGACGTATCTCCTGATAGGGTGCTGTGAAAGCGGGTTGGAAGAACTCATCTGCGGCAACCTGACTGTTCATGTTGCAGTGCAGCATGGACCAAATTCTAGAGACTTCGCACAGAGCTGCAAGCCTTTTTGTTGCAGTGCAGCAATTTTAGAGAGCGCACTCCATTTGTGCATGCGCAGCCATCTGTCGCACGCCTGTCGCCCAGCTGTCTGCGCCATGCCGGGCAACAGTCGAAAATGTTGGGCACCATGCCTCAGACAGATGACTCGCACAGTAGTGCCTTGCCACGCCCCGTTCCGCAGCCCCGCTCGGCCTACGCCGTCTTCCGGCCCATCGGCACACGCTGGATGGACAACGATGCCTACGGCCATGTCAACAACGTCGTCTATTACAGCTGGTTCGACACGGCGGTGAACGCCTATCTGATCGAACAGGGCGCGCTGGACATCCACCACGGCGGCACCATCGGGCTGGTGATCGAGACCCAGTGCAACTACTTCGAGCCGCTGGCGTTTCCGCAGACCGTGGAGGCGGGCATCCGCGTGGCGCGCATCGGCACGAGCAGCGTGCGCTACGAGGTCGGCCTTTTCGCGCAAGGCTCGCCGATGACGGCGGCCTGCGGCCACTTCGTGCATGTCTATGTCGATCGGGAGCACCGCCGCCCCTGCGCACTGCCGCCAGCGCTGCAGGCGGCGCTGCAGCCGCTGCGGGCGGGGGCGCCGCGGGCGTGATGGCGAAGGCGATATGCGCGCCAAGCGGTGAGGGGTGACCTCTGCGCCGTAAGGCCGCTGCCTTGGTGCCACAATGGCATGCGAGACAAGCGCCGCCCGGCGCGCCAGCCTGATCCGCGGAATCCGCCCGCGGCGTTCACATGATCATCACCAGCCTGCTCGACACCGACCTGTACAAGTTCACCATGATGCAGGTCGTGCTGCACCAGTTCCCCGGGGCGCAGGTCGAATACCGCTTCAAGTGCCGCAACCAGGGCGTGTCCCTGGCGCCCTATGCCAACGAGATCCGCGACGAGATCCGGTCGCTGTGCAGCCTGCATTTCCAGGATGCCGAACTGGCCTATCTGCGGTCGCTGCGGTTCATCAAGAGCGACTTCGTGGACTTCCTCGCGCTCTTCAAGCTCAACGAGAAGTACATCACCATCACGCCGCAGCCTTCGGGCGAGCTGGACATCTCCATCCAGGGGCCGTGGCTGCACACCATCCTGTTCGAGATCCCGGTGCTGGCGATCGTCAACGAGGTCTATTTCCGCAACACGCAGAAGGTGCCCGATTTCCCGCAGGGCCGCCGCCGGCTGGACACGAAGATCGCGCAGCTGCAGGGCGAGGGCCTGTCCGACCTGAAGATCGCCGACTACGGCACGCGCCGCCGCTTCAGCCGCTCCTGGCACGAAGAGGTGCTGCGCGTGCTGTGCGCGCGCCTGGGCACGGCCGAGCGCAAGCCCGACGGCCGCACGGCGCCCGGCCAGTTCGCCGGCACGAGCAACGTGCTCTATGCGATGAAGCTGGGCCTTACGCCGCTGGGCACCATGGCGCATGAGTACCTGCAGGCCTGCCAGGCCCTGGGCCCGCGCCTGCGCGACAGCCAGATCTTCGGCTTCGAGATGTGGGCGCGCGAATACCGGGGCGACCTGGGCATCGCGCTCTCCGACGTCTATGGCATGACGGCCTTCCTGCGCGACTTCGACCTGTACTTCTGCAAGCTCTTCGACGGCGCCCGGCACGACAGCGGCGACCCCTTCGCCTGGGGCGAACGCCTGCTGGACCACTACCGCAAGAACCGTGTCGATCCGCTGACCAAGACGCTGATCTTCAGCGACGCGCTCACCGTGCCGCGCACCATCGAGCTCTACCGCCAGTTCCAGGGCCGCTGCCAGCTGGCCTTCGGCATCGGCACCAACCTGACCAACGACCTGGGCGACCCGCCCGCGCACGTGCCGCTGCAGATCGTCATCAAGATGACGCGCTGCAACGGCCAGCCGGTGGCCAAGCTCTCGGATACGCCCGGCAAGGGCATGTGCGACGACGAGAAATACCTGGCCTATCTGCGGCAGGTGTTCGAGATTCCTTCCGCGGCCTGAGCGCAGCGCCGCTGCCTTTGCCGGCGGCGCCTGCCCCGGCTGCGTGCCGCTTGAGCGCCCAAGGCCGCACGCTGCGGCCGGGCTGATTTTTTCCCTCTTCTTTCCAAGGATGACTCCCGCCATGTCCAAGCCCCGCATCCTCATCGCCCGCAACATCTTTCCCGAAGTGGTGGAGCGCCTGTCGCAGCACTTCGAGGTCGAGGCCAATCCGGACGACGTGATCTGGTCCCCCGCCGAGCTGGCCCAGCGCCTGGCGGACAAGGACGGCGTGCTCACCACCGGCAGCCAGCGCGTGGATGCGGCCCTGCTCGCCGCCGTGCCCCGGCTGAAGATCGCCGCCAACATGGCCGTGGGCTACAACAACTTCGACGTGGACGCCATGACCGCCGCCGGCGTGCAGGGCACCAACACGCCCGACGTGCTGACCGAGACCACGGCCGACTTCGGCTTCGCCCTGCTGATGGCCACGGCCCGCCGCGTGACCGAGAGCGAACACTACCTGCGCGCCGGCCAGTGGACCCGCTGGAGCTACGACCTGTTCGCCGGCAGCGACATCCACGGCAGCACGCTGGGCATCCTGGGCATGGGGCGCATCGGCCAGGGCATCGCCCGCCGGGGCGCGCACGGCTTCGGCATGAACGTGATCTACCACAATCGCTCGCGCCTGAGCCCGGAGCTGGAAGCCGAGTGCAAGGCCCGCTACGTCGGCAAGGAAGAGCTGCTGCGCACGGCCGACCACCTGATGCTGGTGCTGCCCTACACACCGCAGTCGCACCACACCATCGGCGCGGCGGAGCTGGCGCAGATGAAGCCCACGGCCAACCTCATCAACATCGCGCGCGGCGGCATCGTCGATGACGCGGCGCTGGCCCAGGCCCTGAAGGAGCGGCGTATCGCCGCCGCCGGGCTGGACGTGTTCGAGGGCGAGCCCGAGGTGAATCCCGCGCTGCTGGAAGTGCCCAACGTGGTGCTGACCCCGCATATCGCCAGCGCCACCGTGCCCACGCGGCTGGCCATGGCCAACCTGGCGGCGGACAACCTGATCGCCTTCTTCGACGGGCGCGGGCCGCTCACGCCGGTGAACACGCCGGCCGGGCGGGGCAGCTGACGGTTTTTTAAATGAAATCAGCTGCCAGCCCTTATTCATAAAGGGCTGGCAGCTATCTTTTTTGTAGTTATTGAGACATGACCTTCGAGATGATTCTTGCCCTGGCGCTGCTGCTGCTCATCGCCGCGCTGGTGTGCGCCGTGCTGCTGCGCCGCCCGCGCGTGGACCTGCCGCCCGAATGGCTGGAGCGGCTGCAGGCGCTGGAGCGCGGCGTGCAGGCCACGCAGCTGTCGGTGGCCAAGAACGACGGCGCGCTGGACGCCATGGGCCAGCAGCTGCGCGGCTTCACGCAGCTCACGCAGGGCACGCTGGAGAGCCTGCGCGGCGCGATCGATGAACGCCTGGCGCAGGCCGTGGCCGAATCGCGCACCGGCCGCGCCGAGCTGCTGGCCGCCTTCGGCGCCTTCGAGGCCAAGCTGGAGCAGCGCCTGGCCCAGGGCCAGTCCGAAGCCGCCGTGGCGCGCAAGGAGCTGTCGGAAACGCTCGCCGCCTTCCGCACCGAACTCACGCAGACCGCGCAGCAGCTGGCCTCCGACAGCGCCCGCTCGCGCGAGGCCATGGCCGAGAGCACCCAGCTCTTCGAGCAGCGCATCCAGGAGCGCTTCGAGGCGCTGACCGCCGCCACGCGCGGCACGCTCGATTCGCTCAAGGGCGACATCCACACGCAGCTGGGCACCGTGTCCGCCGCGCTGAAGGACCAGCTGGAGGCCAATGGCCAGCAGATCCGCAACCAGTTCGCGGTGCTGCAGGACGCTGTCTCGCAGCAGCTGGGCGCCATGGCCCAGGGCAGCCAGCACAACGCCGAGGCGCTGCGCGGCGCGCTCAACGAGCGGCTGGCCGCCATCCAGGCCGACAACACGGCCAAGCTCGAGGAGATGCGCCGCACGGTGGATGAAAAGCTGCACGCCACGCTGGAGCAGCGCCTGGGCGAATCCTTCAAGCTCGTCAGCGACCGGCTGGAGCAGGTGCACAAGGGCCTGGGCGAGATGCAGACCCTGGCCGGCAGCGTGGGCGACCTCAAGCGCGTGATGACCAACGTGAAGACGCGCGGCACCTGGGGCGAAATGCAGCTGGGCGCCATCATCGAGAACGTGCTCACGCCCGACCAGTTCGCGCGCAACGTCAAGGCCGTGCCGGGCAGCGACGAGCTGGTCGAATTCGCCATCCGCCTGCCGGGCCGCCAGGACGAAAAACCCGTCTGGCTGCCCATCGACTCCAAGTACCCGGTCGAGCAGTACCAGCGCCTGCTGGACGCGCAGGACGCGGCGGACAAGGCCGCCATCGCCTCGGCCGGCAATGCCTTCGAGACCTCCATCAAGCTCGAAGCCAGGAAGATCTTCAGCAAATACGTCTCGCCGCCGCACACCACCGACTTCGCCGTGCTCTACCTGCCCACCGAAGGCCTCTTCGCCGAGGTGATCCGCCGCCCCGGCCTGGTGGAGGCGGTGCAGAACGACTGCCGCGTGATGATCACCGGCCCGGCCAACCTGGCGGCCATGCTCAGCAGCCTGCAGATGGGCTTCAAGACGCTGGCGATCGAGAAGCGCTCGTCGGAGGTCTGGGGCGTGCTGGGTTCGGTCAAGACCGAGTTCGCCAAGTTCGGCGAGATCGTCGATTCGGCCAAGAAGTCCATCGACGCGGCCGCCAAGAAGTTCGACGACGTGGGCGTGCGCACCCGCGCCATCCAGCGCAAGCTGCGCGACGTGCAGGAGCTGCCCGCGCCCACCGCATCGACGGCGGCGGGCACCGCGCTGCCGGGCGCGGCGGCGCAGACGGGCCTGTCGCTGGAGGACGAGGGCGAGTGACGTGAACTGGGCGCTCGCGCGGCTGATCCTGGGGCAGATCTGCATCCATGCCAGCATGGCCGGCATGCGCCTGGCCGCGCCGCTGCTTGCGCTGCGCGAGGGCTATAGCGCGATGGCCGTGGGCCTGCTGCTGGCGCTCTTCGCGCTCACCCAGGTCTTTCTGGCGCTGCCCGCCGGCCGCTATGCCGACCGGCGCGGGCTCAAGCGGCCCGTGGGTTGGTCGGTGGCGGTGGCCGCCACGGGCGCTGGGCTGGCCTTCGTGTTCCCGGTGTACCCGGTGCTGTGCCTGGCGGCGCTGATGACGGGCGGTGCCTCGGGCGCGGCGCTGATCGCGCTGCAGCGCCATGTGGGCCGCGCCGCGCACGACGCCACGCAGCTGCGCCGCGTGTTCAGCTGGCTGGCCATCGGCCCGGCGGCATCGAACTTCCTGGGGCCCTTCTTCGCGGGCCTCTTGATCGACCATGCGGGCGCGCTGGTGGGGGAGGGTGCGGGCAGCACGGCGGGCTACCGCGCCGCCTTCGCCATGCTGGCGGCGCTGCCGCTGGCTACCTGGTTCTGGGTGCGCGCCACGGTGGAGCTGCCGCCGGTCGAGGCCGCTCCCACCGACGGGCCGCGCCCCCGCGCCTGGGATCTGCTGGCCGAGCCGCGCTTTCGGCGCCTGCTGCTGGTGAACTGGCTGCTCTCGTCGTGCTGGGACGTGCACACCTTCGTCGTGCCGCTGCTGGGTCACGAGCGCGGGCTGTCGGCCTCGGTGATCGGCACCATCCTGGGCGGCTTCGCCATCGCGGCGGCGCTGGTGCGCATGCTGATGCCGCTGCTGGCCTCGCGCCTGAGCGAGGCGGTGGTGGTGACGGGCGCGATGGTGGTCTCCGCGCTGCTCTTCGGCATCTATCCGCTGCTGCCCACGGCGCTGTCGCTGGGCATCTGCTCGGTGCTGCTGGGTTTTTCGCTCGGTTCGGTGCAGCCCATGATCATGAGCATGCTGCACCAGATCACGCCGCACCACCGCCATGGCGAGGCGCTGGGCCTGCGGCTGATGACCATCAACGCATCCAGCGTGCTGATGCCGGTGCTGTTCGGCACGGCCGGCGCGCTGATCGGCGTGGGCGGGCTCTTCTGGGTGGTGGGCGCCACGGTGGGCGCGGGCGCGCGGATGGCCTGGCGCATGGAGGCCGCCGGGCCGGCCACGCCCTGAGCGGGCCGCTCAGCCCTGCTGCCTCATCGCGGTGACTTCGATCTCGATCTTCATGCGCGGATCGAGCAGCCGGGCCGAGATCATCATCGCGGCCGGACGCACCGCGCCGAAGTACTTCTGCAGCACCGGCCAGCAGGCCTCGAAGTCTTCGCCGTCGGGCAGCACATAGGTCACCCGCACCACGTCGGCCAGGCTGGAGCCGGCCTGGCGCAATGCGTGGTCGATGTTCTTCAGGCACTGCTCCGCCTGGGCCGCGACGCCGTCTTCGATGGTCATCGTGGCGTAGTCGAAGCCCGTGGTGCCGGAGACGAAGACGAACGGCCCCTGCGCGACGGCGCGCGAGTAGCCGATCCGCTCTTCGAAGACGGAGCCGGAACCGATGAGCTGGCGTTGTTGCATGCTCCGTGGCCCCGGGTCAGATCGCGTAGAAGGCCTTGATGACGTCCCAGGCTTGCTGGGGCTCATCGACGTAGTGGAAGAGCTTCAGATCGGCTTCGGAGATGGTGCCTTGCTCCACCAGCGCATCGAAGTTGACCAGCTTCTTCCAGAACTCGGAGCCGAACAGCACGATGGGCACGGCCTTGGCCTTGCCGGTCTGCACCAGGGTCAGCACCTCGAACAGCTCGTCCAGCGTGCCGAAGCCGCCGGGGAAGGCCACCAGGGCCTTGGCGCGCATCATGAAGTGCATCTTGCGCAGCGCGAAGTAGTGGAACTTGTAGCTGAGCGACGGCGAGATGAAGCGGTTGCCGCTTTGCTCGTGCGGCAGCGCGATGTTCAGGCCCACGTTCAGCGCGCCCACTTCGTGCGCGCCGCGGTTGGCCGCTTCCATGATGCCGGGGCCGCCGCCGGTGCAGATGTAGAGGCGCTCGGCCGGGGGCTGGGCCTCGCTGTGCTCGGCCACGATGCGCGCGAACTGGCGGGCCAGGTCGTAGTAGCGGGCGTTCTTCACGGCCAGCTGGGCGCGGGCGATGCGGGCCGCGTCGCCGCTGGCTTCGGCGGCCTGCAGCTGCTCTGCGGCTTCTTCGGGCGAGAGAAAGCGCGCGCTGCCATAGACCACCACCGTGTTCTCGATGCCTTGCGCGGTCTGGCCCAGGTCGGGCTTGAGCATTTCCAGCTGGAAGCGGATGCCGCGCGTTTCCCGCCGCAGCAGGAACTCGGGATCCGCGAACGCGAGCCGGTAGGCGTCGGCGTGCAGCGGGTTGCCGTTGATGGCGTGGTTCTGCAGCTCGGCCCAGGCATTGGCCAGGCGGCTGTCGTTCAGGTCGTTGGTGGCTTCCATGGCGAAACGGGAAAAGTGATGAGGGGGCAAATCCGGCAATAGCGCCCGCGTTCTGTGCGCGGGCAGCTACGGAAGTGATAGTAACGCTGCCAGGGCGGGTCAGCCGCGCAGTGCGGGCCAGAGCAGCGCGACGGTCTGCAGGCCCACCCAGGTCATCAGCAGGGAGCCGCAGACGTGGACCAGCGCGGTGCCGCCGGCCAGCAGCCAGCGCTCCTGCATCAGCATGCCCACCACCTCGGCCGAGAAGCTGGAGAAGGTGGTGAGCCCGCCCAGAAAGCCAGTGACGATGGCCAGGCGCCAGGCCGGGTCGAGTTGCGGCAATTGCTGGAACACGCCCACGCACACGCCGATCAGGTAGCCGCCGATGAGGTTGGCCGCCAGCGTGCCCCAGGGGATCAGCGAACTGCCGGTGCTGAGCCACAGGCCCAGCTGCCAGCGCAGCAGCGCGCCCAGGCTGGCGCCGATGGAAATGGAAAGAACGGCAAGCATGGCGGGCAATGCTAGCGGCCTTCCCTCGCGGCCGCTTCAGGGCTTGCCGTCTGCGGCAATGCGTTGCCAGGCGGCCACGGCGGCCAGCGTGGCGTGCATCTGCACGGTGTGCGCGAAGTGGAAGGCCTCGCCATGCACGGTTTCGTCGGGGAATTCGGTGATCAGCGTGACGGCGGCGTCGCGCGGGTTCTCGGTGATGGTGTAGGCGAAGCCGTGCAGCGTCTCGAACGGGATGGGGCCGGCATGCCGCTCGTAGAGCGCCATCTGGCGGGCGTTGAATTCGGCCAGGCCCGGCACCTCGCGCAGCGCGGCGGCCACGGCCTGCAGCAGCGCCCGCGCCTGCGCGCCGTGGCCCGCATGGTGCCGCAGGATCAGGAAGAAGCCCTTGGGCAGCATCCAGGGCTCGAAGCCGCGCGGCACGTAGCCGGTGAGCGGCCGCGTCCATTCGTGCGCCGGGTAGCCGTGCAGGTTGATGTGCAGGCCGGCGCCGGAGAGCGCCAGCGCCTCTTCGCGCGCGGCACGCTCGTATAGCGGCAGTGGCGGGGTGCGGTGTTCGATGTCGTCGCCCAGGGCGCTGTAGCGCGCCGCATGGTGCATGTGGTGCGGGTGCTGCGCGCCCAGCTCGCGGTGCAGGGCGTAGCCGTCGGGATTCTCCAGCGCGATCAGCGCGAAGTGCGCGCCCGGCTGGCCCTGCAGCGCCTGGGCGGCGCGCAGCGCGCCGACCACGCCCGAGGTCTCGTTCGCATGCTGGCCGGCGCTGATGAGCACGGGCGCGCCGCTGCCCGGCTGGTAGAGGCCCTGCACGGTGCGGCCCTGGCGCGAGGTGGCGCCCAGGCGCTGCACGCCGGGCCGGGCGAGCGCATCCAGCACCTGCGCGATGCGGCCCGGCGCGATGGCCTGCCGCAGCGCATGCAGGGGCTGGCCGGGCGCATCGGCCTCGGCCCAGGCGGCGGCGTCCTGCGCTGCCACGTCGAAGCGCTGCAGCGCGATGCGCAGGCGTGGCAGGGCACCGGCCGCCAGCGGGCGCACGTCGGGCACCACCTGGCCGGGCTGCAGGTGGCGGTCGCCCGTCGGCCGGCCGGAGTGCTGCTGGAACCATTCGAGCAGCGAGAAGTAGAGGTCTTCGTGCAGCGCCTCGTGCGTGCTCACGCGCTCGTCGCCCACGGGCAGGGCGTACTCCAGGCCGGGCGTGTCGATGCGGATCTGCAGGCGCTCGAAGTAGGGCTCCTGCCGGCCCCAGGGCTGCGTCTGCACGCTGTGCAGGGCCAGGCCGAAGAGCTGTTCGTAGTCGGTGGCCTGGGGCGCGTCCAGCCGGTCGGCGGTGCCGGGCGCGCTGCCCACGCGCAGCCAGCCGGTGGGCGAGAGCTGCGGCTGGCCGATGGCGTCGGTGTGGCGGCGGTTGGGCGCGAAGACGCGGGCGCGGTGCAGGCTGCCGTCGTGAAACGTGGCTTCGACCTCGTAATGCAGCGCAGCCAGGTCATCGGCGGATGCGGCGGCCAAGGGCTCGAACCGCAGGGCCCCTTCGGGCAGCAGGCCGGCGAGCGGGTAGGCCTCCAGCAGAAAGCGCCGCCCGGAGGCCGGTGCCGCGCTGGGGTAGCGCACCACGGCCTGTGCGATCTGCGCGATGTCCAGCGCTTCCAGGAAGTGGTGTAGCAGCGGCTTGTAGGCGCTGTGCAAGCGCGCCTGCACGCCGGCCCGGGCCAGGGCCTCTTCGGCGGCGCGGCGCGCGGCGGCGTCTTCGAACAGCCAGCCCTGCACATGCGTGCCGGCCCACGCGGGCTGGCTGAAGCGCTCCACCCAGGCGGCCAGCGTGCGCGGCACGGTGGCGTCGATCAGCAGCCGGTCTTCGGCGGGGCGTTCGGTGGGGGTGGGGCTGCTGGCCATGGATCAGGCTCCGATATGCGCACTGCGCCCGTGCTGCCTGCGCAGTGTGCTATGTTTTTTGAAGCGGTGCGGGGCTGGGTGTGCGCGTGGTGTCAGGAGTCGCGCTCGTCGCTGTGCACGATGCGGCTCAGGCTGCCCGGCACGTCCTTGCCGGCGCGGCGGGCGCGGAAGAGCGCGGCGCGCATCAGGAAGATGTTGGTCACCGGCACGGTGATGGCGATGAAGAGCGCGATCAGCAGCGCGTGGATGGCGAGGCCCCCGCTCTGCAGCGAGAAATACAGGATGGTGCCGTGCATGATGCACCAGCAGCCCATGGTGGCGATGACGGACGGGGCGTGGACGCGCTCGAAATACGTCTTCAGCCGCAACAGGCCCAGCGAGCCCAGCAGCGCGATCAGCGAGCCCGCCAGCACCAGCACGGCGATGGCGATCTCGGCCCAGAGCGGCAGCGTGCTTTCGGTCATTCGATCACCTCGCCGCGCAGCAGGAACTTGGCCATGGCCGTGGAGCTGGCGAAGCCCAGCAGGGCGATCAGCAGCGCCGCCTCGAAATAGTTGGTACTGCCGTAATAGATGCCCAGCACCAGCATGATCAGCATGCCGTTGAGATAGGTGCAGTCCAGCGCCAGCACGCGGTCTTGCGCCGAGGGGCCGCGCAGCACGCGGATCAGGCAGCAGGCCATGGCCAGCGCCAGGATGAAGAGGGCGATGGGCAGGGCCCACGAGAGCACCGGGCTGGTCATTCGAAGATCTCCATCAGCGGGCGTTCGTAGCGCTGTTTGATGTGGTCGATGAGCTCCTGCGGATCGCCCACCTCCAGCGCGTGCAGCAGCAGTACCGAGCGGTCCAGCGACAGCTCGGCCCACGAGGTGCCGGGCGTGATGCAGACGATCACCGCCAGCACGGCCAGCGCGTTGGGGTCGCGCAGGTCCAGCGGAATGTGCACGAAGCAGGACGGGTGGCGGCGCAGCGACGGAAAGGCCAGGAAGCGCAGCACCGCCCAGTTGGACGCGGCGGTGTCCGCCACCACGGTGGCCGCCAGCCGCAGCACCGTGCCGGGCCTGCGCACCCGCACCGGCAGCGGCCTCAGCCCGCGGGTCAGCACCGGAATGACGACGGCCACCAGCGTGGCCAGCACCAGCTGCCCGGCGCCGAGCGAGCCATTGAGCAGCAGCCAGGTGGCGAAGAGCGCCACCGACAGCAGCGGGGCGGGGAAGATGCGGCGCAGCAGGCTCATGGCGTGCCTCCGGAAATGCCCAGCACGGCGGCGGTATCCGCCGGGGCGCCGGCCGCGACCGGGCCGGGCACGGGGCGCGCGGACATCACGGCGCGCACATAGGTCGATGGGTCGTGCAGCACGTTGGCCGTGGCCTGCATGTAGCGCATCACGCTCTCGGCACGCACGGTGAGCAGCACGCAGGCGGCCAGCAGCACGGCGATGGGCAGGCCCTCGGCCACGCGCAGCTGCGGCGTGGGCCGGTCGTGGCTGGCCCAGAAGTGGCGGATGCCGGCGCGTGTGAGCGCGATCAGCGCCATCAGCCCGGTGGCGATCAGCAGGGCCACCAGCGTCCAGCCCGGCAGGCCCGGCTGGTTGCCGGCCGAAGAACCCAGGCCCAGCGGATTGAGCAGCGCGGTCAGCATGGCGAACTTGCCGACGAAGCCCGAGAGCGGCGGCAGCCCGGCGATGACCAGCGTGCAGGTGAGGAAGGCCAGGCCCAGGAAGGCTGCGGCAGCGGGGATGGCGCGGCCGATGAGCGCGACCTCGTCCTCGTCCAGGTTGATGCCGGTGGTGGGCATCAGCTGGGCGTTGAGGAAGGGCGCGTCGCCGTCGGTCTCGTACGGCGCGAGCGAGGCGCCGTCGTTGCGCCAGCGGTCGATCAGGTCGGCCAGCAGGAAGAGGGCGCTCACGGCCAGCGTGGAGCTGGGCAGGTAGTAGAGCAGCCCGGCGGTGAGCACGTTCTGCCCGAACCCGGCCGCCGCCAGCAGCGTGCCGGAGGAGAGGATGGCCGCATACCCCGCCAGATTGGCGAGCCGCTGCGAGCCCAGCATGCCGATGGCCGCGAACGCCATGGTGACCATGCCGGCGCCGATGAGCCAGAGGCTGCCGAAGAGGGCCGAGGCCCCGGCCTCGCTGCTGAACATCAGCGTCCAGAGGCGCAGCAGGGTATAGACGCCGACCTTGGTCATGAGCGCAAAGAGCGCGCCCACCGGCGCCGTCGCCGCGCTGTAGGCCGGCACCAGCCAGAAGTTGAGCGGCCAGACGGCGGCCTTGATGAGGAAGGCCGTGGCCAGGATGCCCGCCGCCGCATGCAGCAGGCCCCGGTCGGCCGCCGCCACCTGCGGAATGCTGCGCGCCAGATCGGCCATGTTCAGCGTGCCGGTGATGCCGTAGAGCATCGAGGCGCCGATGAGGAACAGCGACGAGGCCGCGAGGTTGATGGCGATGTAGTGCAGGCCCGACTGGATGCGCGTGCGGCCCGAGCCGTGCAGCACCAGCCCGTAGGAGGCGGCGAGCATGATCTCGAAGAACACGAACAGGTTGAACAGGTCGGCCGTGAGGAAGGCGCCCGCCAGCCCCATCAGCTGGAACTGGAACAGCGGGTGGTAGTGCACGCCCGCCCGGTGCCAGCGCGATGCGGCGAAGACGATGGAGCACAGCGCGATGCCGCTGGTCAGCACCAGCATCAGGGCCGAGAGGCGGTCCAGCACCAGCACGATGCCGAAGGGCGCGGGCCAGTTGCCGGGCAGATAGACGCCCATCGACGCGGGGGCGCCGGCCTTGTGCGTCCACTGCATGAGGGCGATGGCGATGATCAGGCCCAGCAGCGTGGAGGCCATGTTCACGCCGAGCTTGAGCCGCTGGCGCTCCTCGCGCAGCAGCAGCATCAGCGCGCCCGTGAGCAGCGGCAGCATGATGGGCGCCAGCATCAGGTGCGGCATCAGCGAGGAGACGAAGGATGCCCAGGCGGTCATGGCATCTCCTGCAGGTCTTTGGCGCGGTCGCCGTCCACGTGGTCGGTGCCGGAGATGCCGCGCGAGGCCAGCAGCACGACCAGGAAGAGCGCCGTCATGGCGAAGCCGATGACGATGGCCGTGAGCACCAGGGCCTGGGGCATGGGGTCGGCGTAGTGCTGCAGATCCTGCGGCACGCCGGCGATCAGCACCGGCTCCTTGTCAACGGCCAGGCCCAGCCGGCCCATGCTGAAGATGAACAGGTTGACCGCGTACGACAGCAGCGACAGGCCCATGATGACCTGGAAGGTCCGTGGGCGCAGCAGCAGCCAGACGCCCGAGCCGGTGAGCACGCCGATGGCGATGGCGAGAACGATTTCCATCAGCGGCCTCCTGCGGTGAGTGGGTTGGGTGCGGGTTCCGTGGCCGGGGCTTCAGCGCCTCCGGCGGCTTCGGCGGCCTCTTCCATCAGGCGCGCGTGGTAGCGGTGGCCGCGCACGGATTGGTGGGCGATGGCCGTGAGCATCAGCAGCGTGGAGCCGACGACGATGGCGAACACGCCGATGTCGAAGAAGAGCGCGCTGGCGACGTGGATCTCGCCGATCACCGGCAGCGTGAAGTGCGCCGTGTGGCTGGTGAGGAAGGGGTAGCCCAGCACCACCGCGCCCGCCCCGGTGGCCAGCGCGAAGAGCAGGCCCACGCCGATCCAGCGGCGCGGGTAGAGCGGCAGGTGCGCCTCCACCCATTCGGTGCCCGAGATGATGTACTGCAGCAGCAGCGCCACCGACAGCACCAGCCCGGCCACGAAGCCGCCGCCCGGCTGGTTGTGGCCGCGCATGAAGAGGTAGAACGACACCAGCAGCGCGAAGGGCAGCAGCAGCCGCACCAGCACGGCGGGCACCATCAGGTAGCCGATGGCGGTGTCGGAGGCGTTGCGCGGGTTCAGCAGGTCGGTCTGCAGGTCGGCCGGCAGCAGGCGCTGCTGCTCGGGCAGGTCCATGGTTTCGCGCGCGGGGCGGAAGCGGCGCAGCAGCGCATACACGGTGAGCGCGACGATGCCCAGCACCACGATCTCGCCGAAGGTGTCGAAGCCGCGGAAGTCCACCAGCACCACGTTGACCACGTTGGTGCCGCCGCCTTCGGTCAGCGCGCGTTCGAGGAAGAAGGTCGAGGTGCTGTCGGCGAACGGCCGGCTCATCATGGCGAACGCCAGCCAGGCCATGCCGCCGCCGGCCGCCAGGGCGATGAACAGATCGCGCAGGCGCCGCGCCCGCGCCAGGGCGAGGCTCACGCCGGCGCCGCGAAGGCTCTCGTCGCGCCGCGGCAGCCAGCGCAGGCCCAGCAGCACCAGCACGGTGGTGACGATCTCGACCACCAGCTGCGTCAGCGCCAGATCGGGCGCGGAGAACCAGAGGAAGGTGATGCAGACGCACAGCCCCGTCGCGCCCAGCAGCGTGAGCGCGGCCAGCCGGTGGTACTTGGCCTGCCATGCGGCGGTGACGGCGCAGATGCTGCCCAGCACCCAGAGCAGCACGAAGGTGGGCGAGAGCGCCAGCGTGCCCCGGTCGCCCAGCTGCAGCCCTTGCGTCCAGAGCGGCATGGTGCCGGCTGCGAGCGAGGCCAGCACCAGCCAGAGCATCTGCCACTGCAGCCGCTGGGTGGACAGGAGCTGGCGGCCGGCGCGGCCCGCCTGCGTGAGCAGGGCCATGGCGCCTTCGAAGATCCGCTGGCCGCTGATGCGGTGCATGAGCGGCGGCGCATCCACGTGGCCGGCCTTGCGCTGCCAGCGCAGCAGCAGGTAGAGCGCGATGCCGCCCGCCATGGCGATGATGCTCATCACCAGCGGCGTGTTGAAGCCGTGCCAGATGGCCAGGCTGTATTCGGGCAGCTTGCCCCCCACCACCGGCAGCGCGGCGGCGGCGAGGTACTTGCCTACCGACCAGGAGGGGAAGATGCCGACCACCAGGCAGGCCAGCACCAGCAGCTCGACCGGCACGCGCATCCAGTGCGGCGGCTCGTGCGGCTCGCGGGGCAGGTCGGTGGCGCGCGGGCCCCAGAACACATCGACGATGAAGCGCAGCGAATAGGCCACGCTGAACACGCCGGCGATGGTGGCCGCGATGGGCAGGGCCATGGAGACGAAGGGCGAGGCGTTGATGTAGACCGTCTCTGCGAAGAACATTTCCTTGGACAGGAAACCGTTGAGCAGCGGCACGCCGGCCATCGACGCGCTGGCCACCATCGCCAGCGTGGCCGTCACCGGCATCATGGTGCGCAGGCCCGAGAGCCGGCGGATGTCGCGCGTGCCCGATTCATGGTCCACGATGCCCGCTGCCATGAAGAGCGAGGCCTTGAAGGTCGCGTGGTTCATGATGTGGAAGACGGCGGCCACGGCCGCCAGCGGGCTGTTGAGCCCGAGCAGCAGCGTGATCAGGCCCAGGTGCGAGATGGTGGAGTAGGCCAGCAGGCCCTTGAGGTCATGCTGGAACATGGCCGCGTAGCCGCCCACCAGCAGCGTGCACATGCCGGCGCCGCCCACCAGCCAGAACCAGGGCTCGGTATCGCCCAGCACCGGCCAGAAGCGCGCCAGCAGGAAGACGCCGGCCTTCACCATCGTCGCCGAATGCAGGTAGGCCGAGACCGGCGTGGGCGCGGCCATGGCGTTGGGCAGCCAGAATTGGAACGGGAACTGCGCGCTCTTGGTGAGCGCGCCCAGCAGCACCAGCACCAGGGCCGTGAGGTAGAGCGGATGGTGGCGCACCTGCTCGGCGGCGGCCAGCACGTGGTCCAGGTCGTAGCTGCCCACGATGTGGCCGATCACCAGCATGCCGGCCAGCATGCACAGGCCGCCGGTGCCGGTCACCGTGAGCGCCATGCGCGCGCCGCGGCGGGCGTCCTTGCGGTGGTGCCAGTAGCCGATCAGCAGGAACGAGAAAAGGCTCGTCAGCTCCCAGAAGAAGGCGAGCTGGATGATGTTGCCCGAGAGCACGACGCCCGTCATGGCGCCCATGAAGGCCATGAAGAACGAGAAGAAGCGCGGCACCGGGTCGGCCGCCGACATGTAGTAGCGCGCGTAGAGCACCACCAGCGAGCCGATGCCCAGCACCAGCATGCAGAACATCCAGGCGAAGCCATCCATGCGGATGACGAGGTTCAGCCCCAGCGAGGGCAGCCAGGTGATCTCCTGCCGCAGCACCCCGCCCGCGGCGACATCGGGAAAGCACAGTGCCACCTGCACGGTGCAGAACACCGCGATCGCACCGGCGAGCGTCGATTCGGCATTGCGGGCATTGGCGGGCAGCAGGGCGGCCAGCACACTGCCCAGGAACGGCAGAAGGACGAGGAGGATGAGTGGCATGTGCGTTCCATTCTACGGGCACGCATTTCGGGCCGCTATGAAAACCTGAGCGGCAGACGGCCATTGGCCGCGGGTTGGCGGGGCACTGGAGGGGTCGTGTCGGACAGTGCCTGGAAGCGTCGTCGGCGCCTGGCCTACGGCGGTGGCGAGTGCGGCGCGGAGCGGTCCGAACCCGGTGCGGGCTCTGTGTTGGGCGTGTGGCCCGGGGCTGGGCGAGCGTCTGCGAAGCCCTCGCCGTTGACCGTCAGGCCCTCTGCCGAGAGCTTCCTGGCCGTGCCCGTGCCGATGCCCGGCACGCGGGCGATGAGATCGTTCCAGTCCTTGAAGGCCGCGCTGCGGCGGGCGGCCAGGATGCGCGCCGACGTGGCCGGCCCGATGCCCCGGACGCTGTCGAGCTGCGCCTCGGTGGCGAGGTTGGCCTCCACCGGCGCCGCCCCGTGGACGGCGGCAGCCCAGCACCAGAGGATTGCAGCGGCAAGCGTCTTGGGGTGCATGGCGGCCTTTCTTCCTCGCTTCGGTTCAGGCGGTCCGGGCTCTCGGCGGGGCTGTGCGGAGCTTAGATCGTGAACACGTTCTTACAGCTCTTCCACCCGGCGGGCCGGGTAGCTGTCCCAGCTCTGGCACCCCGGGCACTGCCAGAAGTGCTGGCGTGCCTCGAAGCCGCAGGCGGCGCAGCGGTAGCGCGTGAGCGGCTTGGTGGCGGCGTCGAGCGCGCGCTGCACCTGGGGGTGGAATTCCTCATGGTCGAAGCGCTCGTTCGCCAGCCACTTCGCGGCGGCGACCAGCGAGGGCTCGGTTTCCAGGTGGCGCACATACCATTCGCGGGCGGGGCCCTGCGGGCCGGCGGCGGCCGTGTCCAGCGCGACGATGCCTTCGAGCAGGTCGAGCGAATGGCTTTGCTCGTAGTGGCGCAGCAGCAGGGCGCGCACCTCGGCCGCACGGCCCGTGGCGCCGGCCAGCTCCACCAGCAGCGGCGCTGCCAGCGGCAGGGCGATGGGGGCGTCGTCCGCCAGCTGCAGCAGCGTGGCCAGCGCGCCGGCGGCGTCGCCCCGGCGCTGCAGCAGCCGGGCCAGTTCGATGCGGGCGCGGGGGGCCGCGGGGGCTGCGGCGATCGCTTCTTCGAGCTGCCGCTGCGCGGCGGCCAGATCGCCCTGGGCCGCGTGCGTCAGGGCCTGCTCGCACAGGTAATGCGCCTGGCGCGGGCCGAAATCGCCCTGGTGCGAGCCCTGCATCTTGCTGGCGATGGCGGCGGCCTGGGGCCAGTCGCGCGAGCGCTCGTAGATCGCCAGCAGGGCCAGGCGCGCCTGGTTCTCGAACGGCGTGTCTTCGAGGCGCCGCAGGGCGTCTTCGGCCCGGTCGAGCAGCCCGGCCTTGAGGAAGTCCAGCGCCAGCGCGTGCTGGGCGCGCTCGCGGTCGGCCCGGCTCAGGTCGCCGCGCGAGAGCAGGTGCTCGTGCACCCGCACGGCGCGGTTGTATTCGCCCCGGCGCCGGAAGAGGTTGCCCAGCGCGAAGTGCAGCTCGGAAGTGTCGGGGTCGTTCTGGACGGCCTCGATGAAGGCGTCGATGGCCTGGTCCTGCTGCTCGTTAAGCAGGTAGTTCAGGCCCTTGAAGTACGCCTTGGGCGCGCGGCGGTTCTCTTCGCGCAGCTGGCGCAGGTCGAAACGCGATGCCAGCCAGCCCAGCCCGAAGGCGAGGGGAAAGCCGAGCAATATCCAGCTGAGATCAAATTCCATGGAACGGGGGCTGTGGCGTGGTGAGGGGGGAGGCGGGTGCGTAGGCGCCGGCGGGCGGTGCGCTCAGGTCTTCGGCCGCCGGGGAGGCCGCGGCGGGCGCCTGTGGCTGCGCGGCCACCGCCTTGCGCGCTGCGCTGCGGTGCTTCCACCAGCGCGGCACCATGCCGAGCACGCCCACCACCAGTCCGGCAGCGAAGGCTGTGAGCACCACCAGCACCATCGGCGCGCGCCACTGCGTGCCGAAGAAGAAGTGCACGGTGGCGTCCTGCTGGTTGTTCAGCGCGAAGGCGAAGAGCGTAAAAAAAATGGCTGCCTTGAGCAGCCACAGAAGGTATTTCATGTGTCTCCCCGGTGGAGGGGGCATTCTACGGTCAGCACCCTGGCCCGGGGCGGGCGGGGTGCAGTGCGCGGCCTGGGGCCGGGATCACCAGCGGTGCCAGGGCTTGGAGGCCCTGGGCGCTCGTCCTGTCTGCGCAGCCAGCTATCTTTTCGATAGCGTGACGGTCAGCTGCCGGCGGCGTCTTTGAGCTCGGCGGTGCGCTGATCGACCGCTTCGCGCAGAGCCTTGCCCGGCTTGAAGTGCGGCACGCGCTTTTCGGGGATGGCGACGGCCTCGCCGCTGCGCGGATTGCGGCCCATGCGGGGCGGGCGGCGGTTGACCGAAAAGCTACCGAACCCGCGGATCTCGATGCGGTGGCCGCGCACCAGGGCATCGCCCACGGCGTCCAGGATGGTCTTGACGGCATGCTCGGCATCCCGCTGGGTGAGCTGGCCGAATCGTGCGGCCAGTTCTTCGACGAGGTCAGATCGGGTCATGGGAATGGAGGGCTTCTTTGCAGAACCGTCGGCAGTGCAGGATCTGCCAAAAAATACGGGCGCCCGAGGCGCCCGCTGCGGCCCGCCGACGCTGGGCGCCGGCGGGTTTGAGCCTGCTAGTGAGGCTGCTCCGGCTTACTTGTCGGAGTTGTTGTCCAGCTTGGCGCGCAGCAGGGCGCCCAGGCTGGTCGTACCGGCGCTTTCGCGGCTCGATTGCTGCGACAGGCTGGCCATGGCGCCTTGTTCGTCGGCCATGTCCTTTTGCTTGATCGACAGCTGGATGTTGCGGGTCTTGCGATCCACGTTCACCACCACGGCCGTGACTTCGTCGCCTTCCTTCAGCACGTTGCGGGCATCTTCCACGCGGTCGCGGGAGATTTCCGAAGCGCGCAGGTAGCCGACGATGTCTTCGCCCAGGTCGATTTCAGCGCCGCGGGCATCGACGGTCTTGACCTTGCCGGTCACCGTCTGGCCCTTGTCGTTCACCGTCACGAAGGTGGTGAACGGGTCGCCGTCGAGCTGCTTGATGCCCAGGGAGATGCGTTCGCGGTCCACGTCCACGGCCAGCACGATGGCTTCGACTTCCTGGCCCTTCTTGTAGTTGCGCACGGCGGCTTCGCCGGGCTCGTTCCAGGACAGGTCGGACAGGTGAACCAGGCCGTCGATGCCGGCAGCCAGACCCACGAACACGCCGAAGTCGGTGATCGACTTGATCGGGCCCTTCACGCGGTCGCCGCGCTTGGTGTTCTGGGCGAACTCTTGCCACGGGTTGGCCTTGCACTGCTTCATGCCCAGGCTGATACGGCGCTTGTCTTCGTCGATCTCGAGGACCATGACTTCGACTTCGTCACCCAGCGACACGAGCTTGGAAGGAGCGATGTTCTTGTTCGTCCAGTCCATTTCGGACACGTGGACCAGGCCTTCGATGCCGGGTTCCAGTTCCACGAACGCGCCGTAGTCGGCGATGTTCGTGACCTTGCCGAACAGGCGGGTGCCTTGGGGGTAGCGGCGCGAGACGCCCATCCAGGGATCGTCGCCCATTTGCTTCAGACCCAGCGAGACACGGTTCTTCTCGGTGTCGAACTTCAGGATCTTGGCCGTGATTTCCTGGCCAGCCGTCACCACTTCGGAGGGGTGACGCACGCGGCGCCATGCCATGTCGGTGATGTGCAGCAGGCCGTCGATGCCGCCCAGGTCCACGAACGCACCGTATTCGGTGATGTTCTTGACCACGCCTTGGACGATGGAGCCTTCCTTGAGGGTTTCCATCAGCTTGGCGCGCTCTTCGCCCATGGAGGCTTCCACCACGGCGCGGCGGCTCAGCACCACGTTGTTGCGCTTGCGGTCGAGCTTGATGACCTTGAATTCCAGGGTCTTGTTCTCGTAGGGGGTCAGGTCCTTGATCGGACGGGTGTCGATCAGGGAGCCGGGCAGGAAGGCGCGGATGCCGTTGACCAGCACCGTCAGGCCGCCCTTGACCTTGCCGCTGGTCGTGCCGGTGACGAATTCGCCGGATTCCAGGGCCTTTTCCAGCGCCAGCCAGGAGGCCAGACGCTTGGCGGTGTCACGCGACAGGATGGTGTCGCCGTAGCCGTTTTCGATGGAGCCGATGGCCACGGAGACGAAGTCGCCGACCTGGACTTCCACTTCGCCCTTGTCGTTCTTGAACTCTTCCAGCGGCACGTAGGCTTCGGACTTGAGGCCTGCGTTCACCACGACGAAGTTGTGCTCGACGCGCACGACTTCCGCGGTGATGACTTCGCCGGGGCGCATTTCGGTGCGCGACAACGACTCTTCAAAAAGGGCGGCAAAAGATTCAGACATGTATTTCCTAGAGCCGCAAACAGGTTTCCGGGAGCACCATTGCCACCGTTTCTAAGACTGCCTGCGGAGGTTTTGCGGCGGGGAGCCGCGGTTAGGTTGAAAACCACGGGGGCCGGGCGCGTATGGCGCGACGCCGGCTTGGTGGGCCTCGGTGCAGGGCGACGAGACCCTGCGGGTGCCGGCCTCAGTGCTGCGTTGCAGAAAAGGGCTGGCGCTCCTGCCACCAAGCGACCACCTGCTCGACGGCCTCGTCGATCGTCAGCAGGGAGTTGTCCAGCACCAGGGCATCCTGCGCGGGCTTGAGCGGCGCGACGCTGCGGGAACTGTCCCGGGCATCGCGCGCCTCCAAGTCGGCGCGAAGGTCGTCTATGTTAGCCGAAATTCCCTTTGAAATCAATTGTTTATGGCGGCGCTCGGCGCGGCAGGCGGCGCTGGCCGTCAGATAGACCTTGAGCGGGGCCTCGGGGAAGATCACCGTGCCCATGTCGCGGCCGTCCGCCACCAGGCCCGGCAGGCGCTGGAAGCTGTGCTGCAGCTCGACCAGCGCCTCGCGCACCTGGGGCAGGGCGGACACGCGCGAGGCGTTCATGCCGGCCTCTTCGGTGCGGATGGCATCGGTCACGTCGTCTTCGCCCAGCCAGATGCGGCCGGCCTCGAAGCGCACGGGCAGGGCGCGCGCCAGGGCGGCGATGCGCGCTTCGTGCCCGGCGTCGATCAGCAGGCCCGCCCGCGTGGCGGCCAGGGCGGTGATGCGGTACATGGCGCCCGAATCGAGGAAGCGGTAGCCCAGGCGTTCGGCCACGGCGGCGGCCACGGTGCCCTTGCCCGAGGCCGTGGGGCCGTCGATGCAGATCACCGGAATGCGGGCGGTGGGCGTCCGGGCGACCGAGAACAGGGCCTCGAAATAATCCGGGAAGGTCTTGGCGACGCACTGCGGATCGAGGATGCGCACGGGCAGCCCAGCCGGGTTGAACGCCGCGAGCGAAAAGCACATCGCCACGCGGTGGTCGTCGTAGGTGTGGATGCTGGCGGCGCGCCAGTCGGCCGGCGTGGCGAGCGGCGTCACGCGGATGAAGTCCGGGCCTTCTTCCACCGTGGCGCCCAGCTTGCGCAGCTCGGTGGCCATGGCGGCGATGCGGTCGGTTTCCTTCACG
This sequence comes from Paracidovorax wautersii, assembly GCF_900113035.1. GTDB lineage: Bacteria > Pseudomonadota > Gammaproteobacteria > Burkholderiales > Burkholderiaceae_C > Paracidovorax > Paracidovorax wautersii. The sequence continues at coordinate 223,046 of NZ_FONX01000001.1, read as the reverse complement.
CGCCAGCTGGCGATGTTGCGCAGCGTGGTGGTGCCGTCGGCATAGAGCGCCATCACGGCCAGCGTCATGGCGGCGTCGGGGATGTGGTTGCAGTCCAGGTCGATGGCCTTGAGCGGCCAGGCGCCGCGGCGGATGCGCAGCCAGTTGGGGCCGCTTTCGACCTCTGCGCCCATGGCCTGGGCGGCTTCGACGAAGCGGATGTCGCCCTGGATCGAATCCCGGCCCACGCCCAGGACCTGCAGGCCTTCGGCCCCGTCAGCACCCGCCGCGAGCGCGCCCAGCGCGATGAAATAGCTGGCGGAGGAAGCATCCGCCTCGACGTGGATGCTGCCCGGCGAGCGGTACTTGCTGCCGGCGGGGATGGTGAAACGCTGCCACTGGTCGTGCCGCACGGCGATGCCGAAGCGCGCCAGCAGCTCCAGCGTGATGTGGATGTAGGGGCGCGAGATGAGTTCGCCCACTACGTCGATCACCACGTCCTGCGTGCGCGCCACCAGCGGCAGGGCCATGAGCAGGGCGGTCAGGAACTGGCTGGAGACGTCGCCGCGGACCTGGATGGGCTGGTCCAGCGCCAGGGCCGGAACGCCGTCCGCATGGGCGATGCGCAGCGGCGGAAAGCCGTCGTTGCCCAGGTAGTCGATGCGGCAGCCGAGCTGGCGCAGCGCGGCCACCAGGTCGCCGATGGGGCGCTCGTGCATGCGCGGCACGCCGGAGAGCTCGAATTCGCCGCCCAGCAGCGCCAGCGCCGCCGTCAGCGGGCGCATGGCCGTGCCGGCATTGCCCAGGAAGAGCTTCTGGGGCGACTGCGGCGCGCGCTCGCCCAGGCCGGTGATGCGCACCGTGCTGCCTGTCTGCTGCACGCCGCAGCCGATCTGGCGCAGGCCGTCCAGCATGACGCGGGTGTCGTCGGAGGCCAGCAGGTCGTGGACCTCGGTCGTGCCTTCGCTCAGCGCCGCCAGCAGCAGCACGCGGTTGGAAATGCTCTTGGAGCCCGGCAGCTGCACGCTGCCGGCCGCCGTGGCGAGAGGGGGGAGATCGAGAAAGGCGGTGGTGTACATCAGGAGACGGCTTTGTGCGTGCGCTGCGCGCCCATGCGCCAGTGGGCGCGGGTTTCGCTGGCCAGGGTGATGAGGTTTTCGATGGCCTGGCCGTCGCCTTGCTGGACGGCCTGCTCGAAGTCGGTCAGGGCCTGGCGGAAGTGGGCCGACTGCGCCAGCAGCTCGTCGCGGTTGGCCAGCAGGATGTCGCGCCACATCTTGGCGTCGCCGGCGGCGATGCGGGTGAAGTCGCGAAAGCCCGGGCCTGCGACCGAGAGGAAGGTCTCGCCCTCGGCCTGGGCCGTGATGCCGTTCATCATGGCGAAGGCCAGCATGTGGGGCAGGTGGCTGATGGCGGCGAAGGCGGTGTCGTGCGATTCGGGCGACATGCTCTGCACGCGGCAGCCCAGCGCGGTCCACACGCTCTCGGCCTTCTGCAGCTGCGCGGACAGGGTGCGCTCCGTCGGCGTCAGGATGACCTGCCGGCCTTGGTAGAGATCCGCATCGGCATATTCGACGCCCGAGACTTCGCGCCCCGTGACCGGGTGGGCCGGCACGAAGGAGCCGACCCGGTCGCGCAGGGCCTGGCGCGCGGCGTGCACCACGTCGGTCTTGGTGGAGCCCACGTCCATGACCAGCATCTGCGGCGTGACCAGGTGCTTGATCGCCTTGAGCGTGTCTTGCGTCGCGGCCACGGGCACGGCCAGCAGCACGATGTCGGCGCCGGCAGCGGCCAGCAGGGCGGAGGGCGCCTCGACGTCGATCACGCCCAGCTGCCGGGCCCGGTCGGTGGTGGAGGGCGACTTGCTGTAGCCCACCACGCGCTTGACCAGCCCGGCTTTCTTGAGCGCCAGCGCGAAGGAGCCGCCCATCAGCCCGCAGCCGATGAGGCCGAGCTGTTCAAACATGGCCGCCTCGCGTTTGCGGGCGGCCTGCGACTGCGCCCCGGCTCATGGCGCCACCGGATACGAGCCCAGCACCTTGTAGAACGCGCAGAGGCTGCGCAGCTCTTCCAGCGCACGGCCGACATGCGGCTGCGAGGGATGGCCGTCGAGGTCGATGTAGAAGTAGTACTCCCACTGGCCGGTGCGCGCCGGGCGCGATTCGAAGCGCGTCATCGACACGCCGTGCTTCTTGAGCGGCACCAGCAGGTCGTGCACCGCGCCGGGCTGGTTGGGCACGGAGATGACGAGGCTGGTGCAGTCCTTGCCGCTGGCCGGCGGCGTGGGCAGCGTGTGCGGCAGGCAGATGACGGCGAAGCGGGTGCGGTTGTAGGCGTCGTCCTGGATGGCGTGCGAGACGATGTGCAGGCCGAACTGCGAGGCGGCGCGCTCGCTGGCGATGCCGGCCCAGGCCGGGTTGGTGGCGGCCAGGCGCGCGCCCTCGGCATTGCTGGAGACCGGGCGGCGCTCGGCATGCGGCAGGTGCTTGGAGAGCCAGCTCTGGCACTGCGCCAGCGCTTGCGGATGGGCCAGCACGGCCTCGATGCCGTCGAGCGAGTTCGACTGGCGCAGCAGGTTGTGGCGCACCAGCAGGCTGACTTCGCCCACCACATGGCAGGGCGTGTGCAGGAAGAGGTCGAGCGAGCGCGTGACCACGCCCTCGACCGAGTTCTCCACGCCCACCACGCCGTACTGCGCGCTGCCGGCGGCCGTGGCGTGGAACACCTCGTCGAAGTTGGCGCAATACATCAGGTCGGCCGCGCCGCCGAAGAATTCGACGGCGGCCTGTTCGCAGAAGGTGCCTGCCGGGCCCAGCACGGCCACGCGCTGGGGCGCTTCGAGCGCCAGGCAGGCGGACATGATCTCGCGCCAGATGGCGGCCACGTGCGGGCCCTTGAGCGGGCCGGGGTTGGCGGTCTGGATCTTGTCGATGACCTGCGCCACGCGGTCGGGGCGGAAGAAGGGCGTGCCTTCGCGCTTCTTGACCTCGCCGACCTGCTCGGCCACCAGGGCGCGCTGGTTGAGCAGGGTGAGCAGTTGCTGGTCGATGTGGTCGATCTGCACGCGCAGGCTGGCGAGATCGGAGGAGGCTTGCGGGGTGGTGGACATCGGGTGTGTGTGGGGCGGCGTGAGCGGGCGGGTGGGGCGAGGCGCGGAGGCTTCAGGCGTGCTGCCGCTCGAATTCCTGCAGGTAGGCGATCAGTGCCTCGACGCCTTCCATCGGCATGGCGTTGTAGAGGCTGGCGCGCATGCCGCCCACGGACTTGTGGCCCTTGAGCTGCAGCAGGCCGCGCTGCTTGGCGCCGGCCAGGAAGGCGTCGTTGCGCGACTCGTCGCGCAGGAAGAAGGGAATGTTCATGCGCGAGCGCGCGTTCGCGGCCACCTTGTTCAGGTAGAGCTGCGACTGGTCGATGTAGCCGTAGAGCCGGTCGGCCTTGGCGATGTTGCGGCGCTCGATGGCGGCCACGCCGGTGGCGTCGCCCTCGCGCTGGCGCTTGAGCCACTGGAAGGTCAGGCCCGCGATGTAGATGCCCCAGGTCGGCGGGGTGTTGAACATCGACTGGTTGTCGGCCACGGTCTTGTAGTCGAAGGCGCTGGGGCAGGCGGGCAGGGCGTGGCCCAGCAGGTCCTCGCGCACGATGACCAGCGTGAGCCCGGCCGGGCCCAGGTTCTTCTGCGCGCCGCCGAAGGCCAGGCCCACGCGCGACCAATCGACCGGGCGCGATGCGACGTGCGAGGAGAAGTCGATGACCAGCGGCGCGTCGCTGCCCAGGGCCTTCAGGTCGGGCAGCTCGTGGAATTCGACGCCGTGGATGGTCTCGTTGCTGCACAGGTGCAGGTAGCTCGCGCCGCGGCTCAGCTGCCAGGTGGCGGGGTCGGGCAGGGTGGTGAAGCCGCTGGCTTCGCCGGAGGCCGCCACGTGCACTTCGGCCGCGTACTTGCGCGCTTCCTTCTGCGACTTCTGGCTCCAGCTGCCGGTCAGCACCATATCGACGGTGGCGGCGCGCGAGAGGTTCAGTGGCACGATGGCGTTCTCGGCCAGGCCGCCGCCCTGCATGAAGAGGATCTTGAATTCCGGCGGCACGGCGAGCAGCTCGCGCAGATCGGCCTCGGCCTGCTCGTAGATCGAGATGAATTCCTTGCCGCGGTGGCTCATCTCCATCACGCTCATGCCGCTGCCCTGCCAGTCGAGCATCTCCGCCGCAGCCTGCTGCAGCACTTCGACGGGAATGGCGGCCGGGCCGGCGGAGAAGTTGTAGGGGCGGTTCATGGTCGGTGCTTGCGAATGAAAATGGCCTGCAGCGCTTGATGCATCAGCGCTTGCAGCTATCAATAAAGTAGCGCTCTTCCGGCGGCGCCCTGTGGCGGGCGCTGCCGGTGCGGCGCGGGGCTCAGGCGTCTGCGGGCGGCGTGCCGGGCGTGCTGCCGCCTTCGGCATCGGCGTCGGCGTCGGTGTTCGTGTCGGCATCGGCTTCCGGCACGTTCGCGTCGTTCTCGACGATGCGCTGCAGGCCACCGAGCTTGGCGCCTTCGTCCAGCGCGATCAGCGTCACGCCCTGCGTGGCACGGCCCAGCTCGCGGATCTCGCTCACACGGGTGCGCACCAGCACGCCCTTGTCGGTGATGAGCATGATCTCGTCATCGGCATGCACCAGCGTGGCCGCGACGACCTTGCCGTTGCGCTCGCTCTGCTGGATGGCGATCATCCCCTTGGTGCCGCGGCCGTGGCGGGTGTATTCGACGATGCTGGTGCGCTTGCCGTAGCCGTTCTCGGTGGCGGTGAGCACGCTCTGCGTTTCGTCTTCGGCCACCAGCATGGCGATCACGCTCTGGCCTTCTTCCAGCGTCATGCCGCGCACGCCGCGCGCCGCACGGCCCAGCGGGCGCACGTCGTTCTCGTCGAAGCGCACGGCCTTGCCGCCGTCGGAGAACAGCATCACGTCGTGCTTGCCGTCGGTGAGCGCCGCGCCGATGAGGTAGTCGCCGTCATCCAGGTTCACGGCGATGATGCCGCCCTTGCGCGGGTTGCTGAACTCGTCCAGCGCCGTCTTCTTCACGGTGCCCATGCTGGTCGCCATGAACACGAAGCGGTCGGCCGGGAAGGTGCGCATGTCGCCCGTGAGCGGCAGCACCACGTTGATCTTCTCGCCTTCCTGCAGCGGGAACATGTTGACGATGGGGCGGCCGCGCGAGCCGCGCGAGCCGGCCGGCACTTCCCACACCTTCAGCCAGTAGAGGCGGCCGCGGTTGGAGAAGCACAGGATGTAGTCGTGCGTGTTGGCGATGAAGAGCTGGTCGATCCAGTCGTCTTCCTTGGTCGCCGTGGCCTGCTTGCCGCGTCCGCCGCGCTTCTGGGCGCGGTATTCCGACAGCGGCTGGCTCTTGATGTAGCCGGTGTGCGAGAGCGTCACCACCATGTCGGTGGGGGTGATCAGGTCTTCGGTGGAGAGGTCTTGCGCGCTGTACTCCACCACGCTGCGGCGGGCGCCCAGCTTGGACTGGCCGAACTCCTGCTTGATGTGGCCCAGCTCCTCGCCGATGATGACCGAGACGCGCTCGGGCTTGGCCAGGATGTCCAGCAGGTCTTCGATGACCGCCATGACGTCCTTGTATTCGGCCACGATCTTGTCCTGCTCCAGGCCGGTCAGGCGCTGCAGGCGCATCTGCAGGATTTCCTGGGCCTGGGTGTCGGAGAGGTGGTAGAGGCCATCCTGGCCCATGCCGTATTCGCGCTCCAGGCCTTCGGGGCGGTAGTCGTCCGCGCTCACCACGCCGCCGTCTTCGCGGGTGCGGGTGAGCATCTCGCGCACCAGCTTGCTGTCCCAGGCGCGGGCCATCAGCTCGGTCTTGGCGATGGGCGGCGTGGGCGATTCGCGGATGATGCGGATGAATTCGTCGATGTTGGCCAGCGCCACGGCCAGGCCTTCCAGCACGTGGCCGCGGTCGCGCGCCTTGCGCAGCTCGAACACCGTGCGGCGCGTCACCACTTCGCGGCGGTGCTGCAGGAAGACGACGATCAGGTCCTTCAGGTTGCAAAGGCGCGGCTGGCCGTTGACCAGCGCCACCATGTTCATGCCGAAGGTGTCCTGCAGCTGCGTCTGCTTGTAGAGGTTGTTCAGCACCACCTCGGGCACTTCGCCGCGCTTGAGCTCGATCACCAGGCGCATGCCCGACTTGTCGGACTCGTCCTGGATGTGGCTGATGCCTTCGATCTTTTTTTCATGCACCAGCTCGGCCATGCGCTCCTGCAGCGTCTTCTTGTTGACCTGATAGGGCAGCTCGTCCACGATGATGGCCTGGCGCTGGCCGCGGTCGATGTCCTCGAAGTGGCAGCGCGCGCGCATGATGACCTTGCCGCGCCCCGTGCGGTAGCCGTCCTTGACGCCGTTGATGCCGTAGATGATCCCGGCGGTGGGGAAGTCCGGCGCCGGAATGATCTCCATCAATTCGTCGATGGTCGCCTCCGGGTTGCGCAGCATGTGCAGGCAGGCGTCCACCACTTCATTCAGGTTGTGCGGCGGAATGTTGGTGGCCATGCCCACGGCGATGCCGGCCGAGCCGTTGACCAGCAGGTTGGGCAGCTTGCTGGGCAACACCAGCGGCTCTTTCTCGCTGCCGTCGTAGTTGGGGCCGAAATCGACGGTTTCCTTGTCGATGTCGCCCAGCATCTCGTGGGCGATCTTGGCGAGGCGGATTTCGGTATACCGCATGGCGGCCGCGTTGTCGCCATCGACCGAGCCGAAGTTGCCTTGTCCGTCCACCAGCATGTGGCGCAGGGAGAAGTCCTGCGCCATGCGGACGATGGTGTCGTACACCGCGCTGTCGCCGTGCGGGTGGTACTTGCCGATCACGTCGCCGACGATACGGGCGGACTTCTTGTAGGGCCGGTTCCAGTCGTTGTTCAGTTCGTGCATCGCGAACAGCACGCGGCGATGCACGGGCTTGAGGCCGTCGCGCGCATCCGGCAGCGCGCGGCCGACGATCACGCTCATGGCGTAATCGAGGTAGCTGCGCCGCATTTCTTCTTCTAGGCTGATGGGCAGGGTCTCTTTGGCGAACTGGGTCATGGCGGCTGGGGTGGCGACAGTAAAGATTCATTTTAGTTCCAAGCGTCTGTCGCGGCTTCGCAACATATCCGGCCCATTGCGCTTCTGTCCTACGGCACCCACCCGGTCGAACCCGCCTTTGGGTTGTTACGTATGGCACAATCAAATCAACGTTTTTAGTGATGGTCACTGACGACGTCCCTGATTCGCAGCGCGGCTGCGGCTTTTTCCCCAAGAGGAGAACCATGAAGAAACTGAACAAAGTGGCGATGTTGTTGGCCTCTGCCGTGATCGCGACCTCGGCTGGCGCTCAAGTGAAGGCAGCAGACGGCGGCAAGGTTGTCGACAACTGGCAAAACGGCAGCGGCGAGCTGGTGTGGAAGAACGGCACCAACGAACTGTGCTGGCGCGATGCCAACTGGACCCCCGCCACGGCCGCTGCTGGCTGCGACGGCGCTCTGGTTGTTCAGGCTGCTGCTCCCGCTCCTGCTCCTGCAGTCGCCCCCGCACCTGCTCCGGCACCGGCTCCCGCTCCTGCAGTGGCTTCCAAGGTCACCTACGCAGCTGACGCCTTCTTCGACTTCGACAAGTCCGTCCTGAAGCCCGAAGGCAAGGCCAAGCTGGACGACCTGGTCTCCAAGGTCAAGGGCATCAACCTGGAAGTCATCATCGCCGTGGGTCACACCGACTCCATCGGTACCGAGGCTTACAACCAGAAGCTGTCCGTGCGCCGCGCTGAAGCCGTGAAGGCTTACCTGGTGTCCAAGGGCATCGAAAAGAACCGCGTGTACACCGAAGGCAAGGGCGAGAAGCAGCCTATCGCCAGCAACAAGACCAAGGAAGGTCGCGCCAAGAACCGTCGCGTGGAAATCGAAGTGGTCGGCACCCGTGCCGCTGCCAAGTAATCGATATCCATTCGATCTGGAAAAAAGCCCCGGCAACGGGGCTTTTTTTATGCCCGCGTTTTTCTGATGGGACAATCCTGGCCATGAGCGAACATCTGAATGCAGACCCGGCCGAACTGGCCAAGTTTTCCGAATTGGCACACCGCTGGTGGGATGCAGAGAGCGAATTCAAGCCACTGCACCAGATCAATCCACTGCGTCTCGACTGGATCGACCAACTCGCGTCGCTGAACGGCAAGGCCGTGCTCGACGTGGGCTGTGGCGGCGGCATCCTGTCCGATTCCATGGCGCGGCGCGGCGCGGACGTGACGGGCATCGACCTGGCGACCAAGGCGCTGCGCGTTGCGCAGTTGCATGCGCTCGAAGCTGAAACACCGCGGATACAGTATCGTGAGATCAGCGTGGAGGCCCTTGCACAAGAGCGCCCCGCGTCCTTCGACATCGTGACCTGCATGGAAATGCTGGAGCACGTTCCCCAGCCCGAATCGGTGGTGCGGGCCTGTGCGCAACTCGTCAAGCCGGGCGGATGGGTCTTCTTCTCGACCATCAACCGCAATGCCAAGGCTTTCATGCTGGCCATCGTCGGTGCGGAATACGTGCTGAAGATGCTGCCCAAGGGCACGCACGAGTACGCCAAGTTCCTCAAGCCTCGCGAACTGGCCCTGGCTTGCAGGCAGTCCGGTCTGGATGTCTCGCAGACGCGAGGCCTGGAGCACAACCCGCTGACGGGTCGCTACTGGCTGAGTGATGACACCAGTGTGAACTATCTTTTCGCCACGCGGCGTCCGGCGCAATGAGTAAGCCAGCGTTCCAAGGGGTGCGTGCCGTGCTGTTCGATCTGGACGGCACCTTGGTGGATAGCGCGCCCGATCTGGGTGCCGCGGCCGACAAACTGCGCGTGGAGCGTGGCTTGCCTTCGCTGCCGCTGGAGCAATACCGGCCGCTCGCCGGGGCAGGGGCCCGGGGCATGCTCTCCGTGGCGTTCGGCATCACGCCCGAGCATCCTGATTTCGTGGAGCTGCGCGATGCGTTCTTCGCCAACTACGAAGCCTGCATCCTGGAGCGAACGGACGTCTTCCCGGGCATCGCGCAGATGATCGCGCAGATCGAAGAGCGTGGCTTGCCCTGGGGCATCGTCACCAACAAGGCCACGCGGTTCACGCAGCCGCTGATCCAGGCCATGCCGCTTCTGCGGGGTGCCGGCGCCGTGGTGAGCGGAGACACGACCCCCCATTCCAAGCCGCACCCGGAGCCGCTCCTGGAGGCCGCCCGCCGGCTCGGCGTGGAGCCCAGCAGCTGCATCTATGTGGGCGACGACGAGCGGGACATCGTGGCCGGCGAGGCCGCCGGCATGAAGACCGTGGCGGCCGTCTATGGCTATCTGGGGACGAAGACGCCTTCGGCCTGGGGCGCGGACGCGATGATTAATTCTCCGGACGAGCTCTTGAAATTGCTGGGGCCGGACTAAAATACGAACTCTGGGGCTGCCCTGGTTTCGACGTGGGTTCGGAATCGGTGTGGTGCATGTCGAGCTTGATTGGCGCTCGTAAATCTGCATTCAACAAACTAACTGCAAACGACGAACGTTTCGCACTCGCCGCTTAATACCGGTGAGCCTTGCAACAGCACGCTGATGGGCTGGGCAAGGGGGTCGCAAGACCTCCCGGCTGCAAGGTAATTCACGTCAGCTGGCTTCAAACCGGGTGCCTTGGTTGGGAGCAAGATTCAAGGGCACTGGCCTTTGTCATAGCGTGCGGCTGCGCGATGACCGAGGTGAGATCCAAATCAGACCGCTAAACATGTAGATCTGCCCGAAGAAGGCTTGCGGACGCGGGTTCAATTCCCGCCAGCTCCACCACCCAAGACACCGCCACACTCTGGTTTTTCCAGGCTGTGGCGGTTTTTCTTTGTGCGCCGCGTTCCGGCGCCGGCATGCCGAAGGCCGCCGGCCCTGGTCGCTACCGCTGCCTATCGCACCATGCAAGGCCGCTTGTTGTCGAACTTCCAGCCAGGCATCAGGTACTGCATGGCGATGCTGTCGTCGCGTGCGCCCAGGCCGTGCTGCAGGTAGAGCTGGTGCGCGCGTTCGACGGCGTCCATGTCCAGTTCCACGCCCAGCCCGGGACGGGTGGGCACCTGCACGTAGCCGCCCTCGATCTGGAGCGGGTTGCGCGTCAGGTGCTGGCCGTCCTGCCAGATCCAGTGCGTGTCGATGGCAGTGACCTGGCCGGGGGCGGCGGCGGCCACGTGGGTGAACATGGCCAGCGAGACGTCGAAATGGTTGTTGGAGTGCGAGCCCCAGGTGAGGCCCCAGGCCTGGCAGAGCTGGGCCACGCGCACCGAGCCGGCCATGGTCCAGAAGTGCGGGTCGGCCAGCGGAATGTCCACCGACTGCAGCGACAGGCTGTGGACCATCTCGCGCCAGTCGGTGGCGATCATGTTGGTGGCAGTGGGCAGACCCGTGGCGCGCCGGAATTCCGCCATGACCTCGCGGCCGGAGAACACGCCTTCGGCGCCGCAGGGGTCTTCGGCATAGGCCATCACGCCGTGCAGGTCGCGGGTCAGGCGGATGGCGTCTTTCAGCAGCCAGCCGCCGTTGGGGTCCAGCGTGACGCGCGCCTGCGGAAAGCGGTCGTGCAGCGCGCGGATGGCTTCGACTTCTTCCGCTCCGCGCAGCACGCCGCCCTTGAGCTTGAAGTCGGCAAAGCCGTAGCGGGCATGGGCGGCTTCCGCCAGGCGCACGATGGATTCGGGCGTCATGGCGGGTTCGTGGCGGATGCGCTGCCAGTCGTCGGCTGCGCCGGGTTCGCTGCGGTAGGGCAGGTCGGTGCGTTCGCGGTCGCCGATGAAGAAGAGATAGCCCAGCATCTGAACGGCATCGCGCTGCTGGCCTTCGCCCAGCAAGGCGGCCACCGGCACTTCCAGGTGCTGCCCGAGCAGGTCGAGCAGGGCGGATTCGGCGGCCGTGACAGCATGGATGGCCACGCGCAGATCGAAGGTCTGCAGGCCCCGACCGCCGCTGTCGCGGTCGGCGAAGCGCGCGCGCATGGCGTTCAGGATGGCGTGGTGCGCGCCGATGGGTTGCCCCACGATCAGCTCGCGCGCGTCTTCCAGCGTCTGGTGGATCTTCTCGCCGCCGGGCACCTCGCCCACGCCCGTGTGCCCCGCGCTGTCCGTGAGGATGAGCAGGTTGCGCGTGAAGAACGGGCCATGGGCGCCGCTCAGGTTGAGCAGCATGCTGTCATGGCCGGCGACCGGAACGACGCGCAGGCCGGTGATCTTGGGGGTGTGCGAGGGGCTGGAGGGCATGGGGTTGCGAAGAGAAGGAAAGAGCGCCAGGAGTGTGGGAGTTGAGCTGCGCCGGGCGTGCGTTGCAGGGCCCGCCCGGCGCAGCGCGCTTCATTGAGGGCCCAGCTTGTCGATGAGCGCCTTGAGCTGTTCCATCTCCGCGGGCTTCAGGTCGGAAAGCGGCGCGCGCACCGGGCCGGCATCATGGCCGACCAGCTTGGCGCCGGCCTTCACGATGCTCACGGCATAGCCCGGCGTGCGGTTGCGCAGTTCCAGATAGGGCATGAAGAATTCGCGCAGCAGGCGGTGCTGGGTGGCCTGGTCGTCGCTCGCGACGGCGTGATAGAAATCCATCGCCGTCTTGGGGATGAAGTTGAACACCGCCGACGAATACACCGGCGTGCCCATGGCCTTGTAGGCGGCGGCATAGACCTCGGCCGTGGGCAGGCCGCCCAGGTAGGCCACGCGGTCGCCCATCTTCATGTAGATGGAATTCATCGCCTCGATGTCGCCCACGCCGTCCTTGAAGCCCACCAGGTTGGCGTTGCGGTCGGCCAGGCGTGCGAGCGTGTCGGGCGTGAAGCGGCTCTGGCCGCGGTTGTAGACGATCACGCCGAAGTTCACGCTCTTGCAGACCGCCTCGACGTGGGCGGCAAGGCCTTCCTGGCCGGCTTCGGTCAGGTAGTGCGGCAGCAGCAGGATGCCGTGGGCGCCGGCTTTCTCGGCGGCCTGCGCGCACTGGATGGCGAAGCGCGTGGGGCCTCCGGCGCCCGCGATGATCGGCACCTTGCCGCGGCAGGTGTCCACTGCCGTCTGGATGATGGCGGGGTATTCGTCCGCCGTCAGCGAGAAGAATTCCCCCGTGCCACCGGCCGCGAAGAGCGCGCTGGCGCCATACGGGGCCAGCCATTCCAGGCGCTCGGCATACGAGCGGGCGTTGAAGTTGCCCTGCGCGTCGAAGTCGGTGACGGGAAAGGACAGCAGGCCGGAGCCCATGATGGTCTTGAGTTCTTGAGGTTGCATGGCGGTGTGGGAAGGGCTGGGTACGGGAAAGGGAAGGGATGCGTGGGGATGCGGCAGGGCGTGGGCTTTCAGTCCAGGCGGATGGCGGCGGCCTGCACCACGCCGGCCCAGCGCGCGCGTTCCTTGGCGAAGAAGCGGTCCTGCTCGGCGGGCGTCATGGTGACCACCTCGGCGCCCTGGCCGGCCAGGCGCGAGCGGATGTCGGCCGAGCGGATGACGCCGATCAGCGCCCGGTTCAGCTGCTGCACGATGGCCTCGGGCGTGCCCTTGGGCGCGAGGATGCCTTGCCAGGTGCCGGATTCGAAGCCGGCCACGCCTTGCTCGGCCAGCGTGGGCACGTCGCCGATCAGCGGCATGCGCGTGGCCTTGGAAACGCCCAGCACCTTGAGCTTGCCGCTCTGCACCTGGGGCAGGGTGGCCAGCATGCCGTTCATGAGGATCTGGGTCTGGCCGGCGACCGTGTCCTGGATGGCGGTGACGCCGCCCTTGTAGGGCACGTACTGCCAGCGGGCGCCGCTGGCGCGCTCCAGCGCCACGCCGGCCAGGTGGGGCGCGCTGCCGGTGGCCGTCACGGCGAAGTTCAGGTCTTCCTTGCGCGACAGCGCCACCAGCTCCTTCAGGTTGTTGGCCTTGACCGAAGGGTGCACCACCAGCAGGTGGGGCGAGTAAGCCAGCATGGTCACGCCGCGCAGGTCCTTGGAGGGATCGAACTGCAGCCTGGTATAGATGGACGGGCTGATCGCCAGCGCGCCCACATCGCACAGCAGCAGCGTGTAGCCGTCGGGCGCGGCCTTGGCGACGGCGTCCGCCCCGAGGTTGCCGTTGGCGCCGGGCTTGTTCTCGACGATGACCGGCTGCCGCAGCGCTTCCGACAGCGGCTGGCTGATCGAGCGCGCGATGATGTCCGAGCTGCCGCCGGGCGGGTAGGGCACGACCAGGCGGATGGGGCGGGAGGGCCACGCCGCCGGCTGTGCCATGGCGGCGGTGCCGCAGAGTAATGCGGACAGGCCGGCGAGCGCCAGACGACGGGTCAAAGTCATGGATGTCTTCTTCATTTGGGCTTGTTGTAGGTCATCATACAACTGATGAATTGAAGACGGCAAGGCAGTGAAATCCCGTAGCTGAGGGGTGGGTGGCCGTCGCAGGCGGCGATGCGTGGAGGGGCGGAAGGGGGCCCGATGCCGTGGGTGTGCGTCGCGCCCCGGCGCTGGAGATGGTTGATCGCCTTGTGCAGGCCTGGCTGGATTGCGCGGCGACGGCGCTACGACGCGATGCCGGGCCCGTGGATGGCTGCCGGTGCGCGGGCTGCGGCAGCCATTGCGCCCGTCGCCTCTGCGTTTGCTATTAAATCAAGAGCGCTATGCGCTTGATCCACCTGGGCCCCGGGCACTTTGGGCTCTTGATGCCGGAGAGGGAATGCGGTGCGGCGCATGCCCCGCAGCACTCGGTCGCCATGCCTGCTGCGGCGTGGGTGCGTGGGTGCGTGGGGCAGCGCGCTGCCCGCCGCCTTCAACCCGCCTTGGCCGCTTCCTGCGCCAGCCGCAGCCGCTCGCGGCTGTTGGTGAGGTGGATGCGCATGGCGGCGCGGGCCGATTCCGCATCCTGCCGGGCGATGGCCATGAAGATCTCTTCGTGCTCGCGGTTCACGCGCTGCAGGTAGGCGTCGCTCGCCGGCGCATTGCGGATGGCCGGGATGCGCGTGCGCGGGATGAGCGTGGTGCCCAGGTGATTCATGATGTCCGCGAAGTACGGATTGCCCGTGGCCTGTGCGATCTGCAGGTGGAAGCGGAAGTCGTGCGCCACGGCGTCGTCGCCCTCGGCCATGCTGCGCGCGAAGTCGTCGAGCGCGCTGCGCATCGCCGCCAGATGCTCGTCGGTGCGGCGCTGCGCCGCGAGGCCGGCCGATTCCGTCTCCAGGCTGATGCGCAGCTCCAGCACGGCGAGCACATCGACGGAGGCGGCGAGTTCCGATGCGTCGAGCCGGAACACGCCGCCCGCGCGGGGCGGCAGCACGAAGGTGCCGATGCCGTGGCGCGTTTCCACGAGGCCGGCGGCCTGCATCTTGGAGAGCGCCTCGCGCACCACGGTGCGGCTCACGTCGTGCACGCGCATCAGCTCGGTTTCGGTGGGCAGCTTGTCGCCGGGGTTGAGCACCCGGTCGCGGATCTGCGCGCAGACGTTTTCGACCAGCACGTTGGCCAGCCCGCGCACCCGCCGTGCCGGGGCCGGCGCGGCGTGGGGGCCGGCGGCGGCTTCAGGGGGAGATGCGGGTAATCCCGTTGGCGACGTGCTCATGGTCTGATGATAATCCCGTAGAAGTTGTACGACAACATATGACAAACCAGGCGTTTGAACCTTCCATGACCACTGTATCCCGCCTTCCCCGCATTCTGTTGACCGGCGCAGCCGGCGGCCTCGGCCGGGTGCTGCGCGAGCGGCTGCCGGCCTTTGCCGATGTGGTCCGCCTTTCCGACATCGCCGCCGTGGAGCCCGCCCGCAGCGCGGCCGAAGAAGTCGTGGCCTGCGATCTGGCCGACAAGGCCGCCGTCGATGCGCTGGTCGCGGGCTGCGACGCCATCGTGCATCTGGGCGGCGTGTCGGTGGAGCGGCCCTTCGAGCAGATCCTCGAAGCCAACATCAAGGGCGTGTTCCACATCTACGAGGCCGCCCGCCGCCATGGCGTGCGCCGCGTGGTGTTCGCCAGTTCCAACCATGTAATCGGCTTCTACCGGCAGGACGAGCGCATCGACGCGCTCTCGCCGCGCCGGCCCGATGGCTACTACGGCCTGTCCAAGTCCTTCGGCGAAGACATGGCGAGCTTCTACTTCGACCGCTACGGCATCGAGACCGTGAGCCTGCGCATCGGCTCCTCGTTCCCCGAGCCCAAGGACCGGCGCATGCTCCACACCTGGCTCAGCTTCGACGACCTGACGCAACTGGTGCAGAAGGCGCTCTTCACGCCGGGCGTGGGCCACACCGTGGTGTTCGGCGTATCGGACAACCCCGACGCCTGGTGGGACAACCATGCCGCCGAGCACCTGGGCTACGCGCCGCGCGACAGTTCCGAGCGCTTCCGCGCCCAGGTCGAGGCGCAGCCCGCGCCGGCCGCCGACGATCCGGTGGCCGTCTATCAGGGCGGCGCGTTCACGGCCCAGGGCCCGTTCGAATCCTGAGGCGGGCCATGCCGATACACGCTGCTCACTCTGCCGCCGAACTGGTGCTGGATGCGCGCTGCGCCACGGGCGAGAGCCCCGTCTGGCGCGCGGACGAACAGGCGCTCTACTGGGCCGACATTCCCGCAGGCGTGCTGCACCGCTGGTCTGCCAGTGCGGCAGATGCCGGCGCCGCCAGCCGCCACAGCCGCTGGCAGGCGCCCGAGATGCTGGCCTGCATGGCGGCGGTGCAGGGCGCCGCCCGCGATGCCGGTGAAGGGCAGGGCGCTGCCGCCCGCCGCTGGATCGCGGGGCTGGAAAGCGGGCTCTTCCTGCTGGAGGTGCCGCAGGGCGCATCGCCTGGCGCAGCGGGCGATGGTCACGGCTGCGGCGAATGCGAGCTGCTCGCCGCCCACCCGCTCGCCGCCGTGGCCCATGCCCGCCCCGGCATGCGCTTCAACGACGGCCGCTGCGACCGGCAGGGCCGCTTCATCGCCGGCACCATGCTGCAGGACATGAGCGCCGCCGCCCGCGTGGGCCGCGTCTATCGCTTCGGCCCGCAGGAGGCCGCGCAGGGCGCGCTGGCCGATCTGGCGCTGGGCGAACTGATCGTGCCCAACGGCATCGCCTTCAGCCCGGACGGCCGCACGATGTACCTCTCGGACTCGCACCCCGAGGTGCAGTCCATCTGGGCCTTCGATTACGACACCGACACCGGCACGCCCCACAACCGGCGCCTCTTCGTGGACATGCGGCCCTTGCCCGGCCGGCCCGACGGCGCCGCCGTCGATGCCGACGGCTGCTACTGGATCTGCGGCAACGACGCGGGCCTGGTGCACCGCTTCACGCCCGATGGCCGGCTGGACCGGTCCCTCGCCGTGCCGGTCAGGAAGCCCGCCATGTGCGCCTTCGGCGGCCCGGCGCTGGACACGCTCTACGTCACCTCCATCCGCCCCGCGGGCATCGATCTGTCCGACCAGCCGCTCGCGGGCGGCGTGTTCGCGCTGCGCCCCGGCGTGCAGGGCCTGCCGGAGCCGGCCTTCCGCTTCGCGGGCTGACGACGCGGCGCGCGGATTTCCTGCTTTCGACAACGACACGTTTCCTTCCCATTCCCAACCGACAAGACAGAGGCAGACAAACATGACGCAATCGACCTTCTTCAAGCGCACGCTGGCTGCGGTGGCGGCCGGCCTGATGGCCTTCGGCGCGGGCGCCACCGAGTTCCGCTCGGCCGACATCCACCCCGACGACTACCCCACCGTCACCGCCGTCAAGTTCATGGGCGAGCGGCTCAAGGAGCTTTCGGGCGGCAAGCACTCCATCAAGGTCTTCAACAACGGCGCTTTGGGCAACGAGAAGGACACCATCGAGCAGGCCAAGATCGGCGCGCTGCAGATGGTGCGCGTGAACATCGCGCCCATGAACAACATCTGCCCCGAGACGCAGGTGCCGACCATGCCCTTCCTCTTCCGCTCGGTCGATCACCTGCACAAGGTGCTGGACGGCCCGATCGGCGAAGAGATCCTCAAGAGCTGCGAGAAGCAGGGCTTCATCGGCCTGGCGTTCTACGACAGCGGCGCGCGCTCGATGTTCACCGCCAAGAAGCCGGTGCGCAGCCTGGCCGACATGAAGGGCCTGAAGGTGCGCGTGCAGCAGTCGGACCTGTGGGTGAGCATGATCGAGGCCATGGGCGCCAACGCCACGCCCATGCCCATGGGCGAGGTCTATACGGGCCTGAAGACCGGCCTGATCGACGCGGCCGAGAACAACTACCCGACCTACGAAAGCTCGCGCGCCTTCGAGGTCGCCAAGTACTACACCAAGACCGAGCATTCGATGGCGCCCGAGATGCTGCTCTTTTCCAAGCGCGCCTGGGACCGCCTCTCGCCCCAGGAGCAGGGCTGGATCCGCCAGGCGGCCAAGGAATCGGTGCCCTACATGCGCAAGCAGTGGGCCGAGCGCGAGATCAAGTCGCTGGCGGTCGTGAAGGCCGGCGGCGCCGAGATCATCGAGGTGGACAAGGCCCCGTTCCAGGCCGCGATGAAGCCGGTCTATGACAAGTTCATCACCGACGCGCGCCTCAAGGACCTGGTCAAGCGCGTGCAGGACACGAAGTGACCCGCCCCGCCATCTGCTCCTGAATCAATAGCTGAATGCGCCCTGCAAACGGGCGCTGCAGGCACTTTTCACCCTGAATCTTATGTACACAAGACTGTGTCGCGCGCTGGCGCGTGCGTGCATGTGGCTGGGCATCGTCGGCCTCGTTGCCGTGATCTGCGCGGTGAGCTGGCAGGTGTTCGGCCGCTACGTGCTCAACAACACGCCCACCTGGGCCGAAAGCCTGGCGCTGCTGCTGGTGCTCTACGTGACGATGTTCGGCGTGGCGGTGGGCGTGCGTGACGCCGGCCACATCGGGCTCGAATCCTTCCTGGTGCTGGCGCCCGACTGGCTCCGCCTGAAGATGGAATACCTCATCCACGCGCTGATCCTGGTCTTCGGCGCCGTCATGGCCTGGAGCTGCGCCTCGCTCGCCGAATCGGTGTGGAGCTACCGCCTGCCCACGCTGTGGATCTCGGAGGGCTGGAAATACGTGCCGGCCTCCATTGCGGGCGTGCTCATCGTGATGTTCTCCATCGAGCACATCATCGCGCTGGCCCAAGGCCGCGAAGTCGAGCCCGCCTGGGGCTGAAAGCGAGACACGCCATGACCATTCCACTTGTGATCCTGTGCCTGTCTTTCACGGCCTTCCTGCTGCTGGGCGTGCCGGTGGCCTTCTCCATCGGCCTCTCGGCCCTTGCCACGCTGCTCTACGAGGGCCTGCCGCTGGAAGTCGGCTTCCAGCAGATGACCTCCGGCATGGGCATCTTCTCGTTCCTCGCCATTCCGTTCTTCATCTTCGCGGGTGAGCTGATGCTGTACGGCGGCATCGCCGACCGCATCGTCAACTTCGCGCGCAACCTGGTGGGCCATGTGCGCGGCGGGCTGGGCATGTCGAACGTGGTGGCCTGCACGCTGTTCGGCGGCGTCTCCGGCTCGCCGGTGGCCGACGTGTCGGCCATGGGCGCGGTGATGATCCCGATGATGAAGAAGGAGGGCTACCACGCCGACTACGCCGTGAACGTGACCACGCACGCGGCCCTGGTCGGCGCGCTCATGCCCACCAGCCACAACCTCATCATCTATTCGCTCGCGGCGGGCGGCAAGGTGTCGATCGCGGCGCTGATCCTGGCGGCGCTGGTGCCGGCCCTGGTGCTCACCATCAGCAACCTGGCAGCGGCCTATCTGGTGGCCGTCAAGCGCGGCTATCCGGCCGGCACCTTCCCGGGCTGGCAGATCGTGGGGCGTTCCTTCGCGGCGGCGCTGCCGGGCCTCTTCATCGTGGTGCTGATCCTGGGCGGCATTCTCTCGGGCATCTTCACCGCCACCGAATCGGCGGCGGTGGCCGTGCTCTACGCGCTGGGGCTCACGATCTTCCTCTACCGCACCCTGACGTGGGAGCACTTCATCAAGGCGGCCTCCAAAGCGGTGCGCACCACGGGCGTGATCCTGCTGCTGATCGGCATCTCCAGCACCTTCGGCTATCTCATCAGCCTCTACGGCGTGGCCGAGCTGACGGGGCAGATGCTGTCGCAGGTGACCAGCACGCCGTGGGTGATCTTCCTGCTCATCAACATCATCCTCTTCGTGCTGGGCACCTTCCTGGACATGGCGGCCACCATCCTGCTGTGCACGCCCATCTTCCTGCCCATCGCGCAGCACTACGGCATGAGCTCGGTGCAGTTCGGCATCGTCATGCTCATCAACTGCGCACTGGGGCTGAACACGCCGCCCGTGGGCACCACCCAGTTCGTGGGCTGCGCCATCGGCGGGGTGTCTGTGGGCACGGTGATGCGCACCATCTGGCCGTTCTACGGCGCGCTGATCTTCGCGCTGGCGCTGGTCACCTTCGTGCCCTCGTTCTCGACCTGGCTGCCCAGCCTGTTCATGGTCGTGAAGTAAGGGGCAAGCGCCAGCCAGCCGGCGGGCACGGGCAGCCGGCAGACACCAACGACAACCGCAGGAGACACGACCACCATGCAACGCAGATCGCTTCTCGCCACCGCCGTGCTGGCCGCCATGGGCGCATCGTGGGGGCTGCCCGCCGCCGCGCAGGGCCAGTGGCCCACGGGCAAGGCCATCACCTACCTGGTGCCGTTCGCCGCGGGCGGCACCACCGATACGCTGGGCCGGCTCATCGCCCAGCGGCTGGGCACGGCCCTGGGCACGACCGTGGTGGTGGACAACAAGGGCGGGGCCGGGGGCAGCGTGGGCTCGGAGATCGCCGCGCGCGCCGCGCCCGATGGCTACACGCTGCTGGGCGGCACCATCAGCTCGCACGCCATCAACGTGAGCCTCTACCCCAAGCTGGGCTACGACCCCATCAAGTCGTTCGCCCCGGTCACGCTGATCGGCACCAACCCCGTGGTGCTGGTGGTGGCCGCCAGCAGTCCCTACAAGACGCTGCAGGACGTGCTGAACGCCGCCAAGGCGCGGCAGGGCGGGCTGTCATCGGCTTCGGCCGGCACCGGCACCTCGCAGCATCTGGCGCTGGAGCTGATGGGCTACAAGGCCGGCATCCGCTTCACCCATGTGCCCTACAAGGGCAGCGGCCCGGCCATCCAGGACGTGATCGGCGGGCAGGTGGACATGATGTTCGACACCACCGTGGTCGCGGCCCCGCACATCCAGAGCGGCAAGCTGCGTGCCATCGCCGTCACCTCGGCCAAGCGGCTCGCTTCCCTGCCCGACGTGCCCACGGTCGCCGAATCCGGCGTGCCCGGGCTGCAGGATTTCGAGGTCGTGTCCTGGCAGGCGATCTTCGTGCCCGCGGGCACGCCCGCGCCCATCGTCACGCGACTGCACGACGAGATCCGCAAGATCCTCGCCCAGCCCGAGATGCAGGCGCGGCTCAGGAGCTTCGGCATGGAACCGGCCGACATGACCACCGCGCAGATCGCGGCCTTCCAGAAGGCCGAGGTGGACAAGTGGGCGCAGGTCATCAAGGCGGCGAACATCAAGGCGGAGTGACGGGGCGGCGCCCCACGCGCGCCGCCATTGCATGAAAAAAGGCCCCGTCGGACGGGGCCTTGTCGTTGGTGGGCGCGGCGCGCCCCGGGGGGGGGCGCTCAGGCCGTGGTGGTCTGCACGCGCAGCGACGAGGCGTCGGTCGCCAGCGCGTTGAGCGAGCCGTCGCCGCCCATGCGGAAGTAGGCGGCCGGGCTGTTGGCCATCAGGATGTAGGCGCTCAGGCAACTGGCCGGCAGCGTCATCGTGCCGACGGCCTCGTCCTCGCTCATGTGGAAGGTCGCGGCGGGCAGGTCGGAGGCCAGCGTGAAGCCGATCAGCAGCACGGTGGCGCGCGTGGCCACGCGGTTGCCGATCACCTCGATGCAGCCCACGGCCTGGCGCAGCACGTAGTCCCGGTCCGAATAGGTGGCCTGCCCCGAGAGGGCGATGACGCGCACGCCCCGCACCTTGATGACCTCGCCACCATCCCAGGTAGGCGAGAGATCGAGCGGGGTGAATTGCTGGAGTAGCCCCTTCTGCTGCCGAGTTCTCTGTGGATAGTTTCCCATGGTGTTCGCATTCGTAGAGCCGACGGCTGGGTTCGCTGAGGGCGCGCCTGGTCGGCGGGTGGGCATGCGAGCGTTTGGCCAGCATGCCGTGAGGTGTTTCCGTGGAAAGTCAGAAATTGCAAAGTCGTGTGAGCGACTGCTAACGAGTCTCAGGGCGGCGACCGCCAGGCTCTGTGGGAACCGTCTTACAAAGGGGTCAGGGAAAGTTGATGGGGCGTAACGAGATGAGACAGTCTGTGACTTTCTTAAGAATGTTTCTGTAGCTGGCCGCCTGAATGGTGCGCTTTCGAGGGTTTCAGGGTATTCCTGCGCGGCGGAGTAGTGGGCACTCCCTAGAATCGATCGAAGAGAAACCAAGACGGGCGACACGCCCGAGGAGCCCCAGCTGTGCAAGAAGAATCCCATTCCGCCCCCGAGGCCTCCACCGCACAGCGCGTGATCAAGAAGTACCCGAACCGCCGGCTCTACGACACCTCTACCTCCACCTACATCACGCTGGCCGAGGTCAAGCAGCTGGTGATGGACGGCGAGTCGGTCTCGGTGCGCGACGCCAAGACCGGCGACGACCTCACGCGCAGCATCCTGCTGCAGATCATCCTGGAAGAGGAAGCCGGCGGCGCCCCGATGTTCACCGAGGCGGTCCTCGCCAACATCATCCGGTTCTACGGCCACGCCATGCAGGGCTTCATGGGCGCCTACCTCGAAAAGAACGTGCAGGCGTTCACCGAGATCCAGGCCCGCATGACCGAGCAGTCCCAGGCCATGACGCCCGAGATGTGGAGCAAATACATGCACCTGCAGTCGCCCATGCTCAAGGGCATGATGGGCACCTACGTGGAGCAGTCCCAGGCCGTCTTCGCGCAGGTCCAGGAACAGATGCAGAAGCAGACCGAACAGATGCTGGGGGCCTTCGGCATCAAGCGCTGAGCGTGCCTGGCGCGTGGCCCGGCACGTCCCGCAGCCCTGCTGCGGGCAGAACTGGGACAATAGCGGGATGAGCGAAGTACTCTCCCCCACGAAAACACCCAAAGTCGGGTTCGTCAGCCTGGGCTGCCCCAAGGCCCTGACCGATTCCGAACTCATCCTCACGCAACTGAGCGCCGAGGGCTACGAAACCTCCAAGACCTTCGAGGGTGCCGACCTCGTCATCGTCAACACCTGCGGCTTCATCGACGATGCCGTCCGGGAAAGCCTGGACACCATCGGCGAGGCGCTGGCCGAGAACGGCAAGGTGATCGTCACCGGCTGCCTGGGCGCGCGCTCGGGCGAGGGCGGCGGCAACCTGGTGCGCGAGATGCATCCCAGCGTGCTCGCCGTCACCGGCCCGCATGCCACGCAGGAGGTGATGGACGCCGTCCACCTGAACCTGCCCAAGCCGCACGACCCGTTCATCGACCTGGTGCCCGGCGGCTTCGGCGTGGCGGGCGTCAAGCTCACGCCCAAGCACTATGCGTATCTGAAGATCAGCGAGGGCTGCAACCACCGCTGCACCTTCTGCATCATCCCCTCGATGCGTGGCGACCTGGTCTCGCGCCCTGTGGGCGACGTGCTGAAGGAAGCCAAGGCCCTGTTCGAAGGCGGCGTCAAGGAGCTGCTGGTCATCAGCCAGGACACGTCCGCCTACGGCGTCGATGTGAAGTACCGCACCGGCTTCTGGGACGGCAAGCCCGTCAAGACGCGCATGCTGGAGCTGGTGCAGACGCTGGGCGAGATCGCCGAGCCCTACGGCGCCTGGGTGCGGCTGCACTACGTCTATCCCTACCCGAGCGTGGACGAGGTGGTCCCGCTCATGGCCACCGGCAAGGTGCTGCCGTACCTGGACGTGCCGCTGCAGCACAGCCACCCCGACGTGCTCAAGCGCATGAAGCGCCCGGCCAGCGGCGAGCGCAACCTGGAGCGCATCCAGCGCTGGCGCGAGGCCTGCCCGGAACTGGTCATCCGGAGCACCTTCATCGCCGGCTTTCCCGGCGAGACGGAGGAAGAATTCCAGCACCTGCTGGACTTCGTGCGCGAGGCGCAGATCGACCGTGCCGGCTGCTTCGCCTACAGCGACGTCAATGGCGCCGCCGCCAACGAGCTGCCCGGCATGCTGCCCATGGAAGTGCGCGAGGAGCGCCGCGCGCGCTTCATGGCCGTGGCCGAAGAAGTCTCCATCGCCCGCCTGCAGCGCCGCGTGGGCGCCACCATGCAGGTGCTGGTGGACCACGCTCCCGCCCTGGGCCGCAAGGGCGGCCGGGGCCGCAGCTATGCCGACGCGCCCGAGATCGACGGCGTGGTGCATCTGCTGCCGCCCGAGAAGATCAGCAAGCAGCTGAAGGTGGGCGAATTCACGCGGGCACGCGTGGTGGGCACCCAGGGGCACGACCTGGTCGCCGTTCCCGTCTGACGGCGGGGCCGGGCAGGGGGCTTGCGCAACGCCCCTGCCGGCTGGCTGATCGCCCGGCGCTGTCAAGCGCGCCGTGCCTATTGCGCACATAAGAATCGGCAGCCCCGCGCAGCGTTTCGGGCGCGGGAGGCGTGCCTATCATCAGGCATGTTCTTCCGCCTGCCCCGTACCGCCACCGCTCCCTTTTGCCCTTCCGAAGTCACCGGCAGCGTGACCATCGACCCCGGCCTGCCGCTGCACCGCAAGCTGCTGCGCTACGCCGGCCCGGGCCTGCTCGTTTCCGTGGGCTACATGGACCCGGGCAACTGGGCGACCGACATCGAAGCCGGTTCGCGCTTCGGCTACGGGCTGCTCTTCGTCGTGCTGCTGGCCAGCCTCGCTGCCATGCTGCTGCAGACGCTGTGCGTGCGCCTGGGGCTGGTCGCGCACAAGGACCTAGCCCAGCTGTGCCGCGAGCGCTATTCGCCCGCGGTGAACCGCTTTCTCTGGGCGGGGGCCGAGCTGGCCATCATCGCTTGCGACCTGGCCGAGGTGCTGGGCGGCGCGCTGGCGCTGCACCTGCTCTTCGGCGTGTCGATCCCCGTGGGCATCGGCATCACGGCCTTCGACACGCTGCTGGTGCTGGGCCTGCAGGGCGCGGGCTTCCGGCGCGTGGAGGCCATCGTGCTCGCGCTGGTCGCCACCATCGCCGGCTGCTTCGCGGTGGAGCTGTTCTTCTCGCAGCCCGTGTGGCCCGAGGTGGCGATGGGCTTCGTGCCCAGCCTGGAGCGGTTGCAGCAGCCCGGCGCGCTGTATCTGGCCATCGGCATCGTGGGTGCCACGGTCATGCCGCACAACCTCTACCTGCATTCGTCCATCGTGCAGACCCGCAAGGTGCCGGGCGGCGATGCCGGCCGGCGCGAAGCCATCCGCTTCTGCACGCTGGATGCGGTGATCTCGCTGTCGCTCGCGCTGCTGGTCAACGCGGCCATCATGGTGCTGGCGGCCAGCGCTTTCCACGGCCATGGCCGGCAGGACGTGGCCGACATCGCCGATGCCTACCAGCTCATCGAGCCGCTGGTGGGCAGCGCGCTGGCTGCGGCGCTCTTCGGCATCGCGCTGCTGGCCTCGGGCCAGAGCTCCACCTTCACCGGCACCATCGCCGGGCAGGTGGTGATGGAGGGCTTTCTCAACCTCAAGATTCCGTGCTGGCAGCGGCGCCTGATCACCCGCGTGCTGGCCCTGGTGCCGGCGTTGCTGGGCGTGTGGTGGCTGGGGGACGACGGCGTCGGCAAGATGCTGGTGCTCAGCCAGGTGGTGCTGAGCTTCCAGCTGCCCTTCGCGATGTGGCCGCTGCTGCGGTTCACCGAAGATCGCGCCCTGATGGGCGACTTCGCCAGCGGGCGGCTGGTGCGGGTGCTGGCCTGGGCGCTGTTCGCCGTGATCACGGTGGTCAACGTCTGGCTGGTGAGTTCGGTGCTGTCCGGCTGAGCCGGCATGGCGCAGGGCCGGGGCGGGCGGGCGCCGGAAAATTGCAGGCCGATGCCATGGCACGTCACACCGGGGCCTCAACCTGCGCTTTAATTCTGTTCTCTTCACTTCGGAACGCGCAGGGCAGTTCGGATCATCTTGCCTTGGCGGTTCTTCCCCCGATGTCTTCCTCCCCATCCCTGTCCACGGCAGCTTCCGCCAGCGAAGCCGCCCATTCCGCCGCGTCCTCGTCCAAGGCGGCCACCGTGCTGCGCGTGACGGGCGGCAACTTCATGGAAATGTTCGACTTCTTTCTGTTCGGCTTCTACGCCACGCAGATCGCCAAGGCGTTCTTCCCCTCGGGCGACGAGTTCGCGTCGCTGATGCTCACCTTCATGACCTTCGGCGCGGGCTTTCTGATGCGGCCGCTGGGCGCGATCTTCCTGGGCGCCTATGTGGACCGGGTGGGGCGCCGCAAGGGCCTGATCGTCACGCTGGCGCTGATGGCGATGGGCACGCTGCTCATCGCCTGCGTGCCCGGCCACGCCACCATCGGCCTGGCTGCGCCGCTGCTGGTGCTGGTGGGCCGGCTGCTGCAGGGGTTCTCGGCCGGCGTGGAGCTGGGCGGGGTGTCGGTCTATCTGTCCGAAATGGCCACGCCCGGCCACAAGGGCTTCTACGTGAGCTGGCAGTCGGCCAGCCAGCAGGTGGCGATCGTCGTCGCTGCGGCGCTGGGCTACTGGCTCAACGTGACCTTCATGCCGCAGGAGATCGCCGACTTCTACTGGCGCGTGCCGTTCTTCGTGGGCTGCCTGATCGTGCCGGTGCTGTTCGTCATCCGCCGCTCGCTGCAGGAGACCGAGGAGTTCAAGGCCCGCAAGCACCGCCCCTCCACGCGCGAGATCTTCCGCTCCATCCTCGCCAACTGGGGGCTGGTGATCGCCGGAATGATGATGGTGGCGATGACCACCGTGTCGTTCTACCTCATCACCGTGTACGCGCCCACCTTCGGCAAGAGCGTGCTGCACCTGAGCACCACCGACGCGCTGGTCGTCACGCTCTGCGTGGCGGTGTCCAACTTCTTCTGGCTGCCGGTGATGGGCGCGCTCTCCGACCGCGTGGGCCGCAAGCCGCTGCTGGTCGTCTTCACCGTGCTGACCGTCTTCACCGCCTACCCGGCGCTGAAGTGGCTGGTGGCCTCGCCGGGCTTCGGCCGCATGCTGGAGGTGGAGCTGTGGCTCTCCTTCCTCTACGCCAGCTACAACGGCGCCATGGTGGTGGCGCTGACCGAGGTCATGCCGGTGGACGTGCGCACCGTGGGCTTCTCGCTGGCCTACAGCCTCGCGACGGCGCTGTTCGGCGGCTTCACGCCGGCCGTGGCCACCGGCCTGATCGAATGGTCGGGCGACAAGGCCGCGCCGGGCTGGTGGATGACGGCCGCCGCGGCCTGCGGCCTCACGGCCACGCTCTGGCTCTATCGCCGCTCCGCGCAGCGCTGACGACGGAGCGTGCAGGGGGGCTGGCGAGGCCATCATCCGGCGTCCCGGTGATCGGCCTCTCCCGCCTTCCAGTAGCCCTTTGCGCTGACGCTGTGCCGCGGCAGCAGCCGCTCCTCGATGTAGTGCCGCTTCAGCGTGCGGACGGCGGCGGATTCGCCCGCCAGCCACACGTAGCCGGGGCCGGGCGGCAAGGGGCGGTGCAGCAGCGCCCTGGCGAGGCCCACACCCGGCTGCCCCCGCAGGCCATGTATCCATTCCAGCCGTAGCCCGGCCGGGCTGTCGATGGGCTGCCGGTCTTCGTCCGAAGGCACTTCCAGATAGGCCTTGGCCTTGATGCCCGCAGGCAGCCGGCTGGCGATGCTCTGGATGCCGGGCAGGGCGGTGGCGTCCCCGGCCAGCAGCACCCAGCTGGCATCGCCTGGCAGCAGGAAGCCGCCGCTGCGAGGGCCGGCGATGGCGAGCGTTTCCCCCGTGCGGGCCTGGGCCGCCCAGGTGGCGGCCGGGCCGGCATCCGCCCCTTCGCCGTGCATCACGAAGTCGATGTCGAGCGTGCCCTGGCGGTGGTCGATGCGGCGCAGCGTATAGGCGCGGCTCTCGCCGGAGGGCAGGAACACCTTGACCCAGGCTGCCGCGTCACTGGCGCCCTCGGCGTTCAGGAAAGCGGCGATCTCGCTGCCGCCCAGCGTGATGCGCTGCATATGGGGTGTGACCCGTTCGACGGCTTGCACCGTGCCCGTGGCACGCACCGTGCGGGGCTTCAGGGCGGTATCAACCATGATGGGCTCCATGGGCATGGGTGGCCTTGCGGGCCGGCGCCCGCAGCTGCAGCGCCACCAGCACCGACGATGCCACCGCCAGCGCGCCCACCAGGTACACCGAACCCAGGCCCCAGGCGCCCGCCACCGCGCCGAGGGCCGGCCCGGTCAGGCCCAGGGATATGTCCAGAAAGGCCACATAGGCGCCCATCGCCGCGCCGCGGCTTTGCGGCGGCGCGCGCCGCACCGCTTCCACGCCGAAGCCCGGAAAGGCGAGCGAGTAGCCGAAGCCGGTGAGCGCCGCGCCCGCATAGGCCACGGCCGCCGTGTCCGCGCCCCAGATCAGCAGCTGCCCCACGGCCTCGACCAGCACGCAGACCAGCGCCACGCGCGCGCCGCCCAGCTTGTCGGGCAGGTGGCCGAAGAAGAGGCGTGCGCCGATGAAGGCCAGGCCGAAGGCCGTGAACGCCAGCGATGCATTGCCCCAGCCGCGCTCGGCGAACAGCAGCGCGATGAAGGCGGTGATGACGCCGAAGCCCACGCTGGACAAGGCCAGCCCCAGGCCCGCGCTCCACACCTGGCCCAGCACCTTGTAGAACGGCGTGCGCCGCGCAGCCGTGGGCGCCACGGCCCGCACGCTGGCCACCAGCAGCAGGGACACGAGCGGCAGGATCACCGCCGCCACCGCAATCCCGGTGAAGCCCCAGCGGCCGTTCACGGCCACCCCCGCCGGTGCCCCGACGGCGTAGGCGCCGTACATGGCGATGCCGACCCAGGCCATGACCTTGCCCGCGTTCTGCGGGCCGGCCAGCCCCACGCCCCAGCTCAGGGCGCCGGTGACGACCAGGCTTTCGCCGCAGCCCAGCAGCACGCGCCCGAGCAGCAGCACCCACACCGATGCCGTGGGCGAGGCGACGAAGCCGAGCGACGCCAGATAGGCCACGCCCGAGGCCGAGGCCGCCAGCAGCCCCATGACCACGGCCCGCTTGGCGCCCTGGCTGTCGGCCACATGGCCGGCCCAGGCGCGCGAGAGCAGCGCCGCGGCGAACTGCGTGCCGATCACCAGGCCCACCACCAGCGTGCCCATGCCCAGCGCATCGTGCAGATGCAGCGGCAAGACCGGCAGCGGCAGCCCGATGGTGAGAAAACCGATGAATACCGCCAGCGTGATCGGCAGCAGCTTGAGAAAGACATTGACGGCGGGCGGCGTGTGCGAAGGCGACGCATGCGGGGCCGCCGCTGGGGTGCGATGAGGCATAGGGACTCTCCAGAACATGAGCATGGGCTCGATGTCTGCAAGAATATGAGCCATTGCTCGCGTTGAATACTCGTGTTCGGAGCCCCTCCATGCAGCCCCTGCCTCAACCCCGCCGCGTACCGCGCCAGGCCCGTTCGCGGGCGCTGGTCGAGGCCATTCTCGAAGCCACGGCTCGCGTTCTGACCGAGCAGGGCTACGCCGGAACCAACACCAATCTGGTGGCCGAGCGGGCCGGCGTGAGCGTCGGCTCGGTCTATCAGTACTTCCCCAACAAGGATTCGCTGGTCACCGCGCTGCACGAGCGCCATGCGGCGCAGATGCATGTCGCCATCGACGAGGTGCTGGCCGGCGCGCAGTCCGTTGGCCTGCGCGGCCACCTGGCTGCCATCGTCCATGCGCTGCTCAAGGCCCATCAGACGGCGCCCGAACTGCACCGGGTGCTGGAGAAGGAATTCCCGTTCTTCGACGCCCCGCGCGAAGACAGCCCCGCCGACCGCAGCATCCACCAGCGCATCCGCCAGTTGCTGCAGGACCATCGCGACGAGGTGCTGCCGCCGAACCTGGACCTGGCCGCCTGGATCGTGCTGCAGACCATGGAGTCGCTGATCCACGCAGCCGTCATTCCCCCCGGCGCGCCGCACCCGGTCGCCCAGGTGGAGCAGGCCATCGTGGACGTGCTGGCGGGCTACCTGTGCGGCGGGCCCGTGCCCCCGGCTGGCAGGGCACCGCGGTAGCGCACGGCTGAACCGTTCAGCGCCGGCAGGGTGCCAGCCGCCAGCCGAAGTTCATGCCCGCCACGGCGACCAGAATCGCGGCCGCGCCGCCGATCTGCACCGGCCCCAGCCAATGCCCGAAGGCCCAGGCATCGACCAGCACGGCGACGATGGGATAGATGAACGACAGCACGCCGACCGCAGACGTCGGCAGCTTCTGGATGGCGCTGTAGAGCAGGGTGGACATGAGGCCGGTGTGGATGAAGCCGATCACCACCAGCAGGGCCCACACGGCCGGCGCCGAGGCGCCCGCAGGCGCGCTGGCGAACGGCAGCAGCAGCACCGCGCCCACGCCGAGCTGGATCAAGGCGATCACGCGGGCCGGCACCTCGGGCATGGTCTTGGTGAGGGCTGCCGCCACGGCGTAGAAGAACGCCGCGGCCAGCGCGAGCCCGAAGCCGGCCAGGTAGGTCCGCGATGCCGTGCCGGACGCCGCCGTGCCGCCGAGGACGATCAGCACCAGCCCGGCGAATGCCAGGCCCAGCCATCCCGCCTGCGAGGCCGTCATTCTTTCGCCGAAGAACAGTGCGCCCAGCGCCGCCAGCATGAACGGCTGGACGTGGTAGCTCACGGTGGCGATCGCAATCGAGGCATGCGCGTAGGCGGCGAACAGCAGCGCCCAGCTGGCCGCCAGGGCCACTCCGCCCAGGGCGGCCAGCCCGGCCTGGCGAAGGCTGATGCGGGGGCCGCCTTGCTGCGGAAGCGCCAGGCAGATCGAGGCCAGCGCCAGCGCGCCGAACGCGCAGCGCCAGAACACGACCGCCGTGGCCGGCATGCCGGTCAGCAGCACGCACCAGCCCACGGTGCCGGCGATGGCCATGGCCGCGGCCATCTCCAGGGTGCCGGCAGTTCGTGGATGCATGGGCGGGCTTTCGGGCGTGTCGGTATGGTTCCGCGCAGGGAGGGGCGGAGCAGGCGGCTTCGTTCATCAAAAAGAACGAATGGACGATATGATGAATATTCTCCATTCGTTCGTCAAGTCGAACGATCGTTTGCTTTGATGGATTAACCGCATGCCGACTTCACCCCATCCCGCGCCCATCGACCTGCTGGCCGCCGCCCTGCGGCGCGAACGCGAGCGCCTGGGCCTGTCCGTGTCGGAGCTCGCCAAGCGCGCCCAAATCGCCAAATCGACGCTTTCGCAGCTGGAGGCCGGCAGTGGCAACCCGAGCCTGGAAACCCTCTGGGCGCTGGCGACGGCCCTGGGCGTGCAGGTGACGCGCCTGATCGCCGAGCCCCGCAGCCAGGTGCATGTGATCCGGGCCGGCGAAGGCGTGGCGCTGGCCTCCGAGCAGGCGAACTACGCGGCGACCCTGCTCGCCGTCTGCCCGGCGGGGCTGCAGCGCGACCTCTATCGCCTGTCGGTCCAGCCCGGCGCGCCGCGCACCTCGCAGAGCCACCTGCCGGGCACCGTCGAGCATGTGGTGCTCTGCAGCGGGCGGGCCCGCCTGGGGCCGGCCGGCCAGCTTGTGGAGCTGGCCCCGGGCGACTACGCCAGCTATGCGGCGGACGCGGCGCATGTGTTCGAGGCGCTCGAGGCGGACACCACCGCCGTCATGCTGATCGAGCACCCGTGAGGCACGCGCCTGCGCGGCCCCGGGCGAGAGGGCGAGATGGCGGGGCGGAGTCAGGCAAAGAAAAAGGCACCGGCCACGGATGGCGGGTGCCTTTTGCTGGGAAGCGATGCATGCGCGCCGTTCGGCGCGCCAGCCCGCTCAGACGCGCTTGCGGTATTCGCCCGTGCGGGTGTCGATTTCGATCTTGTCGCCCTGGGCCACGAACAGCGGCACGGCCACTTCGAAGCCGGTGGCGATCTTGGCGGGCTTGAGCACCTTGCCCGACGTGTCGCCCTTGACGGCCGGTTCCGTCCAGGTGATTTCGCGTTCGACGCTGGTGGGCAGTTCGACCGAGATGGCCTTGCCGTCGTAGAACACCACTTCGACGGCCATGCCGTCTTCCAGGTAGTTCAGTGCGTCGCCCATGTTTTCGGCTTCGACTTCGTACTGGTTGTATTCGGTGTCCATGCAGACGTACATCGGGTCGGCGAAGTACGAGTACGTGCATTCCTTCTTGTCGAGGATGACGTTGTCGATCTTGTCGTCGGCCTTGTAGACGTTTTCCGTGCCGAAGTTGCCGATCAGGCTCTTGAGCTTCATGCGGACCGTGGCGGCGCCGCGGCCACCGCGGGCGTATTCGGTCTTGAGGACGACCATCGGGTCCTTGCCGTGCATGATGACGTTGCCGGCGCGGATTTCTTGAGCGATTTTCATAGCAGATTGCTGGGGTTGGAGCCGCTCTACGTGCTGGAGCGCTCAGGAGCCCACCGTGTGGCGGGCCCGGCGCCAGCGCATGTTCCGCGGCGGGGTGCGCCGGCTGGGCACCCCCGGGTTCAGTCAGGAAGTGCGGCCTTCGATTGGCGCAAAGCCGTGCATTTTAGCTTTTTTCGGCTGTGAACCCGAGCAATTGCGTCAGGAGATCGCCTTGCGCCAGCAGCCGTGCGCGGGCGGCGCGGGCGCAGTCGCGCCACGCCGACAGCGTGGGCGCGTCGATCGCGGGCAACGGCTCGTGCGGCGTGAGGCCGTTCCAGACGGCGTGGAAACGGCGCAGCGACGCGGGGGCGCTCAGCCAGTCCAGAAAGGCCTGCAGCTTGGCGTGGTGGGCGTCGTCGTCCTGCGGGTAGATGTGCCAGACGAAGGCCTCGCCCGCCCAGAGGGCGCGCACCAGCGAATCCTCGCCGCGCACGCAGTTCAGGTCGCAGGCCCAGAGCATCTCGTCGAACTGCGGCTGGGGGCAGGGCGGCAGGTAGTGCGCGCGCAGGCCGGGGTGGCGGGCCTGCAGCGCCTGCACGGCGGCCGTCGCGCGGCCGGGCGTGACCAGGAGCTGCGCATCGCTGCGCGCAGCGAGCTGCGCCAGCAGGCCGGACAGGCCGGCGGGTTCGTAGCAAAAGAGCGAGACGGCCACATCCTGCGCGCCGATGCCGTGGCGCGCCCGCCAGCCGGCACGGTCGAAGGCGGCCTGGCGGGCGGCGAGGTCCGCCTCGCGCAGCAGCCCGCCCGTGCGGGGCGTGAAGCCGGGGTAGAAGAACCAGCGCGTGCAGCCCGCGCCTGGCCCGCTCGACAGCAGCGAGGGCAGGCGGTGGCTGCGCTCCACATAGCCCTCGGCCGACAGGTATTCGAGGTTGATCCACAAGGGTTTTCGGCCTGCAGCGATGGTGGAATGAGCGATGGATGCTGCGAAATCAGGAGCGATATCGCAGCCGAAGGCTTCGACCACCACATCGCCCGGGCCGTCTGCCGGCGCGTGCTGGGGCCAGGGCAGCACCTGCACGCCGGGGTGGCCGGCCGGCGCCATCCAGGCCAGGGCGCTGGCGTCGTCCGTCCAGAGGCGCACCCGCTCGCCCTGCGCGGCCAGCTGGCAGCACAGGCGCCAGCACACGCCGATGTCGCCGAAGTTGTCGATGACCTGGCAGAAGACGTCCCAGGTGCGGGGGAGGGTGGGTATGGCGTTCATTCTGTGGTGCTGGTTTCGGCCGGAGCCTGGGCGCGCAGGTGATCGACCAGCAGCCGCGCCACACTGGAAGGCGATTCGCCGGCCCGCACGCAGAGCGACAGGCGGCGCTCGGCCCAGGTTTCGTTCAGCGTGACGATGCGCACGGCCAGCGCGCCGCGGTAGAGCTGCGCGCTGCCGCGCGGCATGACGCCCACGCCCAGGCCTGCCGAAACCATCAGGCAGAGCGCGTCGTAGCCCGTGACCTGGATGCGCAGGCGCAGCGGCCGCTCCAGCTCGGCGGCGGCGCGCGTCAGCACGTGGTTGATGGCGCTGCCCGGGTGCATGCCGACGAAGTCGCAGTGCAGCGCATCGGCCAGCCGCACGCTGCGCCGGCGGGCCAGCGCATGGCCGGCGGGAACGACCAGCACCAGCTCGTCGCGGCGGTAGGGCAGCAGGGCCACGCGGTCGCCGTAGCTGCCGTGGTTGAGGATGCCCACGTCCGCCGCGTTCTCGGCCACCGACCGGGCCACGGCGGTGCTGATCTGTTCCTGCAGCTGCACCTGCACCTGCGGGTGCGCGGCCATGAAGCGCTGGAGCTCGGCCGGCAGGAACTGGGTGATGGCCGAGATGTTGGCCACCACCCGCACCTGCCCGCGCAGGCCGGCGCGGAAGTCGCGCATCTGCAGGGCGATGCCGTCCAGGTCGTTGAGCACGCCGCGCGCCAGGTCCAGCAGGGCGAAGGCGGCGGCGGTGGGTTCGGTGCCGCGATTGCTGCGGCTGAAGAGCTCCACCTGCAGCGCGGCCTCCAGCTCGGCCAGGCGCCGGCTGGCGGCCGAGGGCGCGATGTGCTCGCGCGCCGCGGCGCGGGCGATGGCGCTTTCTTCCATCACGGCGACGAAGAGGCGCAGGGAGACCGGGTCGAGCTTCATGGGCCGGGATGGTAGCGCCGCGGCGGGCCGCCATGCCGGTTTGCGATGGCAGCGTCGCGCATCAGCGTTTTGGCGCGGTGCCGGCCGGCGGCATCATGCATCGCCAGATGAAGATGCAGACACCCCGGACCCCATGACGACGATGCAAGACCACCCATCAGCGGCCAGCCGCTCCACCCCTGCGGCGCTGGCCGGCGTGCGCGTGATCGAGATGGGCCAGCTCATCGCCGGCCCGTTCTGCGGCAAGACGCTGGGCGAATTCGGCGCCGACATCATCAAGATCGAGGCCACCGGCAGCGGCGACCCGCTGCGCAATTGGCGCATGCTCAAGAACGGCACCTCCGTCTGGTGGCAGGTGCAGTCGCGCAACAAGCGCTCGGTGGCGCTGGATCTGCGGCTGCAGGAAGGGCAGGATATCGCCCGCCGGCTGATCGCCGAGGCCGACGTGCTGATCGAGAACTTCCGCCCCGGCACGCTGGAGGGCTGGGGCATGTCGCCCGAAGAGCTGCATGCGCTCAACCCGGGGCTCATCATTTTGCGCATCTCGGGCTACGGCCAGACGGGGCCATACCGCGACCTGCCGGGCTTCGGCGTGATCGGCGAGGCCATGGGCGGGCTGCGCCACCTCACGGGCGAGCCAGGACGCGTGCCGGTGCGCGTGGGCGTCTCCATCGGCGACACGCTGGCCGCGCTGCACGGCGCCATCGGCGTGCTGACGGCGCTCTACCACCGCAAGGCGAACGGCGGCCAGGGCCAGGTGATCGACGTGGCGCTGCACGAGGCCGTCTTCAACGTGATGGAGAGCCTGATCCCAGAATACAGCGCCTTCGGCGCGGTGCGCGATGCAGCGGGCAGCGCGCTGCCAGGCATCGCGCCCAGCAATGCCTACCCCTGCACCGACGGCTGGGTGCTGGTGGCGGGCAACGGCGACAGCATCTTCAAGCGGCTGATGGCCGCCATCGGCCGGCCCGATCTGGCCGATGCGCCCGATCTCGCCAGCAACGCCGGCCGCGTGGCCCGCGTGGGCGAGATCGACGCCGCCATCGGCGCCTGGACCGCCACGCGCACCGTGCAGGCCGTGATGGACGCTTTGGCCGCCGCCCGGGTGCCGGCCGGCAAGGTCTATACGGCGCGCGACATCGCCGAAGACCCGCACTACCGGGCGCGCGAGATGCTGCTCAGGCAGACCACCCGCGACGGCTACGAGGTGGAGGTGCCGGGCATCGTGCCCAAGCTCTCGGCCACGCCGGGCCGCATCCGCTCCAGCGCGCCGCACCTGGGCGACGATACCGACGCGGTGCTGGCCGAGGCGGGCCTCTCGCCCGAACAGATCGCGCTGCTGCGCAGCAAGGGGGTGATCCAATGAGCGCCGCAGTTCAGCCGCAGACGCAGACGGTGTGGGACGGCGCGGGCCGCCGCATCCACATGCAGGAAGTGGGCATGCGCGACGGCCTGCAGATGGAGGCCGTGTTCGTGCCCACGGACGACAAGATCGCGCTGGTCAACGCGCTCTCGGCCACGGGCCTCGCGAAGATCGAGGTCACCTCGTTCACCTCGCCCACGGCCATCCCCGCGCTCAAGGATGCGGAGATCGTGATGCGCGAGATCGAGCGCCGCCCCGGCGTGGCCTATGCCGCCCTGGTGCCCAACCAGCGCGGCGCCGAGCGCGCCATCGAATCGCGTGCCGACGAGCTGAACCTGGTGATGTCCGCCAGCGCCACGCACAACATGGCCAACCTGCGCATGAGCTGCGAGCAGTCCTTCGCCGCGCTGGCGCAGGTGGTGGCCACGGCGCAGGCGGCGGGCGTGGCGGTGAACGTGTCGCTCTCCTGCGTGTTCGGCTGCCCCTTCGAGGGCGACGTGGCCGAAGCCGCCGTGTTCGGCTGGGTGCAGCGCTTCGCCGATCTGGGCGTGGGCGGCATCACGCTCTGCGACACCACGGGCATGGCCCATCCGGCGCAGGTGGCGCGCATCACCCGCGCGGCGCGGGCGCGCTGGCCGGGCGTGGTGTTCACGCTGCACTTCCACAACACGCGCGGCATGGGGCTGGCCAACGTGCTGGCGGCCATCGACGCGGGCGCGGACCGGTTCGACGCCTCGCTCGGCGGGCTGGGCGGCTGCCCCTACGCGCCCGGTGCATCGGGCAACGTCTGCAGCGAAGAGGTCGTGCACGCCCTGCAGCTGATGGGCTACGACACCGGCGTGGACCTGCCCGCGCTGATGGCTGCGGCGGCCC
This sequence comes from Paracidovorax wautersii, assembly GCF_900113035.1. Taxonomy (GTDB): domain Bacteria; phylum Pseudomonadota; class Gammaproteobacteria; order Burkholderiales; family Burkholderiaceae_C; genus Paracidovorax; species Paracidovorax wautersii. The sequence goes on along the minus strand of NZ_FONX01000001.1, from coordinate 187,263 downwards.
GGCTGCCCGCGCTGATCGGGCACGACATTCCCAGCCAGATCGCCAAGGCGGGCGAGCGGCTGGCGCTGCACCCGGTGCCGGCGGATTTCGAGGCCATCCGCGCAAGGGCGCTGGCCCGCTGAAGCACGGTAGAACGCAGAAACCACACAACAAACCACGACAGGAGACAAGACATGCCGAAGAACCCCATCCACCCCCGAGCCACCCGCCGCCAGGCCTGCGCCGCACTGGGCGCGCTGCTGCTGGCGGCAGGCGCGGGCAGCGCCCTGGCCGATGCCGCCTATCCCACCAAGGCCATCACCCTGGTCGTGCCGCAGGCGGCTGGCGGCGCCAACGACGTCATCGCCCGCGTGGTGGCGCAGCGCCTCTCCGAGCAGATGGGCCAGCCCGTGATCGTGGACAACCGCCCCGGCGCGGGCGGCACGCTGGCCACCGCCGCCACGGCGCGGGCCAAGCACGACGGCTACACGCTGCTGCTGACGGCCGACAGCGCCCACGTCATCGGGCCGGCGCTCTACCGCAACCCGGGGTTCGATCCGGTCAAGGATTTCGAGCCTGTCGCGCCCGTGGCCACGGCGGGCTATGTGCTGGTGGCGAACCCGTCGTTCCCCGCCAACAACGTGGCCGAGCTGATCGCTCTGGCCAAGGCGCGGCCGGGGCAATACGCCATCGCCTCGGCCGGCAACGGCACGCTCAACCACCTGATCGGCGAGCAGCTGCAGAAGGCGGCGGGCATCCAGCTGCAGCACATTCCCTACAAGGGCTCGGCCGCTGCCGCGACCGACGTGGTGGGCGGGCAGGTGCCGCTGTCGGTGCAGAGCCTGCCCTCGTCCATCGCCTTCATCAAGGGCGGCAAGCTCAAGGTGCTGGGCGTGGTGAACGAGCGCCGCGTGGCGGCGCTGCCGGGCGTGCCCACCATCGGCGAGACGCTCAAGGGCTTCGGCCAGGCGCCCTGGTATGCGCTCTTCGCGCCGGCCGGCACGCCCGCGCCCATCGTCGCCCGCCTGCAGGCCGAAGTGGCCCGCGCGCTGGATCAGAAGGATGTGGTGGAGCGCCTCGCCAGCGTGGGCTGCGAGCCGTTCAAGGGCACTTCCGCCCAGCTGGCCGCGCTGGTGCAGTCCGACCTGCCCAAGTGGGCCCGCGTGGTGAAGGACACCGGCGCGACGCTGGACTGAGCCTGCGCCGCGCCCGCAGCGGGGCCGCCCCCTGGGCCCCGTTCCCGGACCAGAGAAGAAGAACGAACGACGAACGGCCACGCGCCGAGGAGACATTCGACATGACCCCCCATTCATCGCTGCCGATGCAGCGCCGCGCGCTGGCCGCTCTGGCCCTGTGCGCCGCGTGCGCGGCCCTCACGCCCCTGGCCTGGGCCCAGGCGCCGTACCCCTCGGCCCGCCCCGTGACGCTGGTGGTGCCCACCGCAGCGGGCGGCACGACCGACCTGTCGGCCCGCATGCTGGCGCAGGCCCTGGCGCCTGTGCTGGGCCAGTCCGTGGTGGTGGACAACAAGGGCGGCGGCAACGGCAACATCGCCGCTGCGGCCGTCAAGCGCGCCGAGCCCGACGGCTACACCTTGCTGATGCAGTACTCGGGCTACCACGTCATATCGCCCTTGCTGGCGCGGCAGAAGCAGTGGGACCAGGGCGACTTCCAGCCGGTGGCGGGCGTGATGTCCGCGCCGCAGATCATCGTGGTGCGCGACAGCCTGCCGGTGAAGACCCTGGCCGAGCTGATCGCCTACGCCCGTGCCAACCCCGGCAAGCTCAACTACGCCTCGTCGGGCAACGGCTCGCTGCAGCACGTGACGGGCGCCATGCTGGAGCAGCAGGGCGGCGTGAAGCTGATGCACGTGCCCTACAAGGGCACCGGCCCGGCGCTGCAGGACCTGCTGGGCGGGCAGGTGGACCTGACCTTCGGCACCGCGCCGCCGTTCATGCCGCACATCCAGTCGGGCCGGCTGCGCGTGCTGGCCGTGACGGGCAAGGAGCGGCTGCCCAGCCTGCCCGACGTGCCCACCACGGCCGAGGCCGGCTACCCCAAGGTGGATGCGACCTCATGGTTCGCGCTCTTCGCGCCGGCCGCCACGCCCCGGGCCGTGGTGGACAAGCTGGCGGCCGACGTGCGTGCCGTGGTGCAGAGCCCGGCCTTCCAGCAGAAGGCGCAGGAGCAGGGCGCCGCGGCCGACTATCTGGGCCCGCAGCAGCTGGGCGCGCGCGTCAAGGGCGATCTGGCCAATTGGGCCCAGGTGGTCAAGGCGGCGAACATCCAGGCGGAATAGGCGAGCGGCGGGCTGCGCCTTCCCAGGGCTTTCCCCGGCGGCCGCGTGCCGCATTTCAGGGCCTCCATGCACTGCATGGGGGCCTTTTTCGTTCTCGGCCGCACCAGCCGGGTGCGCTATAGAAATTGCTTTGAATGATTGAATTTTTTCTTTAATATGACGGTGTTGTAAATTCTTTATCAAATTGGCGCGCCGATCTTTCGCTCGGTTGCCAGACCTTCTTCCTCAGCCCATGTCCGTCCTTCCAGACCCTGCCGGCGACACCGTGTCCATCGCGATCCGCATCGGCCGTGCGCGTCCCACGCTGACGCGCTCGCACCAGCAGATGGCGGACTACGTGCTCGCGCATCCGCTGCAGGCCGCGACCATGCCCATCGACGAGCTGGCGGCGGCTGTGGGCGTGTCCATCGCCACGGCCAACCGCTTCGCGCGGGCCGTGGGGCTGGACGGCTACCCCATGCTGCGGGCCGAACTGGTCAAGGGCTTCGAGGCCATGCTGGCGCCCATCGAGAAGATGCGGATCAAGCTGGAAGAACCCGCCACCATCCGCGACGTGTTCGCCGCCGCGCTGGAAGAAAGCCAGCGCAACATCGCCGCCACGCGCGAGGCGCTGGACCCGGCCGCCTGCGAGGCCGCCGTGCAGGCCATCGTGGGCGCCAGGCGCATCTATCTGGCGGGCTTCGGCGCCAGCGGCTGGCTGGCCGGCCTGCTGCAGCGCGGGCTGGACGCGCACTGCGACAACGTCCACCTGCTCGCGGGCGTGGCCGGCGCTTCCTACGGCGGGCGGCTCCTGTCCCGCATGGGCCCGGACGACCTGCTCATCGCCATCACCTATCCGCGCTATGTGACCGACACCATCGTGCTGGCGCAGGGCGCCTTCGAGCGCGGCGTGCGCGTGCTGGCGCTGACCGACAGCAAGCAGTCGCCCCTGGTGCCGTTCGCCCATGGCTGCCTCTTCGCGCAGACCGAGAACCAGTACGCGGCCAACTCCGAATCGTCGGCGCTGGCGATGATCGAGGCGCTGTCGAGCGCCGTGGCCCACCAGTCGCAGGAGTCGGTCAAGACCGCCGCCCGCATGACGGAAACGGTGCTGCCCTGGCTGTACGAAGGCTCGCGCAGCCGGCTCGTGGCGCCGGCGGAACCCGCGCCGTCCACCGCATCAAAGGGATCTTCCAGCCGCTGATCCGTTGCTCCTTCACTGGGGCTGCCTGCCGGATCGCGCGCCTGCCGCCGGTCCGCTGGCTCCCCTTCATTTGAACTCCGTCTTCGGCATCCATCCGCCGCAGCCCCTCCCATTGCCTGCCGTTCCCGCTTCTTGACCGCATGACCGTTTTCGCCGCATCTTCCGCCGCCAGCGCTGCCAGCGCCGCTCCCGTGATCGCCATCCACGGCGGTGCGGGCACCCTGAGCCGTGCCCACATCAGCCCGGAGCAGGAGGGCGCCTACCACGACGCGCTGCAGCAGGTGCTGCTGGCCGGCCAGGCCGTGCTGGCCCAGGGCGGCACCGCGGTGGACGCCGTCTGCGAAGCCGTGCGCCTGATGGAGGAATGCCCGCTGTTCAACGCCGGCCATGGCGCCGTGTTCACGTCCGAAGCCACGCACGAGCTGGACGCGGCGCTGATGGACGGCGCGACGCTTGCCGCCGGCGCGGTGGCCGGCGTGGCGCATGTGCGAAACCCGGTGATGGCGGCCCGCGAGGTGATGCGCCAGGGCCAGCACGTGCTGATGGCCGGCGTGGGCGCCGAGCGCCTGGCCCGCGAGGCCGGCCTGCAGATGGTGGTGCCCGCGTATTTCTCCACCGCCGCGCGCCGCGCCCAGCTGCACGCCGCACGCGCCAGCCAGAGCGGCGCCGTGCTGGACCATGACGGCGCCGCCGCCCTGGCCCAGCGCCCGCTGGCCGAGGACCGCAAGATGGGCACGGTGGGCGCCGTGGCGCTGGACGCGCGCGGCCACCTGGCCGCCGCCACCTCCACCGGCGGCATGACCAACAAGCGCCCCGGCCGCGTGGGCGACAGCCCGCTGATCGGCGCCGGCACCTATGCCGACGACCGCACGGCGGCCGTCTCCTGCACCGGCCATGGCGAGAGCTTCATCCGCGTGGCGGCGGCGCACGATGTCTGCGCGCGCATGGCCTACGGCTGCCAGAGCCTGGCACAGGCCACCGACGACGTGGTGCACGGCGCGCTGGCCGCCATCGGCGGCACCGGCGGCCTGATCGCCGTGGACCGCCGCGGCAACGTCTGCCTGCCGTTCAACACCGAAGGCATGTACCGCGGCCTGGCCCGCGTGGGCGAGCAGCCCCAGACCTTCATCTACCGCTGACCGGCGGCCCCCTTTAGCCCCCTGCCGCGCACCACCACCGACCGTTTTCCTTTCACGGCCCCCATGAAATCCAACGCTTCGAAATCTCCCTCGACCCTCGTCCTGCCCGAGCAGCGCGTGCTGGCCGTGGATGACCTCACCATCCGCTTCGCCAATTCCGAGCGTACGGTGGATGCCGTGCGCAATCTCTCCTTCCACGTGGACCGGGGCGAGACCCTGGCCATCGTGGGCGAATCGGGTTCGGGCAAGTCCGTCACCTCGCTGGCGCTGATGCGGCTGGTGGAGCACGGCGGCGGCAAGATCATCGGCGGCTCGATGGCGCTGCGCCGCAGAAGCGGCCAGGTGCTGGACGTGGCCCGTGCCAATAACGCCGTGATGCGCGACGTGCGCGGCGCCGACGTGGCCATGATCTTCCAGGAGCCCATGACCTCGCTCAACCCGGTGTTCACCGCGGGCGAGCAGATCGCCGAATCCATCCGCGTGCACCAGGGCAAGGACCGCGCCGCCGCGCGCGCCGAGGCGCTGCGCATGCTGGAGCTGGTCCGCATCCCCGAGGCGCGCAACGTGCTGGACCGCTTCCCGCACCAGCTCTCGGGCGGCATGCGCCAGCGCGTGATGATCGCCATGGCGCTCTCGTGCAAGCCGCAGCTCTTGATCGCCGACGAGCCGACCACGGCGCTGGACGTGACCATCCAGGCGCAGATCCTGCAGCTCATCCGGCAGCTGCAGGACGAGATGCACATGGGCGTGATCTTCATCACCCACGACATGGGCGTGGTGGCCGAGGTGGCCGACCGCGTGCTGGTGATGTACCGCGGCGACAAGGTGGAAGAGGGCGCCGCCGACACCATCTTCGCCGCGCCGCAGCATGCCTACACCCGCGCGCTGCTCTCGGCCGTGCCCAAGCTGGGCGCCATGCAGGGCACCGATCTTCCGCGCCACTTCGAGCTGCTGCGCCCCGACGGCACCGTGGCCACGCCGACGGCGCTCGAATCCCGGCCCGCCGACACCCGCCCCGAAGGCGCGCAGCCCATCCTGCGCGTGAAGGACCTGGTCACGCGCTTCGACCTGCGCGCCGGCCTCTTCAACAGCGTGAAGCGCCGCGTGCATGCGGTGGAGCGCGTGAGCTTCGACCTCTACCCCGGCGAGACGCTGGCGCTGGTGGGCGAATCGGGCTGCGGCAAATCGACCACCGGCCGCTCGCTGCTGCGCCTGGTCGATAGCCAGAGCGGCGCCATCGAATTCGGCGGCCGCAACATCCTGGACCTGCCGACCTCCGAGGTGCAGGCTCTGCGCCGCGACATCCAGTTCATCTTCCAGGACCCGTTCGCGTCGCTGGACCCGCGCCTGACGGTGGGCTTCTCGATCATGGAGCCGCTGCTGGTGCACAAGGTCGGCACCCGCGCCGAGGCGCAGGCCCGCGTCGATTGGCTCATGGCCAAGGTGGGCCTGCCGCCCGAGCATGCGCAGCGCTACCCGCACGAATTCTCCGGCGGCCAGCGCCAGCGCATCGCCATCGCCCGGGCCCTGGCGCTCAACCCCAAGGTGGTGGTGGCCGACGAATCCGTCTCGGCGCTCGACGTCTCCATCCAGGCGCAGATCGTCAACCTGATGCTGGACCTGCAGCGCGAGCTGGGCGTGGCCTTCCTCTTCATCTCGCACGACATGGCCGTGGTCGAGCGCATCAGCCACCGCGTGGCGGTGATGTTCCTGGGCCAGATAGTGGAGATCGGCCCGCGCCGGGCGATCTTCGAGAACCCGCAGCACCCCTACACCAAGAAACTCATGGCGGCCGTGCCCATCGCCGATCCGGCGCGCCGCCACATCAAGCGCTCGCTGCTCGAAGGCGACATCCCCAGCCCGATCCGCGCCGTGGGCGACGAGCCGGCGGTGGAGCCGCTGGTGGCCGTGGGCCCGGGGCATTTCGTGGCCCGCCACTCCATCGCCAACCTGTACTGACTTGACGGCGGCGCCAGCGCCGCGGCCCTTTTCCCGTTCGCCTCTCCTTCCGCCTTTCTTTCCGTCGTTCCTTCCCTACCGGAGTCCACCATGAAGAAGACCCTCGCTTCCCGCCGCATCGCAGCCAGCCTGCTGGCCCTGGCAGCCCTGTCCGGCACCGGCGCCGCGCTGGCGTCCGGCAATGCCGTGCTGGCCATCTACCAGCAGCCCGAGACGCTGGACCCCTACAACACCAACACGACCATCACCACGGCCGTCACCAAGAGCTTCTACGAAGGCCTCTTCGCGTTCGACAAGGACATGAAGCTCAAGAACGTGCTGGCCGAGAGCTACGACGTGTCCAAGGACGGCCTGGTCTATACCTTCAAGCTGCGCCAGGGCGTGAAGTTCCACGACGGCACCGACTTCAACGCCGCCGCCGCCAAGGCCAACCTGGACCGCGTGATGGACCCGGCCAACCGCCTGCTGCGCGCCAACCAGTTCAACCGCGTGGCCAAGGTCGAGGCCGTGAATCCGCAGACCCTGCGCATCACGCTCAAGCAGCCCTTCGGCCCCTTCATCAACACGCTGGCCCATGCATCGGCCGCCATGATCTCGCCCACGGCGCTCAAGAAGTGGGGCAGCAAGGACATCGCCTTCCACCCGGTGGGCACGGGCCCGTTCGAGTTCGTGGAATGGAAGCAGACCGAAGCCATCGTGGGCAAGAAGTTCGCCGGCTACTGGCACAAGGGCTACCCCAAGATCGACCAGATCACCTGGAAGCCCGTGACGGAGAACAACACCCGCGCCGCCATGCTGCAGACGGGCGAGGCCGACTTCGCCTTCACGCTGCCCTATGAGCAGATCGCCACGCTGAAGAAGAGCGACAAGGTGGACGTGGTGACCGCGCCCTCCATCATCCAGCGCTTCCTGACGTTCAACACGCTGCAAAAGCCCTTCGACAACGTCAAGGTGCGCGAAGCCATCGGCTACGCCATCAACAAGGAAGCACTGTCCAAGGTGGCCTTCAACGGCTACGCCTTCCCGGCCCAGGGCTTCGTGCCGCAGGGCGTGGAATACGCGGTGAAGATGCAGCCGATTCCCTACAACGTGGCCAAGGCCAAGGAACTGCTGAAGGAAGCCGGCTACCCCAACGGTTTCGAATCGACGCTGTGGAGCCACTACAACAACACCACCAGCCAGAAGGTGATCCAGTTCCTGCAGCAGCAGCTGCAGCAGGTGGGCATCAAGGTGACGGTGGAGGCGCTGGAGCCCGGCAAGCGTGTCGAGCTGGTCGATGCCTGGCCCGATCCCAAGACCTCCAAGCTGCGCATGCACTACGTGGGCTGGTCGTCCTCCACGGGTGAGGCGGACTGGGCGCTGCGCCCGTTGTTCTCCACCGAATCGTGGGCGCCGAAGCTGGCGAACTACGCCTTCTACAGCAACCCGGTGTTCGACGACGCCGTCGCCAAGGCGCTGGTGACCACCGACAGCTCCGAGCGCGCCGCGCTCTACAAGACCGCGCAGGAACAGCTCGCCAAGGATCTGCCGCGCATCCCGCTGGTGACGGAAGAGGTGCTCTACGCCCATTCCAAGCGCCTCTCGGGCGTCTATGTGATGCCTGACGGCAACATCAACAGCGACGAGATCTCGCTGAAGTAAGCCCCTGCGGGCTCCCGCGCGCTGCGGGGGCCTGGTCCCGATTTCCGTTTCCCCCTCGCTGCGCACTGCAGCGCCGCATCCATGCTGAACTATTTCCTCAAACGACTGCTGGGGCTCCTTCCCACGCTGCTGATCGTGGCGGTACTGGTGTTCCTGTTCGTCCACATGCTGCCGGGCGACCCCGCGCGCCTGGCCGCCGGGGCCGACGCCGACGAGGCCACCGTGCAGGTGATGCGCCAGGAACTGGGCCTGGACAAGCCGCTGCCCGAGCAGTTCGTGCATTTCTTCGCCCGCATGGTGCAGGGGGATTTCGGCAACTCCATCCGCACCCGCCGGCCGGTGGCCGTCGAGATTGGCGAGCGCTTCATGCCCACGCTGCTGCTCACCGTCGCCGCCATGGCCTGGTCGGTGGTGCTGGGCATGGGCATCGGCATCCTGTCGGCCGTCTATCGCAACCGCTGGCCCGACCGGCTGGGCATGACGCTCGCGGTTTCTGGCATCTCGTTTCCGGCGTTCGCCCTGGGCATGACGCTCATGCAGGTGTTCTCGGTGCAGCTCGGCTGGCTGCCCACCGTGGGCGCCGACAGCTGGAAGCACTACATCCTGCCCTCGATCACGCTGGGCGCGGCGGTGGCCGCCGTCATGGCCCGCTTCACGCGCGCCTCCTTCGTCGAGGTGGTGCAGGAAGACTTCGTGCGCACCGCGCGCGCCAAGGGCCTCAACGAGCGCACCGTGGTGCTCAAGCACTGCCTGCGCAACGCGCTGATCCCGGTCATCACCATGATGGGCCTGCAGTTCGGCTTCCTGCTGGGCGGCTCCATCGTGGTGGAGGCGGTCTTCAACTGGCCCGGCCTCGGCCGCCTGCTGGTGGATTCCGTGACCATGCGCGACTACCCCGTCATCCAGACGCTGGTGCTGCTTTTCTCGCTGGAGTTCATCCTCATCAACCTGGTGGTGGACATGCTCTACGGCTTCATCAACCCGACCATCCGCTACAAGTGAAGCGGACGGACTGGAACCTTCCCACGGACGAAGACACGGTATGACCACGCCCTCCATTCCCACGCCGCCCGACGCCGCCCAGATGGCGGCCGCCTCGGTGGCCCCTGCCGCCGGCAACCCCTCCACGGTGCGCACGCCCTGGCGCGAGTTCTGGCGCAAGTTCAAGAAGCAGCATGTGGCCATGGCCGCGCTGGTCTTCGTCGTGCTGCTGGTCGCGGTGGCCGTGCTGGCCCCGGCCATCGTGCCGTTCGACGCGGAGAACTACTTCGACTACGACCGCCTGAACGACGGCCCCTCGGCCATGCACTGGTTCGGCGTAGATCCGCTGGGCCGCGACATCTTCAGCCGCATCCTGATGGGCGCGCGCATCTCGCTGGCGGCGGGCTTCCTGTCGGTGGCCATCGGCTGCCTGATCGGCACCACGCTGGGCCTGCTGGCCGGCTACTACGAAGGCTGGTGGGACCGCATCGTGATGCGCATCTCCGACGTGCTGTTCGCCTTCCCCGGCATCCTGCTCGCGCTGGGCGTGGTCGCCATCCTGGGCAGCAGCATGACCAACGTGGTGGTGGCCGTGGCGGTGTTCAGCGTGCCGGCCTTCGCGCGGCTGGTGCGCGGCAACACGCTGGTGCTCAAGCAGATGACCTACATCGAGTCGGCGCGCAGCATCGGCGCGTCGGACTGGACCATCATCGTGCGGCACATCCTGCCCGGCACCATCTCCTCCATCGTGGTGTATTTCACGATGCGCGTGGGCACCTCCATCATCACGGCGGCGAGTCTCTCCTTCCTGGGCATGGGCGCGCAGCCGCCCACGCCGGAGTGGGGCGCCATGCTCAACGAGGCGCGTGCCGACATGGTCAATGCGCCGCACGTGGCGCTGTTCCCCAGCCTCGCCATCTTCCTGACGGTGCTGGCCTTCAACCTGCTGGGTGACGGCCTGCGCGACGCGCTCGACCCCAAGATCGATCGCCAGTCATGACCGCCGCCGGACTGCCTGCTAATCTGCCGCCGCGCATCGGCCAGCTGGCCTGCGGTCCGCTGGACGCCATCACCGACGTGCCCGGCGTCACCGTGGGCCACGTGACGCTGGACGACGGGCCGGTGCAGACCGGCGTGACGGTGATCCACCCCCATGCGCTGGACCCGTACCGCCACAAGGTGCCGGCCGGCGCGGCCGTGATCAACGGCTTCGGCAAGAGCGTGGGCTTGGTGCAGCTGGAAGAGCTGGGCCAGCTGGAAACGCCCATCGCGCTCACCAACACCTTCTCCGTCAGCGCCGTGGCAGAGGCGCAGATCCGCGACTGCGTGCGCGCCAACCCCGAGACCGGGCGCGCGCTGCCCACCGTCAATCCGCTGGTGCTGGAGTGCAACGACGGCTACCTGAACGACATCCAGCGCATGGCCGTGGGCGAGGCCCACTACCGCGCCGCCAGCGATGCGGCCGGCCTGCAGGTGGCCCAAGGCGCGGTGGGGGCAGGGCGGGGCATGTCCAGCTTCCAGCTCAAGGGCGGCATCGGCACCGCGTCGCGCCGCGTGCCCCTGCAGGGCGGCGGCCACTGCACCGTGGGCGCGCTGGTGCTGGCCAATTTCGGCCGCCTGCCCAACCTGGTCTGGGCCGGTGAGCCGGTCGGCTCCTGGCTGGCCCCGGCGCTGGAGGCCGAGGAACGCGCCGCAGCTGCCGCAGCCGAGAAGGGCTCGATCATCATGGTGCTGGCCACCGACGCGCCGCTGGATGCGCGCCAGCTGCGCCGCCTGGCCGGGCGCGCCGCTGCGGGGCTGGCCCGCACCGGCTCGGTCTATGGCCATGGCAGCGGCGACATCGCGCTGGCCTTTTCCAGCGCCTACACCCTGCCGCATCTGCCCGACGAGCCCATGCCCGCCGTGGCGATGGTGCACGAGGGCCGGCTCGATGGCCTCTTCCAGGCCGCGGCCGACAGCGTGGAGCAGGCCATCGTCCACGCGCTCTGGCATGCGCAGCCGGTCACGGGCCGGGACGGGCACCACCGCCGCAGCCTGCGCCAGCTGCTCGATCTCGCCGCCTGACACCGGCCCCTTTTTTCTTTGCTCTTCCTCCTCTTCATCCATTCCCGCCCCCTGCGGTGCGTCCCATGAAAATCCTCATCTCCGTTGACATCGAAGGCGTGGCCGGCGTCTATCACCCCGAACAGGTGCGCCCCGGCAACCCTGAATACGAGCGTGCCCGGCGCCTCATGGCGGCCGAGGCGAACGCCGCCATCGAAGGCGCGTTCGAAGGCGGCGCGGCCGAGGTGTTCGTCAACGATTCGCACGGCGGCTTTCGCAACATGCCGCCGGAGCTGCTCGATCCGCGTGCCCAGGCCATCCAGGGCAAGCCGCGCTACCTGAGCATGGTGTCCGGCGTGGAGCTGGGCGTGCACGGCGTGTGCTTCATCGGCTATCACGCCCGTTCGCGGGCGCGGGGCATCCTGGCGCACACCATCAACAGCTTCGCCTTCGAGCGCATCTCCCTCAACGGGCGCGAGCTGGGCGAGGCGGGCATCTACGGCGCGCTGGCCGGGGCCTACGGGGTGCCTGTGATCGCCGCCTCAGGAGACGACGCCTTCATCGCGGAAACGCGCGACCTGTTTCCGCATGCGAGCTTCGTGCAGACCAAGCGCGCGACGGGCGCCGGCAGCGGCATCAGCCTCTCGCCCGAGCGAGCCTGCGCGGCCATCCGCGAAGGCGTGGCCCAGGCCGTGGCGCGTGCCGGCCAGGCCCGCCCGTTCTGCATCGACGGGCCCGTGACGGTCGTGCTGGAGGCGCAATCGGTGGCGCTGGCCGACCTGTTCTGCCAGTGGCCCACGCTGGAGCGCATCGCCCCCGACGCGCTGCGCTTCACCGCGCCCGACACCGAGTCGGCCGTGCGGATGATCAACTGCCTCTCGGCCATGTCCAGCATGCTGCGCTCCTGACACCATGACCTCTGCCTTGCTGAACACCAATGCCGGGGCGGTCGCCCCGGAAACGTCTTTCGCGCCGCCGGTGCGCACCAAGACCGTCGGCATCCTGGCGGGCATGGGGCCCGCGGCCGGCGTGGACTTCGCGCGGCTCTTCGTGCAAGCGTCCGAGCAGTGGCTGCGCGCGCACGGCCAGCCGGTGCGCGACCAGTCCTTTCCCGAACACTGGATCGCGCAGGTGCCGGTGGTGGACCGCACGCAGGCGCTGCGCGACCCCTGGGCGCCGCAGCCGCTCGAAGGCCTGGCCACCGCGCTGCAGCGCCTGGCCACGCTGGGCGCCAACGCCGCGGCCATGTCCTGCAACACCGCCCATGCCTGGCATGCGGCCTTGCAGGAACGCGTGCCGGCCCTGGAGCTGCTGCACATCGCGACCGAAACCGCCGCCGAGCTGCGGCGCCGGGGCATCGGCCGCGCAGCCCTGCTGGCCACGCAGGGCACCTATGCGATGGGGCTCTACGATGATGCGCTCGCCTCCCGCGGCATCGAATGCGTGCTGCCATCGGCCCAGGCGCGCGAGTGGCTGATGGAGGGCATCTACGACGGCGTGAAGGCCGGCGACCTGCCGCTCGCGCGCCGCCGCTTCGCCGACGTGGGGCTGCAGCTGAGGGCCGAGCACGGCGACCTGCCGCTCGTCATGGCCTGCACCGAAATCCCGCTGGCGATGCCGGACGCGCCCGAGGCCGAGGGCTGGACGCTGATCGACCCCTCCGAGATCCTGGCCACGGCGCTGGCCCGCCGCGCCTACGGCGACGCTGCCTGAGGCCCCAGGCCGGTGCGGCCGGCCTGTGTCACTGCCAAGCCAGGCCAGGCCGGGGCAAACACCCGCTGCGCTCGCGGGGCGCGGGCGCCGGCCACAATACGCGCATGTCCGATGTGCACTCCGATGAACTGCTCGCGCAGGTGGCCTCCTTGCCGCCGCTGCCGGGCGTGTACCGCTATTTCGACGCCCAGGGCGGCCTGCTCTACGTGGGCAAGGCCCGCAACCTGAAAAAGCGCGTCTCCAGCTATTTCACCAAGACCCATGGCGGCACGCGCATCGGCCACATGGTGGGCAAGATCGTGCGGCTGGAGACCACCGTGGTGCGCTCCGAGGCCGAAGCGCTGCTGCTGGAAAACAACCTCATCAAGTCGCTCAACCCGCGCTACAACATCCTGTTCCGCGACGACAAGAGCTACCCCTACCTGAAGATCACCGGCGTGGCAGCGCGCGACGGCAGCGGCGAGCAGCCGGGGCAGCTCTTTCCGCGCATGGCGTACTACCGGGGCGCGGTGGACAAGCGGCACCGCTATTTCGGTCCCTATCCCGGAGCCTGGGCCGTCAAGGAAACCATCCTGCTGCTGCAGAAGGTGTTCCGCCTGCGCACCTGCGAAGACACGGTGTTCGCCAACCGCACCCGGCCGTGCCTGCTCTACCAGATCAAGCGCTGCTCCGGCCCCTGCGTGGACCTGATCTCGCCCGAGGCCTACGCCAGCGACGTGCAGCATGCCGAGGCGATGCTGCGCGGCGAGACGCAGGAACTGCTGCAGGCGATGGAGGCGCGCATGCTGGAGCATTCGGGGCGGCTCGAATTCGAGCAGGCGGCCGATGTGCGCAACCAGATCACCGCGCTCTCGCGCGTGCTGCACCAGCAGTCCATCGAAACCACCTCCGACAAGGACGTGGACATCCTGGCCGTGAAGGTGCAGGGCGGCCGCGCCTGCGTGAACCTGGCCATGGTGCGCGGCGGCCGGCATCTGGGCGACCGCGCCTACTTCCCCGTGCATGTGGAAGACGCCGCGGCCATCTTCCAGGCCGAAGACGCGGCCGAGGCCCCTGTGGCCGCCGAGGCTCCTGAAGCCGCGGCAGGGGAGGGCGCGCCTGCTGCCGCTCCGCCGGCCCCGGCACGCCCCATCGAGGCCCAGGTGCTGGAAGCCTTCATCGCCCAGCACTACATCGCCGTGCCCGTGCCGCCCGTGCTGGTCACCAGCGAAGCCGTGGACCGCAGCCTGCTGGCGGCGCTCTCGGAGCAGGTCGGTGCGCGCATTTCCGCCGTCCACCAGCCGCGTGAGCAGCGCCGGGTCTGGCTGGAGATGGCGCAGAAGAACGCCGACATCCAGCTCGCGCGCCTGCTGGCGGAAGAGGGCTCGCAGCAGGCCCGCACCCGCGCGCTGGCCGAGGCGCTGGACCTGGAAGTGGAAGACCTGGCGACGCTCACCATCGAGTGCTTCGACATCTCGCACACGGCGGGCGAATCGACCCAGGCCTCGTGCGTGGTCTTCCATCACCACAAGATGCAGAGCAGCGAATACCGCCGCTACAAGATCGAAGGCATCACCGGCGGCGACGACTACGCCGCCATGCGCCAGGTGCTCACGCGGCGCTACAGCAAGGTGGCCGAAGCGCAGCGCGAGGCCGGCGGCGCCGAGCCCGCCGCAGGCCAAGCCCGGCTGCCCGATCTGGTGCTGATCGACGGCGGCAAGGGCCAGGTCAGCATGGCGCGCGAGGTGTTCACCGAGCTGGGGCTCGACCTGACCCGCATCGTCGGCGTGGAAAAGGGCGAGGGCCGCAAGGTCGGGCTGGAAGAACTGGTCTTCGCCGACGGCCGCGAGAAGGTCTATCTGGGGCGCGACTCCGCCGCTCTGATGCTGGTGGCGCAGATCCGCGACGAGGCCCACCGCTTCGCCATCACCGGCATGCGCGCCGCACGCGCCAAGGTGCGCGTGGGCGGCGGCCAGCTGGAGGAGATCAACGGCGTCGGCCCCAAGAAGCGGGCCCGGCTGCTGCAGCGCTTCGGTGGCGTGCGCGGCGTGGCAGCGGCCAGCGTGGAGGACCTGGCGACGGTGGACGGCATCTCGCGCGAGCTGGCCGAAGAGATATACCGCGCCCTGCGCTGACCGCCGCTGCGGCGGCCCGGCGCGTGACACAATCGCGCCCATGTTCCTGACCATCCCCACCATCATGACCTGGACGCGCATCGTCGCGATACCTTTGATCGTGGGGGTGTTCTACGCGCCGCTCGAGCCGGCCACGCGCAACCTCATCGCCACCGTCATGTTCGTGGTGTTCGCCGCCACCGACTGGCTCGACGGCTACCTGGCGCGCAAGCTCAACCAGACCTCGTCCTTCGGCGCCTTCCTCGATCCGGTGGCCGACAAGTTCTTGGTCTGCGCATCGCTGCTGGTGCTGGTGCATCTGCAGCGCGCCGACGTGTTCGTCGCCCTCATCATCATCGGCCGCGAGATCGCCATTTCCGCGCTGCGCGAATGGATGGCCCAGATCGGCGCCAGCAAGAGCGTGGCGGTGCACATGCTGGGCAAGGTCAAGACTACGGTGCAGATGGTGGCCATCCCCTTCCTGCTCTACGACGGCCGGCTCTTCGGCGTGGTCGATACCGGCCTCTGGGGCACGGGCCTCATCTGGGCGGCTGCCGTCCTCACCGTGTGGTCGATGGTGTACTACCTCCAGAAGGCGCTGCCCGAGATCCGCGCCCGCGTGAAGCGTTGAGAATGCGTTGACGATCCCCGGCGAAGAGCGTTGCAAGCGCGCAGCGGTGCTGCCTGTAACGGGGTGCAAATGCGACTAGAATCGCGTCCCACGCCACAGCTCTGCGCCTGTCTTCGTATTGACACCCGCAAACCCGATGGCTCTAATCTCAGCAGCCTGATTGCTGCTGCTGCCTTCACCTTCACCCGCCGTCATTTCCACCCGCCCAGGGGCGCGGGCGAAGGCCAGATTTTGCAAAAGACATTTACTCCACTCTTTTCCCGAGAGGCTTCTTGTGAATAAAACCGAATTGATTGAGCACATTGCAACCAACGCCGACATCTCCAAGGCGGCCGCAGCGCGCGCCCTGGAGTCCACGATCGAGGCGGTCAAGAAGACCCTGAAGAAGGGTGGCACGGTGTCGCTCGTCGGTTTCGGCACGTTCGCGGTCGGAAAAAGGGCCGCTCGTACCGGCCGCAATCCCCGCACCGGCGATACCATTAAGATCAAGGCTGCTAAAGTTCCAAAGTTCCGTCCAGGCAAGGCATTGAAAGATGCCCTGAACTGATGGGTAAGTTCAGGTGGGGTGCTTAGCTCAGTCGGTAGAGCGGCGCCCTTACAAGGCGTAGGTCGGCGGTTCGACCCCGTCAGCACCCACCACCATCCCTTAAAGGCGAACGAAAGTTCGCCTTTTCTTTTGCCGCATTGAAAGATCGATCATGTTCGAATCCATCCGCAAGCACTCCAAGATCGTGATGATCCTGCTGTTCTTGCTGATCATTCCGTCTTTTGTGCTCGTCGGCATCGACCACAACTACTTTTCCGAGAAAAGCCCCGTGGTCGCCAGCGTCGATGGCCACGACATCACTCAGGCCGAGTGGGACAACGCGCATCGCGCCGAGACCGACCGCATCCGTGCCCAGTCGCCTCAGATCGATGGCAAGCTGCTCGACACGCCCGCCGCGCGCTATGCCACGCTGGAGCGCATGGTGCGCGACCGCGTGCTGCAGGCCGCGGCCAAGAAGATGCATCTGGGCGTGAGCGATGCGCGTCTGGCGCAGGAGCTGCAAAGCATCCCCGCCATCGCCAGCCTGAAGCGCCCCGACGGCTCGCTGGATGCCGAGGCCTACCGCGCACTCGTCGGCGCCCAGGGCATGACGCCCGAGGGCTTCGAGAACCGCGTGCGCAACGACATCGCCGTCAACCAGGTCATGGGCTCGGTGATCTCGTCTTCGTTCAGCGGCAATGCCGAATCCAAGCTCGCCCTCGACGCGCTCTACCAGCGACGTGAGGTGCAGATCGCGCGCTTCACGCCCGCAGCGTTCGCGGCCAAGATCACGCCGACCGACAGCGAGCTCCAGGCCTACTACCAGGCGCACACCGCTCGCTTCCAGCAGCCCGAACAGGCCAGCGTCGAATACGTGGTGCTCGACCTCGACGCCGTTCGCGCCGGCATCACGCTGAGCGACAGCGACCTGCGCAGCTACTACCAGGAAAACCTGGCGCGCCTCGCCGGCAAGGAAGAGCGCCGCGCCAGCCACATCCTGATCAACGCACCCAAGGACGCGCCTGCGGCCGAGCGTGAAAAGGCCAAGGCCCGTGCCGAGGCGCTGCTGGCCGAGGTCCGCAAGAACCCGGCTTCGTTCGCCGCCATCGCCAAGAAGGAATCGCAAGACCCCGGCTCCGCCCCGTCCGGCGGCGACCTGGGCTTCTTCGGCCGCGGCGCCATGGTCAAGCCTTTCGAAGATGCGGTCTTCGCGATGAAGAAGGGCGACATCAGCGACGTGGTGACCAGCGATTTCGGCTACCACATCATCCAGCTGACCGACATCAAGGCACCGCGCCAGCCGAGCTTCGAGGAAATGCGCGCCTCGCTGGAGAACGAGGTCAAGCAGCAGCAGGCGCAGCGCAAGTTCGCCGAAGTCGCCGAGACCTTCGCCAACAGCGTGTACGAACAGCCCGACAGCCTCAAGCCCGTGGCCGACAAGCTCAAGCTGAAGATCCAGACCGCCACCGACGTGTCGCGCCTGCCCAAGCCCGGCGCCACCGGCCCGCTGGCGAACAGCCGCTTCCTCGAAGCCCTGTTCCAGCCGGATTCGCTGCAGAACAAGCGCAACACCGAAGCCGTCGAGATCGCGCCCAACACCATGGCCGCAGGCCGTATCACGGCCTACACGCCCGCACAGACCTTGCCCTTCGACAAGGTGCGCGATCAGGTGCGCGACATGTTCATCGCCGACAAGTCTGCCGAAATGGCGCGCAAGGAAGGCGAGACCCAGCTGGCCGCCTGGAAGGCCGCCCCTGCGACCGCCACCGGCCTGGGCGCGCCCATCACGATCGCCCGCGATCAGATGCAGGGCCAACCCCGCGCCCTGGTCGCCGCCGCGCTGCAGGCGCCGGCAGACCAGCTCCCGGCCTGGACGGGCGTGGACCTGGGCGCACAAGGCTATGCGATCGTGAAGATCGATCGCGTGATCGAGCGCACCGCCCCCGATGCCGCCACCACCCGGCAGCAACACCAGCAGTACCAGCAAGCCTGGGGCTCGGCGGAAGCACTGGCCTACTATGACCTGCTGAAGCAGCGCTTCAACGTCCGCATCAAGGCGCCGAAGCCGGCTGCGGAATGATTTCGGAAAGAATCGGATCAGCCCGAATTTTCGGGCTATAATTCAATTCTTCGGTGGCTGTAGCTCAGTTGGTAGAGTCCAGGATTGTGATTCCTGTCGTCGTGGGTTCGAGTCCCATCAGCCACCCCAGATAAATAAAGCCGCTACAGCTCTCAAAGTTGTAGCGGCTTTTCTGTTTGGTGCCCGCGGTTGGCATTCGTGCGGGAGGTACTCGCTCTGTGAGCGGCGCAACGACTCGCGCAAGTCGCTGAGGCCGAACCGCTTCGCCCACCCACCCACAAGCCTGCAGCAGCGCGCGCTGCTGGATAGCTCAGCGGATAGGCGCCAGCGCCAAAGGCGTTGCGCTGCCCGCCACGGAGTCCAGAGCCGTGGGCGCCTCGAGCAGTGCCTCATACAACGCGACGTACTGCTGAGCCGCATGATCCCACCCGAAATCCTGCTGCATGCCGCGCCGCTGCAGCGCCTGCCACGCCTGGGGTTGCCCCCATAGCTCCATCACCGCGTTCAGGGCGGCATCGAAGGCGGCCTGCGTTGCCTGGGGCATGACGAAGCCGGTTCCGGTGGTGGGCGATGCGGTGACGTCCGTGACGGTGTCCGCCAGTCCGCCCGTGGCGGTGACGACGGGCGGGGTGCCGTAGGCCTGGCTGTACATCTGGTTCAGGCCACAGGGCTCGAAGCGGGATGGCATCAGGAAGCAGTCCGCTCCGGCTTCGATCTGGTGTGCGAGCGCTTCGTCGAAGCCCAGCGTGACATGCACCTGCTGCGGGTAGGCCTGGGCCAGTTGCAGCAGCGATGCCTCCAGCTCCTGATCGCCCTTGCCCAGCACGACCAGCTGGGCGCCCTGGGCCAGCAGGCGCGGTGCGCCGGCCACCACCAGATCGACGCCCTTTTGCTGCGTGAGCCGCCCCACCAGGCCCAGCAGCGGCCGGTCGGTTTCCGCAAGGCCCGCACGTTGGCGCAGGGCCGAGCGGTTGCGGGTCTTGGCGGCGATGTCATCGGCGCTGTAGTTTGTCGCGATCAGCGGGTCGCTGCGCGGGTTCCATACCGAGGTGTCGATGCCGTTGAGCAGGCCGTGCAGGTGCTCGGCGCGGCTGCGCAGCACGCCGTCGAGGCCGAAGCCCAGTGCGGGCTGCTGGATCTCCTGGGCATAGGTGGGGCTGACGGTGGTCAGTGCGTCGGCCAGCTGCAGGCCGGCCTTGAGCATGGAGAGCTGGCCCCAGAACTCGGCCCCGCCCATGCCGCGGTAGGCCTCGGGCACGTCCAGCAGGTCGGCGGCGGACATGGGGAAGACGCCCTGGAAGGCCAGGTTGTGGATGGTCATCACGCTGCGGGCGGTGGGCGCGTGGCCGGCCTGCCGTGCGTGGTGCAGGTAGAGCGGCGCGAGCCCGCAGGGCCAGTCGTTGGCGTGCACGATGTCGGCCTGCCAGTCGAGCGGGCTGCGGTCGGTGGCCAGCGTCGCCGCCACATGCGAGAGCAGCCCGAACGGCAGCGCCGCGTGCGGTGCGGCGTCCGCGCCGGTGGGTCCGTAGGGCGAGCGCACGCTGGCGAAGGCCCATGGGCAAGAGAGCAAGAGGAAGCGGCCGCCGTCCGCCTGTTCGACCTGCAGCAGCTGCGCATCAGGCCAGCGCGCCGTCTGCGGCACCTGGATGACGCGCTGGACCGCACCGTCGATCGGCATGCCGCCGTAGGCGGGCATCAGCGTGAGGACGTCGTGGCCCAGCGCGCGCAGGGCGCGGGGCAGGGCGGCGGCGACGTCGCCCAGTCCGCCGGTCTTGACGAAGGGGGCGCACTCGGGGGTGACGAACAGGATTTTCATGCGTCGCTTTGTACCGGAATCAGCACGGCAAATGGCAGCCAAGGCAGCCGTGCCGTGCCGTCATTGCAACTTCCCAGCAGGGACGAAAGCGGCCAGGGTCGGTCCGTGCCGAAGGTTTCGCCGGTCAGCCAGTTGAGCCAGCGGCCCGGCTTCGCGAGCGCCGGATGGGCCTGGGCAATGTCGAGCGTTGCGCCGGCGACGGAGCCTGTGCCTTCTGCCGGTGGCTGCTGCGCCATCAACCGCGAGCTGACGACCACGCAGGCCTCGCCCTCGCGGATGCGGGCGAAGGCCAGGGCGCGGGCATCCGCGGCCTCGTCGCCGCCATCGATGGACAGAGGCAGGTAGGTCGAGTCGCGGAAGAGCGCCGGGAATCTCTGGCGCAGTTGCAGCAGGCGCCAGCTGACGAGCTGCTTGGCGGCATCGGGCATCTGCGCCCCGTCGCCCAGCACCTGCCGCCATTCGGCCGGCGTGGGGAAGCGGCCCTGGGCATACATCGACTGCACGGAGGCCAGCGAATCGGCGAGCGGCCCGAACTGCACCGGGCGGCGGTTGTCCGGGTCCACCAGCGAGAAGTTCCATACCTCGCAGCCCTGGTAGATGTCGGGCACGCCCGGCACGGTGAGCTTGAGCGCCAGCTGGCACAGGCTGTTGCGAAAGCCTTGCGGCGCCACGCGCTGCACGAAGTCTTCCAGCGTGCTGACGAAGCGCTCCGAAGACAGCGTCTTCTCGATGTATTGCGTCACCGCGCCTTCGTAGGCTTCGTTGGGGAAAAGCCAGTTGGTGGCGAGCTTGGCCTCGCGCATGGCCTTGACCATGTATTGCTGCAGGCGCTCGACCAGCGACTTGCGCTGCTCGGCCGTGGTGCGCTGCACCGGCCAGATGCCGACCATGGCCTGGCACAGGCTCCAGAGGTCATGCCGGCTGGGCGCGTCGATGCCATCCACCGTGTTGCCGAAGCGCTGGCCCAGCGCTTCCAGATCGTGCACCAGAGCCTTCCAGGCATGCGGCATTTCCGAGAGCACGTTGAGCCGGGCGCGCACGTCCTCCGATCGCTTGCTGTCGTGGGTGGAGGTGCCCAGCATGCTGTGCGGCAGGTAGCGCGCGCGCTGCTGGTTGGCCTGGTGGAACGCGGCCACCGAGAGACCGAAGCGGCGCGGCTCGGCGCCCACGTCGTTGAGCGACACCAGCCGGGTGTAGCGGTAGAAGAGCGTGTCTTCGATGGACTTGGCCATCACCGGAGCGGTGAACTGCTGCCAGCGGCGGATGAACTTCGCGCGCAGCTCGGGCCCGGCGCCTTCCTCGCCCAGCAGGATGGACTGCAGATAGGCCAGCACCCCGCCTTCGGAAGTGCCGATGCGGCGGCGCGCAGCGGCGATCGCCCAGGCGATGTGGCGGCGGTCCGCCTCGCTGGCCGGGCCCTTGCCGGGCACGATGTAGGTGCGATAGACGGGAAAGAATGCGGCCACCTCCACCAGCGCCAGCCGCAGCTGGTTGCGCGTGAAGTCGCACACGGCCCGGTCGGCGCGCGTGATGCGGCTGAGCGTATCGACCAGCCAGTTCAGGTCGCAGGCCAGCGCGCTCTGGATGATGAGCCGCTTGCATTCGTAGCCCGCTTCGTCGAAGGCCTGCGTGTCGCCGGTGAATTCCGCGTAGTGCGCGTCGAAGTCCGCCTGCGCTTCGGCCGCGATGAAGAGGCCCGTGACCAGGGTGCTGAAGCGATAGCCCGTGCCGCCATGCACGCGCCAGTCGGCGGGCAGCGGCTCGTGGTCGGCCATGATCTTCTCCACCAGCACGTAGAGCGCGCGCGGCTGGGCGACGCCTGCGGCCTGCTGCAGCGCCAGGTGGCGGCGCTGCAGCCGCTCGAAGTATTCGGCCGGGTCGGCCAGCCCGTCGGGGTGGTCGATGCGCAGGCCGGTGAGCTTGCCCTCGGCGGCCCAGCGCAGCGGCAGGGCATGCACTGCCTCGAACACCTCCGGGTCTTCCATGCGGATCGCCGCGAGCGAATTCACGTCGAAGAAGCGGCGGTAGTTGATGTCGTCGCCGGCCACGCGCCAGTCCGCCAGCCGGTAGGCCTGAGCGCCCAGCACGCGGTCGAGCACGTCGAAGCTCGCGGGCTCGCCCACCGTGCCGTTGATGCGGCCCAGGCAGGTGCCGATCCAGCCGGCCACCCAGCCATTCGCTACGGCCAGGCGTGCCAGCCTTTGCTGCAGCAGCGGTGCATCGCGCAGCCGGGCGGCGCGTTGGCCGGCATCGGGCGTGTCCTGCGGCGGCAGGGCGGCAAAGGCGTCGATCAGCGATTGCAGCTCGGCCACGGCGGAGGCTGCGATCTCCGGCCCCGGCACGGGCAGCGGAATCTGCCCCAGCAGGGCGCCATAGCAGCGCGGGTCCAGCGGAATGCCGCGCTCCCAGTACGCCAGATGCAGCTTGCCGGCCGCCTCCTCGAAGCGCACCTGCAGCTCGCCGGCTTCCAGCACCCGGCCGTAGTGGTCGCCCAGCACGGGCAGCAGCACCCGGTGGCCGGTCTGGGGCGTGGGCGGGTTCCATTCGATGTCGAACCGGGTGGCATGGGGCGATGCCTGGCCGTGCTCCAGCACGTCCTGCCACCAGCGGTTGGCGGCGTCGTCGATGCCCATGTGGTTGGGCACCGTGTCCAGCACGTGGCCCATGCCGCGTTCGGACAGGGCGGCGCACAGGGCCGTGTGATCGGCCTCGGTGCCGATCTCGGCATTCAGGCGGGACGGGTCCACCACGTCGTAGCCGTGCGTGCTGCCGCGCGCAGCCTGCAGGTAGGGCGAGGTGTAGAGGTGGCTGATGCCCAGCGCCTGCAGGTAGGGGACGATGGCGGTGGCGTCCTGGAACGTGAAGCCCGCATGCATCTGCACGCGGTAGGTGGCGAGCGGCACGTCGGCCGTTTCCAGGGGCGGCAGCTCAGGCTGGGCGGCGAGGGCTGGGCGCGCGCGCTGCGCGCGCACGGCCGTGGTGATGGCCACGAAGAACGGGTCGGCCGCCAGCTGTTCCAGCGGCGTGCCCATGCGGCGGCGCCAGTTGGGGTGCACGTCTTCCATCGTTCCGGGAACGTTGGGCTGGTGCAGCTGCCCGGTCAGGTCTTCGAGCTGCACGCCGACGAGTTGGCAGGGCGTCGTGGCGAGCAGCGCGTGCACGGCGGCGGCCAGTGCGGGCGTCATGGTCGGCGCCGAATGGGGATCGAGCGTCAATCCCTCGGGCAGCAGGCCGGCCGAGTCCAGCGCGGCCAGCAGCTGCGTGCGGCCTTGCGCGCGTGCGACCAGGGCCTGCACATGCGCATCGCCTTCGTTCAGCCAGCCCAGGCGGTGCTGGATGGCGATGTCGTCCGCGGCCCAGAAGCCCGTCAGCGTGGGCAGGTCGTGCGTGGTGACCACAGCCAGGGCTTGGCGGTGCCATTGCTCCGGCGGGCGGAATGCGCCGTCTGCCAAGCGCTCGAAGATCAGGGGGCGGTACGAGAGCACGTCGTGCTGCGCCATGGCGTCGCGCATGGCGGGCGCCACGTTGCCCAGGTCTTCGCCGATGACCATGCAGCGCAGACGGTGGCTCTCCACCCGCAGGACGGCGAGCTGCGCCTGCAGCGGGTAGTGCACATAGGTGCCGCCGTGCGCGCCTTGCCAGTACAGGCGCATGAGGCCCATGACGTGGTCCAGCCGCAGCGCGCCGCAGTGGCGCATGGCCGTGCCGATCAGGCGCCGCAGTGGCAGCAGCTCCGCATCCAGCAGCGCCACGGGGTTGACCGGGGGCAGGCCCCAGTCCTGGCCTTGCAGGCTCAGCGGATCGGGCGGGGCGCCCACGTTCATGCCGCGCGCATAGAGGCCGGGGTTCATCCAGGTCTCGGAGCCGCCGTCGCTGGAACCCACGGCCAGATCGCAGTAGAGGCCCATGGGCATGAGCGCACGGGCGCGGCCCGATGCCTGCGCCAGCTGTTCGTGGGCGATCCACTGCAGCCACATGCGATGGGCGACGGCGTCTGCATGTTCGGCCTGGAAGGCGTGGGCGCCCGCGCCGGCCGGGTCCTTCAAGGCTTCGGGCCAGGCGGGCCAGCCCCAGATGGCGGCGTCCTGCGCGCGCAGGTGCAGCTGGATCGCCTCGTAGAGCGCGTGCAGGCCCAGGGTACTGACGTGCTGGCGCGCGAAGGCCTCGAACGCGCGGCCGCGCTCCGTGCCCTGGCGCAGCTCCTGCGCCGAGAAGTGGGCCCAGAGCTGGGCGAGCGCAGCTTCCTTCAGTGCCGCCACCTCCTCGTAGCGCACCGTGTCGCTGGCCTGCACCTCGGCCAGCCGCTGCTGGAAGCCGGCGCTCTGGATCAGGTCCTGCGCGGGCTGGCACTGCGCCAGCTCGGGGACAGCCATCACGTCGATATGGAGCAGATTGAGCGCCAGCCGGCTGCTGGGCGCGTAGGGACTGGCCTGGTGCGTCGCATCAGGCCGCAGCGCGTGCAGGGGGCTGAGGCCGATGAAGGCTGCGCCCTGGGCGGCGGCGATGCCGGCGAGCGCCGCGAGGTCGGTGAAGTCGCCGATGCCCCAGCTGGTGGCCGAGCGCAGCGAATACATCTGCGCGG
Organism: Paracidovorax wautersii; assembly: GCF_900113035.1. Classification (GTDB taxonomy): domain Bacteria; phylum Pseudomonadota; class Gammaproteobacteria; order Burkholderiales; family Burkholderiaceae_C; genus Paracidovorax; species Paracidovorax wautersii. The sequence goes on along the minus strand of NZ_FONX01000001.1, from coordinate 162,598 downwards.
TCACGCCCCACCAGCGCTCGCCCGAGCGCAGCGCCTGCGCCATCCAGCACTGCGCGGGCGCCACGATCACCAGCCGGTGCGGCTCGCCACCGGCGTGCAGGCGGTAGTAGCCGGCGGGCAGGTCTGCAGGCAGCTGCGCCTCGTGGCCGTAGCCTTGGGCGATGGGGTGGGTGGTGTTGTCCTCGTCCGCGTGCAGGGACCAGGCGCAGTCGGCTGGAAAGCCCACTGTGGCGGCGTTGCCTTGATCGACCACGACGGGCTCGGGGTGGCGCGGCTGGGTGTGTTCGCCCATGGCCGTCAGGGCCTGGTCGAGCACGCTGTCATCGACCTGAACGTGATGGCCCCAGAAGTCGGCGTATTCGGTGGCGATGCCGGCTTGCGCCGCGCGTTGGGCCAGATCGGCGGTGGAGAGATGCATGGGGGCGGTCTGGGAGCGGCGTCGTTGCCGTCAAGGAGGATTCAGCAGGGTCCAGCGGGCAGACCAGGCGGGCCAGAGGCCTTCGTCGCCGCTGCCGCGGTGGTAGGAGAAGATGGCTTGCGCCTTGTGCTCCGTCGGCACGCCCGGGGCCGCCACCTCGATGGCCGCGCTGCCGAGGTTGACCTCCAGCTGCAGGCGGGCGCCGCCGGCGTAGCGCCACTGCACGCGCAGCGCCTGCGGGCCCGTGCGTTCGGCGGTGTGCCCGGCGCCTTGCAGCCGCTGCGCCAGGGGCATGAGCCACTCGCGCCGTGCCTGCAGCGCGCGGCGGACGAGATCGCTGCGCGCCTGGCCGGCGGGCGATGCGGCTTCGTCCCAGCGCAGCTGGCTGGCGTGCAGCGAGGAGATGTCGCAGGGGGCGGGCAATTCGCGGCCGGGCGGCACTTCGTGGCTGAACTCGCGCTGCCGGCCTTCGCGTACGGCCTGGCACAGGTCGCCTTCCCAGTTGGCGAAATAGAGGAACGGCGTGGAGGCGCCGAATTCATCACCCATGAACACCATGGGCACGGCCGGCGTCAGCAGCGACAGCAGCAGGGCCAGCTCCACCGCATCCGGCGAGGGCGCCAGGCTCGCCAGCCGCTCGCCGAAGGCCCGGTTGCCGATCTGGTCGTGGTTGCCCATGAACTGGACGAGCGCGCCCAGCGGCGCCGGCGGCGCGGTGCTGGGCTTTCCGTGCTGGAAGGCGAAGCCGTGCGTGAACACCTGGCCCAGCAGGGCGACGGGGTCGTCACCGAACTTGGCGTAATAGCCTTGCGTTTCCTGCGTGAGCGCGACATGGACGCTGTGGTGGAAGTCGTCGTTCCACTGGCCGTCGTAGAGGCCCGGCCGGGCGGTGGTGGCCAGGCGGCGGGCCTCGTTGCGCTCGTTTTCCAGCACCAGATGCAGCGGGCGGCCGCAGCGCGGGGCCAGCTCGCGCACGCGGGTGCTGAGCTCTTCCAGGATGTCGGGGCTGCTCTCGTCGGCGATGGCGTGGACGGCGTCGAGCCGCAGGCCGTCGGCGCGGAATTCCTGCAGCCAGTAGAGCGCGTTGTGGATGAAGAAGTCGCGCACCGTCTCGCTGCCTTGCCGGTCGAAGTTCAGCGCGGCGCCCCAGGGGCTCTGGTGGTCCTTGGAGAAGAAATGCGGGGCGTAGGCGTGCAGGTAGTTGCCGTCGGGCCCGAAGTGGTTGTAGACCACGTCGATGAAGACGCACAGGCCCAGGGCGTGCGCCGCGTCGATGAAGCGCTTGAGGTCGTCGGGCGAGCCGTAGGCCGGGTGCGGCGCGTACGGCAGCACGCCGTCGTAGCCCCAGCCCCATTCGCCCACGAAGGTGGCGAGCGGCATGAGCTCGATCGCCGTGAAGCCGAGCTCGGCCAGCCGGGGCAGGTGTTCCTGCGCCGCGGCATAGGTGCCCTCGGGCGTGAAGCTGCCCACATGCAGTTCGTAGAACACCAGCTCATGCCAGGGCCGGCCGGACCACTGCGTGCGCCATGGGAAGGCCTCGGGGGCGATCACTTCGCTCGGCTGGTGCGGGCCGCGCGGGTTGTAGCGCGATGCCGGATCCGGCGCGCGCAGCGTGCCGTCGATGCACCACTGGTAGCGCGTGCCCGGCGGGCATTGGGGCAGCTGCGCATGCCACCAGCCGCCGGACTCGCGCCGCGCCAGCACCCGGTGGGGCAGCTCGCCCTCGGCCGTGGCGCCGCCGTGCATGAGGGCGACTTCGCGGGCTGCCGGTGCCCACAGGGTGAAGAGCCGGCCACCTTCATGGGTCGGCGTCTCGCCGAAGGGCATGGGATGGCGTGGGCTCATGCGGCGTCCGGCAGGGTGTCGTCCTCGGCCGCGGGTGCGACGGGCGGGGCCGTGAAGACGGCCATCGAATGGGGCTGCAGCGTCCATTGGCCACCCGCGTCCGCCTGGGGTGCATCTGCGGCGCCGGCCGGGTGGATGCGGGTGTCGCGCGTGTCCAGCCGCAGCTGCCAGGCGCGGCCTTCAGGCTCTGCAGGCAGGGTGAAATGGGCTTCCTCGTTCGATGCATTGAACAGCAGCATCACCGAGTCTTCGCCCGCCATGCGGCTTTCCATCAAGGCGGACACGCAGCGCACGGCCGGGTCGTCCCATTCCTCGGCGCTCATGGGCAGGCCCCACACGCTCTTCCACTCCACCGTGACCAGGGCCGCTTCGCCGGCGCCATGGTGCGGCCATTCGCTGAGCCGCACCACGGGCAGCGAGTGCCGCAGCGCGATCAGCTCGGCGGTGAAGTGCTGCAGTTCCTGGGCGAAGGGCTCCTGCGCCCGCTGCCAGTCGTACCAGGAGATTTCGGAGTCCTGGCAGTAGCCGTTGTTGTTGCCGCCCTGCGTGCGGGCCAGCTCGTCGCCGCCCAAGAGCAAGGGCGTGCCGTGCGAGAGGAACAGGGTGGTTAGCAGGTTGCGCGTCTGCCGGGCGCGCAGGTCGATGATGGCCGGGTCGTCGCTATCGCCTTCGGCGCCGCAGTTCCAGCTGCGGTTGTGGTTCTCGCCGTCGTTGCCGCCTTCCTGGTTGGCCTCGTTGTGCTTTTCGTTGTAGCTGACGAGGTCGGCCAGGGTGAAGCCGTCGTGCACCGTCACCAGGTTGACGCTGGCCGTGGGCCGGCGGCGGCGCGGCTCCAGCATGTCGGCCGAGCCGCAGAGGCTGGCCGCCAGGCCCGGAAGGCTGGCGTCGGCCTGCGCCCAGTAGTCGCGCACCGCATCGCGGTAGCGGCCGTTCCATTCCATCCAGCCGGTGGGAAAACCGCCCAGCTGGTAGCCATCGGGCCCCAGGTCCCAGGGCTCGGCGATGAGCTTCACGCGCGAGAGCACCGGGTCCTGGGCGATGGCCGCGAAGAAGGGCGCGCGCCAGGTGTAGGCGCCTGCCGCATCGCGGCCCAGGGCGGAGGCCAGGTCGAACCGGAAGCCGTCCACATGCATTTCCGTGACCCAGTAGCGCAGGCTGTCGAGCACCAGGCGCAGGGCGGGCGCGTTGCTGGTGTCCACCGTGTTGCCGGTGCCGGTGTAGTCCACGTAGAAGCGCGCGGATTCCTCCGACAGGCGGTAATAGGCCGTGTTGTCGATGCCCTTCAGGCTCAGCGTGGGGCCCAGATGGTTGCCTTCGCCCGTGTGGTTGTAGACCACATCGAGGATCACTTCCAGGCCTTCGGCATGCAGCGCCTTGACCATGCGCTTGAACTCTTCCACGCCGCCGTCGGCGGCGCCGGGCGCGGCGTAGCGCGGGTCCGGCGCGAAGAAGGCCACGGTGTTGTAGCCCCAGTAGTTGGCCAGGCCCAGTTCCACCAGGCGCTGGTCGTCGATGAAGGCCTGCACCGGCAGCAGCTCCACGCTGGTCACGCCGATCTTCTTGAGGTGGGCGATGGCGGCCGGCGAGGCGAGGCCGGCATAGGTGCCGCGCTGTGCCTCGGGCACGTCCTGCAGCGTCTGCGTGAAGCCTTTGACGTGCACTTCGTAGAACACCGTGTCCTCTGCCGGCACGCGCGGGGGCTGGTCGTCGCCCCAGTCGAACCTGGAGCGCACCACCACGGCCTTGGGCGCGGTCGCGCCGTTGTCCACGTCGCCTGGCACCAGGTCTTCGTCGTCCTGGCCTACTGCGTAGCCGAACTGGTCGATGCTGCCGACGATCTTGCGGTCCAGCGCCCGGGCATAGGGGTCGATCAGCAGCTTGGCCGGGTTGCAGCGCTTGCCGGCCTCGGGCTCATAGGGGCCATGGACGCGCAGGCCGTAGCGCTGGCCGGGCTTGAGGCCCGGCACGTAGCCGTGCCAGACATCGTCCGTCAGGGCCGGCAGGGTGATGCGCTGGATTTCGCGGTCGCCGTCGGCATAGAGGCAGACCTCCACGCGGTCGGCCACGCTGGAATACACGGCGAAATTCACGCCGTTGCGGTCGGGCGAGGCTCCCAGGGGCCAGGGCTCACCGCGTTCCACGGTGTACTGGGCCGCGCGGGCGCGGCGGCCGCTTTTGCTGGCGGCCGTGGCAGCTCCGGTGTCGGTGCGCATCATCATCATCATCAGGCGATCAGTTCGGCGTCGGCCGGGCAGGCGGGGATGGAGGTCGGCAGCGGCAGGCGGCCGGGCTCCACGCCTTCGGCGGCGGCATCGCGGCGCTTGATGGGGAAATAGCAGCGGGGCACGACGACGATGCCGCTGGGCGTGACCGGGAAGCGTTTGCGGTCGGCTTCCAGATCGAAGCCGATGCGTTCGCCGGGCGGAATGTCGTTGTCCTGGTCGATGATGGCGCGGCGCACGTGGGCGCCGTGGCCGATGCGCGATCGCTCCATCACGATGCAGTGCTCCAGCCGCGCGTTGCGCTCGACCAGCACCGAGCGGCGCAGCATGGCGTGGTCCAGCATGGCGCCGTCCACGATGCTGCCGGAGCCGACCACCGAGCGGTGGATCACGCCTTCCTCGATCTGTGCCGACTCGGCCTGGTCGGGGCTGGCGTAGATGGGCCACTGGCGGTTGGTCATGCGAAAGCGCGGCGTGGCGCCCAGGGTATCGAAGTGGGCGTCGAAATACGCGTCGATGGTGCCCACGTCACGCCAGTAGGCGTGTTCCTCGTAGGGCTCGGTACCGGGGATCTCGTTGGTCGTGAAGTCGTAGGCCATCAGGCGGTGGGACTTGAGCATCGTCGGCAGGATGTCGCGGCCGAAGTCGCTGTGGCCGGTGGCGTGCGCCTTCTTGAGTTCTTCCAGCAGCACGTCGGCATTGAAGAGGTAGTTGCCCATGGAGGCGAGCGCATGCGTGCTGCTGCCCGGCATGGGTTCGGTGGTGGCGGGTTTCTCGACGAAATCGCGGATGCGGTGGTTCGCGTCGATGTCCACGATGCCGAACTGGTTGCTCTGCGACAGCGGCACCGGCAGGGTGGCCACGCTCACATGGGCGTTGTTGGCGATGTGGAAGTCCACCATCTGGCGCACGTCCATGCGGTAGATGTGATCGGCGCCGAACACGGCCACGATGTCGGGCTGGAAGGACTCGATCAGGTGGATGTTCTGGTAGACCGAATCGGCCGTGCCCTGGAACCACTCGGGGCCGTTGCGCATCTGCGGCGGCACCACGGTCACGAAGTGCTCGGGGATGAAGCGCGTCATGGTCCAGGACTGGCGGATGTGCTCGATCAGCGACTGCGACTTGTACTGCACCAGCAGGTAGATCGAGTAGATCTCGGAATTGACGAGGTTGGAGAGCACGAAGTCCACGATGCGGTGCTTGCCGTTGAACGGAACGGCAGGCTTGCAGCGCTCGGCGGTCAGGGGGTACAGGCGAGATCCCTCGCCTCCGGCCATCACGATGGCGAGAACATTGCGTGTGCGAGACATGGCGAAACTCCTGTGAGATCAGGCCCGGACGGGACGGTTAGACAATAAAAGCGTGGCAAGGGGCGGCACCGTGAGAGTGACGCTCCAGGATTCGTGGGACAGAGGCTCAGCCGGCACGCCGCCGGCATTGCCCATGCCGCTGCCGCCGTAGCAGGTAGCGTCGCTGTTGAGCAGCTCGTGCCAGTGGCCTCCCGCCGGCACCTGGACCTGCTGGCCGTGGAAGGGGCGGGGCGTGAGGTTGTGGACGGCCAGCACGATCTCGCCGCCGTGCTGGCGCAGGAAGGCGAGCACCGTCGCATCGGGCTGGGAGAGCTGGGCCCAGCGGAAGGCCGAGCGGTCGAAGTCGGTGGCGTGCAGCGCCGGCAGGGCGCGGTAGATGTGGTTCAGGTCCGCCACCCAGCGCGCTACGCCCTGGTGGCCGGATTTCGCCCAGAGGTGCCAGTCGAGCGTGCGCTCGTGGTGCCATTCCTCGACTTGCGCGAACTCGCCGCCCATGAAGAGCAGCTTCTTGCCGGGGTGCGACCACATCATTCCGTAGAGCGTGCGCAGGCCGGCGAAGCGCTGCCATTCGTCGCCCGGCTGGCGCATGAGCAAGCTGTGCTTGCCATAGACGACTTCGTCGTGCGAGAGCGCCAGCACGAAGTTCTCGTCGAAGGCGTAGGCCGCGGAGAAGCGGATGTCGTCGCCGTGCCAGGCGCGGTGGATGTGCTGGCGCTCCATGTAGCGCAGCGTGTCGTTCATCCAGCCCATGTTCCACTTCATGCCGAAGCCCAGGCCGCCGTCGTGCACGGGGCGCGAGACGCCGCTCCACGAGGTGGACTCTTCCGCGATGACGTGCACGTCGGGGAATGCGGCATACACCGCCGTGTTCAGATCCTGCAGGAAACGCACGGCCTCCCAGTTCTGGTTGCCGCCGTCCGCGTTCGGAATCCATTCGCCGGGCTTGCGGGAGAAGTCCAGGTACAGCATGGACGACACGGCATCCACGCGGATCGCGTCGAAGTGGTACTTCTCCAGCCAGAAGAGCGCATTGCCGATCAGGAAGTCGCGCACCTCGTAGCGGCCGTAGTTGAAGATCAGGCTGTTCCACTCGGGGTGGAAGCCGCGGCGCGGGTCTTCGTGCTCGTAGAGCGCCGTGCCGTCGAAGCGGGCGAGGCCGTGGGCGTCGGAAGGAAAGTGCGATGCCACCCAGTCCACCACCACGCCGATGCCGTGCTGGTGCAGCGTGTCCACCAGCGCCATCAGGTCCTGCGGCTCGCCGTAGCGCGCCGTAGGGGAGAAGTACCCGGTGGTCTGGTAGCCCCAGGAGCCGTAGAAGGGGTGTTCCGTCACCGGCATGAGCTCCACATGCGTGAAGCCCATGGTTTCGCAGTGGGCCGCCAGGCGGCGGGCGACTTCGCGGTAGTTCAGGAAGCTGCCGTCTTCGTGCCGCTGCCAGGAGCCCAGATGGACTTCATAGATCGATATGGCCGAATCCTGGCTCTGGCGCCTCGCGCGCGACTGCATCCAGGCCTGGTCGTTCCAGGCGTAGTCCAGGTGCCAGATCTGCGAGGCTGTGCCCGGGGCGAGTTCGGAGCGGGTGGCGTAGGGGTCGGCCTTGTCGAGGGACTGCCCGTCGGCCGTGTGGATGCGGTACTTGTAGAAGTCGCCGTGGCGGGCGCCCGCGACCTGAGTGGTCCAGCGGCCCGAGCCGTCGGCCAGCCGCTCCATGGGTTGCGGCTGCCAGCGGCTGAAGGAGCCGATCACATCGACGTGGGCGGCGTTGGGCGCCCAGACGGTGAACGCCGTGCCTTCGGGGGCCGGGTGCGCGCCCAGGCTTTCGAATTGGCGCAAGTGGGATGGGACACCGCCGGAGGCGGGTGTCTGCGAGGAGGGGCGGTGTGGTTGGGCCAACATAGATGCTGAATCGCATCCTCTGTTGCAGCGCACAACTCCCCTGCAAGATCGTGCCGCCACGCTCCGTAGGTGCCGGACTACGGTGCCGGAGACTGCCCAGTTCCGTCAGCAGAATGACAGTGATGGCGCGGCTAGAAACTCCCTGCGCGGCTCTGCGGCGCACCCCTGACGCGGGTGCTTCAGTCTGCGGCAAAGCGCCGGCTGGGCCCGGCGCCTCGGCTCTTCACCACTCGGCGAAGCTGCCGTCCTTGTGGCGCCACACGGGGTTGCGCCAGCGGTGGCCCTGCTGGGCGCGTTCGCGCACATAGTCTTCGTTGACCTCGATGCCCAGGCCCGGGCCGCGCGGGATGGCGACCATGCCGTCCTCGTAGGCGAAGACCTCTGGATTGGAGACGTAGTCCATCAGGTCGTTTTCCTGGTTGTAGTGGATGCCCAGGCTCTGCTCCTGGATGAAGGCGTTGTAGCAGACGGCATCGATCTGCAGGTTGGCCGCCAGGGCGATGGGGCCGAGCGGGCAGTGCAGCGCCAGGGCCACGTCGTAGGCCTCGGCCATCGAGGCGATCTTGCGCGTTTCGGTGATGCCGCCGGAGTGCGACGGGTCGGGCTGGATGATGTCGGCGTAGCCCTCCTGCAGCACGCGCTTGAAGTCCCAGCGCGAATAGAGCCGCTCGCCCAGCGCGATGGGGGTGGAGGAGATGCGCGCGATCTCTTTCAGCGCCTCGTGGTGCTCGCTGAGCACGGGCTCCTCGATGAACATGAGCTTGTAGGGCTCCAGCTCCTTGATGAGCACCTTGGCCATGGGCCGGTGGACGCGGCCGTGGAAGTCCACGCCGATGCCCACGTGGGGCCCCACGGCCTCACGCACGGCGGCCACGTTCTGCAGGCAGCGCTCGACCTTGTCGAAGCTGTCCACGAACTGCATCTCTTCGGTGCCGTTCATCTTCACGGCGGTGAAGCCCCGGTCCACCGCATCGCGGGCCTGGCGGGCGGTCTCGGCCGGGCGGTCGCCGCCGATCCAGCTATAGACGCGGATCTTGTCGCGCACGTTGCCGCCCAGCAGGTCGGACACGGGAACGCCCAGGGCCTTGCCCTTGATGTCCCAGAGCGCCTGGTCGATGCCGGCCAGCGCGCTCATGTGCACGCCGCCGCCGCGGTAGAAGCCGCCGCGGTAGAGCACCGTCCAGTGGTCTTCGATGTTGCGCGGGTCCTTGCCGATCAGGTAGTCGGCCAGTTCCGCCACGGCTGCGGCCACGGTTTCGGCGCGGCCTTCGAGCACGGGCTCGCCCCAGCCGACGATGCCTTCGTCGGTCTCGATCTTCAGAAAGCACCAGCGCGGTGGCACCAGGAACGTGGTCAGTCGGGTGATCTTCATGGCGGGGAAAGGGAAGGGGAAAGGGAAGGTGTCAGGAAACGGAGGCTGCGGTGGAGGGCAGCGGCGCGGGCGCCGCTGCTGCGGCCTGCCCGCAGGTGCGGGCCATGCCGTAGGCGTCGTGCCAGGCCTGGATGAAGGCCACGGCCTTGCGGGCCACGTCGGCGGCGCTGTTGCCGGGGCGGTAGAGGGCCGAGCCCAGGCCGAAGCCGCTGGCGCCGGCGGCGGCATAGGCCGCGATGCTTTCGGGCGCGATGCCGCCCACGGGCGCCAGCGCCACGCCGGGCGGGATCACGGCGCGCCAGGCTTTCAGCACGGCCGGGGGCAGGGCCTCGGCCGGAAAGAGCTTGAGCAGGCTGGCACCGGCGGCGAGCGCCGCATAGGCCTCGGTCAGCGTGGCTACGCCGGGCGCGCAGGCCAGGCCCGCGGCGCGGGCGGCGCGGATCACGGCCGGGTCGCTGTGAGGCATGACGATGATCTGCCCGCCGGCCTCGGCCACGTCGGCGCAGTCCTGGGCCGACAGCACGGTGCCCGCGCCCACCACGCAGTCGGCGGGCAGGGCGCCCCGCAGTGCGCGGATGCTGGCCAGCGGCTCGGGCGAGTTGAGCGGCACCTCGATGATGCGGAAGCCCGCGTCGTAGAGGGCCTGGCCGACGGGCTCGGCCTCATGGGGCTGGATGCCGCGCAGGATGGCGATGAGGCCGCAGCGCTGCATGGCGTGGAACAGGGTGTGGTCGATGGTGGTCATGCGGCAAGGCTCTCTGCGGATGAAGGTTGCGGCGCGCCCGGCACCAGCAGGCCGGCGGCCTGGGCGATCTGCCAGAGCCCGGTGGGCGTGGCCTGGGCGGCGATGGCGGGCTCGGCGAAGCCCTGCAGCCGCAGGGCGAGGGCGTAGCGGCGGCACAGGTCCGGCTCGCCGCAGAGCAGCGGCTGGACGGGCGCTGTGCCACCAGTGCCACCGGGCGGATGCACGCGGGCGAGGGCGGCGATCTCGTGGCCGATGAGCAGGCCCGAGAGGTAGTCGGCCTGGGCGCTGGCGGGCAGAACGCCGGTGAGGCCCAGCGTGCGCGTGCTGAAGATGTGCGAGAGCAGGCCCAGGCCGGCATCGCTGCCGCTCGCCACCTGCAGGCCGCGCACGAAGGCTGCTTCGTCCTGCGCTCCTGGTGCTGCGGCTGCGGCCATGGTCTTGCCCAGGATGGTGTGGCCGCGCAGGGCGGCGAAGACCTCGCCGGTCATGAAGGTGTGGAAGCCCTCGATGCCGCCGCGCTGCGCCACCACCCACTTGCTGTGGGAGCCGGGCAGTCCGACCAGCCAGGGGCCGGCGTCTTCTGCGAGCCGCAGGGCCAGCACGCCCAGCACCTGGGTTTCCTCGCCGCGCATCACGTTGGGCAATTCGCCGGGCTGCAGCAGGCCGGGCACGATGTGCAGCGGCTGGCCGCTGGGGCGCTCCACGCGGGTGAGGCCCTGGGCCAGCGCGTCTAGCGAGGTGGGGGTGTGCAGGTAGCGCGCCTCGCGCCAGCCCTGGGCGCTGCCGACCATGCCGCAGGCCAGCAGGGGCAGGGCGGGGTCGGCGGCGAGCCAGTCGCCGCAGGTGTCCTGCAGGGCGCGCTCGAAGGCGGCTTCGGGGCTGGTGTCGGCGCCGGCCGGCGCCGGGGGCAGATGCATGATGCCCCAGGGGCGGTGGCGCAGTTCCAGCACGCGGGCCCCGTCGCCCAGGCGGTAGGCGCGCAGCGAGCTGGTGCCCCAGTCGAGCGCGACGAGGCGGGTGCCCTGGAGGTCGGCGGCGGAGTCGTTCATGGCTTGCAGCTCAGCGGGCCCAGCGCAGCACCAGCGGATCGAGCCGGCGAGCGATGTCAATCAAACCGCGCCGCACCTCGGGGTGCATGGGCGGGAACGGGTGGCGGCCGGCCTCGCAGGCGATCACGCCGCCAGCCTTCATGAGCGCCTTGGCCGTGAGGATGCCGCCCTGGCGGTTCTCGTGGTTGATGAGCGGCAGCCAGCGCTGGTAGAGCGCGAAGGCCTGGTCCATGTCGCCCTGGCGGTGGGCCTCGATGATGGGGCGGATGCCGTCCGGGAAGGCGCCGCCCGTCATGGCGCCGGTGGCGCCCGCGTCCAGGTCGGCCAGCAGGGTGATGGCCTCCTCGCCGTCCCAGGGGCCTTCGATGGCGTCGCCGCCCAGGCGGATCAGCTCGCGCAGCTTGCTGGCGGCGCCGGGGGTCTCGATCTTGAAGTAGGCCAGGTGCTCGATCTCCTGCGCCATGCGGGCCAGGAACGGGGCCGAGAGCACCGTGCCGCTGGCCGGCGCGTCCTGCACCATGATGGGAATGTCGATGGCGTCGGACACGCGGGCGTAGAACTCGTGGATCTGTGCCTCGGGCACGCGGAAGGTGGCGCCGTGGTAGGGCGGCATCACCATCACCATGGCGGCGCCCATGTCCTGCGCGGCGCGGCTGCGCTCGGCGCACACGCGGGTGCCGTAGTGGGTGGTGGTGACGATCACCGGCACCCGGCCGGCGACATGCTCCAGCGAGGTCCGCGTGAGCGTCTCGCGCTCCGCGTCCGACAGCGAGAACTGCTCGGAGAAGTTGGCCAGGATGCACAGGCCGTCCACGCCGGCATCGATCATGAAATCCAGGCAGCGCTTCTGGCTCTCCAGGTCGAGGCTGCCGTCTTCGTGGAAGGTGGTCGGCACGACCGGGAAGATGCCGCGGTAGCGGGGATTTTGGGCAGAGTGTGGTGCTGGCATAGGTTCACAAATTCATGGGTTGCTCAGGTCTGCTGCGCGCCTTGCTGTGAGCGCAGGCGGCGCCACTGGCGCGGCCCGAAGCCAGGGCAGCCGAGCAAGGGCCGCCCCGCAGCGAGGGCTGCGTCCCCCTGCCCGCAACGCGCAGCGTTGCGAGAGCGGGGGGAAGGCGCATAGCGCCGCAGGGGGGTGTTCATCTCAACTTGCAGCAATGCGAGAGCGGGGGGGAAGGCGCGCAGCGCCTCAGGGGGGTGTTCATCAGTGCGAGTGGCGTGGCACGGCGGCGCCCCGGCAGCCGACCAGGAAGTCGAAGTCGCAGCCCTCGTCGGCCTGCAGCACGTGATCGACGTAGAGGCGCTGGTAGCCGCCGCGCCCGCCGTGGTCGGTGGCGGCCAGCTCGGCCAGGCGCGCGGCCAGTTCCTCGTCGCTGATGTCCAGGTGCAGGCGGCCGTTCTCGCAGTCCAGCTCGATGAAGTCGCCGTCGCGCACGGCGGCCAGCGGGCCGCCCGCGGCCGCTTCGGGCGCCACATGCAGCACCACGGTGCCGTAGGCGGTGCCGCTCATGCGGGCGTCGGAGATGCGGACCATGTCCTTCACGCCGCGCCGCAGGAGCTTGGGCGGCAGGCCCATGTTGCCCACCTCGGCCATGCCGGGGTAGCCCTTGGGGCCGCAGTTCTTCATGACCATCACGCAGCTGGCGTCGATGTCCAGGTCTTCATCGACGATGCGTTCCTTGTAGTGCTCCAGGTTCTCGAACACCACGGCGCGGCCCCGGTGCTTGAGCAGTTCGGGCGTGGCGGCCGAGGGCTTGAGCACCGCGCCGCGCGGCGCCAGGTTGCCGCGCAGGATGCAGATGCCGCCATCCGCGATCAGCGGGTTGTCGAGCGGGCGGATGACTTCGTCGTTGTACTGGGGGGCCTCGCGCACGTTGTCCCAGAGGCTCTTGCCGTTCACGGTGAGCGCATCGGGGTGCGGCAGCAGGCCGTTCTCGCCCAGGCGGCGCAGCACGGCGGGCAGGCCGCCGGCGTAGTAGAACTCTTCCATCAGGAAGCGGCCCGAAGGCTGCAGGTCCACCAGCGTGGGCGTGCCGCGGCCGATGCGCGTCCAGTCTTCGAGTTCCAGTTCTACGCCGATGCGCCCTGCGATGGCCTTGAGGTGGATCACCGCATTGGTCGAGCCGCCGATGGCCGCGTTGGTGCGGATGGCGTTCTCGAACGCGCCGCGCGTGAGGATCTTCGACAGCGTGAGCCCTTCGTGCGCCATCTCCACGATGCGCCGGCCCGACATGTGGGCCAGCACGTAGCGGCGCGCATCCACCGCCGGAATGGCCGCGTTGTGCGGCAGCGAGGTGCCCAGCGATTCGGCCATGCAGGCCATGGTGCTGGCCGTGCCCATGGTGTTGCAGGTGCCGGCCGAGCGCGACATGCCGGCCTCGGCCGCGAAGAACTGGTGCTCGTTGATCTCGCCGGCCTTGAGCGATTCGTGCAGGCGCCACACGGCGGTGCCCGAGCCGATGTCCTTGCCGTCGAGCTTGCCGTTGAGCATGGGCCCGCCCGTCACCACGATGGCCGGCACGTCGCAGCTGGCTGCGCCCATCAGCAGGGCCGGCGTGGTCTTGTCGCAGCCCGTGAGCAGCACCACCGCGTCGATGGGGTTGCCGCGGATGGCTTCCTCCACGTCCATGCTCGCCAGGTTGCGCGTGAGCATGGCCGTGGGCCGCAGGTTGGATTCGCCGTTGGAGAACACCGGGAACTCGACCGGAAAGCCGCCGGCTTCGTAGATGCCGCGCTTGACGTGCTCGGCGATCTTGCGGAAGTGCGCGTTGCAGGGCGTGAGCTCGGACCAGGTGTTGCAGATGCCGATGATCGGGCGGCCGTCGAATTCATGGTCCGGAATGCCCTGGTTCTTCATCCAGCTGCGGTACATGAAGCCGTTCTTGTCGGCCGTGCCGAACCATTCGGTGGAGCGGAGTTTGCGCGGTGGATTGGTCATCGTGAAAGGCTCGAAGGGTAAAGGGGGCGGGTCAGAAGGAAGAGGAGGAAAGGGTGGTCAGTGCCGGCGCGCCGGGCGGCGCGTGAGCAGGCGCTGCAGCAGGCAGAAGACGAACAGCAGCACTCCGACGGCGATGCGCGTCCACCACGAGCTGAGCGTGCCGTCGAAGGAGATGAGGGTCTGGATGATTCCGAGCATCAGCACGCCGAACAGCGTGCCCGCCACGTAGCCCACGCCGCCCGTGAGCAGCGTGCCGCCGATGACGACGGCGGCGATGGCGTCCAGTTCCATGCCCACCGCATGCAGGCCGTAGCCCGAGAGCATGTAGAAGGTGAACACCACGCCCGCGAGCGCCGAGCAAAAGCCCGACAAGGTATAGACCCCCACCAGCGTGGAGCGCACCGGCAGGCCCATGAGCAAGGCCGAGGCCTCGCTGCCGCCCACGGCATAGACGGCGCGGCCGAACGGCGTGCAGTGCGCGATGAAGATCCCGGCCAGCACCACGGCGATGGCGATCAGCGCGCCCAGCGAGAGCGAGGCGGTCTCGGTGATCTGCAGGCGCCACTGGGCCAGCTCCGAGTAGCCTTCGTGCGTGATGCTGATCGAGTCGATGCTGATGACATAGCACAGGCCCCGCGCCAGGAACATGCCGGCCAGCGTGACGATGAATGGCTGCAGGCGGAAGCGCTCGATCAGAAAGCCCATGAACGCGCCGAAGCAGGTGCCCATGAGCAGCACCACCGGCACGGCGGCCAGCGGGCTCCAGCCGTGGTGCTCGACCAGGGCGGCGAACACCATGGTGGTCAGCGCGACCACGGCGCCCACCGAAAGATCGATGCCGCCCGAGAGGATCACGAAGGTCATGCCCACCGCGACGATGATGAGGAAGGCGTTGTCGATCAGCAGGTTGAGGAACACCTGGGCCGAGAAGAAGCCCGTATAGCGCACCGAACCCAGCGTGGCCATGGCCACGAAGAGCGCGATGGTGGCGGCCAGCGGCAGGTACTTGGCGTTCAGGCGCGGGCGGCTCGCGGCGGTGGCGGCGCTGCCGGCGGTGGCCGGGGTCATGACGGCGCTCATGGCAGGGGCCTCCGGGCGGCGGCAGGGGGGCGCGCCAGCATGCCCACCTGGGCGCGGAATTCCGGCGACTGCAGCAGCATGACGACGAAGACCACCACGGCTTTCACCACCAGGTTCACCTCGGGCGGCACGCCCAGCGAATAGATGGCGTAGGTCAGCGTCTGGATGATGAGCGCGCCGATCACGCTGCCGGCCAGGCTGAAGCGCCCACCCGTGAGCGCGGTGCCGCCCAGCGTCACCGCGAGGATCGCATCCAGCTCCATCAGCTGGCCGGCGTTGTTGCCGTCGGCGCTCTTCACGTTGGAGCTGATGAGCAGGCCCGCGATGCCCGCGCACACGCCGCAGAACACGTAGGCCGCCATGATGAGCCGGCCCGCCTGCACGCCCGCCACGCGCGCGGCCGTGGGGTTGACGCCCACCGCCTGGATGAAAAGGCCCAGCGCCGTGCGCGTGATGGCGAGATACAGCAGCGCGAACACGGCGGCCACCACGAAGAGCGAGAACGGCAGCCCGGCCAGGTAGCCCCCGCCGATGAAGAAGTAGGGCGCGTAGTAGATGGTGATGATCTGCCCGTCGGTGATGAGCTGGGCGATGCCCCGGCCCGCCACCATCAGGATCAGCGTGGCGATGATGGGCTGCATGCCCACCTTGGCCACCAGCACGCCGTTCCAGATGCCGCACAGCAGCGCGACGCCGACCGCGCCCAGCAGGGCCACCGGCAACGGAAAACGGCTTTCGGTGGCCGACACCGACCCGCCGATCAGCCAGGCCGCCACGGCCGCGGCGATGGCCACGGTGGCGCCCACCGAGATGTCGATGCCGCGCGTGGCGATCACCATGGTCATGCCCAGCGACACCAGCACCAGCGGCGCGGCGCGGTTGAGGATGTCGATCAGGCTGCCGTAGAGATGCCCGTCGCGCCATTCGACGTGCAGGAAGCCCGGATTGAAGGCCGTGTTGACGGCCAGCAGGAGCAGCAGCGTGATCACCGGCCAGGCGAGGCGGTGGCGCAGCAGTGCGGCGGGGCCGAAGGGGGCGGGACTGCGTTCAGGCATGGGCGTGGTCCGCGATCAGTTGATAGACGTCGTCTTCGCTGCTGCCGGCGGGCAGCTCGCCCACCTTGCGGCGGTCGCGCAGCACCACGATGCGGTGGGCCACGCGCACCACCTCGCTCATCTCCGACGAGATGAAGAGCACGGCCATGCCGGCCTGCGCCAGGCGCAGGATCTGGTCCATGATTTCCTGCTTGGCCGCCACGTCGATGCCGCGCGTGGGTTCGTCGAGAATCAACAGGCGCGGCTCGGTCGCCAGCCAGCGCGCCAGGATGGCCTTCTGCTGGTTGCCGCCCGACAGCAGGCCGATGGGCGTCTCGATGCTGGCGGTCTTGATGCCCAGCAGCTGCACGTAGCGCTCGGCCAGCGCAGTCTGCTCGGCGCGGGAGAGAAAGCGCGTCAGGCCCATGCGCGCCTGCAGCGCGAGGGCGATGTTCTCGCGCACCGAGAGTTCGGCCACGATGCCGTCGGTCTTGCGCTCTTCGGGGCACAGGGCCAGGCCCTGCCGGATGGCGTCCATGGGGTTGGAGAAGGCCACCGTCTGGCCGTCCACGCGCAGCAGGCCGCGGTCGGGCTGCTCCAGCCCGAAGAGCAGGCGCGCCAGCTCCGTGCGGCCCGCTCCCAGCAGGCCGGCCAGGCCCACGACCTCGCCCGGGCGGATCTGCAGGTCCAGCGGCTGCAGCTGGCCGGTCTGGCCCAGGCCCTCGGCCTGCAGCAGCGCGGGGGCTTGCGTGCCGGTGCCTTGCGCCGCCGGAGTCTGCTCCGCATGCGCGCCCAGCTCGCGGCCCAGCATGGCGGCGATCAGCGCCTGCGGGCCCAGGTCCTTCGCCGCCCATTCGCCCACCCAGGTGCCGTTGCGCAGCACGGTGATGCGGTCCGACACCGCATAGACCTGGTTCAGGAAGTGGGTGACGAAGACGATGGCCAGGCCCTCGCCGCGCAGGCGGCGCAGCACCTCGAAGAGCTTGCGGACTTCGTCGTCGTCCAGGCTCGACGTGGGCTCGTCCAGGATCAGCACGCGCGCATCGATGCTCAGCGCCCGCGCGATCGCCACCAGCTGCTGCACGGCCACGGGGTAGTCCGAGAGCAGCCGCGTCACGTCGATGTCGAGGCCAATGCGCGCGACCAGCTCGCGCGCGCGCTGCTGCATCTGCGCCCAGTCGATGCGAAAGCCTTGCGCCAGCCCGTGGCGCGGATAGCGGCCCGCGAAGATGTTCTCGGCCACCGAGAGGTTGGGGCAGAGGTTGACCTCCTGATAGACCGTGCTGATGCCCAGGCGCTGCGCAGCCAGGGGCGAATCGGGCCACACCGGCTCGCCGGCCAGGCGCATCTCGCCGCCGCTGGCCTTGAGCACGCCCGTGAGCACTTTGATGAGCGTGGACTTGCCCGCGCCGTTCTGCCCCATGAGCGCGTGGATCTCGCCGGGGTAGAGCCGCAGCTGCACGTCCTGCAGCACCGGCACGCCGGCGAACTGCTTGCGGATGCCCGCCAGTTCCAGCACGGGCGCGGCTGCGGCGGTGGATCGCGTGGTCGAGGTCATGGCGGCGGGTCAGGGCGGGTCAGGCCTTGTTCTTGTGATAGACGTCCACCAGCACGGCGGCGAGGAGCACCACGCCCTTGATGACCTGCTGGTAGTCGATGCCGATGCCCAGGATGGACATGCCGTTGTTCATCACGCCCATGATGAAAGCGCCGATCACCGCGCCCATGACCTTGCCCACGCCGCCCGAGGCCGAGGCCCCGCCGATGAAGCAGGCGGCGATCACGTCCAGCTCGAAGCCGAGGCCCGCCTTGGGCGTGGCCGTGTTGAGCCGCGCCGCGAACACCAGGCCGGCGAGCGCCGCCAGCACGCCCATGTTGACGAAGGCGTAGAACGACAGGCGCTCGGTCTTGATGCCCGAGAGCTTGGCGGCCTTTTCGTTGCCGCCCATGGCGTAGATGCGCCGGCCGATGGTGGTGCGGCTGGTGATGAAGTCGAACAGCACGATCAGCAGCGCCATCACGATCAGCACGTTGGGCAGGCCCTTGTACGAGGCCAGCAGGTAGCTGAAATAGATCAGCAGCGCCGCGAACACCGCGTTGCGCACGACGAAGAAGGCCGCGGGCTCGACCTGCACGCCGTGGCGCACGCGGTTGGCCCGGGAGCGGATGCCGGCCACCACCAGGGCGGCGGCCACGGCCACGCCCAGCAGCAGCGAGGTCACCTTGAGGCCCTGCATGCTGAAGAGGTCCGGGATGAAGCCCGAGCTCAGGCGCTGGAACGAGTCGGGGAACGGCCCTACCGACTGGCCGGCCAGCAGCGCCAGCGCCAGGCCCTTGAACACCAGCATGCCGGCCAGCGTGACGATGAAGGACGGGATGCGCGAGAACGCCACGAACCAGCCCTGCAGCCCGCCGATGAGGCCGCCGCACAGCAGGCAGACCAGCGTGGCCGGCACGAAATGCCAGCCGTGCTGCACCATGAGCACGGCCGCCAGCGCGCCGATGAAGCCGCTGACCGAGCCCACCGACAGGTCGATGTGGCCGGCCACGATCACCAGCAGCATGCCCAGCGCCATGATGACGATGTAGCTGTTCTGCAGCAGCAGGTTGGTGAGGTTGAGCGGCTCCATCAGGGTGCCGTCGGTCATGTACTGGAAGAAGGCCATGATGGCCACCAGCGTGATGAGCATGCCGTACTCGCGCAGGTGGTGGCGCGCGTGCTCCAGCGGCGAGCGGCCGGCGCGCGCCGGCGCGGCTGCGGCGGTGGCCGCAGGGGCGGCCGAATGCACGGGAGAGGTGGGAGTCGTGGAGGAGGTCATGGAAGGCATTTCAGTGGGCTTTCACGATGGCGCGCATGATCTTTTCCTGCGATGCCTCGGCGGTGGGCATCTCGGCGACGAAGCGGCCTTCGTTCATCACGTAGAGACGGTCGGTGATGCCCAGCAGCTCGGGCATCTCCGAGGAGATGACGATCACGCACTTGCCTTCGGCGGCGAGCTGCGCGATCAGGGTGTAGATCTCGTACTTGGCGCCCACGTCGATGCCGCGCGTGGGCTCGTCTAGGATGAGCACCTCGGGGCGGGTGAAGAGCCACTTGCCCAGCACCACCTTCTGCTGGTTGCCGCCCGAGAGGTTGAGCGTCTTCTGGTCCACGCCCGAAGAGCGGATGCGCAGGCGCTCGCGGAAGCCCTGGGCCACCGCGTATTCCTCGCCGGCGTCGATCACGCCGGCCTGGGAGACGCCGCCCAGGTGGGCCAGCGAGATGTTGAACTGGATGTCCTCGCTCAGCACCAGGCCGTTGCCCTTGCGGTCTTCGGTCACGTAGGCGAGGCCCTGGCGCACGGCTTTTTCCACGGTGCCCACGTCGATGGGCTGGCCGTTCAGCCGCACTTCGCCGCTGATGCGCTGGCCCCAGGAACGGCCGAAGAGGCTCATGGCCAGCTCGGTGCGGCCCGCGCCCATCAGGCCGGCGATGCCGACGATCTCGCCGCGGCGCACCTCCAGGTCGATGCCCTTGAGGAAGGGCGCCTCGGGCCGCTGCGGGTGGTAGGCCTGCCAGCCGCGCACCTCGAAGGCCACCGGGCCGATGTCGGGCGTGCGCTGCGGGTAGCGGTCGGCCATCTCGCGGCCGACCATGGCCTGGATCACGCGGTCTTCGCTGACCGGCACGCTGCGGCAGTCCATGGTCTCCACCGTGCTGCCGTCGCGCAGCACGGTGATGGAGTCGGCCACGCGGGAGATTTCGTTGAGCTTGTGCGAGATCAGGATGCAGGTGATGCCCTGGCTCTTGAGCTCCAGCAGCAGATCGAGCAGCGCCTGGCTGTCGTTCTCGTTCAGGCTGGCGGTGGGCTCGTCCAGGATCAGCAGGCGAACGTGGCGCGACAGCGCCTTGGCGATTTCCACCAGCTGCTGCTTGCCCACGCCCAGCTGGCCCACCAGGGTCTCGGGGGATTCGGCCAGGCCCACCTTCTGCAGGAGCGCCTGCGTCCTGCCGTGTGCCTCCATCCAGTCGATGACGCCGTGCCGGGCGGTTTCGTTGCCCAGGAAGATGTTCTCGGCGATGGAGAGCAGCGGCACCAGGGCCAGTTCCTGGTGAATGATGATGATGCCGAGGTGCTCGCTGTCGCGGATGCCTGAAAAGCGCCGTTCCTCGCCGTCGAACACGATCTCGCCGCTGTAGCTGCCGTGCGGATAGACGCCGGAGAGCACTTTCATCAGCGTGGATTTGCCCGCGCCGTTCTCGCCCACGATGGCGTGGATCTCGCCGGCCTGCACGCGCAGGTTCACGCGGTCCAGGGCCACCACCCCGGGGAAGGTCTTGCGGATGTTCCGCATTTCAAGAAGCATGGTCTTGCCGTCCGATGGACATCGCTGAAGGTAAATCGTCGGGGCGGCCTGATGCAGCGGCGGCGCTCCCCGGCTGGAGGGCGCCACGGCCTGCTGCACCACGCCTGAGGGCGCCACCCCTTCTGAAAAGGGTGGCGCTCCGGCCCGTTACTTGATCTGCGATTCCTTGTAGTAGCCGCTGTCCACCAGGACCTTCTTCCAGTTTGACTGGTCGACCAGCACCGGCTTGAGCAGGTACGAGGGCACGACCTTCACGCCGTTGTTGTACGTCTTGGTGTCGTTGATCTCGGGCTGCTTGCCCGTGAGCACGGCGTCCACCATGTTGGCGGCGACCTTGGCGAGCTCGCGCGTGTCCTTGAACACGGTGGAGTACTGCTCGCCCTTCAGGATGGACTTGACCGAGGGCACCTCGGCGTCCTGCCCGGTGACGATGGGGCAGGGCTGCTGGGCCGTGCAATAGCCCACGCCCTTGAGGGACGAGAGGATGCCGATGGAGATGCCGTCATACGGCGAGAGCACGGCGTCCAGCTTGTCCTTGCCGTAGTAGGCCGACAGCAGGTTGTCCATGCGGGCCTGGGCGGTTGCGCCGTCCCAGCGCAGCGTGCCGACCTTGTTCATGCCGGTCTGCTTGCTGCGCACCACCAGCTTGCCGCTGTCGATGTAGGGCTGCAGCACGCTCATGGCGCCGTCGTAGAAGAAGAAGGCGTTGTTGTCGTCGGGCGAGCCGCCGAAGAGTTCGATGTTGAACGGGCCCTTGCCCTGCTTGAGGCCCAGCTTGTCCACGATGGACTGGGCCTGCAGCACGCCGACCTGGAAGTTGTCGAAGGTGGCGTAGTAGTCCACGTTCTTCGAGCCCTTGATGAGTCGGTCGTAGGCGATGACCTTCACGCCCTTGTCGGCCGCGTTCTGCAGCACGCGCGAGAGCGTGGTGCCGTCGATGGAGGCGATCACCAGCACCTTGGCGCCCTTGGTGACCATGTTCTCGATCTGGGCGAGCTGGTTGGGGATGTCGTCGTCGGCGTACTGCAGGTCGGTCTTGTAGCCGCGCTCCTTGAGCACCTTGACCATGTTGTCGCCGTCCGCGATCCAGCGGGCCGAGGACTTGGTGGGCATGGAAATGCCGATGCTGCCCTTGTCCTGTGCCTGGGCCAGCGGCAGGGTGCCGAGTGCGGCCAGGGCGAGGGTGGCGGCGGCGGTTTTCAGAAAGAAGCGTTTCACGTCATGTCTCCTGGTTTTTATGGGTGTGATGGGTCTCGGGAACGGAAAATTTGGGCCTTTGGGGGGCCCGGGTCGCCTTCGGCGTCAGTACTTGCGCTTGGGGAACTCCTGTGCGGCGGTCTCCATGGGGAAGATGCCTTCTTCGGTCACGATGCGCTTGGGCACCGGCTTGCCGGCCTTGATGTCCTTGACGGCGGCCATGAGCTGCGGGCCCAGCAGCGGGCTGCATTCCACCGTGACGTTGAGCTTGCCGGCCATCATGGCCTCGAAGGCGCCCTTGACGGCATCGATGGAGATGATGGTGATGTCCTTGCCGGGCTTCATGCCGGCTTCCTCGATGGCCTGGATCGCGCCGATGGCCATGTCGTCGTTGTGCGCGTAGAGCACGTTGATCTTCTTGCCTTCGGCCTTGAGGAAGGCTTCCATCACCTCCTTGCCCTTGGCGCGGGTGAAGTCGCCGGTCTGCGAACGGATGATCTTGAACTTCGGGTCGGCCTTGATGATTTCCTCGAAGCCCTTCTTGCGGTCGATGGCCGGGGCCGAGCCCACCGTGCCCTGCAGCTCGACGATGTTCACGTCGCCCTTGCCGTCCTTCATCTTCTCGACCAGCCAGCGGCCGGCCTTGCGGCCTTCTTCCACGAAGTCCGAGCCCATGAAGGTGACGTAGAGGGACGGGTCCTTGGTGTTCACGGCGCGGTCGGTGAGCACCACCGGGATCTTGGCGGCCTTGGCCTCGCGCAGCACCGGCTCCCAGCCGGATTCGACCACCGGAGAGAACGCGATCACGTCCACGCGCTGGGCGATGAAGGAGCGGATGGCCTTGATCTGGTTCTCCTGCTTCTGCTGCGCGTCGGAGAACTTGAGCTCGATGCCGGCCTCCTTGGCGGCCGACTTGATCGACTCGGTGTTGGCGGTGCGCCATTCGCTCTCGGCCCCCACCTGGCTGAAGCCCAGCACGATGGGTTTCTGCGCCCAGGCGCCGTGCGGCAGCAGCGCCGCCAGCGGGGCGCAGGCCAGCCCTGCGGCGAGGGTGCGTCGGTTCAGTTGCGTCATCTTGTCTCCTGTCTTTTTTGGTGGTTGGGATGATCGGGATCGGCGAACGACTGCAGTGAAAACTTCCTCAGGCCAGCATGTAGCCCGTCTTGACCGTGGTGTAGAACTCGGCGGCGTGGCTGCCCTGCTCGCGCGGACCGTAGCTGGAATCCTTGCGCCCGCCGAAGGGCACGTGGAAGTCCACGCCCGCCGTGGGCAGGTTCACCATGGTCATGCCCACTTGGGCGTGGCGCTTGAAATGCATGGCGCGCTTGAGCGACGTGGTGCAGATGCCGGCACACAGGCCGAAGGGCGTGTCGTTGGCCAGCGCCAGCGCGTGTTCGTAGCTGTCGGCGCGCAGCACGCAGGCCACGGGGCCGAAGATCTCCTCGCGGGCGATACGGTGCTCGGGCCGCGCGAGGAAGAGGGCGGGGCTCATGTAGTGGCCGGGCGTGGCGAGCTCCAGGCGTTCGCCTCCGAAGACGTGCTCCGCGCCTTCCTTGCGGGCGATGGCGATGTGCTCCAGGTTCTGCGCCAGCTGCGTCTCGTCCACCACCGGCCCCATCTCGGTGGCGCGCTCCAGCGCGTGGCCCACCTTCAGGGTGGCGAGCCGCTGGCGCAGCCGGGCCACGAAGGCGTCGTGCACGCCGGCTTCGACGATGAAGCGGCTGGAGGCCGTGCAGCGCTGGCCCGTGGAGAAATAGCCGCCCTGCAGCGCGCAATCGACGGCCTGTTCCAGGTCGGCATCGGCCAGCACCACCAGCGGGTTCTTGCCGCCCATCTCCAGCTGCACCCGGGCGCGGCGGGCCGTGGCGGCCTGCAGCACGCGGGTGCCGGTGGCGACGGAGCCGGTGAAGCTCACCGCGTTGACCAGCGGGTGATCGACCAGGGTCTGCCCGGCCTCGCGGCCGCTGCCCATGATGAGGTTGAAGGCACCGGCCGGCAGGCCGCTGCGGCTGATGATCTCGGACAGCGCCCAGCCGCAGGTGGGCACGCTCTCGGCCGGCTTGAACACCACGGTGTTGCCGTAGGCCAGGGCCGGGGCGATCTTCCAGGCCGGAATGGCGAAGGGGAAGTTCCAGGGCGCGATGATGCCCACCACGCCCACGGGCTCGCGGGTCACGTCCACCTGCACGCCCTGGCGCACCGAGGCGTGCAGTTCGCCGGGAATGCGCAGCGCCTCGCCGGCGAAGAACTTGAAGATCTGCCCGCTGCGCGCCACCTCGGCCACGGCCTCGGGCAGGGTCTTGCCCTCTTCACGGGCCAGCAGCTTGCCCAGTTCGTCCTTGCGGGCCAGCAGTTCGGAGCCGATCAGGTCCAGCACGTCGGCACGGCGCTGCGGGTTGCTGTGGCTCCACGAGGCCAGCGCGTCGCTCGCGGCCCGCACGGCCTGTTCGGTCTGGTTGCGGTCGGCCCGGGCATGCTCGGCCACGACCTCGCGGGTGTCCGAGGGGTTGATGCTCACGCCGGTGGTCGTACCGATCTCCCAGCGGCCATTGATGAGATGGCGCGGGTTCTGCTGCATGTCACCGAGCTTCATGGGAGGTCAGGGCTGTAGGAGGAGGGCGTTCGGGAAGTGCAGCGACTCTAGGTTCGATTTGAATATCAATCCAATCGTTTTTTGAACAAAATAGATATCTATCCCGGCATTCTGGAAAACCCCATGAGCACTTACAACCACTGGTTCATCCGCGCGCGCCTCAAGACGCGGCAGCTTCTGCTGCTGGTGGCGCTGGCGGAAGAGGGCAACATCCACCGCGCGGCGCAGGTGCTCAGCATGACCCAGCCCGCCGCCTCCAAGCTGCTCAAGGACCTGGAGGACGTGCTGGAGGTCTCCCTCTTCGAGCGCCTGCCGCGCGGCATGCGCCCCACCTGGTACGGCGAGACCATGATCCGCCACGCCCGCATGGCATTGGCCAACCTGAACCAGGCGCACGACGAGATCCACGCGCTGAAGACGGGGCATTACGGGCAGGTGGGCATCGGAGCCATCACCTCGCCCGGGGTCAACCTGCTGCCGGCGGCGGTGGCCCTGGTCAAGCAGGAGCACCCCAGCCTGCGCATCTCGCTGGACATCGAAACCAGCCCGGTGCTGCTGGAGCGGCTGGAGCAGGGCCGGCTCGACATCGTGGTCGGGCGGCTCTTCGCGGAGCACGACAAGAGCCAGCTGCGCTACGAGCCGCTCACCGAGGAGCCGGTGTGCGCCATCACACGGCCAGGCCATCCGCTCTCCAGCCTGAGCGGGCTGAGCTTGCGCGACGTGCTGGCGGCCGGCTGGATCGTGCCGCCCGCGGGCAGCGTGCTGCGGCACCGGTTCGACCTGATGTTCCGCCAGGACGGGCTGGCGCCGCCGGTCGATACGGTGGAGACCTCGTCGCTGCTGTTCATGACGCGCATGCTCCAGCAAAGCGACATGGTCGCGGTGGTGGGGGCCGACGTGGCGCACTACTACGCCGCGCACGGCATGGTGGCGGTGCTGCCCCTGCCCATGCCCTGCCACATGGATGCCTTCGGCCTCATCACGCGCACCGACCGCCTGCTGTCCCCCGCCGCCAAGGTCATGCTCAAGGCGCTCAAGCAGATCAGCTTCGTGCAGTACGGCATCCGCCTGGAAACCGACTGACGCGGGGCGGGTGCCGGTGCGGTGGCTTAGACCCAGCCCGCATCCACCTTGAATTCCTGTGCAGTGCACATCGCCGCGTCGTCGGACGCGAGGAAGAGCACCATGCGGGCGATGTCGTGCGGGCGCAGCTTGTCGGGCAGGCACTGGTTGCGCGCCAGTTCCTCTTCGCCCTTGGCGTCGAGCCAGAGCTTGATCTGCCGCTCGGTCATCACCCAGCCCGGCGAGACGGTGTTGATGCGGATGCGGTCGCGCCCCAGCGTGCGGGCCAGGCCGCGCGTGAGGCCGTTCACCGACGACTTGGCGATCGCATAGCAGGGATAGCCTTCGCCCTTGCCCTGCCAGCCGGTCGAGCCCAGGTTGATGACCGAGCCGCCGCCCAGCTTGCGCATGCCGGGCACGGCGGCCTGGATGGCGAAGAAGGCCGGCCGCTCGTTGATGGCGATGCGTTCGTCGTAGTAGTCGGGCGTGACGGATTCGAGCGTGTGCCGGTCGTCGCTGGCCACGTTGTTCACCAGTACCGAGAAGTCGCCCAGCTCGGCGGCCGCATCGGCCATGCAGGCTCGCAGCGCGCCGATGTCGCGCACGTCGCAGACCCGCCACCAGGGGCGCGGCAGGCCGGCCGCCGCCAGCTGCTGCGCCAGCTGCTCGCTGGCCTGTTCCGCGACATCGACGAACGCCACCCGCGCGCCTTGCTCGGCAAAGGCCGACACGATCGCCGCGCCGATGCCGCTGCCGCCGCCGGTGACGAACACCGAACGGCCCTGCAGGCTGGGAAAGAGCGAGGTGCCCTGGGTGAGGGGGTGGGTTGCGCTGGAATTTGTCATATCAATATTGCAATCAATCAATGATAAAAATAAACATTAACAGCATCAATTGGCGTTGATAACATCGCCCGAGTCAAGGGGCACACCCCCGATAGAGGCCTCGCAGCACCCGGAGACAAGCCGTGAATTCCAGCCAGCCCCTGCGCGCCGCGCCATCCTCCACCCAGCCCGCCACCAGGCCGTCCGCCGGGCCAGTCCAGTGCCTCCAGAACCTCGGTTGCGAGCTGGGCGAAGGCGTGGTGTGGTCCGAGCGGCAGCAGGCGCTGTACTGGGTGGACATCCTCGCGCGCCGCCTGTATCGCTGGGATCTGTCCGCCGCCGAGCCCCGGCACTGGGACTTCGCCGAAGAGATATCCGCCCTGTCGGAACGCGCCAGGGCGCCCGGCCTGCTGGTCGCGCTGCGCCGCGGTTTCGCGCTCTTCGATCCCGATGCGGATGCCGAGCCGCGCTATCTGCACCAACCCGAGCCCGAGCGCGAGGGCAACCGCTTCAACGACGGCAAGTGCGATGTCCAGGGCCGCTTCTGGGCGGGCAGCATGGACTTCGCCTGCGAGGCGCCCACGGGCGCGCTCTATCGCCATGATGCCGACGGCGGCTGCACCCGGCACGACGACGGGTTCGCCGTGACCAACGGCCCTGCGTGGTCCGGCGGCGGCATGTTCTTCAACGACACCGTGCAGGGGCTCACCTACCGCTACGACTTCGACGCGGCCACCGGCCGGCTGTCGAACCGGACGCTCTGGAAGCGCTGGGCGCCCGAAGACGGCGTGCCCGACGGCATGACGACGGATGCCGACGGCCGCCTGTGGATCGCCCACTGGGGCGGCGCCTGCGTCACCTGCCACGATCCGGCCAGCGCCGAAGAGCTGGCGCGCATCGATCTGCCGGTGAGCCAGGTCACGAACTGCGCCTTCGGCGGGCTTGGCCTGCGCACGCTGTTCATCACCTCGGCGCGCGTGGGGCTCACGCCCGCGCAGCTGCAGGCCGAACCGCTGGCCGGCGCGCTGTTCGCGGTGCCGCTGGATGTCGCCGGCCAGCCGGCCCACCTGTTCGGCGGCTGACGCGTTGGCCCGACTGCCGGCCTGCCAGCTACAACGCGCGCAGTCCCGTCGCCGGCCCCCCGATCACATCACTCACCCCCTCAACCCAAGGAGCCGCCATGGCCGAGCCTTCCCATCCCATCGTCTGGCTGCACCACGCCGGCCAGCATCTGGGGCTGGTGCCCACGCTGGGCGGCAGCGTCGCCGCCTGGCAGATCGACGACCCGCGCAGCCCCCGCGGCCGGCTGGACCTGTGGCGGCCGTGGAGCGGCGCCACGCCCGACCTCTACCAGCTCGCGTCCTTCGCCATGGTGCCGTGGTCCAACCGCATCAGCGGCGGCGGCTTCACGCATGCCGGGCAGTTCCACGCCATGCAGCCCAATCGCGCCGGGGAGGCTTATCCGATCCATGGCGACGGCTGGCTGCAGCCCTGGAGCTTGCGCCAGGCGGGCGACGATACCGTGGAGATGTCGCTGGAGTCGTCGTGCTTCGACGGCAACCCCTACGACTATGCCTGCCTGCAGAGCTTCCGGCTGGTGGAGGGCGGGCTGGACCAATCCGTTGAGGTGACGCATCGCGGCGCCGAGCCGCTGCCCTATGGACTGGGCCTGCATCCCTGGTTCCCGCGCACGCTCGGCACCCGCATTTCGGCGCCGGTCCGGGGTGTCTGGCTGAGTGGCGACGACCCCTTGCCCACCGAGCTGACCGATCAGTTCCCGCCGGGCTGGGATCTGAATGCCGGCGTCTCCGCCCAGGGCGACCTGATCGACAACGCCTATGTGGGCTGGGGCGGAACGGCGTGCATCGAGTGGCCGGAATGGGGCTGGCAGCTGACTGCGCAGATGCCCGACTTCGCGCAGGAGGGGGGCGAGGACCAGCATTTCTGCCTGATCTACCGTCCGCCCGCAGGCCCGGCCTTCTGCTTCGAGCCGATCACGCAGCCGATCGACGCCTTCCATCAGCCGGGCATGCCGGGGCTGCGCGTGCTGGCGCAGGGCGAGACCTTGAAGCTGCGCGTGCAGTGGCGTTTCAGCCGGATGGGGTGAGCAACCCGCAGGCGAGGAGGGCGGCGGCCTCGCCGCCGATTCCGGTTTTCACGCTCCGGTTTTCACGCGGTCGTTTCGCGCGCGGGGCCTGCCAATTCCACGCGGTTGCGCCCGCCCGCCTTGGCCTGGTAGAGCGCGCCATCGGCACGGGTCAGCAGGTCGTGCAGCGTGAGCGGCGTCGCCGCATGGCAGACCGCAACGCCGAAGCTGGCGGTCAGGCGCGGCAGGGGCTGCAAGCGCAAGGCTCTGACCGCCTCTTCCGGTTCGGCGATCGCCTCGACCCGGGCCCGCAGCCGCTCCGCGGCCAGCGCTGCCTGGCGCGCGTCGGTGTCGGGCAGCAGGGCCGCGAATTCCTCGCCGCCGATGCGCCCGAGGATGTCGCCTTCGCGCAGGCCGGCCAGCAGTTCGACCGCCACGGTGGCGAGCGCCCGGTCGCCCTGCGCATGGCCGAAGCGGTCGTTGATCTGCTTGAAGTGATCGATGTCGATCATCAGCACGGCGGTGGGCCGTCCGGCCGCCGCGTTGCGGGCCAGCATGGTGGAGCCATGCTCCATGAAGGAGCCGCGCCGCAGCACGCCCGTCAGATGGTCGTGGCGGGCCATGTGGTCCAGCCGGCGCAGCAGATCGTTGCGCGCGCCGTTGACGATGGCCACCGCCATCGGGCCCAGGGCGATCAGCGCGATGCCCAGCCGGGCCGACTGCACGGAATTCATGTAGAGCAGCTTGCCCTCCGGCAGCACCATCAGGCTGGCCGCGATGGAGAACAGCTGGATGACGCTCAGCAGCGCGGTCAGCGCCAGCGTGGGAAAGACGGCGTAGCGCAGGGCGCACCAGATCAGGGCCGGCACCGGCAGCGCCAGCACGCCGGGGCCGCCGACCAGGATGGCGATCACCAGGGAGAGGGCCAGCGAGATCACCGGCAGCACGGTAGGCCAGTCCCAGCGGAGGGTGCGCACACGGCGCGCCAGCAGATGCCAGGACAGGTGGTGCGTGCGGGGCGCGGCCAGCATCACCGGCAGCAGCAGGATGTAGAGCGCCAGGTCGCCATTGAACCAGTCCACCAGCCCGGCCAGCAGGCTGCGGCCGAACAGCGCGGGGCTGGCGGCGCCGCCCACGATGGCGCCGGCCGTGGCGCTGGCAAGGCACACGATGAGCACCGAGAGGATGGTCCTGGGCTGCCTCAGGTTGCGGACGTTGGGCGGCAGAACACGCGAGGCCACGAGGTAGCCGGCGGCCACGCCCGCCATGTTGGCCGTGTTCAGCCACAAGGTCATGGGCAGGCTGGTTCCCGCCAGCAGGTCGGCCCCCAGAAAGCCCGCATAGGCACCCAGCCATCCTGCCGGCGATGCGCGTTCCGGGTGGCGCAGCAGCATGCCCAGCAGCACCGCGTTCGCAGGCCAGAACAGCGACAGCGGCCCGAGCAGCCGGGTCATGAGCGCCGCGAGGAGCGCGCAGGGCACGACGACGGCGGCGGCCCAGCAGAAGTCCCGCAGGGCCCGCACCCCTGCCGAGGCCAGCGTGAGCGAGCGTCCGGAAGGGGCTTCTTCGGTGGGATGCATCAGGAAAGACCTGCGGAATGCAGTGCGCTGGGCAGATCGGGGCCGGTCAAAAGGGGCGGTCCGCACGGGGGCGGGGTAGGGGCTGCAAGGGGGTGTCGGCGCGGGCGGCGGCTCGGCAGGGCTCCGCGCTGGTCTGCCGCCTGCGAAGCCGCGTGGCGGCAGGCGTAAGGACGGGAGTCTACCAACGCTTGTTACAATATGTCAATGTCCCAGAGGTTTTCCGCGCTATGGCTTTGGCTGGCCTTGCTGTCTGCGTTCGGCCACGATGTGCTGCCCGCAGTGCATCAGCACGCCCATCTGCGCGCCTACGAAGCCTCCGTCGCCGTTGCGGCCGACCTGCTGGACGAATCCTCCGAGCCATCGCCCCAGTCCCCGGCGGATGCCAAGGCTGATGACTGCGCCATCTGCGCGCATTTCGCCAGCCTGTGCCCGTCTCTGCGGGCCGAGGCGAGCGTGGCACCCGCCCTGCGCCAGGCGCCATCGGCGCTGCCGCGGGGGCTGGCGCTCGTGCCCTTGCCCGAGCCGGCGTGGCTGCTCGCTGCGCCGCGCGCTCCGCCTGTTCTCTCCGCGTTCGCTTAGATAGGCCGCCCCGCGCCCTGGCGCTGGCGGTGGAATCGACGGGTGTGCGCCCTGGCAGGGGCGCGGCCTGCGGCTGTGCCTGATCCCGGGTCACGGCATGGGTTTGCGCCCTGTCGGACGCCAGCCCGCGATTCCATCGCCCCCACCGTGCGGGCGCATGGCCTCTTTCTTCTCCGCGTGCGCAGTCCTCGCCGTCTTGGCGAGCTGCGGCGCGGCCCGGCAACGCCCGACCGGCGCTTCCCGGGTGTTTGAACCATGCGGACCATGAGTCCGCGGAGAGATTCGTGTTGTTTTCCCCCAAAGTGCTGCCCCTCGCGGTGGCGTCCCCCTTCCTCTGCCTCGCTGCGGCTGCCCAGACGGCCGGCGATTCCGTTTCCACCCTGGGCGAAGTGTCCGTGCGCACCGGCAACAGCGGCCCGCTGGCGCCCAATACCTTGCTGACCTCGGTCGATATCCTGGGCGCCGACAAGATCGAGAACCAGAACGTGTCCAACAGCTGGGAGCTGATCGGCCAGCTGCCCGGCATCCAGCTGACCGAAACCCGCATGGGTGCGGAGTCCGGCAAGGCCACGTTCCGCGCCTTCAACGGCGAGGGCTACATCAACGGCATCAAGGTGCTGATCGATGGCATTCCCAGCAACGTCAACAGCGGCAACCAGCGCTTCATCGACATGATCTTCCCGCTGGAGATCGACTACATCGAGGTGGTGCGCGGCACGAACGACCCGCGCTACGGCCTGCACAACATCGGCGGCAACATCAACTTCGGCACCCGCCAGGGCGGTGACTACACGGAAGGCCGCTTCACCTACGGCAGCGACGCCACGCGCGAAGTGCAGCTGGCGCTGGGCCGCGAATCGGGCGGCTTCGCGCAGAACTACTTCCTCGCCAAGCAGGAATCCAACGGCTACCGGCAGAACGCCCATTCGGACAAGTATTCGCTGGGCGGCAAGTGGTTCCTGACCTCGGACAGCGGCGCGGTCAAGGGCGGCATCGTGGCGCGCCTCTATTCCCACAAGGCCGAGGAGCCGGGCTTCCTGACGGCGGCCGAGCTGGCCCGTGACCGCCACCAGTCGCCCGCCAAGAACGCCAACGACGGCGACGACCGTGACATGCGCCACCTGAGCGCCCACCTGGACTGGCAGATCGACCCGAGCCTGTTCCTCAGCAACAAGCTCTATCTGAACCGCTACGAAGACGACCGCCGCATCACCTTCACCGACAGCCAGGCCGCGAGCCTGAACAACCTGCCCCGGCAGGTGCGCCGCTGGGACGAGACCCAGCACGGCCTGATGAGCACGCTGACCTGGCGCGCGAACAAGGCGGTGTCGGTCGATGGCGGCATCAATGTGGAACGCCAGCGCAACACCTACGAGCGCTACCGCTATCCCTATGCCGTGCCGACCAACTTCGACGTGCCCGGCGCCGTTTCCAACAACGACCACTACACGCTCAACAACGTGGGCGCCTACGTGCAGGCCGTGGTGCAGGCCACCGACCGGCTCAAGCTGGTGCCGGGCATCCGCACCGACCGCTTCACCGGCCACACCGTGCTCAACACCGGCGCGCAGGGTTCGCTGCAGGACTACGGCTGGATCAACCAGCCCAAGTTCAGCATGGTGTATGCCGCCACGGACAAGGTCAGCGTCTATGGGAACTGGGGCCGTACCTTCCAGATCCTGACCGGCTCGCGCGCGCCGGCCTACATCACCTCGCCGACGCAGCCGCGCTTCGCGCCCTCCATGAACACGGGCAAGGAACTGGGCGTGAAGTTCACGCCCAGCCCGGGCACCGAGATGCGCGCCGCCATCTGGCAGCAGGACGCCACGGACGAAGTCGCCAACATGCCCGCCACCGGCACCACCGTGGGCCTGGGGCAGACCCGCCGCCGTGGCGTGGACCTGCAGGCATCGACCAGGATCGACGGCCGCTGGCAGCTGTGGGCCTCGCATTCCTGGCAGGAAGCCAAGGTGGTGAGCGCCTTCGCCAGCGATGGCACGTCGCTGGCCGGCAAGGAGGTGTTCTCCACGCCGCGCCACATTTCGAACGTGGGCGTTGAATACCACGCCACGCCCGAGCTGCGCCTGGGCCTGCAAGGCCGCGCGCAGGGCAGCTACTACATCGACAGCCTGAACGCCAAGGGCAAGTACGGCGCCTTCGTGCTGTTCGACGCCAACGTGCGCTACGCGCTGACCAAGACGGTGAGCCTGGACCTGCAGGTCAAGAACCTGGCTGGCCGCAAGTACGTCTATGCCTGGGACGACACCTTCTTCTGGCCCGCTGGCAGCACCCAGCCCATGTTCGCGCCCGGCCCCGGCCGCGCGTTCTACGTCTCGCTGAACTTCAAGATGTAGCCGCAGTGCGCCCCGCCCGCCATTGCGGCGGGCAGGGTGCCATCCGCATCAGAAGGTGTGCATGACGCCGGCCGTGAAGCCGGTCGCCGTGCTCTTGTTGGCCGCGCCCTGGTAGCCGCCGCGCCAGTGGGTGCGGTCCAGTTCGGCGTACAGCCGGCTGCGGCGCGACAGCTTGTATTCGGCGAACAGGATGGCGCGGGTGTAGCCGTCATCGCGCAGCCCGCTGCGTTCGCGTTCCAGGCGATATACCGAAGCCGTCAGATCGATGGCCGATGTGGCAGCCCAGGTGCCGCCGGCGGAATGCACACGTTGCACCGTGCGCGCCGTGCCAGAGGTCTCGGCCTGGCTGCGGCCGGTGTTGGCGGCGAGCCTGATGCTGCCGAACTGGTAGGCGACGCCCACCGTGGCCGCGTCCAGGGCCAGGCCCGCTGGCGACTTGAAGTTCTGGTAAGCCCCCGACACCGTCAGGCCTTGCGCCGCGTAGGCCAGGCCGGCACCGCGGGATGACTGCGGGTTGGCGCCGGCGGCGTTCTCGCCGAAGCCGTACATGGCGCGTGCGGTCACCGGGCCGAAGCGTCCGACGTACTTAAGCGAGTTGTCGAGGCGGTAGGAGCCGCTGTTCGCGCCTGCCGAGCCGTATTCGATACCCAGGCCGTGGCTGCTGAGGGCGGTGGTCGCGATGTTCGGGTTGAAGGACGCGAAGCGCATGCCGACCGGGTCCACTGGGCTGATGGCATCGGCCAGCAGATTGGTCTGGCGGCCCGCGGTGACCGTGCCCCAGCCGCCGGCCAGGCCGACGATGGCCGCGCGGTCGAAGAACCTGGTGCCGTTGGCCTGCGTGCCGGTGTCGAGGTTCAGCCCGGTTTCGAGGTTGAACACGGCGTGCAGCCCGCCGCCCAGATCCTCGCGGCCGCGCAGGCCGAAGCGGCTGGTGTTGTCCACGCCGCTCGACAGACCCGTGGCCGAGGAGGGGCTGGG
Source organism: Paracidovorax wautersii (assembly GCF_900113035.1). Taxonomy (GTDB): domain Bacteria; phylum Pseudomonadota; class Gammaproteobacteria; order Burkholderiales; family Burkholderiaceae_C; genus Paracidovorax; species Paracidovorax wautersii. The sequence continues at coordinate 129,086 of NZ_FONX01000001.1, read as the reverse complement.
CGCATGGGCCGCTGTCATGCCGGAGGTCCGGCGGATGCCGAGATCGGCGATGCCGTAGAGAGTGAGGCTGGTCTGCGCCGATGCCAGGATCGGTGCGCAGGCGGCCGCGATCGACGCGATGCGCTGGAGTTTCATGCGGTGCTTTCGGACGTGGCTGCGCAGGGCCAGGCCGCGCCGGATGTCTGGCGCTGCGGCCCGCGCAAGCGGTTATGGAGAGTGAGGGGGGCAGCAGCGCATGCCCGCCAGACGGCCCAGGGCGATCGGCGGACGATGCGCGCGGAATCAACGGGCCGCGGCGGGCTCCATGCCGGTGCTGCGCACGATGGAGGCGGCAGCCGGCGCGGCCAGGAAGCGGATCAGCTGGCGTGCGGCCTCCGGCTCCGGTGCGCCGGTCGCAACGCCGGCCGAGAAGAACACGCGCTGCTGCACTTCGTCCGGCAGCGGGCCCACGAAGTCCAGTTCCTTGAAGGGCAGCAGTTCGCTCACCTGCTGGAAGCCGATCTCCGCATCGCCGCGCAGCACGACGGCGCCGACCCGTTCGCTGTAGATCTTCTTCGCCTTGTCCTTGATCTGCTCGGCCACGCCCAGGCGCTGGAACAGTTCGGTGGAGAGGTAGGTGCCGCTGGCGCTGGCCGAATAGGCGATCGACCTGGCGTTCAGCAGGGTCTGCCGGAGGGCGTCCACGGTGCTGATGTCCGGCCGCGGCGTGCCCTTGCGCACGCTCATGCCGATCATCGAGCGCGCGAGGTCCACGCGGCTGCCCGCCTGCACCTTGCCCTGCTCGATCAGCTGGTCCAGCGCCGAATCGGCCAGGATCACCACGTCGAACTGCTCGCCGCGCGCCATGCGGCTGGGGATCGAGTCCGGCGCATTGCCGATGGAGGCGCCGCGCGCCGTGGTGACCTTGTTGCCCGTGGCCTGCTCGTAGATCGGCACGAGCTGGTCGTAGGCGGCCGAGAAGCCGCCGGAGGTCACGACGCGGATTTCCGCGGCCTGCACGGCTGCGGGCGCCACCGCGCCCAAGGCCAGGCCGAGCGTGAGGGCCGCGCCCAGCAGCGCGCCCAGGGTGCGGCGGCGCAGGCCGGTGGCGGGCAGGGAGGGCGAAAGGGTGTCGGGCATGGTTTGTCTCCGTTATGGTTGTTTGTGATCCGTTGCCTGCGCGTCAGTCCGCGGTGATGTGGCGCTCGCGGATGATTCGGGCCCACTTCTCGTTCTCCGCCGCGATGAACTTGCCCAGCTCTTCGCGGCTTCCGGGCGCGGCCGTCTGGCCGTGCTTGAGCAGGTTCTCGCGCACGTCGGGCGAATTCAGCACCTTCACGAGCTCGGTATTCCAGCGGTCCAGCAGCGCCTTGGGCGTCTTGCCGGGTGCCATGAAGGCGTACCAGTTGGTGGCGTTGAAGCCGGGGTAGGTCTCGGCGACGGTCGGCACGTTGGGCAGGTAGGCCGGGCGGGTCAGTCCGGTCGTGGCCAAGGCCACCAGCTTGCCCGATTGCAGGTGCGGCAGCGCGGTGGGCGGCGCGGCGTAGAACGAGGTGACGCGCTCTCCCAGCACGTCCTGCAGGGCCGGCGCGCCGCCCTTGTAGGGCACATGGACGGTGTTGATCTTGGCGATGTCGTTGAGTAGCTCGCCGGCCAGGTGGGCGGCCGAGCCCGGGCCGGTGGAGGCGAAGTCCAGCTTGCCCGGCTCGCGCTTGGCGCGGGCCACGTATTCGCCCAGCGTCTTGATGCCGGTGCCGGCCGGCACCACCAGCACGTTGGGGAAGGTCACGCCCATGGTGATGGGAGCCAGGTCCTTGAGCGGGTCGTAGCCGACCTTCATGAAGTGGGGCGAGATGCTGAGCGGCCCGATGGAGCCGAAGAGCAGCATGGAGCCGTCGGTGGGGCCCTTGGCGACCTGGGCATGGGCCAGGTTGCCACCGGCGCCGGGCTTGTTGTCCACCACCACGGTCTGGCCGATGTTCTCTCCGAGCTTCTTGGCGATCACCCGCGCGGCGATGTCGGCGGAGCCGCCCGCCGCGAAGCCCACCACCAGGGTCACCGGCTTCTTGGGGGGAAAGTCCTGGGCGCTCGCGGCTGTAGAGATGAGGGACAGGCCGGCCGCGAGTGCGGCGGCCAGGGTCAGTGTGCGTCTTTGCATGTTGTCTCCTTGTGTGGTTGCAGCCGGCTGGCTCAGCGAAAGGTGGCCATCCTAGGCAGTCCGTAATATTCTGTGAATTGCAATTTAAAGAGGCACTGTTGCATGCGGCGCATCAAATTCGACATGGGAGAGCTGATGGCATTCGTGGTCACGGCCGAGAAGCAGAGCTTCCGGCTGGCTGCTGATGCGTTGTTCGTGTCGCCCTCCGCGCTCAGCCGGCGGGTCGAGCGGCTGGAAGCCGCCGTGGGCGCCCCGCTGCTGGCGCGCACCACACGCCACGTCGAGCTGACCTCCGTGGGGCACGACTTCCTGCGGGAGGCGCAGGCCGCGCTGGCGGGCCTGGACGATGCGGTGCAGCGCGTGGGCGACCAGCTCCAGCGCCGCCGGGGGCGGATCGCCATCGCGTGCATCCCGTCGGTGGCTGCGAATCTTCTGCCCCCGGTGCTGCGTGACTTCGCCGCCGGCGAGCCCGAGGTGCAGGTGCATCTGATGGAAGACAGCGCCCAGCAGGTGCTGGACGCCGTGCTACGGGGCGATGTGGACTTCGGCCTGGGCTTCACGGGCAGCCAGGAGCCCGCGCTGCGGTTCGAGGCCCTGATGCGCGAGCGCTATGTGCTGGCCATGCCGAGAAGCCATCCGTGGGCGGCGCGCGAGGCCGTCGGCTGGCCGGAGCTTGCCGGGCAGCGGCTGGTGTCGGTCTCCCACCAGAGCGGCAACCGCCTGCTGCTGGACCAGGCCGTGGCGGAACTCCCCGAGAAGCCCCTGGCCTGGCACGAATGCAACCACCTGGCCGGCGCGCTGTCGCTGGTGGAGGCCGGGCTGGGGCTCGCGGCCATTCCCCAACTGGCGCTGCGGCCCACCCATCCTGAGATCTGCAGCGTGCCGCTCATCGACCCCGCCGTGTGGCGCACCCTGGGCCTGCTGCAGCGCCGCGACCGCGTGCTGGGGCCCATGGCAGAGGCTTTGCGGCAGCGGCTGCTGCAGGGGCACGGGCTGGCCTGACGCAAGGGCTCCCCAGCCATCAGGCCGCCTGGGCTTGGTTTTGGTGATGGAGCGCGTTCTACGGCCCGCGCCATTGGGCATGCCGCACGCCGAGCTGCAGCTGCTGGATGCGGCGGTGGATGGTGGAGCGGCTCACGCCGAGCTGGCGCGCCGCCTCGGAGACATTGCCCTGGCACTGCGCCAGCAACTGCTCCAGCGCCTGCGCGGCGGGCTCGCCGGTGTCGTCGGCCGGGGCGGTGCAGGGTGGGGCGCGGTGCAGCGCATCGGGCAAATGATCGGGCTCGATGCTGCCGTCGCCATCCTGCCCGCACAGGGCGGCGGCGTAGCGCAGCGCGTTGTGCAGCTCGCGCAGGTTGCCGGGCCAGGCGTGCGCGGCCAGCGCGGCGCGGGCGGCGTCGCCCAGGTGCAGATGGCTGCCCAGGGTGGCCAGCATCTGGTCGGCAATGGTCTGCAGGTCGCTGCGCTGGCGCAGCGCGGGCAGGTGCAGTTCGGCGGCGTTGAGGCGGTAGAGCAGGTCTTCGCGGAAGCTGCCGCGCCGCACCAGCTCGGCCAGCGGCCGGTGCGAGGCTGAGATGAAGCGCACGTCCACGGCCCGTGGCGCGCGGGCGCCCAGCGGGGTGATTTCGGATTCGGACAGCACCCGCAGCAGCTTGGCCTGCAGGGCCAGCGGCATGTCGCCGATCTCGTCGAGAAACAGCGTGCCTTCATGGGCCGCGGCGATCAGGCCTTCGCGGCCTTTGGCGGTTCCGCCGGTCCAGGTGCCGGGCAGGTAGCCGAACAGCTCGCTTTCCAGCAGGGCCTCGGGAATGGCGGCGCAGTTGATGGCGATGAAGGCGCCGCTGCGGCCGCTGGCGGCATGGAGTGCGCGGGCCAGGTATTCCTTGCCTGCGCCGGTTTCGCCTTGCACCAGGATGGGCAAATCCTGCGGCGCGAGCCGCGCTGCCTTGTGCAGCAGCTTGTGCAGCGTGGCATCGCCCGTGTCCAGCGCCTGCAGCGCGGCCGGCAGCGGGGGCTGCTGCGGTGGTGTCTGTGCGGCCTGCGTGCGCAGGCCGCGCGTCACGCGCTGCGGTTCCATGGCGTGGGCAAAAAGGATGCTGCCGTCGCGGGCGCGGATGATGCGCTCCTGCGCCGGGCGGTTGCGGCGCAGCTCGGGCAGGTGGCGCAGGTCCACGTCGAAGAAGCGCTGCAGCGGCTGGCCGATGAGCTTCTGGCGCTGGCGCCAGTCCAGCTGCGCGGCGGCGGCCAGCAGGCGCGCGCCAGCGTGGGTCATGCCGCGGATGCGGCCCCGGGCATCGACGCTGATGGAGGCGTCGGGATCGACATCGAGGAAATCGGGCGACTGCGCCAGGCGCACCACCCAGTCCTGGCCCGACTGCGCCATCAGATTGGCGTGCTCCACGCGCCGCGCCGCGGCCATGACGAGGTTGAGCGCCAGGTTCTGGCTGGCCCGCGCGGCGGGAGCGCGCAGCAGCGACAGGTCCAGCACCGCAGCGAGTTCGCCGCGCATGTCGTAGATGGGGGCCGCGGTGCAGGACAGGCCGGTGTGCGTGAAGTCGAAATGGTCGCTCTGGTGCACGGTCAGCGCTTCGCCGGTTTCAAGGCAGGCCCCCACGGCCGAGGTGCCGGAGTGCTCTTCGCGCCACTGCGCGCCCAGATACAGGCCTGCGCGGCGCAGGTCGCCAGCGTCGGCCTCGTGACCCAGGAAGTCCACAGCCACGCCGTGCGGGTCGGCCAGCAGCAGCACGTAGTCCAGGCCCTTGAGTTGCTGGTAGAGCCGCTCCAGCGCATGGCGGGCGATGTGGATCAGCGGCTCGGACTCTTCGCGGTGCGCGCGCAATTCGCCATCGGGAACGATGTGCGCTTCGCTGGTCCGTGCGGGGTCGAGCCGGTGATGGTCGATGCAGCGGCGCCAGCTGCGCAGCACGGCGCGGTCGCGCTCTTGCCCGTTGATCGGATAGCCCTGGCCGAAGGCTTCGATTTCCTGGATGTGGGAGGCGTAGGACTGCAGGGTCATGGTCTGGAACCGATGCGGCTTTGAACGTGCCGCCAGGCATTGTGTGCCCCGTGCCACGCAGCGCCCATCGAGGTTTACCCACTGCCTCTGCTGCGCTGCAGCAAGTGTCGCGCGACAGGTGTCGCACGGTGCATCGCCTGTCGCGTACAGGTGCCGTGAGCAGCGGGGCGCGGGGCAGAGGGTTTGTACGCAGGCCTCGCACGCAAGCCCTTGATTTGCATGGCACGGCTTGCCGCCGGGCGGGCATGGCATAGCGATTGCCTCAGAGCCATTGCCCGGAAGAAAAACCAGCGGGCATGACCACCATCAAGGAGACAAAAATGACCGATACGACGGCTGCCGCCCGTGTACAGGCGCTGCTCGACTCACTCAACCGTGCCTTGGCCGACCGCGATTTCGCGGCCGCCAGCGGCCTGTTCGCAGACGAATGCTATTGGCGCGACCTGGTGCTGCTGACCTGGAACATCAAGACCATGGAAGGGCAGGCGCAGATCGCCGACATGCTGGCCGCGCAGCTGGACGCAGCGGCGCCCGTGCACTTCTCGTTGGACGAGCGCGAGGCCGTGGAGGATGCCGATGGCGTGCTGTCCGCCTGGATTGTGATCGACACGCGGCATGCGCGCGGCGGCGGCCATATCCGCATCAAGGATGGCCGCATCTGGACCCTGCTCACGGCCGCCCAGGAACTGAAGGGGCACGAGGAACCCATGGGCACGCGCCGCCCGATGGGGGCCGAACATGGCATCCGGCGCGGCCGCCAGACCTGGCTGGAGCGCCGCCAGCAGGAGGCCGAGGAACTGGGCCGCGAGAAGCAGCCGTTCGTGCTGGTCATCGGCGGAGGGCAGGGCGGCATCGCGCTGGGCGCGCGGCTGCGCCAGCTGGGCGTATCGCACATCGTCATCGACCGCCAGGCGCGCCCTGGCGACCAATGGCGCAACCGCTACAAGTCGCTGTGCCTGCACGACCCGGTCTGGTACGACCATCTGCCGTACATGCCGTTCCCGGACAACTGGCCCGTGTTCGCGCCCAAGGACAAGATCGGCGACTGGCTGGAGATGTACACCAAGGTGATGGAGGTGAACTACTGGCCTTCCACCAACTGCCTGAACGCCCGCTTCGACGAAGACAAGCAGGAGTGGGAAGTCACCGTGGAGCGCGATGGCGAGACGCTGGTGCTGCGCCCCAAGCACGTGGTGTTCGCCACGGGCATGTCGGGCAAGGCCAACGTGCCCAAGATCAAGGGCCAGGACGTCTTCCAGGGCGAGCAGCAGCACTCGTCCCAGCACCACGGCCCGGACAGCTATGCCGGCAAGAAGGTGGTGGTGATCGGCGCCAACAACTCCGCGCACGACATCTGCGCGGCTCTCTGGGAGCACGGCGCGGATGTGACCATGGTGCAGCGTTCGTCCACGCACATCGTGCGCTCCAATTCGCTGATGGAGATCGGCCTGGGCGATCTGTATTCGGAGCGCGCCGTGGCCAGCGGCGTGACGACCAAGAAGGCCGACCTGATCTTCGCCTCGCTGCCCTACCGCATCATGGCCGACTTCCAGGTGCCGGTGTACGACCGCATCCGCGAGCGCGATGCGGATTTCTACCGCCAGCTGGAGGCGACGGGCTTCATGCTGGACTTCGGCGACGACGGCTCGGGCCTCTTCATGAAGTACCTGCGCCGCGCATCGGGCTACTACATCGACGTGGGGGCCTGCGATCTGGTGATCGACGGCAGCATCAAGCTGCAGGCGGGCAAGGAGATCAGCCATCTGTCGGAAAACGCCGTGGTGCTCGAGGACGGCACCGAGCTGCCGGCCGATCTGGTGGTCTATGCGACCGGCTACGGCTCCATGAACGGCTGGGTGGCCGACCTGATCAGCCAGGAGGTGGCGGACAAGGTGGGCAAGGTTTGGGGGCTGGGCTCGGACACGACCAAGGACCCTGGTCCCTGGGAGGGCGAGCAGCGCAACATGTGGAAGCCCACGCAGCAGGAGGCCCTGTGGTTCCACGGCGGCAACCTGCACCAGTCGCGCCATTACTCGCTCTACCTGGCGCTGCAGCTCAAGGCCCGGCAGGAAGGCCTGCCCGTGCAGGTCTATGGCCTGCAGCAGGTCCACCACCTGCGCTGAAGCGCCTCCCCCTTTGTCCATCCAACGCAAGGAGACATCATTCATGCAACCAACCTCTCTCTCCCTGGCCGGAAAAACGGCCGTCGTGACGGGCGGCGCGCGCGGCATCGGCAAAGGCATCGTGCTGGAACTGGCCCGGGCCGGTGCCGACGTGCTCATCGCTGACCTGCTGGAGGACGCCATGCAGTCCACCGCCGCCGAAGTGCGGGCACTGGGCCGCCGCGCCCTGACCCGCCGCGTCGATGTGACCGACGCTGCGCAGGTTCAGGCGATGGTGGACCAGGCGGTGTCCGAGCTGGGGGGCCTGGACATCCTGGTCAACTGCGCGGGCGTCATCAGCATCCATCCGGTGGCGGAGCTGTCGGAGCGGGACTGGGACTTCGTCATGGACGTCAACGCCAAGGGCACCTTCCTCGGCTGCCGCGCTGCGCTGGGGCCGATGCGGGCCAGGCGCTCGGGGCGCATCATCAATGTGGCGTCGATCGCCGGCAAGGAAGGGTTTCCCAACCTCGCGCACTACAGCGCGTCCAAGTTCGCCGTGGTGGGATTTACCAATGCCCTGGCCAAGGAAGTGGCGCAGGAGGGCATCACGGTCAACGCCATCTGCCCCGGCATCGTGCGCACCTACATGTGGGACCGCCTGTCGGACGAGTGGAAGAACGAGGGCGAATCCGTGGAGGACTCCTGGGCCCGCCACCAGCTGACGCTCATCCCGCAAGGCCGCGCGCAGACGCCCCAGGACATGGGCCGGCTGGCGCTGTTCTTCGCCACCATGGACAACGTCACCGGGCAGTCGGTGAATGTCGATGGCGGCTTCACCTTTCACTGACCTGGAGAGATCGAATCATGAAAGCAGCACGTTTCCACAACCGTGGCGATATCCGTATCGAGGACATCCCCGAACCCGTGGTGGAGCCCGGCACGGTGGGCATCGAAGTGGCCTGGTGCGGCATCTGCGGCACCGATCTGCACGAGTTCATGGAGGGGCCGATCTTCATCCCGCCCTGCGGCCACCCGCATCCCATCTCGGGCGAATCCGCACCCATCACCATGGGGCACGAGTTCTCGGGCGTGGTCTATGCCGTGGGCGAGGGCGTCGATGACATCGAAGTCGGCCAGCACGTCGTGGTGGAGCCCTACATCGTGGCCGACGACGTGCCCACGGGCCCGGGCGACAACTACCACCTGTCCAAGAACATGAACTTCATCGGCCTGGGCGGCCGTGGGGGCGGGCTCTCCGAGCGGATCGCCGTCAAGCGCCGCTGGGTGCACCCGATCTCCGACGCCATTCCGCTGGACCAGGCCGCATTGATCGAGCCGCTGTCCGTGGGCCACCACGCCTACACCCGCAGCGGCGCCAAGGCGGGCGATGTGGCGCTGGTCGGCGGCGCGGGCCCCATCGGCCTGCTGCTGTCAGCCATCCTGAAGGCCAAAGGCCTCAAGGTCATCGTCACCGAGCTGAGCGCCAAGCGCAAGCAGAAGGCCCGCGAATCCGGCGTGGCCGACCACATCCTCGACCCGTCCGAAGTGGACGTGACGGCCGAGGTGATGAAGCTCACCGGCGACAAGGGCGTGGACGTGGCCTTCGAATGCTCCAGCGTCAACAAGGTGCTCGACACGCTGGTGGCCGCGACGAAGTCCACCGGCGTGGTGGTGATCGTGTCCATCTGGAGCCACCCGGCCACCGTCAACGTGCACAGCGTGGTCATGAAGGAGCTGGACGTGCGCGGCACCATTGCCTACTGCAACGACCACCAGGAAACCATCAAGCTGGTCGAGGAGGGCAAGATCAACCTGGAGCCCTTCATCACCCAGCGCATCCAGCTGGATGACCTGGTGGCGCAGGGCTTCGACACGCTGATCCACAACAACGAGTCGGCGGTGAAGATCATCGTGCAGCCGCGGCTGAAGTAGGCGCGGGCAGATGTCTCTGCTGCAGGGGCTGCAGCAGGGGCGTCGTGTTGCGTTCGGACATCGCTTGTCGGGTGCGAACTGGGATGCATCGCTGCTCCACAAGCCGCAAGGTCACTGGAAGTCTCACCTTGAGCCCCGCGCTCTGTACATGGAGCATGGCGCTGCGGAGCAAGCCGTGCACAGATGAGCGGTGGAGCTCGTCGCTCGACACTGTGTAGCCGATACACCAATAGAATGAATTCCGGCAACCGCGCGTTTGCGTGTGCCGACAACTCCACGAACACCATGTACGCCGCTGCCTGGCCTCCTCTGGCCAACCATTGATCATTTGCAGAGATGCCGCCGCTTGCGCGGCTGCTCGCTGCATAGCGCCTACCCATTTCCCTGTGGTGTAGGCAGATCGGTCTCGGCTGCCGAAGGTGCAACCTTCTCGCGCCCGGCAAGCCGTGCCTCATGGTTTGTTCTCGGAGTTCTCATGTCCGTTTTCAATGCGATGGCCGCCCGCGCCATCCCCTGGATTCCCCGCACCCTGGTGCGCAAGATCTCGCGCCGCTACATCGCTGGCGCCACGTTGGATGAAGCTCTTGAGCGTGTTCGATTTCTGAACGCCAACGGCTTTTCTGCGACGCTCGACGTGCTCGGCGAGGCTGCCTCGTCGTTTGCACAGGCCCGGCGCGCCACTGACGACACCCTGCGCGTGCTTGATGCCGTGCATGCCGGTGCGTTGCGATCGACGCTGTCGATCAAACCGAGCGCCTTTGGCCTCTTGCTCGATGTGGAGCGCTGCCAAGCGCTGCTGGAAGAGATGCTGTCAACGGCTGGCCGGCTCGGCATTGCTGTCTGCTTTGACATGGAGGATGTGACCTGCACGCAGCGCGAGATCGACCTGTTCTTGGCTCTAAAGGCCCACCACCCGAACGTTGAGCTCGCGCTTCAGGCGTACCTGCTCCGCACCCCTGGCGATCTCGGTCGTGTGTTGCCTTTTTGCAGCCGTGTGCGGATCTGCAAGGGCATCTACCGGGAGGCGCCAGAGCATCTCGTCGAGGGAGCGGATCGTGATCGCGTGGCGATCAATACGCATTTCCTCGCCCACATCGCTCGCTGCTTCACGGCTGGCGTCTTCGTGGCCGTCGCGACGCATGATGCCGCGCTGATCGCTCAAGTGATTGCGCTGGCACGCAAGACCGATACCAACCCGGCGGCATTCGAATTCCAGATGCTGCTGGGTGTGTGCGAGCCGCTGCGTGACTCGCTGCGCCAGCAGGGGTTCGCGGTGCGCATCTACGTGCCCTTCGGCGCAGACTGGTATGGCTACAGCGTGCGGCGCTTGAGGGAGAACCCACGCATCGCAGGGCATGTCGCCAGAGCCCTGCTGGACTTTTGATCGCACGCGCATACGAGTGGAGTGCTGCGCAGTCGCCCCCCACGGCGGCTGCGCAGAGTGCATGGCGCTGAACAGTTCAAGCCTGCGGCCAACAACGGGGGCGCGTGGCGGCGACGCTTTGCCCAGCGAGGCGCCGATGTCCGCCGTCGGGGGTCACCGCTTGCGATGCTGTGTCGAACTGCTCGGCTGTATGAAAAGGCGGCGCTGTGGCGGCCGAACATACAAGCGCTGTGACTTGCCGCTTCAAGAGGCCGCTGATCAGCGGCCACCTTATCTGTCCGCGTTGGGCCGTGTTTCCTGTGGTGCGGTGGGAGCATGGCGAGGGCTCTGGCCTGCGCCATTTCCTAGACGGTAAAGCGGCTAGCCACCAAAGAAAAAACCCAAGTGAACTGAATCACTTGGGTTTTATTTTTTGGCGGAGAGGGCGGGATTCGAACCCGCGGTGGGGATTAGCCCACACACGCTTTCCAGGCGTGCGACTTAAACCGCTCATCCACCTCTCCTAAGCCCTCAAGTATAGCAGTGCTTTACCGCGGTTTCGGAAAAAGTGGCCTGCGATCCGCGAATTCGTGGGTTCAGGGGGTGCGCTGGCTGCTGGCTTGCACCATCTTCATGGCCGAGCCGATGAGGGCGGAGACCTCGGTCATGTTGCTGGGCACGATGAGGGTAGTGGTGGCGTCCGCTGCGACGCGGCTGTAGGCGTCCACGGCGCGTTCGGCGACCTTGAGCTGCACGGCCTGTTCGCCACCGGGCTGGCGGATGGCGGCGGCCACGCGTTCGATGGCCTGGGCGGTGGCTTCGGCCACGGCGGTGATGGAGGCGGCTTCGCCCTGGGCGTTGTTGATCTGGGCCTGCTTTTCGCCTTCGGAGCGGGCGATGAAGGCTTCGCGTTCGCCGGTGGCGATGTTGATCTGCTCCTGGCGGCGGCCTTCGGAGGCCGCGATGAGGGCGCGCTTTTCACGCTCCGCGGTGATCTGCGCCTGCATGGAGCGCAGGATCTCGGCGGGCGGAGTGAGATCTTTGATCTCGTAGCGCAGCACCTTCACGCCCCAGTTGAGGGCCGCTTCGTCGATGGCCGAGACGATCTGGGCGTTGATCATGTCGCGTTCTTCGAAGGTCTTGTCCAGCTCCAGCTTGCCGATCACGCTGCGCAGAGAGGTCTGCGCCAGCTGGGTGACGGCCATGATGTAGTTGCTGGAGCCGTAGCTCGCGCGCATGGGGTCGGTCACCTGGAAGTAGAGGATGCCGTCCACCTGCAGCTGCGTGTTGTCGCGCGTGATGCAGACCTGGCTGGGCACGTCCAGCGGGATTTCCTTCAGGCTGTGCTTGTAGGCGACGCGGTCGATGAAGGGCACGAGGAAGTTGAGCCCCGGCGTGAGCGTGCCGGCGTACTTGCCCAGCCGCTCCTTGACCCAGGCGTTCTGCTGGGGCACGACTTTCACCGACCGGGCGATGAACACGGCGGCGATCACGAAGATGACGATGGCGATTTCCATGGAACCCTTTCGTTGGCCCGGGCGGGCTGGAGAGCCCGTGGGCGCGGCTGGCAAACAAACAAGAAAGAAAGAAGAAAAGAAAGCGAAAAAGAGCCGGGCGCCGTTTCGCGCGGGGCGGTGGGCAGAGGCTGCCGCTAGGCCGGGTCCACCAGCAGCCGGCTGCCGATGACTTCGACCACCCGGTGCAAGCCCGGGGCCGGCGCCGCGCCGGGGCCCGCCACCACGGTCCACTGCGCGCCGCGGTAGCGTACCTGCGCGGTGCCGTCGGGGTTCCAGGCATCGACCTGCACCGTTGCGCCCACGTCCTGGTTCACGTCGCTGTTGCGTGCCGCGGGCTGGCCGGCGGGATGGCGGCGGCGCACCAGGTGGCAGGTCACGATGGCAGCGGAGCCCACCAGGGCCGCGGCGAGCAGTTGCGCCGAGGTGGATGCGCCCACGTGGGCCGCGGCAGCGCCCGCCACCATGCCCAGGGCGAGCATCAGCAGATAGAAGGTGCCTGTGAGCAGTTCGGCGATCACGGCGCCTCCGGCTACCAGCCACCAGAGTGTCGATTCCTCCATCATGTCCCTCCTTGGAGCCATCGTCATGAGGACGGGCCTGGCGAATTGTGGGACAAAAGCCTGTGCGCTTCAAAAGGCTGACATTGATATTCTTTACACTGCGCGGCTGTTTCGTTTTTTGGCCCGATTGCCCGGAGGCTGCGCATGAAGTTTCGCTTTCCTATCGTCATCATCGACGAGGATTACCGCTCTGAGAACACGTCAGGATTGGGCATTCGCGCCCTGGCGCACGCCATCGAGGCCGAGGGCTTCGAAGTGCTGGGCGTGACCAGCTACGGTGATCTGACCCAGTTCGCGCAGCAGCAAAGCCGCGCCAGCGCATTCATCCTGTCGATCGACGACGAGGAGTTCACGCTGGGCTCGGGGCTCGACCCCATCGTGCTCAGCCTGCGCAACTTCATCGCCGAAGTGCGCCGCAAGAACACCGAAGTGCCGATCTACGTGCATGGCGAGACCAAGACGGCGCGCCACTTGCCCAACGACATCCTGCGCGAGCTGCACGGCTTCATCCACATGTTCGAGGACACGCCCGAGTTCGTGGCCAAGCACATCATCCGCGAGGCCAAGAGCTACCTGGAGAGCGTGCAGCCGCCGTTCTTCAAGGCGCTGCTGGACTATGCCGAGGACGGTTCCTATTCCTGGCACTGCCCGGGCCACTCCGGCGGCGTGGCCTTCCTCAAGAGCCCCGTGGGCCAGATGTTCCACCAGTTCTTCGGCGAGAACATGCTGCGCGCCGACGTGTGCAACGCCGTGGAAGAGCTGGGCCAGCTGCTGGACCACAACGGCGCCATCGGCGAGAGCGAGCGCAACGCGGCGCGCATCTTCAATGCCGACCACTGCTTCTTCGTCACCAACGGCACCAGCACGTCCAACAAGATGGTGTGGCACCACACGGTGGCGCCGGGTGACGTGGTGGTGGTGGACCGCAACTGCCACAAGTCCATCCTGCACTCGATCATCATGACCGGGGCGATCCCCGTGTTCCTGAAGCCGACGCGCAACCACTTCGGCATCATCGGCCCGATCCCCAAGAGCGAGTTCGAGCGCGACGCGATCGAGGCGAAGATCCGCGCCAACCCGCTGCTCAAGGGCGTGGATGCGGCCGCCGTGAAGCCGCGCGTGCTGACCATCACGCAATCGACCTACGACGGCGTGCTCTACAACACCGAGACCATCAAGTCGATGATGGACGGCTACGTCGAGAACCTGCATTTCGACGAGGCCTGGCTGCCGCACGCGGCCTTCCATCCGTTCTACGGCAGCTATCACGCCATGGGCAAGAAGCGCGCGCGCCCGAAGCACTCGGTGGTCTATGCGACGCAGTCCATCCACAAGCTGCTGGCCGGCATCAGCCAGGCCAGCCACGTGCTGGTGCAGGATTCGCAGACCGTGAAGCTTGACCGCCCGCTGTTCAACGAGGCGTATCTGATGCACACCTCGACCAGCCCGCAGTACAGCATCATCGCCAGCTGCGACGTGGCCGCTGCCATGATGGAGCCGCCCGGCGGCACCGCGCTGGTGGAAGAGAGCCTGCTGGAAGCGCTGGACTTCCGCCGCGCCATGCGCAAGGTGGAGGAAGAGTTCGGCAAGGACGACTGGTGGTTCAAGGTCTGGGGCCCGGACAAGCTGGCCGACGAAGGCGTGGGCCGTGCGGAAGACTGGATCATCCGCAGCGACGGCAAGGGCAAGAAGAGCGCCAGCAAGTGGCACGGCTTCGGCCAGATGGCCGACGGCTTCAACATGCTGGACCCGATCAAGTCCACCATCGTCACGCCGGGCCTGAACCTGGACGGCAAGTTCGATGTCACCGGCATTCCCGCCTCCATCGTGACCAAGTACCTGGCCGAGCACGGCGTGGTGGTCGAGAAGACCGGCCTCTACAGCTTCTTCATCATGTTCACCATCGGCATCACCAAGGGCCGCTGGAACACGCTGCTGACGGCGCTGCAGCAGTTCAAGGACGACTACGAGAAGAACCAGCCCATGTGGCGCATCCTTCCGGAGTTCTGCCAGCAGCACAAGCGCTACGAGCGCATGGGCCTGAAGGACCTGTGCCAGCACGTGCACGAGCTCTACGCCAAGTACGACATCGCCCGCCTGACGACGGAGATGTACCTGTCGGACCTGACGCCCGCGATGAAGCCGAGCGACGCCTACGCCCACATCGCCCAGCGCAAGACCGAGCGCGTGGAGATCGACAACCTCGAAGGCCGCATCACCACCAGCCTGATCACGCCGTACCCGCCTGGCATCCCGCTGCTGATCCCGGGAGAAGTCTTCAACAAGAAGATCGTGGACTACCTCAAGTTCTCGCGCGAGTTCTCCAAGCTCTCGCCGGGCTTCGAGACCGACATCCACGGCCTGGTGGAGATCGAGGACGAGAGCGGCGTGGTGCGCTACTACGCGGACTGCGTGGCCCAGACCGAGCAGCCCAAGCCGGGCCGCCGCGGCACCAAGAAGGATGCGCCCAGCGCCGAGAGCATCGTGCAGGTGGGCAGCGACGGGCCTTTCGGCCGCAACGTCTGATCCTCCGCTGATCGCGCGCTCTTTCTCCCCTGGCTGGCTGGCTGACGCCGGCGGGCGGGTGGAAGGGGCGGGCGAATGCATCGGGCCCGGCTGCGCTGGCAGCCGGGCTTTTTTCATGGCGCGGGGCCTTCGCCGGCGAGCCTAATCGCTGTAGGACGGCGGCGCCGCCTTCTGTCTGCGGGGGCGCCGCACCCCGCCGGGAACGCAAGCCGAAACAGGCTACAGCCCTTGTCTTGATTGCACCTTGTGCTATCAAAAGAGTAGTTTTCCGGCGGCCGTCGAGGCCGGGCCGGGTGCGCCAGCCTTCCTTATCATGGCCGTTGGGCGTCGCTCTGGGCGGCGCGTCTCTCTTGTCTTTCACATCCCCGAAAGGAATGGCATGGACCACTACCAGATCGCACTCATCGTCGGCAGCCTGCGCAAGGATTCCATCAACCGCAAGCTGGCCCACGCTCTCACCCGCCTGGCGCCGGCCGACTTCTCGTTCACCGAGATCCGCATCGACGATCTGCCGCTCTACAACCAGGACGACGACAGCCACCAGGCCGCGTCCGTGCTGCGGCTCAAGTCCGAGGTGGCGGCAGCGCAAGGGCTGCTGTTCGTCTCGCCCGAATACAACCGCTCGATTCCCGGCGTGCTCAAGAACGCCATCGACCATGGCTCGCGGCCTTACGGGCAGAGCGTCTGGGGTGGCAAACCTGCCGGGGTGCTGGGCGCTTCGATGGGCGCGATCGGCACGGCCCTGGCACAGCAGCATCTGCGCAACGTGCTCGCGTACCTGGACGTTCCCACGCTCGGCCAGCCGGAGGCCTTCATCCACTACAAGGACGGCCTCATCGACGAGGAAGGCAACGTGGGCGAGGGCAGCCGCAAGTTCCTGCAGACCTGGATGGACAAGTACGTGGCCTGGGTCAAGACGCACAACAACGCGGGCGACCACCGTCCTGCGGCCTGAGGGCGGAGCCCGTGCGCCCGGGAAGGCGCAGGGCTCCCCAAGCAAAAAGAGCCGGCATTGCCGGCTCTTTGTCGTTGGGCATCTCGCCCGCAAGGGCCCGCAAGGTGGAGGCAGGCGCAGGTACCTGGCGCTGCCTTCGCTGCCTTCTTCGCTGGCTCAGGCCGCCTTGGCGACGGACTGGGCCACGTGGGCCTTGATGTCGCTCTCGGCGCTCGCCAGGGCGGCGCTCTTCGCATCCGGGCCCATGGCCACGCCCTCGGCGCGCACGAAGCGCACGTCGGTGATGCCGAAGAAGCCGAAGATGGTCTGCAGGTAGCTTTCCTGGTGTTCCAGGGCGCGGCCGCCTTCGCTGGTC
The DNA here is from genome assembly GCF_900113035.1 of Paracidovorax wautersii. Lineage (GTDB taxonomy): Bacteria > Pseudomonadota > Gammaproteobacteria > Burkholderiales > Burkholderiaceae_C > Paracidovorax > Paracidovorax wautersii. The sequence continues at coordinate 112,620 of NZ_FONX01000001.1, read as the reverse complement.
GAATAGACACCGCCGCGGGTGGAGGCGACGATCACGGTCTTGCCCTTGGCCAGGCCTTCAGGGCCGTTGGCGGTGTAGCGGAAGGTGCGGCCCGGCTGGGCGAGGCGGTCGATCCAGGCCTTGAGCTGCGTGGGGATGCCGAAGTTGTAGAAGGGCGCGCCCACCACGATCACGTCGGCAGCCAGGAACTGGCTCACCAGGCGTTCGGAGACGGCGTTTTCGCGTTGCTGGGCTTCCGTCAGGCCTTCGGTCTGGCCGGTGCGCGGTGCCATGGCGTCGAGCGTGAAGTGGCCGGGGGCGTCGGCCACCAGGTCCAGATACTGCACTTGGGTGCCGGGATGCGCGGCCACCCAGGCGGCGACGGTGCTGGCGGTGAGCTGGCGCGAAACGGAGGCGCCGCCCGTGATGGCGGAGTCGATGTGAAGCAGTTGCATGGTTTTCTCCTTAAAGCCTCGCCAATACGTTTGGCGTTGGATAGATTGTGCTGGTGAATGTAGTCATTGATAAGTCATGGCACATGCGATAGATTGTCCTGTTGCTGGAACAATCTGCGGCCTGTGCTGCCAAAACCCGGGGGAGTGAACCATGCAGGATCTCAATGACATGCTGTACTTCGCCGAAGTGGTGGAGCGCGGCGGCTTCGCGGCGGCAGGGCGGGCGCTGGGCATCCCCAAGTCCCGGCTCTCGCGGCGGGTGTCCGATCTGGAGGCGCATCTGGGTGTGCGGCTGCTGCACCGCACGACCCGCAAGCTGTCTCTCACCGACGTGGGCGAGGCCTACTTGCGGCACTGCCAGGCCATGCGCGACTCGGCCCAGGCAGCGGCCGATACCGTGGCCCAGGTGCAGACCGAACCACGCGGCACCGTGCGGGTGACCTGCCCGGTGACGCTCGCGCAAAGCGTGCTGGGCGAGCTGATGCCCCGGTTCCTGGAGCGCAATCCGCTGGTGCGGGTGGAGATGCAGGTCACCAACCGCGTCGTCAATCTGGTGGAGGAGGGCGTGGACGTGGCGCTGCGCGTGCGTGCCACGGTGGACGACAGCGGCAGCATGATCGTCAAGCGGCTGGACGAGGGCGCCCAGGTGCTGGTCGCCAGCCCTGCCTTGCTGGCCCGGCAGGGCGTGCCGGCCACGCTGGCGGATCTGCCCGTGCTCGACAGCCTGGCGATGTCCGCCGCCGAGGGCCGCACCACGCTGCGGCTGATCGGGCCCGACGGGCGGGAGGATGCGGTGCAGCTCAGCCCGCGCTATGTGGCCGACGATCTGCTGACCCTCAAGTTCGCCGTGCTGGCCGGAACGGGCATGTGCTGGCTCCCCGACTACATGTGCCATGCCGAGCTGGCCGATGGCAGGCTGGTGCGGGTGCTGCCCGACTGGTCCGCGCCCCCGAGCGTGGTGCACGCGGTGTTTCCCTCGCGCCGGGGGCTGTCGCCGGCCGTGCGGCGCTTTCTGGATTTCCTGGGCGAGGCCGTGCCGGGGCATACGGCATGCCCGGACGAGCCGCACTGAGATCGTGAACACGTTCTGAGGGCGCGTCGAGGCGGAGCGGCGGCTTCGGGGAAATTCGCTTACACCGGAATTGTGACGATTTGATGCATATTGATGAGTATGATTCGCATACCATGAATTTTTACATCTGTACTCAGCAGTTCACCATTTGAGCTGACCTGTCTCCCTCCGGGTTCCGTGCATGCCTTCGCGTGCATCCAGCGGTGGGCGCAGCGTAGTACCCATCCGCATGAAATCCCTTTGCACCGCTCCAGCCGGAGCCTATGAATCGGCGCCCCAGGCGTCTCCCCGTCACTTCTTCTGCTTCGTCGTCGCCCTCTGGCTGGCGATCGGCTTCTTCGCCGTGCCTGTGCTGCCTGCCAGGGCGGCCTGGGAGAACGGGTGGATCGAAAACCTCCAGCTCGCCATCCTGGTCGGCGGCGGGGTCATCGCCCTGGGCCGTGCCGTCGCCTCCTGGCGGCAGGGGGCGGGGCCTGATGTGGTGGCCCTGGCCGTCTGCCTGGTGCCGGTGTGGCTGCTGCTCGCCGCCCGCGAATTGAGCTGGGGCGCGGCGCTGCTGCCGCCACTGAGCATTGGGGCCGATGGCCCCGAATATTCCTCATCGGTGCTCTGGTACAAGCCCGCGGTGGCGCCGGTCGCTGTGGCCCTGCTGGTCGGGGCTGGCTGTCTCTTTGCCTGGTTCCGGGCCGAGCGGCTGGTGTGGGCCGTGCTGCGCGCCGGGCATTTCCCCTGGATCGAGCTGTGCCTGGGAATGGCCGCCGCCTTGCTCAGCACCTATGGCGAAGGGCATCTGCTGGGCATGCACGTGTCTCCCCACTGGGGCCACAACGCCGCCGTGCTCGAAGAATGGGCCGAAGTCGCGGCCTATATGGCGCTGGTACTGGCGCAGTGGCAGGTGCTGGGCTGGGCGCCGCGTAGTGCGGCGGCTTTGGCGCGCGGCGCTCGCGGTGGCGGGCATCGCCGGAACGCCCGGTGATGCGGGTTGCCGCGGCTTTTAATAGACGATTTATCTATTAATTCACAACGATATATTCGTTTGGGTTGGAAGGGCCGGCCCGCAGAATCATTCCATCTTGCCTCCGCCCAAGGAATGAACGCATGGCCCCGACCGTCTTCTCCCGCTCTGTTGTTCCATGCGCCTCTCCCTGCGCCGCCGGGCTGGGGCTGGTGCCGGTGGCCGAAGGCTTTGCGGCGTCTGGCGCCTGCGGGAGCTGTCCGCGATGAGCGCCGCTGCAACCTCCATCGTCGTGGTGCCCGGCTGGCGTGACTCGGGCGAGGGGCACTGGCAGACGCTCTGGACGCAGCGCCTGCCCTCGGTGATCCGCGTCGTGCAGGACGACTGGATCACGCCGACACGCGCCGCCTGGGTGAAGACGCTCGAAGCCACCATCCTGGCCGCACCGCACCCCGTCGTGGTAGTGGCGCACAGCCTGGGGTGCATCGCCGCGACCCATATCGGCCCGGAGGCCGCTGCGCGCGTGCACGGCGCGCTGTTCGTCGCGCCGGCGGACCCGGAGCGCCGGGCGGTGCTGAGCGATTTCGCGCCCGTGCCCCATGGCGCCCTGCCTTACCGCAGCATCCTGGTGGCGAGCAGCAACGACCCTTATTGCCCCGTGCGCCTGGCAGGGGCCTATGCGCGCTCCTGGGGCAGCGAATTCGTGCGCCTGCAGAACGCCGGCCACATCAACGTCGAGTCCGGCCACGGCGACTGGCCGCTCGGCTGGGCCCTGCTGCAGTCGCTGGTGGGCGAAGAGGCTACGGCCGAGGCTGGTGTGGCTGCAGCGGCTGCGACTGCGGCTACCTCGGCGTCCGAGCCGCTGCGCACTGCGGCCTGATCTCCGCCCGGAGTGCGGCTGGCGGGCAGCTGGCCCACGGCTTATGCTGCAAATCGATTAATAAACAAAAATATATTCTTTTGCGTTTTAAGCGGTGCTACCCACAATGCACGTTACTTCCAGCAACGTGGGTGACACAAGACATGCAATCGAAGAACCGGCTCAAGACCCTCATCGCCACCGTGGCACTGGCCGCCAGCGGCCTTGCCGCAGCGCAGACGCCCACGCTGCTCAATGTCTCCTACGACGTGGCGCGCGAGTTCTACAAGGACTACAACCCGGCCTTCGTCGCCCACTACAAGAAGACGACCGGCAAGGACGTCAAGATCGACCAGGCCCACGGCGGCTCCAGCGCCCAGGCGCGGGCCGTGAACGACGGGCTGGATGCCGACGTGGTCACCTTCAACACCACGACGGACATCGACTTCCTCGCGCAGAACGGCGTGGTCGCCAAGGACTGGGCCAAGAAATTCCCCTACGACGCCTCGCCCACCACGTCCACCATGCTGTTCCTGGTGCGCAAGGGCAATCCCAAGCACATCAAGGACTGGGACGACCTCGTCAAGCCGGGCGTGCAGGTCGTGGTGGTCAACCCCAAGACGGGCGGCAACGGCCGCTACGCCTATCTGGGCGCCTGGGGCTCGGTGCGCGAAAAGGGCGGCACCGACGCGCAGGCCGCCGAGTTCGTGGGCAAGCTCTACAAGAACGTGCCGGTGCTGGGCAAGGGCGGGCGTGACGCCACCAGCATCTTCCTGCAGCGCAACACGGGCGACGTGCTGATCACCTTCGAATCCGAAGTGCTCTCCATCGAGCGCGAATTCGGCAAGGGCCGCGTCGATGCCGTCTATCCCTCCACCAGCATCCTGGCCGAGAACCCCGTGGCCGTGGTGGAGCGCACCGTGGCCAAGAAGGGCACGGGCGAGCTGGCCAAGGCCTATCTGGACTACCTCTATTCCGACGAGGGCCAGGAGATCGCCGCCCGCCACGCGCTGCGCCCGCGCTCGGAGGCAGTGCTGAAGAAGCACGCCGACCTGTTCAAGCCGGTCAAGCTGTTCACGGTGGGCAAGTACTTCGGCTCGCTGGGCGAGGCGCAGAAGGTCCACTTCAACGACGGCGGCCAGTTCGACAAGCTCTACGCCCCCGGCGCCAAGTAAGCAGTCCGCCATGTCTTCCGCGATTTCCGCCGTGCCCCCGGGTGGGGCCGGGGCAGGGCGCGCACGCCGTTCCAAGCGCGTGCTGCCGGGCTTCGGGCTCACTCTGGGCTACACGCTCTTCTACCTGAGCATCATCGTGCTCGTTCCCCTGTCGGCGCTGCTGTTCAAGACCTTCACGCTGACCTGGGACCAGTTCTGGGTCGCCGTGAGCGCGCCGCGCGTGCTGGCTTCCTACCGCCTGACCTTCGGCGCGTCGCTGATCGCCGCGCTGGTCAACCTGGTGTTCGGCCTGCTGATCGCCTGGGTGCTGGTGCGCTACAGCTTTCCGGGCAAGAAGATCGTCGATGCGCTGGTCGATCTGCCCTTCGCGCTGCCCACGGCCGTGGCGGGCATCTCGCTCACCGCGCTGCTGGCCGGCAACGGCTGGCTCGGCCAGTACCTGGAGCCGCTGGGCATCCAGCTCGCCTTCAAGCCGGCGGGCGTGGTCATCGCGCTGATCTTCATCGGGCTGCCCTTCGTGGTGCGCACGGTGCAGCCCGTGCTCGAAGACACCGAAAAGGAACTGGAAGAGGCCGCGACCAGCCTGGGCGCGACCCGCTGGCAGACCTTCACGCGGGTGATCCTGCCTTCCATCACGCCCGCGCTGATGACCGGCTTCGCCATGGCCTTCGCCCGGGCGATCGGTGAATACGGCTCGGTCATCTTCATCGCCGGCAACATGCCCATGGTGTCCGAGATCACGCCGCTCATCATCATCGGCAAGCTGGAGCAGTACGACTACGCGGGGGCCACGGCGGTCGCGGTGGTGATGCTGGCCATCTCCTTCGTGCTGCTGCTGGTCATCAACGCGCTGCAGGCCTGGCAGCGCAAGAACTCATGATGTCCCCCCTGAGTCGCTTCGCGCCTTCCCCCCGAGGGGGACGCAGCCGGTGGCCGGGCAAAGCCCGTTCCACGGCTGCCCTGGCCTGTGCCGCACCTGCAACGGCTGCCCTGCGCTTTGGAAAGTCCCTATGAACCATCATCCGACACGTGCTGTCCGCCGCGCGCAGTCCGGCACGACCGAGGCGCCCTGGGTGCGCTGGACGCTGCTGGGCATCGCCCTGGTCTTCCTGGTGCTCTTTCTGGTGCTGCCGCTCGCGGCGGTGTTCGTCGAGGCCTTCTCCAAGGGCGCCGATGCCTACTTCGCCAGCCTGCGCGACCCGGATGCCTGGTCCGCCATCCAGCTCACGCTCATCACGGCGCTGATCTCGGTGCCGCTGAACCTCGTGTTCGGCGTGGCGGCGGCCTGGGCCATCGCCAAGTACGAGTTCAAGGGCAAGGCCTTCCTTACCACGCTGGTGGATCTGCCGTTCTCCGTCTCGCCCGTGGTGGCGGGGCTGATGTACGTGCTGGTCTTCGGCGCCAACGGCTGGTTCGGCCCCTGGCTGCAGGCGAACGACATCAAGATCATCTTCGCCGTGCCCGGCATCGTGCTGGCGACCGTGTTCGTCACTTTCCCGTTCATCGCCCGCGAGCTGATCCCGCTGATGCAGGCGCAGGGCAACGACGAGGAACAGGCCGCCATCGTGCTGGGCGCCACCGGCTGGCAGACCTTCTGGAAGGTGACGCTGCCCAACATCAAGTGGGGGCTGCTCTACGGCGTCATCCTGTGCAACGCGCGCGCCATGGGCGAATTCGGGGCGGTGTCGGTGGTCTCGGGCCATATCCGGGGGCAGACCAACACCATCCCGCTGCACGTGGAAATCCTCTACAACGAATACCAGTCGGCGGCGGCCTTCGCGGCGGCATCGCTGCTGGCCCTGCTGGCCCTGGTCACGCTGGCCATCAAGTCGGTCGCCGAATGGCAGAGCGAACGCGAACGCAAGGCCGCGGCCAACCTGCCCCCGGAGCGGCCCACGCCGCTGCCGGGCCCACGCTGAAAGCCATTGATCTATGAGCATCGAAATCCGCAACATCAGCAAGCAGTTCGGCGACTTCCAGGCGCTGCGCGACGTGAGCCTCGACATCCAATCGGGCGAACTCATCGCGCTGCTCGGGCCCTCGGGCTGCGGCAAGACCACGCTCTTGCGCATCATCGCCGGGCTGGAAACGCCCGACGTGGGCAGCATCCACTTCAGCGGCGAAGACACGACCGACGTGCACGTGCGCGAGCGCAACGTGGGCTTCGTGTTCCAGCACTACGCGCTGTTCCGCCACATGACGGTGTTCGAGAACGTGGCCTTCGGCCTGCGCGTCAAGCCGCGCAGCCAGCGCCCGAGCGAGGCCCAGATCAGGCAGAAGGTGACCGACCTGCTCAAGCTGGTGCAGCTCGACTGGCTGGCCGAGCGCTATCCGTCGCAGCTCTCGGGCGGGCAGCGCCAGCGCATCGCCCTGGCGCGCGCGCTGGCCGTGGAGCCCAAGGTGCTGCTGCTGGACGAGCCCTTCGGCGCGCTGGACGCCAAGGTGCGCAAGGAACTGCGCCGCTGGCTGCGCCGCCTGCACGACGAGCTGCACGTGACCTCGATCTTCGTCACGCACGACCAGGAAGAGGCGCTGGAGGTGGCCGACCGCGTGGTCGTCATCAACCAGGGCCGGATCGAGCAGAGCGGCTCCCCGCAGGAAGTGTGGGACCAGCCCGCCAGCCCGTTCGTCTATGGCTTCCTGGGCGACGTGAACCTGTTCAAGGGCCGCGCGCACGAGGGGCTGGTGCATGTCGAGGGCATGCAGATCGATTCGCCCGAACATGCCCAGGCGCAGAACGCCAACGCCTTCGCCTACGTGCGCCCGCACGACCTGGACGTGCGCCGCTACACGCCCGGCGAGGGGCTGGACGCGCAGGGCCGGCCGCAGGGCATCGTGGCGCAGCTTTCGCGTGCCATCGTGGTCGGGCCCATCGCGCGGCTGGAACTAATCGCCGAGCCCGGCGACAAACCAGCGGACAATGCAGCCCCCGACGCCGTGATCGAAGCGCAGATTCCTGCGACCGAATACCGCGAGATGGGGTTCAAGGAGGGCGAAACGCTGGTGGTCACGCCGCGCCGCGCCCGCGTGTTTCTGGACCAAGCCGCCGGCATCTGACGCTTCCCTCCCGCTGGGCGGGCGGCACCGGGCCCGCCCGGCGGCCCGCACAACAGAGGGAACTTCGAGATGGTTTTGAATGCTTTCGACCGCGCACCGCGCCGTGTGCTGGCGCTGGTGGCGGCGGCCTGCGTGGCCATGCTGGCGTTCGGCATGTACCTGCAGCACGTGGTGGGCCTGGAGCCGTGCCCGATGTGCATCGTGCAGCGCTATGCTCTTATTTTGGTAGCGTTCTGCGCAGGCGTGGCAAGCGCCAGAGGGCAAAAAGGCTGGCAACTCGGCTGGGGCGTGCTGGCCCTGCTGTCGGCCGGCTTCGGCGCCTTCGTGGCGGCGCGCCAGAGCTGGCTGCAGTGGTATCCGCCCGAGATCGCCACCTGCGGGCGCGACTTCTACGGAATGATCGAGCATTTCCCGATCGGCCGCGCGATTCCCATGATCTTCCGCGGCTCGGGCGACTGCACTGTGGTGGACTGGACCTTCCTGGGCGGCTCCATCGCCAACTGGTCGTTCATCTGCTTCGTCGCCATGGCCATCGTGCTGCTGGCGCTGCTCGTGCGCCGCAGCCGCCGCTGACGAGATCCAGCGAACGATTCAGCCACCCAGCCAGGGCGCCTTCGGGCGCCCTGGCCGTTTCTAGCGGGGGGCGAACACCACCGGCGCGTCGCCCTCGCGCCAGGCCGGGTACTTGCCCATTACCGCATCGAAGAGCGGCAGCGCCTGCCAGCCGGCCAGCCACTGGCGGGTGCGGGGCCAGGCGCCGGCCTCCCAGCGCGCCGCATCGATGCCCGCGAACTGCCGCACGAAGGGCGCGACGGCCATGTCCGCCAGCGTGGCGTGGCTGCCGAAGAGCCAGGCCTGCGTGCCCAGGCGCGCCTCCAGCGCCTGCATGACCCAGCCGTCCGCGGTGGCCCAGGCGGCGGCGTGCCCGGGCGTGCCGGCCTCCTCGCCGGGATAGCGGCTGGGGTACTTGCAGCGGTCCAGCGCCTGCTTGAAGCTGCCGTCGCATTCGGCGATGAGCGCGAGCATGGCCTGCAGGTCTTCGCCGGTGGAAGGCTGCAGCCAGCCGCCCGGGTCGCTGCGCTGCAGCGCCCAGCGCATGATGTCCAGGCTCTGGTCGATGACCTTGGCGCCGCCTTCTTCGGGCAGCACCAGCACCGGCACCGTGCCCTTGGGCGATGCGGCCAGCAGCGCGGCGGGCTTGTCGCGCAGAACGATTTCGCGCAGCTCGCAGGCCTGGCCGCTGGCCGCCAGCGCCAGCCGGGCGCGCATGGCGTAGGGGCAGCGGCGGAAGGAATAGAGCACCGGCAGATGGGCGGGCAGGGCGGGGGCTGGGGCGGCTTCCCGCGCCGACTGCGACGGTTGCGACGGTTGCGACGGTTGTGCCGAGGGCAGCCGCGCGCCGATGTGCTCCTGCCCACGCTCGGCGGCCAGCCGCATCTGCCGCTCGCGCTCGCGCAGGGCCTGCAGCTGCTCGGGCGTGCGGCTGCCATGGCAGTGCGGGCAGCTCACGCCGGTTTCGTAGAGGGGCGATGCCAGCTCCTCCGCGCCCAGCGGCATGCGGCAGGAGCGGCAGAGCTGGTGGTGGCCGGGGGCCAGCCCGTGGCCGACCGACACGCGCTCGTCGAACACGAAACAGTCGCCATGCCAGCGGCTCTCGGTGGGCGGCACCGTTTCCAGGTATTTGAGGATGCCGCCTTCCAGGTGATAGACCTCGCCGAAGCCCTGGGAGCGCAGTAGCGCGGTGGATTTCTCGCAGCGGATGCCGCCCGTGCAGAACATCGCCACCCGGGGCTGGCCCGCCAGCAGGCCGCCCGGCTGGCGCTCGGCCTCCACCCAGGCCGGGAACTCGGTGAAGGTGCGCGTGCCCGGGTTCACCGCGCGCTCGAAGCTGCCGATGCCGATCTCGTAGTCGTTGCGCACATCGATCACCACCACCTCGGGGTCGTCGATGAGCGCGTTCCAGTCCTCGGGCTTCACATAGGTGCCGGCATGCAGCTCAGGCTGCAGGCCGGGCACGCCCAGGGTGACGATCTCGCGCTTGAGCCGCACGCGCATGCGGTAGAACGGCTGCCGGTCGCCCAGCGCCTCCTTGTGCCGCAGCGGCGCCAGCCGGGCATCGCTGCGCAGCCAGGCCAGCACGGCCTGCACGCCCTCGGGGCTGCCGGCGATGGTGCCGTTGATGCCTTCGGGCGCCAGCAGCAGCATGCCGCGCACGCCGTGCGCCTCGCACAGCGCCTGCAGCGGCTCCCGCAGCGCGGCGTAGTCGGGCAGATCGACGAACAGGTACAGGGCGGCGGTGAGGACGGCGGAAGAGGGCTGCGCGCTCGGCGAGATGGGCGTGGTGGGCATGGGGCGGCGATGATACCGGGCGGCTCCTTGGCGCTCCTCGCGTGGCCCGGCAGTCGGCATCGTCAGGCCGGTGCCGCGCAGGCCGCCAGCAGCCAGTCGCGGAAGGCCTGCATGGCCGGGCCCGGCGTGCGCGAATGCAGCCGCGTGAGCCAGTAGGCGCCGATGGCGATTTCGGTCTGGGCGAAGGGCTGCACCAGCCGGCCCTGCTGCAGCTCGCGCGTGAAGAGGCGCACGGGCAGCAGCGCCACGCCTGCGCCCTGGGCGGCGGCTTCCGCCAGCGCCAGCGAGGTATCGAAGACCATGCCGCGCAGCAGCGGGCAGGGCAGGCCGGCGGCGGCGAACCAGGCGGGCCATTCGTCCGGCCGATAGGAGCGCAGCAGCGGTTCGCGGGCCAGGTCGCCGGGCGTGCGCAGCCGCGAGGCGACGGCCGGCGCGCACAGGGGCGAGAGCGGCGCCTCCAGCAGCCGGTCGGCCGCCGTGCCATGCCAGGCGCCGTCGCCGAAGCGGATGGCGTAGTCCAGCCCTTCGGCCGCCAGATCGACGCGGTTGTTGTGCGTGTGCAGGCGCAGGTCCACGAACGGGCAGGCCTGCTGGAAGTCCCGCAGGCGCGGCAGCAGCCAGCCCACGGCGAAGGTGCCCACGGCCCCTACGGTCAGCACCTCGCGGGGGCGGCGGTCATCGAACTGCTCCAGCGCCTGGGCGATGCGGCCGAAGGCATCCACGAGCGCGGGCAGCAGGGCCTGGCCCTCGTCGGTGAGCGCGAGGCCCCGGGGCAGCCGGCGAAAGAGCGGCTTGCCCAGGCGGTCTTCCAGATTGCGGATGTGCTGGCTGACCGCCGTCTGGGTCACGTTCAGCTCCTCAGCCGCCCGGGTCAGGTTCAGGTGCCGGGCCGCTACCTCGAACGCGCGCAGGGCATTGAGCGGAAGGTGCATGGGGGAGGGGTGTGGTGATGGAGTCCCAGGTTTTTCGATGGGGTGGCTGTGATTATTGGCGATGGTGCGCAAGCCTGGCAGCCCGTATCGTTCGAGCCTGTCTTCATAAAGAAGGGGTTGTTGCATGCAAAGAAGAGAGTTTTCCTTGGGGCTGATGGGTGTCTGGAGTCTGCTGGGGCCTGCGGCCTTGGCGGGCACGGCAACGACCGCAGCACCGGATGCCGCCGCCTGGCGCAGCGGCATGCAGGCGCTGGAAGCCACGCTGCAGGGCGCCCGCCTGGGCGTGGCCGTGCTCGACACCGCCACGGGCCGCGCGTGGGGCTGGCGCGAGGACGAGCGCTTTCCCATGGCCAGCACCTTCAAGATGGCGCTGGCGGGCTGGATGCTGGCGCTGGTCGATCAGGGCAGGGAATCGCTCGCGCAGCGCGTGCATTTCGAGCGCGAGGCGCTGGTGCCGTATTCGCCCGCCACCGAAAAGCATGCGGGCCCAGGCGCAGACGGCATGACCGTGGGCGAACTCTGCGAGGCCGCCGTCACGCTGAGCGACAACACCGCCGCCAACCTGCTGCTGGCGCGCCACGGCGGGCCGGCGGGCTACACCGCCTTCCTGCGCTCCGTGGGCGACGAGGTGACGCGGCTGGACCGCACCGAGCCCGCGCTGAACGAGGCCCTGCCGGGCGATCCGCGCGACACGACCACGCCGGCGGCCATGGGCCGCACGCTGCAGCGCCTCGCGCTGGGCGATGCGCTCTCGGCCGCATCGCGCGCGCAGCTCATGGCCTGGCTGGTGGGCAACAAGACGGGGGACCGGCGCCTGCGCGCGGGCGTGCCGGGCTGGCGGGTGGGCGACAAGACGGGCACGGGCGCCCTGGGCTCGTCCAACGACATCGGCGTGCTGTGGCCGCCGGGCGGCGCGGCGCCGCTGGTGGTGGCCTGCTACATGACGGGCGGCGCGCCCGCTGCGCCTGCGGTGCGCGATGCGGCCATCGCCCAGGTGGCGCGGCAGGCGGCGGCCCTGCGCGCCGGTGGCGCTACAGGTTCTTGACCAGCACCTGGCTCTTGCGGTCCCAGTTGTATTTCTTCTTGCGGGCCTCGGGCAGCCAGTCCGGGTCCACCGGCTGGAAGCCGCGCTTGATGAACCAGTGCATGGTGCGCGTGGTGAGCACGAAGATGCTTTTCAGGCCCATGATGCGGGCGCGCTGCTCGATGCGCTTGAGCAGCTTCTCGCCGTCGCCCGTGCCCTGGCTCTGCGGCGACACGGTGACGGCGGCCATCTCGGCCGTGCCGGCTTCGGGGTAGGGGTAGAGCGCCGCGCAGCCGAAGATCACGCCGTCGTGCTCGATGATGGTGTAGTTGGCCACGTCGCGCTCGATCTCGGTGCGGTCGCGCTTGACCAGCGTGCCGTCCTTCTCGAAGGGCTCGATCAGCTGCAGGATGCCGCCCACGTCGTCGGGCGTGGCCTCGCGCAGCTCTTCGAGCTTCTCATCGACGATCATGGTGCCGATGCCGTCGTGCACGTAGATCTCCAGCAGCAGCGAGCCATCCACCGCGAAGGGGATGATGTGGCTGCGCTCCACGCCGCCTTCGCAGGCCTTCACGCAGTGCTGCAGGTAGAAGGTCGTGTCGGTGGGGTGCTGGGCGGAGGGCAGGGTGGCGACCATGCGGCGCGCCAGGTCCAGCGGCAGTTCGGTGTCGATGGGGTTGTCTTCGCTCTCGGGGGCCTGCGGGTCGGTGCGGATGCCGGGGATCTCTGAGACGAACACCAGCTTGTCGGCCTTGAGCGCGATGGCGACCGAGGTGGCGACCTCTTCCATGTTCAGGTTGAAGGCTTCGCCCGTGGGCGAGAAGCCGAAGGGCGAGAGCAGCACCAGCGCGTCCATGTCCAGCGAGCGGCGGATGCCGGCCGTGTCCACCTTGCGCACCAGCCCGGAATGCTTGAAGTCCACGCCATCGACGATGCCCACCGGCCGGGCGGTGATGAAGTTGCCCGAGATCACCCGCACGGTGGAGCCCGCCATGGGCGTGTTGGGCAGGCCCTGGCTGAAGGCGGCCTCGATCTCGTAGCGCAGTTGGCCCGCCGCCTCCTGCGCGCAGTCGAGCGCCACCGAGTCGGTCACGCGGATGCCGTGCGAATAGCGGGGCTCGTGCCCCTTGGCCAGCAGCTGCTCGTTCACCTGCGGGCGAAAGCCGTGCACCAGCACGATCTTCACGCCCATGGCCTGGATCATGGCCAGGTCCTGCGCGATGGACTGCAGCTTGCCGGCCGCGATGGCCTCGCCCGGCAGGCCGATCACGAAGGTCTGGTGCCGGAACTTGTGGATGTACGGCGCGACCGAGCGGAACCAGGGAACGAAGGTGAAGTTGAAGACGGCGGACAGGGCAGACATGGCGGCGTGCGGCAGGGGCGGTGGAGGGCGGGCAGGGCGAAGGCCGGAATGATAGTGGCTCGCCTCCGCCCTGCGGGCCCGCCCGCGCCCTGCGCAACGCGTGTTTTTCCCACCCGTTACCGCTCAGCGCGATCGGCCCCGTTTTCGGCAGGGCCGATCGCGGCGCTCAGAACGTGTTCACGATCTCAGGACTTGCAGCTGAAGCTGTCCGCGCTCTCCACGTCGCCCGAGCCGTTGTAGCGCGCCACCAGCGGATAGGGGCACAGGGGCCGCGTGCGTCCGGCGCTCCAGCTGGCGGGCACTTCGGGGTTGGGCACGTTGGCGCTCGCGCCGCGCGCCTTGGCGATCACGCGGTCGGGCGCCTGGCCTTTCTCGACCCAGTTGACCAGCGCCGTCACCATGTCGAACTGGTCGGTGGACGGGCCGTTGGCGCAGTGGTTCATGCCCGGCACGAGGTAGAGGCGCGCATAGCCTGCGGCGCGGCCCAGCTCGGCCTGCTGCAGCCGGTCGTACCAGCGGGCGGTGTCGGCGGCGCTGAACACGCCGTCGGCCGTGCCGTGATAGACCATCAGCTTGCCGCCCCGGTTGCGCAGGGTGGAGAGCTTGGTCTCGTCCGGCGGCGTCATGAACGACCAGCCCGACTCGGTGTAGGTCGCGTCGGTGGCGAAGAGCTTGCCGTAGTCGCGGTCCAGGTCGTAGGCCAGTGCGATCTGCCCAGGCGGCGTGGCGAGGAAGGTGGCGACCGGCATGGGCGGCGTGTTGAAGACCAGCGACACCGAGCCCGGATCGAGGTTCTGCGCGATGAAGTAGTGCCAGAGCGCGAAGTCCTTGCCGGCCACGCCCGGGTCGAACCAGGTGTTGGAATAGGCGGGCGTGCCGTCGGCCAGGCGCGGGCCGGCGAAGATGCGCTGCAGCGTGTTCTTCTGCGCGGGCGTCAGGCATGCGCCGGTGCGCGCGCCGGTGCAGGTGGGTACGTCGGCCTGGATGTCGAACGCGCTCTGGCAGGCGGCCACGTCGGAGACGATGCCGTCCTTGACGCCGTCCAGCGCATCGCACTTGGCGGTGATGCTGGCAGCCACGGTGCTGTATTCGGCCGGCGTCACGGCGGTGGAGATGTCCACCTGGCCGTTGGCGCCGTTGCTGGCGATGCTGGCGTACTGCTTCACCTTCCAGAGCTGGGCGCTGGCGGCCTTGGGCAGGTGAAAGCCTGGGTTGCCGGCCAGCACGCCGTCGTAGTCCTGTGCGTAGCGCGCCGCCGTCACCATGGCATGGCGGCCGCCGTTGGAGCAGCCGGCGAAGTAGGAGCGGTCGGGCGCCTTGCCGTAGGCCGCCTGGATCACGCTGCGCGCCATGGGCGTGAGCTTGCCCACGGCCTGGTAGCCGTAGTCCAGCCGCGCCTGCGGGTCGGCGCCGAAGAAGGGCGTGGGCTGCGGGTGGCCGGCGTCGGAGCTGAGCACCGCGAAGCCCATGGCCAGCGCGGTCGTGGTCGGGCCGCCGCCGCCGATGGCGCCGGTGGCGGGCACCACGGAGCCGTCGAGCCCGCCGTTGCCCTGGTGGAAGAAGCGGCCATTCCAGTCGCGCGGCAGGCGCATTTCGAAGCCGATGGCGTAGCGGTTGCCGTCCACCGGGCTGATGCGTTCGTTCATCTGGCCCTGCACCAGGCAGTGCTCGGGCAGCGCGGGCGGGCCGTTGCTGCCATCGCTGGCGGCCACGGTGGCGACCGAGGTGATGCGGGTGTTGGGGAGCGCCAGCGTCGCCAGGCTGCTGCAGGTGGCGAGCTTGGCTGGAGTGGCGGCAGCCAGCTGCGGCGGGCCGTCGTCGCCACCGCCGCAGCCTGCGAGGCCGATGGCCGCGCTCAGCGTGGCGGCGGCGGCAAGCCAGCCGTTGGACGGGCGCCGTGGCGCCGGGCTGAAGGACGTGTGCATGGGGTGTCTCCTCCGGCCCGCGCTCGGCGCAGGCCGACTCAAAGGGTGTCGTTATGTGTCGTTATGGGAAAGGCGCCGGCCCGCGTGCAGCCCGGGCCGGCGCCGGCGGCCGGCGCCGCGCGGGTGCGTGCGCAGGTCGGCCGCAGGGCGGTGCTCAGGATTCGGCGGTGAAGCCGATCTGCTTGACGATGGGCGCCCAGCGCTTGAACTCTTCGTGCGTCATGGCGTCGAGCTCGGCCGGCGTGGAGCCGCCCGCGATCAGGCCGAAGGTCGCCAGGTTCTCGATCACCGCCTTGTCCTGCAGCGCCTTGTTGATGGCGACGCTGGCCGCTTCCACCACCGGGGCGGGCGTGCGGGCCGGGGCGTAGAAGCCATACCACTCGTCGAACTTGATGTAGTCGAAGCCTTGCTCGGAGAAGGTCGGCACGTTGGGCGTGAACGGCGTGCGCTTGGGGCCGGAGGTGGCCAGGATGCGCAGCTTGCCGGTCTTGGCCTGGGGCAGGAAGTCGCCGACCGGCGTGATCATGGCTGCGATCTGCCCGCCCACCGTGTCGGTCACGCCCGGGATGGAGCCGCGGTAGGGCACATGCCGCAGGTCGATGCCGCTGTTCTTGGAGAGCAGCGCGCCGATGAAGTGCGGAATGGAGCCGGCCGCGGGCGAGCCGTAGCTCGCATCCTTGGGGTTGGCCTTGGCCCAGGCCAGGAAGTCGGCCACGGTCTTCACGTTGGCCGGCACCGCGGGGCCCACGGCCAGCGCGTGCGAGAGGGTGGCGCCCAGGGAGACGGGCACCAGATCCTCGAACGGCTTGTAGCTGAGCTTGGGGTAGATGCCCGGGAAGACGGTGAGCACCGAGTGCGGCGTGAGCAGCAGCGTGCCGCCGTCCGGCGCGGCGGACTTGACGGTCTCCACCGCGATGCGGCCGCCCGCGCCGCTCTTGTTGTCCACGATGCCGGCGGTCTTCACGTAGCCGCCCGCAGGCAGGCGGTCGGCCACGCGGCGGGCCATCACGTCGGCCGTGCCGCCGGGCGGGAAGCCCACCACCACGCGGGCGGTGTCCAGCGTCTGCGCGAACGCGGCGAAGGGAGACAGGGCCCCGAGGGCGGTGATGGAGCCGAGGGTCTGGACGAACTGGCGTCGATTGGTCATGGCGATGATCCTGGAGAGGGAAGGGGCCGGGGCCTCAGAACGCATGGCGCACGCCCACGTTGAAGCCGGTCTGCGAGGCGCCGGCGGCCGGGTTGCTGCCGGCCGCGCCGCCGCTGACCGAGACGGCGGCCAGGCGGTCGTTGCGGATGTGGCCGATCTGGGTGTAGACGGCGGTGCGCTTGGAGAGCGCGTAGGTCAGGCGGGCGACGAGCATCTGCGAGTCGAAGTCGTTGACCGACTTGTAGTTGATGCGCAGGTACTGGCCGTCCAGCGTCAGGTTGCCGGTGAGCGGGTAGGAGGCGCCGACGAACCAGAGGTCGCTGCGCGGCTTGACTGCGTCGCCGTCGTTGTCGCGGCGGATCAGGCCCGCGCCGATCTTGCCGCCCGCGACCTTCACGTAGCCGTTCACGGCCAGGCGCGTGTCGGTCTTGCCGCTGCTGTTGAGGTTGCCGAAGACCAGGTCGGTGGCCGAGGTGGTGTTGCGGCCGTTCTGCTGGTCGTAGGCCAGGGCGGCGCCCCAGGTGGGCGCGTCGTACTTGACCAGGGCGGACCACTGGCGGCAGGCCTTCTTGTCGGTGGCGCTCTCGCCGGCGCAATTGGTGCCGACGGGGCTGGGCCCGGCGTTGACCGTGTCACGGCCGAAGCTGTATTCGGCGCCCACCGTGAAGCCGCTGAAGGTGCCGCGGTAGCCCAGCGAGTTGTCGGCGCGGGAATTGGGGATGTAGCTGTCGAGCGAGCCTGCCGCATACACGGCCGGGCCGATCACGTCGGCGTCCAGCATCGAGTAGTACAGCATCGAATACTGGCGGCCGGCCGTCACCGTGCCCCAGGGGCCCTGCAGGCCGATGATCGACTGGCGGCCGAAGCCGCGGCCGCCCTGGCCCAGCGTGCCCTGGTCGGGAGCGAAGCCCATTTCCAGCGCGAAGATGGCCTTGAGCCCGCCGCCCAGGTCCTCGCTGCCGCGAAAGCCCAGGCGCGAAGGCAGGGTGCCGGTGTTGCTGGGCATGCGGTTGAGGCCGTCGCCGCCCGCGCCCACGTTGGTGACATGCTCCACGCCCACGTCGATCAGACCGTAGATATTGACGCTGGAGCCGCCGGCTGGCGGGGTCTGCGCATGCGCGGCCAGGGCGGCCGTGGTGCCGATCAGGGCGGCGCACCAGTGGTGGCGGGTGCTGCGTTGCTTCTTCATCGTCGTCTTCGTGTTCATGGATGTCTCCTTCCAATCGCCCGTACGCGGGCCGTCCATGGCGCTGGAACCCAGCGATGGGGCGCGTGCAGGTCGCTCTGCTCTCTGGTCGTTGATGCCGTCCGATCGGTGCGGCATGTGCTGGGGGCACTCGGTGGGGCGGCAGCCGGGCTGGGGGCTGCGCGCTGCGGGATGGCTGCCGGCCGGGCCACGGCCTGCGCGCGACGGAAGGCGGATCGCTTCCATGCAGTGGCGGCGCAGGGCGGGAACCTTCGCGGGCGAAGGCGCGGCGGGAGCGATCATCTCGACTTGTGTCTCCGTGGTTCCGGTCCGGGCGGCGGGAGGCCCGGAAGCGGTGCAGCCTGTTTGCAAAGGTTATCGTTAGTCAGGCTATCGGATAAAGTCTATAACTAGTTGTTGATCTGGATGAATTGGTAGAAGCTCTAGGTATGGCAGGCGCCAAACGGATGCATGGCTGGCGCAGGCCTGGCGCCAGGGCCTGCGCTGTGCGTCTGCACCGGGCCGGCAACCGGGGCAGCGCGGGCCCCGTGCCCCTGCCGGCGGGGCCATGCGCTGCGGATCGCACGGCAGCGGCGGCGGGCTCGGATAATGCAGCCCTTCATGAACGAATCCGCGCCTTCCCACCTTCCGCCCGCCGCGCCCGCGCTGCGCATCGAATTCCCCGAATCCCTGCCCGTTTCGGGCAAGCGCGACGAGATCATGGCCGCCCTGCGGCAGCACCAGGTCATCATCGTGTGCGGCGAAACCGGCTCCGGCAAGACCACCCAGCTGCCCAAGATCGCGCTGGCCCTGGGCCGCGGCCGGTGCAATGCCCGCCCGGGCGAGAAAGGCCAGCTCATCGGCCACACCCAGCCGCGCCGCATCGCGGCCAGCAGCGTGGCCAAGCGCATCGCCGAGGAGCTGAAGACGCCGCTGGGCGAGGTGGTGGGCTACAAGGTGCGCTTCCAGGACCGGCTCTCCAAGGGCGCCTCGGTCAAACTGATGACCGACGGCATCCTGCTGGCCGAAACGCAGACCGACCCGCTGCTCAAGGCCTACGACACCCTCATCATCGACGAGGCCCACGAGCGCAGCCTGAACATCGACTTCCTGCTGGGCTACCTGCGCCAGATCCTGCCGCGCCGGCCGGACCTGAAGATCGTCGTCACCTCGGCCACCATCGACGCGGATCGGTTCGCCAAGCACTTCGAATCGGCCAAGGGGCCGGCTCCCGTGATCTACGTCTCCGGGCGCACCTTTCCGGTGGAGCAGCGCTACCGGCCCTTCGAGGACAGCCGCGACTACGGCCTGAACGAAGCCATCGCCGACGGCGTGGACGAGCTCTGGGCCGGCAATGCGGGCGGCGACATCCTGATCTTCCTGCCCGGCGAACGCGAGATCCGCGAGGCCGCCGACCATCTGCGCAAGCACCTCGCCCACCAGCCCGTGATGCGCAATGCCGAGGTGCTGCCGCTCTTCGCCCGCCTGTCGCAGGCCGAGCAGGACCGCATCTTCGAGGGTCACACCGGCCGGCGCATCGTGCTGGCCACCAACGTGGCCGAGACCTCGCTCACCGTGCCGGGCATCCGCTACGTCATCGACGCAGGCACGGCGCGGGTCAAGCGCTACAGCTTCCGTAGCAAGGTGGAGCAGCTGCTGATCGAGCCGGTGAGCCAGGCGGCGGCCAACCAGCGCGCCGGCCGTTGCGGCCGGGTGGCCAACGGCATCTGCATCCGCCTCTACGACGAGGCGGACTTCAACAGCCGCCCGCGCTTCACCGACCCGGAAATCCTGCGCTCGTCGCTGGCCGGCGTCATCCTGCGCATGAAGTCGCTGCACCTGGGCGACGTGGCGCAGTTCCCGTTCATCGAGGCGCCTTCGGGCCGCGCCATCGCCGACGGCTACCAGCTGCTGGGCGAACTGGGCGCGGTGGATGACGCCAACGAGCTCACGCCCATGGGCGTGGAGCTGTCGCGCCTGCCGCTGGACCCGCGCGTGGGCCGCATGATCCTGGAGGCGCGCGAGCGCCAGGCGCTGGAGGAGGTGCTGGTCATCGCCTCGGCCCTGTCGGTGCAGGACGTGCGCGACCGGCCGCTGGAAGCGCAGCAGCAGGCCGACCAGGCGCATGCCAAGTTCGACGACGAGAAGAGCGAGTTCAGCGGCTACCTCAAGCTCTGGAAGTGGATCAACGAGGCGCGCGGCGGTGCGCCCAGCCTGCCGTCGGCCCGGGCGCAGAAAGAAGCTGCCCAGCGCGCCGCCCGGCAGGGCACGCGCGCCCAGGCCAGCCTGCCGGTGGCCCAGCGCCTGACGGCTGTGCACGAGCCCGCCGATACGGCGGCGGCGGCCTCGGCGGCGGAGCAGCCCACCCACAAGCTCAGCAACCGCCAGTACGAATCGCTGCTGCGGCAGAACTTCATCAGCATCCGCCGCCTGCGCGAGTGGCGCGACATCCACACCCAGCTGCTCACGGTGGTGACCGAGCACCGCTGGAAGCTCAACACCAGCCCCGCCGGCTACGAGCAGATCCACCTCTCGATGCTCGCGGGCCTGCTGGGCAACGTGGGCGCCAAGAGCGACGAGGAAGACTGGTACCTGGGCGCGCGCGGCATCAAGTTCTACAAGCACCCGGGCGCCCACCTGAACAAGAAGCCCGGGCGCTGGATCGTCGCGGCCGAGCTGGTCGAGACCACGCGGCTCTTCGGCCGCGGCATCGCCGCCATCGAGCCGCAATGGGTCGAGCAGATCGGCGGCCACCTGCTCAAGAAACAGCTGCTGGACCCGCACTGGGAGAAGAAGGCCGCGCAGGTCTCGGCGCTGGAGCGGGCCACGCTTTACGGCCTGGTCATCTACAACAACCGGCGCGTCAACTTCGGCAAGGTCGATCCGCATGCCGCGCGCGAGATCTTCATCCGCGAGGCGCTGGTGGGCGGGCAGTGGGAGACGCGCCTGCCGTTCCTCGCCGCCAACCAGAAGCTCATCGCCAAGGTGGAAGAGCTGGAGCACAAGTCGCGCCGGCAGGACGTGCTGGTGGATGACGAGCTGATCTACGCCTTCTACGACCAGCAGCTGCCGGCCGACATCTGCACCGGCGCGGGCTTCGAGGCCTGGTATGGCGAGGCCTCGCGCCAGAATCCGGACCTGCTCAAGCTCACCCGCGAAGAGCTGATGCGGCACGAGGCCGCCGGCATCACCAGCAACGCCTTCCCGAAGACCGTGCGCCTGGGCGGCGTGGACTGCGCCGCGAGCTACCTGCACGAGCCCGGCGACGCGCGCGACGGCCTGACCGTCACGGTGCCGCTCTTCGTGCTCAACCAGGTCAGCGACGAGCGCTGCGAATGGCTGGTGCCCGGCATGCTGCAGGCCAAGATCCAGGCCCTGCTGAAAAGCCTGCCGCAGCGCCCGCGCAGCCGCTTCGTGCCGCTGCCCGAGAGCGCGGCGCGCATCGCCGAGCTGTTCAGCGCCCCCGAGCGCTTCGGCCAGGGCAGCCTGACCGATGCGCTGCTCAAGCAGGTGCGTGATGAGACCTCGCTCGACGTGAAGCGCGCGGACTTCAAGCTCGACATGCTGAGCCCGCACCTGTTCATGAACTTCCGCGTCGTCGACGAGCATGGCCGCCAGCTGGGCCATGGCCGCAACCTGGGCGCGCTCAAGGCCGAATGGGGCGCCAAGGCGCGCGGCGCCTTCCAGGCGCTGGCCGGGCTGAAGCTGGGCCAGGGTGCGGGGAAAAAAGAGCCCGCAGCCCAGGACCAGCCTGTGCAGTCAGCTATCAAAAACGAAGCAAGGCGGGGCGCGGGTGCCCCGGCACCGGCAGCGGCCCCTGCCGCACCGGCGGTGCCCGCGGGCCAGCGCTACACCGCCTGGACCTTCGGCGAGCTGCCCGAGCTGATGGAGATCCGCAAGGGCGGCCAGACGCTGATCGGCTTTCCGGCCCTGATCGACGGCGGCGATGCCGTCAGCATCGAGGTGTTCGACGAACCCGAGGTGGCAGCGGCCAGGCACCGCGCGGGCCTGCGGCGCCTGTTCGCGCTGCAGATCAAGGACGCGCTCAAGTACCTGGAAAAGAACATCCCCGACCTGCAGAAGATGGCCGTGGCCTACATGCCGCTGGGCACGCAGGAAGAGCTGCGCAGCCAGATCCTCGACATCGCCCTGGACCGCGCCTTCCTGCAGGACCCGCTGCCCACCCACGAGGCCGACTTCAAGCGCCGCGTGGACGAAGGCCGGGGCCGCCTGACGCTCATCGCCAACGAGGTGGCGCGCCTGGCCGGCACCATCCTGGTCGAATACGCCGCCGCCGTGCGCAAGATCAAGGACACCAAGAACGCGCCCGAGGCCACGCAGGACGCCCAGCAGCAGCTGCAGCGCCTGATGCCCAAGCAGTTCATCGCTGCCGCGCCCTGGGCGCAGCTGGCGCACTTTCCGCGCTACCTCAAGGCCATCACGCTGCGGCTGGATAAATACCGTGCCGACCCGGCACGCGATGCCTCCCGCCTGGCGGAGCTGCGCCCGCAGGAGCAGCGCTACTGGCGTCTGGTGGCCGAACGCAAAGGCCAGGTCGATGCGCGCATGCAGGAGCTGCGCTGGCTGCTGGAGGAGCTGCGCGTGAGCTTCTTCGCGCAGGAGCTGCGCACGCCCCAGCCGGTGAGCGTGAAGCGGCTGGACAAGCTCTGGGCGCAGATCAATACGTGAGGTGTCGGGTTGACTGGGCGGGCGCGGGCGCCTTGCGGCCGGCTCAGGGTGCGGTCCTCGCATCTTGAACCGCCAGAGCTTCGCATCCCGCCACTGTGATGCTGTGGGGTTGGGTGGGCTGGCGCCGGCCACGCCTTCATGGCCGGTGCAGTGGCGCGCAGGGGTGGTTACAGCGCCAGCCGGGCTTCCGAGGCGGCCAGCCGGTCCAGCTCGGCGCACACGTCGGCCATGCGGCCGGAGATCACCAGCCGTGCCGGATCGCCCACCTGCACTCGGCGCAGCACCCGCAGCAGAGGGCGGGGCGCTGCGCTGCGGGTCTTGCTGGCGGCGTCTGCGGCGACCGAGGCACCGGCAGGGTGGAAGCGGTCCGCATTGGCCGCTGGAGCCGCGAAGGCCAGGGCTGCGGGTGCATTCATCCACGGCATCGCTGCAGGCCGGGGCGCAGGGGCTGGCGCGGCATCGGCAGGCATGACGGAGGCAGTCGGTGCGGCGGATGGCCGCTTGATTCCTCCAGCGAGCCGGCGCCTGGACGGGCGGGGGACGACGTAGGGCTTGAGTGCGCCCGTGGATGTGGCTAGCGCCACGGCGGTGCCTGCGGAAGCGGTTGCCGCCGCCGTCCAGGCCGGGAGCTGCCCTGCGGTGTGCTGGCTTGCAGGCGGCTGCGTGGCGTCAGGCGCGGCCGTGGCGGGAGCGGCGGCGGCGGGCCGCGCGGCATCGGCCGTTTGCGGCAGCGGCAGGCTCTTGTGGCGGGCAGGGCCACCCAGGAACTGGGTCAGCGCCTTGACGGGCTGCGACAGCGAAGTGAGGGCGATCAGGGCAATTCCCATGTGAAAACTCCATCGTGGTTCGTGCCGCGCACTGCGCCGGCGGGATCTGCATTCGGTGGACGAGGACGAGGCCGACTGCCTTGCTGTGGGTCGATCCGCTGCGTGCATTGCGCGCCTTGCGTCGATCGATGGGCCCTTCGCTCCGTCCGTCACACCATGCGTTCGATCTGCCGGCTTCGTGCGGGGGCACGGAGGGTTGAACACAGGCAGGATTGCCATTGGGCGACTCGCCGCAGGGTTGGCCTGTAGGGCTGGGCGGCGCAGCGCTGTGCGCTGCACTCCCACACTACGGCCAGACGCCCGCCACCTGCGGCGCGCCGTGCGCCGTCACATCAGCATGGTGTTGCGGATGAGTCCGACGGCGAGGCCTTCGATTTCGAAGGGCTCGCCGGGCTGGACGGTGATGACGGGGTAATCGGGGTTCTCCGGCAGCAGTTCGATGCCGCTGCCGGTGCGGCGCAGCCGCTTGACGGTGACGTCGTCACCCAGCCGGGCGACGATGATCTGGCCGTTGCGGGCCTCGCGCGTGGCCTGCACGGCCAGCAGGTCGCCGTCCATGATGCCGGCGTCGCGCATGGACATGCCGCGCACCTTGAGCAGGTAGTCGGGCTTGTGCTGGAACAGGCTGCCTTCCACGCTGTAGGTCTGGTCCACGTGTTCCTGGGCGAGAATCGGCGAGCCTGCAGCCACGCGGCCGATGAGCGGCAGCATGAGCTGCGAGAGGCCGGGAATGGGCAGATGGAACTGCGTGCCGCGTGCCGCGTTGATGGAGCGCACGGTGTCGCTGCGCAGGCGGATGCCGCGCGAGGTGCCGCTGACCAGTTCGATCACGCCCTTGCGGGCCAGGGCCTGCAAGTGTTCTTCGGCCGCGTTGGCGGACTTGAACCCGAGTTCCGCGGCGATTTCGGCCCGGGTGGGCGGTGCGCCGGTGCGCGAGATGGCGGTCTGGATGAGATCCAGGATCTGCTGCTGGCGGGCGGTGAGCTTGGGGCTATCGAGCATGGCGAGGTTCCAGTGCGAAGCGGTGACCGGAAGACCGGCGGGACTGTTTTTTAATCCAGTAACTGTATTTTTGACCAGTTTTTTGAAGGATGCAAGTGGGCGCTAGAAAAATGGTGGTGCTGGGCACGGGCGGCACGATTGCCGGAACGGCCAGCGATGGGGCGGACAACATCGGCTACAAGGCCGGGCAGGTGGGCGTGCAGCAATTGCTGGGCGCCGTGCCGGGCCTGGCGCGGGTGGCCGGCGGCGAGCTGGTCGCCGAACAGGTCGCGCAGCTGGACAGCAAGGACATGGATTTCGGCGTCTGGCTGCGGCTGGCGCAGCGCTGCCAGGCGCATCTGGCGGACCCGCAGGTGCAGGGCATCGTCATCACGCACGGCACCGACACGCTGGAGGAAACCGCCTGGTTCCTGCGGCTGGTGCTGGAGGCTTCCAAGCCGGTGGTGCTGACCTGCGCGATGCGCCCGGCCACGGCGCTGGCGCCCGATGGCCCGCAGAACCTGCTCGACGCCTTCGCAGTCGCGGCGACGCCGGGTGCGCGCGGCGTGGTGGCGGTGGCGGCCGGCGTGCTGCACGGCGCCGCGCAGGTGCGCAAGGTGCATCCCTACCGCGTGGATGCGTTCGACTCGGGCGATGCCGGCCCGCTGGGCTGGGTGGAGGAGGGCCGGGTGCGCCTGGCCCGCGACTGGCCCGATGCGGCGGCGGTCTACCCTGGCGCGTTGGCCTGGCTGGCCGAGCCGGCCGCGGCCTGGCCGCGCGTGGAGGTTGTGATGAGCCATGCCGGCGCCAGCGGCCGTCTGGTGGATCTGCTGGTGGCTGATGGAATCGATGGGCTGGCCGTGGCCGCCACGGGCAACGGCACGCTGCACCAGGATCTGGAGGCCGCCTTGCTGCGGGCCCAGGCGGCGGGCGTGCGGGTGCGCGTGACCTCGCGCTGCGCCCTGGGCCGGGTGCTGCCGCGCCCCGGGGATGCGCTGGTGGCCGACGAGGCGGGCCTGGGTGCGGTGAAGCTGCGCGTCTCCCTGCTGCTGGAACTGCTGGCAGCGCGGAAGGGCTGATCGCTCACCGGCGGGATCGCCCCATGCAAAACGCCCCGCAGTGCGGGGCGTTTTTCTTGGGCGCCTTCAGCCCGTCAACGGGGCTGAAGGAAGCCGGGAGCCTGTCAGTGGGAGAGCGCCTGCAGCGCGCGCTGCGTGATCTCTTCCACCGTGCCCGTGCCGCTGATGGCGCGGTACTTGGGGGCGTTGTCGGCATCTTGCCGGGCCCAGGTGGAGTAGTAATCGACCAGCGGACGGGTCTGGGCGCTGTACACCTCGAGGCGCTTCTTGACGGTCTCTTCCTTGTCGTCCTCGCGCTGGATCAGGTCTTCGCCCGTCACGTCGTCCTTGCCGTCGACCTTGGGCGGGTTGAACTTGACGTGGTAGGTGCGGCCGCTGGCCGGGTGCGAGCGGCGGCCGCTCATGCGTTCGATGATGGCATCGAAGGGCACGTCGATCTCCAGCACGTAGTCGAGCTTCACGCCGGCGGACTTCATCGCGTCGGCCTGCGGGATGGTGCGAGGGAAGCCGTCGAACAGGAAGCCTTGCGCGCAGTCGGGCTGGGCGATGCGTTCCTTCACCAGATTGATGATGAGGTCGTCGCTGACCAGCTGGCCGGCATCCATGACGGCCTTGGCCTGCAGACCCAGCGGCGTGCCGGCCTTGACGGCTGCGCGCAGCATGTCGCCGGTGGAGATCTGCGGAATGCCGTATTGCTTGCAGATGAACGCGGCCTGGGTGCCCTTTCCTGCGCCGGGCGCGCCCAAAAGAATCAGCTTCATGGATGTCCTCTCAATGTTGAATTTGGCTGGCAACCGGCCGCAGGCGGGCGTGCGCCAGCCGGGTGCAATCATTGCGGGCGAGGATAGCACGCGATAACTGCACCAAACTGACGCGTCATCGGCACGACGCAAGCGGCTGCTAGCGGTGCCGCGGCAGGCGCGGCGCCGGTGTTCTTCAGCCCAGCAGCGTGCGCACGCGCTCCAGGTCGGCCGGCGTGTCCACGCCCGGGCCCGGCGAGGCATCGGTCACATGCACCGCGATGCGGTGGCCGTGCCAGAGCGCGCGCAGCTGTTCCAGCGCCTCGAGCCGTTCGGTGGGCGCGGGCGGTAGCTGCGGAAATTCGCGCAGGAAGCCGGCGCGGTAGCTGTAGAGACCGATGTGGCGCAGCGGCGCATGGCCGGCCTGCACCGCTTCGGCGGTCTTCCACCAGGCGGTGCCGGCGGCATGGTCGCGGGCGTGCGGAATGGGCGCGCGGCTGAAGTAGTGCGCCAGGCCCCGGCCGTCCAGCACCACCTTCACCACGTTGGGGTTGAGGTAGTCCTCCACCGTGTCGATGGGGTGGGCGGCCGTGCCCATGCGGGCGTCGGGTCGGGCGGGCAGCAGGCCGGCCACGGCGTCGATCAGGGCCGGGTCGATGAGCGGCTCGTCGCCCTGCACGTTGACCACGATGTCGTCGCCGGCCAGGCCCAGCAGCTCGCAGGCTTCGGCCAGCCGGTCGCTGCCGCTGGCGTGGTCGGGGCGGGTCAGCACGGCCTGCACGCCGTGGCGGCTGCAGGCATCGAGGATGCGCTGGTCATCGGCGGCCACCACGACGCGGCGGGCGCCGCTCTGCGCGGCGCGCTGCGCCACGCGCACCACCATGGGCAGGCCGGCGATGTCGGCCAGGGGCTTGTCCGGCAGGCGGCTGGAGGCCAGGCGCGCCGGGATCAGCACGGTGAATTCGGGCGCGGCCTGGCTCATGCGGCCTCGATTTCCTCGTCGGTCAGCGTGCGGGCCTCGTTTTCGAGCAGCACGGGAATGCCGTCGCGCACCGGATAGGCCAGGCGGGCGCTGCGCGAGACCAGTTCCTGGCGTTCGCGGTCGAAGGAAAGAGGCCCTTTGGTGACGGGGCAGACCAGCAGTTCGAGCAGTTTGGAGTCCATGGCTTGGGGCCGCGCGGGGCGGAAGGGGTTATGGGGTCGGGAAAAGGGCGGCGGGTCGGCAGGCCGCGCCTCGCGCAGGAGGCCGTGCGGCGCTGTCCGGGTCAGCCGGATGCCGCCGATGATAGCGACGCGGCCTGCGCCCGGGCGAGCCGGGCATCCAGCAGCGCGAAGAACGCGGCCGGCAGCTGCACCGCGAGCGGCACGGCCAGCGCCTGGGGGTGGCGGGCCCAGAGCTTGACGGCGTCTTTCTCGGTGCAGATCAGCGTCTGGCCCGCGTCGCTGGCGGGCTGCCAGCTATCGAAATCATAGTGGTCGGGCAGGCCTTCGGTGCGGGCCAGGGTCAGGCCTTGGCCGCGGAGCATCTGGAAGAAGTCGTGCGGCCGGGCGATGGCCGCCACCGCATGCAGCGGCTGGCCGCGCAGCGAGGCGAGCGGCACGCGGCTGCCGTCGGCACGCACGGCTTCGGCGGCCAGCCCGCGCTGCAGCGGGAAGGCCGGGGCCGTGGTGCCTGCGGGGCAGGGGCCGGCGTGCAGCACGGCGTCCACGGGCCGGGGCCAGGGTTCGCGCAGCGGGCCGGCGGGCAGCAGCCAGCCGTTGCCCACGCCTTCGTCGTTGAACACGCACAGCTCGATGTCGCGGGCGAGAGCCAGGTGCTGCAGCCCGTCGTCGCAGACGATGACGTCGATGCCCGGGCAGGCGTCCAGCAGCGCCTGGGCCGCCTCGGCGCGCCTGGCCGCGACGAAGACCGGCGCACCCGTGCTGCGGGCCAGCAGCGCGGGTTCGTCGCCGACCTCTGCAGCCGTGCTGTGCGGCAGCACGGCGCGGCAGTCGCTGGTGCTGCGCCCGTAGCCGCGCGAGACGATGCCCGGCTGCCACCCATGCGCCTGCAGATGGCGCACCACGGCCTGCGTGACCGGGGTCTTGCCCGCGCCGCCGGCGATCACGTTGCCCACCACCACGACCGGCACCGCGGCCCGATAGCTGCCCAGCAGCCCGGCGGCATAGAGCGCGCGGCGCGCGGCCGTCAGCCCGCCGTAGAGCCAGGCGATAGGCAGCAGGCAGCAGGCCACGGGGCCGCGCCGCGACCAGGCTTTGTGCAGCGTGGCGGCCATGAGGGGCGTTGTGCGAGGGAGAAGAGGAGCGGGTTCGGCCGCGCGCTAGCGTGCGGCGGCCTTGCCGGAAGACTGGGTGGCGAAGGTGATCTGCGAGAGGCCCACGCGCCGCGCGGCCTCCATCACGGTGACCACCGACTGGTGGGGGGACGAGGCGTCGGCGCTGATGATGACGATGCTGTCCTTGCCGGTGGCCGATGCCGCCGCCTGCAGGGCGCGGGCCACGCCTTCGACGGCCTTGCCCTCCACGGCGGCCTTGTTGATGGCGTAGCGGCCGTCGGCGGACACCGAGACGATGATCTCCCGCGGCCGGTCGCGCTGCTGTTCGGCGTCGGCCACCGGCAGGGTCAGCTGCAGCTCGGTGAACTTGCTGTAGGTGGTGGACAGCATCAGGAAGATGAGGATCACCAGCAGCACGTCGATGAACGGGATCAGGTTGATCTCGGGCGCATCCTGGGTGCGGGGGCGGAAGTTCATGGCGTGCGGCAGGCGGGCGAGGGGGGGCTCGGGCGGGGCGCTGGCTTACTTGCGCAGCCGGTTGAGGTGGCGCAGGAACTGCTCGGCCGCCAGCTCCAGCGTCAGCAGGTAGGCATCGACGCGGCTGCGGAAATAGCGCCAGAAGATCAGCGTGGGAATGGCCACGATCAGTCCGAAGGCGGTGTTGTAGAGCGCGATGGAGATGCCGTGCGCCAGCTGCGCCGGGTTGCCCCCGCCCATGGCCTGGCTGGCGGTGCCCGCACCGGCCTGCGAGCCGAAGATGTCGATCATGCCGATGACGGTGCCCAGCAGGCCCAGCAGCGGCGCGGCCGAGGCGATGGTCGCCAACGCGTTCAGGTACTTCTCCAGGCGGTGCGCGACGGCGCGGCCGGCGCCTTCCATGGCGGAGCGCAGATCGGCCTCGGTGCTCTGCGGCTGGCTGTTGAGCGTGCGCAGGCCGGTGGCCAGCACCTCGCCCAGGGCGGAGTTCTGCGCCAGCTGGTTGACCACGTCGGGCGTGGGCACGGCGCGGGCCGAGACGGCGATGGCTTCGTCCAGCAGTTTCGGGGGGGCGACCCGGCTCGTGCGCAGCGCGGTGAAGCGCTCCAGCACCAGCGCCAGGGCGAGCACGGAACAGGCTATCAAGGGCCAGATGGGCCAGCCTGCGGCTTGTATGATCGACAGCAATTCTCTCTCCGCGCAGATGAAATCCGGCCGGCGATTATGGCCCAGCCGGTACGGCCCGGGCGGGCCGCACGGCAGCCCGCACCGCGCATTCCACGTCTGCGCCGCGATCTCCACTCACCCACAAAATCTGTGGATAACTTTGTGGGCAACCTGCCTTTTGCACCGTGCCAGACGGCGCCAATCCACGGGTTTGACACTTTGATGAAAAAACGCGCAGTGAAAAACGCATGTAAATCAATGGCTTGGCCGAATTTGCTGGCTCTGCGGGCCATCGCGCCTTCCGGGTGTGATATGGCTGCCGCTGCCCTGCTTCTGTGGACTAATGCGACGGCCCAACTCCCCGCCAGGCCGCGCCACGCCGATGTTTGAGCGCCCGGACCCAAGCGCGGCGCCGCGAATCTGGGAGGTCGGCGCGCTGTGCCGCGCCATTGCTGACGCGCTGGAGGCGCGCTTCAACCCGGTGGCCGTGCGCGGCGAGATCACGGGATTTTCGCGCGCGGCCAGCGGGCACTGCTACTTCACGCTGAAGGATGCGAACGGGCAGGTGCGCTGCGCCATGTTCCGCCGCTCGGCCGGGCTGCTGGACTTCGCCCCGCGCGACGGCGAGCTGGTCGAGGTGCGCGGCCGGCTGGGCGTCTATGAGGCGCGCGGCGACCTGCAGCTCATCGTCGAGAGCATGCAGCGCGCAGGGCAGGGCGCGCTCTTCGAGCAGTTCATGCGGATCAAGGCCCGGCTGGAGGCCGAAGGGCTGTTCGATGGCGCCCGCAAGCGCGCCCTGCCGCTCATGCCGCGCGGCATCGGCCTGGTCACCTCGGCCGGTGCGGCGGCGCTGCACGACGTGGTCACGGCCCTGCGCCGGCGCGTGCCGCACATTCCGGTGGTGCTGGCGCCGGCCCTGGTCCAGGGCGCCCAGGCGCCCGCGTCGATCTGCGCCGCGCTATCGAAACTGTATCGGCATGCCGAGCTGGCGAGCGGGCCGCTGGGCGATGCGGGCGCCGGCGGCGAGGGCGGGCAGCCGGTGCCCATCGACGTGATCCTCCTGGTGCGCGGCGGCGGCTCCATCGAAGACCTCTGGGCCTTCAACGACGAGCAGCTGGCCCGCACCATCGTGCAGAGCCCGGTGCCGCTGGTGAGCGGCGTGGGGCACGAGACCGACTTCACCATCGCCGACTTCTGCGCCGACCTGCGCGCGCCCACGCCCACGGCGGCGGCCGAGTTGGTGTCGCAGCCGCGCGCCGTGTGGCTGGGCGCGCTCGACCTGCTGGGCGAGCGCCTGCAGGACGCCGTGCAGCGGCAGATGGACCTGCGCCACCAGCGGCTGGACATGGCCGGCCAGCGGCTGGGCCGGCCCTCGGGCCTGGTCGGCCGCCAGCAGCTGCAGCTCGCCCGGCAGGCGCAGCGGCTGCGGCATGCGGTGCTATTGAAATTGCAGCGCATGACCCAGGAAAATCAAGCGCTGCAGGCCCGTTTGCCCACGGCGGTGGAGCGGCGCCTGCAGGCCCAGTCCGACCGCCTGGAGCGCGCTGCGCTGCGCCTGCAGCTGCTGGACCCCCGGCTGGTGCTGCAGCGCGGCTATGCGCTGCTGACCGATGCCGATGGCCAGCCCGTGACGCGGCCGGCCCAGGTGCGCCCTGGGGACGCGCTGGTGGGCCGGCTGGCCGAAGGCGAGATCGACCTCACCGTGGCCCAGCGCCGGCTGCTGTAGGGGTCGCCAGGGGCCTTCCGGGGCCTTGAAGGGCGCCGCCGCTGCCCGCAAGGTCGCTCGGCTGGCCTACAGCGAGGCTCCCCGTTTCCTTCCTACAATCACGCGTCGCCTGGAGCCGCGAGGCTCCCGGGCGCACACCGGCACCTTCCCAGGAGGTCGCCCTCGAATTCCAACCAACCCACGAAGGACTCACCATGGAACATACCCTGCCGCCGCTGCCTTACGCCATCGACGCCCTGGCTCCCCACTACAGCCAGGAAACGCTGGAATACCACCACGGCAAGCACCACAACGCGTACGTGGTGAACCTGAACAACCTGCAAAAGGGCACCGAATTCGAGAGCATGTCTCTCGAAGAGATCATCAAGAAGTCCAGCGGCGGCATCTACAACAACGCTGCCCAGATCTGGAACCACACCTTCTTCTGGAACTGCATGGCCCCCCAAGGCGGCGGCGAGCCCACCGGCGCGCTGGCCGATGCCATCAAGGCCAAGTGGGGCAGCTACGCCGCCTTCAAGGAAGCCTTCGTCAAGAGCGCCGTGGGCAACTTCGGCTCCGGCTGGACCTGGCTGGTCAAGAAGGCCGACGGCAGCGTGGACATCGTGAACACGGGCGCCGCCGGCACCCCCCTGACCACGGCCGACAAGGCCCTGCTGACGGTGGACGTCTGGGAACACGCCTACTACATCGACTACCGCAACCTGCGCCCCAAGTTCGTCGAAACCTTCCTCGACAAGCTGGTCAACTGGAAGTTCGCCGAAGCCAACTTCGCCTGATCGGCGCGCGTGCGGCCTGCGGGGGAGGTTTCTTCCCCGCAATAGCGGCAAGCCACAAGCACAAAGGCCTGCAAGCATCGCGCTTGCAGGCCTTTTTTTTGGGGGGTGCAGGGCAGGGGGGCAAGGCGCCAGCACGCCGGGCGGCCCCCGCCAACAAGCAGGCCCTGGCGGCTGGGGAGCCGTCAGGGCCTGCTTGATCCGATGGATTCGATCGATGGGCATCAGCCCGTCACCCGTGGGTGCGGGGCCGATGCAGTGGCCGCGAAGGCTCAGCGGCCGTAGCCGCCACCGCCGCCGCCGCGCGGGCCGCCACGGCCACCGCCACGGTTGCCGCCGCCGCCGTAGCCGCCGCCACCACCGCCGCCATAGCCACCGCCGTTGCCGCCACGGAAGCCGCCACCGCCACGGCGGCCGCTGCCGGCCATGCTGTCCACGCTGGTGCGCATCGGGTCGGGCTGGCCGCCGCCGGTGCCGCCGCCGTGGCGCGATGCGCCCAGGTTCACGCCGGCCTGGGTGACCAGGTGGGCGTTCTCACGGCGAGGCTGGCTGTCGTCGAAGCGGGGGGCTCCGCCGCCACCACCACCACCACTGCGCGGGGCGCTGCGGCCGGGCTGGGCTGCGGGGCCGCGGGGGCCTGCGCCGCCGCCGGCACGCGGGCCGCCATGGCGGCCGCCGTTGCCGCCGCCACCATTGCCGCCGCCGTTCTTGGCGCCGCCGGCGGAGCGTTGACCGCCGCCGCCACCACCGCCTGCAGGCTTGCCGCCGCGGTCACCGCCGCCGCCCTGGCCCTGGCCGGCCTTGTTGGTGCGGATGCGTTCCATCATCTCGCTGCGGGCGGCCTTGGCGGCTGCCTGCATGACTTCGCGGCTCGGCGGCTTGCCGGCGCCGCCCCAGATGGTCTGGCGGCCCATGGCGATGGGCTCGGCCTTCTCGCCGGCTTCGGGGCCGAAGCCGTCGAGCACCTGCACCGGGATCTCCTGCTTGGTGAAGCGCTCGATCTCCATCATGAAGCCTTCTTCGTCCATGCAGACCAGGCTCACGGCCTCGCCGCTGGCGCCGGCACGGCCCGTGCGGCCGATGCGGTGGACGTAGTCTTCGGGGACGTTCGGGATCTCGTAGTTGACGACGTGCGGCAGCTCGTCGATGTCGATGCCGCGCGCCGCGATGTCGGTGGCCACCAGGGCGCGGATCTCGCCGCTCTTGAAGCCGGCCAGGGCCTGGGTGCGGGCGCTCTGGCTCTTGTTGCCGTGCAGCGCCATGGCCATGACGCCGTTCTTGGTGAGGAATTCGGCCACGTTGTTGGCGCCGAACTTGGTGCGGGTGAAGACCAGCACCTGGCTCCAGTTGTGTTCCTGGATGATGTGCAGCAGCACCTGCTTCTTCTTGCCGCGGCCCACGGGGTGGATCACCTGGGTGATGCGCTGCACCGTGGTGTTGCGCGGCGTGACCTGGATGCTCTGCGGGTTCTTCAGCAGCGTGCCGGCCAGCTCGCGGATCTCGTCGCTGAAGGTGGCCGAGAACAGCAGGCTCTGCTTGTCCTTGGGCACCAGCGCCAGGATCTTCTTCACGTCGTGGATGAAGCCCATGTCCAGCATGCGGTCGGCTTCGTCGAGCACCAGGATCTCGACCGTGGACAGGTCGAGGAAGCCCTGCTGCTGCAGGTCCAGCAGGCGGCCGGGCGTGGCCACCAGCACGTCGATGCCGCGCTTGATGCGGTCGATCTGCGGGTTCATGCCCACGCCGCCGAAGACGACGGTGGAGCTGATGTCGAGGTACTTGCCGTAGGCGCGCACGGACTCTTCGACCTGGGCCGCGAGTTCACGCGTGGGCGTCAGCACCAGGGCGCGAACGCCCTTGCCACCGAAGCGGCTCTTGGGCGCGGTGCCTTGGGCGAGGCGGTTCAGCAGGGGCAGGGTGAAAGCTGCGGTCTTGCCGGTGCCGGTCTGCGCGCCGGCCAGCAGATCGTGGCCTTGCAGCACGGCGGGAATGGCCTGTGCCTGGATGGGCGTCGGCGTTTCGTAGCCCTGTTCACGCACGGCCTTCAGGATCTCTGGGGCCAGATTCAGTTCGTCAAAGTTCATTCAAGGAGGCGCCCTGTCCAGGGCACTTGGGGCATCGGCCTGACGCGAACCCGTGGGGCTGCGGCCAGTATTAGGCAGATGATTCTTCAGGATCGGGAGCGAGAAGGCGCCGCAAGGCGGCCTTCGGATCCCCAGCAGGTTGCTGAGTCCGCCGGTCACTGGAGCCGGCGGCTGAGTGGTGATTGTGGCATGAGTTGCCGCACATGTGTCCCATGTCGCTTTTCGGGCGATGCTGCGGCCTCCCCCGCGGGCTGCGGGGGCTAGACTGGGGGCTCTGTCTGCTGCTCCGTTGCCCGCGTCTTCCTGCCATGCCTTCCGCCTCTCTTCCGACTCCCGCCGCAGGTCCGCTGCGCCTTGCCATCGTCCACATGGAGGGCGTCGTCTGGGCGGGCGAGGTGCGCGTGGCCACGGTGCCGGGCGCCGAGGGCTCCTTCGGCGTGCTGAGCGGCCACACGCCGCTGCTCAGCCGCCTGCGCGAAGGCTTCGTGCATTGCGAGACGCCGGAAGGCGAGCGCGTTTCGGTGTTCGTCTCGGGCGGCTACGTCGAGGTGCAGCCCGGCGGCGTCACCGTGCTGGCCGACACCGCCGTGCGCTCGGCCGACCTGGACGCGGCCCGCGCCGAGGCCGCGCGCCAGCAGGCCGCGAGCCAGTTGCACCAGGCGCTGGGCGAGATCGACCACGCGAAGATCCAGGCCGAGCTGATGGCCTCCGCCGCGCACTGGGCGCACGAGCTGCGCGGGCGCTCCCGGCCCTGATCCGCGCCTGCAGAGGGCGGTCAAGTGCGGTCCAGGGCGGTCGCGGGCGGCGCCGGGCCAAAGCATCCGATAATCGCGGGTTGAACCGCGTCTCGCACGGCGCATGCCCGGCACCCCGCCGTGCCTGCCGCGCCGGCAGCGCCGCCCCCATTCCAAGGAAAGAAAGCCAATGGCCCAGTACGTTTATTCGATGAACCGCGTCAGCAAGACCGTGCCCCCGAAGCGGCAGATCTTGAAGGACATCTCGCTCTCCTTCTTCCCCGGCGCCAAGATCGGCGTGCTGGGCCTGAACGGCTCGGGCAAGTCCACGCTGCTGAAGATCATGGCCGGCGTCGACAAGGAGATCGAGGGCGAAGCCATCCCCATGCCGGGCCTGAAGATCGGCTATCTGCCGCAGGAGCCGCAGCTCAACCCCGACCACACCGTGCGCGAGAGCGTGGAAGAGGCCATGGGCGAAGTCTTCGCCGCCAAGGCCAAGCTCGAAGAGGTGTACGCCGCCTATGCCGAGCCCGACGCCGACTTCGACGCGCTGGCCGCCGAGCAGGCCCGCCTGGAAGCCATCATCGCCACGGCCGGCACCGACTCCGAGCACCAGCTGGAAATCGCCGCCGACGCCCTGCGCCTGCCGCCCTGGGAAGCCACGGTGGGCGTGCTCTCCGGCGGTGAAAAGCGCCGTATCGCGCTGTGCCGCCTGCTGCTGTCCAAGCCCGACATGCTGCTGCTCGACGAACCCACCAACCACTTGGACGCCGAGTCCGTGGACTGGCTGGAGCAGTTCCTGCACCGCTTCTCCGGCACCGTGGTGGCCATCACCCACGATCGCTACTTCCTCGACAACGCGGCCGAGTGGATTCTCGAACTCGACCGCGGCCACGGCATTCCGTACAAGGGCAACTACAGCACCTGGCTGGACCAGAAGCAGGCCCGCCTCGAATCCGAGCAAAAGGGCGAGGAAGCCCGCGCCAAGGCCCTGAAGAAGGAACTGGAGTGGGTGCGCCAGAACGCCAAGGGCCGCCAGGCCAAGTCCAAGGCGCGTATCGCCCGCTTCGAGGAGCTGAGCGATTTCGAATACCAGAAGCGCAACGAAACGCAGGAAATCTTCATTCCCGTGGCCGACCGCCTGGGCACCCAGGTCATCGAATTCAAGGGCGTGACCAAGTCCTTCGGCGACCGCGTGCTGATCGACAACCTGTCGATGAACATCCCGGCCGGCGCCATCGTCGGCATCATCGGCCCGAACGGGGCCGGCAAGTCCACGCTGTTCAAGCTGATCGCCGGCCGCGAGCAGCCCGACAGCGGCGAAGTGGTGATCGGCGCCACCGTCAAGATGGCCTACGTGGACCAGAACCGCGATGCCCTCTCCGACGAGAAGACCGTCTGGGAAGACATCTCGGGCGGCCTGGACATCATCAACATCGGCAAGTTCCAGATGGCCAGCCGCGCCTATGCGGGCCGCTTCAACTTCAACGGCGGCGACCAGCAGAAGAAGGTGGGCAGCCTCTCGGGCGGTGAACGCGGCCGGCTGCACCTGGCCAAGACGCTGATCGCGGGCGGCAACGTGCTGCTGCTGGACGAACCCTCGAACGACCTGGACGTGGAAACCCTGCGCGCCCTGGAAGACGCGCTGCTGGAATACGCCGGCACCGTGCTGGTCATCAGCCATGACCGCTGGTTCCTCGACCGTATCGCCACCCACATCCTGGCCGCCGAAGGCGACAGCCAGTGGGTGTTCTTCGACGGCAACTACCAGGAATACGAAGCCGACAAGAAGAAGCGCCTGGGCGAAGAGGGCGCCAAGCCCAAGCGCATGCGCTACAAGGCGCTCAAGTAAGCGTCAAGCTCCAGCGCAGGCCGGCGATCCGCCCGCCTGCCGCCTTGGAAAAAAGCCTCCATCCCTGGCCAGGGGATGGAGGCTTTTTGCTATTGATTCAGTAGCGCTATGCCCGGGTATATCAAGCGCTGTGGGCGGTTTCGATGCCTGGATCGGCAGCAGCCGCCTGCATCAGCCCTGTGCAGGCCGCAGCTTGCGCCGCACCAGATGGATGTGGTTGCGCAGCGCGTACAGCTCCTCGGCATAGGAGAGCGGCACGCTCACCTTCTCGACCTGCGCCTCCAGCCGGTCCAGCTGCGTGCGCAGCGCCTCGGGCGTGCTCTGGCCGGTTTCCATCTCGTCCTCGATCTCGCGCAGCCGGCCGTACCAGCGGAACACGCGCGAGCGCACGCGGAACTGGTAGAGCGGCGGCACGATGCGCGAGAGCGGCAGCATGGCCGCCAGCAGCACGCCCAGCACCAGCCACATGCGCTCGATCAGGTTGGCGAGCCAGAACGGCAGGTAGCGCTGCAGCAGCGGCGGCGAGCCGTTGATGGCGCGGTCGCCCTCGGCCGCGATGGGCAGCTCGCTGTGGCGGGTGTTGGGAAAGTCCCGCGCCCGGTTGAACCAGCCCGCGCCGCCGTGCAGCGTCTGCGCGGCCTGCGCGAAGAGCTGCAGCAGCGCCGGGTGCGTGCCGTCGCGGGCCAGCAGCGAGGTGGTGGAGGCCACCAGCCGCACGTCCGACGGCGGCACGTTGGCGGCCAGATCGACCACGCCGCGCGGCAGCGTGACGGGCGTGAGGAAGGGAAAGCGCCGGCCGTAGGCCTCGTTCTGCGGAAAGTCCATCAGCCGCACGCCGGGCGTCTGCAGCAGCATCTGCACCATCAGCGATTCGGGTGCGGACGCGAACACCAGCGCATCCAGCCGGCCGGCGAGGAAGTCCACCGTCGCGGGCGTCTGGCCCAGCTGGGTGCGGTGCACGCGGGCCGGGTCCACGCGGTTGGCCTCCAGCAGCTTGTCCATCAGCGTGGGCACGCCGCTGCCCGGTGTGCCCACGTTCACGCGCAGGCCGCGCAGCTGCGCCAGGCTGGTCAGCCGGCCACTCTCGGTGACGCGGCGGGCCGCATCTTCGCGGTAGAAGAGCCAGATGGGTTCGACGAACAGGCTGCCCAGCGATTCCAGCTCCTCGGCGTCGCCGGGCTGCAGCTCGCCGGTGCCGCCCTGCACGAAGGCGAGGTCGGCCGCGCCGTCGCGCAGCAGCTGCAGGTTGGCCGACGAGCCCTCGCTTTCCAGCAGCACCACGTCGATGCCATCGGCCGCCAGGGCCTTGCGGTAGCGCTGGCCGAATTCGGCATAGGCGCTCTGTGCGGGCCCGGTGGCCAGGGTCACGCGGCGCGGCGGGTTGGGCTGCAGCCACCAGTAGGCCAGCGCCACCAGGCCCACGGCCAGGAAGGCGAGCGGCCCGGCCGAGAGCAGCAGGTCGCGCACGTTCAGCAAGGCGGTGCGCAGGCGCCGGGCGGCGGTGCGCGATCGCGCGGCCAGCAGGTTCATGGCCGGCCTCCGGCCAGATCGGCGGCGCCCGGCAGGTGCAGGCCCTGCGCGGTGGTGATGCCTTGCGCGGCCCAGACGGCGCGCAGCGTGGCGCGGGCCGTGACCTCGGCCGCCAGGGTGCAGAGCACCATCATGCCCAGCGTGCGGCCGGCGAGGCCCGTGCCCAGGGCGAACAGCGTGTCGCCGTCCGACAGGGTGTGCACGGGGTTGATGGCGCGGGCCAGCCCGTCGTGCGCGCACACCGCCAGCCGGCGGGCCTGTGCCTTGGTGATGGCCGCATCGGTCGCCACCACGCCGATGGTGGTGTTGGTGCCGGCCAGCAGGCTCTGCGGCGCGTCGCCGGCCAGCAGGGCGCGGCGCGTGTCGTGCAGCCGCAGGCCATCGGCCGTGCGGGCGCCGGCCACGGGGCGGCCGGTGTCCGGGTCCACCACGTCGCCCGCCGCGTTGCAGGCCACCAGCGCTCCCACGGTCACGCCCTCCACGGTGATCGAGGCGCTGCCGATGCCGCCCTTCATGGCCCGGTCCATGCCGAAGAGCTTGCCCACCGCGGCGCCCGCGCCCGCGCCGACGTTGCCTTCGGCCGGGTCTTCGCGCGAGGCGGCAGAGCAGGCGGCGTAGCCCGCGGCGGCATCGGGGCGGATGCGCGCATCGCCCACGGTCAGGTCGAACAGCACGGCCGCCGGCACCAGCGGAATGCGGGCCACGCCCACGTCCAGGCCGATGCCGCGCTCTTCCAGCCAGCGCACCGCGCCGCTGGCCGCATCCAGCCCGAAGGCGCTGCCGCCGGCCAGCATCACGGCATGGATGCGCTCGACCAGGTGCGTGGGCTCCAGCAGATCGGTCTCGCGCGTGCCGGGCGCTGCGCCGCGCACGTCCACGCCGGCCACCGCGCCCTCGCGGGCGATGACCACGCTGCAGCCGGTGGGCCGGCGCGTGTCGGTGCAGTGGCCGACCTCGATGCCGGCGACGCGGGTGATGGAGCCGGCGTCGCCGGCAGGGGGCAGGGAATGCGAGGGCAGGGGCATGTCAGATGTGGGTGGGTGCGTGGGCGGGGCGCCACCATAGCGCAGGCCAGCGGTCAGCCGGCGCCGGATGCGCGCCGGAACCCGTCCGGCGACACGCCGTGCCAGCGCTTGAAGGCCTGCGAGAAGGCCGAAAGGTCGGAGTAGCCCATGCGCTCGGCGACTTCGGTCAGCGACAGCTGCGCCTCTCCCACCAGCGCGGCGGCGGCGGCGGCCTGTGCCTCTTGCGTGAGCTGCCGGAACGAGGTGCCTTCCTCCTGAAGCCGGCGCTTGAGCGTGCGTTCGCTGGTGCCGAGCAGGCCGGCGATGCGGTGCAGGCTGGGCAGCAGCCCCGGCGGCATCGCGGCCAGCTGGTGCCGGACCATGGCCGTGGACCCGACGTCCATGCGCCTGTCGTCCATGAGCTTCTGGCACATGCGTTCGCACAGGGCGGCGGTGGCCGCATCGGCCTGAGGCAGCGGCTTGGCCATCCAAGCCCGGTCGAAGGCGATGACGTATTCGCGCGCCTTGAAGTCGGGCACCGCGCCCAGGATGCCGTGCTGCATCTCCGGCGGGACCACGCCGGCGCGCCCCGGCACGGCCTTGAGCGCCACCCGGCGCAGTTGCAGGCCGTCGCCCGCCACCTGCGCTATCAGCATGGCGGCAGCGGCCAGGTCGCGTTCGACCAGCAGCCGCGAGAGGCCGCTGGCCAGCGCGGGTTCGTTGAAATGCACTTCCACCTCGTCGGGCAGCACCCGCATGCTGATGGCCGAGCAAGCGTAGGTCAGGGGCAGGAATCGCATGGCCGTCTCCAGCGCCACGCCCACCGTGGGGCTGCTGAGCAGGCCGTAGCCCCAGAGCCCGAAATTGCCCAGCCGGTAGCGCAGGCCCAGCTGCAGGCCGAGCCCCGGCGGATGCCCGAGCAGGCGCGACAGGTTGCGTGCCACCCGAAGCTCCTGCTCGGGCTCCAGCTCGGCATCAGGCTCGGCGATCAACGACGCATCGATGGCGCTGCCCTCGAGCAAGGCGGCGTCGGCCAATCCCTGTTCGCGGCCGTACTCCAGCAGCAGGCGGGCGCCGGTGACGCCTCGCCGGAACATCAGAAAGCTCATCCAGACTTACCCTCAATGCCTTTCGGTTGGCCCGAATTCTAAAGTGGCTGGCCTCACTGCGCCTTGTGGGGCGCCGGCCCGGATTTGATGATGGGGCTCATTCATTCAAACCAACGACATGGAGACAAGGATGAGCCAGAGAATTCCCCCCGGACAAATGCAGCGCCGCATGCTGACCATCGGCATGCTGATCGACCATGCCGAACGCAACCACGGCGGCACCGAGATCGTCAGCCGCCGCGTGGAAGGCGACATCCACCGCAGCAACTGGACCCAGGTCGCGGCCCGGGCGCGGCGCGTGGCGCGCTGGCTCGATGCCTCGGGCGTGGAACCCGGCGACCGCGTCTCCACCATCGCCTGGAACGGCTATCGGCACCTGGAGCTGTACTTCGGCGTGTCGGCCTCGGGCCGCATCCTGCACACCGTCAATCCGCGCCTGGCGCCGCAGCAGATCGCCTGGATGCTGGGCGACGCCGGCAGCCGGGTGGTGTGCTTCGACACGACCTTCGCGCCGCTGGTCGAGGCCGTCAAGCCCCATTGCCCAGGCGTCGCCCAGTGGGTGGAGCTGGCGGGCAACGGCCGCCCCGACGACTACGAAACCCTGATCGGCGCGCAAAGCGATGCGCCGCTCGACTGGCCCGCGCTGGACGAGGAAGCCGCCAGCAGCCTCTGCTACACCAGCGGCACCACGGGCAACCCCAAGGGCGTTCTCTACAGCCACCGCTCCTCCGTGCTGCATGCCTACGGCGTCGCGCTGCCCGACTCGCTGGGCCTGTCGGCGCGCAACAGCGTGATGCCCGTGGTGCCCATGTTCCACGTCAATGCCTGGGGCGTGCCCTACGCGGCGGCGCTTACGGGGTGCAAGCTGGTGTTTCCCGGGCCGCGGCTCGATGGCGCATCGGTCCATGAGCTGATGGAGGCCGAGGCGGTCGATATCTCGCCCGGCGTGCCCACGGTCTGGCAGATGCTGCTCGACCATGTCGAGCGCCATGCGCTGCGGTTCGGCAGCCTGCGGCGCCTGGTCGTCGGCGGAGCGGCCTGCCCGCCGGCGCTGATCCGCGCCTTCCAGGGCCGCCACGGCGTCGAGGTCATCCATGCCTGGGGCATGACGGAACTCTCGCCCCTGGGCACGGTGAACCAGCCCAAGCGGTCGCAGGCCGGGCTGGACGACGGCGCACGGGTTGCGTTGCAGGCCAAGCAGGGCCGGGCGGTGTGCGGCGTGGAGATGCGGCTGGTGGACGCGAACGGCGCCGATCTGCCGTTCGACGGCCGCAGCCAGGGCGAGCTGCTGGTGCGCGGGCCGTGGGTCGTGGAGCGCTACTTCAACCATGAGCGCCCGGCCACCGAGGACGGCTGGTTCCGCACGGGCGACGTCGCCTGCATCGACGCCGAGGGCTTCATGCAGATCACCGACCGGGCCAAGGATCTGATCAAGTCCGGCGGCGAATGGATCAGCTCCATCGACGTGGAAAACGCCGCGCTCGAGCATCCGGCGGTGGCCATGGCCGCCTGCATCGGCGTGCCCGATCCCAAATGGGACGAGCGTCCCCTGCTGTTGGCCGTGCTGCGACCGGGCGCCGAAGTCAGCGGCGACGCATTGCGCGGTTTCCTCGCGGGCAGGCTGCCGAAGTGGCAGGTGCCCGATGCGGTGGAGTTCGTCGATGCGCTGCCCATCGGCCCCACCGGCAAGATCGCCAAGCAGCCGCTGCGCGAGCGCTTCGCCGCGCGCCGCTCCGATGCCGCCGCCGTGGCGGCGTGAGGAGGCCGCCATGCAGATGAACCCCGCCCATTCCGCCGCCCAGCTGGCCGGCCTGCTGGCCCTGCAGCGCGCGGCCTTCGGCAAGGAGCCCATGCCTGCCTGGCCGGTGCGTGCCGACCGGCTGCGCCGCCTGCTGGCGCTCACCCATACCTACGAGCAGCGCTTCATCGCCGCCATCGACGCCGACTTCGGCGGCCGCAGCGTGCACGAGAGCCAGCTGGCCGAGCTGTTCGTGGTGCGCGCCGGCATCCGCCACGCGCTGCGCCACCTGCGCGGCTGGATGCGGCCGCGCCGCGTGCCCACGCAGCTGCACTTCCTGCCGGGCGGCAACCGCCTGCTGCCGCAGCCGCTGGGCGTGGTCGGCGTGGTCTCGCCCTGGAACTACCCGCTGCAGCTGGCGCTGGGGCCGGCGCTGGCCGCGCTGGCGGCGGGCAACCGGGTGCTGATCAAGCCGTCGGAGTTCACGCCGCGCTTCGCGGCCGAGCTGGCCCAGGCTGTGGCCGATGCGTTCGACCCGTCGGAGATGGCCGTGGTCACGGGCGATGCGGATGTGGGCCGCGCCTTCGTGGAGCTGCCCTTCGACCACCTGTTCTTCACCGGCTCCACGGCGGTCGGGCGGCTGGTGGCCCAGGCCGCGGCGAAGAACCTGGTGCCGGTGACGCTGGAGCTGGGCGGCAAGTCGCCCGCCATCCTCGACGCCAGCTGCGACCTGCGCGAGGCCCTGCCGCGCATCGCCTTCGGCAAGCTGCTCAATGCCGGGCAGACCTGCATCGCGCCCGACTACCTGCTGGTGCCGGCCGGGCAGGGCGAGGCGGTGGCACAGGGCCTGGCCGCTGCCATGGGCCGGCTCTACCCCCGGCTGCGCGACAACCCGGACTACACCGCCGTCGTGAGCGAGCGCCACCGCCAGCGCCTGCTGGTGCTGCTGGACGATGCCCGTGCGCAGGGCGCGCGCATCGTCGAAGTGAACCCCGCGCACGAAGACTTCGGCACCGGCACGCGCAAGCTGCCGCCCACCCTGGTGCTGGGCGCCACGCCCGGCATGCGCCTGATGCAGGAAGAGATCTTCGGGCCGGTGCTGCCCATCGTGGAGGTGGCCGGCACCGACGCGGCCATCGCCCATGTGCGGGCGGGCGATCCGCCGCTGGCGCTCTACTGGTTCGGGCGCGACCGGGCCGCTTGCGAGCGGGTCTTGAACGAGACCCTGGCCGGTGGCGTCACCGTCAACGACTGCCTGTGGCATCTGGTCCAGGAGCACCAGCCCTTCGGCGGCGTGGGCGCGAGCGGGCAGGGCGCCTACCACGGCCGCTGGGGCTTCGATCGGCTGAGCCACCTCAAGCCGGTCTTCCGTCAGGCGCGGCTGAACGGCAGCGGCCTGTTCCATCCGCCCTACGGCAAGACCTTCGAGCGCCTGCTCGGGCTGCTGGAGCGGCTGACCTGAAGTGACGACAAAGGAGACAGGAAAATGAGCGACATCTTCGATTTCGTGGTGGTGGGTGGCGGCTCCGGCGGCTGCGTGCTGGGCGGGCGGCTGACGGAAGACCCTGCCAACAGCGTCTGCCTGCTGGAGGCCGGCGGCCGGGGCGACGACATGCTCATCCGCATGCCGGCGGGCGCGGTGGCGATGATCCCCACGCACCTGAACAACTGGGCCTTCGAGACCGTGCCCCAGCCCGGCCTGGGCGGGCGCCGGGGCTACCAGCCGCGCGGGCGCACGCTGGGCGGCTCCTCGGCGATCAACGCCATG
The DNA here is from genome assembly GCF_900113035.1 of Paracidovorax wautersii. GTDB lineage: Bacteria > Pseudomonadota > Gammaproteobacteria > Burkholderiales > Burkholderiaceae_C > Paracidovorax > Paracidovorax wautersii. Next base: position 69,089 of record NZ_FONX01000001.1, on the reverse strand, counting down.
GTCTATATCCGCGGCCATCGCAGCGACTACGACGACTGGGCGCGCATGGGCGCCGCGGGCTGGTCCTACGACGAGGTGCTGCCGTACTTCCGCCTCTCCGAGCACAACGAGAGCATCCACGATGCCTGGCACGGCAGCGAAGGGCCGCTCTGGGTGGCCGACCCGCGCACCGACAACCCCCTGCACGCCGACTTCCTCGACGCCGGGCGGCAGGCCGGCCATGCGGTGAACGCCGACTTCAACGGCGCCGAGCAGGAGGGCGTGGGCGTCTATCAGCTCACGCAAAAGCACGGCGAGCGCTGCAGCGCGGCCCGCGCCTACCTGCTGCCGCACCTGGGGCGGCGCCAGAACCTGGAGGTCCGCACCCATGCGCGCGCCTTGCGCGTGCTGTTCGACGGCCGCCGCGCCGTGGGCGTCGAATACCTGCAGGACGGCGTGGTGCGCCGCGTGCACGCCCGGCGCGAGGTGATCCTGGCCACCGGCGCGCTGCAGACGCCGCAGCTGCTGATGCTCTCGGGCGTGGGCCCGCTGCATGCCCTGTCCGCGCACGGCCTGCCGATGGTGATGCACCTGCCCGGCGTCGGGCAGAACCTGCAGGACCATCCGGACTTCGTCTTCGGCTACCAGGTGGACACCACCGCCGCGATGGGCGTGTCGGCCAGGGGCGGCCTGCGCATGGCCCGCGAGGCGCTGCGCTACCGGCGCGAGCGGCGCGGCATGCTGACCTCCAACTTCGCCGAATGCGGCGGCTTCCTGCGCTCGCGTCCCGACGCCGAGCGGCCGGACCTGCAGCTGCACTTCGTCGTCGCCATGGTGGACAACCATGCCCGGCGCTTCCACGGCGGCCATGGCCTCTCGTGCCACGTCTGCCTGCTGCGCCCGCGCAGCCGGGGCAGCGTGGCCCTGGCCAGCCGCGACCCGCTGGCCGCGCCGCTGATCGACCCGGCCTTCTACGCCGACGGGCAGGACCTGGAAGACATGGTGCGGGGCTTTCGCATCACGCAGAAGATCATGCAGGCGCCCGCCATGGCGCGCTGGCTGCGCCGCGACATGTTCACGCAGGGCGTGGAGACGGACGAACAGATCCGCGCCGTGCTGCGCGCGCGCACCGACACCGTCTATCACCCCGTCGGCACCTGCCGCATGGGCGAGGACGAGAACGCGGTGGTCGATCCACAGCTGCGCGTGCGCGGGCTGGACCGGCTGCGCATCGTCGATGCCTCGGTGATGCCGACGCTGATCGGCGGCAACACCAATGCGCCCACGATCATGATCGCCGAGAAGGCGGTGGATCTCATCCTCGGCCGCCAGCGCATCGCGCCGGAGCAGGCCGCATCTCCCCTGACCGCACCGGAGGCCGACCATGCGCTCGCCTGAACCCGCCATCACCGCCTATCGCTTCCTCATCATCGGCACCGGCTTCGCCGGCCTGGGCATGGCCATCGCGCTGCGCAAGGCCGGCATCGAAGACTTCGCCCTCCTGGAAAAGGCCGGCGACGTGGGCGGCGTCTGGCGCGACAACGCCTACCCCGGCGCCGCCTGCGACGTGCCCTCGCACCTGTATTCGTTCTCCTTCGAGCCCAACCCGCGCTGGAGCCGTGTGTTCGCGCCGCAGCAGGAGATCCTGGAGTACCTGCGCCACTGCGCCCGCCGCTACGACCTGCTGCGCCATGTGCGCCTGCAGAGCGAAGTCGCCTCCGCCGCGTGGGACGAGGCCGGCCAGCGCTGGCTGGTGCAACTGCAGGACGGCCAGCGGCTGGCAGCGCAGTTCCTGGTCAGCGGCACGGGCCAGCTCAGCCGGCCGGCGCTGCCGGCCATCGCCGGCATCGAGAGCTTCGCCGGCCCCAGCTTCCATTCGGCGCGCTGGGACCAGGGCGTTGACCTGGCCGGGAAGCGCGTGGCCGTGATCGGCACCGGCGCATCGGCCATCCAGTTCGTGCCGGCCATCGCCGGCCGGGTGCAGGAGCTGCATGTGTTCCAGCGCTCGCCCAGCTACATGATGCCGCGCCCCGACCGGGCCTACGGCGGGCTGGAGAAGGCGCTGTTCCGCTTCGTGCCCGGCGCCATGCGCCTGCACCGCGCCTGGATCTACGCCAAGTACGAATCGCGGGCCTTGGCCTTCACGCGCTTCAAGGGGCTGATGCAGTGGGCCGTGGGCCGGCCGTTCCGCAAGATGCTGGGGCGGCAGGTGCCCGATGCGGCGCTGCGCGAAACCCTCACGCCCGACTACCCCATCGGCTGCAAGCGCATCCTGCTGTCGAGCGACTACCTGGCGACCATGGCGCGCAGCAACGTGCATGTGCAGACCGGCGCCATCGACCGGGTGGAGCCGGAAGGCGTCCGCACCCGCGACGGCCGGCTGCACCGCGCCGACGTGATCGTCTATGGCACGGGCTTCGCGGCGACGCAGTTCCTCTCGCCCATGAAGATCACCGGGCGCGGCGGCCTGGACCTGAACGCCGCCTGGCAGCGCGGCGCGGCGGCCTACCTGGGCATCACCGTGCCGGGCTTTCCCAACTTCTTCATGCTCTACGGCCCCAACACCAACCTGGGCCACAACTCGATCGTGTACATGATCGAGAGCCAGATCGCCCACGTCATGCGCTGCGTGGGCGCCATGGAGCGGGCGGGTGCGGCCACCATCGAGCCCGATGCGCAGCGCTTCGAGCGCTACAACCGCCACATCCAGCAGCGCCTGCGGCAGACCGTCTGGAACGGCTGCAAGAGCTGGTACGTGGATGCCAACGGCCACAACAGCACCAACTGGCCGGGCTTCACGCTGAGCTACCGGATGGCCACGCGCTGGTCGGGCCTGAATGCCTACCGGATGCAGAGCGCCCAGGCGGGCGCCGACGCCACGCGCATCGCGCCTGCGCCGGGCGCGGCCGAAGCGCTGCCTGCCGGGTTCCTGCGCGGCTTCCTGCGGCTGGGCTTCAAGAGCCTCATCGGCCCGCCCTTCGGCGCCGGCTGGCAGCGTGCGGTGGTGGGCCTGCTGTCGCCGTTCATGCCGGGCGTGCGCGGCACCCTGAGCTACCAGGAGCGCTGGGGCGGCGTGCCGGTGCAGATCGTCGCGCCCACTGCGGGCGAGGGACGCACGCATGTGCTCTACCTGCACGGCGGCGCGTTTTGCCTGGGCAGCCCGCGCACGCACCGCAGCATCACCACCCGGCTGGCCCTGGCGGCCGGTGCCGTGGTGGCCGTGCCCGACTACCGCCTCGCGCCCGAGCACCCGTACCCCGCCGCCCTGGACGACGCCCGCGCCTGCTACCAGGCCCTGCTGGAGCGCGGCGTGGCGCCCGAACGCATCGTGCTCGCCGGCGATTCGGCCGGGGGCGCGCTGGTCATGGCGCTGCTGCTGTCGCTCAGGCGCTCAGGCCAGCCGCTGCCGGCCGGTGCATTGCTGATCTCGCCCGTGACCGACCCGGCGCTACAGGGCGCGAGCCTCGCCACCCGGCGCGCGGCGGACCCGATGATCCGCGAAGGCTGGCTGCGCCAGGGGCTGGGCTGGTATGCGGCGCCGGCCGGCGCGGCGGAACACCGTCCGCTGCAGGCCGATCTCTCGGGCCTGCCTCCGGTGATGATCCAGGTTGGCGAGCGGGAAGTGCTGCTGGACGATTCGCTGAGGCTGGCGGCCCGGCTGGAGCAGGCCGGCGTCGAATGCCGCCTGCAGGTCTGGCAGGGGCGCTGGCATGTGTTCCACCTGCAGTCGGCCTGGCTGCGCTCGGCGGCGCAGGCCATCGATGCGCTGGGCGCGTTCGCAAACCAGCTGGTGCAGAGCGCGGCGGGCCGCGAAGCGGCCATCGCCTCGGCACGCAGTGCGGCGGCAGCGAAGACGAAGGCCGCGAGCCCGGAGGCGGTGGCTACGCCGTGAAGGAACGGAGGAGGGACGTCAGAACGTGAAAACGTTCTCAGGCGATGACCCACACCTTGCGCACCGTCTCGATGGTGCGCCAGGTGCCCACGTAGCCGGGCTTCATGATGAAGCAGTCGCCGGCCTTGTAGATCTTGGGCTCGTGGCCGCGCTCGGTGATCTCCACCACGCCGGAGAGGATCAGGCAGAACTCCCAGGTCTCGCCCTTGATGGAGTGGTTCACGCCGGGCGTGGCTTCCCAGACGCCGGCACGCACGGCGCCGTCCTTGGCGCTGTCGATGTCCCAGTTGCGGCAGACGATGTCGCCTTCGATCACGCGGTCGGCCGGCGGACGGTATTCGCGGGCTTCGCCGAGTTGGTCGAAGTTGAAGGTGACGAGCAGATCGGACATGGGTTGGGCTCCAGCGGCGCAAGGGTTGTTTCGGATGCACCGATGCTAGAAGCGCAGGCCGCCCGCGTGGTGCGGAAGTGGCGGCCCCGTTCAGCGGCAAATGCGCTATGGGGCCGGCGCTTCAGCGCAATCTGCCGGCGGCCGGCGCATCGCCCCTTGTGACCTCATCCAGACGGGAGACGTATGGACGCACCCGCGTTGTTCAGGTTGGTTCCTGCATGCAGTGGATGCACATGCCATGCCGGGCATTGCCGCAGAACTCCGCGACGTGGCGCAGAAGCGTCCGCGGATGCACGCCGAATTCATGCGCGACCTGCAGCGTCGTCCAGCCGTGCACCCGGCGCAGGGTGCATGCTCGCTGGCATTGCTGCGGCGTCAGCGAGGGGGGTCGCCCCAGACGCGTACCTTGGCTGCGTGCCGCATGCATGCCGGCACGCGTACGTTCGCTGATCAGTGAGCGTTCGAACTCGGCCAGTGCGGCCATCATGTGGAACAACAGTCGACCTCCAGAAGAATGGGTGTCGATGGCCTCGGTGAGAGATTGGAAGCTCACCTCCCTATGGCCTAGCTGCTCCATCAGCTTGACCAGGTGGGTCAGCGAACGACCCAGCCGGTCCAGTCGCCACACTACCAGCTTGCCCCCGGGCTTGAGCTGGCGCAGCGCCCGGTCCAGACCTGGGCGCGATGTGCGCTGGCCCGAAACTCCATGGTCCGTGTAAATATGCTGGCAACCAATGGCCTCAAGAGCCTGTATTTGCAAGTTGAGGCTCTGGTCTTCTGTCGATACGCGCGCATAGCCGATCAGCATGATGGTTGCCTTTTATTTCTTTTGGTATTTCCTCTCCATGAGCGCACGCGCAGGCATGGTGCCTGTTTTGAAGCCATTTCTGTTGCTGGGTGAAAGGGGCTGACACAACGCTGGAACGCGTTTCCGGTCGGTCGCAGCGGTGGAGGCATGGCGGGGACGCGAGGCCAGCCAGCCGCGGCAACGACGCGAAAACTGCTCTGTGGGCCGGTTGGGGCAGGACAGCGAAAAACGGCATCCCTGATAGTCGTTCCCGTCGGCCAAGCCATCGGCACGGCTCGCCGGGGGCCTCTTTCGACGCCTCCTGTGCGGTGCTGTGTCGCAGCGAAGTGCGCAGCTCCCGGATTGCGGGCTCGAGTTTGATGGAGGTGCGGTCGTTGGACACGACCTCGCCGCCCGCACCGATCAGCGAAGCCAGGGGAGCCCCCCAGTCCTTGTTCACCTCGAACCAGTTCGCGGAGGTTCTCGAACGGACCTCGTCGTCGCTCCCCGCTCTGCTTCAGCACCTCGCCCACGCTCTCTGCGGCGGCCCGTGTGAACTGCGTCCATCGACCCACCATCGAGGCCGATGGTGTCCGCGGGCCATGCTGAATAAGCGTGCAGCGGCGCCAGTGGGCGGCAGGTGCCGCTCCCATACCATTCCTGCAGCAGTGTCGATGCATCATGGCGTGATTTCCATCATCATGGTTTCAGTCAGTTGTCGTGCTTGCATCGCCTGGACTCCACCTTGTGGGCCCTGGGCGGACGCTGGGATTTCGAGAAGGCATCGCGGTGAGGTGAATGTCTTCGCCTATTCGTCGGTCTGAGCGGACATTGCTTCGCGTGTTCTCTGAAGACCAGACCGTTTCGGGAAGGGGGCTGGCGCAGCCTTCTCAGGGCCCGCCATGCTTTTCACTCAACACATCCAGCGAATGGGTACATTCTGAAAAGATCCCGACAAACTGAGCATGACCAATGCATGACCAAGGCGGTCAGGGGGGCTTCAGCGACAGACCCTGCTGAACAGCTGAGAGAGCGGAGCCGGCACGCGTGCGGCCAGCGCTTCGCGATACGATTCGGTGACCATCACGGGGCAGCGGCGGGCGAGTGAGCGTGATCTTTTCACCTCTGCGTTCCACTCGGCACGCTGATGCTCACCCCCTCGCTGGCGCAGCAAATAGCCCGCCCGGAACAGGCGCACCTCCGGCGCCTCCTCCGAGTAGTCCAGCACATGCGCAAACAGCATTTCCAGCACAGGATCTTCGAATCCGGGAAGCGCGGTCTCCAGCAAGAGCCACCCTAGATCCACCGCGATCAGCAGCCCTTCAATGCCCAGGGACTGTCCGCTCTCCCAGACTTGTCGCAAGCATTCGATCGCACGGAATCGATCTCCATGTGCCAGAGCCACGGCGGCCTGCCGCCGCTCCATGCAACCTGCCGTAGGGGGGATGATCAGAGCGCTGACAAGCTGAGCGGCCTCATGGAGATGTCGCAGCTCAATGGCCAGGAAAACCATTTCGGCCTTGGCCATCTGGATATACAGGCTGTTTGAACCAGCCGCTGCCAGCGTGAAAGCCCGCAGTCTCTCCAGCGCTGCGGCGCTCTCTCCCGCACACCACTCCATCTGCGCCCGCAGGAAATGCAGCAAGCCTTTTTGTGCCCTCTGCAGGTCTCGTTGAGCAGCCACATTGTTGGCTGTGGCGGTTGCCTCGTGATACAGCCCAGCTTCAATCAGCAGCGACACTTCCATCAGCTGGGTCCAGTGCAGGCTCGAACGATCCCCGATTCGAACCCACAGGGACACACTCTTGCGCACTGCCTTGATGGCCCGCTCGTACTCGCGCTGGTAATGATGCTCGGCTGCCTGCGACCGGAATGCACGTGCCTTGTACTCCAGCACATCCGTGCGCTGGGCCAGATCGAAGGCACGCTTGGAGGCCTCGCTGGCGCGGTACGGAAAATCCATGCCGCGCAGCAGTGCTGCATGGATCAGCCAAGCTCGTGCCTTGATCTCGAGTTGTCCGAGCTGCTCTGCTTCTTCAACCCCCTGTTCTCCAAGGCTCAAGGCCGTGGTGATGTCCAGTTGCCGGCCTGCCGCTCGCGCGGCCTTGCCCAAGATATCGGGGCGAAGCGTCTGCGCCCCTGGCACCTGCGCCGACAGGCGCAATGCATCATCAAAGAAGGCCCGTGCTTCGGCGACCCGGTCCGCTTCAAAGGCGCCCTGCGCGCGCAGTGACAGGAGTTCGACGCGCGTCAGCGACCGCTCAGGCAGGGCAGGATCTGCCAAGGCGAGGTCCGCACGCTCGATGGCTTCAAGATGCCCCCCTGACTGAATCAACAAGCGCACATGCAGCAGGCGCACCGAAAGTGTCTCGGGGAGGTGCAATCGGCAACTCTCCAACAGGGACAGCGCGCGGCCGGGGGAGCCCGCCTGCCTGAGCGAGACGACTATGGCCAACTGTTCCAGCCAGAAACTGTCCACATGCGCCGGCTCGTCTAGGACGCGCTCGCCAGTCAAGGTTTGGGCCATGCGCCGCGCCAGTCGGATGACGTCTCCACCGTGCTCCTCGAAAGTCAGGATCCCGGGCGCCTTCATCCCACGCCAAGCGCGCAGCACGAACACCTGTCCATGCCAGGAGAGCTCGGACCGCACGACATCCACGACCCCGAGGCGGGGACCAAGCGGGGCATGCGTGCCGCTGTCATGGAGCTCAATGCAACTGGCGATCTGGGCTTCGGTGGCAAGCACTGGCCTGAAACCGCCCATGTCTTCTATCCACTGCTGGATGAGGCCTGCCAGCCCTGCGCTCACCCAGGACAGGGCGGGATTGCCCGTGCGATCCTGAACCGGCAGCAGAGCCAATCGCGGCCCGCTGACCACTGCGCACGCTGTCGTGTCAGGATCGTCCTCCTTCGTGGAACCGCGCTCGCTGACCTCTGCGTCAAAAAGATATCCGAGTCGGGGCACGGTCCGGAGCAGCCGGGGCGCTCTGGCGTCATCGAGCAGCGCTCGGCGCGCCTTCATCACGGCACGCGCGACGACAGTCTCGGTCACAAAGCTGGTACGCCAGATCGCAGGCAGGAGTTCCGCCTTGGATACAACGCGACGCGGACGCTTCGCCAGGAAGCTCACCAGATCAAACACGAGAGGCTGCAAATCGACCTGTACACCGTTGCGCAAAAGCACCCGGCGATCTGTATCGACAAGAAAGCCCTCAAACGCTAATTTCGCCATCGAAAAAGACTCGTTTCAAGGAAGAAGCTCTGCGTGGGTTGCTGCCGGTTTCTAGGACTGGACTGCACCCCGCATCTGCGGACACCAGATCACTCTTGATTTAGAACGTGTTCCCGATCTCCCAGGGGTCGCGCAGCGGTGTGGGCGGGATGGGATGCAAGGCGTGGTGCGCAGTGGATAGCACGGCTATCCACAAGCGCCGCAACGCCGCAGACCGCCCGCCGACGTCGCTGCCCTTCGGGTTGGAGCGAAATCGGGCGATCGGACGCCCCGGCTGCTTGCATGGGCATGAGCCCATGCGGCGCATCCGAAGCATCCACTCATCCCGATTGCGCTCCAACGCGATCCCCTGCGAGATCGTGAACACGTTCTTAGAGAATCTCTACGTTGCTGGAATTCATGCGGCGATTGGTATTTCAGGGCACGGCGAGGATGATGCTCGTTTTGCGAAAGGTCTGCAGAGCGCGCATGAGTGTGCTGATGCGCGGAACCCGTGGAGGGGCGAGGCAGCTGAACTCGCTTCTTCTTGGCTCATGTGCATGTGGGTTCAGATCGGCCGTCGATCTGGCCTGTCTGGTGCTCTGCGGGCGCACTCATGCCATGGCCCCCAGCAATTTGCACCGCACCAGCCAGAGATTGGCTAACGCAAACAGCGGGCGCAACTGCGCGGTGTTCTTGGCCAGCCCTCGGTAGCACAGCTTGGCGCGACCGAACTGGCGCTTGCGCGCGCGGCACGGGTGTTCATGGGTGCTCGAAGGCGAGTTCGAGGTTCTGGATGGTCATGTGCGCATTTGGCTTGCGCATGGATGCGATGGGCGCGCGCTTCATCGTTTTGAAGAGCGATGCGGCCAGCTTGGTGGCGAATCGGCTGAGAAACACTGCCTGATCGGCGAAACCATGGCCGTCCGACTTCTGGGGCCCTTCAATTCCGCAGCGATTGCGCCCGGGGTTGAATGCCGGTGCATCGGGTTCCTGTTCACTTGATCGCCTTCAGCCGCGCGAGCCCGCGTTGCACCGTGCGCGGATGTACTTTCAGTTCGCCAGCAATCTCACGCAACGTCTTTTGGCCGCGTTTGAGTTGTAGGCTGACCTCGATCAGCTGCCGCTGCGTCAGCAGCGGTCTGCGTCCGATGCTGCGCCCGGCCGCGCGAGCCGCCTCCATGCCGGCCCGGGTGCGCTCGCTGATCAGGGTGCGCTCGAACTCCGCCAGCGCCGCCATCATGTGGAACACCAATCTCCCGCCGGAGGAGCGAGTGTTGATGTGCTCGGTGATGGAGTGGAAGGAGACCTTGCGTCGTCCCAGTGTTTCCAGCAGCCACACCAGGTGCGGCAGCGAGCGGCCCAGCCGGTCCAGCCTCCACACGGCCAGCGTGTCGCCGGGTTTGAGCCGTGCCAGCGCCCGATCCAGTCCGGGGCGCGAGTTGACCGCGCCAGAAATGCCGTGGTCGGAATAGATCTTGTCGCAGCCTAAGTGCTGCAGTGCTTGGATTTGCAGATCCAGACACTGGTCTTCAGTAGAAACCCGTGCGTAGCCAATCATCAAAGCGGAAACCATCCCTGGAAGTTGGGGCGCTTCCCCGACTGGCTTGTTGCCGGCCAGCCACAGAGGTCATCTTCCCTCTTTTGGAACGCGCCCTGAGTTGACAGAACGGGTCCCTATCGCCATGGGGGGGCTATCGGGGGCCAAAGCCCTGTAACTCCCCAGTAATCTGTGTATGCGGTCGGATGGTCACACAACCGACCCATTTTGTACTTAACCAGCACATTCGGCCAGCACAACCATCTCGTGAGCCGTCGTGGCTTGCTGGCTGGTCCTCGGGAGGGAGCACTTGCCGGTGACGGCCCAGGGGGCGTTGCCACAGCCCCGATGGCGGCCTACGCCCTTGTCGATCTGCACAACCGCGATCACTTGGCGGTGGTGTATGGCGAAGACTTCGCCGCAGCTGCGTTGCGCGCCCTGCAATGGCGCCTGCATCTGTGGGGTGGCTCGGTTGCTACCGTGGACCATCGCCGGTTCCTCGTGGCATTGCCCCCGCTGGCCGATCAAGCCGCGGCGGCGCGTGAGGCGAGTGCTTTGCCCGACGCGCGGATCGAGGCATGGCAGCAGGCCTTGTTTGCCCAGCCTTTCGCCAGCCAGGGGCGCCGTGCCTTGCTGGTGGTCAGTGTCGATCGGGTCCAGTTGCCGGCGCATGACTACCTGGACGGCCGTCTGCCGCACCTGCAGGAGTTCGAAGGCCAGGGCATGGGTGTTCCCGCCTTGCCTTCCCTGCCGTGCGGCTGGGTGGGGCGCCTGGCCTACGAAGCCGACATGGAAGCGGCGCTGGCTTTCCATCGGGCCCTGACGCAGGGGCGGGTGCAGCTGGCGCTGCAGCCCGTCGTTTCCGCTGGGGCGTCGGGGCGTGCGTCCGGGGATGACGTGCTCTACCAGGAGGCCTTGCTGCGCGTGGCCGCGTGCGCCGGTGAACCCGACATGTCGGCATGCGAACTGGTACCTGCGCTGGAGCGCCTGGGGCTGGTGCGGCTGCTGGACTGGGTGGTGCTGGATGCCGTCGTCGGCCAGCTGGAAGCGGATCCGTCGCTGCGGCTGGGGTGCAACCTGTCCGCGCAAAGCCTGGTGCCGGGCACCGGGAGCTGGGGCGGCATCTTCGATCGCCTGCGCAAGGCGCGCTCGGTCGCAGCGCGCCTGACCCTGGAGATCACCGAAACCGCGCCCCTGCCCGACTTCGGGCAGGCCGTGGAGCTGGTGAAGGCCATGCGGCAGATGGGCTGCCAGATCGCCATTGACGACTTCGGGGCCGGCTATACCCGGCTGGACTTCGTGTGCGCCGTTGCACCGCAGGTGATCAAGCTCTGCGGCGGGCTGGTGCGCGCCGCTTCCGGCAGCCGTACCGCCGCTGACTACCTGCAGCACTTGGCGGCGTTGGCCGGAACGCTGTCACCGCTGGTCGTGGCCGAAGGGGTGGGCTCGCAGGACGAGGTGCTGGCGGCCAGCCTGGCGGGCGTGCCCTGGCTGCAGGGCCGTGCGGTGGCGCCAGTCACCGTGGGCCAGCCGAGCATTCAGCTGATCCTGCCCGTGGGCATGGAGCAGCCATGAAGCCGCTGTCCCTCGGTCTACGCCACGCTGCAGCGGTGCTGCTCGCGCGCTGGCTGCCCGAGTGGATGCGTGTGCCGTCGGTCGTGCTGCCCGTGCTGGCCTGGCTGAACCCGCATGCGGTGGCGCAGGTCGGCGACGAGCCCGTGCAATGGGCGCAGCGCGTGTCGCTGCTGCTGCAAAAGCAGCTGCTGCGCCTGCCGAGCGAGCAGTCCGCATCGCGCGGCGAAAGCCAGGCGCTGGAGCACTACGGCGCAGGCGTAGCCCTCGGCTTCTACGCCTTGCCCCCCCATTTCGACGACCCCCACCTCTCCATGTCACCAGTGCCCGGGTCGCGCTGGAGCGCGGCGCAGCTGCGCCGCGTCCGGCTCATCGGCTTCTCACACGGCGCCTGCGTGCGCGAGTACGCCGGCTACCTGCGTTCCCCGCCAGGCGGGCACAGCGCCCCCCATCACTCCGCCACCGCACAAGCAATTCGCAACATCGAAGGAAACATGCAATGAACAAGATCTACCGCACTGTGTGGAGTCGCTCGCGCTGCCAGCTTGTGGTCGCCTCTGAAATAGCGTGCCATCGCGGAAGCGGCAATGGTGAAGGCGGCGGCACGCTGGACTTGCGCAAGTCCGGCGGCGGCACGGGCGCTTCGGCTGCGTATGGCCGCGCAGGCATGGCGCTGCGCCCGATCGCGGCGGCGCTATCGCTGGGCCTGATCTTCGGGGCAGGCCCCGCCGTAGCGGAAGTTGCCTTGGATGCCGGTGCTGTTGCTTCCGATGTGGGCGCTGTCGCTATAGGTCAGCGGGCCAAGGCATCCGGCAACAGCTCGCTTGCCCTGGGTGTCGATTCTGCAGCTTCTGATACGGGCGCTACGAGCATTGGCCTCCGTGCCAAGGCTTCCGGAAATAGCGCCATTGCCTTCGGGTCGGATTCTGCCGCCGCAGGGGTCGGAGCTATCGGCATAGGGGTGAAAGCCAACGCGGCCTTCGATACCGCTATTGCCTTGGGAAGCGACGCAGGCGCTTCCGCTATTTCCTCCATCGCCATTGGGACTCGTTCCGTCGCGTCCAATGCCAGCACCATCGCTATAGGTCCCCGTTCCCAAGCCTCTGGCAATGGCGCTACGGCCTTGGGCGCCGATTCCGCAGCTTCTGCTGACAACGCCATCGCTTTAGGTGCTCGCTCCAAAGCGTCGTTCTCCGGTGCTACCGCCGTAGGGACGGATGCCACATCCTTGGATGTCAATGCCGTCGCCCTGGGTGCCCGCTCCAAAGCTTCAGGTAATGGCGCCATCGCATTTGGGGCCGAAGGGAATTCCGCAGGCATTGGTGCCATTGCCATTGGCATACGAGCCAGTTCTTCCGGAAATAGCGCCATTGCCTTCGGCTCAGATTCTGTCGCTAAGGGGATCGGAGCCCTCAGCATGGGTCTGAGAGCCAACTCGTCCGTCGATAACGCCATGGCCTTGGGGACCCAATCCACAGCTTCCGGTGATGGTGCTATCGCCTTGGGGTCGAACTCTCGGGCGACAGGAACTTGGGGCGTAGCGATCGGTACAAGTGCAACGAGCAATGGATTCCGTTCGTCAGCCATCGGTGCATTTTCCAGCGCCGATGGCGACTATGCGCAGGCGCTGGGACAGTTCTCGAATGCCTCGGGTGCGGTGGCCACAGCCGTGGGCCGCAACACCCAGGCCACCGGGTTTGGGTCGGTTGCGCTCGGTTCTAGCGATAACACCCTTCTTGGCGGTAGCGGTGGCGCTGCCAACGCATCCGGAGCGAATGCCATCGCCATTGGTGGGAAGTCCAGGGGGCAGGCGGATAACGCTTCGGCGATCGGCTTCGGTGCAGTGGCAGGTGGCCTCAATGCCTTTGCAGGCGGCGCCAATTCCAGCGCCCAGGGGGCGTCTTCAGTGGCACTGGGCGATGGCGCCCTGGCCGAAACGGCGCAGTCGGTCGCGATCGGCAAATCGGCCACGGCCAAGGGTGGAAAGGCCGTATCGATCGGTGCAGGCAATGTCGCCGATGGCGATGGCGCCGTGGCGATCGGCGATCCGAACATTGTTGCGGGCGCAGGTGCTGTAGCGCTGGGCAAGGACAACACCGTTAACGGCGATGGAGCGGTGGCGATCGGGAACACCAACAATGCCCAAGGGCAGGGCTCGATCGCGCTCGGCATCCGGTCTTCGACGAGCAGTGCCGGCAGCGTAGCCCTGGGCGATACGGCAGCCGCCAAGGCGACCAATTCCATGGCCCTCGGCTCCGGCGCTGTCGCCAACAACGCGAACGACGTGGCGCTGGGCGCCGGCTCGGCAACCAGCGCAGCCGCGCCGACTGCATCGGTCACCATCAATGGCACCAGCTACAACTTCGCGGGAGCGAGTCCGTCGAGTGTCGTGAGCATTGGCTCTGCGGGCAATGAAAGGCAGCTGAAGAATGTCGCGGCTGGTGCATTGTCCGCAGCGTCTACCGACGCGGTGAATGGCTCGCAGCTGTTCGCGACCAATCAGGCCCTTTCCATCGCTGGCGGGAAAATCGACGCCCTTGGTACGTCGGCGGCCAGCGTGATCGGCGACAGCGCGACTTACAACAGTACGACGGGCACCCTGGCGATTGGCAACAACATCGGCGGCACGGGCCAGGGCACGATCGGCGCAGCCATCGGAACCGCCAACACGACGGCAAACACGGCCCTTGCCACGGCCAACAAGGGTTTCAATGTGCAGGCCAACGGCGACACCGCCACCCAGGTCAAGCCGGGTGACACGGTGCAGTTCAAGGATGGCCAGAACATCAAGGTCACGCGCACGGGCACGGACATCACGGTGGCGACGGCCGACGATCTGAAGGCGACGTCCATCGCGACCGGCAACGCCAAGCTGGACACCAATGGCCTGGCGATCACCAACGGCCCGAGCGTTCTGGCCTCCGGCATCGATGCGGGTGGCAAGAAGATCACGAACGTGGCCAATGGCGACCTGTCCGCCGCATCCAAGGACGCGGTCAACGGATCGCAGCTGTTCGCAACCAATCAGGCAATGGGTGGCTTGGGCTCCCGAGTGGATCAACTGGGCACCTCGACGGCCGGCACGCTGGGCGGCAACGCCGCCTATGACGCGACGACCGGCAAGGTCACGGTGAGCAATGTCGGCGGCACGGGCAAGAACACCGTCAACGACGCGATCGCCGCAGTGCAACAGACGGCCAATACCGGCTGGAACGTGCAGGCCAACGGCGACACCGCCACCCAGGTCAAGCCGGGCGACACGGTGCAGTTCAAGGATGGCAAGAACATCAAGGTGACCCACAACGGAGCGGACATCACGGTGGCGACGGCCGACGATCTGAATGCGACGTCCATCACCACTGGAAACAGCAAACTCGACACCAATGGCCTGACGATTGCCAACGGCCCCAGCGTGCTGGCTTCGGGCATCAATGCGGGCTTGAAGACGATCACCAATGTGGCTTCCGGGGCTGTGACAGCGAGTTCCACCGATGCGGTCAACGGCTCGCAGCTCTTTGCAACCGGAAACAGCATGCGGGGTGTCCTGGGGGGCAACGCTACCTACGCCAATGGCAGCTTGACGATGTCGAACATCGGCAACACCGGCCAGAGCACCATCCACGGCGCAATCAACAACGTCAACAACACCGCCAACAACGCCGCTACGCAAGCCACGGGTGCAAACACCACCGCCAACGCTGCCCTGTCCACAGCCAATACTGCGATCGCAACGGCCAACCTGGGCTGGAACATTCAGACAAACGGGGATACGCCCTCGAATGTGGCTCCTGGTACGACGGTCGAGCTCATCAATGGCCAGAACATCAAGGTGACGCGCAACGGTACGGGTGTGACGATTGCGACAGCCGATGATATTGCTGCGATAAGCGTGACGACCGGCAATGCGAAGCTGGATACGACGGGCCTCACGATCACGAACGGCCCGAGCGTGCTGGCTTCCGGTATCGATGCGGGTGGCAAGAAGATCACCAACGTTGCTAGCGGCGACCTGTCCGCCGCATCCAAGGATGCGGTCAATGGATCGCAGCTGTTCACGACCAATCAGGCACTTAACGGCATGGGCTCCCGAGTGGATCAACTGGGCACCTCGACGGCCGGCACGCTGGGCGGCAACGCCGCCTATGACCCGGCCACGGGCAATGTCACGGTGAGCAACGTCGGCGGCACGGGCAAAGACACCGTCAACGACGCGATCGCCTCGGTGCAACAGACCGCTAACGCGGGCTGGAATGTCCAGGCCAATGGCGATGCTGCGACGCAGGTCAAGCCGGGCGACACGGTGCAGTTCAAGGACGGGCAGAACATCAAGATCACGCGCACGGGCACGGACATCACCGTTGCCACGGCCGATGACCTGAAGGCCACCTCGATCACCACGGGCAATGCGAAGCTGGATACGACCGGCCTCACGATCGCGAACGGCCCGAGCGTGCTGGCTTCTGGCATCGATGCCGGCGGCAAGACGATCACGAACGTGACCAATGGCGACCTCTCCACTGCGTCCAAGGACGCGGTGAACGGTAATCAGCTGTTTGCCACCAATACCAACGTGACGAATCTTCAGGGCGACGTGACCAACCTCACCAACAACGTGAAGAATGGAACGACGGGCGTGGTGCAGCGGACAACGACGGCTGACACGACGGTTTTGACGGCTGCGGGCGCCACTTCGGCGGCTCCTGGCAATGCCCAGAAGCTGACGAACCTTGCGGCAGGCACGGTTGCATCCGGCTCGACGGATGCGGTCAACGGCGGCCAGTTGTTCGCCAGCAATTCAAGCATCGCCGGCAATCTCGGCGGTGGTGCCACCGTCAACCCAAACGGAACGATCAGCGCGCCGACATATACGATTCAAGGCAAAAATTACAGCAACGTGGGCTCGGCCTTTGATGGGGTCAATGGCAGTCTGACGACGCTGAATACGCAGATCACGAACATCAATGGTGGTGGTGGCATCAAATACTTCCATGCCAACTCGTCACTCACCGATAGCAATGCAGGTGGTGTTAACAGCATTGCGGTTGGACCCGTAGCGGTTGCGACCGGCGAAAGCAGCATGGCGACCGGCAACAAGGCCGCAGCAATTGGGGCCTCCAGCACAGCAGTTGGTGATAGTGCCAAGGCATCAGCCGATAATGCAATGGCAATCGGTGCGGCAAGTACGGCCTCTGGAGCTAGTTCTATTTCCATGGGGCGGCAATCAGTCGCTAATGAGGTCAACTCAATCGCAATCGGAACTCAGGCGCAGGCCCTTTGGGCTGGTGCTGTGAGCATTGGTGGCAATGCCGATGCGATGGCAACGCGTGCAACTGCCGTCGGTTCGCAAGCGAAGGCTTTTGCCGTTAACTCGACTGCTATCGGTGGGTTGAGCAGGGCGATCGGCGAAAGGTCTACTGCTATTGGATGGCAAGCGGGTGCTGGCGGCATTTCGGCTACAGCCATGGGCGACACGGCGCGTGCCAAGGGTGACAATTCGGTTGCCATCGGCACGAGTGCAAGTGCGGAGACGGCGGAAGCCGTGTCTATTGGTAACAACGCCGTCGCCAAAGGTGGAAAGTCGGTTTCCATCGGTTCTGGCAATACTGCCAACGGCGATGGCGCCGTTGCTATCGGAGATCCGAACACAGCGGGTACGGCCTCAGTCGCTATGGGGCGTGATAACTCGGCCAATGGCAATAGCGGTTTTTCGGGCGCAGTTGCCTTGGGTGACAAAAACACGGCGAGCGGGCTTGGTGCCGTGGCTCTGGGTAGCAATAACTCGGCTATCGGCGTTGGTTCAGTGGCTATCGGTGCAGACAGCATCGCTGGCAACAGTTCGGTTGCGATTGGTAGTCGAGCCAATGCGGGCTCTGTCCTTAGTATCGCCGTGGGCCAGGGCGCGTCAGCCTCTCTTAACAACTCCGTGGCCATTGGCGCTGATTCGACCACCGCCAATGCTGCAACACGTGAAAACGGCGTAACCCTCAACGGTAACAATTTCAGCTTCGCAGGCAACACGCCTGCCGGTGTTCTCAGCGTGGGCGCTGCTGGTGCTGAAAGACAGATCAAGAACGTCGCTGCGGGCGCATTGTCTGCGACATCGACGGATGGCGTGAATGGCTCGCAATTGTTTGCGACCAATCAGGCGCTGACCTCGGTCAGTACGAAGGTCGATACGCTCGGCACATCGACGGCAAGCTCAATCGGTGGCAATGCATCTTATGACAGCACGACGGGTACGCTGACGGCTGGCACCAACATCGGTGGCACCGGTCAGACCACCATCGCCGGTGCGATTGGTTCGGCGAACACAACGGCCAATACGGCTCTTGATACAGCCAACAAGGGCTGGAACGTGCAGGCCAATGGCGACGCTGCGACGCAGGTCAAGCCAGGTGACACGGTGCAGTTCAAGGATGGTCAGAACATCAAGGTGACGCGCAGCGGAAATGACGTGACGGTTGCGACGGCAGACGATATCGACGCCACAAGCGTGACGACGGGCAATGCCAAGCTCGACACCAACGGTCTGACAATTGCGAATGGTCCAAGTATCCTGGCGTCCGGCATTGATGCAGGCTCCAAGAGGATCATCAATGTTGCTGCGGGCGATATCTCGACAGCCTCCTCGACGGATGCCGTGAATGGCGGGCAGCTGTTTACGACCAACCAGAATGTCACGAATCTCTTCAACAGCGTGGCGAATGGCGCGGCAGGCGTGGTGCAGCGGACGACGACTGCTGACGAGACTGTGTTGACCACGATGGGTGGTACAGCCGCCGCTCCTGGCAATGCCCAGAAGCTGACGAATCTTGCGGCTGGAACTGTTGCCTCCGGCTCGACGGATGCAGTGAATGGCAGCCAACTGTTTGCCACATCGACCAGCGTTGCCAATGTTATCGGTGGCTCGACTATCAATGCCGACGGCACAATCACAGGCCCAAGCGACATTGGTGGTACGGGAAAGACAACCGTCAACAATGCCATCGCTGCGGTGAACAGCACGGCCAACAAGGGCTTCAACGTGCAGGCCAATGGCGA
Organism: Paracidovorax wautersii; assembly: GCF_900113035.1. Classification (GTDB taxonomy): domain Bacteria; phylum Pseudomonadota; class Gammaproteobacteria; order Burkholderiales; family Burkholderiaceae_C; genus Paracidovorax; species Paracidovorax wautersii. The sequence goes on along the minus strand of NZ_FONX01000001.1, from coordinate 50,676 downwards.
CACTGCAACGCAGGTTGCGCCCGGCGCCACGGTGCAGTTCAAGGATGGCCAGAACATCAAGGTAACGCGCATTGGTTCCGATATCACGGTCGCTACGGCCGATGACTTGACGGCGACGTCCATCACCACGGGTAACAGCAAGCTCGACACCAATGGTCTGACGATTACCAATGGCCCGAGCATGCGGGCTTCGGGCATCGATGCGGGCTCGAAGAAGATCACCAACGTGGCTGATGGCGACCTGTCCGCCACGTCCAAGGACGCGGTGAACGGCTCCCAGCTGTTCGCGACCAATCAGGTAGTTGCTGGCCTGGGCACGCGGGGTGACCAGCTTGGAACCTCGACGGCCACGGTGCTGGGCGGCAATGCAGCTTATGACCCGGCCACCGGCAAGGTCACGGTGAGCAATGTCGGCGGCACGGGCAAGGACACCGTCAACGACGCGATCGCCGCAGTGCAACAGACCGCTAACGCGGGCTGGAATGTGCAGGCCAATGGCGACGCTGCGACACAGGTCAAGCCGGGCGAAACGGTGCAGTTCAAGGACGGGCAGAACATCAAGGTCACGCGCACGGGCGCGGACATCACCGTGGCCACGGCCGACGATCTGAAGGCGACGTCCATCACAACCGGCAACGTCAAGCTGGACACCAATGGCCTGGCGATCACCAACGGCCCGAGCGTGCTGGCGTCCGGCATCGATGCCGGCGACAAGACGATCACGAACGTGGCCAACGGCGACCTCTCCGCTGCGTCCAAGGATGCAGTGACTGGCTCGCAGCTGTTCACGACCAATCAGGCGATCACTGGCCTGGGCGCGCGGGGTGACCAGCTTGGAACCTCGACTGCCACGGTGCTGGGCGGCAATGCGGCCTATGACTCGACTACGGGCAAGGTCGGTATGAGCAATGTCGGCGGCACGGGCAAGGACACCGTCAACGACGCGATCGCTTCGGTGCAGCAGACGGCCAACGCTGGTTGGAACGTGCAGGCCAATGGCGATGCTGCGACGCAGGTGCAGCCGGGCAGTACCGTCCAGTTCAAGGATGGCCAGAACATCAAGGTCACGCGCACGGGCACGGACATCACCGTGGCCACTGCCGACGATCTGAAGGCGACGTCCATCACGACCGGTAACGCCAAGCTGGACACCAATGGCCTGGCCATTGCGAACGGACCCAGTGTTCTCGCCTCCGGCATTGATGCCGGCGACAAGAAGATCACTAACGTGGCCAATGGTGACCTGTCCGCTGCGTCCAAGGACGCGGTGAATGGTAATCAGCTGTTTGCCACCAACCAGGCGATCACGGGCCTGGGCGGGCGGAGCGACCAGCTCGGCAGTTCGACGGCCAGCACGCTGGGCGGCAACGCCGCCTATGACGCGACGACCGGCAGGGTCACGGTGAGCAATGTCGGCGGCACCGGCAAGGACACCGTCAACGACGCGATCGCTTCGGTGCAACAGACCGCTAACGCGGGCTGGAATGTCCAGGCCAATGGCGATGCTGCGACGCAGGTCAAGCCGGGCGACACGGTGCAGTTCAAGGATGGCCAGAACATCAAGGTCACGCGCACGGGCACGGACATCACGGTGGCCACGGCCGATGATCTGAAGGCGACGTCCATCACGACCGGCAACGCCAAGCTGGACACCAATGGCCTGGCCATTGCGAACGGACCCAGTGTTCTCGCCTCCGGCATTGATGCCGGCGGCAAGAAGATCACGAACGTGGCCAACGGCGACCTCTCCGCTGCGTCCAAGGATGCGGTGACTGGCTCGCAGCTGTTCGCCACCAATCAGGCGATCACGGGCCTGGGCGGGCGGAGCGACCAGCTCGGCAGCTCGACGGCCAGCACGCTGGGCGGCAACGCCGCCTATGACGCGACGACCGGCAAGGTCACGGTGAGCAATGTCGGCGGCACGGGCAAGGACACCGTCAACGACGCGATCGCTTCGGTGCAACAGACCGCTAACGCGGGCTGGAATGTCCAGGCCAATGGCGATGCTGCGACGCAGGTCAAGCCGGGTGACACGGTGCAGTTCAAGTATGGGCAGAACATAAAAATCACGCGCACGGGCACGGACATCACCGTGGCCACGGCCGATGATCTGAAGGCGACGTCCATCACTACGGGCAATGTGAAGCTGGATACGACCGGTCTCACGATCACGAACGGTCCCAGCGTGCTGGCCTCCGGTATCGATGCCGGTGACAAGAAGATCACCAACGTGGCCAACGGCGACCTCTCCGCTGCGTCCAAGGACGCGGTGAACGGCAGCCAACTGTTCACGACCAACCAGACGGTCAATGACGTTGCCTCGAACACCAGCCAGTACCTGGGCGGTGGTGCGGACGTGAAGAACGGCAAGGCGCCGAGCTATTCGATCGGTGGTTCGATCTACAACAACGTCGGTGATGTGTTCTCGGCGATCGACGGCGGTTCGTCGGGGGTGGTGCAACGCACGAGCACTCTGGACGAAACGGTGCTGACGGCCAAGGGTGGCACTGCGGCTAATCCAGGCAATGCCCAGCGCCTGACCAATCTGGCCGCAGGTGCGGTGTCATCGTCCTCGACGGATGCAGTGAACGGTTCGCAGCTGTTTGCGGTGGATCAGAAGGCCGGTGCGGGCTGGAACATTTCTGCTCAGGGCAGCAACAGCACCAATGTGGCGCCAGGCGCTACCGTGGATCTGAAGAACAGCGACGGAAATATCGTGGTGCGCAAGACCGCGTCCGGCAATGACGTCACCTTCGACCTGTCCAAGGTGCTGACGCTGGACAGCTTGACGATGGGCAATACCTTCATTGACACCGCTGGTGTGAAGGTCGGCAGCGACGTGGTGCTGGGAAGCACGGGCCTCGTCATTGCCAACGGGCCCAGCGTGACCCGTGCTGGCGTGGATGCTGGCGGCATGAGGATCGTCAACGTAGCGGCCGGTTCGGCCGCCACCGATGCGGTCAACGTCAGCCAGTTGCAGGCAGCGGTGTCCAGCGGGCGGACGCGCTACTACGGCGCCAACGACGGTGGCACGCAAGGCGGCAACAGCAACGGCGATGGAGCGACTGGCAGCCAGGCTCTGGCCGCAGGGGTCGGGGCAACGGCCTCCGGCGCGGGTGCCTCGGCGGTGGGCGCTGCGGCCTCGGCCTCGGGTGCAGGCGCTGTCGCGCTGGGCCGCAATGCCAGCGCCCGGGCCGATGGCAGCGTGGCGGTTGGCGATGGCGCCAGCGATGGCGGCCGCGGTGCGGAGCGCTATACCGGCACGTACTCGGGAGTGCAGAACGACACGGCGGGCACGGTTTCGATCGGTAATGCCAGCGCCGGCCAGATCCGCACGCTGAGCAATGTGGCCGATGCCCGGGAGGCCACGGATGCGGTCAATCTGCGCCAGCTCGACGGCGCGGTGCGGCAGGCCAACGTCTATACGGACAGCCGCGTGCAGCAGGTGAGCCAGCAGACGGTGCAGAACACGACCAACGTGCAGAACCTGCGCGACGGCAAGGACGGGCTCTTCCAGGTCAACAACACTGACGGCAAGGCCAAGCCCTCGGCGACCGGCAGCAATGCCGCCGCCGGCGGAAGCGGTGCGGTGGCCTCGGGTGACCGTAGCCTGGCGCTGGGCACCGATGCGCAGGCGACTGCGAACAACGCCGTGGCGCTGGGAAGCGGCGCTGTGGCCGACCGGGCCAACAGCGTGTCGGTCGGTGCGGCGGGCCGTGAGCGGCAGGTCACCAATGTGGCGGCGGGTTCGGCCGACACGGATGCGGTCAACGTGAGCCAGCTCCGGTCGTCGCAGCAGGGAATGGTGCGCTACGACACGAACCCCGATGGCACCAGCAACTACAGCCGGATCACCATGGGTAACGGCCAGGGGCCGGCCACGATCTCCAACGTGGCGCCCGGCGTGGCGGGCACCGATGCCGTCAACGTGGACCAGCTGAACCAGGGTCTGGCCGAACAGCGTGCCTATACGGACCGTGCGGTGAACACGGTGCGGCGCGAGGCCAATGCCGGCATCGCAGCGGCGATCGCCACGGCCAATCTGCCGCAGGCGTACGCGCCGGGCAGGGGGATGACGTCGGTGGCCATCGGCACCTATGGCGGGCAGTCGGCGCTCGCGGTCGGCGCCTCGGTGCTCTCGGACAGCGGACGCTGGATCTTCAAGTTCAGCGGGTCGGCGACCACCCGGGGCAGCGTGGGCGTAGGCGGCGGCGTGGGCTTCGCCTGGTGAGGGCCTGAGGGCGCCGAGCCGGCGTGATCGCCTCGGGGCCGGAGATCCCCTTCGCTCCTTGGGACAGGGGCTTCTCCACCGCCTTCTCGCGGCTCCGCAACCCGCCCCCCCTGCCGGGGGCGGACATCAAGTATCAAAGGAATTCATCATGAAAGAACAGAGCAGGTCGATGCTGCGCGCCGCAAAGACGGTGGCCGTCACCGCCACGGTCTTGCTGCTCGCGGCATGCGGAACCCTGAGCCAGGGCATCAGCCAGGATGGCGCTCAGGCGCAGCAATTGTTGTGGCCGGCGCCGCAGGACACCAACGGGCTTCATTCTCAAGGGACCTATCCGACGCCGCAGGCCATCGCCTCGATCCACCCCGGCATGAACAAGTCGCAGCTGCAGGCGCTGATCGGCCCGCCGCACTTCGGCGAAGCCTATGGGACGCGGGAATGGGACTATCTCTTCCACCTGCGTCTGCCTGGACAGAGTGGTTTCCTGGTCTGCCAGTTGAAGCTGCTGTATGGCGAGGATGGCACGGTGGGCAGCCAGCACTGGCGGCCGGCCAGCTGCGCGCCGCAGGAGCCAGCGGCCCCGGTGGCGGCTGCCCCAGCCGCTGCACCGGCTCCAGCGCCCTTGCCGGCACTGATCAACGAGCCGGCCGCGCCCGCCGAACCGGAGCGCCGCACGCTGCGTGCCAGTGCGCTGTTCCGCTTCAACGGTTCTTCCGTGGCGGACATCCTGCCCGAAGGCCAGCGCGAGCTGCAGGCGCTGTCGGCGCTGCTGCTGGACCCGCAGCGCCGCCTGGCGTCGGTGCGGGTGCTGGCCCATACCGACCGGCTGGGCACCGCGGCCTACAACCAGGCACTGTCGCAGCAGCGGGCTGCCAGCGTCGCCGAATACCTGCGCCAGCGCGGAGTGGACCCGGCGCGGATCGCTGCGGTCGGCCTGGGCGCCGGCGATCCGGTCAGCGTGGGTTGCGAGAAGAAAGCCAAAGCGTCGCGCCAAGCGCTGATCGACTGCCTGGCGCCTGACCGGCGCGTGGTGTTCGAGATCCGCTGGCAGCCTGCCGCAGCGTGACGGCAGGGGCGCTGCGCGGCCCGCCCGTATTCCTATTCCTGATGACAACGATAAAGAACGAAAGCGAAGCAATGCAATATTCCCATTCTTTTCCCCCCGCCCCAGGCTCTCGCCAGCGGCGCAACAGCCCCTGGTGGCTCTTGGCCTGTGTGCTTCTGGCGCTGACGGCGGCGCATGCCAGCCCTGCGCTGGCCCAGAACCGGTCGGCGGAAGTGCCAGCGTTGGCAAGGCAGGGCGCTGTGGCTGCCACGCCAGGGGCCGCTGCTGATGTGGCCGCCGCTGCGGGGGCCAGCACCGAGCGTTACCAGGAATGGCTCATCAGCTGCGAAGGGCCCGCCAACGGCCGCTATTGCACGCTTGAACAGGATCTGCGCCGCCGCGAGGACAACCGCCGGCTGGTGCTGCTCGAGGTCAAGCCCGAGAGCATGGACAGCGCGCTCGTTGGGCTGACGCTGCCCTTGGGGCTCGATCTGCGCTCGGGGTTGGCGCTGCAGATCGACGATGGACCCATGGTGCAGGGCGTGCCCTATCGCACCTGCCTGCAGCAAGGATGCCTGGTGTCCATGCGTTTCGATCAGGGGACTCTGGAAGGCATGCGCACGGGCAAGGTGCTCAAGGTGCGGACTGGTGTGGCGTCGGGCGGCGTGGCGGACTTCCAGCTGCCGCTGGCCGGCTTCGCTCAGGCCTATGTGCGCATGGCGGCCTTGGCGGCTACGGCCTCGGCAAGTCCCGCAGTCTCGGCCCGGCGTCCCTGACAGTCACCGTCCCCATCCACATTCCAGGCCTCCTTCGGGGCATGACATTTCAGGAGAAGCACCATGGTGTTGAGCAAACGATTGGGAGCCGAGTGCCTGGGCACGTTCTGGCTCGTGCTGGGAGGCTGCGGCAGCGCGTTGCTGGCGGCGCATACAGGCGGGGCCGACGATCCGGCAGGCATCGGATTGCTGGGGGTTTCGCTGGCCTTCGGCCTGGCGCTCCTGAGCGGCATCTGTGCCTTCGGCCCCATTTCTGGGGGCATTTCAATCCGGCGGTGACCTTGGGTCTGTGGGCCGGTGGGCGCTTCCAGACGCGCGACGTGCTGCCCTACTGGCTGGCACAGGTGGTCGGCGGCTTGCTGGCCGGGGCCCTGCTATGGCATTTCATGGATGAGCCACTGTCGATGGCATGGCTGGCCGGTGGCAGCGTGACTGAGGCGCTGCACCCGATGCAGGCGGGGGCGTTCGCCAGCAATGGCTACGGCGTGTTGTCGCCGGGGGGCTACCCGATGTCCATGGCTTTCCTGTGCGAAGCATTGATGACTGCGATGTTCGTGGTCGTGATCATGGGGGCGACGCACTGGAATGCCCCGGCGGCAATGGCGCCGGTGGCGATCGGCCTGGCGCTCACGCTGATCCACTTGGTCAGCATTCCCATTACCAATACCTCGGTGAACCCTGCGCGCTCAACGGCGGTAGCGCTGTTCGCCGGCAGCGCGGCGGTGCAGCAGCTGTGGCTGTTCTGGCTTGCGCCGCTGATCGGCGGGCTTGGCGGAGGCCTGCTGTATCGCTGGCTGGGCGAGAAGTGATCCGAAGCCCCGTCTTTTGCCACCACGGTTGAGAGCGGGGCGCCGCATCGCCAGACAGGTCTGGATATCTGGCGACGACCCGGGGCGGATGCACCGTCTGGGTCAACGGTGTTCATAGCCAGCCTGATCAAGCGGCAGGGCCCGTTCGCCGGCGCTTCAGCGCAATCTGCCGGCGGCCGGTGCATCGCCCGCGGTGGGCTGGATGCGGCGGGCCACCAGGCCTTCGCGGGTGCGCTCGGCCACGAAGCGCACGCGCTGGCCGGGCGCGAGATTCAGGCCCTCCACCGGCTCGCGCACGCGGAACACCATGGTCATGGGCGCCATGCCCAGGTTCCTGATCTCGCCATGGCGCAGGGTCAGGCGGGCGGTGGCCGCGTCCCAGCGCACGACCTCGCCTTCGCTGGCCTCGGGGTCCGTGCCGGCGGCTGCGGCGCCGTCGCTTGGGGGCGCGTCTTGCGGGCCGTGGCCGGCATGGGCGTCCTGGGCCGGCGGGGCGCCGTTGCCGCCTTCGTCCTGGCGGTTGCCGGGGTAGTGCTGGAACACGCTGGTGCTGCCGTCGCGGGACACCAGCAGCACGTCGAAGGCATCGCGCCGGCCGCCGTAGAGGGCGCCGTCCATGCCGGGCGAGCCCACCGGCATGCCGGGCACGGCCAGGCCCAGGGCCTGGGGTTTTTCTCGCAGCAGGCGCCTCACGTCGGCGGCGGGCACATGGCCTTCGATGACGTAGCCGCCCACCAGCGCGGTGTGGCAGGAGCCGAGCTTGGCGGGCAGGCCCAGGCGCTGGCGCACCGCGGTGTTGCCCATGTCGTGCACGCCGACGCGAAAGCCCGCCGCCTGCATGTGGGCCACCCAGTCCTTGCAGCAGCCGCAGTTCGGGTCTTTCCAGACTTCCATGTCGGCCGGCAGGTTGGCGGTGGAGGTGGTGGCGGGCGCGGCGGCCCGGGCCAGCACCGGCAGGGCGCTGGCGGCGGCCAGGGCGATGGCGTGCCGCAGCCAGGCGCGGCGGGGGGCGTGTGGGTGGTTCATGGTGACGGTTCCTTATGAATGAAAAAGGCCTCCAGCGCTTGCAGATGCTGCGCAGGTAGCTATGGTTTTGATAGTCAATGGCCGCCGTGCCCGGAATGGCCGGCCGGCCCCGTGCCGGGCTTGCGCACGCGCGGCGCGCCTTCGCCCGCACCGGGCGGCGGCAGGCCGGCGGGCCGCTGCTCGGCGGGCAGCGCGGCGGGCCCGCCCGTCCATTCCCAGGCGCGGGTGCCGGGCGGCTGGGCGTAGTCGCCGGGGTCGCGCCAGTCGCTGCGCGCCAGGCCCTCGCGCACCTTGAGCACGCTGAACATGCCGCCCATCTCCAGCGGGCCGAAGGGGCCCTGGCCGGCCATCATGGGCAGGGTGTTGCCCGGCAGGGGCATTTCCATGGCGCCCATGTCGCCCATGCCGCGCTCGCCCATGGCCATGTAGTCGGGCACGATGCGGCGGATCTTCTCCACCAGGTCGGCCTGCTGCACGCCGATGAGGTTGGGCACGGCGTGGCCCATGGGGCCCATGGTGTGGTGGCTCTTGTGGCAATGCACGGCCCAGTCGCCGGGCTCGTCGGCGATGAATTCGATCTGCCGCATCTGGCCCACTGCCACGTCGGTGGTGACCTCGGGCCAGCGGGCGCTCTTGGGCACCGGGCCGCCGTCGGTGCCGGTCACCTCGAATTCATGGCCGTGGATGTGGATGGGGTGGTTGGTCATGGTGAGGTTGCCCACGCGCAGCCGCACCCGGTCGCCGCGCCGGGCGACGAAGGGGTCGATGCCGGGGAACACGCGGCTGTTCCAGGCCCAGATGTTGAAGTCGGTCATCTCGTTGATGCGCGGCGTGCGCGTGCCGGGATCGACGGCGAAGGCGTTCAGCAGGAAGGCGTAGTCGCGGTCCACGGCGGCGATGTGCGGGTGCGCGCCCTTCGGGTGGGTGATCCACAGGCCCATCAGGCCCATGGCCATCTGCACCATTTCGTCGGCATGCGGGTGGTACATGAAGGTGCCGGCCCGGCGCGCCGTGAATTCATAGACGAAGGTCTTGCCGGGCGCGATGGCCGGCTGGTTCAGGCCCGCCACGCCGTCCATGCCGCTCGGCAGCCGCTGGCCGTGCCAGTGCACGCTGGTGTGCTCGGGCAGCCGGTTGGTCACGAAGAGGCGTACCCGGTCGCCCTCGACCACCTCGATGGTGGGGCCGGGGCTCTGGCCGTTGTAGCCCCAGAGGTTGACGGCGAAGCCGGGCGCGAATTCGCGCACCACGGGCTCGGCGACGAGGTGGAATTCCTTGACCCCGGCGTTCATGCGCCAGGGCAGGCTCCAGCCGTTGAGGGTGACGACCGGCTGGAAGGGGCGGCCCGTGGGCGGCGGCGGGGGCACGGCGGTGCCGGCGCCCTCCTGCAGGGCGGGTTCGGGCAGCGCGGCCAGCGCGCTGCGGCCCACGGCGGCACCGGCCACGGCCGTGGCGGCGCCGGTGGCGGCGAAGAAATTGCGGCGGTTCATGTCAGTGGCCTGCGGACGAGGAAGAGGTGGAGGGTGCGGACAGTGCAGCCGCGAGGGTTCCGGCGCTGGCGATGGCACCGGGGCCGGGCGAGCCGGCGGTGATGGCGAACTGCAGGTCGGCATCGGCCAGCCAGAAGTCGCGCTGCGCCTGGGTGGCCTGGGCGACGGCGGCGGTGCTGGCGCGGGCTTCGGCCAGCAGGTCCCACACGCTGGCGAGCATGCCGTTGTAGCGCAGCAGGGTCTCTTCCTGGATGGCGCGCTGCAGCGGCACCACGGCATCGGCCTGCTGGCGGGCCAGCTCCCACGCGGTGCGGTAGGCCAGCCAGCGGGTGCGGACTTCGCTGCGCGCGCCCAGGGCCGTGTGCTGCAGTTCGGCGGCGCTTTGCTGCGTGAGGGCGCGCGCGCGGGCGCTGGCGGCGCCGCCCCAGTCGAAGAGGGGCAGAGGCAGGGCCAGTTCCCAGCCGCGCTGCACGTCGCGCTGCATGTCGCTCTGGGCGGCGGCGTCGCGGCTGGTGGTGGTGTTGCGCTGGTAGCGCAGGCCGATGTCGCCGAACACGCTGGCGATGCCGCTCGTGCCCTGCTGGTCGGCCGTGCGTTCCAGCGCCAGGCGGGCGGCCTGCACGTCGAGCCGCTCGCGCAGTGCGCGGGCCTCGATGCCGTCCGCCGCCAGGGGCTGGGCGGGCAGTTCGGGCAGGCGGCCCGCCAGCGTGAACTGCGCCGAGGCGCCCCAGAGGCCCAGGGCGCGGGCCAGTTCCTCGTGCGCCGTGGCGGCGGCCAGGCGCGCCTGCGCCAGCCGGGCGCCGCTGCCGGCCAGCGCGGCCTGCTCGCGGGCTTCCTGCAGGCGGCTCCAGTGGCCGACGCGGGCCATGCGCCGGGCCAGCTCGGCGCCGACTTCGGCCGCTTCGTGCATGCGCTCGTGCGCCGCCAGCACCTGCTGCGCGGCCACGGCGGTGATCCAGGCGCGGCGGGCCTCGGTGGCGCGCCGGGCCACCTCTTCGGCGGCCGAGAGCGTGGCCTGCTGCAGCGCCTGGGCCTGCCAGCGCGCGCGCCAGGGCAGGGTGACGAGATCGATCAGGCCGAAGGAGAGGCTGCGTTCGATCTCGCGCTCATGCCCGTTCACCAGCCGGCCGATGCCCAGGCGCGGGTTGGGCAGCGTGAGGGCGCGCACGCGGTCGGCGTCCTGCACGCCCAGCTGCGCCAGCCGTGCCTGCAGGCCCGGGTGGTTCAGCAGGGCGATGCGCACGGCGGTGTCGGCGGTGAGCGGCTCGGCCAGCCAGCGCTGGATGGCGGCCTGCGCCTCGGCCTGGGCTGCCGCATCCGCTGCGGGCAGCGCGGGCGCATCGACGCCGGCCGTGCGGCCTTGCGCGAGCGCCTGCACCTCGGAGCGCAGGCCGTCGGGAGACACGCTGGCGCAGCCGGCGAGCAGCGTGGCCGACAAGGTGAGCGCCGCCGCCGCTGCGGCGGTGCGGGAGCCGCGGTGGGGACGCGGGCTCATGGCCGGGCCTCCGCGCCGTGGCCGTGGTGGCTGTGCGAGCCCGCTGATGCGGACGGTGCAGTGGGCGATGCAGCCGGACTGGGGTGGTCGCCGTGGCCTTCATGGCCGTTGGCACCTGTGGTGACAGCCTGATTGGCGGCCCGCCAGTCGGCCGGGGGCGCATCCAGGCCCGCTGCCACATGGGGCAGTGGGGGCAGGGCGAGCGGCGCTGTGGCTGCGGCCGGATCGGCGGCGGGCGCCAGGCCCTGGGCCTGCGCCCCGCGCGGCGGCAGCGCAGCCAAGGCCAAGAGAACGAAGAGGCAAAGAGCGGCGGGAAGACGTGGCAAGGCGCGCATGGGCATCTCCTGAAGCGGTGGACGGGACAAGGCGAAGTGCGTGCGCTACGCACCGGCACCCGCCCCGGGCGGCGGATGCGGCACATCGCGGACGCACCAAGGGCGTCGGCTTCAGGAAATGGGCGGCTTGATGGGCAGCGCCGCGCCGGCGCTGGCAAAGCGCGTGGCGGCAGCGGTCATGCGGCCGGCGTGGCGGGCCGCAGGGGGCGTGGCGCCCACGGCGGGCGCCAGCAGGGCCGTGTGGCAGATCTCGCAATCTGCACAGGCCGCGTGGGATGGGGTGGAGGGATCGCCGCCGTGGCCCGGCCCGCAATCGTGAGCGGCGGGTAAGGCGATGTCGCCATGGCAGGGCGTGGCGGAAGAGGCATGCGCCAAGCTGTCGGCGCCGTGTTCTTCATGAGCCGCGTGGAGTGCGCCGTCATGCGCCGCCGTGGCGCCGTGGGCATGGCTTGCGGCCATCTGCACCACGGCTGCCGGCCCCTGTGGCAGCGCCATGCCGGCGGCCATGGCCGGGCCGGCGAGCCCGCGCAGGGCCGTGAGCACGATCAACAGCAGCAGGAGGCGAAAGCGGGAGCGCATGGTGGCCAGATGATACGCAATGCCCGGCGCTCAGAACGTGTTCACGATCTCAGACCGCCGTGTAGCGCCCCGGCCGGTGGTTGAGCGCCAGCACCAGGTTGAGCGCCACCGCGCCCACGATGGAATAGGCCACGCGCAGCGGCTCCACCGTGAGCAGGGCCAGCAGCACGATGCAGCAGTCGATGCCCATCTGCACCTTGCCGGCGCGCCAGCCGTAGCGGTCCTGCAGGTAGAGGGCCAGGATGCCCACGCCGCCCAGGCTGCAGCGGTGGCGGAACAGCACCAGAAAGCCCGTGCCGGTGATGAGCCCGCCCGCGATGGCGGCATAGAGCGGCTGCAGCTGCGCGAACTGCAGGAAGTGCGGCTGCAGCGTGGTCAGCACCGACAGCAGCAGCACGGCGGCGAAGGTCTTGAATGTGAAGCTGCGCCCCATCTTGCGCCAGGCCAGCCAGTAGAAGGGCAGGTTCAGCACGAAGAAGAGCGCGCCGAAGCCCACGCCCGTGGCGTAGTGCGCCAGAAAAGCCAGCCCGGCCGTGCCGCCCGTGAGCAGGCCGGCGCCGGTGAAGAAGGCCACGCCGATCGAGATCAGCAGCACGCCGGTGAAGAGCGCGAGCGCGTCCTCCGGCGCGGAATGGGGGACGGCGGGGGACGGTGCGGTGGCGGTGCGGCTCATGGTGCAAAAAAAGGGGCTGCTGGCGGGGCCGGCGCTGCCGATGCCGCACCGTTCGCGCGCCCGGCCTCGCTCGGGAGGAAGGCTGCGATTCTAGGGAAAACCATGAGGCTTTCGGGCGGCCTTAGAACGTGTTTACGATCTCCCATGGGTCGCGCAGCTACGTCGGCGGGATGGGATGCAAGGCGCGGTGCGCAGTGGATAGCACGGCTATCCACAAGCGCCGCAACGCCGCAGACCGCCCGCCGACGTAGCTGCCCTTCGGGTTGGAGCGCAATCGGGCGATTGAACGCCCCGGCTGCTTGCATGGACACGAGTCCATGCGGCGCATCCGAGGCATCCACTCATCCCGATTGCGTTCCAACGCGATCCCCTGCGAGATCGTAAACACGTTCTTAGTGCCACCCCGCCGCTGCGATGCCGGCTGCCGTCACTCGCCGTGCGGCTTACATCCTCGCTCTCCCCTTCAAGAGCTCCTGCTAGATCGACCGCCCACCGGCCCCCAGAAATGCCAAGGGCGCGGGACCGTGAAGTCCCGCGCCCTTGTCGCTTGGGGCCGAGGCCGGCGTGTGCCAGCCGTCTTGGCCCGATCGATCAGTTCCCGATCAGGCCAGATTGGCGCTGTCGCGGCTGATGCCGCCGGTCTGGCTGAAGCCGCCGTCCACATACATGATCTCGGCCGTCACGCCGCTGGCGAGGTCCGACAGCAGGAAGGCCGCGGCATTGCCCACGTCCTCGATGGTCACGTTGCGGCGCAGGGGCGAGGCGTCGGCCACGGTGCCCAGCAGCTTGCCGAAGTCCTTGATGCCGCTGGCGGCCAGGGTCTTGATCGGGCCGGCGCTGATGCCGTTGGCGCGCATGCCCTTGGGGCCCAGCGATTCGGCCAGGTAGCGCACGCTGGCTTCCAGGCTGGCCTTGGCCAGGCCCATGGTGTTGTAGTTGGGCACGGCGCGCAGGGCACCCAGGTAGCTCAGGGTGAGCACGGCGGCCTTGTCGTTCAGGTAGGGCAGGGCGGCCTTGGCCATGGCGGGGAAGCTGTAGGCGCTGATGTCGTGCGCGATGCGGAACGATTCGCGCGACAGGCCTTCGAGGAAGTCGCCGGCGATGGCTTCACGCGGCGCGAAGCCGATGCTGTGCACGAAGCCGTCGAACTTCGGCCAGGTGGCCGACAGGTCGGCGAACATGCGCTCGATCTGCTCGTCGCTCGCCACGTCGCAGTCGAAGATCAGCTTGGAGTCGAACTCGGCGGCGAAGTCGGTGATGCGGTCCTTGAAGCGCTCGCCCACGTAGCTGAAGGCCAGCTCGGCGCCTTGCGCGTGGCATGCCTTGGCGATGCCGTAGGCGATGGAGCGGTTGGACAAAACGCCCGTGATGAGCAGCTTCTTGCCGGTCAGGAAACCCATTTGTAGTTCTCTCCAGTGGAAATGCGGTAGGGAGGGCGGCCGGATGGGCCGGCGGGCCATAGGCCCTGCCAGCGCGGGCCTGCCGCCGCCGTGGTGCAGAATTGTCGCATGCGGTTCTTGGCGATCTGTCTGCTCTGGGGAAGCTCTCTGTGTGCCGTGCCGGCCTGGGCCGCGCATGGCTATGCGCTGTGGGGCGACCTCAAGTACCCCGCCGGCTTCGCGCACTTCGGCTATGTGAACCCCGACGCGCCCAAGGGCGGCGAGCTGCGCATGGTGAGCAACCTGCGCTACTCCACCTTCGACAAGTACAACCCCTTCACGATGAAGGGCTCGCCGCCGGCCTATCTCTCGACCCTGCTGTTCGACACGCTGCTGGCCGGCTCCATGGACGAGACCGCCTCCGGCTACGGCCTGCTGGCCGAAGACGTCGAAGTGCCGCCCGACCACCTGAGCGCCACCTTCCGCATGCGGCCCGAGGCGCGCTTTCACGACGGCAGCCCGGTCGAGGCCGCCGACGTCAAGTACACCTACGAAACGCTGACCGGCCCCTACGCATCGCCCAGCTACGCAACCCTGCTGCAGGACGTGGCGGGCGTCGATGTGCTGGACCGGCGCACGGTGCGCTTTCGCTTCAAGCAGTCCAACCGCGAGCTGCCGCTCACGGTGGGCAGCCTGCCCATCTTCAGCCGCGCCTGGGGGCGCGATGCGAGCGGCAAGACCAAACGCTTCGACGAGATCGTGATCGACACGCCCATCGGCAGCGGCCCCTACCGCATCGGGCCGGTGGCCTTCGGGCGCGACATCACCTACGTGCGCGACCCCCAGTATTGGGGGCGCGACCTGAACGTGAACCGGGGCGAATACAACTTCGACCGCATCACGGTCAAGATCTACAAGGACAACACCGCCCGGCTGGAGGCGCTGAAGGCCGGCGAGTTCGACTTCATGACCGTCTATTCGGCGGGCGACTGGGCGCGCCGCATCGACGGCAAGCTCTTCAAGCAGGGCGTGCTGGTCAAGAAGGAACTCAAGCACCAGCTGCCGGCGGGCTTCCAGAGCTACGTGCTCAACACGCGCCGGCCGCTGCTGAAGGACGTGCGCGTGCGCGAGGCGCTGGGCCTGGCGCTGGACTACGACTGGATGAACCGCCAGATGTTCTACGGCGGCTATCCGCGCGTGACCGACCTCTTCGGCAACACCGACTGCCAGGCCACCGGTACGCCCGGGCCCGAGGAGCTGAAGCTGCTCGAACCCTGGCGCGGCAAGGTGCCCGACGCGGTGTTCGGCCCCATGTACCAGCCGCCCACGACCGAAGGCGAGGGCCATTCGCTGCGCGACAACCTGCGCCGCGCCCGCCAGCTGCTGGCCGATGCCGGATGGACCTACCGTGACGGCGCGCTGCGCAACGCCCAGGGCCAGCCCATGGTGCTCGAATACCTGGACAGCAAGGAAGTCGGCGCGCGCACCGTCACGCCCTGGATGCGCAACCTCGAAAAGCTGGGCATCACGCAGCGCTTTTCATCGGTGGACTTCGCGCTCTACCTGCAGCGCATGGATAAATACGACTTCGACATCATCACGCTCAACTACCCCGGCACCTACAACCCGGGCCAGGACATGCAGGAGCTCTTCGGCAGCCAGCGCGCCGACGTGGAAGGCGCCAGCAACCATGCGGGCGTGAAGAGCCCGGCCGTCGATGCGCTGGTGAAGGCGCTGACCCGTGCCGATTCCAAGGCCGATCTGCTGCCCGCCTGCCGGGCGCTGGACCGCGTCATCATGCACAGCCACTACCTCATTCCGCAGTGGTTCCTGTCGTCGCACCGCGTCGTCTACAACCAGCAGCGCCTGGCCTACCGCGCGCCCATGCCGCCTTACGCGCGGGCCGAGGAATGGGCCATGTCCACCTGGTGGAGCCGGTGAGAGATCACCCCCCTGAGGCGCTGCGCGCCATCCCCCCGCTCTCGCCGTGCTGCGCACGGCGGGCAGGGGGACGACACCGGTGGCCTGGCGAAGCCAGTTCCACGGTGTCCGCTGGCATGGCCTGCTCCGCGGCCATCGGATGTGTAGCGCCGCGCCGGTTTCGTAGGGCTGGGCGGCTCGCAGCGCTGTGGAGCACTCAGAACGTGAACACGTTCTCAAGCCTGAAATCCCCTGACTGACTGCATGCTCGCCTATATCGCCAAACGTCTCCTGTTGATGCTGCCCACTTTGCTGGGCGTGCTGCTGCTGACCTTCGTGGTGATCCAGTTCGTGCCGGGCGGCCCGGTGGAGCAGTACCTGGCCGAGGCGCGCACCGCCGCCGGCAAGGGCGGCGGCGGGCTCGAATCGGGCGGCATGAACTACCGCGGCGACCAGGGCGTGGACCCTAAACGGCTGGAGCAGATCAAGGCGCTCTACGGCTTCGACAAGCCGGCGCACGAGCGCTTCTGGCAGATGCTGGGCCAGTTCGCCCGCTTCGATCTGGGCCGCAGCTTCTTCCAGAACAAGAGCGTGTGGGAGCTGGTCAAGGAAAAGCTGCCCGTCTCCATCAGCCTGGGCCTCTGGACCTTCTTCATCAGCTATCTGGTGGCCGTGCCGCTGGGCGTGGCCAAGGCGGTGCGCGCCGGCTCGCGCTTCGATCTGGTGACCACGCTGATCATCCTGGTGGGCTATGCCATTCCCGGCTTCGTGCTGGGCGTGGCGCTGCTGGTCATCTTCGGCGGGCAGCTGCAATGGTTCCCGCTGCGGGGGCTGACCTCGTCCAACTGGGACCAGCTGGGCTGGGGTGCGCGCATCGCGGATTACCTGTGGCACATCACCCTCCCCGTGACGGCCATGGTGGCGGGCAGCTTCGCGGTGACGGCCATGCTGACCAAGAACGCCTTCCTGGAGGAGATCCGCAAGCAGTACGTGCTGACGGCGCGGGCCAAGGGGCTTTCGGAGCGGCAGGTGCTCTGGAAGCACGTCTTCCGCAACGCGCTGATCCCCATCGTCACGGGCTTTCCGGCGGCCTTCATCGGCGCCTTCTTCACCGGCTCGCTGCTGATCGAGACCCTGTTCTCGCTCGATGGCCTGGGCCTGCTGAGCTATGAGAGCGTGATCCGCCGCGACTACCCCGTGGTGCTGGGCACGCTCTATCTCTTCACGCTGATCGGGCTGGTCACCAAGCTCGTGAGCGACCTGTGCTACGTGTGGGTGGACCCGCGCGTGAAGTTCGACTGAGCCCCCCATGAGCGCGACGCCGCCGTCCCCCATCCCCGCAACGCCCCCCGCGTCGCCTGCACCCTCGCTGTCGCCCTCGCGCCGGGCCTGGCTGCGCTTCAAGCGCAACCGGCTGGGCTTCTGGAGCCTCATCGTCTTCTGTGTGCTGGTGGCCATCAGCCTGGGCGCGGAGCTGGTCAGCAACGACCGGCCGCTCATCGTGCGCTACGAAGGGCAGACCTATTTCCCGATCTTCAAGACCTACCCCGAAACCACCTTCGGCGGCGACTTCGACACGCCCACCGACTACCTGGACCCCTACATCCAGCAGCGGCTGCGCTCGGGCGGCAACTGGGCGCTCTACACGCTCAATCCCTACGGTCCCAACACCATCAACTACTTCGCCAAGTCGCCCAACCCCTCGGCGCCCACGGCCGATAACTGGCTGGGCACCGACGACCGGGGCCGCGACATGGTGGCGCAGCTGCTCTACGGCTTCCGCGTGAGCGTGCTGTTCGGCCTGGCGCTCACCTTCACCGGCACGGTGCTGGGCCTGCTCACGGGCGCCATCCAGGGCTTCTTCGGCGGCAGGACGGACCTGGCCTTCCAGCGCTTCATCGAGATCTGGGGCTCCATGCCGGAGCTGTACCTGCTCATCATCTTCAGCGCGCTGTTCTCGCCCAGCCTCGCGCTGCTGCTGATCCTGCTGAGCCTCTTCGGCTGGATGGGCCTGTCGGACTACGTGCGCGCCGAATTCCTGCGCAACCGCCAGCTCGACTACGTGAAGGCCGCGCGCGCCCTGGGCGTGCCCAACCGGCAGATCATCTGGCGCCACATCCTGCCCAACAGCCTGACGCCGGTGGTCACCTTCCTGCCGTTCCGCATGAGCGCGGCCATCCTCTCGCTCACCTCGCTGGACTTCCTCGGCCTGGGCGTTCCGGCCGGCACGCCCAGCCTGGGCGAGCTGCTGAGCCAGGGCAAGAACAACATCGACGCATGGTGGATCTCGCTCAGCACCTTCGCCGTGCTGGTCGGCACGCTGCTGCTGCTCACCTTCATGGGCGACGCGCTGCGCGACGCCCTCGACCCCCGCAAGGCCGACCGATGACGACGACGACCGACGACCCGCACACCCCCGCTGCGGCGCAGGCCGCGCCCGGTTCCGCCGAGCCGCTGCTGCGCGTGCAGGACCTGCGTGTGCGCTTCGGCGCCAAGGAGGTCGTGCATGGCGTGAGCTTTCACATCGGCGCGGGCGAGAAGCTGGCCCTGGTGGGCGAATCGGGCTCGGGCAAGACCATCACCGCGCTGTCGCTGCTGCGGCTGGCGGGCGAGGCCGAAGTCGGCGGCCGGGCCCTGATGGGCGGGCGCGACCTGCTGGCTCTCACGGAGCGCGAGCTGCGCGGCGTGCGCGGCGGCGACATCGCCATGGTGTTCCAGGAACCCATGACGGCACTGAACCCGCTCATGGCCGTGGGCGACCAGGTGGCCGAAGTGTTGGAGCTGAAACAGGCGCTGACCCGCGCCCAATCAGCGCAGGCAGCTATCGAGTTGATAGCGAGTACCGGCATTCCCGATCCGGCGCGGCGCGCACGCTCCTTTCCGCACCAGCTCTCGGGCGGGCAGCGCCAGCGCGCCATGATCGCCATGGCTCTCGCCAGCCGGCCGCGCCTGCTGCTGGCCGACGAGCCCACCACCGCGCTGGACGTGACGCTGCGCGGCCAGATCCTCGATCTGCTGTCCGACCTGCAGCGGCAGACCGGCATGGCGGTGCTGCTGATCACGCACGACCTGAACCTCGTGCGCCGCTTTGCCGACCGCGTGGCGGTGATGGAGCACGGCACGCTGGTGGAAGAGGGCGCCGTCGCCGAGGTGTTCGATGCGCCGCGCCACGCCTACACCCGGCGCCTGATCGGCAGCGTGCCGGTGCGCGATGTGGACGAATCCCCCGCGCCTGCCGGCGCCGTGCCGGCCGCGGAGGCGCAGGGCCTGCGCGTGGCCTATGCCACGCCGCTGCCGGGCCTGCGCGGCTGGTTCCGGCGCGGCGAGTTCGTGGCCGTGCAGGGGGCGGATTTCCGCCTGGCGCCGGGCTGCACCCTGGGCGTGGTGGGCGAATCGGGCTCGGGCAAGTCCACGCTGGCGCAGGCCCTGTTGGGTCTCTTGCCGCACCAGGGGCGCCTGGCCATTGAAGGGCAGGGCTGGCAGCTGCCGGCGCAGCGCAACACGCCGGCCAACCAGGCGCTGCGCCGCCGCGTGCAGGTGGTGTTCCAGGACCCGTTCTCGTCGCTCTCGCCGCGCCTCACGGTGGAAGAGATCGTGGGCGAGGGCCTGCACGTGCACGAACCCGGCCTGCCGCTGCCCGAACGCCGCGCCCGCGTGCAGGCCGCGCTGGCCGACGTGGGCCTGGGCGAGGCGCAGTTCCCCGGCCTGCTGGCGCGCTATCCGCATGAATTCTCGGGCGGCCAGCGCCAGCGCCTGGCCATCGCCCGCGCCCTCATCGTGCAGCCGCAGCTGCTGGTGCTGGACGAGCCCACCAGCGCGCTCGACGTCACCATCCAGCAGCAGGTGCTGGCGCTGCTGCAGCGGCTGCAGAAGGAGCGGGGCCTGTCCTACCTGCTCATCACGCACGACGTGGCCGTGATCCGCGCCATGGCGCATGAGGTGATGGTGATGCAGGAGGGCCGTGTGCTGGAAGCCGGCCCGGTCGCGCAGGTGCTGGATGCGCCGCAGCACCCCTACACGCGCAAGCTCGTCACGGCGGCAGGACTGGAGCCCGGGGCCGCAGCGGCGGGCTGAAAAGGCTCAGGCGTAGGTATCGACGTTCGCGCCCAGGCCCTGGGCGGCTGCGGCTGCTTTCTTGCTGGCGGCCTGGCCGTCCTTGGCCGCTGCGGCGGCGGTGTCGTTCGTGCCGGCGTTCTGCTGCTGGCGTTCGATCTGTTCCTGTTGCTGCTGCCGCTGGACCGCCGCGATCTGCGCCTGCACCGCCTGGATCTGCGCCTGCAGCAGGCGCGTCTTCTGCTCGCGCGCCTTGGCGTTCATGGTGGTGTCGCTGCTGGTCTGCTTGAGTTCTTCCGTCAGGTCGCTCAACTGCTTTTGCAGCGCGGCGGTGTCGCTGGAGCCGCCGGAGGCTCCGCCCTTGGACGCCGGCGCGACGGCTGCGGTGGAGGAAGTGCGGGATATTTGCATGCCGGCATTATCGGCGTCCGGCCTGGCGACTGAAGCCCAGGCCGCGCCCCGTGCCGCCAGGTGGCAAGATCCGCCATCGCCTGCCCGAATAGTCCCCCAAGGAGACCCATGCCTTCCGAGAACGATGCCCTGTTCCCCGGCTTTGCCGCGCACGACCTCACGGTCGCCCCTGGCGTGCAGATCCACGCCGCCGTGGGCGGCAGCGGCCCGGCCTTGCTGGTGCTGCACGGCCACCCGCAGACGCACGCCATCTGGCACAAGGTCGCGCCCACGCTGGCACGCCACTTCACCCTGGTGCTGGCCGATCTGCGCGGCTATGGCGATTCCTCCAAGCCCGCGGGCGAGGCCGACCACGCCAACTACAGCAAGCGCACCATGGCCGCCGACATGCTGGCCGTGATGCGCGCGCTGGGCCACGAGCGCTTTGCCGTGCTGGCCCACGACCGGGGCGCCCGCGTGGCCCACCGGCTGGCGGCCGACCACCCGCAGGCGGTGCGCCGCCTGGCGCTGCTGGACATCGCGCCCACGCTGGCCATGTACGAGCAGACCGACGAGCGCTTCGCCCGCGCCTACTGGCACTGGTTCTTCCTGATCCAGCGCCAGCCGCTGCCCGAGCGGCTGCTCGAAGCCGACCCCGCCGCCTATCTGCGCGACGTGATGGGCGGGCGCAGCGCGGGGCTGGCGCCGTTCGACCCGCGGGCCATGGCCGAATACGTGCGCTGCCTGTCGCTGCCGGGCGCAGCCCACGGCCTGTGCGAGGACTACCGCGCCGCCGCCGGCATCGATCTGGAGCACGACCGCGCCGACCGCGATGCGGGCCGCCGGCTGGAGATGCCGCTGATGGTGCTCTGGGGGCGCGACGGCGTGATCGAGCGCTGCTTCGACGCCCTGGCCGAATGGCGCCGCGTGGCGAACGACGTGCGCGGCATGTCGCTGCCCTGCGGCCATTACGTGGCCGAGGAGGCGCCCGATGCCTTGCTGGCCGCCGTGCTGCCCTTCCTGCAGGAAGGCCTGGAAGACGCGCCCGCCGCTGCCTGACGGTTTTTCCATTGAAAAGAGCGCGTAGCCCTTGCAGATCAAGGGCTGCGCGCTCTTTTTTTAATAGCGGATGCCCTTTGGGGCACAGATCGAACCGCACCGCTTGCCGCCGAGGGGCGGGCGCGAGCGGTGCGATCCCGCTTTCGTCAGACGCCGATGGCGCCGCCGTCCTTGCGCTGGATGACCACGGTGGAGGAGCGCGGTCGCACTTTGCCCGAGGGCGCTGCGGTCGCGTCTTCGCTGTCGTAGGCGGGCCAGTTCACCGGGTGCTGCACGTTCAGGAAGATGGTCTTGTAGTCGGGCGTGAAGGCGAAGCCGGTGATCTCGGCCTCGTTGGGGCCGACGAAGAAGCGGCGCAGGTCGCCCTGGTTGCCGTTGTTGATCACCGGGCCGCTGCCGGGCGTGGCCGGCATCGAGGGCGGGATCACGGCCAGCATCTGGTCGTTGGTGGACTTGGCCACCGCGTTGTTGCGGCCGCCGTCGATGCCGTTGTCCGTCTGCACCCAGAGGATGCCGCGGCCGTCGAAGCTCAGGCCGTCCGGGCTGGCCAGCTGGTTGAGCGCGGTCAGGCCCGAGCGGTTGGTGTCCGCGTCGGCGCCGGCGTCGGAGCCAAAGACGAAGATTTCCCACTGGAAGACGTTGCTGTCCGCCTGGTCGCGCCAGCGCACGATGTGGCCGTTGACGTTGTTCAGGCGCGGGTTGGCCGGGTTGGTGCCGCGCGAGGCGTTGCGCGAGGTGTTGTTGGTGAGCGTGACGTACACCTCGCCGCTGGTGGGGTGGGCGGCGGTCCACTCGGGGCGGTCCATGGGCGTGGCGCCCACGAAGTCGGCGGCACCGCGCGTGTTCAGCAGGATCTGGTCGATGCTGCCGAACTCTTCCTTCAGCGTGCGGCCGGCGGCGTTCTTGGTGCCTTCGGCCAGCGCCAGCCATTCGCCCTTGCCGCTGGCGTCGAAGCGCGCCACGTACAGCGTGCCCTGGTCCAGGTACTTGGCGCCCACGGCCAGGCGGTCGGTGCGGTCGGCGTCCTTGGGGTCCCACACGGCGGTGGAGACGAACTTGTAGAGGTACTCGAAGCGCGAGTCGTCGCCGCTGTAGAACGACAGCGGCTTGCCGGCCACGGGCGGCGCGTAGGCCGAGCCTTCGTGGGCGAAGCGGCCCATGGCGGTGCGCTTGGTGGCGATGCTGCTCGGGTCGTAGGGGTCGATCTCCACCAGGTAGCCGAAGCCGTTGGCCTCGTTGCGCCAGTCCTGCGTGGCGTCGGCGCCCGTGGCGGTGATGTTGAAGCGGGCGAATTCACCGATCTGCTCGCTCGTGTCGCCGGCGGCCGTCTCCCACAGGTAGCGGCCCTTGGCGGCCTGGATGCCCACGCGCTTCTGGTCGCGCGTCTGCGTGCCGGTGTTGACGAAGCAGGCGGCCCAGTTCTCTTCGGCCGTGATGTAGGTGCCCCAGGGCGTGAAGCCGTTGCCGCAGTTGTTGTTGGTGCCGCGCGTCTGCCGGCCGTTGGGCGAGAAGGGCGTGCGCACCGAGGCCGTGCCGCCCACGGGGCCTGCCAGCGCCATCGGCGTGGCGGCGGTGAAGCGGCGGTTGTAGCGCGAGTTCTTCACGATGGACCAGCGGCCCGACTGCAGGCGGATGTGCAGGATGGACACGCCGTGGGCGTTGATCTCCTTGCGCACTTCTTCGGCCGGGCGCTTGCCGTTCACCTGCGTGGGGCCGGCCGGGTGCAGCGCGGTCTCGTCGATGTATTCGTGGTTGACGGCGAGCAGCCCTTCGGTGGACGAGCCCTGCAGCGGGAAGTAGTGCATGCCGTCGTGGTGCATGCCGGTGGAGTGCAGCAGGTCGTTGGAGGTGTTGTTGCCGTCGCGGCTCCAGGGCTGGGCGATGTCGTCGAACGGCGTGCCCCAGGCGCCCAGCACCTGCGCGACGTAGCCGGCCGGCACCACGCAGGCGTCGGTCATGGAGGTGGGCAGCGACTGGAATCCCAGCGCCAGCTTGGGCGCTTCGGGCGTGCCGCCGCCGGTGCCACCGCCACCACCCGTGCCGGGCTGGGCTGCGGGGCTGTCGCCATCGCCGCCGCCGCAGGCGCTCAGTGCGGCGCCGGTCATGGCGGCGAGGGCCGCGCCCAGGCTGCCACGCGCCAGCGTGCGGCGCGAGAGGGACTTTTCCAGGATGGCGCTGAAGGGCTCGTTGGCGCTGATGTTGCGGACGGCGGAATCGGACGTGGATTTGCTCATGGGGCCTTCTAGAAGTGGATGCAAAGTGATGCTCAGCGCCAGTGCGGGGCAGGGTCTGCCCGCAGTGGCGAGTGATCAGGAAGCGCTGGGCAGTCTAGAAATCAGGCGATGACAAAAACGTGTCACATACCCCTGATCGGCGTCCCTCTTTGCGGTGGCCTTCAGCCCTGCGGACGCTGCTCCATCACCTGCGCATAGAGCGCCTGCGCGGCCGGCGAGAGGCCCCGGTCGCGCCGCCGCACGAGGTAGATCTGGCGGGTGAGGCCGGGCAGCGCCAGCGGCCGGGTGACCAGGCCGGGCTGCTCGAAGTGGAAGAGGGCCAGGGTGGGCACCACGCTGATGCCCAGGCCCGCGCGCACCATGCCCATCACGGTGGCGAGCTGCTCGACTTCCATCAGCGTGCGCATGGCCTGCGGATGGAAGGCGGCTTCCAGGTACTGCCGCACGCTGCTGTGGCGCGCCAGATGCAC
Source organism: Paracidovorax wautersii (assembly GCF_900113035.1). GTDB lineage: Bacteria > Pseudomonadota > Gammaproteobacteria > Burkholderiales > Burkholderiaceae_C > Paracidovorax > Paracidovorax wautersii. The sequence continues at coordinate 26,715 of NZ_FONX01000001.1, read as the reverse complement.
GAAGGGCCAGGCTGCCAGGTCGGCCGGCGTGAGCACTGCGGCGCTGTGTGTGCGTGCGCTTCGTCCGCTTCGCCCGATGCCGGCGGCCAGTGGGTGGTCGCTGCGGCAGACCAGGTGGAAGCCGTCGGTGCAGAAGGGCTCCGCGCACAGCTCGGGCGTGTCGGCGCGGATGGCGGCCAGGGCGAAGTCCGCAGCCCCGGCCGCCACGCGTTCGATGCAGGGTTCGGAGAGCACGTCGGCGATGTCCAGCTCGATGCCCGGGTGCTGGGCGCGGTAGCGGGCCAGCACCTCCGGCAGCCAGCCTGCCGCCAGCGAGGGCAGCAGCGCGATCGCCACGCGGCCGCGCTGCAGCGTCGCCGCATCGCGCACGCCGGCCAGGGCCGCGTCCACCTCGGCTCGGATGCGGCGGGCCGCGGCCATGAAGTTCTCGCCCTCGGGCGTGAGTTCGACATGGCGCGTGCTGCGGTCGAAGAGCCGCAGGCCCAGGCCGTCTTCCAGCGAGCGCACCAGCGCGCTGAAGGCCGGCTGCGACAGGTGGCACTGCGCCGCCGCCCGCGTGAAGTTGCGCTGCGCGGCCAGCGCGAGAAAGGCATCGATCTGGCGGGTGGAAAGGTTCATGGCATTTCCCTGGCTTGAATTCATCGGATTCACAGATGAATCCATCGTGATTATCGATTTCTCAAAGTTCTGCCGCCTGCCTACAGTGGCTCCATGCGCGAGCGATCCCGCCCCACGGCGCCTTGAAACCACCCCCTTTCCTCCTTCCGAAGCTGCATGTCCACGGCCGACCTTCCTCCCCTGCTCATCGGCTGCGCCGCCGGCTTTTCGGGCGACCGCACCGACGCTGCTGCACCGGTCGTGCAGGCGCTCATCGCCAGCGGCCTGCCCGCGGTCCTGATCTTCGAAACCCTGGCCGAACGCACGCTGGCGCTCGCCCAGCTGGCGCGCCGCAGCCAGCCCGAGGGCGGCTATGAGCCGCTTCTGGACGAGCTGCTGCGCCCGGTGCTGGCGCAGTGCCTGGCGCACGGCGTGCGCATCGTGAGTAACTTCGGCGCGGCCAATCCGCTGAGCGCGGCCCGGCGCATCCGCGAGCTGGCGCAGGAGCTCGGCACCCGCGTCCCGCGCATCGCGATCGTCCAGGGCGACGACCTGAGCGGCCCCGCGCATCGCGAACTGCTGCGGCAGGCCCTGGGCGATGGCCTGCCGGACGAGCCCATCGTGAGCGCCAATGCCTACATCGGCGCGCAATCCATCGCCGATGCGCTGGGCGCAGGCGCCGACTTGGTGGTCTGCGGGCGGGTGGCCGACCCCTCCCTGGTGCTGGGGCCGGCGCTGGCGCATTTCGGCTGGGCGGTGGACGACTGGGACCGCCTGGCCCGCGCCACCATGGCCGGGCATCTGCTGGAATGCGGCGCGCAGGTCACGGGCGGCTATTTCGCCGATCCGGGCTACAAGGAGGTGCCGGACCTGGCCCATCTGGGCTACCCCATCGCCCGCATCGAAGCCGACGGCCACTGCACGATCACCAAGCCGCCCGGCACCGGCGGGCGCATCGACGAGCGCACGGTCAAGGAGCAGTTGCTCTACGAACTGCACGACCCGGCCGCCTACCTCACGCCCGACGTGGTGGCCGACATCACGCAGGCCCGCGTCGCGCAGACGGGGCCGGACAGCGTGCGCCTCAGCGGCGTGCGGGGCCACGCGCGGCCGGACCACCTCAAGGTGAATGTCTGCTTCGAGGCCGGCTGGTTCGCCGAAGGCGAGATCTCCTATGCCGGCCCGCGCGCCGGGGCCCGGGCCCGGCTGGCGGGCGAAGTGCTGCGCGCCCGGCTGGCAGGCGTGGCGTCCCTGCGCATCGACCTCATCGGCGTGGCCAGCGTGTTCGGCGACGACGCCAGCCAGTGGTTCGACGGCTCGGGAGCGCAGGCGCCCGGCGGCGACGCCCGCGACGTGCGCCTGCGCGTGGCCTGGCAGCACCGCGACCACGCGACTGCCCAGCGCCTGGTGCGCGAAGTGACGGCGCTCTACTGCTGTGGCCCGGCCGGCGGCGGCGGGGTGCGTACGGCCATGCGCCCACGGCTGGGCACCGTCTCATGCCTGGTGCCGCGCGAAGCCGTCGCCACGGGCTATGACTGGCTGGACGCGCCGGCCGCAGAACCCGCCACGCCGGCACGAGGAGCCACAGCATGACCCACCGATCCGAATCCGCCGCCGTGCCGCTCTACCGCCTGGCCCACAGCCGCACGGGCGACAAGGGCAACCGCTCCAACATCAGCGTGATCGCCTGGCATCCGGCCCTCTGGGACGTGCTGGTGGCGCAGGTGACCGAGGCCGCCGTGGCACGCCACTTCGCGGCGCGCAGGCCCAAGGCGGTGGCGCGCTACCTGCTACCGAACCTGCACGCGATGAACTTCGTCATCGACGACGTGCTGGACGGCGGCGTGAACGATGCGCTCAACCTCGACAGCCACGGCAAGGCACTGTCATTCCGGCTGCTGGAGCTGTCCGTCGAGGTTCCGGCGGACCTGATCGGGCACCTGGCCGGCACGGACTGACTGCCACGCCGCTTTCCCTTGCTTTTCATTCCATTAAATCAATACCCAGGAGACCACATGAGCATGAACGCAGCCCCATCCGCCAAGGTCCACTTCACCCGGGGCACCCACCGGCGGCGCGTGCTGGCCACCGCCGCAGCCGCTGCCGTGCTGGGCCTTTCGGTGGCGGCCGGTGCACGGGCACAGGTACCGGCCTATCCGTCCAAGCCCATCACCTTCGTCGTGCCCTTCGCGGCGGGCAGTGCCACAGACCAGCTGGCCCGTGCACTCGGCCAGTCGATCAGCAGCGACACACGGCAGCCCGTGGTGGTGGACAACCGCGGCGGCGCCAGCGGCATGATCGCGGCGCAGTTCGTGGCCAAGGCGCAGCCCGACGGCTACACGGTGCTCATCACCACCAACACCACGCAGGCGGCGAACGAGCATCTCTACAAGAAGCCCGGCTACGACGCGGTGAAGGACTTCGCCCCGGTCACCGGCCTGGGCAAGGGCGGCCAGGTGCTGGTGGTGAATACCGCCTCTCCCTATCGCAGCGTGGCGGACCTGCTGGCCGCCGCCAGGAAGCAGCCCGGCAAGCTGAGCTTCGGCAGCGGCAGCTCGTCCAGCCGCGTGGCCGGCGAAATGCTCAAGCAGCTGGCGGGCGTGGACCTGCTGCATGTGCCCTACAAGAGCAACCCGCTCGCCATCACCGACCTGCTGGGCGGCCAGATCGACCTGATGATCACCGACACCTCCACCGGCGTGCCGCAGATCAAGGCCGGCAAGCTGCGCGCGCTGGGCTACTCCACGCACAAGCGCAGCAGCCAGCTGCCGGACGTGCCGACGCTCGATGAGGCGGGTGTGAAGGGCTACGACATGGGCTACTGGTTCGCCGCCTATCTGCCTGCAGGCACGCCGGCGCCGGTGGTGGCGCGGCTCAACGAGCTGCTGACGACCGCCACCCGCAGCGCGCCGGCCAAGGCCTTCTACGACATGGCCGGCTCCGAGGCCTGGACCACCACGCCCGACGAACTCGCCCGCTTCCAGGCGGCCGAGGCCCGCAAGTGGGGTCAGGTGATCAAGGCCGCAGGCATCGAGCCCGAGTGAGCGGTGGGCGGCAGGGCTGGGTGGGTATGAGGGGCTCGCCCGACCCTTCATGTACCGAAAGATGCGTCAGCCCAGGTAGTGCCTGTGCCGTGCGCTATGATTTGTATAGCGTGGTGGGTTTTGATCCGCCGGCTTTGAATCGGGCCCGCAGCCCGCACGCGTTCAGCAGGCGCTCTCGTCAATGCCCGCGTCGGCCATTCCGCTGTCGCCGAACACCCGGAACTGGCGCCGGCCCGCCCGCTTGGCGACGTACATGGCCGCGTCCGCGTTGCGCGACAGGGCCTCGAAGTCCTCCCCGTGCTGCGGGTAGAGCGCGATGCCGCCGCTCAGGTGGATCTGCCGTTGCTGGCCCTCCAGCTCGAAGGGTTCGGCGCAGGCCGCCTGCAGCTTGCCGGCCACCACCAGCGCCTGCCGGGCATCATCCAGATTGGGCAGCAGCACGATGAACTCGTCGCCGCCCTGGCGGCATACGGTGTCGGACTGGCGCACGGCGCCCTGGAAGCGGTGGGCCATCTGCACCAGCAGCGCGTCGCCGGCATCGTGGCCGAGGGTGTCGTTCACCTGCTTGAAGCCGTCCAGGTCGATGTAGATCAGCGCCATGCAGTGGCGCTCCCGCTTGGCGCGGGCGATGGCCTGCTGCGCGCGGTCCTGCAGCAGCAGGCGGTTGGGCAGGTCGGTCAGCGCGTCGTACTGCGCCAGATGCGCCATGCGCCGCGACAGCGCCATGGCCTCGGTCACATCGCGCAGCACCATGACGGCGCCCGTGACCTTGCCCTCGACGTCCGTGATCGGGCTGGCGGACTGTTCGACCTCGATCTCCTCGCCGTTGCGCCGGCGCAGCACCACGCCGCGCTGCACCAGCTGGTTGGTGCCCTCGGCCAGGGCGCGCTGCACGGGGCTGGCGTCGTCGGGGTGGCCCGAGGGCATCTGCAGCGGGGCGACGTGGTTCACGTGCTGGCCGGACGCATCGAACGCCTGCCAGCCGGTCATCACTTCGGCTACCGGGTTGAGATAGACGATGTGGCCTTCGGCATCGGTGCAGATCACGGCGTCGCCGATGGCCTGCAGCGTGAGGCGCACCAGTTCCTTTTCCTCGAACAGCATGTCCTCCATGTGCTTGCGCTCGGTCAGGTCGTCGATCTGCACGAAGAAGCCCTTGATCTCGCCGTCTTGCACGTCGGGGATGTACGAGACCACGCCGTAGCGCGTCTCGCCGGAGGGCATGCGCAGCGTGCGTTCGAAGACCTGGCGATGGCCCTCCAGCGCCTGCTGCACGTAGGGCTGGACCTGCGCGAAGATGCGCGGGCCGGCGACCTCGTCCATGCGGCGCGCGCGCAGCTGTTCGGCGCTCAGGCCCGACCAGGAAAGATAGGCCTGGTTGGCATAGCGGTTGCGCAGCTTGCTGTCCCAGTAGGCGACCATCGAGGGCAGGTTGTGCAGGATGGTGCTCAGGTCGTGTTCGACCTGGCGGAGCTGCCCGCCGATGGTCTGCCGCATGCGCAGCTCGCGCACGAAGAGCCAGGCCAGTCCCATGCTGGCGAACACCAGCAGCGCGGCCAGCCCGCCCCAGACCAGGGCGCTCCGGCGCCACTGCGCGAGGATGGTGTCCACCGGCTGCGCCAGTCCCACGACGAGCGGATAGTTCTTCACGCGCTGGAAGACGTGCATGCGCTCGATGCCGTCGGTGAGTCCGATGTCCGTGAAGGTCCCCTGGGCAGCCGTGGCCGAGCGGCGCAGCTGGGCGTAGCTCATCGTGAAGGTGCCGACGGCGGCGTCGTCGCGCGGTGCATCGGCCAGCACCATGCCGTCTTCCCGCCACAGGGTGGCGAGGCTGGCCGTGCCCATGTTCGCCGAGGCGAGCAGCTTGTCGAGGTAGTCCACCTGCATGGTGCCGAGCACCACGCCCGCGAAGCTGCCGTCCTTGTGGAAGTAGGCGCGGCTGAACGGAATCATCAGGCTGCCGTTCGACAGCCTGCTGTGCAGCGGCGTGCCGATGAAGAGCCCCTGGACCGCCCCCTGCCGGTGCACCTGGAAATACTCCCGGTCGGCGAAGTTGCCCTTGCGGGGTGTGTCGGAGAGCGAATCCAGGATGATGTGGCCTGCCTGGTCCAGCACCAGGGTGGCACCCATGCCCTCCATGTGCAGCGACCGGTCGAAGATCAGCGCGCGGCGCGTGGCCAGCGGCAGCGTCCTGACGTCGTCGCGGTGCATGCTGTCCACGATGCCGTCCAGCGACTCGCTGATGCTGTCGATGGTCCGGCCGATGTTCTGCTCGATCGTATGCGCCAGGTTGGCGTTGGTCTGGCGGGCATGGTCCCACTGCTCCTCGCGCAGCGTCAGCAGCGCGCGCGCGAAGAGCGCAGCGATGGCCAGCGAAAGAACCAGGGCCAGCAGGGCGTAGCGGCGGGGCGAAAGTGGACGCATCTCAAGTCAGCGGCATGCAGTGCCGGCGGCGAGGTGGCAAGGCACTCGCCAGGGGCAGGGCCAGACATCGCCGGGCAGGCCAGGGCGGGAGCCCAGCCTGCCGGCTGGCAGTGTCGGTATCAACGGCCCGTGTAGCCTCCGCCTCCGCCCGTGCGCTGCGGCGCGAACAGGTCCCAGGTGGCGATGAAGAGCGCGGCGACCGCGGGGCCGATCACGAAGCCGGTCAGCCCGAACAGCGACATGCCGCCCAGCGTGGAGATCAGCACGACGTAGTCGGGCATCTTGGTGTCCTTGCCCACCAGGATCGGGCGCAGCATGTTGTCCACGAGGCCGATCACCAGCACGCAGAAGGCGGTCAGCACGCTGCCTTGCACCAGGGCGCCGGTGGCGAAGAAGTAGATCGCCACCGGGCCCCAGATCAGGCCGGCGCCCACGGCGGGCAGCAGCGAGAGGAAGGCCATCAGCACACCCCAGAGCACCGGGCCCTGGATGCCCAGGATCCAGAAGATCAGCCCGCCCAGCGCGCCCTGCACGGCGGCCACCACGATGTTGCCCTTGACGGTGGCGCGGATCACGGTGGTGAACTTGCTGGTCAGCTGGCGCTTGTGGCCTTCGTCGAGCGGGATCGCGTCGCCGATGCGCTGGGCGAGCGACGCGCCGTCCCGCAGCAGGAAGAAGAGCAGGTACAGCATGATGCCCAGGCTCACCACGAACTGCAGCGTGTTCTGGCCCACGTCGAAGGCCCGGGTGGCCAGCGCCTGGCCGGCCTGCATGCCGACCGAGGAGATGCGCTTTTGCAGCTCGTCCATGGACGTCAGGTTGAAGCGTTCCAGCAAGGAGATGGCCCAGCGGGGCAGGGCGTCCAGCACCTGCTGGGCGTAGGCGCCCAGATTCACCTGGCCGGACTTCAGCTTCTCATAGATCAGGCCGGCTTCCTGCACCAGGGAGATGCTCAGCAGCGTCATGGGCAGGATCACCACCACCAGGCTCATCAGCAGCGTGGCGAGCGCCGCCGTGTTCGGGCGCCCGGGCATGCGGCGCAGCAGGCGCCTGTAGAGCGGCGTGAACAGAATGGCGAGCACCATGCCCCAGAAAACCGCCCCGTAGAACGGCCAAAGGATCGCGAAGAAGGCCAGCGTGACGGCGATCAGCAGCAGCAGCAGCGTGCGGTTTTGGAGAGTGGAAGGGGTCATGGAGCCATACCGTGGAACTGCTGCAAATGTAAGCGAGGCGGGCAGACCCTTGCCAGGCGTTGCGCATCTTTGAAGAATCTACACAGGGCTCTCCAGGGGTTCGGTGGCACAATACGCCTTGCTACCCCCGGCCCTTCCCAGCCACTGTCGCATCCGCCAATCGGTTCAGCCGTGTCGCGGAAGGTTTACCAACCAGCTAAAGCTTTCCAGAGGAAAGCAGAGGTCAGCGGAACATGAGCGATACGACGTCCGTCTATCAAGCCTACCAAGGCAACACCTACCTCTTCGGCGGCAATGCGCCCTATGTCGAAGAGATGTATGAAAACTACCTGGCGAACCCCGGTAGCGTCCCCGACACCTGGCGCGAATACTTCGACGCCCTGCAGCATGTGCCTGCCGCCGACGGCAGCAATGCCCGAGACGTCCCCCACCTGCCTGTCATCAACGCCTTCGCCGAGCGCGCCAAGCAGGGCGGCACCAAGGTCGTGGTGGCCACCGGCGCCGATTCGGAGCTGGGCCGCAAGCGCACCGCCGTCCAGCAGCTGATCGCCGCCTACCGCAACGTGGGCCAGCGCTGGGCCGACCTCGATCCGCTCAAGCGCACCGAGCGTCCCGCCATCCCCGAACTGGAACCGTCGTTCTACGAATTCACCGACGCCGACCAGGAGACCGTGTTCAACATCAGCAACACGTTCTTCGGCAAGGAGTCGATGCCCCTGCGCGAGCTGATCAACGCGCTGCGCGAGACCTACTGCGGCACCATCGGCGTCGAGTACATGTACGCCTCCGACCAGAATCAGAAGCGCTGGTGGCAGGAAAAGCTGGAAACCATCCGCAGCAAGGCCCATTTCGGCCCTGAGAAGAAGAAGCACATCCTCGACCGCCTGACGGCCGCCGAAGGCCTGGAACGCTTCCTCCACACCAAGTACGTCGGCCAGAAGCGCTTCTCGCTCGAAGGCGGCGAAAGCTTCATCGCCGCCATGGACGAGCTGATCCAGCAGGCCGGCGCCAAGGGCGTGCAGGAAATCGTCATCGGCATGGCCCACCGTGGCCGCCTGAACGTGCTGGTGAACACGCTGGGCAAGATGCCCAAGGACCTGTTCGCCGAGTTCGACCACACCGCGCCCGAAGACCTGCCTTCCGGCGACGTGAAGTACCACCAGGGCTTCAGCTCCGACGTGACCACCGTCGGCGGCCCGGTCCACCTGTCGCTGGCCTTCAACCCCTCGCACCTCGAAATCGTGAACCCCGTGGTCGAAGGCTCCGTGCGCGCCCGCATGGACCGCCGCGGCGACCCGCACGGCAAGCAGGTGCTGCCCGTGCTCGTGCACGGCGACGCGGCCTTCGCCGGCCAGGGCGTGAACCAGGAAACCCTGGCGCTGGCCCAGACCCGTGGCTATTCCACGGGCGGCACGGTCCACATCATCATCAACAACCAGATCGGCTTCACCACCTCCGATCCGCGCGACGCACGCTCCACGCTGTATTGCACCGACATCGTCAAGATGGTCGAGTCGCCCGTGGTGCACGTGAACGGCGACGATCCCGAAGCCGTGGTGCTCGCCACCCAGCTGGCCCTCGAATTCCGCATGGAATTCCAGAAGGACGTGGTCGTGGACATCATCTGCTTCCGCAAGCTGGGCCACAACGAGCAGGACACCCCCGCGCTCACCCAGCCGCTGATGTACAAGAAGATCGGCGCCCACCCCGGCACGCGCAAGCTCTACGCCGACAAGCTGGCCACGCAAGGCCTGGGCGAGTCCCTGGGCGACGACATGGTCAAGGCCTACCGCGCCGCCATGGAAGCGGGCAAGCACACGGTCGATCCGGTGCTGACCAACTTCAAGAGCAAGTACGCCGTGGACTGGAGCCCCTTCCTGGGCAAGAAGTGGACCGACGCCGGCGACACGGCCATTCCGCTCGCCGAGTGGAAGCGCCTCTCCGAGAAGATCACCACCATCCCCGAAAGCGTCACGCCGCACCAGCTGGTCAAGAAGGTGTATGACGACCGCGCCGCCATGGGCCGTGGCGACGTGCCCGTGGACTGGGGCATGGGCGAGCACATGGCTTTCGCCTCGCTCGTGGCCAGCGGCTTCCCGGTGCGCCTGTCGGGCGAAGACTGCGGCCGCGGCACGTTCACGCACCGCCATGCCGTGATCCATGACCAGAAGCGCGAGAAGTGGGACACCGGCACCTACGTGCCCCTGCAGAACGTGAGCGAGAACCAGGCTCCGTTCGTCGTGATCGACTCCATCCTGTCCGAAGAGGCAGTGCTGGGCTTCGAATACGGCTACGCCTCCAACGACCCCAACACGCTGGTGATCTGGGAAGCCCAGTTCGGCGACTTCGCCAACGGCGCGCAGGTCGTGATCGACCAGTTCATCGCCTCCGGCGAAGTCAAGTGGGGCCGCGTCAACGGCATCACGCTGATGCTGCCGCACGGCTACGAAGGCCAGGGCCCCGAGCACAGCTCGGCCCGCCTGGAGCGCTTCATGCAGCTGGCGGCCGACGCCAACATGCAGATCGTGCAGCCCACCACGGCCAGCCAGATCTTCCACGTGCTGCGCCGCCAGATGGTCCGCCACCTGCGCAAGCCGCTGATCATCATGACGCCCAAGTCGCTGCTGCGTAACAAGGACGCGACCTCGCCGCTGTCCGAGTTCACCAAGGGCAGCTTCCAGACGGTGATCCCGGAGCAGAACGAGGCCATCAACAAGAAGGCCGACAAGGTCAAGCGCGTGATCGCCTGCTCGGGCAAGGTCTATTACGACCTGGTCAAGAAGCGCGAGGAAAAGCAGGCCGACGACGTCGCCATCCTGCGTGTGGAACAGCTCTATCCGTTCCCGCACAAGGCCTTCGCCGCCGAACTGAAGAAGTACCCGCACGCGACGGATCTGGTCTGGTGCCAGGACGAGCCGCAGAACCAGGGCGCCTGGTTCTTCGTGCAGCACTACATCCACGAGAACATGCTCGAAGGCCAGAAGCTCGGCTACGCCGGCCGCGCGGCATCGGCATCGCCGGCCGTGGGCTACTCGCACCTGCACCAGGAGCAACAGAAGGCGCTGGTCGAGGCCGCGTTCGCCAAGCTCAAGGGCTTCGTGCTGACCAAGTAAGCCGATTCGGCAGCCCCACCGTTCTCACAAGACACTGCAAACGAAAGAATTCAAATGGCTATCGTAGAAGTCAAGGTTCCCCAACTGTCCGAATCCGTGGCTGAAGCCACGATGCTCACCTGGAAGAAGAAGGCCGGCGAAGCCGTCGCGGTCGACGAGATCCTGATCGAGATCGAGACCGACAAGGTCGTGCTGGAAGTGCCCGCGCCTTCCGCCGGCGTGCTGGCCGAGATCGTGGTGGGTGACGGCGGCACGGTCGTGTCCGACCAGCTCATCGCCAAGATCGACACCGAAGGCAAGGCCGGCGCCGCCGCCCCTGCCGCTGCTCCTGCTGCAGCTGCCGCACCGGCGCCTGCCGCCGCTGCACCCGCCGCCGGCGGCTCCAAGGGCGACGTGGCCATGCCCGCCGCCGCCAAGCTGCTGGCCGACAACAACCTGTCGGTCGCTTCCGTGTCCGGCACCGGCAAGGACGGCCGCGTGACCAAGGGCGACGTGCTGGCGGCCGTGGCCGGCGGTGCCAAGCCTTCGGCTGCGCCCAGCGCCATCCCCACGGGCGTGCCCACCAAGGCGCTGCCCCAGGTCGCCGCTCCGGCCCGCAAGGAAGAACTGGGCGAGCGCCCCGAACAGCGCGTGCCCATGAGCCGCCTGCGTGCCCGCGTGGCCGAGCGCCTGCTGCAGTCGCAATCGACCAACGCCATCCTGACCACGTTCAACGAAGTGAACATGGCCCCGGTGATGGACCTGCGCAAGAAGTTCCAGGACGCCTTCACCAAGGAGCACGGCACCAAGCTGGGCTTCATGTCCTTCTTCGTCAAGGCCGCCGTGCACGCCCTGAAGAAGTACCCCGTGCTGAACGCTTCGGTGGACGGCAACGACATCGTCTACCACGGCTACTTCGACATCGGTATCGCCGTGGGCTCGCCCCGCGGTCTGGTGGTGCCCATCCTGCGCAATGCAGACCAGATGAGCTTCGCCGACATCGAGAAGAAGATCGCCGAGTTCGGCAAGAAGGCGGCCGAAGGCAAGCTGGGCATCGAAGAGATGACCGGCGGCACCTTCTCCATCTCCAACGGCGGCACCTTCGGCTCGATGATGTCCACCCCCATCATCAACCCGCCCCAGTCGGCCATCCTGGGCGTTCACGCCACCAAGGACCGCGCCGTGGTCGAGAACGGCCAAGTGGTCGTGCGCCCGATGAACTATCTGGCCATGTCCTATGACCACCGCATCATCGACGGCCGCGAAGCTGTGCTGGGCCTGGTCGCCATGAAGGATGCGCTGGAAGATCCGTCGCGCCTGCTGTTCGACATCTGATCGATGCCGAGTTGGCTGTTCGCCCACATCAAGGCGGTGGCGCGTTGCGCCACGCCAGTGATGGTTGTGCTATCTGCGCATGCGGCTTCGCAGGGCGAGCAGATTGTTCAGTCCTTGTTGGAGTGTTCTCCGAAGTACTTCGCCGAAGTTCGGACGTCAGCGGCGATTTCGTCGGCAGGGTACACATTCACTCCCAAGGGTCGCTTGGTCGTTCCCAATTCCCGTGATGAACTTGGTTCGGGTTACCGAGTCATGGGGAAGCGCTCAATTGAGCTGGGTGGACTCACCGTTGTCGGCATGTACGACTTGCACCGCAAGGCAAACACCTTTGAAATGCTTGATTGGGGGCTTCTGGTAAGGGGTGATCCGGCCTCTTTAGTTCAGATACTCAACGACCTGCTACCGGCTGAACGGGCCCTTGAGAGTGACAAGCTTCTTGGCTTTGCCCGCGTAGACAGGACAACGATCAAGACTTGGCCTACGTGGAGTACGCAAAAGCCACTACCGACCCCTAGGCCGGTGGAGTTCGGTGATCTGGAACTGGTCGCGGAAGTCACAGTGGCTGATGAAGATATTCCTAACGTATCTCGGATCGGTTGCTCGCTGCAAGGCGTGTTCCCTCCTTTCGTACTTCGACAAAGACGCCCTGATATTGATTAATTGCGCACTCGCGCTGAATGGAATTTTGTAATGTCTAAACAATTCGACGTGATCGTCATCGGTGGCGGCCCCGGCGGCTACATCGCCGCCATCCGTGCGGCCCAGCTGGGCTTCAACGTGGCCTGCATCGACGAGTGGAAGAACGACAAGGGCGGCCCCGCGCTGGGCGGCACCTGCACCAACGTGGGCTGCATCCCCTCCAAGGCGCTGCTGCAGTCCTCGGAGCATTTCGAGCAGGCCAACCATCACTTCGCCGACCACGGCATCTCCGTCACCGGCCTGTCGATGGACGTGGCCAAGATGGTCGGCCGCAAGGACAGCGTCGTGAAGCAGAACAACGACGGCATCCAGTACCTGTTCAAGAAGAACAAGGTCACCTTCTTCCACGGCCGCGGCTCGTTCGTGAAGGCGGCCGACGGCGGCTACGAGATCCAGGTCGCCGGCAAGGACACCGAGACGCTGACCGGCAAGCAGATCATCGTGGCCACGGGCTCCAACGCCCGCGCGCTGCCCGGCACGCCGTTCGATGAAGAGAACATCCTCTCCAACGACGGCGCGCTGCGCATCGGCACCGTGCCGAAGAAGCTGGGCCTGATCGGCTCCGGCGTGATCGGCCTGGAAATGGGTTCCGTCTGGCGCCGCCTGGGCTCCGAAGTGACGGTGCTCGAAGGCCTGCCGACCTTCCTGGGCGCGGTGGACGAGCAGATCGCCAAGGAAGCCAAGAAGGCTTTCGACAAGCAAGGCCTGAAGATCGAGCTGGGCGTGAAGGTCGGCGAAATCAAGTCCGGCAAGTCGGGCGTGAACGTGGCCTACACCAACGCCAAGGGCGAAGCCGTGTCGCTGGACGTGGACAAGCTCATCGTCTCCATCGGCCGCGTGCCCAACACCATCGGCCTGAACGCCGAAGCCGTGGGCCTGCAGCTGGACGAGCGCGGCGCGATCGTCGTCGATGGCGACTGCAAGACCAACCTGCCCGGCGTGTGGGCCGTGGGTGACGTGGTGCGCGGCCCGATGCTGGCGCACAAGGCCGAGGAAGAGGGCGTGGCGGTGGCAGAGCGCATCGCCGGCCAGCACGGCCACGTGAACTTCAACACCATCCCCTGGGTGATCTACACCAACCCGGAAATCGCGTGGGTAGGCCGCACCGAGCAGCAGCTCAAGGCCGATGGCGTGAAGTACAAGGCCGGCACCTTCCCGTTCCTGGCCAACGGCCGCGCGCGCGCGCTGGGCGACACGACCGGCATGGTCAAGTTCCTGGCCGACGCGGCGACGGACGAGATCCTGGGTGTCCACATCGTCGGCCCGATGGCCAGCGAGCTGATCGCCGAGGCCGTGGTGGCCATGGAGTTCAAGGCCAGCGCCGAAGACATCGCGCGCATCTGCCACGCCCACCCGTCCCTGAGCGAAGCCACCAAGGAAGCCGCCCTGGCGGTGGACAAGCGCACGCTCAACTTCTGAGGCCGGTCAGTGCGGCAGGCCCCGGGCCTGGCGCGCCGGTCTTTTCGTGATTTGAGCCAAATCAGCTGCGAGCGCTTGAAATACAAGCGCTCGCAGCTATTGTTTTTATAGCATCGGGGCGCGCATGAAAGTCAGGCAGGCATATGAGGCGGAACTCGCCGCCAAGGGGTATCGCAGCGATCCGGCGCAGCTGCGCGCGGTGGACGCCCTGCAGCGCTGTGCCGACGAGTGGACGGAGTACAAGGAGCGCCGCTCCAATGCCCTGAAGAAGCTCATCCACCGCCCGCCGGTGCCGCGTGGCGTGTACATGTACGGCGGCGTGGGGCGCGGCAAGAGCTTCCTGATGGATTGCTTCTTCAACGCCGTGCCCATCGAGCGCAAGGTGCGGCTGCACTTCCACGAATTCATGCGCGAGGTCCATCGCGAACTCGCCGACCTGCAAGGCACCGTGAACCCGCTCGACGTGCTGGGCGCGCGCATCTCCAAGCGCTTCAAGCTCATCTGCTTCGACGAATTCCATGTGGCCGACATCACCGACGCGATGATCCTGCACCGGCTGCTGCAGTCGCTGTTCGACAGCGGCGTCGGCATGGTCACCACGTCCAACTTCAAGCCCGACGACCTGTACCCGGACGGCCTGCACCGGGACCGCATCCTGCCTGCCATCGCGCTGCTCAACGAGCGCATGGAGGTGGTCAACGTCGATAACGGCACCGACTACCGGCGCCGCACGCTGGAGCTGGTACGGCTCTACCACACGCCCCTGGGCCCCGAGGCCGACGCCGCCATGTCCGAAGCCTTCGACCAGCTGGCCGAGGTGGCGGACGAAAGCCCCGTGCTGCACATCGAGGCGCGGGAGATCCGCGCGCGCCGCAAGGCCGGCGGCGTGGTGTGGTTCGACTTCCGGGAACTGTGCGGCGGCCCGCGCTCTCAGAACGATTACCTGGAGATCGCCACGCAGTTCCACACGGTGCTGCTCTCCGACGTGCCCTACATGCCCGTGGCCATGGCCTCGCCGGCGCGCCGGTTCACGTGGCTGATCGACGTGCTCTACGATCGCCGGGTGAAGCTCATCCTCTCGGCCGCCGTGCCGCCCGAGCAGCTCTACACCGAAGGCCCGCTGGCGCACGAGTTCCCGCGCACCGTCTCGCGGCTCAACGAGATGCAATCCAAGGAATTCCTCGCGCTGGAGCGGCGCCTGGTCGATACCGGACTGACCTGATGACGAAAAAGACTCTGCCCCTGAATCCGATCGCCGCCGCGCTGCGCTCTGTGGCGCCTGCGGTGCTGGTGCTCGCGCTGGGCATGGCGTCCGTGGCTGCCTCGGCGCAGACCGCAGCGCCTGCGCCTGCCGGGGCGGATGCCTCCGCTGTCACCGCTACTGCCACCGCCACTGCTGCCGCCACGGTGCAGGAGGCGCGGGAGCGCGAACGCGCCGAGATCAAGCAGCAGCGGCAGGCGCTGCAGGATCGGCTGCAGCAGAGCGAAAAGCAGTGCTATCAGCAGTTCGTCGTCGAGAGCTGCCTGCTGCGCGTCAGGGCCGAGGAGCGTGAAGCCGAGCGGCCCCTGAGGGCGCGGGAGATCGAGCTCAACGACCAGGAGCGCCAGGAAAAGGCCGCCGCCCGCCGCCAGGCGGTGCAGGAAAACCAGCAGCGCCAGCAGGCCCGCGAGGCGGCGGCTGCGGCCCGGCCCAAGCCCGCCGCCCGCCCGCCGGCGGATACCGACGCCAAGGCGCAGGAAGCCCGCCAGCGTGCCGAGCAGCAGCGCGCGCGCCAGGCGAACCATGCGGCGGACGAGGCCCGGCGCCAGAGCGAGGAGCCCTCGCGCATCGCCGAGTCGCGTGCCCGCTACGAAGCCAAGCAGAAGGCAGCGCAGGAGCGCCGCGCCAACTACGAGAAGTCGCGCGCCGAGGCGGCGGCCTCCGGGCGCAAGCAGGCTGCGCCGCTGCCGCCGCCCGAGCGGCCGGCGTCTGCCGCGCAGTGAACGATGTGGCCGCCGCCTCAGCCGCGCGCCGCGAGCGACGGCTGCGCCGGCAGGGGCGCCTCGATCTTCACCACGATCAGCGAGAGATTGTCGCCGGTGCCGCGCGCACGCGTGCGCGCCTTGTGGATGAGCAGCTCCGAGGCCTCGCGCGGGGTCAGGGTGGCGAGTGCTTCCGCCAGCTCAGGGGGGGAGAAGTAGTGCCAGAGCCCGTCGGTGCAGTTCAGCAGCACGTCGCCCGGCTTCAGCTGGCTGATGCAGTGCGTGGCGACCGGCGGATCGCGCTCCATGCCCAGGCATCCGACGAGCACGTTGGCGCGCGGGTGCATGCTGGCCTCGGCCTCGCAGATCTCGCCGCGGTCCACCAGCAGCTGCACATAGGAATGGTCCCGCGTGCGCCGCAGCAGCTTGCCGTGCTGGAAGTGGTAGATGCGCGAATCGCCGGAGTGCGCCCAGTGGCAGTCGCCGCCCGGGTTGATCAGAAAGGCCGCGAAGGTGCTGTGCGGCTCCTGCTCGGCGGCGATGGCCGTGAGCCGGATCACCAGGTGGGCCTCTTTCGCCAGGCTGTCCAGCAGCGCGGCGGCGTCGTCGGTTTCCGGCGAATAGCGCTCGAACAGCTGCTGGGCCGTCAGCATGACCTGGTCGGCCGCCTTGCGTCCGCCGCTGCGACCGCCCATGCCGTCGGCCACCACGCCCAGCACGCAGCCGTGAAAGCGCGGATGGGGCAGCAGCGCGACCTGGTCCTGCTGGTACTCCCGGTCCCCCTTGTGCGTTCCTGTGGAAGCGCTGAGGCGGTAGGCGGTGGTCATAGGGGCGGGGGGCTGCGGGAGGGCCGGCGATTCGAGGGAGGCCGCATTATCCGCGGGGCGCAGCGGCCTGCGTGCGACGCCGCCGTCTTTTCTCGCCATCCGCCCAGGCCCTGCCGCTCCGCGAGGCGCCCATGCTGCTGAGCCCGCTCGCAGCCCTGGTCGATGCCGCCTTCGCGCCCGAAGGCACGCTGGCCCGGGGCCTGCCGCACTTCCACCCCCGTGCTGCGCAGGCCGACATGGCCCAGGCCGTGGCCCAGACCATCGACACGGGCGGCGCCCTGGTGGTGGAGGCTGGTACCGGCGTGGGCAAGACCTTCGCGTATCTGGTCCCGGCCCTGCTCAGTGGCGAGCGGGTGCTGATCTCCACCGCCACCAAGTCGCTGCAGGACCAGCTCTTCGCGCGCGACCTGCCGCGGCTGCTGGAGGTGCTGGCCCTGCCGCTGAAGGCCGCGCTGCTCAAAGGGCGCTCCAGCTATCTGTGCCTGCACCGCATGGAGCAGGCCCGCCAGGATGGCCTCGCGGGCGAGCGCGCCCTGCAGCGCGTGCTGGCCCGCGTCGAGGTCTGGGCCCAGGGCACCCGCACCGGCGATCTGGCCGAACTGCCCGGGCTGGACGAGAAGTCGCCCGTGATCCCGCTCGTCACCTCGACGCGGGAGAACTGCCTGGGCTCCGCCTGCCCGCGCTTTCGCGAGTGCCACGTCAATCTGGCGCGGCGCGAGGCGCTGGCGGCGGACGTGGTCGTCATCAACCACCATCTCTTCTTCGCCGATCTGGCGGTGCGAGAGTCCGGCATGGCGGAGCTGCTGCCCTCGGTGCGGGTGGCGGTTTTCGACGAGGCGCACCAGCTCAATGCGACCGGGGTGCAGTTCCTCGGCGTGCAGTTCAGCACTGGCCAGCTGCACGACCTAGCGCGCGATCTGCTGCAGGTGGGCCTGCAGCATGCGCGCGGCTGGGTGGACTGGCCGGAACTAGCCCAGGCCTTGCGCCAGGGCGCCGACGGGCTGCGGGCGACGGTGGCTGGCGGGGGCGCCGCGGGCGGCGGCGGTGCCGCGTCGGGCACGCGCCTTTCCTTGGCCGGCGAAGCGCCTGAAGGGGCCGATCCTCGGACCTGGGGCGCTACGCTGCAGGCGCTGGAATGGGCGCTGCGGCGCGTGCTCGAAGGCCTGGACACGGTCGCCGACCGGGCACCCGATTTCGCCCGCCTGCACGAGCGCGCCGTGCTGGCCATGGAGCGCCTGGCGCACTGGGCCCAGCCATGCCCGCCGGAGGCCACGCGCTGGGCCGATGCCGGCCTGCACCTGCGCCTGGTGGAGTCGCCGCTGGACATCGCGCCGCGCCTGGCGCCGCTATGGTCGGCGCCCAAGGCGGAAGAGGGCGCCTGGGACGAGCCGGAGGACGGAAGCGGTGACGGCGTACAGCAGTCCCCCGCGCCCGGCGCCTCTGCAGCGCTGGGCGAGCGCGGCCGCGCCTGGATCTTCACCTCGGCCACGCTGGGCACGGACGAGGCCCTCAGCTGGTTCACCGAGCCTTGCGGGCTGCAGGAGGCGCGCATCCTGCGGGTCGGCAGCCCGTTCGACTACGCCACGCAGGCGGCGCTCTATGTGCCGCCACACTTGCCGTCGCCGGCCGATCCGCGCCACACCGACAGCCTGGCCCGCTGGGTGGGCGACGCCGTGCAGCGGCTGGGCGGCCGCACCCTGGTG
Source organism: Paracidovorax wautersii (assembly GCF_900113035.1). Lineage (GTDB taxonomy): Bacteria > Pseudomonadota > Gammaproteobacteria > Burkholderiales > Burkholderiaceae_C > Paracidovorax > Paracidovorax wautersii. The sequence continues at coordinate 8,420 of NZ_FONX01000001.1, read as the reverse complement.
CTCACCACCACGCTCAAGGCCTTGCGCGGCATCGGCGCAGCCTTGCAGCAGCGCTTTGCCGCCAGCGCAGCCATCGAGGTGCTGGTGCAGGGCCAGGGCACCAAGCGCGAACTCATGGAGCGCTTCCGCAACGAGTCATCCAGCCAGCACAGCGCCTGGGACGAAGACGGCGCAGCGCCCGGCCAGGGCCGCGTGCTGGTGGCCTCGGCCTCGTTCTGGGAAGGGTTCGACGTGCCGGGCAGCGCCCTGCAACTGGTGGTGATCGACAAGCTGCCGTTTCCGCCGCCCGGCGATCCGCTGGTGGACGCGCGGGGGCAGCAGCTGGAGCGCACCGGGCGCAGCGCGTTCCGGGACTTCGCCCTGCCGGAAGCCGCCGTGGCACTCAAGCAGGGGGCCGGCCGGCTGATCCGCAGCGAGACCGATACCGGAGTGCTGGTGGTGGCCGATACGCGCCTCGTCACCATGGGCTACGGCAAGCGGCTGCTGCGTGCGCTGCCGCCGATGCGCCGGATCGAGACGCAGGAAGCGTTCGATCAGGCGCTGGATGCGCTGCTGCTTACCAGAACTTCCACCACGGATTGACCTTGGCCTTGGGGCCCTGGGTCAGCATCTGGCTGTTGGGGTAGGAGGCCTGCATCACGCGGGTCGCGTCGTCGCGCAGTTGGGTCATGCCCAGCGCATCGTAGGACTTGATCAGGATGTAGAGCGCTTCTTCGAGCGCGGGCACGTCCTTGTACTCGGCCAGCGCGTTCTGGGCGCGGCCGATGGCGGCCACGTAGGCGCCGCGGCTGTAGTAGTAGCGCGCCACGTGGACTTCGTACTGCGCCAGCGAGTTCACGATGTAGGTCATGCGCTGGCGTGCATCGGGCGTGTAGCGCGAATCGGGAAAGCGCGTGACCAGTTCGCGGAACGACTCGAAGGAATCCTTGGCGGCCTTCTGGTCGCGCTCGGACAGGTCCTGGCGCGACACCCAGGAAAAGAGGCCCAGGTTGTCGTTGAAGTTGACCAGGCCCTTCAGGTAGAGCGCGTAGTCGTAGGCGGGGCTGGCCGGGTGCAGCTTCAGGAAGCGGTCCAGCGTGGCGATGGCCTGGGCCTTTTCGCCGCCCTTGTACTGGGCATAGGCCTTGTCGAGCTGGGCCTGCTGCGCCAGCGGCGTGCCGGCGGCGCGGCCTTCGAGCTTCTCGAGCAGGGGCACGGCCTTGTCGTAGGCGCCGCCGTTGAGTTCGTCGCGCGCTTCCGAATAGATCTTGTCGGTGGTCCAGCCGGCGGTCTTGTCTTCCGTCGTGGTGGAGCAGCCCGCCAGCAGGCCGGCGGCCAGCAGGGCGGACACAAAGGGAGCGGACATACGCGACATGGATGCGGCTTTCTGGCAGGAAGAGGGAGTCGTCGTCATGGGCTGGCGCCCGTTGGGGCGCCGTCCGGCCGGGCGAAGCACCCGTCGCACGCCGCCCAGGCGCGGAAACGGGCCATTGTAGCGATGCGGCGGGCGCGGCGCGGGCCGGCCGGCGCAGCCATGCGGCCGGGCGGGATTCACGGCCTTTCTACAATGCCGGGATGTTTGTTCATCTGCGCCTGCACACCGAATTTTCCGTCGTTGACGGTACCAACCGCATCGACGAGGTCGCCAAGGCGGCTGCCAAGGACGGCCAGCCCGCCCTGGCCATCACCGATCTGAACAACTTGTTCGGAGCCATCAAGTTCTACAAGGAAACCCGCGGCAAGGGCGTCAAGCCGGTGCTGGGGGCCGAGATCAACGTGGCCCCGCCCGGCGGCGCCGTGGGCCGCATGGTGGTGCTGGTGCAGGACAAGCAGGGCTACCTGAACCTGTCCGAGCTGCTGGCGCGCGCCTGGACGCGCAACATCGTCAAGAACGTGCCGGTCTGCACCTGGGAATGGCTGCAGGAACTGAACGCCGGCCTCATCCTGCTGGCCGGTGCGCAGGCCGGCCCGGTGGGGCAGGCGCTGATGCGCGGCGACGACGCCGGCGCGGCCGACCTGGCGCTGGAGCTGGCCGGCATGTTCCCGCACCGCTTCTACATGGAGATCCAGCGCGCCGGGCGGGTGGACGACGAAGCCCACGTGATCGCCGCCGTGCAGCTGGCGGCGCGGCTCAACCTGCCGGCGGTGGCCACGCACCCGGTGCAGTTCGCCACGGCGGACGACTACGAAGCCCACGAGGCGCGCATCTGCATCGCCGAGGGCGAGATCCTGGCCAACCAGCGCCGGGTGCGCAAGTTCACGCGCGAGCAGTACTTCAAGTCCAGCGCCCAGATGGAGGCGCTTTTTGCCGACGTGCCCTCGGCCATCGCCAACACGGTGGAGATCGCCAAGCGCTGCAACCTGACGCTGGTGCTGGGCAAGCCACGCCTGCCGGACTTTCCCACGCCCAACGGCATGCCGATCGACGAGTACTTCCGGTATGCGTCGTTCGAGGGGCTGGAGGAGCGCCTGCTGCAGCTTTTCCCCAAGGAGGCCGAGCGCGACAAGCAGCGCCCGCGCTACGTGGAGCGGCTGGAGTTCGAGCTGGGCACCATCCTGAAGATGGGTTTCCCGGGCTACTTCCTCATCGTGGGCGACTTCATCCAGTGGGCCAAGCAGAACGGCTGCCCGGTGGGGCCGGGCCGGGGGTCGGGCGCCGGCTCGCTCGTGGCCTATGCGCTCAAGATCACCGACCTGGACCCGCTCCAGTACAACCTGCTGTTCGAGCGCTTCCTGAACCCCGAGCGGGTGTCCATGCCCGACTTCGACATCGACTTCTGCCAGTCCAACCGCGACCGGGTGATCGACTACGTCAAGGACAAGTACGGCAAGAACGCCGTGAGCCAGATCGCCACCTTCGGCACGCTGGCGGCCAAGGCCGCCATCCGCGACGTGGGCCGGGTGATGGACATGAGCTACACCTTCTGCGACGGCATCTCCAAGCTGGTGCCCGGCAAGCCCGGCATGTCCTACACCCTGGCCTATCCGCCCGAGGTGAAGAAGGAGGGCGACAAGAACAACTATGCGCTCGAGCTCGAGCCCATGCTGTACGAGCGCGTGCGCAAGGAAGAAGACGTCAAGACCATCATCGAGATGGCCCAGAAGCTCGAAGGCATGACCCGCAACATCGGTATGCACGCCGGGGGCGTGCTGATCGCCCCGGGCAAGCTGACCGACTTCTGCCCGCTCTACCAGCAGCCGGGCAGCGAATCGGCCGTGAGCCAGTACGACAAGGACGACGTGGAGGCCATCGGCCTCGTGAAGTTCGACTTCCTGGGCCTGGCCACGCTGACCATCCTGGAGATCGCCCGCGAGTTCATCATCAAGCGCCACAAGGGCCAGGAGAACTTCGCGTTCGAGAACATCCCGCTCGACGACGCGCCCACCTACCGGCTCTTCTCCGACGGCAAGACGGAAGCCGTGTTCCAGTTTGAAAGCCGCGGCATGCAGGGCATGCTGAAAGAGGCCCGCCCGAGCCGGCTGGAAGACCTGATCGCCCTGAATGCGCTCTACCGCCCGGGGCCGATGGACCTGATCCCCACCTTCGTGAACCGCAAGCACGGCAAGGAGCCGGTGGAATATCCCCACCCCCTGGTCGAGCCGGTGCTGGCCGAAACCTACGGGATCATGGTCTATCAGGAACAGGTGATGCAGACCGCCCAGGTGCTGGGCGGCTACAGCCTGGGCGGCGCCGACATGCTGCGCCGGGCGATGGGCAAGAAGAAGGCCGAGGAGATGGCCGAGCACCGCGAGATCTTCCGCAAGGGCGCGGCCGAGAAGGGCATCGGCCAGGACAAGGCCGACGAGGTGTTCGACCTGATGGAGAAGTTCGCGGGCTACGGCTTCAACAAGTCGCACGCCGCCGCGTATTCCCTGCTGGCCTACCACACGGGCTGGCTCAAGGTGCACTACACGGCCGAGTTCTTCTGCGCCAACATGACGGTGGAAATGGACGACACCGACAAGCTCAAGGTGCTGTTCGAGGACGCGGTCAAGAACTTCGGCATGACCTTCGAGCCGCCGGACGTGAACCGCGGCATGTACCGCTTCGAGCCGGTCACCGACAAGGTCATCCGCTACGGCCTGGGCGCCATCAAGGGCACGGGGCAGCAGGCCATCGAAGCGATCATCGCCGCGCGCGAGGGCCGGGGCGAGGGGCCTCAGGGCAGCACGGTGGGGCCGTTCAAGAGCCTCTTCGACTTCTGCGTGCGCGTGGACCGCTCGCGCATCAACAAGCGCACCGTCGATGCACTGATCAAGGCCGGCGCCTTCGACGCGCTGCAGCTCAACCGTGCCGCGCTGTCGGCCTCGCTCGACCGGGCCTTCGAATTCGCCGCCGCCACGCATGCCAACGCCAACCAGGGCGGCCTCTTCGACATGATGGGCGACGACGCCCACGGCTCCAGCACGCAGGAGCCCGATCTGGTGGACGTGCGGCCCTGGGGCATCAAGGAACGCCTGACCCAGGAAAAGACGGCCATCGGCTACTACCTCTCGGGCCACCTCTTCGACGAGGTGGAAAAGGAAGTGCGCCGCTTCGTGCGCACCCCCATCGAAGAGCTGGGCGACAGCCGCGAACCGCAGACGCTGGCCGGCATCGTGAGCGACCTGCGGGTCATCAACGGCTCGCGCGGCAAGCTGGCGCTGTTCAAGCTGGACGACAAGTCCGCCACCATCGAGGCCTCGGCCGACGAAGGCGTGCTCAACGCCAACCGCGAGGTGCTCAAGGACGATGAATTCGTCGTCATCAGCGGGCGGCTGCAGCTCGACCATTTCAGCGGCGGGCTGCGGGTGAAGGTGCAGCAGGCCTACGACCTGGCTGCTGCCCGCGCCAAGTACGGGCGCTACCTGCAGGTCTCGGTGGGAGACGTGGTGCCCGACGTGGCGCGGCTGGTGCGCGAGTTCCCGGCCAAGCGCGAGGAAACCGAGCATGGCGAGACCCTGGTGCACGGCCTGCGCGTGCGCATGAACCTGTGCTGCAAGGCCGAGCAGGGCGCCGCCACGGCGGAACTGCAGCTGGGCGAGGCCAGCCGGTTCTTCCCGTCCGACGCGGCCCTGGCCGCCTGGAGCGCCCAGGCCGGCAGCGGCGCGGTGTCGGTCATTTACGACGCAGGCTGACCGCTTGAAAAAAGTGTGCCAGGCACCAAGTCCAACAGGACACGCTGGCGAGCTTGCATCGCTAGAATGAATTCATGGCCACGAAACCACCTTCCCAGACACCGATCACCCCGACCCGCGCACCCGCCCGGGACGATGGCGGCTCGGTGGTGCTGGAGCGGCGTACGCAGCGCACGCAGCCGCCCCAGATGTACCAGGTGCTGATGCTGAACGACGACTACACCCCCATGGAGTTCGTGATCGTCGTGCTGCAGGAGTTCTTCGGCAAGGATCGGGAGTCCGCGACCCAGATCATGCTCAAGATCCATCTGGACGGCAAAGGCGTATGCGGGGTGTATTCCCGCGACGTCGCCGCGACCAAGGTCGAGCAGGTCCTTGAAGCCGCCCACAAGGCAGGCCACCCGCTGCAATGCGTGAGTGAGCCTGTTGAATAAACGGTTTTCCAGCCCGATCTACAGTTATCTTTTACCCGCAAGCACAAAGGAGTTCACATGATTGCCCAGGAACTGGAAGTCAGCTTGCACATGGCCTTTGTCGAGGCCCGCCAGCAACGCCACGAGTTCATCACCGTGGAGCATCTGCTGCTGGCGCTGCTGGATAACCCCAGCGCAGCCGAAGTGCTGCGCGCATGCTCGGCCAACATCGACGACCTGCGCGCGTCGCTGGCCAACTTCATCAAGGACAACACTCCGCAGGTGGCCGGCACCGACGAGGTGGACACGCAGCCCACGCTGGGTTTCCAGCGCGTGATCCAGCGCGCCATCATGCATGTGCAGTCCACCGGCAACGGCAAGAAGGAAGTGACCGGCGCGAACGTGCTGGTCGCCATCTTCGGCGAGAAGGATTCGCACGCCGTCTATTACCTGCACCAGCAGGGCGTGACGCGCCTGGACGTGGTGAACTTCATCGCCCACGGCATCAAGAAGGGCGAGCCGCCGGAGCCCGCCAAGGCCGAGAACCCCTCCGAATCCGAAGAGGGCGGTGGCGGCGAGCGCAACGAGAAGGCCTCGCCGCTGGAGCAGTACACCCAGAACCTCAACCAGGCAGCCAAGGACGGCAAGATCGATCCGCTGATCGGCCGCCACTACGAGGTCGAGCGCACGATCCAGATCCTCTGCCGCCGCCGCAAGAACAACCCGCTGCTGGTGGGTGAAGCCGGCGTGGGCAAGACAGCGATCGCCGAGGGCCTGGCCTGGCGCATCACGCAGAACGACGTGCCCGAGATCCTGGCCGAAGCCGTCGTCTATTCGCTCGACATGGGCGCGCTGCTGGCCGGCACCAAGTACCGCGGCGACTTCGAGCAGCGCCTGAAGGGCGTGCTCAAGTCGCTCAAGGACCGGCCCAACGCCATCCTGTTCATCGACGAGATCCACACGCTGATCGGCGCCGGCGCGGCCTCGGGCGGCACGCTGGACGCGTCCAACCTGCTCAAGCCGGCGCTCTCCAGCGGCCAGCTCAAGTGCATCGGCGCGACCACCTTCACCGAGTACCGCGGCATCTTCGAGAAGGACGCGGCCCTGTCGCGGCGCTTCCAGAAGGTCGATGTGGTCGAGCCGACCGTGGCCGAGACGGTGGACATCCTCAAGGGCCTCAAGAGCCGCTTCGAGGAACATCACAGCGTGAAGTACGCCGCTGCGGCGCTGCAGGCTGCGGCCGAGCTGTCGGCCAAGTACATCAACGACCGCCACCTGCCCGACAAGGCCATCGACGTCATCGACGAAGCCGGCGCCGCGCAGCGCATCCAGGTCGCCAGCAAGCGCAAGAAGACCATCGGCAAGGCCGAGATCGAGGAAATCGTCGCCAAGATCGCCCGCATTCCGCCCGCGAACGTGTCGAACGACGACCGCAGCAAGCTGCAGACCATCGAGCGCGACCTGAAGAGCGTGGTGTTCGGCCAAGACAAGGCGCTGGAAGTGCTGGCCTCTGCCGTCAAGATGGCGCGCTCGGGCCTGGGCAAGGGCGACAAGCCGATCGGCTCGTTCCTGTTCAGCGGCCCCACCGGCGTCGGCAAAACCGAAGCCGCCAAGCAGCTGGCCTACATCATGGGCATCGAGCTGATCCGCTTCGACATGTCCGAGTACATGGAGCGCCATGCGGTCAGCCGCCTGATCGGCGCGCCTCCGGGCTACGTCGGCTTCGACCAGGGCGGCCTGCTCACCGAAGCCATCACGAAGAAGCCGCACGCGGTGCTGCTGCTCGACGAGATCGAGAAGGCGCACCCGGACATCTTCAACGTGCTGCTGCAGGTGATGGACCATGGCACGCTGACGGACAACAACGGGCGCAAGGCCGACTTCCGCAACGTCATCATCATCATGACGACGAACGCGGGTGCCGAGACCATGAACAAGGCGACCATCGGCTTCACCAACCCGCGCGTGGCGGGCGACGAGATGGCCGACATCAAGCGCCTGTTCACCCCTGAGTTCCGCAACCGGCTCGACGCCATCGTCAACTTCAAGGCGCTGGACGAGCAGGTCATCCTGCGGGTGGTGGACAAGTTCCTGCTGCAGCTGGAAACCCAGCTGTCCGAGAAGAAGGTTGAAGTCACCTTCACCGACCAGTTGCGCAAGCACCTGGCCAAGAAGGGCTTCGATCCGCTGATGGGCGCCCGGCCGATGCAGCGCCTGATCCAGGACATGATCCGCCGCGCGCTGGCCGACGAACTGCTGTTCGGCCGCCTGACCGAAGGTGGCCGCCTGACGGTCGATATCGAGACCGCCACCGACGACAAGGGCGTGGAAACGGCCGAGGTGAAGCTGGACATCCAGCCGCTGCCCAAGCGTGACCGCTCCGCCAAGTCGGAGCCCACGGAGCCGGAAGAAGCCACGGCCGACTGATCGGTCCGTTGAGCGGCCCAAGGTGCCGGCTTCGGCCGGCGCACCCCAAGAAAAAACCCGCATGCCCTCGGCCTGCGGGTTTTTCTCTTGTGCCCTCATGCCCCGATGGTCGAGGGCCGGGGCAGAAGCGCGGGCTTAGAACGTGTTTACGATCTCGCAGAGGATCGCGTTGGAACGCAATCGGGATGAGTGGATGCCTCGGATGCGCCGCATGGGCTGGTGTCCATGCAAGCAGCCGGGGCGTTCAATCGCCCGATTTCGCTCCAACCCGAAGGGCAGCTACGTCGGCGGGCGGTCTGCGGCGTTGCGGCGCTTGTGGATAGCCGTGCTATCCACTGCGCACCGCGCCTTGCATCCCATCCCGCCGACATAGCTGCGCGACCCCTGGGAGATCGTAAACACGTTCTTAGAGCCTGTTTACGATCTTTTCAGAGCCGACAATTGCTTGGTGAAAAGAAAGCCCTACCCAAGCGACATGAGCAG
>NZ_FONX01000017.1 GCF_900113035.1 Paracidovorax wautersii | reverse complement strand
TCGGCACCCTCAAGCACTGGATGGGCTGGACGCACTTCCTGACTCGAGGCATCGAGAACGTGTCCACCGAAATGAGCCTGAGCGTGTTGGCGTACAACTTCAAACGCGTCCTCAGCATCCTGGGCTTCGAAAACACAATGAAGGCAATGCGCCTTTCGGGTGCCTAGGCCGCCCGAAAGGGTCGCTGTAAGCGGGAATCGGCCGTCCGAAGGTACCTCAAAGACCCCTCAGACGAATCGCAGGCTCGGCCAATCCGAGTAAGCCACTGTGGGCCGGAGTAGCGCTGCTGCGAGGTAAGTTCTCCGTGCGTTATCACACGGCCTCCAGCGATAGCAGTCGATCCGTCGTGCTGCCGAAAGGCCGCTTATAACTGTGGCGGGGCATCCTGGTTATGCGTTGATGTGCTTTCAGCAAGATTGCCAAGAAAAATCTGGTGCTTACATCGACGAAACGGGCACCACTCGCGCAGGGTCGCAATATCGCACGGTCTTGTCTGCGAAGTTTTCTCGCCACTTCTCGATCGTTGCTGGCAATGTGCCGCGGGCGTCTGGCACATTAGTGAAGTAACGCACGCAGTCCTCCTCTGAATCTATGTATGCGGCCCACATTTGCCCTAACTGATCGAACATGACAATGCTTTCCATTTGGGTATAAAGGCCTGCCACACCGCCCCAAACGACCGTGATCCCTTCCCCGTCGGCGCATTCGCCTAAGCCAATGTCTGATGTGCATGTCCGCATAGAGCTCATGTACTCGCCGACAAGTTGATAGAGGCGCGCCAGTTCCAGCTCATTCATGAGCCCGCTCTCAAACCAGGGCTCCGACTCGTGGATATAGTTTCCGCTGAAATGAGCCCGCATGCCGCCCCAGTAACGGCAGCGCGCCGCCTCATTGATCTCGATAGCGCGCCCAGCCTCACTGTGCTTGCGCCGAAAAACGAGTTCACCAGCCGGTTCGCCTGGTCCATTTGGCACCTTTGCGAATGCAAGATCGTGCGAAAGAAGCCTCGCGTAAGAAGTTATGCGACCATGGTGTGCGCCGTTGAACACAGCAAGGTCGAAAAGGAACCCACGCGGGCCGACTTCCCTAATGAACAGGTTTCCCCCAGCCATTTCATTCCAGCGCGATGTCCAGCGCCCCCACCAAACCGGAGCATTAGCTCCCGAGGGAAGGTTGCCTACCTCATCGGTAGTAAGTGCGCTGCGGAGGGCCGTTTCAAGCCGACCTTGCAATAGGGCGCGTGGCTCCGCCGGTTGGTCAGTACCAGCTTTGTGATACACAACCGTGCGGCGCCCCCGCAGGTCAAACGGCAACAACTCCGGCCCACCGTAGACGCCGTTTTGTACAAGGATCGTGTTCTCCCATCCGAGCTCCGCGATGGCATAACCAAGCTCCACTAAAACGTTAGGATTCGGACTCGGACGGGCTGCGCTAGCGTTCACGATACTCACGTCGGCGACGAAGACATCGCTGACGGCAATCTTTGCCAAGATGCTATTTGCGATATCGGGAGACCCTGCCAGGTTTGCTGTGTCACGGTCAAGTACTGCTTGTATGCCAGCATCATGGTCGCGGCCTATTGCACGAATTGCACGCTCCAAACTTTCCTGAATGAGATTTCGGTTGCCGGCGGAAGGCAGGTCCGATTGCCATGAGTAGAAGACGATTCGCTGCATCGTGGGGCTTGAGGACGACGATAAACCCCCGATCTTATTTGTCAGATCGCTCTCAGCAGTTAGGCAGTCATTCAAATCATGGCCCAACGTCCGTTTTCAGCCTGAAGCAGTCCTTCGGTGGAAAAAATCGACCGGCAACGTTGCAGCGTGAGGAGCCCCGTCGGCGCCCGCGTGCGTAGTGGGTATTTAAGCCATCGTGGATGCCGCTGCAGCTGACCGTGGGCGGCGTTTCAGCGCCATCTCAAGCTGCACCAGCTAGGTCAGGCGCTCATCAAAACTGAAGCGCCCAGGGTTTCGCGAAGGTCAGTTGGTTTACGTCAGGCGGCTCGCGGCCTGACCAGCGCGTTGTCTGTGGTACTTTGCCTCGGGCCTGGCCGGAGGGGTAGGTGATCACCATACGGTTCACGCACGCTACTTCGACGCCGATAGCACGACCCTCACGTTGCGATCGTTGGCAGAATCCCGCTTGGCAGCATTCAAGGTACCCTGCCCCGCGATACCCTCCGCCGGGACCTTCACCGCGGCCTTGGAGAGCACGCCTGCGGCCCATACTGCACGAGCGCGCGCCAAGGCACGGTTGCCATCGATCTGCGAGGTATTGGGGGCGCAGGAAGCTGGCAGGAAGATATTCGGGTCCTCTCGCGAGGTGAATCTGTAGGTCTGAACTCCATTCGATCCCGACGACGTGATCTGAAGGTCAGATGCATCGCCACCATCAAGCCACTGCTGGAGCTGCTTGCAATCGAAACTGGGTACGGATGCATTCCCTATGACTTCCGCCTTGTAGACATTCCCGCTGGCCTTGGCAGCGCTCGCGATCAGCAACAGCGACTGGCGAAGATCCTCGTCGCTGTAGAGCTTGGCAGCGAAGGGCCCGACATCAAAGCGGAACACCGAGTCGCCCAGGCGCATGCACCTGGAACCGGCCGGCGCGACCGCGCACAGATCCATGGACGGCACGACAGGCGCAGGGTTTGCCGCCTTGGCCGGCGCCGCCGCCGCGGGCGCAGGCGCTGTCACGTAGAGGTTCTGGGTGTTGGTCGACGTGGAGTTGGAGTTCGCAGAGGCCGACGCACTGGCTGTGGCCTGCGCGACAGACAGCGACATCGCCGCGCTGACCGCCATGCCCGGAGAGAAAGATATGCCGCTTTTCCGCGCATCCTCCGATATGGCCATGGAAGAACTGAGCGCCAGTGCGGAACGACGAATCAAGGCCTCGTCGACCGCACCGACCACATACTCTGCTCTCACCACAGCCCCCTTGTCGTCAACCATCTGCGCTGCCGTTGTCGGAGTCATTGCTTGGCGCACTGCCCACTGGGCCGACAGATAGGTCTGGCGCAGCCCCGGGGAATAGTCGGCGGCCACCTCTGGTGGCGAGGCCTTCTCGGTTGGCAGAGCCTTCTCGGCGGATTCAGGAGCAGAGGCCACCTGCGAAGCAGCCAATACCACTTCACTTCTTTCAGACTTCAGCATGTTCATAACGTTCTTTACGGCCAGAGCAAGGCCATGCTCAACGAACGGCTGCAAGGTCGGGCTCTTGCGGATCACCTTCGGATCGCTCAGCCGTTCGCAAGCAGCAATGCCTAGGGGGATCCACAAAGGACTTGCTTTACCCTGATCATTCAAACGTGTCTGAGCGCCCCCCTTGTAAGCCGCCATGACTTGCGCACGAATGAGCCCCTCCATACCCGAGGTTACTTTCTCCTGGATCTGTGTACCAAACGCCGCCATGGAAAGGGAAACGGTGCCATAGAGTTTCGCATTACCTCGGTCAATCAGAAGCTCGATGGGATGCAGGCTCTGGTCGACGAAATCGAATAGCCGGTAGGCTCGCTGATAGACAAGGCTTGCCAGCAAGGTGTCTGCAGTGGCAGCACTGATGTCCCCCGCCAAGGCCGTGCGGGCATCCGCGACATGTCGATCTACGGCAGCGGAGAACTGCGCCATGTCTTTCGCAATAGCGATGGTTGCGGTGTCAGCTGCGCCGTGTACCACAGCCACCTGACGCCGGGCTTGGTTCACACGCAAATTGGTCTCTGCGAGTGCCTTGTAGGCTGCGCTTAGAGAGGTCTGGGCTTTTGCGATCGCCGGTCGATTCGGGGCCTCGTGCAACAGCGATAGGTAACATTGGGAGATGGATGCTAGGTTGCGAGGCGTGAGCGGCGTGCCGCATACCTCAACGATCGCCGCCCTTAAATCCTTCCCAGCATCGGCCAATTGCCGGTCCTGTTCTTTGACCGCTGCAGCTAGTTTGGCCAATTCGGTGTCCATCACGCTGGACACGCTTTCACCTTGAACCTTTACCTTCATCTGCAGGTCTGCCAAGCTGCACTCGATGAGTGAGTGCAGGCCGCCCACGCCATCGATCGACAGGCAATAGGTTTCCGCGCGAAGGCGGGCCTGGATCAAATCCCCGAACTGGCTCGGCAACATGGGTAACGAAGCAGTCTTGTTCTGCTCCAAGTCCTGGCAGGCCTCGGCCAAACTGAGGCTCTGGCTCACATGTTCCGGCAATGAAGAACAGCCTGTCAGTATGAGCCCTAGCGCAACACTGATGAGACGACGCATCTTAGGCTCCATTTATATATTTGAAATTCCCTCAAATGGGCAAGCGCATTTGTAACGTCATATTTTGGTTTATGCAAGCACCACAAATGGAGGTGCACAGCCGGGGCTCAGAAGCAGAAGCAAAGGCTGAAGCGGCGGTCTGCTCAGTGCGCTTGTTGTAGTCAGAGGTTGCTTTTCTCTCACCAGGGCCGGTGCCAAATTCCCATCTGGATTTTCCCTTGGTACCAGGCTCTTTGCCTGGTTTTTTCTAGATCGCCATCCCAACCGTGTGGTTGGCAGTTCTAGTCGTTTGGGAAGCAGAACCGAGATGCGTCGTCATGTGATGCGGGTCAGATAGGCCAGCATGGCGATCAGCGTCTCGTGGGCGTTCCCGGACCTCAGGCGAAAGTGTGGGGACGTGTCCATGGTTCCACTTTCTTCCAGTGCTAGAGACTCCGCAAAACCCGGCGGCGCTTTAGATAGCAGTTATAGATTGGTTCAACTTGATGGAGCTACCCGGTCTTGAGCAGCCATCTTGGTAGGCGCTTCGGCAGCGTCTGCAGTCCTGCTGCTCCGTGGAATTCGACGCCCGAAAGCGGCCGTGCAACACTGTCACGACTGATCTGGCAGTCAGCCGCGTCTACGCAAGGCTATGCGCGCAGTTTGCACTCATCAACCCGGCGCGCAAGCAGGCTCAAGGTCACCAGGTATTGGATCGCTTTGACCTCAGTCAAGTCGTGGGTGAGGGAATGCGCCTTTACGTTCCGTACGCCTGTGTAGACACCCTCAAAAATCATCATGAAGCCTTTCTGGTCATTCTGCCCAGAAAGCGAGTCGACCTCGCTGAAGATGAGGCGCCCGTTGTTCATCCCGAAGGCTTGCCCTACGAGATCTTTTCCGTCTAGGTCCAAACCAGTTCGCGCTCGAATCATGTCAAAAACGGCGACTACGCCAGTCAGCACAGCATCACGCAAATGCCCATTTCGAAAGAGAGGAACTGCATGCGTAACTATCGCTGGATGCAGCAGATCCTCTACCCGAGGAAAGGCTGATGCCACGGCGAGAGGACCGGGCCCCGTGTTCTCTGCGGCGACTTCTGCAGTTGCAGTTTGAGCCTGAACCAACCGCTGCAGCGCGCCCTTCATGATTGCGACTGCATTGCCATACGCCTGCTCCGCCGTGCCCTGCGAGTAAGAGGTTGTCCCACTCACACTTCTAATTGCGCGCTTCAACGCATGTATAGCAGTCGCCGGCACGACCTTTCTCAGCTCAGGTACGAGGTCGTCATTCGCAATCATCGGCTCAACGATGGTTGCAAAGGTCGTCCCAATTTTCAACTCGTCATACGGAACGCCCTTGTCGTACCTCCGAAGGTCTTCGGACACTCGGTCGCACATGGAGATTAGCTCAGCGGCATCTTCAGGAGTCATGCTCATACTAGGGGGAGTCATTCCTTGGTTTTACTGGTGTGTAACCAGCGCGCAGCACATTTTTTCTGGAGCGCAGTCATCGCCCTAGCAATAACTGATAGGAGTCAACCTGAGTCCGCCTCAGACTCGCAGCATTATGGGCCCCCGGTTCTTGAAACACAGCCTCAGAGCCTTCGCTTTTAAGACGTCGTGGAATTTCAGTGCGACTTTCAAGGTGGCGGGGTCGACGTGCGGGAGACGGACCTTGCTAACCTCGAAAGGGCCACTGGCGGCTGACGGCCACCAGCCTGAAGCAGTCTCGCCAAGGTCGCTTCTTCAGCGATTGCTGCTGACCTCGGACGAGGCTCCGGTGACGGCTACGTGATCAAGGATTGCCCCAAGCTCGCGTGCAGCATTTTGGCCAGAACGCCGTCGCTGAAGGTGGATGGCAGCTGCGCACCACAGCCCTGTCCGGCAAGCCAATGCGCATCAGTGCGGACGCCCTGCCAGAGTCGGCGTGACAAGCTCCATCCGATCCCGCCCCTTCCGCTTCGACGCATACAGCGCTTCGTCCGCCCGCTTGAGCCAATGCGACAGCTCGGCTTCAGGATGGTCGAACAAGGCCGCCCCGATGCTGAGGGACACGGGCTCCGGGGTTGCGAACATCGCGCTCGCCTGCTGGGCGAACGCCTCGCGCAATTCCTGGCCCAGGGCCTGTGCGGCTGAAGCCGACGCATTGCGCAGCAGGATCACGAACTCGTCCCCGCCCAGCCGTGCGGCCAGCGCGCCGCTGGGCAGCGTGCTGCGGATCAGGTTGCTGAGCGTGATGAGCAGGCGGTCGCCTGCATCGTGGCCGTGCTGGTCGTTGACCTGCTTGAAGTGGTCGATGTCCATCAGCAGCAAGGCACCCGGGCTGGTGGGCGAAGCCTGCCGCAGCAGCGCCGGGGCGCTCAGGTAGAGCGCGCGGCGGTTGTTCAAAGCGGTGAGGGGGTCGAGGGCTGCTATCTGCGCAATGCGTTCCTCGCGGCGATAGCGCTCGGTGCCAGTCATGGACATGGCGAGCAACATGATCGCCATGACGCCTTCCACGAGCGATACCTGGATCACCACGCCCCGAAAGCTGGCCAGGTTGATGAATGCGTCGAGCGCCACCACCGAAGCGGCCTTGGTGAGGTAGAACAGGCCGTGGGCCCACAGGACGAAGCGCAGCTGCGCCGCGCCCACGCTTAAAGCGGAGCCGACCTGCGGGCGCAGCAGCAGGCCGGCGCGCAGGGTGACGGCGGCGACGAGCAGCGACTGCACGCCCAGCATCGCCTTGGACCACCAGGGCCCTTCGGGCAGCCACAGCATCGCCAGCCAGACGGCGGCCAGCAGCCACCACCCGGCGCGCGGCAGCCGGGCGCGCCTGAACGCGGCAATGCCGGCCAGGAACAGCGCGTGGGCCACGATCAGCAAGCCGTTGGAGAACCAGATGCCCACGAACACGAAGCCGCTGGAGCGCAGCAGGGCGAGCGCGCTGCCGACGGCGATGACGGCGAAGCCCGCGCTCCAAAGCAGCAGCGAACGCTCGCGCACGCTGCTCCACTCCGAAGCCAGGTACAGCGCAGAGGCGGTCGCCAGGGCGGCGGTGATGACGAGCAGGGTGAAAGGATCGAGAACCATGGGCGATAGATGGATATATCGGCACGGGCAGGCCGGGCTCCGTGCGAAGGCTTCCCGGCCAGGAGCCATGCGCGAGGACGGGGCGACTGCTCGGCGGCGACGGGAATCGGGCCCGAAGTGAAGTGCCTGAACCGCCCCTGATTTTTACTTTTCCCCAGGATCTGGACCTCCGTCCCGGGGGGATGGAACAGTATCCAGCAGAGTGCAAACCCGAAGTCGTCGAGTGCCTTTGGGGCTGATGAGGGCGGCGCGAAGCTGAAGCGTTGCAGGCCTGGCCCTTGCCGGGCCATCCAATGCAAGCCCTCCAGTGCAAGCCCGCCAACGCACTCCCTCAATACGGAAGAATCCCCGGCAGCAGCGGCCGGTTCAAGCGCTGGCTCCACCATTTGAGCGCCTCGCCCACGTGCTCCGGCCGCCAGGCCAGCCAGAAGGTCTCGTCCGGGCGCGGCTCTTCCACGGGCAGTTCCACCAGCACGCCGGTTTCCAGCTCCACCCGCACGCAGGCGCGCGGCACGAAGCCGTGGCCCAGGCCGGCGGCCTGGGCGGCTATCTTGGCCTGCATGTTCGGTACCGTGATGCGGCGCTGGCCGGAGAGCAGGCCCACCGTGCGGTCGGCGAGCGAGCGGGCGCCGTCGCCCACCACCACGGCCGTGTGCTCCAGCAGGTCGGCGCGGGTCAGGGGGCGCTGCAGTCGGGCCAGCGGGTGGGTGGCGGTCACGCAGAAGGCGAAGGCCAGGCTGCCGACCGCGACAGCCTTGTAGCCGCCGCCGGCCGGGCCTTCGCCGGCGGCCACGATGAGGTCGGCACGGCCTTCGCGCAGCGCTTCCCAGGTGCCGGTCATGGCCTCGCTGGCGATGCGCAGGCGGGTGCCGCACTGCAGGTCTTCGAAGGCGCAGATGTCCTGGTTGAAGGCCTCGGTGGGGATCAGCGAATCGTGCATCAGCCGCACTTCCGATTCGAAGCCGGTCGCCACCTGCCGCATGCGCGATTCGAGCTGGCGCGCGGCGGCCAGCAGCCAGCGGCCTTCGCGGATCAGCTCCTGCCCGGCGGGCGTCAGCGCCACGCGCGGGCCGTTGCGCGTGAAGAGAGCGAAACCCAGCTGTTCCTCCAGCTTGCCCACGGCGTAGGAGATGGTGGAGGGCACCTTGTGCAGCTGTTCCGATGCGCCCGCGAACGAGCCGCTGCGGGCGATGGCATCCACCAGTTCGATGGCTTCCAGCGTGAGTTTGAGCATGCGGTTCCCGGGGTGTGGTGAATCATCGAATTTATCGATGATGGCGGCCCACACCTTTCAACCTGCAGGGTGCGGTGCAGGCCGATACTTCTTCCATCGCAGCACTGAAAGCGCTTTCTTTCAGTGTGAATTCCATCGATGAAGAAAGAAGGGACAGACACCATGCTCGATATCCGCCGCGCCCAGCAACGAGGCATCGCCAACCACGGCTGGCTGCAGTCGCGCCACACCTTCTCGTTCGGCCACTACCGTGACGCGAACCAGCAAGGCTTTTCGGACCTGCTGGTCATCAACGACGACCACGTGACGCCATCCAACGGCTTCGGCACGCACGGCCACCGCGACATGGAGATCTTTTCCTACGTGCTCGAAGGCGCGCTGGAACACAAGGACTCGATGGGCACGGGATCGGTCATCCGCCCCGGCGACGTGCAGATGATGAGTGCCGGCAGCGGCGTGCAGCACAGCGAGTTCAACCACTCGGGCACCGATCCCGTGCACTTCCTGCAGATCTGGATCGTGCCGAACCAGCGCGGTGCCCAGCCGCGCTACCAGCAGGTGCATTTCACCGAGGCCGACAAGCGCGGGCGCCTGCGCCAGATCATCTCGCCCGAAGGCGATGACGGCGCCCTGGCCGTGCGCCAGGATGCGCGGGTCTATGCCGGCCTGTTCGACGGCGATGAGTCCGCCGAGCTGGCCGTGGGCCCGAACCGCCACGTCTATGTGCATGTGGCGCGCGGCAGCGTGGAGGTGAACGGCGAGCGGCTGGACGCAGGCGACGGCGCCCGCATCCGCAACGCCGGGCCGCTGCGCTTCACCGGGGGCGAGGGCGCCGAGGTGCTGGTTTTCGACCTGCGGCCGAACGAGCTGCCGACGATGCCTTGAGAGCGGCGAACAAAACCCTTCTGGCGTCGTTGCCGCATCTTGTCGTACTACTCGTACTGCCTGCGATGCAGCGCCTAGCCAGAACCGCTTCGCTGGGTTTTGTTCGCCGCTCCAAAGCTGCCCGGTGGCCTGCGCGCCTCAGCCGTAGAGCAGGCGCGCGGGCCAGATGACCAGCGCGGGGAAGGCGACCATGAGGAACATCATGGCGAACTCGGCCAGCATGAAAGGCCAGACGCCGCGGATCACGTCGTCCATGCGGATGCGCGCGACGCCGGCCACCACGTTGAGCACCGTGCCCACCGGCGGCGTGACCAGTCCGATCGAGTTGTTGATGATGAACAGCACGCCGAAGTAGATCGGGTCGATGCCCGCGGCCTTGACCACCGGCATCAGCACCGGCGTGAGGATCAGGATGGTGGGCGTCATGTCCATCGCCGTGCCGACGACGATCACCAGCAGCATGATCATCACCATCAGCAGCATGGGGCTGCCGATGAAGGGCTCCAGCAGCGTGACCACCTTGCCCGGCAGGTCGGCCACGGTGATGAGCCAGGCCGACACCAGCGCCGCGGCCACCAGGAACATCACCACGCCCGTGGTGCGCGCGGCGGTGACGAACACGCCGTAGATCTGCGAGGGCTTGAGCTCGCGGTAGATGACCACCGCGACGAAGAGCGAATACACCGCCGCCACCACGGCGGCCTCGGTCGGGGTGAAGACGCCGAAGCGCAGGCCGACGAGGATGATCAGCGGCAGCATCAGCGCCCAGCCGGCCTGGCGGAATGCGAGCCAGACCTCGCCCCGCGAGCGGCGCGGCGGCGGCACGATGTGCTCCTTGCGAACCAGCCACCACCAGGTCGTCCAGAGCGCGCCGGCGATCAGGATGCCGGGGAAGATGCCGGCCAGGAACAGCTTGCTGATCGACAGGTTGGCCGCCACGCCGAAGATCACGAAGCCGATCGAGGGCGGGATGATCGGGCCGATCACGCCGGCCGCGGCGATCAGGCCGCCGGAGCGGGCCTTGTCGTGGCCGGCCGCGACCATCATCGGGATCAGCAGGGCCGAGAGCGCTGCCGCGTCGGCCACCGCCGAGCCCGACAGCGCCGAGAGCACGCAGGCCGCGACGATGGCGACATAGCCCAGCCCGCCGCGCACGTGGCCGACGAGGGTCAGCGCCAGATCGACGATGCGCTTGGAGAGGCCGCCGGTGTTCATGATCTCGCCGGCCAGCATGAAGAAGGGCACGGCCAGCAGCGGGAAGCTGTCGGCGCCGTTGATCAGGTTCTGCGCGAGGATCTGGGCGTCGAACATGTCCAGGTGCCACATCAGCGCCACGCCGCACAGCAGCAGCGAGAAGGCGATAGGGATGCCGATCGCCATGGCGCCCAGCAGCGAGAGGAGGAAGACGGCGATGGTCATGGTGCGGCCTCCTTCAGCGCTTTCCGGCCTCAGGGCCGGGGGCGGCCCCGCTGGCTGCGTTGCGGCCCTGCGCCGCCAGCCGGTCCTCTTCGGCCAGGCGAGCCTGCAGGGCGTCGAATTCCGCCGTCTCCTCCGAATCCTTGACCATCACCAGCGCGTCGCCCTGCAGCTGGCCGCTCAGCACCCGCCACAGGTCGTAGAGCAGGAACACCGCGGCCGACACGGCGAAGACGACGCCCACGAAGTAGAAGGCGCCCATGGACCAGCCGGTCGTCGGCGCGGGCACGTCGCGGTTGAGCCAGGCCTGGTCCCAGCTGCCCGAAAAGACCAGCCAGCAGACCCAGAGCATCAGCACCTGGCCGATGACCACGCAGGCCTTCTTGCCGGCGTCGGGCAGCCGGCTCACGAGCATGTCCACCCCCAGGTGGCCGTGGTCCTTCATGGCGACCACCGCGCCCAGGAAGGTCAGCCAGACGAAGAGCCAGCGCGAGACCTCTTCCGACACGGTGATGCCGGTGTTGAAGGCGTAGCGCAGCACGACGTTGCCGAACACCATCGCCACCATCACGGCCAGCGCGCCGGCCATGAGGAAGTCCAGCATCCGGCAATAGCCATCCATCCAACGTTTCATGGTTCGTCTCCTTGTGGACGGGGTTCGATCCCGTTCCGTTCTTCGTGCGTGCGTGCAGCGGCGGCGGGCGGCGCGAGGCCAGCCTCGGGTCAGAGGCTGCGGCCGTCCAGCAGCCCGCGCGCGGCCAGGTTGGCGATGAAGGCGCGCAGGCCGAAGCGCCAGGGCGGCGCGGTCTCGCTGTGCGTCACCCGGTTGCGCAGCACGCCGATCCGGGCGCTGCGGATGGTCACCTCGTCGCCCAGCTTGTGGGTGAAGCCGCCGCCGGGTTCGCCCCGGTCTTCGATGGGCGCGAACAGCGTTCCCAGGAACAGCATGAAGCCGTCCGGGTACTGGTGCGCGGCCAGGGTCTGGGCGACGATGTCCTCCGGGTCGCGGCTGATGCTGGCCATGGTGTTGATGCCGCGCAGCACGAAGCCGTCGGTGCCGCGCACCTCCAGATGCACCGTCTCGCGGCGTACGTCGTCCATGCCGAAGCTGCCGTCGAACAGGCGGATGAACGGGCCGATGGCGCAGGAGGCGTTGTTGTCCTTGGCCTTGCCCAGCAGCAGGGCGCTGCGGCCTTCGATGTCGCGCAGGTTGACGTCGTTGCCCAGCGTGGCGCCGACGATGTCTCCGCGGCCGTTCACGGCCAGCACCACCTCGGGCTCGGGGTTGTTCCAGGCCGAGTCGCTGCGGATGCCGATCTCCTCGCCGCTGCCGACGGACGCCAGCACCGGCGCCTTGGTGAAGACCTCGGCATCGGGGCCGATGCCCACTTCCAGGTACTGCGACCACAGCCCCTGCTGCTGCAGCAGCGCCTTGAGGGCCATCGCCTTGTCGGAGCCGGGGCGGACGGCGGCGAGGTTGTCGCCGATCAGCGCCTGCACCTTGCCGCGCAGCTCCTGCGCACGCGAGGCGTCGCCGCGGGCCTGCTCCTCGATCACCCGCTCGACCATGCTGGCCGCGAAGGTCACGCCGGCGGCCTTCACCACCTGCAGGTCGCAGGGCGCGAGCAGGAAGGGGTGTGCGGGGTCGCGGGTGCCGGGCCGGCTGTTGTCCAGCAGTTCCTCCACCGCGCACAGGCGCTCGCCGGTAGCGGCGCGTGCGGCCTCTGCGGGGCGCTCGGCGTCCAGCAGGGTGCTCATGGTGGGAAAGGCGCGGCTGATGTCGAACACGCCTTCGGGGCGCAGCACCACCACGGCGGGGCCGGCGGGCGCGGCGCTCGTCCAGACCCGGGCCACCAGCGTGCCGGCCAGGCCGTCTTCGGGCAGCAGGCCCGTGCGATCGTCGTTCATGCGTTCGTTTCCTCGGTCAGTGGTTGTGGCGCGGCGTCTGTTCGGCGATGCGGCGGAACTGCAGTGCGAAGTCCAGCGTGGCGCCATCGGCCAGCTGGCCGGTCTTTTCGCGGTAGAGCGCTTCCCAGGGCGAGCGGCTGGCGGGCACGGGCGGGGGAGGCAGTTCGCGGCGGCGGCGGGCGATCTCTTCCTCGGGCACCAGCGCGTCGCAGCGGCCCTGGTTCAGGTCGATGCGGACGCGGTCGCCGGTCTGCAGCCAGCTGAGGCCCCCGCCCGCCGCGCTCTCGGGCGAGGCGTTGAGGATCGAGGGGCTGTCGGCCGTGCCCGACTGCCGGCCGTCGCCCAGCGTCGGCAGCGCGCGGATGCCGCGCTGGATCAGCGCATCGGGCGGCTGCATGTTGACCACCTCGGCGGAGCCGGGCCAGCCCAGCGGGCCGGCGCCGCGCATCACCAGGATGCAGTCCTCGTCGATGGCGAGCGATGGGTCGTTGATGCGCGCGTGGTAGTCCTCGGCGCCGTCGAAGACGATGGCCCGGGCCTCGAAAACGCCCTCGTTGCCGGGCTCGCAGAGGTAGCGCGCGCGGAAGGCATCGGAGATCACCGAGGTCTTCATGATCCCGAAATCGAACAGGTTGCCCGAGAGCACGAGGAAGCCGGCCTTCTCCATGAGCGGCTCGGCGAAGGGGCGGATCACTTCGCGGTCCTTGGACTCGCGGCCCTGCAGGTTCTCGGCGATGCTGCGGCCGGTGACGCTGGCGCAGCCGCCGTGCAGGCGGCCGGCCTGCAGCAGCTCCCACATCACGGCCGGCACGCCGCCGGCGCGGAAGAAGCGCTCGCCCAGGTACTTGCCCGCGGGCTGCATGTTGACCAGCAAGGGCAGGTCGTAGGCATGGTCCGTCCAGTCGCGCGGATGCAGCTCGACGCCGGCATGGCGCGCCATGGCCTGGATGTGTACCTGCGCGTTGCTGGAGCCGCCCGCGCAGCTGACCACCGCCAGCGCGTTGAGAAAGCTCTCGCGGGTGAGCACGCGCGAGGGGCGCAGGTCTTCGTGCGCCATCTCGACGATGCGCCGGCCGGTGGCATAGGCCATCTGGCCGCGCTCGCGGTAGGGCGCGGGAATGGCCGCGCAGCCGGGCAGCGAGAGGCCCAGCGCCTCGGCCACCGCGTTCATGGTGGAGGCCGTGCCCATGGTGTTGCAGTGGCCGGCGGAGGGCGCGCTGTCGCAGGCGCGCTGCAGGAATTCTTCCTCGTCGATCTCGCCGGCCGCCAGCATGCGGCGGCTGCGCCAGATCACGGTGCCCGAGCCCACCAGTTCGCCCTCATGCCAGCCGTCGAGCATCGGCCCGCCCGAGAGCACGATGGCCGGGATATCCACCGTGGAGGCGGCCATGATGCCGGCCGGCGTGGTCTTGTCGCAGCCGGTGGTCAGCACCACCGCGTCGATGGGGTAGCCGTAGAGGATCTCCACCAGCCCCAGGTAGGCCAGGTTGCGGTCCAGCGCGGCGGAGGGGCGCCGGCAGTTCTCGAAGATCGGATGGACCGGGAATTCCAGCGGAATGCCGCCCGCGTCGCGGATGCCCTCGCGCACCCGGCGCGCCAGGTCGAGGTGGATGCGGTTGCAGGGCGAGAGGTCGCTGCCGGTCTGGGCGATGCCGATGATCGGCCGGCCCGAGCGCAGCTCTTCGGGCGTGAGCCCGTAGTTCATGAAGCGTTCGAGATAGAGCGCGGTCATGTCGGAGCGTGCCGGATCGGCGAACCAGTCGCGCGAGCGGAAGCGACGGCCTTCGGGTGTCGTCATGGCGTTCTGTGTTGCGGTGGGGTGAGAAAAGGGCAGGGGATGCCTGCCGGCGCCGGTGGCTGCGCGGCATGGCTCAGTGGCGGTACGAGGTGCGCCAGGGGCGCCAGGGACGCCCTCGGGATCACTTGCGGCGGGCTTTTTCCAGCTCGGCCATCATTTCGCGGGTGCTGTCCTCGCCGAATTCCTTGCTGTACTTGGCCACCACGGGCTGCAGCTTGTCGCGCAGCTTCGCCTGCTCCGCGGCGGGCAGCTCGGTCACCTGCATGCCGAGCTTCTTCAGCTCGCCGAGCGCCTTGTCGCTGAGCGCGCGGATCGCCTTGCGCTCGAAGGCCGTGGCCTCGTTCGCGGCTTCCTGGACGATCTTCTGCTCCTCGGGCGAGAGCGTGTCCCAGGTCTTCCTGGACATCAGGAACACCCAGGTGCTGTAGATGTGGCGCGACAGCACCAGATTCTTCTGCACCTCGTAGAACTTGCTGGTCAGGATGGTCGCGTTCGGGTTCTCCTGGCCGTCCACCGCCTTCTGCTCCATCGCGGAATAGAGCTCGGTGAAGGGCATGGGCGTGGCGTTGGCGCCGAGCGCGTTGAAGCTGTCGATGAACAGCTGGTTCTGGATCACGCGGATCTTCAGGCCGGCCAGGTCTTCGGCCTTGTGGATGGGGCGGCGCGAGTTGGTGATCTGGCGGAAGCCGTTCTCCCAGTAGCCCAGGCCGATCAGGCCCTTCTCGGGCAGCTTGGCCAGCAGCTTCTTGCCGAAGGCGCTGTCGAGCACCGCGTCGGCCTCCTGCTCGTTGTTGAAGGTCAGCGGCAGGTTCAGCACGCCGAAGTCCTTGACCACCGGCACCAGGGTGGAGCTGTCGGGCACCGTCATCTCCAGCGTGCCGCCGCGCAGCGCCGAGATCATGGTCACGTCGTTGCCCAGCGTGCCGTTGGCGAAGAGCTTGGCGCGCATCTTCCCGCCGCTCTTGGCGGAAAGCACCTCGGCGAAGTGCCGCGAGGCCTGGGCCTGCGGATGGTCGTCGGTGATGCCGGTACCGATCTTGAAGTTGCGCTCGCGCACCTGCGCCTGGGCCGGTGCTGCCATCAGGGCCGCCAGGGCGGTGGCCAGCGCGAAGGTCTTGATGATGCTGCTGTTGCCTGCGTGCAATCCCATGTCGTGTCTCCTGTGTATGTCTTCTGATGCTTCGAAGGTGCAGACTACGGGCCACCGCATACGCCGTCCAATCAGTGTTTTTGGACGGGTCATTCCATTCAGTTATCGGGCGTCCCAAAATGACGGGAAAACCCTTATCTATCGCCACCGCCTGCAGCCGGCTGCGCGCCAGGCACCTGCAGTTCCTCGACATCCTCGGGCGCACCCGCAACCTGCGGCTCACCGCCGAGCAGATGCACGTGACCCAGCCGGCCGCCACCAAGATCCTGCTGGACCTGGAGGAGATCTTCGACGCGCGCCTCTTCGAGCGCCTGCCGCGCGAGATGCGCCCGACCGAGCTGGGCCTATTCGCCCTGGGCTACGCCGCTTCCGCGCTGGCCGGCCAGGCCCGGTTCGTGGACGAGTTCAACGCGCTCAAGCAGGGCGGCCATGGCCAGCTCGCCATCGGCGCCATCTCCGGGTCGGCGGCGCGCCTGCTGACCACTGCCATCGCCGAGATGCAGCGCCGCCGGCCGCTGCTGGTGCTCAAGGTGCGCGAGCAGAGCAGCGACCAGCTCATCGCCTGGCTGGGCGAGCGCAAGATCGATCTGATGATCGGCCGCTTCACCGACGAGGCGCAGCAGGCGCAGTTCCAGTACGAGCGCCTCTCGGGCGAGACGCTGCAGGTGGTGGGTGGCCCGCACCACCCGCTGCGCGGCATCCAGGGGCTGGAGGCCGGCCGCCTGGCGCACTGGCCGTGGCTGCTCTACCCGGAATCGACGGCGCTGCGCAAGGTGTCCGACGACATCTTCCGTGCCATCGGCATGACGCCGACTTCGGGCGTGATGGAGACGCAGTCCTTCCTCTTCGCGCTGGAATCGCTGCGCGCCACCGACATGCTCTCGCTGCAGCCCAGCGCGCTGGCGGACAAGTACGTCGCCCAGGGGCTGCTCGCGCAAATCCACGTGGACGTGCCCCGGGCGATGCCCGACTACGGCATGCTGGTGCGCGTGGGCGAGACGCCCACGCCGGCCGCCCAGGCCTTCATGGCGGTGCTGCGCGATGTGGCGGGCGGCCGCGTGGTGCCCGCGCCGCGCCAGGGGTGAGCGGCGGCCGGGCCGGGGGTTTCATTTCAGCCGTCTTCCCGCGCCGGCTGGCCGGCGGCCCGCCGCAGGCACTCCACCAGCATCGCCGCCGCGGGCGTGAGGCGCGCGCCGCGCCGGGTCACGATGCCGAAAGCCTCGTGGCGCGAACCGATGGCGAGCGGCAGCCGCCGCGCGATGCCGTGCTCTTCGCAGAAGTCCATCGTCGCCGACGACATCAGCGCGACCAGATGCGGGTCTTCCTTGAGCATCAGCATGGTGGCCAGCGAGGAAGAAGTCTCGATCGGATACGGCGGCAGGACCAGCCCGGCCTCGCGGAATTCGCGCTCCAGCAGCTTGCGCAGCGGCATGTTGCCCGGGTAGAAGACCCAGCGGTAGCGGGCCAGCTGCGCGAGCGTCACACGCCGCGACTTCGCCAGCGCGTGCTGCGGGCCCACGGCCACGGCGACCGACTCGTCCATCAGCTCTTCGTAGTCGAACTGCTCCCCGTTGCTCGATACGGTGGTGCGGCCGATGGCCAGATCGAGCCGGCCTTCGTTGACCGCGTTGAGCAGCTCGAGGCTGGTGCTTTCCCGGATCTCGACCGAGAGCGCGGGCTGCAGGCGGCGCAGCTCGGACACGGCGCTCACCAGCACCGAATGCAGCGCGCCGGTGATGGCGCCCACCGCCACCCGGCCGCCGCTGCCGCGCAGCACGCCGTTCATCTCTTCGCGCAGGTGCTCCAGGTCGGCATCCACCAGCCGGGCATGGCGGATCAGGCACTGGCCCAGTTCGTTGGGCTTCACGCCCTGCTGGGTCCGCACGAAGAGCTCGGTGCCGAAGGTGGATTCCACCTCGCGCAGCGCCTTGGTGAGGCCGGGCTGGGTCATGCCCAGCCGCTCGGCCGCGCGGTGCAGGCTGCCGCATTCCTCCAGCGCCACCAGCAGGTTGAGCTGGCGGAACCGCAGGCGCGACGTGATCGAAGACAGGCTCGGGATCATCGGTGATTCCTGAAAGCTATTACCTCATGCATAGCTCTCACTATGCAGCATGCTTGGCGCTGTCCAGAATCCGCCCCGCAAGGAGAACTCTTCATGAAACTGCTACGTTACGGCCCCCTGGGCCAGGAAAAGCCCGGCCTGCTCGACGCCGCCGGCACGCTGCGCGACCTTTCGGCCCATGTGGCCGACATCGATGGCGCGGCCCTCTCGCCCGATTCGCTGGCCCGCCTGCGCGCCATCGATCCGGCCACGCTGCCCGCCGTGCCCGGCACGCCGCGCATCGGCGCCTGCGTGGGCGCCATCGGCAAGTTCGTCTGCATCGGCCTGAACTACGCCGACCACGCGGCCGAATCCAACATGCCGATTCCCGCCGAGCCCATCGTCTTCAACAAGTGGACCTCGGCCGTGGTCGGACCCAACGACGATGTGAAGATCCCGCGCGGCTCGGAGAAGACCGACTGGGAGGTCGAGCTGGGCGTGGTCATCGGCAGCACCGCGAGCTACGTGGACGAGGCCGACGCCATGCGCCACGTGGCGGGCTACTGCGTGATCAACGACGTCTCCGAGCGCAGCTACCAGCTCGAACGCGGCGGCACCTGGGACAAGGGCAAGGGCTGCGACACCTTCGGCCCCACGGGCCCCTGGCTGGTGACGGCCGACGAGGTGCCCGACCCGCATGCGCTCGATCTGTGGCTGGAGGTGGACGGCCGGCGCTTCCAGAACGGCAACACGCGCACCATGATCTTCAAGGTGCCGCAGCTCGTCGCCTACCTGAGCCGCTTCATGACGCTGCAGCCCGGCGACGTGATTTCCACCGGCACGCCGCCCGGCGTGGGCATGGGCGTCAAGCCCGAGCCGGTCTTTCTGCGCGCGGGCCAGACCATGCGCCTGGGCATCGAGGGCCTGGGCGAGCAGCGCCAGAAGGCCGTGGACGCCTGAGGCCGGCGCCATGGTCCATTACGACTATGCAGGCCGCACGGCGGTCGTGACCGGCGGTGCGCAGGGCATCGGCCTGGCGGTGGCGCGCCGCCTGCTGGCGGGCAACGCCCGGGTCTGCCTCTGGGATCGCGATGCCGAGGCCATCGCGGCCGCGCAGCAGGCCCTGGCTGGCGTGGGCCCGGGCACGGCGGGCGGCGCCGTGGCCGGCGTGACGGTGGACATCACCGACTACGCCCAGGTCGAGGCCGCCGTCCGGCAGACCGAACGCGACTGCGGCCCCATCGCCATGCTGGTGCACAGCGCGGGCATCGCCGGCGCCAACATGCCGCTGGGCGACTACCCGCTGGACGAGTGGCGCAAGGTGCTGTCGATCAACCTGGACGGCGCCTTCCACGTCAACAAGGCCATCGTGCCGGGCATGGCGGCGCGCGGCTACGGCCGGGTGGTCAACATCGCCTCCATCGCGGGCAAGGAGGGCAACCCGAACGCCTCGGCCTACAGCGCCTCCAAGGCCGGCGTGATCGCGCTGACCAAGAGCCTGGGCAAGGAGACCGCGCTGAGCAACGTGGCGGTCAACGCCATCACGCCGGCGGCGGCGCGCACGCGGATCTTCGAGCAGATGTCGCAGCAGCACATCGACTACATGCTCTCGAAGATCCCGCGCGCACGCTTCGTCGAGGTGGACGAGGTCGCGGCGATGGTGGCCTGGCTGGTGTGCGAGGAGAACTCCTTCACCACCGGGGCGGTCTTCGACCTCTCGGGCGGGCGCGCCACCTACTGATACCGGCGTACGGCCGGCGGTGCCGTGCCACGCGGCTCGGCACGGCACGGAATGAAAAAAAAGAATTCACAACGGAGACAACGTCATGCACTTCAACAGACGCCAGATCATCGCCTCGGCCTGCGCTGCGGCACTGGGCAGCGGGGCCTCGCTCGCGCGGGCCGCCAGCGACTATCCCTCCAAACCCATCGAGCTCATCGTGCCCGTGGTGGCCGGCGGCGGCACCGACATCGTGGGCCGGGCGTTCGCGGAATCGGCCAAGAAATACCTGCCGCAGCAGCCGATGATCGTGGTCAACAAGCCCGGCGCCAGCGGCGCCATCGGCACGGCCGAACTGATCAACGCCCGGCCCGACGGCTACAAGATCGGCATCATCATCTGCGAGATCACCATCATCCCGAACCTGGGGATCACCAAGCAGACCGCCGCCGACGTGCGGCCCATCGCGCGGCTCAATGCCGACCCGGCCGCGATCACGGTGCGCGCGGATGCGCCCTGGCAGAACATCGAGGAATTCATCGCCGACGCGCGCAAGCGCAAGGAGCCGGTGTCCATCGCCAATGCGGGCATGGGCTCGATCTGGCACATGGCGGCAGCGGCCTTCGCCGAGAAGCTGGCGCTGCCGGTGAACCACGTGCCCTTCCTGGGCGCGGCGCCGGCGGCCGTCGTGCTACTGGGCGGGCATGTGGATGCCATCGCGGTCAGCCCGGGCGAGGTGGCGCCGCACGTCGCCGCCGGCAAGCTGCGCACGCTGGCCGTGATGGCCGACCAGCGCGTGGGCGGCCTCTTCCAGCAGGTGCCCACGCTCAAGGAGCGCGGCATCGACCTTTCCATCGGCGTCTGGCGGGGCCTGGCCGTGCCCAAGACCACGCCGCCCGACATCGTCCGCACGCTCAGCGACGTGGCGGCCAAGGCCGCGGCCGACCCGGTGTTCCGCGACATGCTGGCCAAGGCCAACCTGGGCTGGGCCTATGCCGATGCCGACGCGTTCCAGAAGGTCATCGACCAGGACCGCGCCTTCTACGCCCAGCTGGTGCCCCGCCTGGGGCTGCAGAAATGACCGGGCGGCTCGCAAGCAAGACCGCCGTGGTCACCGCCGCCGGCCAGGGCATCGGCCGGGCCACGGCCCTCGCCATGGCGCGCGAAGGCGCCCAGGTCTGGGCCACCGACATCAGCGCCGCCGCGCTGGCCTCGCTGGAGGGCTCGGCAGGCATCCGCACCGCTGTGCTCGACGTCTGCGACCGCGCGGCGATTGATGCCTTCTTCGCCGGGCTCGACGCCATCGACGTGCTGTTCAACTGCGCGGGCATGGTGCATTCCGGCACCGTGCTGCAGGCCAGCGACGACGACTGGGCGCAGGCCATGGACCTCAACGTGCGCTCGCAGTTCTGGACCATCCGCGCCGCGCTGCCGCGCATGCTGCAGCGGGGCACGGGCAGCATCGTCAACATGGCCAGCGTCGCCAGTTCGGTGAAGGGGCTGCCCAACCGCTGCGTCTATGGCGCCAGCAAGGCGGCCGTCATCGGGCTGACCAAGTCGGTGGCGATGGACTATGTGGGCGCGGGCATCCGCTGCAACAGCATCTCCCCCGGCACGGTGGACACGCCCTCGCTGGCCGGGCGCATCGCCGCCATGGGCGATGCCGAAGCGGCCCGCCGCCAGTTCGTGGCCCGCCAGCCCATGGGGCGCCTCGCCACGGCCGACGAGATCGCGCCGCTGGTGGTGTTTCTCGCCAGCGACGAGTCTTCGTTCGTCACGGGGCAGAACTACGGCATCGACGGCGGGATCACGATTTAGATCGTGAACACGTTCTGAGGGCGGCTAACGAAACCCTTCTGGCGTCGTTGCCGCGTTACCCGTCCTGCCTTCGATGCGGGGCCTGGCCGGACTCGCTTCGCCGGGCCTTGTCAGCCGTTATCAGGCCTGCACCGCCTCCACCTGCACCACGCAGTCGTAGAACGTGGGTGCGGCGCCCAGGTCGGTCAGGGCCTGGCCGGTCAGCTCGTTCACGTTGGTGCCGCCCACGCCGAACTTGCGCCACCAGATGCCCAGGCCGTTGACCACGCCGGGGCGCGCGCGGTGGTTCACGGCGGCGTGGCATTCGTAGCTGCCGCGGGCGTTGAAGACGCGCACCCGGCCGCCGTCGGCGATGCCGCGCGGGGCGGCGTCGTCGGGGTGGATCTCCAGCACGGGCTGCGTCTCGATGTTGCGCAGGCTCTTGACGTTCACGAAGGTGGAGTTGAGGAAGTTGCGCGCCGGCGGCGAGATCATGGCCAGCGGGTATTCGGCCGACATGCCGGCCCGCTCGCGGTTGGGCAGGTGGTCGGGCAGCGGGTCCAGGCCCTGGGCGGCCAGGCGTTCGCTGTGGAATTCGCAGCGGCCCGAGGGCGTGGGGAAGCCGCCTTCGGCATAGGGCGCATCGGGCACGGGCAGGCTGGCGAAGCCCTCGTCCAGCAGCTGCTGGAAGTCCACATGGCTGCCGTAGGCCTGGCGGCACAGGTCTTCGTCGCTGTCGGCGAAGCAGGCGTCGGTGAAGCCCATGCGCGCGGCCAGGTCGCGGAAGACCTGCGTGTTGGGCCGGGCCTGGCCCACGGGGGCGATGGCCGGGCGGTTGAGCAGCACGTCGGTGTGGCCGTAGGCGACGTGGACGTCCCAGTGCTCCAGCTGCGTGGTGGCGGGCAGCACGTAGTCGGCGTAGTCGGCGGTGTCGGTCTGGAAGTGTTCGAGCACCACGGTAAAGAGGTCTTCGCGCGCGAAGCCCGCCACCACCTTGGCCGATTCTGGCGCCACGGCCACCGGGTTGCTGTTGTAGACCACCAGGGCGTCGATGCGCGGGCCGAAGGCGTCGGACGCGGGCCGCAGCAGGTCGTCGCCGATGGTGGACATGTTCACGGTGCGCGGCGGCTGGCCTGCGGGCATCAGTTCGGGCCGCTGCAGCGCGGCGCGCTGCACGGGGAACATGCCGGAGCTGGACATGAGCAGGCCCCCCGCCCGGTGCCGCCAGGCGCCCACCAGCGCGGGCAGGCAGGCCACGGCGCGGGTGGCGTTGCCGCCGCCGCGGGCGCGCTGCATGCCGTAGTTCAGGCGGATGGCGGCCGGCCCGGTGGTGCCGTAGTCGCGCGCCAGGCGGCGGATCTGCTCGACGGGAAGGCCGCAGATTTCGGCGGCGCGCTCGGGCGGCCACTGCAGGGCGCGTTCGCGCAGGCCCTCCCAGCCCAGGGTGTGGCGGGCGATGTAGTCGTGGTCCAGCCAGTCGTTGGCGATGAGTTCGTGCATCAGCGCCAGCGCCAGGGCGGCGTCGGTGCCGGGCAGCAGCTGCAGGTGTTCGTGGCACTTGTCGGCCGTCTCGCTCTTGCGCGGGTCGATGCACACCAGCCGGGCGCCTTCGCGCTTGGCCTGCTGCGCGTAGCGCCAGAAATGCAGGTTGCTGCCGATGGAGTTGCTGCCCCAGATGAGGATCAGCTTCGATTCGGCGAACCATTCGACCTTCATGCCCACCTTGCCGCCCAGCGTCTGGTTCAGCCCTTCGCTGCCGGCCGAGGCGCAGATGGTGCGGCCCAGCAGCGATGCGCCCAGGCGGTGGAAGAAGCGCCGGTCCACGCTCTCGCCCTGCACCAGGCCCATGGTGCCGGCGTAGCTGTAGGGCAGGATGGCCTGCGGGTCGCGTGCGGCGATGGCGGCCAGGCGCTGGGCGATGTCGTCCAGGGCCTCGTCCCAGCCGACGGGGGTGAACTGCCCGCTGCCCTTGGGTCCGCTGCGCTTCAAGGGGGTGAGCAGGCGTTCCGGGTGGTGGGTGCGTTCGGCGTACTTGGAGACCTTGGCGCATAGCACGCCGTCGGTGTGGCCGTGCGCGGGGTTGCCCTGCACGCGGATGGCGATGCCGTTCTCGACGGTGGTCAGCAGCGCGCAGGTGTCGGGGCAGTCGTGCGGGCAGGCGCCGCGCACGGTCTGCGGGGCGGAAGGGGCGGTGGCGGGCGTCGGCGTAGTCATGTCGTTGGGCCGGAGAGAAAAGTAGTGGGCGGTCGCTAAACTGCCCGGTGGGGAGGAAAGCTGCTGGGATGATCGCAACCCAAGAACAAGAAGGAGAGCCAAGGAGCTGCGATCGGGAGCGGTGGGGTGGCCTGCACGACAGGCCGTTCCCGCGCCCCAGCCAGATTCACCGGGATCGGGACATTTCACCATGAAGCAGAACCAGACGCCTATCGGGCGCAGAGAGTTTTCAATTGGCCTCGGCGCTGCGGCGCTGGGCGGTTTCGCCCGCGTGCAGGCCCAGAGCGATGG
Source organism: Paracidovorax wautersii (assembly GCF_900113035.1). Lineage (GTDB taxonomy): Bacteria > Pseudomonadota > Gammaproteobacteria > Burkholderiales > Burkholderiaceae_C > Paracidovorax > Paracidovorax wautersii. The sequence goes on along the minus strand of NZ_FONX01000017.1, from coordinate 77,561 downwards.
TCCGCTGGTGCTGGGCCAGTCGGGTGCCCTGTCCGGGCCGGCGGCGCAGCTGGGCCTGCAGTTCCGGCAGGGGGCGAAGCTCTACTTCGACCAGTACAACGCGCAAGGGCCGCGGCGGCCGGTGGAGCTGCGCAGCCTCGACGACGGCTACGAGCCCGAGCGCTGCGTCGCCAACACCCGCCAGTTCATCGCCGACGATGTGTTCGCGCTCTTCGGCTACATCGGCACGCCCACCAGCCTGGCCGCGCTGCCGCTCGCCACGCAGGCGCGGCTGCCGTTCTTTGCGCCCTTCACCGGCGCCGGCGGGCTGCGCCAGCCCTTCAACCGGCTGGTGTTCCACGTGCGCGCCTCGTACGACGACGAGACCGCGCTCATCACCCGCCAGCTCACGCATCTGGGCCTCACGCGCATCGCCGTGCTGCACCAGAACGACAGCTACGGCCGCGCCGGGCTGGACGGCATGGTGCGCGCGCTGGCCGAGCAGCGCCTGGAGCCCGTGGCCCGTGCCACGGTGGAGCGCAATTCGGTCGATGTGGCGACCGGCGTGCGGACCCTGGTGGAGGCCCGGCCCGAGGCCATCGTGCTGGTCTGCACCTACGGGGCCAGCGCCGCCTTCACGCGGGCGGCGCGCAAGGCCGGCTACGGCGGCAACTTCTACAACCTGTCCTTCGTCGGCACGCAGGCGCTGTCCGATGCGCTGGGCAAGGAAAGCGCCGGCGTGGTCGTCTCGCAGGTCATGCCCTCGCCCTACCAGACCACCAAGCAGATCACGCGCGAATTCCTCGACGCCATCAAGAAGGGCGGCGGGCAGGTGCAGGCCAACTATTCCAGCCTGGAGGGCTATCTGGCCGCCCGGGTGTTCGGCGAAGGCCTGCGCCGCGCGGGCGAGCGGCCCACGCGCGAGGGCGTCGTCACCGCGCTGGAGTCCATCGGGCCGCAGGGCGTGTCGGGCTTTCCGCTCAGCTTCAGCGCCAGCAGCCATGCGGGCTCGCGCTTCGTCGAGATGTCGATGCTGACGGGCGACGGGCGCGTGCTGGTCTGATGCCTTGCAGTGCGCGCCGGCGCGAGCGTGGCGCGATTCATGCTGCATTGGCCGCGTCCGAATCTCCATCGTCCGAATAACCCCGCATGGCGGCCCGTCCTGCGGGGGCCTAGACTCCGCGGACCAGCCAAGGAACCCTTTTGCCCATGAAAGTCATCGACTCCATCGTCGCGCAGGCCGCGTCCATCGCCGCCCTGCGGCGCGACATCCACGCCCACCCCGAACTCTGCTTCGAAGAAGTGCGCACCGCCGACCTGGTGGCTGCCAAGCTCACCGAGTGGGGCATTCCCATCCACCGGGGCCTGGGCAAGACCGGCGTGGTCGGCATCCTCCAGGGGCGCGACGGCGGGGCTTCGGGCCATGCCATCGGCCTGCGCGCGGACATCGACGCGCTGCCCATCACCGAGTTCAACACCTTCGCGCACGCCAGCAAGCACGCCGGCAAGATGCACGCCTGCGGCCATGACGGCCACACCGCCATGCTGCTGGCGGCGGCGCAGCACCTCGCCCAGCACCGCGACTTCGACGGCACGGTGTATCTGATCTTCCAGCCGGCCGAAGAAGGCGGCGGCGGCGCGCGCGAGATGATCAACGACGGCCTGTTCGAGCAGTTCCCCATGCAGGCCGTGTTCGGCATGCACAACTGGCCCGGCATGAAGGCCGGCCAGTTCGCCGTGAGCCCCGGCCCGGTGATGGCGTCCAGCAACGAATTCAAGATCGTCGTCCGCGGCAAGGGCAGCCACGCCGCCATGCCGCACATGGGCATCGACCCGGTGCCGGTGGCCTGCCAGATGGTGCTGGCCTTCCAGAACATCATCAGCCGCAACAAGAAGCCGGTGGATGCGGGCGTGATCTCGGTCACCATGGTCCACACGGGCGAGGCCACCAACGTGGTGCCCGACAGCTGCGAGCTGCAGGGCACGGTGCGCACCTTCAGCATCGAGGTGCTCGACATGATCGAGCGCCGCATGCAGCAGGTGGCCGAACACACCTGCGCCGCGCACGACGCGACCTGCGAATTCGAGTTCGTGCGCAACTACCCGCCCGTCGTCAACTCGCCGGCCGAAGCGGAATTCGCCCGCAAGGTCATGCAGGGCATCGTGGGCGAGGCCAACGTCGTTCCGCAGGAGCCCACCATGGGCGCGGAAGACTTCGCCTACATGCTGCAGGCCAAGCCCGGCGCGTATTGCTTCATCGCCAACGGCGACGGCGACCACCGCGCCATGGGCCACGGCGGCGGCCCCTGCACGCTGCACAACCCCAGCTACGACTTCAACGACGACCTGATCCCGCTGGGCGCCACCTACTGGGTGCGGCTGGCGCAGGACTGGCTGGCGGCACGCTCGGCCGCCGCGCCCGCGGCCTGAGGCATTTCCTTTCTCTTTCATCGCCGACCGAAAGGCGGCAGCGGCTTGCGGGCCGCTGCCGCCTTTTTTTCGTTGGCGGGCCGTTGTGCCGTAGGCGGCGATCTTCTCGAATTCCACATTCCACTGGATGGAATGAAATTTGTCGGTTGTGTGACTTTTCCCGGTGGTGCACCGAGCGGGATCACTTGAGAATGAAACGGCAGCCGTGCCGAATGGACAGGCCTGGCCCCAAACGGACAACTCTGAAGATGAGGACTCAGACCATGATGACGGCACCGCCCTCCAGCACCCTCGCCCGCCGCCTTTTTCTTGCCAACGGCGCCATCCTGCTGCTGCTGGCCTCGATGGCCGTGGCCATCTGGATCATGATGGGCCGGCTCATCGGCGATGCCGAGTTGGTGCGGGCGACCAACGTGCCGCAGCTGCAGCGCATCGCGGCTCTGGAGCTCAACGTCACGCGGGTGTCGCTGCAGCTGCGGCACGCCATCCTCTCGCGCAACCCGCAGGAGCTGGAGGCCACGCTGGCCGACATCGGCGAAAAGCGCCAGCTGCTGCAGAGCACGCTGCAGGCCTTCGGCGACGGCATGATCTCCGCCGAAGGGCACAGCGCCTATGCGCCCCTGCCTGCGCTGATGCAGGAGTTCTGGGCCGTGGGCGAGCGCAATATCCAGCTCATCCGCGATGGCCGCAAGGACGACGCCTTCGCCTTCCTGGTGGACCAGACCATTCCCGCCCGCAACCGCCTGCTGGCACCGCTGGGCACCGAAAAGGACCGCCAGGGCGAGCGCCTCTCGGCCCGCATCAGCGAGGTGACGGGGCTGGCTGCCACCAACCGCGGGATCACCCTGGCCGCCATGCTGGTGCTGGCGGCCTGCCTGCTGGCGCTGGGCGCCTACCTGCGGTCGGTGGTGCGCCAGCTGGGGGGCGACCCGGATCAGCTGCGCCGGGCGGCCGACGCGGTAGCAGGCGGTGACCTCTCGGCCCGGATCGCGCTGCGCCCGGGCGACAGCAGCAGCATCATGGCCGCCATGTCCCGCATGAGCGCCCAGCTGGCCCAGGTGGTGCGCACGGTGCGCGCCAGCGCGCAGAGCGTGTCGGGCGCCAGCGGCGAGATCGACGCCGGCAACCACGACCTTTCCGCGCGCACCGAGCGGCAGGCCTCGGCGCTGGAGCAGACGGCCGCGTCGATGGAAGAGCTGGGCTCCACCGTGCGCCAGAACGCCGACAGCGCCCGCCGCGCCAACGAGCTGGCGCAGAACGCATCGGCCGTGGCCGAGGAGGGCGGCGCCGTGGTCGCCCAGGTGGTGGAGACCATGCGCGGCATCCAGGATTCGAGCCGCCGCATCGGCGAGATCACCGGCGTGATCGACGGCATCGCCTTCCAGACCAACATCCTGGCGCTGAACGCCGCCGTGGAAGCGGCCCGCGCGGGCGAGCAGGGCCGCGGCTTCGCGGTGGTGGCCTCCGAAGTGCGCGTGCTGGCCCAGCGCAGCGCCGATGCGGCGCGCGAGATCCGCCAGCTCATCACCGACAGCGGCCAGCGCGTGGATGCCGGCAGCCAGCTGGTGGACCAGGCCGGCCAGACCATGCACGAGGTGGTCGCCGCCATCCGCCGCGCGACCGACCTCATGGGCGAGATCAGTGCAGCCAGCTCCGAGCAGAGCTCGGGCGTGGACCAGGTCGGCGAGGCCATCACCCACATCGACCAGGCCACGCAGCAGAACGCCGCGCTGGTCGAGGAGATGGCCGCCGCCACCAGCAGCCTGAGTGCCCAGGCCCGCGAACTGGTCAAGGCCACGGCGGTCTTCCGGCTGGCGGGGGAAGAGGGCGGCGCGCTGCAGGCAGCGCCGGCGGCACCTGTCCCGCAGGCGCGCAGGCTGGCCGGCTGAAGGGGGCAGGGCGTTGCGCCTTGCCTTACCATGCCCTTTTTTCAAAACCACCCGGAGACCGTTGCATGTCCGACCTGAACGCCGCCTTCGAGGCCGCCGTCGCCCAGTCCAAGAACCTGAGCGAGCGCCCTGACAACCCGACGCTGCTGAAGATCTACGCGCTCTACAAGCAGGCCACGGCCGGCGACAACGCCGAGAAGAAGCCCAGCTTCACCGACGTGGTGGGCCGCGCCAAGTGGGACGCCTGGGAAAAGCTCAAGGGCACGGGCGGCGACGCCGCCCGCCAGCAATACATCGACCTGATCGAATCGCTGAGCTGACCGCTCGCTCGCTCAGCCGTCCCGCCGCAGCACCGGCTGCCGCGACGCACGCCCCCGTCCGCCAGGCTCTGGCGCGGGGGCGTTTTGCATGGGGGTCAGGCCGTCCGCTGCGCTGGCTGCGCGCCCAGGAGCTTGTCGAACTGCTCCTCGATCTCGGCGGCGATGCGCTGCTTGAAGGCGGCGAAGAGAAAGCCCAGCTCGGCCTGCAGCTCGAAGCGCTCGCCCGTCACCTGCAGCGTGCCTTCCATGCCGGGCCGGCTGAAGTGCAGGGTGTCGCCGGCATCGGCCGTGCCTTCGGCGTAGGTGCATTGCATGTCGAACTTGGACTGAGCCTTCTCCGCCCATTGGTGGGCGGCCTGGCGTGCAGCGGGCAGGCCCAGGGTGTGCGGGCGGTGGATGTGCAGGGTGTTGTCGTCAGGCAAGCGGGGGCTCCGTGCGGTGGGGTGGGGTGTTGGTGGTTGCGGGGTTTGGCGCCGGCATCAGCGCCTGCAGTTCCGCATCGCGCTGGGCGCGCGGCGCGTCGGCCAGGGCGCGCACGGCGGCGTAGAAGCGCGGCCAGTCGCGGCCTTCGCGCTCGAACAGGGCGATGAAGGCCGGCACCAGATCGTCGTAGGCGGCCTGGGCGCCGAAGCTGGCGTTGTTCGCGTTGCGCACCCACTGGTCCAGCCCGGCGAGCTGCGCGGGCGTGGCGCCGCCGGCGAGCCAGCGGGCGCGCAGCGCGGCGTAGTCGTCGCGGAACTGTGCGAATGCTCTCTTTTTCATAGCTTCGAGTGCAGGTGCTTCCTGCGCTGGAGCCGGTTTTGATGCATAGATCGCGGCCAGCCGCTCGCGCGTGGCGCGGGTCAGGTCGCGGAAGGCCTGGCGGCGCGCCTCGCTGGCGGCGTAGTCGGCCCGCACCTGGGGCGTGGCGCGCTCCTCCAGCCAGCGCTGCACGCCCATGCGTTCGACGGCGGTGGCGAAGGATTCGTTGAAGCGCGTGTCGCCCTGGGCATAGACCACCTGGTGCGCCAGTTCGTGGAACAGCAGCCGCACGAAGTCGCCCTCGGGCCAGCCGATGAAGGTGTTGAGCAGCGGGTCGCCGCCAGCCCAGTTCATGTAGCCCAGCGTGGAATAGGCGGGCACGCCATAGACGCTGGTTTCCAGCCCCTGGGCCTGCAGGCGCTCGGCCTCGGCGCGGGCGGCGTCCTCGTCGAAATAGCCCCGGTAGCCGATGCAGCCCGTGACCGGAAAGCACCAGGTGTGCAGCGTGAGGCTGTAGGGCCCGGCCGCCACCACGTTCCACACGGCGGCGCGGCGGCCCAGGTCGGCATAGCGGCGGTAGCTGGCGTTGTCGGGCAGGCCCAGTTCGGCCACGGCGAAGCGGCGGGCCTGCTGCGCCAGCTGCAGGCGTTCGCGCAGCGCGGCGCTGGTCGTGGGGCGGGCCAGCCAGTCTTCGATGGGCTCGGCCGCGTTCATCAGCTGCAGGTGCCCGCGCGCGGACTGCCAGTAATAGGCCAGCGACTGGCCGGTGCCGGCGCAGCCCGCGAGCAGCAGGCTCAGGGCCAGGGCGGGGAGGATGGCGATGGCGCGGCAACGTGGCATGGGTGCCAAGGATAGCGAACCGGGCCGGCACCGGGAGCGCGTGCGAAGGCCGGGGCCAGCGCGTCTTCAGTGGGCGGGGCCGGCGGCGGCGCCGTCCATGGCCGTGACGGCCTCCCGCAGCAGCGCGCGCAGCCATACCAGGCCCGGGTCCGTGGTGCGCAGCTGGTGCCACTGCATCACCTGCTGCATGCGCGGGATCGGCACGGGCAGTTCGCGGATGGCGATGGGCAGGAAACGCGCCGCCATCGAGGCCAGGCGGCGGTGCATGGTGGCGATGCGGTGCGTGCCGACCACCAGGCTGGCCTGGGAGAGGAAGCTGAAGGTGCTGGTCTCGGCCCGGCGCTTGACGGAGGACTGCCGCATGAACCAGTCCATGAGCGCCACGCCGTCGCCGGGCTGCACCACGACGTGGCCGGCGTTCATGTAGCGCTCCTCGGTCAGCGTGCCGGAGGCCAGGTGGCTCTCGCTCCAGACGACGCAGCAGAACGCTTCTTCGAGCAGCATCTCCGAGGGGTGGCTGGCCGAGCAGAAGTCGTTCGGGATGATCAGCAGGTCGGCCTCGCCGCGTTCGAGCGTGCGCTGCGGCTGGGTGGTCTGCGGGCGCAGGTCGAAGCGCACGCCCGGCGCCTGCCGGTAGGCCATCTGCTGCAGATGGGGCAGCAGCGTCAGCAGGGTGTAGTCGGAGATCAGCAGCCGGAAGAGGCGGGTCGATTGCGAGGGGATGAACTCGGGCTGCGCGGTGACGCTGGCTTCCACCCGCACCAGGATGTCGCGCACCGGGTCCTTCAGCGAGTGGGCGCGCGGGGTGGGCTCCATCTTGCGCCCGACCTGCACCAAGAGCTCGTCATCGAAGTACTCGCGCAGCCGCGCCAGCGCGTTGCTCATCGCGGACTGGCTCAGATGGGTCTTCTCGGCGGCCCGGCTGATGCTTTGTTCCGTCAGCAGCGCGTCGAGCGCGACCAGCAGATTCAGGTCCAGCTTGTTGAAACGCATCGGCGCTGTCTCCGTGGGGTTCTTGTTGTTTTCCGAACCGATACGACCCTGCCGGCGCGGCCCCGTGGAGCCGGGCCGGCATCAGGGTTTGTACTTGATCTATTCGCGCGATCAATACACCGAATGGAATCAATTCATTTGATCTAGGTAAAGGCAAATCTTAATCTAACCCCGTCCTGCAGCTGGCTGGCGACAGCCGCAGCAAGCAGGGCCCGGGAGTCGGTGCCGGCGCTGCAGAAGGCGCTGTGGCCGCCCACAAAGCATGCCGACGGCCGCAGCCTCACAGGGCCCGGCCGGGGCGCCATAACGAGACAGGAGACAAATGTGAAAACCGTGCTTTCCCGCGCAGCTACTGCTGCGGGCTGCGTGATGCTGAGCCTTGTGGGCGCCCAGAGCGCCCATGCATTCGAGGGGGGCGTCTCGCCGTTCCCGGTGGGATCCACGGGCGAGTACGTGGCCGGCATGCCGCCCATCCCGGGGCTGTTCGTGCTGGAACAGCTGCACTACACCTCGTCCAACGGGCTGTACGACAACGAGGGCAACAAGCGGCCCATTCCCTTCAAGCTGAGCGGGTTCTCCGCCACCACCCGCCTGCTCGCGGCCTACCCGACGACCATCCTGGGCGCCCGGCTGTACTCGCAGCTGGTGCTGCCGGTCGTCTCCCTGCATACCGAGGTCGCGGGGCACAGCGAGCGCCACAGCGGGCTGGCCAACATCACGGTGTCGCCCGCGGTCCTGCGCTGGAGCCTGTCCGAGCATGCCTACGCGGTCGCCGGCCTGGACCTGGCCCTGTCCAACGGCTCCTACAGCCCCACCCGGCCCAGCGTCTCCACGGGCTACGCCTCGATCCAGCCGGTGTTCGGCCTGCGCCACACCGACCCGAACGGCCTGGATATCGGGATGATCAACCGCCTGCTGATCAACCGCGAGAACAGCACGACGAACTACAAGTCCGGACGCGGCTACGTGAACGAGTTCACCGCGGGCTGGAACAGCGGCCCCTGGAAGATGGGCGTGGTGGGTTCCTACCTCAACCAGTTCAGCGATGACCGCCAGGGCGGCGCCACGATCCAGGGCAACCGTGCCCGCAGCTTCGCGCTGGGCCCGTCGCTCAACTACAACGCGGGCCGGTTCAGCGTGAGCGTGAATTACCAGCGTGGCCTCTACGCCGCCAACACCACCAAGAACAACGTTCTGGGCGTGGGTATCGCGGTGCCTCTCTGGATCATGCAATGAAGCGCCTCCGCTTGCACGCTGGCAAGGCTTTGCGCCCGATGGCGGCCCCTGCGCTGCTGGCCGCCGCCGCGCTCGCCCATGCGGCGCCGCCTGACGGCCCGCAGGCGGTGTTTGACCGCTACGTGCAGGCGGTGCATGCGGCCGACATGCCGGCCGTGCGCGCCCTGATCGCGCCGGATGTGGAGCGTTCCGACTACGTCGGCTGCACGCCGGAGATGGACAACCCCGCGTGCCTGGCCTTCTACATAGAGCAGACGGTGGTCAGGCCCCGGGCCCGGATCCGGGTGGTCTCGCTGGACACCCGGGGCGACGAGCTGCACGCCCGTCTGGAAGTGCGCAGCGAGCTGTACCGCCGCGCCGGCGCCGAACGCATCGTGGGCGTGGATGCCCTGCGCATCGCCGACGGGCAGATCCACGCCTTCCGCTTCATCCCGGATTTCAACGACGAGGCCACGGCCTCGTTCTTCGCAAGCATCGGCATCCGGCCGCAACCAGGCTCCAAGCAACCCTGACCTTTCAAGATGTTCAAGTACTTCCCCACCAACTATGTCTGGAACCTGTCCGTCGATCTGGCGATCGAGATGGGCGCGCGCATCGGCGAAATCGAAGAGATGTGCGCACCGCTGCAGGAGGCCGCCAAGGCCCCGGACGCGTCGGGTACCCAGGCCTTCCGCGAGACCTGGGTGCGCATGGCCGACAAGCTTTGCGGCCTGGCGGCGGAAGACGAGGAACGCGGCCGGATCTATTCGGCCGGCGAGAAATACCGCCGCGCAGCCAGCTACCTGATCACGGCCGAGCGCTTGCAGGCCCATGATGCGCCGGGCCGGATGGACATCTACCGGCGGGAACTGGAGCTGTTCCTCAAGGGCTGCCGCATGCGGGGCGAATCGGTGGAGCGCGTCGAGATTCCCTACGAAGGCAAGCACCTGTCGGCGCTGTACTACCCGGCCCACGGCCTGCAGCCGGGCCAGCGGGCACCGCTGCTGGTGCAGCTCAACGGGCTGGATTCGACCAAGGAGATGAAGTACCTGGTGGGGCTGCCGGCGTGGCTGGCCCGGCGCGGCGTTTCCTCGCTGGTGGTGGACCAGCCCGGCACCGGCGAGGCGCTGCGGCTGCAGGGCCTGACGGCGCGCTACGACACCGAGCACTGGGCCAGCCGCGTGGTGGACTGGCTGGAGCAGCACCCCGCCGTGGACCCGCAGCGCATCGGCTGCGAGGGCGTTTCGCTCGGCGGCTACTACTGCCCCCGCAGCGTGGCCATGGAGCCCCGGTTCGCCTGCGGCGTGGCCTGGGGCGCCAACCACGACTGGCGGGACGTGCAGAAGCGCCGCCTGGAAAAGGAGGGCGACTTCCCCGTGCCGCACTACTGGGCCCACGTCTGCTGGGTCTGGGGCGCGAAGGACATCGACGACTTCATGCGCATCGCGCAAGACGTGCACCTGGATGGCGTGGTCGAGAAGATCCGCGTGCCCTTCCTGGTCACGCACGGCGAGCGTGATTCGCAGATCCCGCTGAAGTGGGCGCATCGCACCTACGAGCAGCTGGTGAACAGCCCGCAGCGCGAACTCAAGATCTTCACCGACCGTGAGGGCGGATCGCAGCACGCGAGCTTCGACAACAGCATCAACGCGGGCCAGTACATCGCCGACTGGGTCGCCGAAGTCCTGGGTGGACACACCGCCCCGCGCTGACCTTTCCCTTTCATATGAGACAGATGCCAACCATGAACATCATCGGACTCGACGCCCTGGTTTTCGGCGTGGAAGACCTCGCCGCCTGCGGGCAGTACCTGGCCGACTACGGCCTGCGCGACGCAGGCCACGGACGATTCGAGGCGCTGGACGGCACGGCCGTGGTCATTCGCGCCCAGGACGATCCCTCGCTGCCGCCCGCCATGGGCACGGCCAGCCTGCTGCGCGAGACGGTCTATGGCGTGGCCGACGAAGCCACGCTGCAGGCCATCGCCAGCGAGCTGTCGAAGGACCGCCCGGTGACGCAGGAAGGCGGCGTGGTGCGCGCGCAGGACGACCTGGGCTTCGCCCTGGCCTTCCAGCTCTCGGTGCGCAAGCCCCTGGCACTGCCGGCGGAAGCCGTGAACGCCCCGGGCGCCGCCCCGCAGCGCGAACCCAACGTGCTGGGCATCTCGCCCGAGATGGCGGCGCTGCCCCGCTCGCTCTCGCATGTGGTGTATTTCGTGCCCGATGTGGCCAAGGGCGAGGCGTTCTACACCCGCCTGGGCTTCGTCTGCACCGACCGCTTCACCGGCGTGGGCCCGTTCCTGCGCCCGGCGGGAACGCAGGACCACCACACCCTGTTCATGATCCAGACCCCGCCGTTCATGAAGGGCTGCGAGCACTTCACCTTCCACATGGGCGGCCCCACCGAGGTGCTGCTCGCGGGCACGCGGTTCGTGGAGAAGGGCTACCAGAGCTTCTGGGGCCCGGGGCGCCACAAGTTCGGCAGCAACTGGTTCTGGTACTTCAACTCGCCCCTGGGCTGCCACGTGGAGTACGACGCCGACATGGACCTGCACGACGACGCATGGGCCGCCCGCGAGGCCCCCATGGGCGCCGATGCGTCGCAGCTCTTTCTCTTCCAGCACCGCGAGAAGTGGGCTCCTTCGGGCCCCCCGCCCGGTGCCAAGACGGGCGCGGCCCACTGAGGCGACGGCCATGCAGCTGTGCCATGAGCGTGACTTGCCCGAAGGCGCCAGCCGCGGCTTCGATCCGCACGGGATCGGGCAGGACACGGTGCTGGTCGTCCGATGGGCGGGCCGTCTGCATGCCTATGCGGATGCCTGCCCGCACCACCAGACGCCCATGGCATGGCGCAAGGACCACTACCTGAACGCTGCGGGCGACCGCATCGTGTGCGCGGCCCACGGCGCGCTGTTCGAGATCGCGACCGGCCGGTGCACCCTGGGCCCCTGCCTGGGCGAATCCCTGACCCCGATACCCCTGACCCTGCAAGCGGATGGCTCGGTCCATCTCGCCGAAAAAAAGTAAACGGAGACAAACCCATGAACCTCACCTCACGGCGCGTGCTGATCATCGGCGGCGGTTTTTCAGGCATGGCTGCGGCCATCGAACTGCGCAAGCAGGGCGCCCAGGTCGATCTGGTGGAGATCGATCCCGGCTGGCGCAGCTACGGGGCCGGCATCAGCCTGGGTGGGGCGACGCTGCGGGCGTTCCGGCGCCTGGGCATGCTGGACGCCTTCCTGGCGCACGGCCACGCGGCGGACGGCGTGCACCTGCACCTGGCCCACGGCCCGCGCATCGCCACCCTGCCGACCCCGCGCATCGCCGGGGAGGACGTGCCGGGCGGCGGAGCCGTCATGCGCACCGTGCTGGCCCGCATCCTGGCCGACGCCACGCGTGCGGCGGGCGTGAATGTGCGGCTGGGCTGCACGTTCACGGCCCTGGAGCAGGACGCGGACGGCGTGCAGGCGGACTTCACGGACGGGCAGCGCCAGCGCTATGACCTCGTGATCGGCGCGGACGGGCTGTATTCGAAGGTCCGCGAAGCGGTGTTCCCCGATGCGCCCCGGCCCCGCTACAGCGGCCAGGCCGTGTGGCGGGCGGTGCTGCCGCGTCCGGCCGACATCGAGACCGCCACCATGTGGCTGGGGCCGCACATCAAGCCGGGGGTCAATCCGGTGTCCAGGACGGAGATGTACCTCTTCGTGACCGAGCCGCGGCCGGTCAACGATCGCGTCGATCCGGCCACCTTCGTGGACCGGCTGCGCGCTCTGCTGGAAGGCTTTTCGGCGCCGACGCTGCAGGCCATCCGCGCGCAGATCGGCGCGGATTCGCAGATCGTGTTCCGCCCGCTGGAGGGGCTGCTCATGCCCCGCCCATGGTCCCAGGGCCGCGTGGTGCTGATCGGCGACACCGTGCACGCCACCACGCCCCATCTGGCCTCCGGCGCCTGCATCGGCATCGAGGACGCCCTGGTGCTGGCCGATGAGCTGGCCGCCGCCGGCGACGTGCCGCAGGCGCTGCACGCCTTCGAGGCCCGCCGGTGGGAGCGCTGCCGCATGGTGGTGGAGAACTCCGCGCGCCTCGGCGAAATCGAGATCGGCGGCGGCGACAAGGAAGAGCACTCGCGCATCATGCGCGAGTCCCTCGCCGCCCTGACCCTGCCCATCTGACGAGGGGGCCACGATGACGACAACCCAATCGCTGCGCGGCCGCGCAGCGCTGATGATCGGCCATTGCGCCGGCATGGTGGACCTGGTCGCGCTGCCCGTGTGGGTGGGCACGCTGATGTCGGTGTACCACTTCGACCCGCAGCAGGCGGGGCTGCTGGCGACGCTGTTCCTGGCCGGCGCCGTGGTCGCCAGCCTGTTCCTGGCGCCGTTCTTCCTGGTGCTGCCCGGCCGCGCCGTCGCCACGGCGGGCTTCGCGGTGGCCGCCGCCGGATTCGCGATGGCCGCCACCACCCCGCAGTTCGCCATGCTGGCCCTGCTGCATGCCGTTTCGGGCATCGCGGCGGGCGCCGCCCTGAGCGTGACGCACGGCACCATCGCCCGCAGCCACAACCCGCACCGCATGTTCGCCCTGGTGGGCATGGCGCTGGGTGTCTTCGCCATCGTGTTCCTCGGCGGCACCCCCGTGCTGGTGGCCCGGCTGGGCGGCCCGGTGCTGTTCCAGGTGTTCGCCGGCGTGATGGCGCTCGGCGCCCTGGCGGCTGCCTTCGCCTTTCCGGTGCCCGACGAGGTGGCCGGCGCTGCCGGCGCATCGCGCCCGGCGGCCGCTGCGCTGCCCGCGCCGGTGTGGTGGGGCATCCTGGGCCTGGCCGCGATGGGCCTGGTCCAGTCCATGACGTTCAGCTTCCTGGAGCGCGTGGGCAGCGAGCGGGGCTTCGGATTGCAGGCCGTCACGGGGGTGCTCATCGCGCTGGGCGTGGTCAACCTCTTTCCCGCAGCGCTGGCGGCCGTGCTGGAAAAACGCTGGGCCGCGAGCAGCGTGTTGCGCGGCGGACCGGCGGTGCAGGCCCTGCTGGTGGTGGCGATCATGAGCTCGCCCATCTTCGCGCCCTATGCCGTCGCTGCGGCGCTGTTCGCCGCGGTGATGATCTTCACGCACACCTTCGCGTTCGGCGTGCTGGCCCGGCTGGACCCGAGCGGCCGCGCCCTGGCGGCCACGCCCGCCATGCTGATGTTCGGCGCGGCCATCGGCCCGATCCTGGGCGGCACCCTGGTCAAGGCCTGGGGCTATGGCAGCCTGGGTCTCGCGGCCCTGGTGATCGATGCCGTTGCCATCTATGCCTTCGCACGGGTCCACCGTGCGCCGCCCGGCGCTCCCGTCTCTGCGCGAGGGCTGGCGTGAGCGGCCCGTCGCCGCAGCACGGCGGCGGCGGTGGGCTGGGCCGGCGGGCGTGGATCGCCGCGTCGGCCATGGCCTGCCTGGTTCCGCCGTCGCGTGCGCAGACGGCCCGGCACCTGACCTTCCTGGTGCCGCAGCCCGCCGGCAATCCCGGCGATGTGTTCGCGCGCAAGCTCCAGGCCCCGATGCAGCGCGCGCTGGGGCAGGCCATCGTGGTGGAGAACCTGCCGGGCGCAGGCGGCTCGATCGGCTTGCAGCGCATGCTCAATGCCCCGGCCGATGGGGCCACGGTGGCGGTCGTCTCCCAGACCGAGCCCATCCTCACCCCGCTGTCGCTGGCCAGCGCCCGGTACCGGCCCGAGCAGATGCGGATGATCGGCCTGCTCGGGCGCACGAGCTATGTGCTGGCAGGCCGGCCCGACATGCCGGCGAAGACGCATGCGCAGCTGCTGGACCTGGCCCGGCAGGCGGGCGCCGCAGGCCGACCGCTGACCTTCGGGCACATCGGGCAGGGTTCGATGATCCATCTGATGGGGGCCCAGTGGGCCCGGCTGTGCGGCGTGCCGCTGGTGCATGTGCCGTACCGGGGCGTGCCGCCGCTGGCGCAGGACCTGATGGGCAGCCAGATCGATCTCTCCTTCGTGCCGCTCGGCGGCTCGGTGCTCGGCATGCTGGAGGCGGGCCATCTGCGCGCCTTCGGCAGCACGGCCGCGCAGACGCCTGCACTGCTGCCCCAGGCCGCGCCGCTGGGCCAGCAGTCCGCCGCGCTCAAGGGCTTCGAGCACACCGCCTGGGGTGCGCTGCTGCTGCCGCGCAAGACCCCCGAGGCGGCGGTGCTGCGCCTGCACCAGGCCTTCGGCGCCGCCATGCGCGATGCCGAGGTCCAGAGCTTCCTGCGCGCCAATGGCACCGAGCCCCAGGAGCCCTTGCCGCTCGACGCGCTGGACCGGTTCTACGCCGCCGAAATCCAGATCCACCAGGCGCTCGCCCGCACCGTGGGCGTGCTGCCCGAGTGAGCCTCGCCCTTCGAACCGCCATGACACCCACCCGACCACCCGCCCGCCGCCGTTTCGTGGACCTTTCCATCTACCTGGAAAACGACGTCCTCTCCGACCCGCCGCCCCTGGCGCCCAAGATCACCTACCAGAAGCACGCGGACACGCTGCCCGAGTTCATGGCCATGCTCCCCGGCACCCGGCCCGAGGACTATCCCGATGGCGAGGCGGCCGCCGCGGAGTGGGTCACGCTCACCACGCACAACGGCACCCACCTGGATGCGCCGTGGCACTTCCACTCCACGCAGGACGCGAAGAACGGCGGCGCCCGTCCCTCCATCACCATCGACGAGGTGCCGCTGGAGTGGTGCTTCCAGTCCGGCGTGAAGCTGGACTTCCGCCACCTGCCCGACGGCTACGTGGCCACCGCCGCCGATGTCGAGGCCGAGCTGGCCCGCATCGGCCACGTCCTGCAGCCGCTCGACATCGTGGTGGTCAACACCCGGGCGGGCTCGCGCTACGGGCACCGGGACTACCTGGGCGCCGGTTGCGGCATGGGCTACGAAGCCACCATGTACCTGCTCGAACGCGGCGTGCGCCTGACCGGCACCGATGCCTGGAGCTGGGACGCGCCGTTCTCCCATACCGCCCAGCGCATCGCCGAAACGGGCGACAAGGCCCTGATCTGGGAGGGCCACAAGGCGGGCCGCGACATCGGCTACTGCCACCTGGAGAAGCTGCATAACCTGGAGGCGCTGCCGCCCACGGGTTTCACCATCAGCTGCTTTCCCCACAAGATCCGCGGCGCCTCGGCAGGCTGGACGCGCGCGGTCGCCATCTTTGAAGACTGAACGAGGAGCTTTCCCATGGGATTTCCCGCCATCCATCGCGTGGTCACCGGCCACGACGACCAGGGCCGCGCCGCGGTCGCCAGCCAGGGGCCCCTGCCTACGGTGGTCGAGGTCGCTGCCATTCCCGGCACCGTGTTCCACGAGGTGTGGAGCACCGCCCAATCGCCTGCCGCCGTGGACAACGGCCCGGACCCGACCCTCGGCCCGCTGGTGCTGCCGCCCCCGCCGGGCGGCACGCGCATCCGGTTCGTGGACATCCCGCCGGACACGCCCGAGTTCCTGGCCGGCGGCGCCGAGCGCATGCACGACGCCTTCAGCCAGATCGGCGATGCGGCGGCCTCCACGGTGCAGGCCGATTCGCCCCACCCGCTGATGCACCGCACCGAGTCGGTGGACTACGGCGTCGTGATCGAGGGCGAGCTGACGCTGGTGCTCGACACGGGCGAGGTGCAGCTGCGCCCCGGCAGCGTGGTGGTGCAGCGCGGCACCAACCATGCGTGGGCCAACCGTTCCGGCGCGCCGTGCCGCATGCTCTTCGTGCTGGTGGACGGGCGCTTCGACGCGTCTCTGGCGGCGCCCGCAGCGGCGCAGCCCTGAATTTTCCGGAGGGGATAGACGATGCGATTCGCAACCTTGAAAGACGGCCGCCTGGACGGCCGCCTGGTGCTGGTGTCCTCCAGCGGCCTGCAGGCCGTCGATGCCGCGCCGATAGCCGCCAGCCTGCTGGCGGCCCTGCAGGACTGGGAGCGCGTGGAACCCGCCCTGCGCGCGCGCGCCGCGGCGCTGGAGGCGGGCACCGCCGCCGGTATCTTCGCGTTCGACCCCACCGTTTGCAGCGCCCCGCTGCCGCGCAGCCCGCAGTGGCTCGATGCCTCGGCCTTCCTCAACCATGGCCGCCTGATGGAGCAGGCGTTCAACACGCCGCCCATCCCGCATTTCGACACCATCCCGGTCATGTACCAGGGCGCCAGCGACGACTTCCTGGGCCCTTGCGATGACGTGCCCCTGCCCAGCGAGGCCGACGGCATCGACTTCGAAGGCGAGTTCGGCGTGATCTGCGGCCCGGTGCCCATGGCGGCGACGCCCGAAGCGGCGCTGGGCTGCGTGCGCCTCGTCGTGCAGATCAACGACTGGAGCCTGCGTGCACTGGGCCCGCACGAGATGAAGGCTGGCTTCGGCTTCCTGCAGGCCAAGCCCTCCACCAGCTTCGCCCCGCTGGCCGTCACCCCCGACGAGCTGGGCGACGCCTGGCAGGACGGCCGGGTGCACCTGCGGCTGCATGTGGAATCCAACGGCCAGTGGTTCGGCCACCCCCATGGCGCCGAGATGAATTTCAGCTTCGGCCAGCTGATCGCCCACGCGGCCCGCACGCGGCGGCTCACGGCGGGCACGATCGTCGGCTCGGGCACGGTGTCCAACCGGTCGCGGGATGCCGGCTCGGCCTGCCTGGCCGAGCGGCGCGTGATCGAGATCATCGACAGCGGCGCGGCCAGCACGCCCTTCATGCGCTATGGCGATACCGTGCGCATGCAGGCCCGCCGGGCGGACGGCAGCGACGGGCCCTTCGGCGTGGTGCATCAGCGCGTGGTGGCGCCTGGCGCGGGGGAACGCTGATGCACGTGGTCATCACCGGCGCCGGGGGCTTCGTGGGCGCCGCCCTGGTGCAGCGCTTGCGCGAGCAGCCCGATAGCCTGGGGCAGGCTGGCCCGGTCAGGTTCACGCTGATCGACCGGGCCGCGCCGACGCCCCCACCGGGCACGGCGCCGCAGGCAGCGCCCGAGGCGCAGGTGCGCTGGCATCTGGGCGGCTTCGCCGATCCCGCCCTGCTGAGCGCCTTGCAGAGCGATCCGCCGCACTGCGTCTTCCACCTCGCGAGCGTGCCCGGGGCCTTGGCCGAACGGGAGCCCGCTCTGGGCGTGCAGGCCAATCTGCTCGATACGGTGGCACTGCTCGAAGGCCTGGTCCAGCCGGTGCGCGCGGGCCGGGCCCCGGCGCCGCGCGTGGTGTTCGCCAGCTCCGTCGCCGTCTATGGGGCGCTGGATGCCGGCCCCATGGCCGAGGACCGGCTGCCCCAGCCCACGCTGAGCTATGGCGCCCACAAATGGGCGGCCGAGCTGCTGCTGGCCGACTACAGCCGCAGGGGGGAACTCGACGCCTGCAGCCTGCGCCTGCCGGGCGTGGTGGCCCGCCCTCCGGCCGATTCCGGCCACGGCTCCGCCTTCATGAGCCAGATCTTCCACGCGCTGGCCGGGCGCACGGCCTACACCTGTCCGGTGTCGCCGCAGGCCACGGCCTGGTGGATGTCGCTGTCGCGCTGCCTGGACAACCTGCTGCATGCCGCGCGCCTGCCGTCCGCCGCGATGCCGCCTTCGCGCTGCTGGCAGCCGCCGGTGCTGCACTCGCCGGTGGCTGCGGTGGTGGAGGCCGCTGCGCAGCACCTGGGCTGCGAGGCGCAGGAGTGGGTCCGCTACGCCCCCGATCCGCGCATCGAAGCCCTCTTCGGGCGGCAGCCGCCGCTGCAGACGCCGGCCGCGCAGGCGGCGGGCTTCGTGCACGACGGCAGCGTGGAGGCCTTGGTGGCGCGCGTGCTCCAGCGCCACGATCGCGCTGCTCCGTGATGCGCGCGCTCGTGGCGTCGCTTGCGGCGTAGCTCGTAGCGCAGGGGCCTGCCGGCCCTGCGCCGCGATGGCGCGAAAATGGCGCCATGCCCACCCCTGCCGCACCCCTGGACCCGCAGCCCGCCACCGTGGATGCCGCCACCGGCCTCTTTACCGACGAGAGCGGCTGCCCGCGCTGCGGCTGGTGCCGCGCCACGCCGCTCTACCGGCACTATCACGACCACGAATGGGGTTTCCCGGTGGCCGACGACCGGCGCCTCTTCGAGAAGCTCTGCCTGGAAGGCTTCCAGGCCGGCCTGAGCTGGATCACTATCCTGAACAAGCGCGAGGCCTTCCGCGCCGGCTTCGCGCAGTTCGATGCCGAGCAGGTGGCGCGGTTCGGCCCGGCGGACGTGGAGCGCCTGCTGGCCGACGCCGGCATCGTGCGGCACCGCGGCAAGATCGAATCGGCCATCGGCAATGCGCAGCGCGTGCTGGAGCTGCGCCGCGAATTCGGCTCGCTCGCGCACTACATCTGGCGCTTCGAGCCCCTGGCCCAACAAGGCCGCCCGCCGCGCCTGACGGCCGAGGTGGCACGCTCGCTGACCACTTCGCCTGCGGCGCAGGCGCTCTCCAAGGACCTGAAAAAGCGCGGCTTCCGCTTCGTGGGCCCGACCACCATGTATGCCTTCATGCAGGCCATGGGGCTGGTCAACGACCATTTCGAGGGCTGCCACGTGCGCCAGAAGGCGCTGGAGGCACGCGCGGCCTTCGAGGTGCCGGGCGGCTGAAGAGGGTGTTCCGGGGGCGCGCTGCGGCACGCCCCCTGCGAGATCGCGAACACGTTCTGAGATCGCCGGCAGGCGCTCAGAAGCTTTCCCAATCGCCGTTGTCGCTGGCGGATGCGCCGGAGCGGGCGCTGCGGCTTGCGCCGGTGGCGTTCGTGCCGAGCTGGGCCTGGGCGATCTTGCCGGGCTGCGGCGCGGCGACGGCCGGCTTGGCCGGGGCCTTGGCGGCAGGCCGGGCGATGGAGGCCTTGGGCTGCACGGGGGCGGCGCTGGTGGCGGGCGGCGGCGCATACGGCGCCTGGGCGCCGGCTTCGATCTGGAACACCGATACCGCCACGTTCAGTGCCTTGGCCTGTTCGGACAGCACGGTCGCTGCGCTGGCCGATTCCTGCACCAGCGCGGAGTTCTGCTGCGTCATCTGCTCCAGATGCCCCACGGCCTGGTTCACCTGGCCGATGCCGTCGCGCTGCTCCACCGATGCGGCGGTGATCTCGCCGATGAGGTCGGACACCCGCCGCACGCTGCCGATGATCTCCTCCATGGACTTGCCGGCCTCGGCCACCTGGTCGGAGCCGGCCTGCACCGTGTCCACCGAGGTGGTGATGAGCGCCTTGATCTGCTTGGCCGCATCCGCGCTGCGGCCGGCCAGGGCCCGCACCTCGCTGGCCACCACGGCGAAGCCGCGGCCCTGCTCGCCCGCGCGGGCCGCTTCCACGGCGGCATTCAGAGCCAGGATGTTGGTCTGGAAGGCGATGCCGTCGATCACGCCGATGATGTCGCTGATCTGCCGGCTGTTGTCCGTGATGCGCTGCATGCTCGACACCACATGGCCCACCACCTGCTCGCCGCGCGCTGCCGCCTGCGCGGCCGCGCCGGCCAGCTGGTTGGCCTGCTGCGCGGCTTCCGTGGAACTGCCGATGGTGGCGGTGAGCTCTTCCATGCTGGCGGCCGTCTCCTCCAGGTTGGAGGCCGTCTGGTCGGTGCGGCTGGACAGCTCCGCGCTGCCGCGCGTGATGTCGTCGGCCTGCGTCTGGATACGGCCGCCCGCCTGGCGCACCTGCGAGACCAGCGCTGCCAGCGATTCCTTCATGGAACCCATGGCGCGCACCAGCGTGCCCAGCTCGTCCTGGCGGGATGAGGCCATGGAGCCGGTGAGGTCGCCCTTGGCCACGCGGGTGGCGAACTGCACCACGTCGTCCAGAGCGGTCGTGATCTGGCGGCGCAGCATTTCCAGCAGGGCGAAGACGAAGACCATGCCGGCCAGCCCCAGGCCGATGAACCACAGCGTGGCCTTGCGGTTGCTCTCTGCCAGCGATTCCTGCAGCCGCGTGGCGGCATCGCGCTGCAGCTGTTGCAGCTGGGCGGCGCCGTCCATGGCGAGCTTGGCCGCCGGGTCGAATCGCTGCGACATCAGGAGGCGGGCATCTTCCAGCCGGCCTGCGGCCTTGAGCTTGCGCATTTCTTCGGCGGCGTTGATGGCGGCGCCGCCCTGTTCGATGAGCAGCTTCAATGCCGCCTTCTCCGCCGCGCTCTGGGGCTGGGCATTGAAGGTTTCGAGTTCCTTGCGGTAGGCGTCCACGGCTTCACGCATGTCGGACGACAGGAGCCCTTCCAGCGCCGGGTCGCTGGTATAGGCCACGACGCGGATGCGCACGATATTGGCCTTGGCGATTCCCTCGATATTCAAGGCGCGCGCCAGCCGTTCTTTCGTGAGGTCGAGCGCTTCGTTGAACAGCGTTTGCGTGGACTGGAAGCGCTGAACGGCGCCACCCATGAGTCCCAGCAGCGCAATGATGAAAATCATTCCCAGCAATCGAATTTGCGAAGAAATGGACAGGCGTTGCATGGTGAACCTTCAAGGACGGCGGGGTTGGGGAAATCAGGGCTGAAAAGCTGGGCTGATGGACAAAACTAGTATTTCGCTCGGTTTTTCCATTCGGCATGCGAATTCAAAGCGTGTAACCGAAGTGAAACGCTCGCAAATATATTATTTTTAGCGAATTGTGTTTGGGGGCCGCCTGAAAGCCATCTGGCGACGGATGGCCGTTCGGCAAAGGCGGCGGAACCGCCCCTGTGCAAGGGCATCGCTGCGGCGCTGCCATGCCCCAGTCCGCCGGATCGCCGCCCGGGCACGCAGGGGATGCAGGGGATGCAGGCAATTGCTGTTGCGGAAAAGCAAAAAGCCCTCCGAGGGAGGGCTTTCGGCGCACGTGCCGGCGTGCGGGGGTTCGGCTTGGGCAGGGCCGCCAGGCAGGCGGCGCCCGCCGGGGCTGGTCAGCCGCCCTTCTTGGAGCGCTTGCCGGGGTTCTTCTTGCTGCGCGTGGCGACGCCACGCTCCAGGCTCACGCGCTGGCCACGGCCGGGCGTTGCCAGGGTCACGCCGGGAGGAGTGACGGGACGGGGGGTACGCTTGCGGTCGGCTTCGGTAACGATCTTGTTGCCCATGGTGGCAGCTCCTGCAGAAGAAAATTTCAAGAAATGAGAACCCGCTATTAGGCCATAGCCTGCGGCGCTTGCCCAACACGGCTTTCGCCGAGACCCTGGGCGCAGTGGTTTGTAGGGCTCCACGGTTTGACGCCAGACTCTAAAGAGGCATACATAAACGGCATGAACGCTTTTTCTCATGCCTTGCAAGCCCGGCTGGAAGGGCTGCCAGTGGGTCTGGCGCTGGAGTTGCCCGGCGGCCAGCAGGTCGGCCCCGCCGACGCTCCTGTCGCATTGCGCTTCCATGACCGGCGCTCGCTCACGGCGCTGGCGCTGGGCGAGATCGGCGACGTGGGCGCCGCCATCGTCGAAGGGCGGGTGCTGCTGCAGGGTTCCATGCGCGACCTGATGGCCGCCGCGGCCGGGCTTCTGCGCGGCGACCCGGCGCGCGCCAATGCGAGCTGGTGGCAGCAGATGATGGCCCGGGCGCGGTCCCGCGCGGTGCACACCATCGCGCGCGATGCGCGGCAGGTGCAGTTCCACTACGACCTCTCCGACGACTTCTACGCGCTGTGGCTGGACCCGCGCCGGGTCTATTCCTGCGCCTACTACTCCCGGGCCGACATGACGCTCGCGCAGGCGCAGGAGGCCAAGCTCGACCTCATCTGCCGCAAGCTGCGGCTCGCGCCGGGCGAGCGCCTGCTCGACATCGGCGCCGGCTGGGGCGGGCTGCTGCTGTGGGCGGCCGAGCGCTATGGCGTGGACGCCACCGGCATCACGCTGTCGCGCAACCAGCATGCCCATGTGCAGCGCCTGATCGAAGAGCGCGGGCTGCAGGGCCGCGTGCGCGTGCGCCTGTGCGACTATCGTGAGCTGGAGGCCGAAGGCGGCGGCTACGACAAGATCGCCTCGGTCGGCATGTTCGAGCATGTGGGCCGCGCGCACATGCCCGAATACTTCCGCCATGTGCGCAGCCTGCTGCGCCCGGGCGGTCTGCTGATGAACCATGGCATCACCGCCGGCGGCGTGGACAACGCCCAGCTGGGCGCCGGCCTGGGCGACTTCATCGAGAAATACATCTTCCCCGGCGGCGAGCTGCTGCACGTGAGCGCCGTGCTGCACGACATGGCCGAGGCGGGCCTGGAGATGGTGGACACCGAGAACCTGCGGCCGCACTATGCGCGCACGCTCTGGGCCTGGTCCGACGCGCTGGAGAGCCGGCTGGACGAGGCGCTGGCCGTGCTGTCCCGGCAACAGGGGCCGGTGGCGGCGGGCCGCGCGCTGCGCGCCTACCGGCTTTACCTGGCCGGCAGCGCCATGGGTTTCGAGCGCGGCTGGATGGCGCTGCACCAGATGGTGGCTACGCGGCCCGACGGCAACCTGCAGACGGGAACGATGGTCGGCGCGCAGTCCGACTACCCCTTCCACCGCGAGTCCCTATATTCAGGGCGTTCGACACAACCTCCAGCGCCGTGACGACGAGCGGCCCTCATCACCATGCTCTACAAATTCAAATCCCGCGCCACCGCCGACGTGATCATGCTGGAGGCCAATGCCCGGCAGCTGCTGCAGATCATCGGCAAATCGCCCGACGCGCACGGCATCGTCACCCTGGCGCAGATCCCGGCGGCCCTGCAGGCGCTGGAGGCCGCGGTCTCGGAGGACCAGTCCCGTTCCAAGGACTCCGCGGAGGACGAGGGCGAGGAGGGCGCCGGCGGCGACAAGGCCGCTGCCGCCGTGCACCTGCACCAGCGCGCCGCGCCGCTGATCGACATGCTGCGCCGCAGCGCTGCCGAGAAGGCCGACGTCATCTGGTGATCCGGCGGCGAGCAGCGGTTCGCCGCTGCAGCCTCGCAGGCGCAAAAAAGCCGCCTGGCACCGGGGTGCGCAGGCGGCCGATGGCTTTCGGTCCGGTGGTCAGTCGGCGTAGGTGCCGGCGGCCTTGATGATCGGGCCCCACTTGGCGATCTCGGCCTGCACGAACTTCTTGTGTTCGGCGGGCTCGACGCGCTTGTCGGCCACCACCACGGCGCCCAGGCCTTCCTGCTTCTTGATGAAGTCCGGGTCCTTCACGGCGGCCTTGACGGCCTCGTTCAGCTTGGCCAGCACCGGCGCGGGCGTGCCCTTGGGCGCGTAGAGGCCGTGCCAGATGGTCACCTCGAAGTTCGGCAGGCCCGATTCGGCCAGCGTGGGCAGGTCCTTGAGCGAGGGCGTCTTCAGGCGCTGCGCCGTGCTCACGGCATAGGCCTTGACCTTCTTGGCCTCGATCTGCGAGGTGGTGTTGGTGGTCTGGTCGCACAGCAGGTCGATCTGGCCGCCGATCAGGTCGGTGATGGCCGGCGCCGTGCCCTTGTAGGCGATGGTGGTCATCTCGACCTTGGTGGCGCTCTGGAACAGCAGGCCGCACAGGTGCGAGGCGGCGCCCAGGCCCGCGTTGCCCAGGTTGATCTTGCCCTTGTTCTGCTCGATCCAGGTCGCCAGTTCCTTGTAGTTGTTGGCCGGCAGCGTGGGGCGGCCGATCAGCGTCATGGGCACGTCGTTCACGATGCCCAGGTACTCGAAGTCGTTGGGCACGCTGAACGGCAGCTTGCGGTAGAGCGCGGGCATGGTGGCCATGCCGATGTGGTTGAGCAGCAGCGTGTAGCCGTCGGGCGTGGCACGCGCGGCCTTGGCCGTGCCGATGGTGCTGCCGGCGCCGGCGGCGTTGTCGATCACCACGCTGACGCCGCCCAGCGGCTTGCGCAGGGCTTCGGCCAGGTCGCGCGCCACGCGGTCGGTGGGGCCGCCGGCAGCGAAGGGCACCACGATGGTGACCGTACGGTCCTTGGCCGGAAAGTCCTGGGCGGAGGCGCCGAAAGCCACGGTGGCAGCGATGGCGGACAGGGCGAATTGGATCGGCTTGTTCATGATGCTCCTACAGAAAAGAGGCGCCATGATGTCACCCGCCCCAGCCCTTGGCATTAAGGTAATCACTAGCCGCAGGGGCATTAGTATTTAAATGTTTTCGCCCTGGAGCGCTTGTATTTGCTGGGCCTGATGCTATTGAAAGCGGAGCATGTGGGTTCTACGTATAAGCAGGCGATGTGCGCGGGAACGTACCGCGAACGGGGCCCGGGCCGCCGCTCGCTAGCTAGCTAGCGGTAGCTGCGCGCGTCCTCGATCACGCGGCCATCGTTGGGCAGGGAGCCGGGCGGCGTGACCTGCACCTCGCAGCGCAGCTTGGTCACCTCGCGCACGGCGGCGGCGAGCTGCTCGGCCAGGCCGCCGGAGGTTTCGGCCGATTCGACCCGCAGCAGCATCTGGTCGTTGGCCATCTCGCCGCTCACCACCAGCCGCGCGCGCAGCACCTGCGGAAAGCGCTTGGCCACGGCGGCGATCTGGCCGGGGTGCACGAACATGCCGCGCACCTTGGTGGTCTGGTCGGCGCGGCCCAGCCAGCCGCGGATGCGCGTGTTGGTGCGGCCGGTGGGGCAGGGCCCGGGCAGCACGGCAGAGAGGTCGCCGGTGCCGAAGCGGATCAGCGGGTAGTCGGGGTTGAGCGTGGTGACCACCACCTCGCCGACCTCGCCTTCGGGCACCGGGTCGCCGGTGCCCGGGCGCACGATCTCCACGATCACGCCTTCGTCGAGCACCAGGCCTTCGCGGGCGCTGGTCTCGTAGGCCACCAGGCCCAGGTCGGCCGTGGCGTAGCACTGGTAGCCGGCCACGCCGCGCTCGGCGAACCAGTCGCGCAGCGAGGGCGGGAAGGCCTCGCCCGACACCAGCGCCTTGGCCAGGCTGGGCAGGGCCACACCCAGCTCGGCGGCCTTTTCCAGAATGATCTTGAGAAAGCTCGGCGTGCCCGCGTAGCCGGCCGGGCGCAGGTCGGCCATGGCCTGCACCTGCTGCTCGGTCTGGCCGGTGCCGCCTGCGAACACGGTGCAGCCCAGCGCCTGCGCGCCGCTTTCCATCATCGAGCCGGCCGGAACGAAGTGGTAGCTGAAGCTGTTGTGGACCAGCTCGCCTGCGCGAAAGCCCGCCGCGTGCAGCGCCCGCGCCATGCGCCAGTAGTCGCGCCGCGTGCCTTCGGGCTCGTAGATCGTGCCGGGGCTGGCGAAGACGCGCGGCATGCCCGCGCCGAAGGCCAGCGCGCTGAAGCCGCCGAACACGTCGCGCGCGCGCTGCGCCTGCTGGCGCTCCAGCAGCTCGTGCTTGCGCGTGACGGGCAGCCGGGCCAGCGCCTGGCGGCTGGCGACGTCGCCCGCCTCCACGCCCGCCAGGATCTCGGCGAACGCGGCCGAGCGCCGCTGCGCCTGCGCGATCTGCCCGGGCAGCGCGGCCAGCAGCGCGGCCTCGCGCTCCTGCGGGGGGCGGGTCTCCAGGACGTCGTGGAAGGTGCTCATGCCGGAACTCCTGCGTGGGTCTTTAATGAATCGGCCGCTGGCGCTTGTCCGTCAAGCGCGAGTTGCTATGGAAATTGAAAGGATGGCTAAAGCCACATGGCACTGCATTCACCGCCGCACGGCCCCAGGCCAGGGCCGCCGTGGATCTGGCTTTGCCAGTCCACTGGCGGCGTCCCCCTTCCCGGATCGCGCAGCGAGCCGAGAGAAGGGGGAAGGCGCGCAGCGCCTCAGGGGGATGAACACCTCCTCTAGGCCAGCCACCGCTTGCGCCGCTTGTAGCTCTTGACGTCGCGGAAGCTCTTGCGCTCGCCGCCGCCCATGCCCAGGTAGAACTCCTTGACGTCCTCGTTGCTGGCCAGATCGACGGCCGCGCCGTCCATCACCACGCGGCCGCTTTCCATGATGTAGCCGTAGTCGGCGTACTTCAGCGCCATGCCGGTGTTCTGCTCGGCCAGCAGGAAGGTCACTTTCTCCCGGGCGTTCAGGTCTTTGACGATGTGGAACACCTCATCGACGATCTGCGGCGCCAGGCCCATGGAGGGTTCGTCCAGCAGCACCATGCTCGGATTGGCCATCAGTGCGCGGCCGATGGCGCACATCTGCTGCTCGCCGCCCGAGGTGTAGGCCGCCTGCGACGTGCGGCGGGTCTTCAGGCGCGGAAAGTAGGTGTACACCTTCTCCAGATTGGCCGCGATCTCGGCGCGGTCGGTGCGGGTGTACGAGCCCGTCATCAGGTTCTCTTCGATGGTCAGGTGGGCGAAGCAGTGGCGCCCCTCCATCACCTGCACCACGCCACGCCGCACCAGATCGACGGGCGAGAGGTTCTCGATGCGCTCGCCGCGCAGCTCGATGCTGCCCTTGGTGACCGCGCCGCGCTGGCCCTGCAGCAGACTGGAGATGGCGCGCAGCGTGGTGGTCTTGCCCGCGCCGTTGCCGCCCAGCAGGGCGACGATGCCGCCTTCGGGCACCTGCAGCGACACGCCCTTGAGCACCAGGATCACGTGGTTGTAGATGACCTCGATGCCGTTGACGTTCAGGACGATGTTCTTGGGTTCCATGGTGTTGCCTTCGCTGTGCCAATCGGAAGGGCTGCCGTGCAGCGCTTTCGGCTGGCGGCTGTAAAACAGCCTGGAAAACCGGCGCGGACCACGCCAGCAGACGCCGCAGAAGCGGCTTTGCCGGGCTGCTGGCGTCGTCCCTCTTCCCTCGGCGCGCAGCGCCAAGAGAGAAGAGAAGGGAGAAGGCGCGCAGCGCCTCAGGGGGTTGATCTCAAGACTGGCAGTCGGCCGCGTCGCGCCGCGTCATCTTCTTGTCGGCCAGGTACTTGTCGGAGCCGGCCTTGATCATGGGTTTCAGGATCTGCTCGTCCGCCTGGTACCAGTCGGAGGAGAAGTTCCACTTCTTGCCGTCCCAGGTGTGCACGCGGGCCCAGGTCGATCCCATGTGGTCGGAGCAACTCGTGGACAGAGGCCGCATGATGTCGGTGAAGCCCAGCGCGTCAAGCCGCTTCTGGTCGAGCGCCAGGTTCTCCATGCCCCAGCGCACCTGCTCGCCCGTCATGACCTTGCCCTTGCCGAAGCGCTCCTGCGCGCGGCGCACGGACTCCACGGCCAGCATCTGGATGATCACGCCGCGCGTGTACAGCACCGAGCCCACTTCGTCCTTCGGCCCTGTGCCCTGGCCCTTGTCGTGCACGTTCTTCAGGATGTCCTGGATCACCTTGGACTGCGTGCCGTAGCCGTTCAGCGCCAGCGCGTGGTAGCCCTTGGCGCCTTCGCCCACGTCGCGCACATCGGGCTCGGCACCGGCCCACCACACGCCATAGAGCTTGTCGCGGGGGAAACCCGTGGCCTGCGCTTCTTTCAGCGCTGTGGAGTTCATCACGCCCCAGCCCCACAGAAGCACGTAGTCGGGGCGGCTCTGGCGCACCTGCAGCCAGGTGGCTTTCTGCTCGACGCCAGGGGCGGTCACGGGCAGCATCTGCAGCTCGAAGCCGTGCATCTTGGCGCGTTCCTGCAGCACGGGAATGGGCTCCTTGCCGAACGGGCTGTCGTGATAGACCAGCGCGATCTTCTTGCCCTTGAGTTTGTCCAGTCCGCCGGCCTGCTTGCCGATGTGCTGGATCAGGATGTCCGCGCCCGTCCAGTAGCTGCCCATGAAGGGGAAGTTCCACTTGAAGGCCATCCCGTCCTGCGCGACCGACAGGCCGTAGCCCAGCGTCATCAGCGGGATCTTGTCCACCGGGGCTTTTTCGGTCAGGGCGAAGGTGATGCCGGTGGCCTGCGGGTCGAACAGCGCCACGCCGGGGCGGCTCTTCAGGCGCTCATAGCACTCCACGCCGCGGTCGGTGGCGTAGCCGGTCTCGCATTCCTCGAACGTGAGCTTGACGCCGTTCACGCCGCCGTCCCGGGCGTTGATCATCTTGATGTAGTCCTGCTTGCCGTTGGCCCACGGCACGCCGTTGGGCGCATACGGCCCTGTGCGGTACGACAGCAGTGGAAAGAACTGCTCCTTGGCCTGCGCGAAGGCGCTGGTCGCCACGGACACACTGCCTGCCGCCACGAGGGCAGCGATCACGAGTTTCGAAAGCTTCATTTGTCTCTCCTTGGAAATTGAATGGTCTGAAGCACGGGGGGAATGGGCAAGCCTTTCAGTCCAGCGGGCGCGGTACATCGGCGGGACGCCGAACAAGCGCCGCCCCGCAGCGAGGGCGTCGTCCCCCTTCCCGCGTAGCGAGAGAAGGGGGGCGCGAAGCGACTCAGGGTGGTGTGTCATGTCAGTGCGGGAAGGGCCAGAGGCGCAGCTTCTGCTTGGCCGTGGACCACAGCTTGGCCAGGCCGTGCGGCTCGACGATGAGGAACCACACGATGAGCGCGCCGAAGATCATCAGCTCGGCATGCGACACGCCGGCCGTGGAGATGCCGATGCCGAACAGGCTGAGCAGTGCCGGCAGGAACTGGTTGAGCACGATGGGCAGCACCACGATGAACGCCGCACCGAAGAAGCCGCCCATGATCGAGCCCAGTCCGCCGATGATCACCATGAACAGCAGCCGGAAGGACACCTCGACCGAGAACGCTGCAGGCTCCCACGCACCCAGGTGCACGAAGGCCCACAGCGCGCCGGCCATGCCGACGATGAACGAGCTGACAGCGAAGGCGCTGAGCTTGGCGTACATGGGGCGGATGCCGATCACTGCGGCGGCCACGTCCATGTCGCGGATGGCCATCCACTCGCGGCCCACCGCGCCGCGCACCAGGTTCTTGGCCAGCAGCGCCACCACCACGAGCAGGGCCAGGCAGAAGAGGTACTTGGACTGCGCGCTCTCGATGGGCATGCCGAGCACCTGCAGTCCGTTGACCGACACCGAGCCCGAGTCGGAATGGTTGGTGAACCACTTGATGCGCAGGAACATCCAGTCGCTGAAGAACTGCGCTGCCAGCGTCGCCACTGCAAGGTACAGCCCCTTCACGCGCAGGCTCGGCAGCCCGAAGAGGATGCCGAAGAACGTGGCGCACAGCCCGCCCAGCACGATGGCGGGAATGAGCGGCAGGCCCGGCAGCCGCACGAAGAAGTTGTAGGCCCCGTAGGCGCCCACGGCCATGAATGCACCGGAGCCCAGCGAGATCTGCCCGCAGTAGCCCACGAGGATGTTCACCCCCAGCGCCGCCATCGACATGATGACCAGCGGGATCAGGATGGCGCGGAAGAAATAATCGCTTGCCAGCATCGGCACGGCGACGAAGGCCACCGCCAGCAGCACCGCGATGGCGATGCGGTCCTGCGCGATGGGAAAGATCTGCTGGTCGGCGCGGTAGCTCGTCTTGAACTGGCCGTTTTCGCGGTAGATCATGGCGTGTCTCCTGTGTTCTGGTCGTTATGGGTTACACGCGGTCAATGATCTTCTCTCCGAACAAGCCCTGGGGCCTGAAGAGGAGGAAGACCAGCGCCAGCACATACGCGAACCAGATCTCGATGCCCCCGCCCACGAACGGTCCCAGGTACACCTCGGATAGCTTCTCGCCCACGCCGATGATCAGCCCGCCCAGGATGGCGCCCGGCACCGAGGTGAGGCCGCCCAGGATCACCACTGGCAGTGCGCGCAGCGCCACCGTGGTGAGCGAGAACTGCACGCCCAGCTTGCTGCCCCAGATCATTCCGGCCACCAGCGCCACCACGCCCGCCACGCACCACACGATCACCCAGATGCGGTTGAGCGGAATGCCGATGGACTGCGCCGCCTGGTGGTCGTCCGCCACGGCGCGCAGCGCGCGGCCGGTGGAGGTCTTCTGGAAGAAGACGCTCAGCAGGATCACCAGGCCGGCGGCGATGGCGGCGGCGATCACGTCTTCCTTGTTGATAAGTACGCCGCCTTCGAAGATCGAATCGAACGCGAAGATCGGCTCCTTGGGCATGCCGATGTCGATCTTGTAGATGTCGCTGCCGAAAATCGTCTGGCCCAGGCCTTCCAGGAAGTAGGTGATGCCCAGCGTCGCCATGAGCAGGGTAGCGCCTTCCTGGTTCACCAGATGGCGCAGCACCAGACGTTCGATGCACCAGGCCACGATGAACATGAGCGCGCCCGCCAGGATGAAGGCCACGACGCCGGCGAAAAGGGCGCTCTCGATGCCGGTCCACTTCGGAATCCATTCCGAGAGCCGCGCCATCGCGAGCGCGGCGAACAGCACCATCGCCCCCTGCGCGAAGTTGAAGACGCCCGAGGCTTTGTAGATCAGCACGAAGCCCAGCGCCACCAGCGAATACAGCATGCCGGCCATGAGGCCGCCGATGAGGGTTTCCAGAAAGAATGCCATGGTGGTCCTCAGTGCGATGTGCCGAGATAGGCGCTGATCACGTCTTCGTTTCTGCGCACTTCGTCCGGCGTGCCGTCGCCGATCTTCTTGCCGTAATCCAGCACGACCACGCGGTCGGAGATGTCCATCACCACGCCCATGTCGTGCTCGATGAGCACGATGGTGGTGCCGAACTCGTCGTTCACGTCGAGCACGAAGCGGCACATGTCCTGCTTTTCCTCGACGTTCATGCCCGCCATCGGCTCGTCCAGCAGCAGCACCTGCGGCTCCATGGCGAGGGCGCGGCCCAGGTCCACGCGCTTTTGCAGGCCGTAGGGCAGCTGGCCCACGGGGGTCTTGCGCCAGGCCTGGATCTCCAGGAAGTCGATGATGTGTTCGACGAATTCGCGGTGGCGGATCTCCTCGTGCTCGGCCGGCCCCCAGCGCAGCGCCTGCAGCAGCAGGTTGCTTTTGATCTTCAGGTTGCGGCCCGACATGATGTTGTCGATCACGCTCATGCCCTTGAAGAGCGCCAGGTTCTGGAAGGTGCGCGCCACGCCCATCTCGGCCACCTGGCGGCTGTTCATGTGCGAGAAGGTCTGGCCGCGGAAGGTGATGGAGCCTTCCTGCGGCGCATAGACGCCGTTGATGCAGTTGAGCATGGAGCTCTTGCCCGCGCCGTTGGGGCCGATGATGGCGCGGATCTCGTGCTCGCGCACGTCGAACGAGATGTCGGTCAGCGCCTTCACGCCGCCGAACCGCAGGCTGATGTTGCGCACGTCGAGGATGACGTCGCCGATCTTCTTGGGTGTGGTCATGGGGGCCGTCGTTGCGGTGCTTGATGGGGGCGCGTCAGGCGGCGCGCTGCGCGGCAGCGGGGGAGGTGCGGGCGTCGGCCAGCTGCAGCGTGGCGCTGACGCTGCCCTTGCGGCCGTCCTCGAACTTCACCTGCGTCTCGATGAACTGCTCGGTGCGGCCGGCGTAGAGCGCATCGACCAGCACGCCGTATTTCTCGGCCACGAACTTGCGGCGCACCTTGCGGGTGCGGGTCAGCTCGTCGTCGTCCGGGTCCAGCTCCTTGTGCAGCACGAGGAAGCGCGCCACCTGCGTGTCGGCCATGCCGGGCTCGGCGGCGAGGTCGGCATTCACCTGGGCGATGCAGTCGCCGATGAGCGCGATCACCTGCGGCTTGGCCGCCAGATCGACGTAGCCGCCGTAGGGCAGGCCCTGGCGCTCGGCCCAGTTGCCCACGGCCTCGAAGTCGATGTTGACGAAGGCGCAGACCTGATCGCGCCCGTGGCCGAAGCACACGGCCTCCTTGATGTACGGGAAGAACTTGAGCTTGTTCTCGATGTAGTTGGGCGCGAACATGGCGCCGCCCGCCAGCCGGCCCACGTCCTTGGCGCGGTCGATGATGCGCAGCTGGCCGGCGGCATCGATCACGCCCGCATCGCCGGTGCGGAACCAGCCGGCCGCGTCGATCACCTCGGCCGTGGCGTCGGGGCGCTTGTAGTACTCCTTGAGCACCGACACGCCCTTGACCAGCACCTCGCCGTTGTCGGCGATCTTCAGCTCGATGCCCGGCGCCGCCGAGCCCACGGTGTTCAGCTGCACCTGCCCGTTACGCTGGATGCAGACGTAGGCGCAGGTCTCGGTCTGGCCGTAGAGCTGCTTGAGGTTCACGCCGATGGAGCGGAAGAAGCGGAACAGGTCCGGCCCGATGGCCGCACCCGCCGTGTAGGCCACGCGGATGCGCGACAGGCCCATCACGTTGCGCAGCGGGCCGTAGATGGCCGCGTCGGCGAGCGCGTAGCAGAAGCGGTCCCAGCCGCCCACGGGCTTGCCGTCGAGCAGGTCGGCGCCCACGCGGCGCGCCAGCGCCATGCAGCGCTCGAACAGCCAGCGCTTGGGGGCCGAGGCGTCTTCCATGCGGATGGAGACCGAGGTCAGCATGCCCTCGAACACGCGCGGCGGCGCGAAGTAGTAGGTGGGGCCGATCTCGCGCAGGTCGATCTGCACCGTGGCCGCCGATTCGGGGCAGTTGATGGTGAAGCCCGCCACCAGCCACTGCGCGGTGGAGAAAAGGTGGTCGCCCACCCAGGCCGGCGGCAGGTACGAGATCACGTTGTCGGCGGGCGAGAGGCCGTCCACCTCCACGCCGCCGCGCGCCGAGGCGATGAAGCTCGCATGCGTCTGGCACACGCCCTTGGGCTGGCCGGTGGTGCCCGAGGTGTAGAGGATCACCGACACGTCATCGGGCTCCACCTGCGCGGCCAGGGCTTCCCAGGCGCCGGGGTGCTCGCGGTCCCAGGCGGCGCCCAGGGCCAGCAGCTCGGCCGTGCTGACGAGGCCCGGCTGGTCGTAGTGGCGCAGGCCGCGCGGGTCGTCGTAGATGATGTGGGCGATGCCCGGCACCGATTCGCGCACTTCGAGCAGCTTGTCCACCTGCTCCTGGTTCTCGGCGAAGGCGAAGGCCACGTCCGCGTCCTGCATGACGAACACCATCTCGGCGGCCACCGCGTCCTGGTAGAGCGGGATCGGCACGCCGCCCACGCTCTGCACGGCGACGAAGCCCAGATAGACGTGCGGCCGGTTGTCGCTCACGAACGCCAGGTTCTGCCCCCGCTCGAAACCCAGCGCGCGCAGGCCGCAGGCCATGTGGCGCACCGTGCTCGCGGCCTCGCGCCAGGTCCGGGTCTGCCAGATGCCGTATTCCTTCTCGCGCAGCGCCGGCGCGTCGGGGCGCTCGGCGGCATGGCGCAGCAGCAGGTGGGGGAACGTGGTCGTCATTCCGGCTCCTATGGGTGGGGTGGGGGGCGTGCCGGGCCGCAAGGCCGGGGCCGCCGCAGTGCGGGGGAGGGGCAGTCCGCAGACTTCCTGCCCTGCGTGAACCCATGGTAGGAACCACTTTGACGCCAACCTGTCTTCGCAACGACAATTTGCGGGAAACACCTGACGGGTCTAACCCTGCACTGCAGCGCAGCAGGCGCGGGGCCGCTCCCGGGCGATCCGCCATGCGACAGCGGTATCCTCGCGGCCCATGTACGCCCCGTTCTTCGGCCTCGAGCACGCGCCGTTCTCCATCGCGCCGGACCCCCGCTATCTCTTCATGAGCGACCGCCACCGCGAGGCGCTCGCCCACCTGCTCTACGGCCTCGATGCAGGCGGCGGCTTCGTGCTGCTGACCGGCGAGATCGGCACCGGCAAGACCACCGTGTGCCGGTGCTTCCTGGAGCAGATCCCGGCGCACTGCAACGTCGCCTACATCTTCAACCCCAAGCTCACGGCCACCGAGCTGCTGCGCTCCATCTGCGACGAGTTCGGCGTGGCCCACGCCCCGGCCGTGCCGGGCGCGGAAACCGTCAAGGACTGCCTGGACCCGCTCAACGCCTTCCTGCTGGCGCAGCACGCGGCCGGGCGCAACAACGTGCTCATCATCGACGAGGCGCAGAACCTCGCGCCCGACGTGCTGGAGCAGCTGCGCCTGCTGACCAACCTGGAGACCAGCGAGCGCAAGCTGCTGCAGATCATCCTGATCGGCCAGCCCGAGCTGCGCGGCATGGTCGCCAGCCCCGAGCTGGAGCAGCTGGCGCAGCGCGTGATCGCGCGCTTCCACCTCGACGCGCTCAGCGCGCAGGAAACCGCCCAGTACATCGCCCACCGCCTGGGCGTGGCGGGCCTGGCCGGGCCGCTGCCCTTCGACCGGCGCGCCCTGCAGCGCGTGCACCGGCTGGCGCGCGGCGTGCCCCGCCGCATCAACCTGCTGTGCGACCGCGCCCTGCTGGGCGCCTACGCGGCCGGCGTGCGCGTGGTGACCGACGCCACCGTGCGCCGTGCCGCGCGCGAGGTGTTCGGCGCCGCGCCGGGGCCGGCCGCCCATCGCCCCCGCCGCTGGCCCGCCGCCGCGGTGGGCGCCGTGGGCGCGCTGGCCGGCGCGGCGGTGGTGGCTGCGGGCGTCTGGGCCTGGCAGGCGCATGGGCCTTCTGCATCGGCGGCATCGCCGGCACCGTCTGCAAAAGCAGCTGCCGCCCTGGCCGGCGCCTCGGCACCGGCTTCCGCCGCATCGGCCGCCGCCTCCGCGGCGCAGGGGCTGGAGGCCTTCCTGGCAGCGCAGCCGGCGGGCGAGGGCACGGCCTGGGCCGATCTGGCCCGCGCCTGGGGGGCGGCACCACCCGCGGGTACCGCCGCCGCCCAGGGCGATGACTGCCCGGCCTGGCTGGCATCGGCGCGCCTGGCCTGCCACGCCGTGCCGCGCGCCAGCCTGAGCCTGCTGCGCCAGCTCGACCGGCCTGCGCTGCTGACCCTGCACCCCGCAGGCGGCGCCGCGCCCGTGGCGGCCGTGCTGCGCCATCTGGACGGCAAAGTCGCCACGTTCGAAGGCGCGGGCGGCCACAGCCTGCACGTGCCGGTGGCCGAACTCGCCCAGGTCTGGCGCGGGGAGATGGCCACCCTCTGGCGCGAGCCCGAGGGCGTGACGGCCGGGCGGGACGTGGCCATCCTGCCCGCCGGCCGCGACTGGATCGACCAGCACCTGCCAGCCGAGGCCGCGGGCGGGCGCGACGCCGGCTCGGAGCAGGAGCGCCGCGCGCGCATCCGCCGCTTCCAGGTGGCCCAAGGCCTCACGCCCGACGGCCGTGCCGGGCCGCTCACCCTCATGCAGCTCAACCGCGCCGCCGGCGTGAGCGAACCGCGCCTCAGCACCGGAAACTGAAACACCATGTCCTACATCCTTGATGCGCTGCGGCGCGCCGAAGCCGAACGCGGGCGCGGCGCCGTGCCCGGCCTGCACACCCCGGGCGCTCCGCCTCCGGGCCAGCCCGAGGGGGGCTCGGCCGGCCGCGCGCAGGCCGTGGCGGTGGTCGCCCTGGCCGCGGTCGCTGCGGCGGCACTGGCGGCCAGCGGCATGTGGTGGTGGCAGCGGCCTGCGGCTTCCGCCGCGCGTACCGCGCCCGAGGCCAGTGCCCCCGCTGCCGCGCCGGCACCGGCGCCTGTGGCATCGGCGGCGGTCGTGCCTTCGCCCCCGTCGCCTGCGCCGGCCCCCGCCCCCGTCCCCGCTCCAGCACCTGTCAGGCCACCCGCCGCTCCCCGGCCTGCCGAAAGCCGCCCCGCGCCTGCGCCTTCCGCACCGCCGCAGCCGGCGGCACGGCAGTCCGCTGCGCCCGAGGCCGCACCGGCCCCTGCACCGACCGTGCCCCGGCCCACGCCGGCCCCGGCACCCGCGCGGCCGGCCACCACCGCCGGCACGGTCTTCGCGCCGGGCGATCTGCCGGCCTCGGTGCGCGAGCAGTTACCCACGCTGCAGATCGCCGGGGTCACCTATTCGTCCAACCCGGTCTATCGCATGGCCATCGTCAACGGCCAGGTGCTGCACGAGGGCGACGCCGCCGCGCCCGGCCTCACGCTGGAGCGCGTGGAGCCGGGCCGCACGGTCTGGGCCTTCCAGGGCTACCGCTACGCCGTGCCTTCCAAGTAGCGGCGCGTTGCAGGGCCTATCGGCCTGCAGCCCAGGTTCCGAAAGCGCTGTTTGCTATTGAATTGGTAGCAATCAGCCCTTGGGGCCGGGCCATCGTGGTATTCCCCCATCCGCCCGGGCCGCATCCTGTTCCATGCTCGGGCGCATGAACCAGGATCTTTCCCTGCACCAGCGCCGCCGGGCGCCCTCGTCGCAGGAACTCGCCGGCATTCCGTGGCTGGATGCGCTGCTGCCGCCGGAGCGGGAGAGGGCGGTGCGCGCGCTCTGCGTGGGCGATGCGCTGGTGGGCGACTACGTGTGCCGGGTGGGGCGGCCGGTGACCTACTGGTTCGGCGTGGTGGAGGGGCT
Source organism: Paracidovorax wautersii (assembly GCF_900113035.1). Taxonomy (GTDB): domain Bacteria; phylum Pseudomonadota; class Gammaproteobacteria; order Burkholderiales; family Burkholderiaceae_C; genus Paracidovorax; species Paracidovorax wautersii. The sequence continues at coordinate 41,155 of NZ_FONX01000017.1, read as the reverse complement.
TTTGAAGATGAGCACCGACAACGAGCAGGGCCAGACCATGACGTTTGCCGGCATGCCGCCCGGCGGCTGGTTCGGCGAGGGCACGGTGGTCAAGCGCGAGCCCTACCGCTACAACGTGCGTACGCTGCGCCGCAGCGTGGTGGCGGGCCTGCCGCTGGAGACCTTCCACTGGCTGCTCGACCACTCCATCGGCTTCAACCGCTTCGTGATGGGCCAGCTCAACGAGCGGCTGGGCCAGTTCATCGCCGCCCGCGAGATCGACCGCATGACCAACCCCAACCTGCGCGTGGCGCGCAGCCTGGCGGCGCTGTTCAATCCGGTGCTCTATCCCGGTGTGGGCGAGGTGCTGCGCATCACGCAGCAGGAGCTGGCCTATCTGGTGGGGCTGTCGCGCCAGCGCGTGAACGAGGCCCTGGCGGCGCTGGAGGCGCAGGGCGCGATCCGCGTGGAATACGGCGGCCTGCGGGTGCTCGACCTGGCGGCGCTGCGCAGCGCGGACTTCGCCCAGGTTGCCGACGCCCTCGGCACGGGCGCCCGCCGCAGCCGCCGGGCGCGCACGGCTGCTGCGCTGGCGCTCAGCGCCTGCTGAGTTGCGGCCGGGTCGCTGCCGCCGGCTGCAGCCGCATGGCGGGCTGGAATTGGGGCCGCGGCTGCGGCTGCGGTTGAGGCGCCAGGGACAGGCGGGCTTCCCCGTCCTGTGCCGGGTCTCGCGCGAGGCGGAACTGGCCCACCGCGTGCATCAGCCGGTCGGCCTGCTCCTTCAGGCTGGTGGCGGCGGCCGAGCTTTCCTCGACCAGGGCCGCGTTCTGCTGCGTCATGCCGTCGAGTTCGCCCATCGCCTGGCTGACCTGCATCACGCTCTGGCTCTGCGACTGGGCCGAGGCGGTGATCTCGCCCATGATGTCCGAGACGCGGCGCACCGAATCCACCAGTTCGCGGATGGTCTGGCCCGCATGGCCGACGAGGGTGCTGCCCTGGTCCACCTGCTGCCCGCTCGCGAGGATCAGTTCCTTGATCTGCCGCGCGGCGTCGGCCGAACGGCCGGCCAGCGCCCGCACCTCGCTGGCCACCACGGCGAAGCCGCGGCCCTGCTCGCCGGCGCGGGCGGCTTCCACCGCCGCGTTCAGCGCCAGGATGTTGGTCTGGAAGGCGATGCCGTCGATCACCGAGATGATGTCGCCGATCCTGCGCGAACTGGTGCTGATGGTGTCCATGGTGTGCACCACCTGCGCCACCACGTCGCCGCCGCGCGTGGCCGCCTCGGAGGCGGCGGTGGTCATGCGGTGCGCCTGCTGCGAGGCTTCGGCGCTCTGCGTCACGGTGTGCGTGACCTCGCCCAGGGCGGATGCGGCCTGCTGCAGGCTGCGCGAGGTGTGTTCGGTGCGCTGGCTCAGGTCCAGGTTGCCCGAGGCGACTTCGCCGCTCGCGCTCAGGATCGAGCCGGCCGTGGTGCTGATCTCGCCCACCAGCGCGCGCAGGCGGTCCTGCATGGCGGCGATGGCGAGCAGCAGCCGGCCGGTCTCGTCGTGGATGCGGACCTCGACCTGCGAGGTCAGGTCGCCCCGGGCGATGCGCTCGGCCACCACCACGGCGCGGCCGATGGGCTGGGTGATGCTGCGCGTGGCCCGCCAGGCGATCAGGCCGCCCAGCGCCAGGGCCAGCGCCACCAGCAGCGCGCTGGTGAGGCGGGCGCGTTCCTGGGTGGCGGTGGCGGCTTCCACGGCTGCGGCGTTCAGCGTCTGCTGCAGCTGCTCCATCTTGCCCAGCTGCGCGCGCCAGGCGGATTCCAGCGGCGCCACGCGCGTCATCAGGCCCAGTGTGGCGGTGACGGTGTCGCCGTCGGCGATCGCCTTGCCCGTGGCGATCACCTCCGGCTTCACCTTGAGCGCCAGGGCCTGCGTCTCGGCGAACATCTGCTGCTCCGCCGCGGTGGCGCCGTCGTCGCGCAGCAGCGCCTGCAGGCGGGCTTCGTCGCGCGCGTAGCTGTCCAGGGCCTTGGCGGTGGCGGCGATCTGTTCGTTGGCGCGCTGTGGGTCCATCTCCGCGAGCATCGCGGCGGAGCGGCTGTGCAGCCCCATCGCGCTCACGCTGTCCAGCAGGCTGTTGACCAGGCGCGTCTTGGCGGCGCTGGTGGCGGTGATGTACTGCATCTGCGCCTGGATGGAGGACTGCGCCCACAGCCCCACCAGCGCGATGGACAGCACCAGCACCAGCATGCAGCCGAACCCCAGCCACAGGCGCGTGGAGATCGAAAAGGAACGAAGGCGGTTGGAGTCGGACATGTAGGACTTTCGCGGAAATGCAGCCATGGACTGCAGCAAGATGGATGCCTTGATTTTTCGTGCTTTTGTTACAAAGCAAAAGAATCCCCGGACAGCTCCCGACAATGGCAACGGGCCGCACGCGCCCGACCATAACCATTTAAAGTGTGATCCGTCCCCTGCCATGGCGTAATTTTTAGCTATCAATTCAGTAGCTTCATAATCCTCGCCAGCGCGGCTTGCTGCGGGGGAAGGTGGCTCCCACGTGGTCATGTTTGTTACAAAGAAGGGTCTTGCATGCGTTCGGTGATCGGCGTCGGCCGGCTTGTCTGCCAGATTTCGATGGGCGCCCTGTCGCTGGGGCTGGCCACGGCGGCATGCGCCGCCACGGTGCAGGTCACCGTGCAGGACGGCGCCGGCAAGCCCTTGCCTGGTGCGGTGGCCTTCCTGGAGTCGCCCGAGGCCAAGCGCCTGGTGCGGCCCGTGGCCGGGGCGGAGATCGTCCAGCAGCGGATGCGCTTCAACCCGGACGTGCTGGTCGTGCCCGTGGGCACGGCGGTGAGTTTCCCGAACCGCGACACGGTGCGGCACCACGTGTATTCGTTCTCGCCGGCCAAGAAGTTCGAGCTCAAGCTCTATGCGGGCGTGCCCGCCAACCCGGTGCTGTTCGACCAGCCGGGCGTGGTGGTGCTGGGCTGCAACATCCATGACCAGATGGTGGGCTGGGTGCTGGTGGTCGAGACGCCCTATTACGCCCATGGCACCGCGCCCGACGGCAGCGTGCGCCTGGAGAACGTGGCGGCGGGGAGCTATCAGCTGCGCGTGTGGCACGAGGCCCTGCCGGTGGGTGCTGCGGCCCATGCCCAGGCCCTGACCGTGTCCGAACCCGGCGGCGCGCCCGTCGTGGTGCGTCTGGCGGCTGCAAAACCGTGACGTGCAGGGCGCTGCCGCGCAGCCTCATCTTCAGGCTGGTGGGCCTGTCACTGCTGCTGCTGCTGATCGTGCAGCTGGCCGGCTTCGCCGTGGTGCGCGCGACCATCGACCGCAACGCGCATGCGCAGATCGACGCCGCGCTGCAAGGCGACGAGCGCGCCTGGCCGCGCGTGCTGGAGCACAACTCCGAACGCCTCCGGCAGGGCGCGACCCTGCTGGCGGCCGACTACGGCTTCCGCTCGGCCGTGCTGTCGGGCGATGTGGAGACGATGCAGTCGGTGCTCGACAACCATGGCCGGCGCATCGGCGCCACCGTGACGGCGATGCTGGACCTGCGCCGGGCGCTGGTGGCCTCCAGCACCAAGGACGTGAGCGGCGAACATTCGGCAGCGCTGCTGCAGGCGGTGAGCCAGATCGGCGCCACCTCGCACACCGGCCGCGTCGTGGTGGTGGAGGGCGTGCCCTATCAATTCGTGATGGTGCCCATGCGGGCGCCGCTCACCATCGGCTGGGTGCTGATGGGTTTCCCGATCAGCCGGGCGCAGCTCGAAGAGCTGCAGCAGCTGCGCTCGGTGGACATCGCCTTGCTGGTAACGGGCGCCGGCGGCAGCCGGTCGGTGCCGGTCAGCACCTTGCCCGCCGAGGTGACGGACGAGCTGCGCCGGGCCGGCGCCGTGCATGAGCTGGACACCGCGCAGGGCGTGCTGCTGGCCCGCGTGGTTCCCATGGACAGCGTGGGCGGGCAGGTGGAGGCCGTGATCCTGCGCTCGGTGGACGAGGTCGTCGCCCCCTACCACCGGCTGCAGGTGCTGCTGGGCGCGATCACGCTGGCGGGCGTGCTGCTGTTCGCGGCGGCCAATGCCTGGATGGCGCACCGGCTCACCATTCCGCTGCGCTCGCTGATCGCGGGCACCCGGCGGCTGTCCAGCGGCAACTACGCCGTGCCCATGGAGCACATGGAGCGTCGCGACGAGATCGGCAACCTGGCGCGCGCGTTCGACCGCATGCGCCTGGATATCGCCGGCCAGCAGGCCGAGATCCACCGGCTGGCCCACACCGACCGCGTCACGGGCCTGCCCAACCGCGAGCATTTCCGCCGCCTGGTGGTGCAGGCGCTGGAGGCCGAGGGCCCGGCCGCCCGCTTCGCCGTGCTGTCGCTGGACCTGCACCGCTTCCGCCACGTCAACGGCGTGCTGGGCTATGCGGTGGGCGACCGCCTGCTGCGCGCCGTGGCCGAGCGCATCGCCGGACAGTTCCGCACCGATGCCGACGTGGGAGCCCGCGTGGGCGGCAATACCTTCGGCATCCTGCTGCCGGGCGCCGACGCCGAAGAGGCCGCCGCCGTCGCGCAACGGGTGCAGCGCGCCTTCGAGACGCCGCTGGCGCTGGGCGACCAGACGCTGGACATCAGCGCCGGCATCGGCATCGCCTGCTTCCCGGGGCCGGCCACCGATGCCGACGCCCTGCTCAACCATGCCGAGATCGCGATGTACGCCGCCAAGCAGCATCTGGGCGGCATCATGCAGTACGACACGTCCATGGACTCGTCGAGCCCGCAGAGCCTTTCGATGCTGACCGACCTGCGGCGCGCGGTGGAGCAGGGCGAGCTGCGGGTCTATCTGCAGCCCAAGGTGGGCCTGAGCGGCCCGCCGGGGTTCTCCGCCGAGGCGCTGCTGCGCTGGCAGCATCCCGAGCGCGGCCTGGTGCCGCCGATGCTGTTCATTCCCTTCGCCGAGCAGACCGGCTTCGTGCGCCAGCTCACGCTCTGGGTCTTCGGCGAGGTCGCCCGCCTGCTGTCCGGGCCCGCGCTGCGCGGCTCCGGCCTGCGCGTGTCGGTCAACCTCTCCGCCCACGACCTGCTGGACCCGGAGCTGCACAACAAGCTGGGCGCGGTGCTGCAGCGGCAGGGGCTCTCGGCCCGGTCGTTCTGCCTGGAGATCACCGAAAGCGCCATCATCGACGACCCGACCCGCGCCGCCGCCATGCTGCAGCGCCTGGCGGACATGGGCTTTCGCCTGTCCATCGACGACTTCGGCACGGGCTACTCGTCCCTGGGCTACCTGCGCCGGCTGCCGGTGCACGAGCTGAAGATCGACAAGTCCTTCGTCATGGGCATGGCCTCGGCCGACGGCGACGCGCAGATCGTGCGCTCGACCATCGACCTGGCTCACAACCTGGGCCTGACGGTGGTGGCCGAAGGCGTGGAAACCGATGAAGTGCTGCAGCGCCTGAAGGCCCTGCATTGCGACGATGCGCAGGGCTACTTCATCAGCCGGCCCTTGCCGGTGGATGCGTTCCTGGCCTGGATGGAGCGCACCCGTGCGCAGGAGGCGTCATCCGCTCTGTCCGGCGCGACACAATAGCGGCATGTCCGATACGCCGCCCCGCCGCACTCCGTCTTCCCCGCCCGCCGGCTCCGACCGGCCTGCCTCCAGCAGCGGCCCTGCATCGTCCCCCGCCGGGCCGCAGAGCCCGCCCGCCCGCCCCACGCTGCGCCGCCCGGCCGGCGCGCCGCCCGCGTCGGCACCCGTGCGCCGCGGCGCCACGCCTGCGCCGCGCCCCGCCGTCTCCGGCGGGCCCGGGCGCGGCGGCTTTGCCGCCCCCGGTGGTGGTGCCGGGCCGCGTGTGCCGCCCCGGCCTGCTCCGCAGGCTTGGGCCGCCCGCCCGCCGGCTGCGGTGCGCGCCCCGGCCGCGCCTGCGGCAGCGGCGGGGCCTGGCGATACCCAGCGGCTCAACAAGCGCATGGCCGAGCTGGGCCTCTGTTCACGGCGCGAGGCCGACGACTGGATCGCCCAGGGCTGGGTCAAGGTCAACGGCGAGGTCGCGCCCATGGGGCTGCAGGTGCGCCCGGGCGACCGCATCGAGGTCGAGCGCGTGGCGCAGGGCTTTCAGGAGCAGAAGGTCACTATCCTCATGCACAAGCCCATGGGCTACGTGAGCGGCCAGGCCGAAGACGGCCACACGCCGGCCGTGGCGCTCATCAACCCGCGCACCCACTGGCGCGAGGACCCGAGCGGCATGCGCTTTTCGCCGCCGCAGCTGCGGGGCCTCGCGCCCTGCGGCCGGCTGGACATCGACTCGGTCGGCCTGCTGGTGCTCACGCAGGACGGCCGCGTGGCGCGCCAGCTCATCGGCGAGAACTCCGAGGTGGACAAGGAATACCTGGTGCGCGTGCAGTACGGCGAGGTGGCCACCGACGTGCAGTCGGCGTTCCCGCGCGAGCAGCTGGCGCGCCTGTGCCACGGCCTTTCGCTGGACGGGCAGGCGCTCAAGCCCGCCAAGGTGGATTGGCAGAACCCCGAGCAGCTGCGCTTCGTGCTGACCGAGGGCAAGAAGCGCCAGATCCGCCGCATGTGCGAGCTGGTCGGCCTGAAGGTGGTGGGCCTCAAGCGCATCCGCATCGGCCGCGTGGTGCTGGGCAACCTGCCCGTGGGCCAGTGGCGCTACCTGGGGCCGAACGAGCGGTTCTGATTCCCGAAGCGCGGGGCTTCGCTGCCCCGGCCAGCGTTCGCAGGCATTGGCCGCCATTGAAGGGCGGGCTGGCGGGGCATGAGGGCCCGGGCGCCCTGCGCCCGCCGGGCCACGGAAAGATCAGTCGTCCGACAGCAGCGCCTGATAGATCACGGCACCGATGACCGCGCCTGCGATGGGCGCGACCCAGAAGAGCCAGAGCTGCGAGAGGGCGATCTCCGGACCGAACAGCGCCGGGCCGGTGCTGCGGGCCGGGTTGACCGAGGTGTTGGTGACCGGAATGGAGATCAGGTGGATCAGCGTGAGCGCCAGGCCGATGGCCAGGCCGCCGAAGCTCTCGGCCGCGCGCCGCGAGGTCGCCCCCAGGATCACCAGCAGGAAGACGGCGGTGAGCACCACCTCGGTGATCAGCGCCGCCATCAGGCCGTAGCCACCCGGCGAATGCACCCCGTAGCCGTTGGTGGCGAAGCCGCCGATGTCGGCGCCCGGCTTGCCCGTGGCGATCAGATAGAGCAGCCCTGCCGCCACGATGGCGCCCAGCACCTGCGCGGCGATGTAGCCCGGCAGGTCGGCCGCCCGGAAACGCCTGCCCACCGCCAGCCCGATGGAGACCGCCGGATTGAAGTGGCCGCCTGAGATCGGGCCGAAGGCGTAGGCGCCGGTCAGCACCGTGAGGCCGAACGCCAGCGACACGCCGAGCAGGCCGATGCCCCACTGCGGAAAAGTCGCCGCCAGCACGGCGCTGCCGCAGCCGCCGAACGTCAGCCAGAAAGTGCCGAGGAACTCGGCGGTCCATTTTTTGATGTTGCTTGGGTTGCCCACGGTGTGTTTTCCCTCGTCTGCTTGTTGGTTGGTTGGATGGATGCAAAAAAGCCCGCGATCGACGGGTCGGCGGGCTCCGGGAAATCTTAGGCAGGCAGGGGCTCGGGCAGGAGGGCGCCAATGTGAACAATGCGTTCCTTCGGGTGCAATCCACACTTCTTGATAATGGCGGGCTCGCCCCGATGTGTGCGGGCGTCGTGTTTTTCGTGAATCCTGTTTCAGTCACACACCTACCATGAGCAAGCAAACCCATTCCTTCCAGGCCGAAGTGGCGCAACTGCTGCACCTGGTCACCCATTCGCTGTATTCCAACCAGGAAATCTTCCTGCGCGAGCTGATCTCGAACGCCTCCGACGCGTGCGACAAGCTGCGCTTCGAGGCACTCAATGACAGCGCGCTCTACGAAGACGCGCCCAACCTCGAAGTGCGCGTGTCCTTCGACAAGGCCGCCAAGACCCTGACCATCACCGACAACGGCATCGGCATGAGCCAGCAGGAGGCCATCGACCACCTGGGCACCATCGCCAAGAGCGGCACCAAGGACTTCATGAGCCGCCTCTCCGGCGACCAGAAGCAGACCGCCAGCGAGCAGGGCCAGCTGATCGGCCAGTTCGGCGTGGGCTTCTATTCGGGCTTCATCGTGGCCGACCGAATCACCGTCGAATCGCGCCGCGCGGGCCTCAAGCCCGAAGAGGGCGTGCGCTGGATCAGCGGCGGCACGGGCGACTTCGAGGTCGAGACCATCACCCGCGCCCAGCGCGGCACCAGCATCATCCTGCACCTGCGCGATGACGCCGAAGAGTTCCTGAACGCCTGGAAGCTCAAGTCGATCATCGGCAAGTATTCCGACCACATCAGCCTGCCCATCCTGATGGAAAAGGAAGAGTGGAAGGACGGCGAGAACGATCAGCCCGGCGACATGGTCAAGACCGGCGAGTGGGAAGCCGTGAACAAGGCCAGCGCGCTCTGGACCCGCCCCAAGAAGGACGTGACGGCCGAGCAGTACCAGGACTTCTACAAGGCCATCAGCCACGACCACGAGAACCCGCTCACCTGGAGCCACAACCGGGTCGAGGGCAATACCGAATACACGCAGCTGCTCTACATCCCCGCCAAGGCGCCGTTCGACCTGTGGAACCGCGACAAGAAGGCCGGCGTGAAGCTCTACGTCAAGCGCGTCTTCATCATGGACGACGCCGAGGCGCTCATGCCCACCTACCTGCGCTTCGTCAAGGGCGTGATCGACTCCAGCGACCTGCCGCTCAACGTGAGCCGCGAGCTGCTGCAGGAAAGCCGCGACGTGCGCGCCATCCGCGAGGGCTCCACCAAGCGCGTGCTGGCCATGCTGGAAGACCTGGCCAAGCACGACCAGCATGCCGCCGGCGAGGGCGCCGACGGCGTGACCGATGTGGTGAGCGAGGAAGACAAGGCCAAGGAAGGCAAGTACAGCCAGTTCTACGCCGAATTCGGCGCGGTGCTCAAGGAAGGCCTGGGCGAGGACTTCGCCAACCGCGAGCGCATCGCCAAGCTGCTGCGCTTCCCGTCCACCACCACCGACAGCGCCACCGTCTCGCTGGCCGGCTACAAGGCCCGCATGAAGGAGGGCCAGGAGGCCATCTACTACATCACCGCCGACACGCTCGCCGCCGCGAAGAACAGCCCGCAGCTCGAGGTCTTCAAGAAGAAAGGCATCGAAGTGCTGCTGATGGCCGACCGCGTGGACGAGTGGGCCCTGAACTATCTGCACGACTTCGACGGCACGCCGCTGCAGTCCGTGGCCAAGGGGGCCGTGGACCTGGGCAAGCTGCAGGACGAAGCCGAGAAGAAGGCTGCCGAGGAAGCCGCGGAAAGCTTCAAGCCCGTGCTGGCCCAACTCAAGGAAGCGCTGAAGGACAAGGCGCAGGACGTGCGCGTCACCACCCGCCTGGTCGATTCACCGGCCTGCCTGGTTACCACCGAGGATGGCATGAGCACCCAGCTGGCGCGCCTGCTCAAGCAGGCCGGCCAGCAGGCTCCCGACACCAAGCCGGTGCTGGAGGTGAACCCGGAGCATGCCCTGGTCAAGAAGCTCGACGGCAGCGTGCATTTCCACGATCTGGCGCACATCCTGTTCGACCAGGCCCTGCTGGCCGAAGGCGGGCTGCCGGAAGATCCGGCAGCCTACGTCAAGCGTGTGAACGCACTCCTGTTGTAAATTTTTACAAAAGGCTTTGTCGGAAAAAAGCGATTCCTTAGGGTTGTTTATCCGTTTGTTAATGGAAAAAGACCATGAAATCAGGGCTTGGCGTTACGATTGCGACGCCTCGTCCTTTTTTATTGGGAGAATTTCATGAACTTCAAGAAACTCGGTTACTTCGTCGCTTCCGCAGCACTGGCTGCTGCTCCCGCTCTGTCGCACGCTCAGACGGAAGGCGCTGCTGCTTCCACCAGCACCTCCACGTCCACCACGGCAACCGCCGCCGGTGCCGGCGGTGCTGCTGGTGGCTCCGCTGCCACCGTGGGCGCACTGGGTGCCGTGAGCGCTGGCACCATCGCCGTCGGCGTGGTGGCTGTGGCCGCTATCGCTGCCGTCGCCGGTTCGTCCAGCGATTCCGGCACCACGGGCACCACGGGCACGACCCGCTAAGCTCTGCCGCTGGTGCAGCTGTCTGCCGCCCAGTCAAAACCCGGTTTCTACCGGGTTTTGTTTTTTGTGCCGTCGGCCTGCGTGATTGCCGCAGTGCTGGCGGGGTGCAGCGCGAGTTCTTCCACCTTGCAGGGCATGGTCAGCCGCTACGTGCTGCCCGGCGATCCGCTCGCCCAGGCACAGCTGGACCCGCGCCTGCGCTACCTGCGCGTCGATACCTCCCAAGGGGGCGCCGCCCTGATGGCGCTGGGTTATCTCGATCCCGTGAAGGATGATCCCCAGGGCGCGCCCGAAGAGGTCTGGTACAGCGCTTCCAAGGAGGTGCTGCGGCTGCGCCATGGGCGGCTTGCTGGTGCCACCGGCCTGCCCCGCGAATGGCGCGACGTGAGCTTCTCCGCCGTGCCTTCCTGGCGCAGCGTGCTGGAGCGCCCGTCGCTGGGCTCCTATCAGCGTGTGCGCGACAGCATGCCCGGCGCGCTGACCGGCGTGAAGGACTCCGTCACCATCCGCCCCATCGCGCCGCCTGGCAAGACGCTGGTGTCGGTGCAGGTGCCGGCGTCGGTGCAATGGTTCGAAGAGGTCGCCGTCACACGCCCGCCGGCTGCGCAGCTGCCGGCCTCGCTGTTCGCGGTGGACCTGTCCAATGGTGCCGAGCGCGTGGTGTATTCCCAGCAGTGCCTGGCCGTCGATCTGTGCCTGGCTCTGCGCCCGGTCACCGCCGCTGCGCCGTCTCCGGCGGCTGCTGCCTCGCGCTGATCTCGTCTCCCTTTAGCTAGCCGGATGTCCTCGTGCGCCCATCGTTGACCTGTTCGTTGTCGTGCCGGCGCCGCTGGCCCCTCTCCGCCTTGGCGGCTTCGCTTCTTGCGGGCCTGGGGCTGGATGCCTGGGCCGCCGAGCCCGTGCCCCCTTCCACGACGCCCGAGCGCGCAAGCGCCTGGCTGCTGCGGCAGCCCGCGGAGCGCTACGACGGCGGCGCCGCCTGGCTGGTGCCGGCGGAAAAGCCTGCGCAACAGGCCTTGCGCAACCAAGTCGTGGACGGCCTGCGCGCCTTGCCGCTGGACCATCCCAACGGCCTGCCCCGGCTGGCCGATTGGTTGGCGGGGCTGCCGGTGACCGGCCGCGCGGCGCTGGCTTCGGCCGATGCGCGCTGGCTGGAGGTCCATCCCGACCAGGACCCGGTGCTGCTCCAGGGGGGCGACTCGCTGGAGCTGCCCGAGCGTCCGCGCACCGTGACCGTGGTGCTCGAGAACGGGGAGCGCTGCCGCGTGCCCGCGCAGGCCGGCGGCATGGCCTTCGACTATGTGCGCGCCTGTGTGGCCGATGCCGCCGACCGCGACGTGGTCTGGATCGCCCAGCCCGACGGCCGCACCTATCGCTACGGCACAGGCCTCTGGAATGGCGAGGCGCAGGACCCGCCGGCCGCAGGCGCCTGGATCTGGGCGCCGGCGCGGCAGAGCCGCATTCCGGCCTCTTTGTCCGATGCGCTGATCCGCTTGCTGGCGACCCAGGGCGCGGCACCCGACACCCAGGGCTATTCCGTGCCGCCGGTAGCGAACAGCCTGCCCGACGGCGGCGGCGTGCGCCAGCGCGCGCTGCCGCTCACGGCCAGCGACTGGGGCGAGATTGGCCTGCTGCAGACCCCTACCGCGCGCATGGAAGCCGCCGGGGATACACGCCTGAGCATCAGCCGCACCACGCCCTACACGCGCGCCACGGTGATGTTCCAGCCACTGGACTGGATCGAATTCGGCTTCCGCTACGTCACCGTAAGCAATCAAGATTACGGCATCGCTATCTCCAGCCAATCTTTCAAGGATAAGAACTTCGACGTGAAACTGAGGCTCCGGGAGGAGTCTCGCTACCTGCCAGGCATTGCGGTCGGTGCCCGCGACATCGGCGGCACCGGGCTCTTTTCGGGCGAATACGTGGTGGCCAGCAAGCGCACCGGCAATTTCGACTGGAGCCTGGGCCTGGGCTGGGGCTATCTGGGAGCGCGGGGCAACCTGAAGAATCCGCTGTCGGTCGTCAGTGACCGGTTTTCCACGCGTCCTGCCGGCAGTACGGCCTCGGGCGGCACATTGGAATCCACCAGCTATTTCCGCGGTCCGACCAGCCTCTTCGGCGGCGTGCAGTGGCAGTCGCCCTACCAGCCGCTGGTCGTCAAGCTCGAATACGACGGCAACAACTACCAGCGTGAGCCTTTCTCCGCCACCTTCAGGCAGCGCGTGCCGATCAACGTGGGCGTGGTCTATCGCTATTCCCCGCACATCGACATCTCGGCGGGCGTGGAGCGCGGCGACAAGGTGAGCTTCGGCATCACCTTCCATGGCGGGCTGAACCGCTTGCAGTCGCCCAAGCTGTTCGACACGCCGGCGCCCGCCGTGCAGGCCGCGCGGCCCGCGGCGCAGGCGTCCTGGAACGATCTGTCGTCGCAGATGAACCGCGACACGGGCTGGCGCGTGACGGAGGCGGTGCGCGAGGGCGACACGCTGCGCGTGAGCGTGAGCGGCGCCACCGGCCTGTACCGCTCCGGGCATTTCGACCGCCTGGTGGCCTATCTGCACCGCGATTCCGCGGCCGACGTGAACCGCTTCGTCATCGACTTCGTCGAGCACGGCATGGTCATGGGCAGCAAGACCATCGACCGTGCCGACTGGGTCGCGCTTCATACCGAGGCGCAGTCGCCCGCCCAGCGGCAGGCGCTCGGCGGCGACGTGCCGACGGCCCCGCTGGCCGACATCACGCCCCCGGCGCAGCCGCAGCAACGGCAGGCCAGCGCTGCGCCTGCTGCGCCCGCCCCGGCCGGCGCCAGGACGGATGCCGGCTTCTGGCGCAGCGCCGACGGCCGCTTCACCGGCGGCCTGGGCCCGAGCTTCTGGCAGACCCTGGGCGGCCCGGACAGCTTCGTGCTCTACCAGATCGGCATCAAGGGCGATGCCGAATACCGCCTGACGCGCAGCACCTGGGTGAATGCCTCGGCCAACCTGCGCGTGATCGACAACTACGACAAGTTCAAGTACACGGCGCCCAGCAATCTGCCGCGCGTGCGCACGCTGGCCCGTGAATTCGTCACCACCTCGCGTTTCACGCTGAGCAACCTGCAGATCACCCATGCCGAGCAGTTGGGCGGCAACCATTTCGCCAGCATCTACGGCGGCCTGCTGGAGCCGATGTACGGCGGCGTGGGGGCCGAATACCTCTACCGCCCGCTGCGCAGCCGCTGGGCCTTCGGCGTCGATGTGAACCGGGTGCGCCAGCGCGCCTTCGAGCAGAACTTCAGCTTCCGCGACTACCAGGTCACCACCGGCCATGCCTCCATCTACTGGGACACGGGCTGGAACGGCGTGAACGTGCGACTGAGCGCGGGCCAGTACCTGGCGGGCGACAAGGGCGCCACGCTGGACGTGAGCCGGCGCTTCGCCAACGGCGTCGTCATCGGCGCCTATGCCACCAAGACCAACGTGTCGGCCGCGCAGTTCGGCGAGGGCAGCTTCGACAAGGGCCTCTACGTGTCCTTCCCGTTCGATGCGATCCTGCCGCGCTCCACGCCGACCACCGGCACCATCTTCTGGACGCCGCTCACGCGGGACGGCGGCGCGCGGCTGGCGCGCACGCAGACGCTGTATTCGGTGACCTCGGCCCGTGCGCTCGACGCCTTCAGCGCCGGCCCGCCGCCGGAGGACCGCCTGCGCTCGGGCGACGACGTCTTCACGCCGCGCAAGGACTGATTCAGCCCGGCCCTGCGGCGGTGGGGCAGGGGGGTGACGCCCCTGCGCTCATGCCGCCAGCGGCGCCTCGCCCATGGCCTCGATCTGCTCGTGCAGCATGTCCACCTGGCCGCGCCAGTAGTCGCTGCTGCCGAACCAGGGGAAGTTGATCGGGAAGATCGGGTCGTCCCAGCGCCGCGCCAGCCAGGCGCTGTAGTGGATCAGGCGCAGCGTGCGCAGCGGCTCGATCAGCGCCAGCTCGCGGCGGTCGAACGGACGGAACTGCTCGTAGCCGTCCAGCAGCGCCGACAGCTGCAGCGTGCGCTGGCGGCGATCGCCCGAGAGCAGCATCCAGAGATCCTGCACGGCCGGGCCGGTGCGGGCGTCGTCCAGATCGACGAAGTGCGGGCCGCCGCGGCCGGTGTCCTCGTCCACCGGCGTCCAGAGCACGTTGCCCGGGTGGCAGTCGCCGTGCAGGCGCAGCAGCTGCGCGTCTTTCAAGCCAAAATGGCCGTGAGCGCCCTTTCCGTCGAGGCATGCAGCTATCAAATCAATAGCTTTCTGGCAGGCGCCTTGCCAGGCGGAGCGCTGGTCCAGCGGGATGATTTCATGCTCCATCAGCCAGGCCAGGGGCTCGCGGGCCAGCGTCTGCAGGTCCAGGGCCGGCCGGTGGACGAAGGGCCGGGCGGCGCCCACGGTGTGGATGCGCGCGAGGAAGCGGCCGATCCACTCCAGCACCTCGAAGTCGTCCAGCTCGGGCGTGCGCCCGCCGCGCCAGGGGCTGACCGAGAACGCGAAGCCGGCATGCTGGTGCAGCGTGCGGCCCGCGATGGACAGGGGCGCGACCATGGGGATTTCGGCCTCGGCCAGCTCGGCGGCGAAGGCGTGCTCTTCGAGGATCTGCGCCTCGCTCCAGCGCCCCGGGCGGTAGAACTTGGCGACCACCCGCGTTCCGTCATCTTCCAGCGTGGCCTGATAGACCCGGTTCTCGTAGGAGCCCAGGGCCATCAGCCGGCCGTCGCCGTAGAGGCCGACGCTGGCCAGCGCATCCAGCACTAGGTCCGGCGTGAGGACCGCGTAGGGATGGTGGGCGCTGCCGGGTGTGGCGTTGGGCGAGGAGGAGGCGGGAGGCATCTGCATGCCTCCATTGTCTGCCTCTGCGCCGGGGCGGGCCGATGCAGGGTTGTGGACCACCCATGAAAAAAGCCGCCAGCGCTTGAGAGACAAGCGCTGGCAGCTCTTTTGTCGATAGCGCCGGAGCCCGCAGGCCCCGCCTACCGGGCGATCAGACCAGGGTGATGGTCACGTCGATGTTGCCGCGGGTGGCGTTGGAGTAGGGGCAGACCTGGTGGGCTGCGTCCACCAGTTCCTGGGCCTTGGCCTTGTCCACGCCGGGCAGGGAGATGTTCAGGCGTGCGGCGATGCCGTAGGCGTTGGGGATGGGGCCCAGGTCCACTTCGGCGTCGATCGACACGTCTTGCGGCACCGTCACGCCCACCTTGCTGGCGACGGCCTTCATGGCGCCGATGAAGCAGGCGGAGTAGCCGGCGGCGAACAGCTGCTCGGGGTTGGTGCCCGTGCCGCTGGTGCCGGGGGAAGACAGCTTCACGTCCAGACGGCCATCGTCGGTGCGCGATGCGCCATCGCGGCCGCCGGTGGTGTGGGCGCGGGCGGTGTAGAGAACTTTGTCGAGCGTGGTCATGGTGCGTTCCTTGAGGTTGCTTGGGGTGGAGAAAAAAGCCTAACAGGCCGGTGTGAAACGAAAGAAGAGGCTGGCGGGCGGTGGCTGTGGCCGCCGCTTCAGGCGGGCGGCGCGGCCTGGCGGCCCAGGCGGTCGCGCAGCGCGGTCAGCTGCCCTGTCAGGGCCGTGAGCTCGTGCAGCGTGCATTGCGTGCGTTCCAGCACGCAGTTGGGAATGCGCTCGGCCTGCTCGCGCAGGGCCCGGCCCTGCGCCGTGAGGCTGATGCGCACGCGGCGCTCGTCTTCGGCATCGCGCAGCCGGCTCAGGTGGCCCGAGGCTTCGAGCCGCTTGAGCAGCGGGGTCAGCGTGCCGGAATCGAGGAACAGGCGCTCGCCCAGCTCGGAGACGGTGACGCCGTCGCGCTCCCAGAGGGTGAGCATCACGACGTACTGCGGGTAGGTCAGGCCGATCTCGTCGAGCAGCGGCTTGTAGAACTTGGTCATGGCCAGCGATGCCGAATACAGCGCGAAGCAGACTTGGTTGTCCAGTTGCAGCAGGGCGGTGCTGGGTATCGCGGCAGTGGCTGGGTGGCGGGGCATGGGTTGAATTATTGCTGGCAATTGAATTGCGTGAAATTTAAATTCAAGGAGACCATCTTCTGGGAGTGGTCTTTGGCGCCTCGAACCCGGCATGGTGCCTGGTGCGCTGCATCGCAGTCACCCCCTGCCGGAAACGCCGAAGGCCTCCCACCTCATAGGGGGGGAGGCCTTCGGCCCCGCTGGGCAGCGAGCGGCAGGGAGCGTGTCAGGCGCCGCTGGGCTGCGAAGCGGTGGCCATCAAGGGGCGTTCCATGGCGGCCTTGCGGCGATGGCCCGCGATGAAGACGCAGACCGCCAGCGCCGCGACCAGGCCCGGCACGGCGAAGGCCAGGAAGTTCATCTTGAGCGGCAGCGCCGCCGCCACCAGCGAGCCGCCCAGCAGCGGCCCCACGATGGCGCCGAGCCGGCCGACGCCCGAGGCCCAGCCCAGCCCCGTGGAGCGGATGGACAGCGGATAGAACTGCGCCGTGTTGGCATAGAGCAGGATCTGCGTGCCGATGGTGGTCGCGCCCGCCACGGCGATCAGCAGGTAGAGCACGGGCATGGGGCTGTTGAAGCCCAGCAGCGCGATGGAGGCCGTGCCCAGGGCGAAGTACGTCACCACCACCTTGGGCAGGCTGAACCGGTCGCCCAGCCAGCCGCCGGCGATGGCGCCCACCACGCCGCCGAAGTTCAGCACCAGCAGGAAGGACAGGCTCGACCCCAGGCTGTAGCCGGCGTTGGCCATCAGCTTGGGCAGCCAGGAGCCGAGCGCATAGACCATCAGCAGGCAGCAGAAGAACGACAGCCAGATCATCAGCGTGCCCAGGGTGCGCCCTTCCTTGAAGAGGTCCAGCATCGGCACGCCCGTGGTTTTGGCGCCGGACTGGACCAGCTGCGTGTCGGCCCCCAGCCGCAGGCCCGGATCGACATGGCCCAGCATCGCGCGGGCCTGCTCGTGCCGGCCCTGGCGCAGCAGGAAACCGACCGATTCGGGCAGCTTCCACAGGATGACGGGCAAAAGCAGCAGCGGCAGGGCCGCCACGAAGAACATGGATTGCCAGCCGAAGCGCGGCAGCATGTAGATGCCCAGGCCGGCGCAGAGCACGCCGCCCAGCGAATAGCCGCTGAACATGATCGCGACCAGGGTGCTGCGGGCGCGCCGGGGCGCGTACTCGTTCATCAGCGCCACGGCATTGGGCATCAGGCCGCCGCAGCCCAGGCCGGCGATGAAGCGGTAGATGCCGAACTCGGTCGGCGTGGTGGCCAGGCCGCTCAGGAAGGTCGCCACGCTGAACAGGGCGAAGCTGGCGGCGATGCCCTTCTTGCGCCCGATGCGGTCGGCCAGCGGGCCGAAGACGAAGGCGCCGAACATCATGCCGAAGAGGGCATAGCTGCCCAGCGCGCCGGCCTGCACCGGCGTGAGCTGCCACTGCTGCATCAGCACCGGCAGCACCACGCCGTAGATGAAGAGGTCGTAGCCGTCGAAGATGAGCAGCAGTGCGCACAGGCACATCACCATCCAGTGAAAGCGCGTGAAGCGCGCGCCATCGATGACCTCGTTGACGTCCAACGTTTTCATGCTTGTCTCCTTGTGTTGTAGTGGGGGCGGGCGTGCGGGGCCCCTGGCCCGCGGGTGCGGTGCTTCAGCCCTGGTCGCCGCCACCGACGGGGAGCACCGTCCCCGTGATGTAGGAGGCCCGGTCCGATGCGAGAAAGAGAATCGCCTCGGCCTGTTCGTCCAGCGTGCCGTAGCGCTTCATCAAGGTGCTGGAGACCGTCTGGTCCACGATCTGCTGGTACCAGGCCTGGTCCTGCCGGCCCAGGCGGCTGGTATTGCGCGGAATGCGGCGCGGCGGCGCCTCGGTGCCCCCCGGCGCCACGGCGTTGACGCGGATGCCGCGCTCGCCGTTCTCGAAGGCCAGGCAGGCCGTGAGCGTATTCACGCCGCCCTTGGCCGCGCCGTAGGGCGCGCGGTGGATGCTGCGCGTGGCGATGGACGAGACGTTGACGATGGCGCCCTTCTTCTTCTTGAGCATGTAGGGCAGCACGGCCCGGCAGCACCACAGGGTCGGGAAGAGCGAGCGCCGCACTTCGGCCTCGATCTCCTCGGGGCGGTAGTGCTCGTAGGGCTTGGTCCAGATGGTGCCGCCCACGTTGTTGACCAGCACGTCGATGCGGCGGAAGGCCTTGTGCGCCTGTGCCGCGGCATCTTCCGCGCCGGTGAACTGCTCCAGATCCGCCTCGATCGCGATCACGCCGCCGGTGCCGCAGGTGGCCAGGAGTCGCTCGCGCAGTTCATGCACCAGCGGCGAGCGGTCCACCAGGGCGAGGCGTGCGCCCCGCTCGGCGGCCAGCTCGGCCACCCGCTGCCCGATGCCCTGGGCCGCGCCGGTGATCAGCATGGCCTGGCCTTTGAAGAGGTCGTTCATGCGACGGCCTCCAGGGCGGGGGCGGCAGCCGCCGCGTTGGGGGTGAACTTCTCGTAGTGGAAGTGCGCCGGCTCCAGCCCTGCGGCCTGGAAGTGCTTCTGCACGGCATCCACCATGGGCGGCGGGCCGCAGAGATAGACATCCACCGCTCCGCCGTGCAGCACCTCCTGCGGCATGTGCTGGGTCACGTAGCCCTGGCGCGAGTGCGTGGTCTGCGGGTCCGCGACGCAGGTGGCAAAGCTGAAGCCGGGAATGCGTTCGGCATAGGCCTGCAGCCGGTCCACCAGCACCAGGTCCTGGTCCCGCGTGACCCCGTAGATCAGATGCACCGGCTGCCCGGACGGTTGGCGGGCCAGCACTTCCAGCATGGAGAGAAAGGGCGCGAGCCCCGTGCCGCCGGCCAGCAGGAGCAGCGGGCGCGCCACGTCGCGCAGGTAGAAGCTGCCCAGCGGCCCGGTGAGCTGCAGCGGCTGGCCCGGTGCGGCGCCTTCGAGCCAGCGGCTCATGAGGCCGCCCGGCACCTGCTTGATCAGGAAGCGGATGCGCTGCTCGCCCGGCGCCGAGCTGAACGAATACGAGCGGTGCTGCGCGCTGCCCGGCACGCCGATGTTCACGTACTGGCCCGGCAGGAAGTGGGGCGGCGCCTGCGGCAGATCCAGCGCCAGTTCGTAGGCCGCATCGCCGAGCGCCGTGACCTCGGCGACGGTGGCCGTGAACTGGGCCATGCCCGTCTTGCAGGCGGTGGAGGGCACGGGCACGGCGATCACGCAGTCCGCGCGGGGCACCATCTGGCAGGTCAGCACCAGGCCCTGCGCGGCCTCGTCCTGCGTCAGGGCCTCGTCGATGTAGTCGTCGCCCAGGTCGTAGCTGCCGGCCTCGGCGCGGCACTTGCAGGTGCCGCAGACGCCGTCGGAGCAGTCCATGGGCAGGTTGATGCGCTGGCGGAAGGCGGCGTCGAGCACCTTCTCGCCGGCCCCGCAGTCGATGAAGCGGGTGACGCCGTCCTCGAAGTTCAGGGCAATGCGGTGGCTGGTCATCGTGGTCTTCTCCTGCGTGTCAGAGGTGGTAGATGTCGATGACCTGGCGGATGTAGTCGTCCTTGAGGACGATCTTCTTGCGCGCGATCAGGTAGCCGCCGTCGCCCTGCTTTCGCAGCGTGGCGAAGACGGTGCCGAAGAACTGGTCGGTCTTCTGGTAGCGGTGGCTCAGCGTGTGGAAGTTGTAGCGCACGTCCACGGCATCGCCGCGCTCCTGCAGCACCTCCACGTTGGCGATCATGTGGCTGGTGCGCGGCTCGGGCATGGAGGCGCTGGAGCGTTCCGTCTGGATGCGGAAGACGCGGTCTTCCAGCCCGTTGCGGTTCGGGTAGTAGATCAGCGAGATCTCGCGCTGGGGGTCTTCGGTCAGCCGGTCGTCGTCGTCCCAGGCCGGCATCCAGTACTCCACGTCGGGGGCGTACAGCTCCAGCCAGGCGTCCCATTCGCGGTCGTCCAGATGGCGTGCCTCGCGGTAGAGAAAGGCGCTGATCGCGGCGTGGCCGGTGGGGTGGGCGGCGCCGCTCATGGCTGCACCTCCTCGCGCTCCTGCTGCACGGCCTGGCGCAGGGTCTTCACCCAGTAGTCGTGCTGGCAGACGAAGAGGCCCTCGTCCTCGCTGCGGCTGCCGCTGAGCAGGGGCGACATGCCCATCTTCCTGGCGTTCTCGTCGGGCCCCTCTGTCCACAGCGGGGCGCCGCGGCTCAGGTCGTTCCACGGCGCATTCCTGCCGGCGTAGCCGCTCTGGCAGGCGCGGAACTCCTCCAGGTCGTCGGCCGTGCCCATGCCGGAGACGTTGAAGAAGTCCTCGTACTGGCGGATGCGGATGGCTCGGTTCTCGGCGCTCTCGCCCTTGGGGGCGAAGCAGTAGATGCTGATCTCGGTCTTGTCCACGCTGATCGGGCGGGTCACGCGGATCTGCGTGGAGAACTGGTCCATCAGATAGACGTTGGGGTAGAGGCAGAGATTGCGCGTCTGGCTGACGATGAATTCGGCCCGGTCTTCGCCCAGGCGTTCCTTGAGCGCTTCGCGGTGGCTGTACACCGGGCGGACCTCGGGGTTCATCGTGCGCGTCCACAGCAGGATGTGGCCGTTCTCGAAGCCGTACACGCCACCCACGCTCCGGCTCCAGCCGTTGGCATCGACGGCCTTGGTGCCGCCGTCCTTGCGGCGCCCCATGGTGGCCGCATAGTTCCAGTGCACGGAGCTGACGTGGTAGCCGTCGCTGCCGTTCTCCATCTGCATCTTCCAGTTGGCGTCGTAGGTGTAGGTGGAGCTGCCGCGCAGCACCTCCAGCCCCTCGGGCGCCTGGTCCACGATCTGGTCGATGATGACCTTCGTCTCGCCCAGGAAGTCCTCCAGCGGCTGCACCTCGGCCTTCAGGCTGCCGAACAGGAAGCCCTTGTAGCTTTCGAAGCGGGCCACCTTCTTCAGGTCGTGCGAGCCGCCGGTGTTGAACTGCACCGGGTACTCGGTGGTCTTCTCGTCCTTGACCTTGAGCAGCTTGCCGGCGTTGTTGAAGGTCCAGCCGTGGAACGGGCAGGTGAAGCTGCCCTTGTTGCCGTGCTTCTTGCGGCACAGCGTGGCGCCGCGGTGGGCGCAGGCGTTGATCATCGCGTTGAGCGTGCCGTCCTTGCCGCGCGTGATGACGATGGGCTGGCGGCCGATGTAGGTCGTGAAGTAGTCGTTGATCTCGGGGATCTGGCTCTCGTGCGCGAGATAGACCCAGTTGCCCTCGAAGATGTGCGTCATCTCGAGCTCGAACAGGGCCGGGTCGGTGAAGATGTCGCGGCGGCAGCGGAAGACGCCGGCGTCCCTGTCGTGCTGCAGGGCCGATTCCAGCAGCTGCTCGATGTGGCCGTGCCGTGGCGTGGATGCGGTCGGGTTCATGGGAGGTCCTCGTGGGGTGCGTTCATCCGCCGCGGCCTGGCGCCGCGTCGCGGTGTGTGCGGGAAGGATGGAAGGCCCCGCCGTCGGGGGGCCTTCAGGCCGTCAGGCGGCGAGCCGGGGGCGGTTCACGAGCTGGTTGTCCACGCCGTCCACCAGCGCGCTGAGCGTGATGTCGAAGTGGATTTCCGCGAACGGCCCGGTCAGGCCGTGGGCCTGGATGCTGGCTGCGTCCGTGCGCTCGACCAGCGGCGGGATCAGGCCCTCGCGGGTGGCGTAGGCGAAGTCGTCATGCACCAGCGGGTCGCCGTCGATGTTGATCTGCGTGGTGAGCTTGCGATGGCCTTCCGCCGTCACGAAGAAGTGGATGTGCGCGGGGCGGTTGCCGTGCCGGCCCAGCCGCTGCAGCAGCACGTGCGTGGGGCCGCCGGGCGGCACGCCGTAGCCCGCGGGCACGATGCTCTGGAACTTGTAGCGGCCCTGGGCGTCGGTGACGATGGTGCGGCGCATGTTGAACGGCTTCTGCTCGCCGGTCGGGTCGAAGTGGGAATAGAAGCCCTTGGTGTTGGCATGCCAGACCTCCACCGAGGCGCCGGGCAGGGGCTGGCCGTCGGCGCCGAAGACCGTGCCGTGCATGATCAGCGTGTGGCCCTGCTGGTCGCTGCCGTCGTCCAGCCGCGCGAAGCCCTGCGCCACGGGCGCACCGGCCACGTACAGCGGGCCTTCGATGGTGCGCGGCGTGCCGTTTTCCACGCCCAGCGCGGCGTCCTCGGCGTCCATGCGCATGTCGTAGTAGCGGTCCAGCCCCAGGCCGGGAGACAGCAGGCCGGCTTCGCCGCGCGTGCCCAGCTGGTTGATGTAGGCGACGCCGGCCCAGTATTCGTCGGAGCTGATGTCGAGGTCCTCGATCGCCTTGAACAGGTCCGAGAGGATGCGGTGGACGATCGCCTTGGTGCGCGCGTCGCCGCCTTCTTGCGTGAGGCCGCTGGCCAGGCGCAGGAAGTCCTGGACCTCGGCGGTGTTGAAGATCTTGGTGCTCATGGGGGGTCTCCGTTCTGTGGGGTTGTGGATCGTTGGTCGTGGGAAGCGGCAGGCGGGCCCTGGCCGCGGTTTCAGGCCGCCTGGGCGGTCGCCGGGCCCACGCTGGTGCGGGGCCGGTCGCGGCGGAAGTGCCGCACGCGGTCTTCGTCCAGCGCGATGCCGAGCCCGGGTCCGCCCGGGATCTGCAGCTCGAAGTCCTGGTAGGCGAGCGGCTGGGTCAGGATCTCCTCGGTCAGCAGCAGGGGGCCGAACAGCTCGGTGCCCCAGCGCAGCTCGCGGAAGGTCGAGAACACGTGGGCTGAAGCGATGGAGCCCACGGCGCCTTCCAGCATGGTTCCGCCGTACAGCCCGATGTGCGCCGCATCGGCGATGGCCGCCACCTGCTGCGCGGCCAGCAGGCCGCCCGACTGTTCGGTCTTGATGGCGAACACGTCCGCGCCGCGGGCGCTGGCCAGCGCGAAGGCCGAGGCCGGCCCGGTCAGCGATTCGTCGGCCATGACGGCGATGGGGTACTTGCCGGTCAGCCGCGCCAGCGCATCGGCGCTGCCGACGGGCTGCTCGACCAGTTCGCAGCCGGCATCCACCAGCCCGGCCAGCCCGTAATGCGCTTCCAGCTCGGTCCAGGCCATGTTCACATCGACGCGCACGCTGGCCTCATCGCCCAGCGCCTGCCGGATCGCCGCCACGTGCACCACGTCGTCGCGCACGGGCTTGCGCCCGATCTTGAGCTTGAAGATCCGGTGCCGGCGCGTGGCCAGCATGCGCTGCGCCTCGTCGATGTCGCGCGCCGTGTCGCCGGACGCCAGCGTCCAGGCCACCGGCAGGCGATCGCGCAGGCGGCCACCCAGCAGCTCGGACACCGGCAGGCCCACGCGGTGGCCCAGCGCATCGAAGAGGGCCGTCTCGACGGCGCATTTGGCGAAGCGGTTGTCGCGCACGGCCTTGCCCAGCCGCGCCATCAGCGCGGCGACCCGGCTGGCGTCCGCGCCCAGCATCAGCGGGGCGAAATAGGTGTCGATGGCGAGCTTCATGCCCTCGGGCGATTCGGCGCCGTACGCCAGGCCGCCGATGGTCGTGCCTTCGCCGATGCCCACCGTGCCGTCCGAGCAGTGCACGCGCACCAGCATCAGCGTCTGGCCGTGCATGGTCGCCATGGACAGCTGGTGGGGGCGGATGGTGGGCAGATCGACCAGCATGGTCTCCACCTTGTCGATGACGGCGGTGGAGTGGGCGGTGGCGCTGGCCAGGGACGAGGTGGCGTTGGTGGGCTGCATGGCTGCCATTGAACGGCAGCCACCCTCTGCCGATCCAATACCAAATTGATCTTGATCAATACCTTTTAAGTATGGTTCGTCTGAATATTCATAAATAACAAGTACTTAGAATCTGTGCATTCACCGGAGGTATGGTTTACCCGAATGGATCTACGTCAATTGCGCTATTTCGTGGCCGTGGCCACCACCCGCAACTTCACCCGTGCGGCGGAGGAAATGCACATCGCGCAGCCGCCTCTCAGCCGGCAGATCCAGCTGCTGGAAGAGGAGCTCGGCGTGCAGCTCATCCAGCGCAACAGCCGGCCGGTGCGCCTGACGGAGGCGGGGCGGCTCTTCCACGAGCAGTCGCTGCAGGTGCTGCAGCGCGTCGATCAGATGAAGATGAGCGCGCGGCAGGCCGGGCGCCATCTGCGGCAGTCGATCTCAATCGGCTACGTGGGCTCCACGCTCTACGGCGGCCTGCCGATGCTGGTGCGCATGTTCCGCCAGCGCTACCCCGATACCGACGTGCACCTGGTGGACCTGAGTTCGGTCCAGCAGATCAGCGAACTCAAGACCGGCCGCATCGACCTGGGATTCGGCCGCATCAGGACCAACGACACGTCGGTCGCGCGCACCGTGCTGCGCGAGGAGCGGCTGGTGCTGGCCATGCCGCCCGGATCGCCGCTGGCTGCGGACCGGGGGCGGGTCAGCCTGCGGGAAGTGGCGCACCAGCGCCTCATCGTGTTTCCGAAGGAGCCGCGGCCCAGCTATGCGGACCACGTGCTCGGGCTGCTGCACGACCAGGGCATACCGCTGGCCGAGATCCATGAGGTGCGCGAGCTGCAGGCGGCGCTGGGCCTGGTCGCGGCGGAAATGGGGGTCTGCATCGTGCCCGCCGCCGCGCGGATGCGCACGGACCTGGCCTACCGGCTCATCGAAGACGAGGGCGCCACCTCGCCGATCATCCTGAGCCATCGCCTGAACGACGATTCCTGGTACGTCGCGGCGGTCAAGCAGCTCATCGCCGAGATGTATGCGCAGAACCCGCCGTGGCTGGATTTCGACACCAACGCCTTCCCTGCGCAAAACGCCGCCGGCCTGCCGCAGGCGGCGGGGGCGCCCGGCCGTGGCAAGCCGCGGGCCCGCCAGCGCGGCGGCCCGCCGGCGGGGGGCGCCGGGCCCGCTCAGTAGCGGTAAACGCCCTGGCCCGTCTTGCGGCCCAGGCGGCCGGCGGCCACCATTTCCTTGAGCAGCGGGCAGGGGCGGTACTTGCTGTCGCCGAACTCGTCCAGATAGACGTTCATCACGGCCAGGCACACGTCCAGGCCGATCATGTCGGCCAGGGCCAGCGGGCCGATGGGCTGGTTGCAGCCCAGCTTCATGCCGGCGTCGATGTCCTCGGGCGTGGCCAGGCCCTCGGCCAGCACGAAGAAGGCCTCGTTGATCATCGGCACCAGGATGCGGTTGACCACGAAGCCCGGCGCGTTCTTCACCGTGATGGGGCTCTTGCCCAGGCGTTCGGCCAGCGCCTTCACCGCGTCGTGCGTGGCGTCGCTGGTCTGCAGGCCGCGGATGATCTCCACCAGCGCCATCATCGGCACCGGGTTGAAGAAGTGCATGCCGATGAAGCGGTCGGGCCGCGAGGTGGACGCTGCCAGCTGCGTGATGGAGATCGACGAGGTGTTGGAGGCCACGATCACCTCGGGCGCCGCGATCGCATCCACCTGCTTGAGGATCTTCACCTTGAGCTCGTGGTTCTCGGTGGCGGCCTCGATGATGAGCTGCGCGGCCTGCAGGTCGTCGTAGCTGGTCGAGGTCTTGATGCGCGCCAGCGCCGCGTCCTTGTCGGCGGCGGTGCACTTCTCCTTCTTGATGAGCCGGTCCAGGCTGCCGGCCACCGTGGCCAGGCCCTTTTGCACGGCGGCGTCCGAAATGTCCACCATCACCACGTCGATGCCCGACACCGCGCACGCCTGTGCGATGCCGTTGCCCATGGTGCCCGCGCCGATGATGCCGACGGTCGTGATCGTCATGTGAATGTCCCTTGCGTGTCTGTCTGGTTGGCTGGAAGGAAAAGAGGGGGAGGCCGGCAGGCCCTGGCGCATGGTAATCGGCAATCCGCGGCGGGGCCGCAATGCGCGTGACAGCCGGGCATGGTCCCGGCGGCCCGCCGGTGGTACAAGCCCAGGCAGGAGGCATCCACCATGTTCGACTACATCGTGATCGGCGGCGGCTCGGCCGGCTGCGTGCTGGCGGGCCGGCTGACGCAGGACCCGGCCGTGCGGGTCTGCCTGCTGGAAGCCGGGCCGCCCGATGCCAGCGCCTTCATCCACTGCCCGGGCGGCCTCGCCGTGCTGAACCGCATCCCCTCGCTCAACTGGAACCAGCACACCACGCCGCAGCCCGGACTGGGCGGGCGCCGGGGCCTGCAGCCGCGCGGCCGGGTGCTGGGCGGCTCCAGCTCCGTCAACGCCATGATCTACGTGCGCGGCCAGCCGGCCGACTACGACTGGTGGGCACAGCAGGCCGGCAACCCCGGCTGGGGCTGGCGCGACGTGCTGCCCTGCTTCCTGCGCGCCGAAAACAACGAGCGCGGCGCCAGCGACTGGCACGGCACGGGCGGCCCGCTGAACGTGGCCGACCTGCAGGCGCCGCACCGCGTGGCCCGCGCCTTCGTGCAGGCGGGCGTGCAGGCCGGCCACGCGCACAACCCCGACTTCAACGGCCCCGCGCAGGAAGGCGTGGGCCTCTATCAGGTCACTCACCGTGGGGGCGAGCGCTTCAGCGCCGCCAAGGCCTATCTGACGCCCCACCTCGGCCGCGCCAACCTGCGCGTGGAAACCGGCGCCCGGGCCACGCGCATCCTCTTCGAAGACCGGCGCGCCGTGGGCGTGCAGTACCTGCAGGGCGGTGCGCTGCACACCGTGCGGGCCGCGCACGAGGTGCTGCTGTCGGCCGGCGCGCTGCTCTCGCCGCAGCTGCTGATGCTCTCGGGCGTGGGCCCGGCGGCGGAGCTGCAGCGCCACGGCATCGCCGTGCTGCACGAGCTGCCCGGCGTGGGCGAGCATCTGCACGACCACCCCGACGTGGTGCAGGTGGTGGACGCTCCCGCGCTCACCGACCTGTTCGGCCTCTCGCTTGCCGGGGCGCGCCACCTGCTGCGCGGTGTGCGTGAATGGCGGGCGCGGCGCACCGGCCTGCTCACCACCAACTTCGCCGAAGCGGGCGGCTTCATCAAGAGCCGCCCCGAGGAGCCCGCGCCCGACCTGCAGCTGCACTTCGTCATCGCCAAGCTGCTGGACCACGGGCGCGAGTTGAGCTGGGGCCACGGCTATTCGTGCCACGTCTGCCTGCTGCAGCCGCGCAGCCGGGGCCGCGTGACCCTGGCCAGCGCCGACCCGCAGGCCCTGCCGCTGGTGGACCCGGCCTTCCTCACCGACGAGGACGACCTGCAGCGCCTGGTGCGCGGCGTGCGGCGCATGCGCGAGATCCTCTCGCAGCCCGCGCTGGCCGGCCTGGGCGGGCGCGAGCTGGCCCGGTCCGCCAGTGCGCAGAGCGATGCCGAGATCGCCGCTTTCGTCCGCCGGCATGCCGACACCGTCTATCACCCGGTGGGCAGCTGCCGCATGGGGCCCGGGCCGCTCGACGTGGTGGATGCGCAACTGCGCGTGCACGGCCTGCAGGGCCTGCGCGTGGTCGATGCCTCCGTCATGCCGCGCATCGTGAGCGGCAACACCAACGCGCCGACGATCATGATCGCGGAGAAGGCGGTGGACCTGCTGCGGGGCGGCGGCTGAAGGACGAAAGGCGCTGGCCGCGCCGCTGGGCTGGCCCCAGAAGATGTCTCGTGGCACGCACGTTGCTTGGAGTAGGGGCCCTATCCGACACGGAAGTTTTCAGCCCATGAACCGCAACGACGTCACCGAGAAGATCATCGGCACCAAGGTGCTGAAAGGCCTGCAGTGGCACGACATCGCCAGCCAGGTCGGCCAGTCCAAGGAATGGACGACGGCGCTCTGCCTGGGGCAGATGACCGCATCGCCGGAACAGGCCCGGGTGCTGGGCAGGATCTTCGATCTGACCGACGAAGAGCAGAAATGGCTGCAGGTGGTGCCCTACAAGGGGTCGCTGCCCACGCCCGTGCCCACCGATCCGTTGATCTACCGCTGGTACGAGGTGGTGAGCGTGTACGGCAGCACCATCAAGGAGCTGATCCACGAGGAGTTCGGCGACGGCATCATGAGCGCCATCGACTTCAGCATGGACATCCAGCGCGAGGCCGACCCCAAGGGCGACCGCGTGAACGTGGTGCTGTCGGGCAAGTTCCTGCCGTACAAGGCGTATTGAGGGGGGAGCACGCCGCCTGGGCGGCTGCGCGGCTTCTCCCGCAGCGTCTGGGTGCGGGCCGCCGCGGCGTGAGCTGCACGGGTGCCGGGGCACGCAGTCGCTCTATCATCGCCGGCTGCAGCACCCGCCTGGCGGGTGCTTCCCGTCTCCTTCCTTCCCTCTTACCTTTGCACCGCTTCGCCCATGACCACCCTCGGCACCCCCCTCTCGCCCTCCGCCACCAAAGTGATGCTGCTCGGCAGCGGTGAACTGGGCAAGGAAGTCCTCATCGCCCTGCAGCGCCTGGGCGTGGAAACCACGGCGGTGGACCGCTACGAGAACGCGCCCGGCCAGCAGGTGGCCCACCACGCGCGCACCATCACCATGAGCGATCCGGCACAGCTCAAGAGCCTGATCGAGGCCGAGCGCCCGCACCTGGTCGTGCCCGAGATCGAGGCCATCGCCACGCCCATGCTCGAAGAGCTGGAAGCCGCCGGCACCGTGCGCGTCATCCCCACCGCCCGCGCCGCGCGCCTGACCATGGACCGCGAAGGCATCCGCCGCCTGGCCGCCGAAACCCTGGGCCTGCCCACCAGCCCCTACCGCTTCTGCGATTCGGCCGAGGAACTGCAGGCCGCCATCGATGGCACCGACGGCCAGCCCGCCATCGGCTTTCCGTGCGTGGTCAAGCCGGTGATGAGCAGCTCCGGCAAGGGCCAGAGCAAGCTCGACGGCCCGGCCGATGTGCAAAAGGCCTGGGACTACGCCATGGCCGGCGGCCGCGTGAGCCATGGCCGCGTCATCGTCGAAGGCTTCATCGACTTCGAATACGAGATCACCCTGCTCACCGTGCGCGCCAAGGCCGCCGACGGCAGCATCCAGACCTCCTTCTGCGAACCCATTGGCCACAAGCAGGTGAGCGGCGACTACGTGGAAAGCTGGCAGCCCCAGCCCATGCCATCCCTCGCGCTGCAGCGCGCCAAGGACATCGCCAAGGCCGTGACCGACGATCTGGGCCGTGGCCTGGACGGCCAGCCCTCGGGCCTGGGCCTCTTCGGCGTGGAGCTGTTCGTCAAGGGCGACGAGGTCTGGTTCAGCGAAGTCAGCCCGCGCCCGCACGACACGGGCCTGGTCACCCTGGCCACCCAGCACCAGAGCGAATTCGAGCTGCACGCCCGCGCCATCCTGGGCCTGCCGGTGGACACCAGCCTGCGCAACCCCGGCGCCAGCGCCGTGATCTACGGCGGCGTCGATGCCCTGGGCATCGCCTTCGACGGCGTCGATGAAGCCCTGGCCGTGCCGGGCACCGACCTGCGCCTCTTCGGCAAGCCCGAGAGCTTCACCAAGCGCCGCATGGGCGTGGCCGTGGCCCGCGCCGCCGACGTGGACACCGCCCGCGCCAACGCCAAGCTGGCCGCGAGCAAGGTCAAGCCGCGCCAGGCCTGATCCGCGGGGCGGCCAGCCGGCCGCGCCCCGGCGCTCAGGCCGTCAGGGCCTGCTCCACGATCCAGTCGTGCACGGCCTGCACCCGCCGGTCGTCCAGCGCGCCGGCCGGATAGACCAGGCAGTAGCGCTTGCCGGTGGGCACGGCTTGCGTGCCGAAGGGCGCCAGCAGCTTGCCGCTGGCGATCTCGTTGGTGGTCAGCCTGCGCCGCGCGATCGCCACGCCCATGCCGGCCATGGCCGCCTGGATGGTGATGTGGTTGCGGTTGAACATGTAGCCGCGCCGCACATCCACCTGCGGCGCGCCCACGGCCTTGAGGTAGCGTTCCCACTCGGCATAGGGCTGGCTGCCGCGCCAGGCGGTCATGTCGTGCAGCAGCGGGTAGTGCGCCAGATGCTCGGGGCGGGTCAGGGCAGGGCGGCCCTGCAGCAGCTCGGGCGCGCAGACCGGGAAGATGTCCTCCTCCACCAGCGGCGTGCTCTGAAAGCCCGGGTAGGCGCCGTCGTTCAGGTCGATGGCCAGGTCGAACTCCCCGTCGCGCAGCGAGCGTGTGCTGTCTTCTGCTTCCAGCTGCAGTTCGATGGCCGGGTGGCGCTGCATCAAGAGCGGCAGCCGGGGCACCAGCCAGGTCGCCAGGAACGAGGGCACCGAACGCATGCGCACCACGCCGCTCAGGGCGCCGCCGCGCAGGCGGCCGATGGCCAGGTCGATGGACGCATAGGCCGGCTGCGCGGCGACCTGCAGCCGCTGGCCCTCGTCCGTCAGCTCCAGCCGCCGGGGCAGGCGCCGAAACAGCTTCACGCCCAGCCAGTCTTCCAGCGACTTGATCTGCTGGCTCACCGCGCCCGTGGTGATGTGCAGTTCCTCCCCCGCCTGGGTGAACGAGAGATGGTGCGCCGCGGCCAGGAAGACCTTGAGCCGGGCATGCACGAAGGCGGGTGCGTTGTCGATCATGGTTTAGTTTTACTGAATCGGAGGCCAGAATATTTGGTTTGCCGGTGGGGTGTCATAGGGAAAGAATCGGTGCCTGCACAGCCTGTGTTGTGCATCGCATCAGGAATCCTAAACAAAACGACCGCCCCAGGAGAAATACGAAATGGCCATCAGCGTGCTGGACCTGTTCAAGATCGGCATCGGGCCTTCGAGTTCGCACACCGTGGGGCCGATGCGCGCGGCGCACGATTTCGTGCACGAACTGGCGGAGCGCGCACCGCTGGCGGCGGTGCGGCGCGTGGAGGTGCGGCTCTACGGTTCGCTCTCCGCCACCGGCATCGGCCACGGCACCGACCGCGCCGTGGTGCTGGGCCTGATGGGCGAGCGGCCCGACCGCATCGATCCCGACCGCGCCGTGGCTGCCGTGGATGCCGTGCGCGCCAGCGGCCTGCTGCAGCTGGCGGGCCAGGTGGCGCTGCCTTTCGACTGGGATGCGGACCTGCGCCTGCTGCCCGTGAGCCTGCCCTACCACCCCAACGCGCTGCGGCTGGCCGCGCACGGGGCGGACGGGCTGCTGCACGAGAACACCTATTACTCCGTGGGCGGCGGCTTCGTCGTCGATGAGCGGACGGCCCGGGCCGGCGTGCCGCAGGGCGAAGAGGTCGAGCTGCCGCTGCCCTTCGACACCGCCGCCCAGCTGCTGGCCGTCTGCCGCCGCGAGGGCCTGCGCATCAGCGAGGTGATGCTGCGCAACGAAGGCGCCTGGCGCAGCGAAGCCGACACGCGCGCCGCGCTGGCCCAGATCTGGCAGGCCATGCAGGACTGCGTGCAGCGCGGCATGGTGCAGCAGGGCGTTCTGCCCGGCGGCCTGGCCGTGCGCCGGCGGGCCGCCGCCATGCACCGCAGCCTGCGCGAGCGCGAGGCCGGCGAGGGCAACCTGATCGCCCGCACCCTGGGCGCGCTCGACTGGGTCAATCTGTTCGCGCTGGCGGTGAACGAAGAGAACGCCGCCGGTGGCCGCGTGGTGACGGCGCCCACCAACGGCGCGGCCGGCATCATCCCCGCCGTGCTGCACTACTTCACCCGGTTCGAGCCCGGCGCCAGCGCGGGCCAGGCGGCCGACTTCCTGCTCACGGCCGGCGCCATCGGCACCCTGTTCAAGAAGAACGCATCGATCTCGGGCGCCGAGGTCGGTTGCCAGGGCGAGGTCGGCTCGGCCTGCGCCATGGCCGCCGCGGGCCTCGCCGAGGTGATGGGCGCCACGCCCGAGCAGGTCGAGAACGCGGCCGAGATCGGGCTGGAGCACAACCTGGGCCTGACCTGCGACCCGGTGGGCGGTCTGGTGCAGGTGCCCTGCATCGAGCGCAACGCCATGGCCTCGGTCAAGGCCATCAACGCGGCCCAGCTCGCGCTGCGCGGCGACGGCGCCCACGCCATCTCGCTGGACCAGGCGATCCGCACCATGCGCGACACGGGCCGCGACATGCTGGACAAATACAAGGAAACCTCGCGCGGCGGGCTGGCCGTGAGCTTCATCGAGTGCTGACCCAGCCACCGCGCGACCGCGCGAGCGGGCGGGGACGCCATCCCACGCCCGCACCATAAAAACTTCCATAGGAGACAAGGACGATGGCATTTGATTTCTCTGCAGCGGCGCGCCGCTGCCAGCGCACCGGGCTGGTGACGCGCATCCTCATCGGCATGGTGCTGGGCGTGCTGCTGGGCCTGCTGGCGCCGGGCTGGGCCGCGCCGGCAGGGCTGCTCGGCGACCTGTTCATCGCCGGCCTGAAGGCGGTGGCGCCGGTGCTGGTCCTCGTGCTGGTGGCCGCGGCGATCGCCGGGCACCAGGCGGGCCAGCCCACGCACATCCGGCCGATCATCCTGCTCTACCTCATCAGCACGCTGGGCGCGGCGGTGGTCGCGGTGGCCGCGAGCTTCCTGTTCCCGACCACGCTGGTGCTCAACGCGCCGCCGGTGGGCGGCGAGCCGCCCGGCAGCATCCTGGGCGTGCTGCGCAACCTGCTGCTGAGCGCGGTGCAGAACCCGGTCAAGGCGCTGATGGAGGCCAACTTCATCGGCATCCTGGCCTGGGCGATCGGCCTGGGCGTGATGCTGCGCCACGCCAGCGAGGGCACGCGCCGCATGCTCTTCGATCTGTCCGACGCGATCTCGGGCCTCATCAGGCTGGTGATCTCGTTCGCGCCGCTGGGCATCTTCGGCCTGGTGGCCGCCACGCTGGCGGAGTCGGGCCTGGGCGCGCTGGCGGGCTACGGCCAGCTGCTGCTGGTCATCGTGGGCTGCATGCTGTTCGTCGCGCTGGTGCTGAACCCGCTGATCGTCTTCTGGAAGCTGCGCCGCAACCCGTATCCGCTGGTCTTCACCTGCCTGCGCGAGAGCGGCATCACGGCCTTCTTCACGCGCAGCTCGGCGGCCAACATCCCCATCAACCTGCAGCTGTGCCGCAAGCTGGGCCTGCACGAGGACACCTACGCCATCTCGATCCCGCTGGGCGCGACGATCAACATGGCGGGCGCCGCGGTCACCATCACCGTGATGACGCTGGCGGCCACCCACACGCTGGGCATCCAGGTCGATCTGCTCACCGCGCTGCTGCTGTGCATCGTGTCGTCGCTGGCGGCGGCCGGCGTCTCGGGCGTGGCCGGCGGCTCGCTGCTGCTCATTCCCATGGCCACCAGCCTGTTCGGCATCTCGGCCGACGTGGCCATGCAGGTGGTGGCCATCGGCTTCGTGATCAGCGTGGTGCAGGACTCGGCCGAGACGGCGCTCAATTCCTCCACCGACGTGCTGCTCACCGCCGCCGGCTGCCCGCAGGACGTGCAGCTGCCCGGTCAGGGCTCCGGCGCAGTGCGCGCCTGATGCGCAAGGGCGCTGCTGCGGCTGTCGATGCAGCATGCGCCGGGCCGGCGCTGCGCCGCGGCGTGAGCGCTACACCCTGAAGAAGGCCACGGCCTCGCTGAGGTTGTCCGCCTGCTGCTTCAGGCTGTAGGTGGCTGCCGCGCTCTGCTCGGCGATGGCTGCGTTTTGCTGGGTGGAGTCGTCCAGCAGCGTGACGGTCTGGGAGATTTCCGCGATGCCCGAGGACTGCTGGGCCAGCGTGGAGGAGATCTCGCCGATCAGCGTCTGCACCCGGTCCACCCGGGATTCGATCTGCTGCACCGCGCGCACCGCATCGTCCACCAGCCTGGAGCCGGTATCGACCTTCTCGACGCTGGCGCCGATCAGGGCCTTGATCTCGCGCGCCGAAGCGGCGGCCCGCCCCGCGAGCGTGCGCACCTCGGTCGCCACCACGGCGAAGCCGCGCCCCTGCTCGCCCGCCCGGGCGGCCTCGACGGCGGCGTTGAGCGCGAGGATGTTGGTCTGGAAGGCGATGCCGTCGATCACGCCGATGATGTTGGCGATGCTGCCGGAGTCGGTGGCGATGGCCTTCATCGTCTCCATGGTGTGTTTCATGACCTCGCCGCCCTGGCGCGCCGCATCGTTGGCCTCGCGGGCCACCTGGGTCGCTGACGCCGCGGTATCGGCGTTCTGCCGCACCGCTTCCACCATCTCCGTCATGGCCGAGGAGGCGTGCTGCAGGCGGCTGGCCTGCTCTTCGGTGCGGTGGCTCAGATCGGTGCTGCCGGTGGCGATCTCGCTGCTGCCCGCCACGACCGACTGGCTGGCTTCGGTCACCCGCGCGACCACATCCCTGAACGTGCCCTGCATGGTGCGCAGCGCGGACAGCAGCTCGCCCACCTCGTGGGCCTGGCCGCGGGCATCGCTGCCGATAGGCACCGACAGATCGCCCTGGGCCAGGGTCTGCGCCACGTCCCGCGCCTTCTCCAGCGGGCCGAGCACGGCGTCTGCCATGCGCCAGAGGATCAAGCCCAGCAGGGCCAGGCAGATCGCGGTCAGCACGCGCACGGCGACGCCCACGAAGTCCACGGCGGCGGAGACTTCCTTGGCGAAATCATCGCCATAGCGTATGAGCTCCATGAGGTCCGGCTGCAGCGCCTTCGCCAGCGCCGGCGACAGCTGGGCCGAAGGGTCTGCCTGCAGCTTGGAGATCATGCCGCCCACGCGCCGGATGCTGTCGCGGGGCAGGTCGATCACCGCGCCGAAGCCCATGAGGCGGAACGCGACGAGCTCGAAACCGAAGAGTTCCGTATCCACATGGCCGGAGATCCATTGCGAATGGTTCAGTGCCTTGAGGATGGGCGCCTTGTCCTGCGCTGCTCCTGCCACCGTGTGTTCCAGGTCCCTGTCCAGGTGCAGCAGGTTCACCGCGTACTCGCGCTCCAGGTAATGGAACTTCGCTCCCTTGCCCATCAGACGCAAGCCGTAGAACGACGTGACCGCGGACACGAGCAGCACGATTGCGAGGAGTTTGAGCCATTGGCGGATGGAGCGTTTGTGCATGGCGGCTTTCGTGGGGTCGGCAGAGATCCGATGTGAGGCTTAGTTTTAATTTGTACGGATTTGTATTCCGCTTGGATCACTCGCGGATCAGGGAGATACCCGGGGGCGGTGGCGCCGCCTCCGGATATCGCGGCGAGCTCACCCCGCCGACATGCCGCCATCGACGCTGTAGCGGCCACCCGTGCAGAACGCGCTGTCGTCGCTGGCGAGGAACAGCGCGGTGCGCGCCACTTCTTCCGGCAGGCCGTAGCGCCCGGCGGGAATGGCGGCCGAGAACTGCGCCTTGGCCGCTGCGCCGGCGCCGGGCGCGGCTCCCTCCTCGATGGATCGCATCATGCGTGTCTCGATGGGCGAGGGGTGGATGGTGTTGATGCGCACGCCGGAGCTGCCCGCCTCCAGCACGGCCGAACGCATCAGGCCGACCAGCGCATGCTTGCTGGTCACGTAGGCCGACAGGCCCGCGAAGCCCTTGAGGCCGGCGATGGACGAGGTGATGACGATGCTGCCGCCGCCCTGCTTGTGCATGATGGGCATGGCGTGCTTGAGGCCCAGATAGACCCCGCGCACGTTCACCGCGATCACGCGGTCGAAGGCGTCCATGGGGTAGTCCACGATGGGCGCGATCCGGCCTTCGGTGCCGGCGTTGCAAAAGAGCGCGTCGATGCGGCCGTGCCGCTGCAGCGCGGCCTGCAGATAGGCCTGGGTCTGCGCCTCGTCGCTCACGTCGGCAGCCACGGCGCTCACCGCGTCGCTGTGGATCTCGGCCAGCGCTGCGTCCAGCGCCTCTTGCTGCAGATCGACGAGCACGACCTGCGCGCCCTCGCTGATGAACAGCTTGGCGCTGGCCTTGCCGATGCCGCCGGCGCCGCCGGTGATGACGATGCGCTTGCCTTCCAGTCGTTTCATGTACTGCTCCTTTGAATGGGTTCGAGAGAAGAAAAAGAGAGGGCTCTCAGAACGTGTTTACGATCTCGCAGGGGATCGCGTTGGAACGCAATCGGGATGAGTGGATGCCTCGGATGCGCCGCATGGACTCATGTCCATGCAAGCAGCCGGGGCGTCCAATCGCCCGATTTCGCTCCAACCCGAAGGGCAGCTACGTCGGCGGGCGGTCTGCGGCGTTGCGGCGCTTGTGGATAGCCGTGCTATCCACTGCGCACCGCGCCTTGCATCCCATCCCGCCGACGTAGCTGCGCGACCCCTGGGAGATCGTGAACACGTTCTCAGAACGTGTTCACGATCTCAGGCCGGCAGCGCCAGCAGCTCGGCCAGATGTGCATCCACCTGGGCGAGGAACTGCGGGTCGGTGCCGAAGAGCCCCAGGTGGCCGTCGATGCAGGCCAGCGGGCGGAATTCGCTGCCCGGTATGAGGCGCTGCTCGGCCTGGCAGTCGGCGGGCGGGAAGAACATGTCGTGGCTGATCGGCATCACGAAGGTCTTGGCCTGGATGCGGCCCAGCGCCGCTGCCAGATCGCCGCCGGTGTGCCGGCTCACGTCGCCGCGCTGCCATTTCCAGGCCATGGCCAGCAGGGCGTTCGGGTCCATGGGGGCGAAGTAGCCAGTCATGAAGTTGTCCACGAAGGCCTGCAGGGAGTCGAAGCCCAGCGCCTTGTGGCGGCCCGCCCTGAAGAACTCGGTGCTCCAGCCCATCACCGTCCACAGCTGGGCGTGGCGCTTCAGGCCCGCGGCCACGTCGGCCGGCGATGCGTACCGCCCATCCTGGAAGCCCGGGTCCGAGGTGATGGCATCGGCCAGGGTCTGGGCGAAGAGGAAGTCGTGCTCGGTGTTCTTCGCGGTGCCGGCGATGGGCGCGGCGCGGCGCACCATCTCGGGGTAGCGCACGGCCCATTCGTAGGTCTGCTGCGCGCCCATGGAGCCGCCCACCACCAGCGCGAGTTCGCGCAGGCCGTAGTGCTCGGTGACGAGCCGGTGCTGGGCGCGCACGTCGTCGCCGATGCGCACCTTGGGAAAGCCCGGCCCCGCCAGTTCGCCCGCCGCGTCGTGCGGAGAGGTCGAGAGGCCGTTGCCGATCTGGTTGACCACGATGATGAAATACTTGGACGGGTCCAGCGCCCGGCCCGGGCCGATGTAGGCCTGCTCCATGATCTTGCTGGTGCCCGAATACCAGGTCGGCACGAGGATGGCGTTGTCCCGGGCCGCGTTGAGCGTGCCGTGCGTGGCGACGGCGAACTGGCAGTCGGGCAGCGTGCCACCGTCTTCCAGCTCCAGCGCGCCGATGCCGATGCGCTCGAAGGGGCCGTGGGCTTCCTGGGTGTAGTAGGTGTTCTGGGTCATGGTGTCGTCTCCTTTGAATGGGGTCAGCGGGCCGTGTAGCCGCCGTCGATCACGAGTTCCGAACCTGTCACCCAGCGGGCCTGGTCGGAGGCGAGATAGACCACGCCCCAGGCGATGTCGTCGGGCGTGCCGGTGCCGCCCAGGGGGTGCAGGCTGTCCAGGTGCTGGCGCACGGCCTCTTCGGGCAGGCCCGACTGCTGGGCATGGCGCTTGACCATCGCGGTGAAGATGAAGCCGGGGTGCAGCGAATTCACGCGGATGCGGTCCGGGGCGTAGGTCAGCGCGTCGTTCTTCGACATGGTGCGCACGGCGCCCTTGGCTGCGTGATAGGGCGGGACGTCGCCGCCGCCCACGATGCCGTAGATCGACGAGATGTTGACGATGGAGC
Organism: Paracidovorax wautersii; assembly: GCF_900113035.1. Lineage (GTDB taxonomy): Bacteria > Pseudomonadota > Gammaproteobacteria > Burkholderiales > Burkholderiaceae_C > Paracidovorax > Paracidovorax wautersii. The sequence goes on along the minus strand of NZ_FONX01000017.1, from coordinate 3,621 downwards.
CGCCGCCCACGGCCCGAAGGTGCGGGATCGCGTGCTTGGTGCATAGGAAGACCCCGGTGACGTTGACCGCCATCACGCGCTCCCATTCCTGTAGCGGCAGTTCGTGGGTGGGCTTGTTGGCGCCCTCTATACCGGCGTTGTTGACCAGGACGTGCAGACCGCCCAGTTCCGCCGCAGCCTGGTCGAGCGCGGCCTGCACCTGGTCTTCGCGGGTCACGTCGGCCATGACGAAGATTGCGCGGATTCCGCGCTGCTGCAGCTGTCCGGCGACCTCGCGGCCGCGCTGCTCGTCCCGGTCCAGCAGCGCTACGGCGGCACCTTCCTCGCCCAGGCGCAGCGCGATGGCTTCGCCCAGGCCGTTGGCGCCGCCGGTCACGGCGGCCACCTTGCCTTCGAGTCGGCTCATGGTGTTTCTCCTGTCGTGTCGTGGATGCCTCAGTTCATGCTGAAGCCGGGGTAGCCCTTGGCCGCCAGTTCGTCGCACTGGCGGTGGTAGTTGCCCGCGCCGCCGATATAGGAGAGCAGGCGGCGCGGCTTGCCATCGACGTTCGAGCCCATGTACCAGGAGTCGGTCTTGACCACGAGCGTGGCGGCAGCGGTCTCGTCGTGGTGCTGCACCCAGCGGTCCTCGAACTCCTTCGTCGCCTCGATGGTCTGCTTGCCGCTGCGGCGCGCGTGTGCGATGCATTCGCTGATCCAGTCCACCTGCTGCTGCAGGCAGGTGGTCATGTTGCAGAGCGCGGCGGAGGGCGCCAGCGGCGCGCCGGTGGTGAAGAGGTTGGGGTAGCCGTGGATCTGCAGGCCCATGGCGGTGCGGATCTCCTGCGACCACTGCTCCTTGAGCGAGCGCCCGCCGCGGCCGCGGATGTCGATGCGGCTGAGCGCGCCGGAGCCGGCATCGAAGCCGACGGCCAGGATGATCACGTCCACCTCGTGCACGGTGCCGTCGGCGGTCTGGATGCCCTCGGGCACGATGCGCTCGATGGGCGTGGCGCGGCAATCGACGGGCTCGACGTTGTCCTGCAGATAGACCTCCAGGTAGCCGTTCTCCAGCGGTACGCGGTGGGTGCCGAAGCCGTAGTCCTGGGCGCCGGGGATGAGGATCTGGCAGAGCCGGGGGTCGTTGCGCAGCCGCTCGCGCATCTTGCCGCGCACGAATTCGGAGACCACGGCGCTCACGCCCTCGTCGAAGAACATCTCGGGGAAGGTGGCCAGCCACATCGACAGCGAGCCGTCGGCCCAGTACTTTTCCATGATCTCCGTGCGCTCGGCCGGCGTCAGCTCGGCCCAGGGCTTGTTCTCGAAGTCGCATTCGAAGCCGGCAAAGGTGGTGCGCACGCGCGCCTTGAGTTCATGGAAGCGCTCGCCATGCCGTTGCCAGTCGGCTTCGCTGTACTTGGGGTTCTTCATCGGCACCACGTACTGCGGCACCCGCGTGAAGACCTTGAGCGAGCCGACCTCGCGCGCAATGGTCTGTATCACCTGGATGCCGGTGGCGCCCGTGCCGATCACGGCCACGCGCTTGCCCTTCAGGTCGATGCCTTCTTTCGGCCAGAGCCCGGTGTGCGTGATGGCGCCCTTGAAGCTCGACTGGCCGGGAAAGCGGTCGGCCAGCGGTGCCGACAGCATGCCGCAGCAGGCCAGCAGGTACTGGGTGTCGATGCGCTCGCCGGCCGCGGTGGTGACCAGCCAGCGGCCGGTGCCTTCCTGGTAGTGGGCCGAGACGATGCGGGTGTCGAACTGGATGTCCTTCTTCAGGTCCAGCCGGTCGGCCACGAAGTTGAGCCACTGTTCGGTCTCGGGCTGGGCCGGGAAGCGCTCGCTGGGCTGCCAGGCCTTGTAGAGCGCTTCGGAGAACCAGTACTGGTAGATCTCGGCCTGCGAGTCGAAGCGGGCGCCGGGGTAGCGGTTCCAGTACCAGGTGCCGCCGACGCCGGAGGCCGTGTCGTAGGCCCGGACCTTCAGGCCCATCTCGCGCATGCGGTGCAGCTGGTAGAGGCCGGCCACGCCTGCGCCGATGACCATGGCATCGAGCCGGGTGGTGGGAGCGTCGGCCACAGCCGTGTCGCTGCGGTCCAGAGTGGTGTCGTTCATGGTCTTGTCTCCTTGTGTGCATGGATGTGTGGAGAGCGCGTGGCTGGGGCGCGCCGCGTTCTCCCGGGCATGGCTGCGTTGGCCATGGCATGCACGATAGGCAGGGCACCCCCTGCGGGACTAGAACGATCCGGTGGGGTTTTTGAAGAAAGCTGTGGGGCGGATGGCGGCCTGCTGGCGAGCCGCCCCGGGGGGCTGCGGGCGAGGCAGCGTTTTTCCTGCCCGCTGCGGCGTCAGTGCGCCTGGCCCTGGCGCAGCACGGCGGGCGTGCAGCCCAGGCGCGTGCGCATGGCCCGCGTGAGGTGGGCCTGGTCCGCGAAGCCGCATTCGGCGGCCACGGCCTTGAGCGCCAGCGTGCTGTGCGTGAGCAGGCGCTGGGCGCGCTCCAGCCGGCGATCGACGATGTAGCCATGCGGCGAGGTCTGGAACGAGGCCCTGAAGCGCTTGCAGAACGACCAGATGCCCATGCCCGCCACGGCGGCGAGCTCTTCCAGCGACAGCGGCTGGTCCAGCCGTGCCTCGATGAATTCCTCCAGCCTCCGGCGCAGGACGGCGGACAGCTGGCCGTCGGCGGAATGATCGATGCAGTCCACGGAGGCGTAGTGCCGCAGCAGGTGCACCGCCAGCTGCACGCCCAGCGCCTCGGCGTAGAGGGCGCCGCCGATGGCGTTGCCGCCCGCCTCCCGGGCCATGGTCTCGACGATGGCGCTGAGCGTGGCGTCCTGCGTGCGCAGCAGGTCGTGCAGCCGCACTTCGGCGATGGGCTTGTCGAGCATGTCGGCCGCCACCTGGGTCATCACGCTGGCGGACAGATAGACGTGGGCCACATCGATGGGCGCGGTCCAGTGCCAGTGAGAGGCCTGCGAGCGGGTCAGCAGCGACAGGTCGCCCGGCCGGCAATCGGTGCGCGTCCAGCGGCCCTCGAAGCGGCGCTCCATGCGCGTGTCTCCCCGCTGGTAGGCGACGAGCATGAAATCGGCCAGCGGCGGCACCTGCACTTCCATGCCGTCGTAGCGGTAGGCGCGCAGGGCGAGGTTCTTCCAGCCGCATCGGTCGCTGGTATGCAGCAGCTCGCCGGGCACCCAGTGCGGCAGGTCTTCCGAGGAGATGGGGTGGGCATGCGGGGCCATGGCCCGATTTCAAACGACGCCGGCCGTGCCGGGGGCTGGGGGAAACACCAGCGTCCCTGCATCCCTTAGAACCTGTTTACGATCTTCGACACAGCAAAGCCAAGAATGCCAAGTGGACGAACTGCAAGCTGGTGTTGAGCGACCTCTCGCAGTTCTTCCATAAACGCCTGTTCTTGTCCAACCAGGCAAAGCTGCGCTCCACCACCCAGCGCTGAGGCATCACCTTGAACGCGTGCAACTCGCTTCGCTTGGCGATCTGAACGGTGACGTGCTCGCCCAGGATCTCTTGCACGCCCAGGGCGAACGGCTTGCCCACGTAGCCGCTGTCGCACAGCAGGCTTCGCACCCTGCCCAGCGCAGGTCGGCAGCGCTGCAGCGCCTGCAAGGCTCCTTTGCG
>NZ_FONX01000018.1 GCF_900113035.1 Paracidovorax wautersii | reverse complement strand
AACTCGACGATGAGCAGCGCCTTGGATTCGTCGATGGCCCGGGGCGAGCGCGTTGGTCTGGAGGATGCATCGGCCAGGGCGGCTTCGCCACCGCTCAGATACCGGCCCAGCCACTTCCTGGCTGTCTGAGCGGTGACGCCTTGGGCGAGAGCTGCCTGGGCGGCGTCCTGGCCATGAATGGTCATCTGTTGAACCATCTCAAGTCGGCGGGCGAAGGTAAGTCGGGCATGCTTATGGGTGTTCATCCGGTTGGGTGTCCTGAGTCGATTGGGTGTTTGGCGACTTCCAGTCTCTCAAATCCAACCAGGATGAACACCGGATACAACCTATTGAAGCTTCACATCTAGCCCTGCTTGCCGGCCTCCACCACCTTCACCAGCACCCAGAGCGCCTGGTTCACCGGCGTCGCCACTCCCAGCGCCTTGCCGCGCTGCACCACATAGCCGTTGAGGTGGTCGATCTCGCTGGGCTTGCCCCGGGCAAGGTCTTGCGCGGTGGATGAGAGCTGCCCCGGCATGGTCGCCACGATGCCGCGCACGGCGGCGCGCACATCGCCCGGAATGCGGATGCCGTCCGCCTCCGCCACGGCCAGGCATTCGGCCACCACGTCTTCGATCACGTCGGCCACGCCGGTCGTCTGCATCAGCCGGCCGTAGGGCTGCTGCGCCAGCGCCGAGAGGGCGTTGTAGGCGCAGTTGATGACCAGCTTGGCCCAGAGCGCGCCGCGCTCGTTGCCGGACACTTCCGTGGCGATGCCGGCCGCGCTGAATTGCTGCGCGACGGTGGCGCTGGCGGGCGAGGGCGCGATCACCAGCTCGCCCCGGCCGTGGTGGCGCACGTGGCCGGGGCCCGCCATTTCGGTGGCGACATAGACCACGGCGGCGGCCACGGGGTGCGCATCGCCCAGAACGGTACGCACGCGTTCGTCGTTGTCCACGCCGTTCTGCAGCGTGAGCACCAGCGCGCCGGGCGCGAGGTGCGGGCGGATCTGGCGGGCGGCGTCTTCGGTGTCGGTGGATTTGACGCAGAACAGCACCACGTCGGCGCCGCGCACCGCGTCGGGGGTGGTGCCGGCCGCCATGGGCACGTATTCGTCCAGCGCGGCGGTCTGCAGCCGCAGGCCGTGCGCGCGGATGGCTTCGACATGCGCCTGCCGGCCGATCAGCGTGACCGCATGGCCGGCCCGCGCCAGCAGGGCGCCGAAGTAGCAGCCGACGGCACCGGCGCCCATCACGGCTATGCGCAGCAGCGGGGCTGCGATGGAGGCGGTCGCGTCGGTGGGCTGCGGTGTGGTCATGGGGCTCTTCTCCTCAAGGGCGGGGAGGATCGTACGACGGAGCGGGGCGCGCTGCTGGGCGGGTGAGGTGGCGTGGGGCCACCGGGTGCGCCCCTGCGAGCGATGTGCCGGGCTTATGGAAGAATTCCCCAGGGTCCTCACGCCCCTCGCCCCGCCGTCCCTCGATTCCTCCCGCTTTTCTCACGACGCCATGACTCCGTCTTCCGCCCCGCGGCCCGCTTCGGCGATCGGCGATGCCCAGGGCTTTCCGGCGCTGGCAGCGCAGCTGCGCCCGCTGCGGGCCTTGCTGGGCGTGGTCCGCCACGGCAGCACCACGCACGCCGCCCGGGCCATGCATCTGTCGCAGCCGGCCGTGGCGCGGGCGGTGCAGCAGCTGGAAGCCGCCTGCGGCGTGCCGCTCTTCCAGCGCGGCGCGCGCGGCATGATGCCGACTGCCCCCGGCAGCCAGCTGGCTGCACGTACCGAGGCCCTGCTGGCGCACCTGGTCAGCGGCGCGGCCGAGGCGCATGCGGCGGCCGTGGCCGCGCCGGGCAGCAACCGCCGCCGCGTGCCGGCGCCGCCGCGGTTCGCCGACACCGTGCCCGCCGGGCAGCTGCGCGCCCTGGTGGCGATCGCCGGCTGCGGCAGCGAATCCCTGGCCGCGCGGCGCCTGGGCATCGGCCAGCCGGCAGTGCATGCGGCGTTGGCGGGACTGGAAGACGCCCTGGCCCTGCCGCTCTTCTACAAGCTCGCCTTCGGCACCCGGCTGACGCCCGCGGGCGAGGCGCTGCTGCGCCGCGTGAAGCTGGCGCTGGCCGAGCTGCGGGGCATGGACAGCGATCTGTCCGCCTGGCGCGGCGCCGTCCGGGGCCGCGTGGTGGTGGGCGTGCTGCCGCTCTCGGTGGGCATCTTCCTGCCGCGTGCGGTGGAGGATCTGGCGGCGCGCCACCCCGACATCGAGGTCGCCATCGTGGACGGCACCTACGAAAGCCTCATGCAGCAGCTGCTGGGCGCAGACATCGACGCCATCGCCGGCGCCCTGCGCGCGGATGCGCCGGCTGGCGAGGTGCGGCAGCTGCACCTGTTGGACGACGATCTGGTGGTGGTGGCGCCCGCAGGCCATGCGGCCCTGCGCCGCAAGCGCCTGCAGCTGGCCGATCTGCTGCAGTGGCCCTGGGTGACGCCCCTGCCGGGCACGCCGGCGGACCATGCCCTGGTGCGGCTCTTCGCCAGCCATGGGCTGGCGCCCCCGCGTGGCGACCTGCGCGCCAGCAGCCCGGTGATGACGCAGGCCTTCGTGCTGCAGACCGGCCGGCTGGCGCTGGCATCGCACGGCGAATCGCTGCAGCACGACCATGGCGGGCAGCTGGCGATCGTTCCGGTGGCGCTGCCTTCCACGCGCCGGCGCATCGGGCTGGCGACGCGCGCCTTGAGCGTGGCCTCGCCCGATCTGGAGCTGTTCATGCAGGCCTGCCTTGAGGCGGCGGGCAACCGGCCTGCCTAGGGCGGGCGCAGGCCCTGCCGCTCAGTGGGGGCCTTCAGCGCTGCATCCACGTGGCCAGGGCGCGGCTGACCTGCGCGGGCTGCTCCATGGTGCTCATGTGGCCGCTGTCTTCGATCACCACCAGTTCCGACCCTGGGCAGAGGGCTTGCATGCGCTCGTGGCGCGCCAGGGGGCTCCAGCTGTCCTGCCGGCCGCAGGCCAGCAGGGTGGGGCACCGCAGGCGCTGCAGCACGGGGCTGGCGTCGGGGCGGTTCAGCAGGGCCTCGATCTGCGCGGCGAACACGTCGGGCGTGAAGCGCGCCACCATGTCCAGCACCTCGGCGAAGAGCGGCGTGTCCAGCCGGTCCGGGTGGACCATGCCTCGCGCCCACTGCGAGCCCATGGCACGCATGCCGTGCGTGCGCGCGGTCTGCAGCAGCGCCATGCGCTTGTCGCGTTCGGCGGTGCCGGCCTCGCCGGGCGCGATGGGCTCCATGCCGGTATCGAGCAGGGCGATGCGTTCGATGCGTTCGGGCGCCATGCCGGCCATCGCCAGCGCCACGCGTCCGCCCATGGAGTGGCCGGCGAGCGCGAAGCGGGGCGCTGCCACGCGCTCCAGCACCCGGCGGGCCATGGCTTCGATGCTCGAACAGTCGCCATACGAGGGCACGATGCAGTCGGCGAAATCAAGGGCTTGGGCCTGCTCGCGCCAGACGGCGTCGTCGCACAGCAGGCCGGGCAGCAGCACCAGGCAGGGGGAGCTCATGCAGGGTTCTCCAGATTCAGTCAGGCAGAGAGTGGGGCATCGGTCGTCAGTGCGCGCCGGCCACCTGCCCGCGCGGCAGCGCACTGCGGCCGGCACCCGTGGCCATCACCGCCAGCGCGGCGGCGATGAGCGGCAGGGCGAACACGTAGTAGAGCGAGGCGGGCTGCCAGCCACGGTCCAGCAGCAGGCCGGCCATGGTGGGCGAGAGGATGGCTCCCAGGCGGCCGATGCCGATGGTCCAGCCCATGCCGGTGGCGCGCACTTCGGCCGGGTAGGTGGAGGGCACCAGCCCGTAGAGCCCCGCCATGCAGGCGAACAGGAAGATGCCCATGCCGACGGCCGCGGCGAAGGCCCAGCCCAGGCTGGCCGAGGCCATGCCGAACAGCGCGGTGAAGAGGGCGTTGAGCAGTAGGCTGCCGATGGCCAGGTGCCTCAGCTTGGCCTTGAGCGCCAGCAGGCCGAAGAGGCTGCCGCCCGCGATGCCGCCCAGGTTCAGCAGCACGCCGCCGGTCACGCCCTGCTGGGCCGAGAGGCCCGCCTGCACCAGCAGCTTGGGCGTCCAGCTCAGCGAGAAATAGACGTTGAACATCAGCAGGAAGAAGCCGATCCACAGCATCAGCGTGGGGCGGGCCAGCCCGTTGCGGAAAAGCGCCGCCACCGTGTTGCCGCCTTGCGCGGCCTGGCTGCCGCGTGCGGGGGCCGGCAACTGCTGCAGGGCGGGGCGGCCCATGAGCGCCATCAGCCGGTTGAGCTTGCCGAGTGCGCCGGACGGGCGGCGGCTGATGAGGAAGTCCACCGACTCGGGCAGGCGCCACAGCACGATGGGCACCATCAGTGCCGTGGTGAGCCCGCCGAACACGAAGACCGAGCGCCAGCCGTGGTGGCCCAGCAGCCAGGCGGCCATGAGCCCGCCCAGCGTGGCGCCGATCGGATAGCCCGTGGCCTGCAGCGCGATGGCTGTGCTGCGCCATTTGCTGGACGAATACTCCGCCGTGATCACCCCCACGCTCGCCAGCATGCCGCCGATGCCCAGGCCGGTGATGCCCCGCAGCGCCGCCAGTTCGGCATGGTTGCGCGCGGCGGCCGACAGCAGCATGCCCAGCGACACGATGGCCAGGCACAGCAGGATGACGGGCTGGCGGCCATACCGGTCGGCCAGCGGCGCGATCAGCAGCGAGCCGATCGCCATGCCGATCAGCCCCGCGCTGAACAGCACGCCGAGCTGCGCTCCGCCCAGCTTCCATTCGGCCGCGACGGACGAGGCCGTGAAGGCCATGACCAGCACGTCGAAGCCGTCCAGCATGATGAGCAGGGTGCAGATGGCGACGGCCAGCCACTGGAAGGACGTCATCGCGCCTTCATCCATGTTCTTTCGGATGTCTGTCATACAAGTCCTCGTGGGATCAGGTTGTCTCTGTGCCCGGGGCCGCATCCGCGGGGCGCATTGGCGCGTTGTGTCTGTCGGCTGTGCCGGGTCGTTGTGGGGGCTCTTCTCTTCTTTCGCTGGCTTGGCTGTGTGGGGGTGGTGACCCTCCAGGCCCACGCAGCCTCGCCGACTGCAGTATTGCGGCGATGCCCATGCCGCGCCAATGCCGATGGGCGCCCGAGCGATGCGTTTTGCTGATGGGGTGCCTGCCTGCCTGCCTGCCTGCCTGCCTGCCTGGCGGCGCTGGCGTGCAGGCGCCGCCGGATACGGGCGAAAAAAAGGCCTGCCGTCGTTGCCGGACGGCAGGCCTTCTAGCAGGCGTTGGGGCGCGGCCTGGGCCGCGCCTTGGGGCTTCTATGCCTCAGCGCTTGGCGGGCAGCGCGTAGGCGATCACGTAGTCGCCGCGGTCGGGCGACTGGCGTGCGCCGCCGGCGGTGATCACCACGTACTGGCGGCCGGTCTTGGCCGACTGGTAGGTCATCGGGCCGCCCTGGCTGCCCACGGGCAGGCGGCCCTTCCAGGCTTCCTTGCCGTTGCTGCTGTCGAAGGCGCGCAGGTAGTAGTCCTGCGTGCCGGCGATGAACACCAGGCCGCCTTGCGTGGCCAGCGTGCCGCCCAGCGTGGGCATGCCGATGGGGATGGGCATGTGCATCTTCACGCCCATGGGGCCGGTGTCTTCCACCGTGCCGACCGGCACCTGCCAGGCGACCTGGCGGGTCTTCAGGTCGATGGCCGTGAGCGTGCCGTAGGGCGGTGCCTGGCAGGGAATGCCGGCCACCGACAGGAAGCGGTTCTTGTTGACCGCATACGGCGTGCCCTTGAGCGGCACGGCGCCCATGCCGGTGTTGACGGCTTCGCCGCCGCCGGCGGTGCCGCCGCGGTTGGCCGACGGGATCATCTGCACCCACAGGCCCAGGCGCATGTCGTTGGCGAACAGGAAGCCATGCACCGGGTCCACCGACAGGCCGCCCCAGTTCATGCCGCCCAGCGAGCCGGGGAAGCTGAGGGACACGTCCGTGCCCGGTGCGGTGTAGAGGCCTTCATAGCGCATCTTCTTGAAGGCGATGCGGCACAGCAGCTGGTCGAACGGCGTGGCGCCCCACATGTCGGACTCGGTCAGCGTCTGCGCGCCGATCTGCGGCATGCCCACCGAGCGCGGCTGGGTGGTGGAGTACTGCTCGCCGGGGATGTCGGCCGTCTTGACCGGCGTTTCCTTCACTTCGGTCAGCGGCTTGCCGGTGGCGCGGTCCAGCACGTAGATCTGGCCGGCCTTGGTGCCGATGGCGAGGGCCGGCACGGTGCGGCCACCCTCGACGGGGAAATCGACGAAGCTCGGCTGCATCGGCAGGTCGAAGTCCCAGAGGTCGTTGTGGACCGTCTGATAGACCCACTTCTCGGCGCCCGTGGAGGCGTCCACCGCGAGGATGGAGGCGCCGTACTTGTGGTTCAGGGCGGTGCGCTCGGCGCCGTACAGGTCGGTCGAGGGGCTGCCCATGGGCAGGAAGACGGTGTTCATGGCCGCGTCGTAGGACATCGGCGCCCACGAGTTCGGCGTGCTGCGCACGTAGCTCTTGCCATCGGCGGGAGCCTTCTTGTCTTCCGGGTTGCCCGGGTCGAACGCCCAGCGCATCTGGCCGGTGATGACGTCGAAGCCGCGGATCACGCCGCCGGGCATGTCGGCCTGCACGTTGTCGGCCACGCGGCCGCCCACCACCACCGTGGTGCCGGCCATCAGGGGCGGCGAGGTGAGCTGGTAGAACGGATCGGGCGCAGCGCCCAGGCCGGCCTTCAGGTCCACCTGGCCGTTGGTGCCGAAGCCCTGGCAGAACTCGCCCGTGTCGGCATCGACGGCGATCAGGCGGGCATCGATGGTGTTGGTGAGGATGCGGCGCTGGCAGTTGGCACCGGCGGGCAGGGCCACCGGCTGCACGGGCGTGGCGCCGGCCGTGGTGACGGGCGGCAGGGCGGCCTTGGCGTCGAAATAGGCCAGGCCCCGGCAGCGCTGCCAGACGGAGGATTTCGCATTGATCGCACGCTTCCAGATTTCGTGGCCGGTGTCGGCCTCCAGTGCGATCAGGTCGTTGTGCGGCGTGCAGAGATAGATGCGGTCACCGATCTGCAGCGGCGTGGTCTGGTCTTCGGCACCGTTGCCGTTGCTGATGGCGATGTCGCCCGTGCGGTACGTCCAGGCCACTTCGAGCTGGTTCACGTTGCTGCGGTTGATCTGGTCCAGCGCGGCGAAGCGGCTGCCGCCGTTGGTGTTGCCGTAGTTTTCCCAGTTCTTCTGGGCCTGGGCCGGGTCCACGGGCGTGAGGCCCGGGCCCTGGCCGTTGGCGGCCACGGAGGGGTGCGGCACGAACATGCCACCGAAGGCAGCCACCAGCACCACGGCCAGCACGCCGGCCACGCCATAGGCACGGCGGCCGCGCGGTGCGGCGAGGCTGGGGTAGACCAGCGCCACCAGCAGGCCGAGCACGCCCAGCGCGAAGAGGCGCGAGAAGAGCGGCCAGAAAGACCAGCCCGCATCGACGAGGGCCCACACCACGCTGGCGGCCAGCGTCAGGGCGTAGAGCCAGGCACCGGAGGTGCGGCCGCGCCACAGCAGCACGCCGGCCACCAGCATGGCCAGGCCTGCCGGCGCGAAGTACAGGCTGCCACCGAGCCGTGCCAGATAGAGGCCGCCGCCCAGGAAGGCGAGGCCGAAGATGACGCTCAGGGCGCCGACCAGCCTTGCGGCCCAGCGGGATCGCCCGCCGGAATGAGGCTGCTGTTCTACGTTCATGGAATATTCCTCTTTTGTTTTGTTGCAAGTGGTATTTTCCCGCAATGCCCATAGCTTTGATGTCAATCAGCGGGCGGGCGTAAAAAATGCCCGCCTTCTTGCTGCATCGGAGCGTCGGGAGATGCCTTTCCAGTGCACGAAGCCGATCAGCGCGAGGAGGGGCTTCATGGCCAGGGGCCGCCGAGCGTCTCGAACTCCAGCGGTTTCGTGCTGAACGCGCCTGCCGTCGGCAAGGACGGGTGATGATTCGGCAGGCAAGGAAGAGGGGCGGGAAGTGCGTTCATGGATTTCCTCGGGCTGGCTCCGGGATGTTTGGATCGCTATCAAATGATAATCAATCTCATTTGGTGCTAGACTCGCGCTCCCTTTCCACCTACCTCGCAGCCTGCTGCGTATCGCCTCATGCAAGTCCTCTCCTCCCTCAAGGAAGCCAAGAAACGCCATCGTGATTGCCAGGTCGTCACGCGCCGTGGGCGCACGTATGTGATCTGCAAGTCCAACCCCCGCTTCAAGGCGCGCCAGGGCGGCGCCAAGAACAAGCGCAAGAAGTGAGGGCAGCCGGCTGCCGGGCGCGGCATTGGGCGCTGCAGCCGTGCTGAAATGAAAAAAGCCCCGGCCGGTGGGCACGGGGCTTGGGATCGCGCTCAAGGCAGGCGGGGCCTGCCTTGCGGCTGGATCGCCTGATCAGAGCGAGTCGATGAAGCTGCGCAGCTTGTCGCTGCGGCTCGGGTGCTTGAGCTTGCGCAGCGCCTTGGCTTCGATCTGGCGGATGCGTTCGCGGGTCACGTCGAACTGCTTGCCCACTTCTTCCAGCGTGTGGTCGGTGGACATCTCGATGCCGAAGCGCATGCGCAGCACCTTGGCTTCACGCGGGGTGAGGCCGTCCAGGATGTCTTTCACCACGTCGCGCAGGCCGGCCTGCATGGCGGCATCGATGGGGGCGGTGTTGGCGCCGTCCTCGATGAAGTCGCCCAGGTGGCTGTCGTCGTCGTCGCCGATCGGCGTTTCCATGGAGATCGGCTCCTTGGCGATCTTCATGATCTTGCGGATCTTGTCCTCAGGGATCTCCATCTTCGCGGCCAGGATGGAGGCATCCGGCTCGAAGCCGAATTCCTGCAGATGCTGGCGCGAGATGCGGTTCATCTTGTTGATGGTCTCGATCATGTGGACCGGGATGCGGATGGTCCGCGCCTGGTCGGCGATCGAGCGGGTGATGGCCTGGCGGATCCACCACGTGGCGTAGGTCGAGAACTTGTAGCCGCGGCGGTATTCGAACTTGTCCACCGCCTTCATCAGGCCGATGTTGCCTTCCTGGATCAGATCCAGGAACTGCAGGCCGCGGTTGGTGTACTTCTTGGCGATGGAGATCACGAGGCGCAGGTTGGCCTCGATCATTTCCTTCTTGGCATCGCGCGAGGACGATTCGCCCTCGTTCATGCGCTTGTTGATGCTCTTGAGCTCGGTCAGCGGCACCACCACGCGCGACTGCAGGTCCATCAGGCGCTGCTGCAGTTCCTGCACGGGCGGGATGTTGCGCTGCAGCACGGTGCTCCAGGGCTTGCCGGCCGCGGCCTGCTTCTCGACCCACTTGAGGTTCAGCAGGTTGGGCGGGAATTCCTTGATGAACACATCCTGCGGCATGCCGCACTTGTCCACGATGATGCGGCGCAGCTCGCGTTCCTTCTTGCGCACGTCGTCCACCTGGCCGCGCACCATGTCGCACAGCTTCTCGATGGTCTTGGCGGTGAAGCGGATGGTCATCAGCTCTGCCGACAGGGCCTGCTGGGCCTTCATGTAGGCGGGCGTGCCGTAGCCTTCCTTGTCGTAGATCTTGTGGACCTTCTCGAACAGCTCGCGCATGGTGTCGAAGCGCGAGAGCGCCTCGCGCTTGAGTTCTTCGAGCTTCTTGGTCAGCGCCTTGGAGCCGCCCTTGCCGTCGTCGTCGTCCTCTTCGTCGAATTCGTCGAAGTCTTCTTCGGCCACGTAGTCGTCGGCTTCGTTGGGGTTGGAGAAGCCGTCCACGATGGTGGAGATGACGACCTTGCCCTCACGGATCTCCTCGCCCATGGCCAGGATCTCGGCGATGGTGGCGGGCGAGGCGCTGATGGCTTCCATCATGGCCTGCAGGCCGCCTTCGATGCGCTTGGCGATCTCGATTTCGCCTTCGCGGGTCAGCAGCTCCACGGTGCCCATTTCGCGCATGTACATGCGGACCGGGTCGGTGGTGCGGCCGAATTCGCTGTCCACGGTGGAGAGCGCGGCTTCGGCTTCTTCTTCGGCTTCCTCGACGGTGGCGGCCGTGGGCGTCACGTTGTTCTGGAACAGCGTTTCGGCATCGGGCGTCTGCTCGTACACGGCCACACCCATGTCGTTGAGCATGGTGACCACGACTTCCATGGTCTCGGCATCGACCAGCTTGTCGGGCAAGTGGTCGGAGATTTCGACCTGCGTGAGGTAGCCGCGCGTCTTGCCCAGCGTGATCAGGGTCTTCAGGCGCGAGCGGCGCTTGGCCAGGTCTTCTTCGGACAGGACGGTTTCGTCCAGGCCGAATTCCTTCATCAGCGCGCGTTCCTTGGCTTTGCTGATCTTCATGCGCAGCGGCTTGACCTTCTCGGCCGGGGCGGCTGCGGCGGCTTCGGGTTCGGCCTCGACCTCGCCTTCGAGGTCCGCTTCGATGTCGGACAGGTCGGCATCGTCCGCGACGTCGGAGTCGGCTGCTGCCTTGGGCTTGCGGCCGCGCTTGGCCGGCGTCTTGGCTGCGGCGGCGGTGCCGGCGGCCTTGGCCGGGCGGCCCGGGCGCTTCTTGGGCGCGGCTTCGTCGTCGCCTGCGGCGTCGGCGGCAGGAGCCGCCTTGGCGCGGGCGGGCTTTTTCTTCAGCAATTCATCGGCAGCTTTGATGAGCTCGGCAGAACTTTTCACAGGTACGGTCTTGGTCTTGTTGGCTGCGGCACCGGCGGCGGACGGAGCGGCCACGGCTTTCGCGGAGGCTGGCGCAGCGGATTTTGAAACGGCCTTGGCGGCGGGGGCTGCGGCGGACTTGGGCGACTTCGCGGACTTTTGAACGGGCATGGACAACCTCAAGGATCAAAGACGGACACACAAAGAAAACGCAAGCGCCACTATTTCCCGGCGCGGGTGGCACGGCGCGGGCTCGCTGCCCGCGCGGCTGGAGAACGCCACGAGCCTCTTCAGAGCAGTGAAGAGGGCTCAAGGTTCTCGGTGGCAAGATGTCTGGGCGAACATTTGGTGTGCAGTCCTTGCGGCAGGTGGGGCGGTTGTGCGCGTTCGTCACGGTTGCCCCGGGGCCGGAGGTATTGCTGTCGCTCTTGCCGGTGAACCCTACATTATACCGGCACGGCCGATTTCAAGGGTTGCAATAAAGCTGCAGGTCCGCTAGGCGCGTCAGGCGGCGCGCAGGGGGATGCCGCGCAGTTCCTTGATGCGCTGCTCCAGCGCCTGGTAGCGCGCCAGGGCGTCCGGCTCGCGGGTGATGCGCGTGACCAGCTCCTTTTGCTGCTGCATGAAGTCTTCGATGAGCATGCGGTCGAGCAGGCCGCGCAGTTCGCCGCGCAGCTCGGCCGTGTCGCCTTCGGTCTGGGCGTGCGAGCCGGTCATCACGCGTTCGGCCGTGGCGGCGCAGGCGTGGCCGCGCAGGCTTTCGAGCAGCAGGGCCCAGGGCTGGGGGCCGTGCTCGTGCAGCTGGCCTTCCAGCCAGGTGAAGAGCGGGCCGTGGGGCGCGGGCTGGGCGCAGAGCGTCGCATGGTCTTCGTGCGACAGCTCTTCCATGAATTCCATATGCGAGAGCAGCAGCCGCGCCGCGTGGTCGGCTCGGCTGGCGAGCGGGGTGCGCGGCAGCGGCGGCTGGGCCGGGCGGTCGTCCTTCTTCCAGCGGCTTTTCCAGTCGCCTTTCTTCCAGTCTCCGCCCTTGTTGAAGGGTTTTCGCGGGTAGCTCGGGGCGCCGGATTCGGCCCCCGGGTGCCAGCCGCCGTCGGCGCCGGAGCCCTGGCCCCAGGGCGGTTCGTCGGCATAGGGGGCGTATTCTTCCTGCGCCGGCCGGGCCGTGCCGCCGCCACTGCCACCGCCGCTGCGGGCCGCATCCTGCGCGCCGGTCTGCTGCCAGAGTTCGGCAAGGTCCTTGGCGTTCAGCTGGCCGAGTTCGCCCAGCTCGGAGAGCAACTGGCGCTTCAGCGCGCCGTCGGGCAGCGCGGACCACAGCGGGCGGGCGTTGCTCAGCATGTGGGCGCGGCCTTCCGCCGTGCCCAGGTCGCAGCCTTCGCGCGCGGCTTCGACCAGGAAGCGGCTCAGTGGCATGGCGTCGCCCACATGGCGCGCGAAGGCGTCGGTGCCGTATTCGCGGATGAAGCTGTCGGGATCGTGCTCTGCCGGCAGGAACAGGAATTTCACGCTGCGCGTGTCGCTGGCATAGGGCAGGGCGCCGTCCAGCGCCTTGCGCGCGGCACGGCGGCCGGCCGCGTCGCCGTCGAAGCTGAAGACCACCATGTCGGTGAAGCGGAACAGCTTGTGGACGTGCTCGGCCGTGCAGGCCGTGCCCAGGGTGGCGACGGCATTGGGAAAGCCGAGCTGGGCCAGCGCCACCACGTCCATGTAGCCTTCTGTGACGAGCGCGAAGCCGTGTTCGCGGATCGCCGTGCGGGCTTCATAGAGGCCGTAGAGCTCGCGCCCCTTGTGGAACACCGGCGTTTCGGGCGAATTGAGGTACTTGGGTTTTTCGTCGCCCAGCACCCGGCCGCCATAGCCGATGCATTCGCCCTTGACGTTGCGGATCGGGAACATCACCCGGTCGCGGAAGCGGTCGTAGCGCTTGCCGCCGTCTTCCTCGTTGACGATGACCAGGCCGCTTTCTTCCAGCAGCGGGTCGTCGTATTGCGGGAACACGCTGGCCAGGCCGCGCCAGCCTTCGGGCGCATAGCCCAGGCCGTAGCGCTTGGCCACCGCGCCCGACACGCCCCGGCCCTTGAAGTAGGCGATGGCCCGGGACGAATCGCGCAGGTGGCGGCGCCAGGATTCGCCCGCCTTTTCCAGCACGTCGGTCAGCGTGGCCTGCTTCTGCCGCTGGGCAGCGGCGCGTTCGCGTTCCTGGGGAGAGACGTGGTCGTCGGGCACCTGCAGGCCGGTCTGCTGGGCCAGGTCGTGGACGGCTTCCACGAAACCCATGCCGGCATGGTCCATCAGGAAGCCGATGGCATTGCCGTTCTTGCCGCAGCCGAAGCAGTGGAAGAACTGCTTGGACGGGCTGACGCTGAACGAGGGCGACTTCTCCCCGTGGAAGGGGCACAGGCCCATGAAGTTCGCCCCCGCCTTCTTGAGCGGCACGTACCGGCCCACGACATCGACCACGTCGACGCGCGAGAGCAGCTCCTGGATGAAAGACTGGGGAATGGACACCCGGGCATTTTCGCCGATGGCGCGGAAGGTGCCGATGTGCATGCAAGCTGCATTCGAGGTCTTGTCCTTCAAACGCAGTTAGCGAGATTTGTTACCCTTTGGCACATGTCGCTCGCCAAACCCCCTCGGCCCGAGTTTGCGGCCTCTGCCGGTGTCACCCCTTCGCCCTGCGGCCTGTGCCGGGATGCGGAGCCGCTCGACTTCACCTTCACGATGGCCTTCCAGCCCATCGTGGACCTGCGCCTGCGCAAGGCGGTGGCCTATGAGGCGCTGGTGCGCGGCACCGACGGCAGCGGCGCCTACAGCGTGCTGCAGCGCGTGACGCAGGACAACCGCTATGCCTTCGACCAGCTCTGCCGCATCAAGGCGGTGGAACTCGCCAGCCGCCTGGGCATGGAGGGCGTGCTGCACATCAACTTCCTGCCCAACGCGGTCTATCAGCCCGAGACCTGCATCCGCGCGACGCTCATGGCTGCCGAACGCTGCGGCTTCCCGATCGAGCGCATCGCCTTCGAGGTGGTCGAGCAGGAGAACGTGGTGGACAAGGCCCACCTGAAGAACATTCTGCAGTCCTACAAGCGCCGGGGCTTTCGCACCGCCATCGACGATTTCGGTGCGGGCTATGCGGGCCTGAGCCTGCTGGCCAATTTCCAGCCCGACCAGATCAAGATCGACATGGGCCTGGTGCGCGGCATCGACGCCGACCCGGTGCGCCAGGTAATCGTCAAGGCCATCCTGGGCGTGTGCCAGTCGCTGCACATCGAGGCGCTGGCCGAAGGCGTGGAGACGGTGGCCGAGCTGCAATGGCTGCATGCCGAGGGCGTGAACGTGTTCCAGGGCTATCTGTTCGCCCGGCCTGAAATCGAAACGCTGCCGCAGATCACCTGGCCTTGAGGGGTTCCCCGTAGCCGGCTCCGTGCGGGAGCGGCGGTGGCATCACGGCAGCTGCGAGGTGGCGGCCTGCGCCGGGCCGCGCCCCGCATCCGACGGCACGCTGTCAGCCGGCATGCGCACCTGGGGCAGGCAGTCGGGATATTCGCGCTGGATGAAGGTGACCAGCGCCTCGCGCACGCGGCAGCGCAGGTCGAAGGCCAGGCCCGAAGAGCGCGCCGAGACCAGCACGCGGATCTGGATGGTGCGCTCGGTCACGTCGGTCAGCTGCAGCACCTTCACGCGCTTGTCCCATTCGGGCGCGGTCTCGAGCACGCGGTCGAGTTCGGCGCGCAGGGGCTCCAGCGGCATGCGGTAGTCGGTGTAGAGGAACACGGTGCCCAGGATCTCCGAGCTGTTGCGCGTCCAGTTCTGGAAGGGGTGCTCGATGAACCACTGCAGCGGGATGATGAGCCGACGCTCGTCCCAGATCCGCAGCACCACGTAGGTGCCGGTGATTTCCTCCACGCGGCCCCATTCGCCTTCGATGATCAGCACGTCGTCGATGCGGATGGGCTGCGCCAGCGCGATCTGCAGGCCGGCGATGAGGTTGCTGAACACCGGCCGTGCCGCGATACCGGCGACCAGGCCCACCACGCCGGCCGATGCGAGCAGGCTGGCGCCCACCTGGCGGGCGCCCGGAAAGGTCATCAGCATCATCGCCAGCCCGGCCATGAAGATCCCCGACATGGCGGTGCGCGCCAGCACGCGCGCCTGGGTGGCGATGCGCCGGGCCTGCAGGTTGTCTTCCACGTCGGCCGGGTGCCGGGCGATGATGCCCGCCGCCAGCCCGCGGATGGCGCGCATCGCCAGCCAGGTGGCGCAGGCGATCACCAGCAGGCCGTTGAGATGGCGCACGCCTGCGATGTAGCGCTGCTCGTCGCTGGCCGCATGCCACACCAGCTGCAGCGCGACCAGGGGCAGCAGCACGCGCATGACCGGCACGCAGGCCCGCACGACGGCGTTGAGCAGCGGCGCGGCCCGTGTGGCACGCAGCGCCACCATGGCGGCGACGCGATGGCCGAGCGCGGCGAGCGAGGCGGCCATCAGGGCGGCGATGGCGGTGGCGAGCCAGGGGGAAAGCTGCAGGGAGTCGAGCATGGAGCGGGGGGGGATGCGTCGATCAGGCGAAGCGTGCCTGCGACGGACATGAAGCGCAGGTAAAACGGGTGTGTGGCAACGCTAGCCGCAAACACGGCTGGGCGGTGTCGGATAGCCGCGCTCCTTCATGGAATTTTGTCAAGTAACTGTTAAAAAAAGACGCCCACGCAGGGTAACGTTTTGACATGCTCCGCACAATCCATGCCCGTTTGCTGATAGGCAATCGCTTGCCCACCGGCCCCCCTGCCTACCACGCCCGTTCTTCCAACGTGATGCTTTCATTCCGCCATTGCGACGCCTCCTCGCCCGAGTCCGGCTGCGGCGTCTTCGGGAGACCGGCGTGAGTCAGCCGCGCCGCGCCGAGGGTGCGCCGGGAGCGCTCCTGGGCCGCGCGCTCGACCGCCCCCTGCGGTGGTGGCGCGGCGCCCTGCTGGTGGTGGTGGTGGCGCTGGCCGGCGCAGCGCTGCTGGTCGAGGCCGTGCTGGAGGTGCGCACCGTCGATCGCGTGCAGGACAGCGCGCTCATCCTCCAGAACGCGGCGAACGCGCTGATCAACCAGACGAGCAACGGCCCCATCCTGGGCGCGGTCGTGCTGCTGGGGCTGGCCGAACCCGACCTGAAGGCGATGGCCCTGCGGCAGCCCATGGCGGACCAGGGGCGCGCCCAGTCGCGTCTGGCGCTGGTGCGCGAGCGCTTCCTGGGCGACGGCCTCTATGTGCTCGCGGCCGACGGCACCGTGGTGGCCCACGACACGGCCGGACCGTCCGCCGTGGGGATCAACCTGGCCTTCCGGCCTTATTTCCAGCAGGCGATCAAGGGCGGCGTGTCGGTCTATGCCGCGGTGGGCGTCACGTCGGGCGACCGCGGCCTGTATTACGCGGCGCCGCTCTATGAAAAGGAGTCCAGCGCGAGCGCCATCATCGGCGTGGTGCTGTTCAAGGCCGCCTTCGAGTCCTTCGAGGGCAGCTTCAACCGTGTGGGCCACCCCGTCTTGCTGATGTCGCCGCAGGGCGTGGTGTTCGCCGCCACCGATTCGCACTGGCTCTACGCCATGACCTCGCCGCTCACGCAGCAGCGCATCGACCAGGTGCGCGCGCTGCGGCAGTTCGGCGACCGCTTCGACAAGGGCGGTGGCTCCGAGCTGCCCTTCACGGCCGATGCGAAGCAGACGCTCATCAACGACGTGCCCTACGCCATCGTCCGGCGCAACATCGACTGGAACGACCCCGAGGGCCCCTGGCAGCTCGTGATGCTGGACGACGTGGGCGCGCTGATGCCGCTGGGCGAGCGGCTCTGGGTCGGGGGCGCGGCCTTCTTCGGCCTCCTGGTGCTGGGCGCGATGGTGCTGGACATGGTGGGCAACCGCCGGCGCATGCGGGCGGCGCGCGAGCGCTTCCGCGTGCTGGGGGCCGCGCTCGAGAACAGCCCCGTGGCGGTCACCATCACCGATGCCGAGGGCCGCATCGAATGGGTCAATGCGGAGTACGAGCGCAAGACGGGCTACCGGCGCCCGGAGGTGCGCGGCAAGAAGCCGTCCATCGTCGCCAGCGGCCAGACGCCGCCAGAGACCTTCAAGGACATGTGGGCCCAGCTCACCGCCGGGCGTTCCTGGCAGGGCCACTTCATCAACCGCCGCAAGGACGGCACGCTCTTTCACGACGAGGCCACGCTGTCGCCGGTGTTCGACGAGCGCGGCCAGCGCATCGCCATCGTGGGCCTGCACGAGGACGTCACCGAGCGGCGCGACCTGCAGGCGCAGCTCGCCTCGCAGCTCGCCTTCCAGCAGGCGCTGACCGAGGCCATTCCCGTGCCGATCTTCTACAAGGACGAGCAGGGCCGCTTCATCGGTTTCAACCGTGCCTACGAAGAGGCCTTCGGCATCCGCCGCGAGGACTACATCGGCAAGACCGTGCTGGATCTGCCGTTCTTGCCCGAGGAGGAGCGCATTCGGCTCAAGCGCTACGAGGAAGAGATGGTGGCCGGCAGCAAGTGGCTGCACATGGAGCGGGATCTGCGCTATGCCGACGGCAAGCTGCACCGCAGCCTGTTCTGGCTGCATGCGCTCGACCGGCCCGACGGCTCGCCGGGCGGCACGATCGGCACCCTGGTGGACATCTCCGAGCGCATGGAGGCCGAGATCGAACTGCGCCGCGCCAAGGAGCTGGCCGAGGAAACCGCGACGCTGAAGTCCAACTTCCTGGCCAACATGAGCCATGAGATCCGTACGCCCATGAACGCGATCATCGGCATGTCGCATCTGGCGCTCAAGTCGGGCCTGAACGCGCGGCAGATGGGCTATGTCTCCAAGATCCAGCAGGCCGGCCAGCACCTGCTGGGCGTGATCAACGACATCCTCGACTTCTCCAAGATCGAGGCCGGCAAGCTGCAGGTCGAGCGCCAGCCCTTCATGCTCGACCGCATGCTGGGCGGCGTGGCCGACGTGGTGGGCTACAAGGCCGCCGCCAAGGGGCTGGAGCTGGTGCTGGATGTCGCCTCCGACGTGCCCCAGCACCTGGTGGGCGATGCCCTGCGGCTGGGGCAGATCCTCATCAACTTCGCCAACAACGCCGTCAAGTTCACCGAGCAGGGCGAGATCCACGTGCTGGTGCGCCTGGTCGAATCCTCGGGCCAGCGCGTGCTGCTGCGCTTCGAGGTGCGCGATACCGGCATCGGCATCGCCCCGGAGCAGATGGAGCGCCTCTTCCAGAGCTTCCAGCAGGCCGATGTCTCCACCACCCGCCGCTACGGCGGCACGGGGCTGGGCCTGGCCATCTGCAAGAGCCTGGCGGAGCTCATGGGTGGCGAGGCCGCGGCCGAAAGCACGCTGGGCAAGGGCTCGTCCTTCTGGGTCACGGTGCCGCTGGAGCGCGGCGCCGAGCCGCGCGAGCAGGCCCCGCTGCCGGTGGCGGGCCTGCGCGAGCAGCGCGTGCTGGTGGTGGACGACAACGAGACCGCCGCCGCCGTGCTGGCCGACATGCTGCAGGCCATGGGCTTCGAGGCCACGCAGGTGCATTCCGGGGCGGAGGCGCTGCGCACGCTCAAGCAGGCGCAGGCCGACGGGCACGGCTTCGGGCTGCTGCTGCTGGACTGGCAGATGCCCGTGATGGACGGGCTCGAACTGGCCCGCCGCATCCGTTCGCTGGGGCTGGACCAGGTGCCGCAGCTGCTGATGGTGACCGCCTACGGGCGCGAGGAGCTGCTGCGCTCCGCGCAGAAGGAAGGCATCGACTCGGTGCTGGTCAAGCCGGTCAGCGCATCGGTGCTCTACGACACGCTGATGCAGCCGCTGGAGCACGGCTGGCTGCCCAGCCATGCGCCGCTGCTGCAGACCCCGCAGCCCGAAGAACTGCCGGCATCGCTGCGCGGTGCGCGCGTGCTGCTGGTGGAAGACAACGAACTCAACCAGCTGGTGGCGCTGGAGCTGCTGCGCGACGCCGGCCTGCAGGTGGATGTGGCCGGCAACGGGCAGATCGCGCTGGAATGCATCGCCCGCCAGTCCTACCACGCCGTGCTCATGGACATGCAGATGCCCGTGATGGACGGCGAGACGGCCACCCGCCAGCTGCGGGCCGACCCCCGGCATGCGGCGCTGCCCATCATCGCCATGACGGCCAACGCCATGGCGGAAGACCGCGAGCGCTGCTTCGCCGCCGGCATGAACGACCACGTGGCCAAGCCGATCGAGCCGGAGGCCCTCTGGGCGGCGCTGGCGCGCTGGATACGCCCGCATGCGGAACCGCAGGCTGCGGGCGCCGTGCCGGCTCCGGATGCCGCCCTTCACTCGGCCAGGCCCGCGGCGGCGGCGGGGCCTGCCGTGCCGCGCCCGCCCGTGGTGGTGCTGCCGCGCGGCATTGCGGGGCTCGACACGGCCCTGGGCCTGCAGCGCGCGCTGGGCAAGCCCGCGCTCTATGCCGACATGCTGCGCCGCTTCGTGCAGGGCCAGCGCGGCATCGACCGCGCGCTGGAAGAGGCCGAGCACACCGGCGACACGCCACGCGCCGAGCGGCTGATGCACACCCTGCGCTCCGTGGCCGGCAACATCGGCGCCGCGGGCCTCGCGGAGCAGGCCCTGGCGCTGGAGCAGTCGCTGCGCGCCGGCGAGTCGGCCATGCTGCGCGAGCCGCTGCGCGACGCCATGGCGCTGTCGCTGTCCGTGCTGCTGCGCGGCCTGCAGGAGTGGCTCGATGCCACCCGGCCGCAGCACGAGCCCACCGTGCCGCCCGGCCCGGATGCACTGCCGCCGGAGCAGGCCGCGCGCGAGCTGGCCGAACTGCTGCGCCGCGACGACCCGGCCGCGCTGGACTGCCTGCAACGGCACCGCGCCGTCCTGCAGGCCGCTCTGGGCGACACGTTCGACACGCTCGAGCGCGTCACCCGCGATTTCGAATTCGAGCAGGCACTGGCCTTGCTCGACCGCCTGGGCCCGCTCTGAGCGGCAACCCGGCCTTGCCCCCACCTCTCCAGACTTCAGGCAGGACAACCACCATGGCTTTCGACGCGCAGACCTTCATGCCGGGCCCCCAGGACCGGCCGGCCGACAAGCCGAGCGCCACCGTGCTGGTGGTGGACGACACGCCCGACAACCTCACGCTGATGGGCAACCTGCTGCAGGGGCGCTACCACGTGCGGGTCGCCAACAACGGCGAGAAGGCGCTGAAGATCGCGCGCAGCGAAGCGCCGCCCGACCTGATCCTGCTGGACATCATGATGCCCGGCCTCGACGGCCACGAGGTCTGCCGCCAGCTCAAGGCCGACCCCGCCACGCGCGACATTCCGGTCATCTTCCTCACCGCGCGCTCCGAATCCGAGGACGAGCGCGTGGGGCTGGCGCTGGGCGCGGTGGACTACATCACCAAGCCGATCAGCCCGCCCATCCTGCTGGCGCGCGTGCACACGCATCTGGCGCTCAAGGCGACGGCCGACTTCCTGCGCGACAAGAGCGCCTACCTGGAGCGCGAGGTGGCCCTGCGCACGCTGGAGGTGCAGGCCATCCAGGACGTGACCATCATGGCCATGACCTCGCTGGCCGAAACCCGCGACAACGAGACCGGCAACCACATCCGCCGCACGCAGCTCTACGTCAAGGTGCTGGCCGAGCGGCTCTGCCACCACCCCAAGTTCGAATACCTGCTCAACGAGCGCACGATCGACCTGCTCTACAAATCCGCGCCGCTGCACGACATCGGCAAGATCGGCATTCCCGACAGCATCCTGCTCAAGCCCGGGCCGCTCACGCCGGAGGAGTTCGAGATCATGAAGACCCACACCACGCTGGGCCGCGATGCGATCGAGAAGGCCGAGCGGCGCCTGGGCATGCGCGTGGCCTTCCTCAGCATGTCCAAGGAGATCGCCTACAGCCACCAGGAGAAGTGGGACGGCAGCGGCTACCCCCAGGGCCTGGCCGGTGACGACATCCCCGTCTCCGCCCGCCTGATGGCCGTGGCCGACGTGTACGACGCGCTCATCAGCCGGCGCGTGTACAAGGCAGCCTTCACGCACGAACAGGCCTGCGGCACCATCATCAGGGGCCGGGGAACGCACTTCGACCCCGACATGGTGGATGCCTTCGTCGATATCGCGGACGATTTCCGCTCCATCGCCCAGAAGTACCCCGATCCTGACTGAGCCGGGGAGTTACAGCCGGCTGCGTTCAGGCATGAAAAAAGCTGCCAGCGCTTGTTGTGCAAGCGCTGGCAGCTCTCTTTTCGATAGCGGTTCCGCAGGGCGCGGAACGGGGCTTCAGAACAGACCGTTGGCTGACGATGCGCTGCGGTCTTCGCCGTGGGCCGGGCGCTCGGCCGCGGGGGCAGCGTCAGCGTCTGCGGCGCCGTCCTGGGGCAGCACGGCCACATCCAAGTTGTCGGCTGCCTGGCGCACGGAGGCCTTGTCGCCGGCGCTGGCGAACTTGCTGTACTTGCTCAGGATGGGCACCAGCTGGCCGTAGATGCGCGGTGCGCCGGCCAGGCATTCGCGCTGCTCCAGGAAGTCGGCCTCGCCCGTGAAGTTGCCCACCAGGCCGCCGGCCTCGGTCACCAGCAGCGAGCCGGCAGCCACGTCCCAGATCGACAGGCCGGTCTCGAAGAAGCCTTCGGTGAAGCCAGCCGCCACATAGGCCAGGTCCAGCGCGGCGGCGCCCGGGCGGCGCAGGCCGGCGGTGCGCTGCATCACGTCGGCCATGATGTTCAGGTAGTTCTTGAAGTTGTCGCCCGGGCGGAACGGGAAGCCCGTGGAGATCAGCGATTCCTTGAGCTGCGTGCGCTTGGAGACGCGGATGCGGCGCTCGTTCATGTAGGCGCCGCGGCCCTTGGTGGCGGTGAACAGGTCGTTGCGCGTCGGGTCGTAGATCACGGCCTGCTCGACCTTGCCGCGCACGGCCAGGGCGATGCTCACGCAATAGACCGGGAAGCCGTGGATGAAGTTGGTGGTGCCGTCCAGCGGATCGATGATCCAGACGAATTCGGAGTCCCGGGCGCCGTACTGGCTGCCCGATTCCTCGGCCATGATGCCGTGGCCCGGGTAGGCCGTCAGCAGGGTTTCGATGATGGCCTTCTCGCTCGCGTGGTCCACCTCGGTCACAAAGTCGTTGATCTGCTTTTGCGAAATACGCACCGATTCCACGTCGAGCGCGGCACGGTTGATGATGGCGCCGGCGGCGCGTGCGGCCTTGATGGCCACGTTGAGCATGGGATGCAGATTGGACGACATTGGATTGTGATGAGGAGCGGGCGTTGGGGGCCGGCAGGTGGCCCCGGGGAGACGCCGGGCGATGCCGGCGAGCGCGAAACCCTGCATTTTACCCATGCCGCATTTTTCCGCTGCCGGCGGCGACAATCACGGGTTCCGCTGCACCGTGCGATCCGCCCATGAAAACCCGCTTCATCCTCATCCAGACCAGCCATGCCGGCAACGTGGGCGCCACCGCCCGTGCCATGAAGACCATGGGTTTCGACGACCTGGTGCTGGTGGCGCCGCGCTGGGCCAACGTGCTGCGGCGCGAGGAAACCATCCAGCGCGCCAGCGGCGCCCTGGACGTGCTGGAAAAGGCCCGCATCGTCGAGACGCTGGACGAGGCGCTGGACGGCATGAGCCACCTGTGCGCCACGGCGATGACGCCGCGCGACTTCGGCCCGCCCACGCGCCAGCCGCGCGCGCATTTCGAGATGCTCCTGAAAGAAGAGCGCCAGGCCCAGGCGGAACGCGCGCTGCAGGCCCCCAACGGTGATGAAGACGGCGCGACGCGCGAGGCCGGCGTGGCCTTTCTCTTCGGCAGCGAACGCTTCGGCATGGCCAACGAAGACGTGTACCGCTGCCACGTCGCGCTCTCCATTCCCACCAACCCCGGCTTCGGCTCGCTCAACCTGGGCGCGGCGGTGCAGGTGCTGGCCTACGACTGGCGCCAGGCGCTGGGCGGCTTTCCGCTGGCCGGGCAAGAGGGGGCGCCAGAGGAGGCCGCCGCACCGCGCGCCGATGCGCGCCAGGTGGCCGGCATGCTGGAGCACTGGGAGCGGGCGCTCGAGGGCATCGGCTTCCTCGACCCCGCCGCGCCCAAGAAGCTCATGCCCCGGCTCAACCAGCTTTTCAACCGCGCCCGGCTCACGCCCGAGGAAATCCACATCCTGCGCGGTGTCGCCAAGGCCATGCTGGAGACGGCCGAACGGGCGCAGCGATAGACTGCCAGCGCGCCAGCCGGCGCATTTGCATATTTCAAGAACAACCGAGTCCCCCATGTTCGACCGCCTCCGCTCCGATATCCAGTGCATCCTCGACCGCGATCCTGCCGCGCGCAGCACGTGGGAGGTGGTGACCTGTTATCCGGGCCTGCACGCCATCTGGCTGCACCGACCGGCGCACTGGAGCTGGAACCACGGCTTCAAGTGGCTCGGGCGCTTCATCTCCAACTTCTCGCGCTGGCTCACCGGCATCGAGATCCACCCCGGCGCCGTGATCGGCGAGCGCGTGTTCTTCGACCACGCCATGGGCGTGGTGGTGGGCGAGACGGCGGTGATCGGCGACGGCTGCACCATCTACCAGGGCGTGACGCTGGGCGGCACCTCGCTCTACAAGGGCGCCAAGCGCCACCCCACGCTGGGCCGCGACGTGGTCGTGAGCGCGGGCGCCAAGGTGCTGGGCGGCTTCGAGGTGGGCGACGGCGCCAAGATCGGCAGCAACGCCGTGGTCATCAAGCCCGTGCCGGCCGGCGCTACGGCGGTGGGCATCCCGGCGCGCATCATCCCGTCCAAGACCGGCGCCAGCCCCGACGTGACCGAGCCGCAGCCTGCGCAGCGCTTCACGGCCTACGGCATCACGCAGGAAGACGATCCGCTCTCGCAGGCCATGCGTGGCCTGATCGACAACGCCTCCTCGCAGGAGCGCCAGATCGCGCTGCTCTGGGAAGCCATCGAGAAGCTGGCCCGCACCGCGCCCCAGGCCGGCGGCTGCGTTCCGGGAGACGCGACGCGCTGCGAGCAGTTCGAGGCCGAGCGGCTGAACGCGCTGGTGGGCAAGTAGCGCCTCGCCCGGCAGCCCGGCGATCGGCCGGCTGCTACTTTTCTCATAGCAAAAGGCCCTGGTGCATCGCGCGCCAGGGCCTTTTTTCTTGGGGGGGTTCAGTCGCGCGGAGGCCGCTGCGCCTGCTTGGGCCGGAAGGCCTTGCAGAACGCGTCGCGCGTTTCCATGTAGGGCCCGCCGATCAGATCGATGCAGTAGGGCACGGCCGCGAAGATGCCCGGCACGACCTGCGCGCCGCCCTCGTCCTTGAGGCCGCCCAGCGTTTCGGCGATGGCCTTGGGCTGGCCCGGCAGGTTGATGATGAGCGCGCGGCCGCGCACCACGGCCACCTGGCGCGAGAGGATGGCGGTGGGCACGAAACGCAGGCTGATCTGGCGCATCTGCTCGCCGAAGCCCGGCATCTCCTTGTGGCCCACGGCCAGCGTGGCCTCGGGGGTCACGTCGCGCAGCGCGGGGCCGGTGCCGCCGGTGGTCAGCACCAGGTCGCAGGCGGCGGTGTCCGCCAGCTCGATCAGCGTGCGGCTAATGGTGGCCTCGTCGTCGGCGATCAGGCGCGGCTCGAAGGCGATGGGGTTGAGCAGCGCGCGCGCGAGCCAGTCCTGCAGCGCGGGCAGGCCCTTGTCTTCATAGACGCCGGCGCTGGCGCGGTCGCTGATGGAGACGATGCCGATGCGCAGCGCGTCGCAGCGCGCATCCGGCGCGGGCAGGGCGGGGGAGGAGGCGGCGTCAGGCATCGTGCTCGGCACCTTCGGCACGGCCTTCGTCGCCGGCGTCCTGCATCTGCTCGCGCACCAGCTGGAACAGCTCGCGGTAGGCGCGGCCCTTGCGGGGCGCTAGGCCCTCGGAGACCTGCACGTTGGCCTCCTTGCCGGCGGGCTGCGCGTCCTTGCGGGCCTGGCGGATCAGGGCGCGGATCTGCTGCGTGTCGGTGCGCGGGAACTGCTCCAGCCACTGGGCCAGCGCATCGTCGTCGGCGATCAGCCGCTCGCGCCACTGCTCGGCCTGGTGCAGCGCCAGCTTTTCGGCGGCCGAGCCGCTGTGCTGCTCTTCCAGCGCGTCCTGCGCGGCCTGCACGGTGGCTTCGTCGAGCTTGCGCATGAGCTTGCCGACGTACTGCATCTGCCGGCGCTTGCCCTCGAAGTTGGTGATGCGCTTGGCTTCTTCGAGCGCATCGACGAGCTTTTCGGGCAGCTGCAGGCGGTCGAGCAGGTCGGCGCGCAGCGTGAGCAGGTCGCGGCCGAGGTTCTGCAGCGCATCGCTTTCGCGCTTCATATCGGTGCGGCTCGACTCGGTCGTGCCTTTGAGTTCGGCCTTCAGGGCGATGTCGAGTTCGCTGCCTGCGGCGACGAACTGGCCTCGCACGAAGTAGCCTTTGGTGGGTTTGCGTGACATGGTGGGGGAAAAACTCGGGGGCGGGACACGCGGTGTGTCCGGAGAAAAGACCCGGCTCCATGGCGCCGGGAAGCGGCAAGTATCATAGCCGCCGATATGAATACACCCCGCTCACGCACCGCCGCTGGCGCCGACAAGGCCTCCGCTCCATCTGCCGCCGAGAGCGGCTTCAGCTACACCCGCGACTTCTTCGAAGGCCTGGTGGACCACGCCCTGGGCCATGCCCGCAAGCTGGGCGCGACCGATGCGGGCGCCGAGGCCTCCGAAGGCTGCGGCCTGTCGGTCAGCGTGCGCAAGGGCGAACTGGAGAACGTGGAGCGCAACCGCGACAAGTCGCTGGGCGTTACCGTCTATGTGGGCAACCGGCGCGGCAATGCCAGCACGTCGGACTTCTCCCTCGCGGCCATCGAGCGCACCGTGCAGGCGGCCTACGACATCGCCCGCTTCACCGCCGAAGACCCGGTCGCCGGCTTGCCCGATGCGGCCGACATCGCGCCAGCCGACACGCACCGCGACCTGCAGCTGTTCCACCCCTGGGCCATCACCAGCGAAGAGGCGGCCCGCCTGGCGCTGGAATGCGAGGCCGCGGCCTTGAAGACGCACAAGCGCATCACCAAGAGCGAAGGCGCGGGCGTATCGGCCCAGCAGAGCCACTTCTTCAGCGCCCACACGCGCGGCTTTCGCGGCGGCTATGCCAGCTCGCGCCACAGCATGTCGGTGGCGCCCATCGCCTCGCTGCCCGGCCGCCATGCCGAGATGCAGCGCGACGCCTGGTACTGCTCCATGCGCAGCGCGGCCGACCTGTCGGCACCGGCGCTGATCGGCCGCTATGCCGCCGAGCGCGCCCTGAGCCGCCTGGGCAGCCGCAAGATCCCCACCACCCAGTGCCCGGTGCTGTTCGAATCGCCCCTGGCCGCGGGCCTGCTGGGCAGCTTCGTGCAGGCCGTGAGCGGCGGCGCGCTCTACCGCAAGAGCTCCTTCCTGCTCGATTCGCTGGGCAAGCGCGTGCTGCCGGCCCACATCGACCTGATCGAAGACCCCTTCGTGCTCGGCGGCAAGGGCAGCTCGCCCTTCGACGAGGAAGGCGTGCGCGTGTCCGCCCGCAAGGTGGTCGATGCCGGCCGCGTGGAGGGCTACTTCCTCTCCACCTATTCGGCGCGCAAGCTGGGCATGAAGACCACCGGCAACGCCGGCGGCTCGCATAACCTCACGCTCACCTCGCGCCACACCCGGCCGGGCGACGACCTGGACGCCATGCTCAAGAAGCTGGGCACGGGCCTGTTCGTCATCGAGCTGATGGGCCAGGGCGTGAACTACGTCACCGGCGACTATTCGCGCGGCGCCAGCGGCTTCTGGGTGGAGAACGGCGAGATCGCCTTCCCGGTGCAGGAGATCACCATCGCCGGCAACCTCAAGGACATGCTCAAGGGCATCCAGGCCGTGGGTGCCGATGCCTACAACTACGGCGCCAAGACGGTGGGCTCGATCCTCGTCAACCGCATGAAGGTGGCGGGCAGCTGAGCCTGGGCTGCCGGGGCGGGGCGGGCTCTGCCCCCGGCGCCGGCCGTGCTTCGCTAGTCGGCCGCGCGCACCTGGTTGCGGCCCGCGTGCTTGGCCTCGTACAAGGCCAGGTCCGCCCGCTTCAGGCATTCCTGCTGCGAATAGGCGGCCGAGGCCGTCCAGGCCAGGCCGATGCTCACGGTGATGGGGATGGTCTTGCCGTCCACCTGCACCCGCAGCGCCTCCACGCTGGCGCGCAGCCGCTGCGCGATCGACCAGACCTCGGAGCGCGTGACGTCCGGCAGATAGATCACGAACTCCTCGCCGCCGGTGCGCGCGAACAGGTCCGACGCGCGCAGCTGGCTCTGTATGCAGAGTGCGAACTCGATCAGCACCGCATCGCCGGCCGAATGTCCGAACTCGTCGTTGATGCGCTTGAAATGATCCAGGTCCAGCTGCGCGACGGCACTCTGGGCCGGCAGGTAGGCGGGCAGGCGCGAGGCCAGCCAGCGCCGGTTGCCCGCCCCGGTCATGGGGTCGGTATGGGCGGCCTGCGCCAGGCGGATCTGGGCGCGCTCGTTCGAGAGCGTGGCCGCCATCAGCGCGATGCCGAAGTGGCAGAAGATCTGCACGTAGAACGCCCAGGCGAAGCTGCTCGCGCCGCCGGCCGAGCCGCTCAGGATATGGATCAGCCGCAACAGGTAGATGGTGCCGCTCAGCCCCACGAGCAATGCCAGCGGCCAGCGCGAGGGCAGGGGTTCCGTGCGCGTCTCCCGCAGAAGCTCGTAGAGGCTCAGCAGCAGCGCCAGCACGGCGGTCGCGTGGAAGACGCCCGCGCGCGGGAGGTTGTGGATCGGAAAGCCCGTGATGAGCCCCAATATGGAGCAGGCCCCGGGCAGCAGCAGCACGGCTGCCCACGGAATGCTGCGGCGGCCGCTGAAGCCCCGTATGCCGGCCCAGAAGAAGGTGTAGCCGAAGGTGCCGAGGGCCAGGCTGCCGTGCGTCCACAGCCACACGGGCAGGGCGGCGACCTCGCCCCGCCAGGCCAGTCCGGAGCCGCAGGCCAGCATCAGGTAGGCAGCGCCCAGGCAGGCCAGGCCACGGGGGCGGCAGGAGTGCAGGCGGATCTGGAAGATGCTGAGCGCGCCGGCGAACAGCGAAGTGTTGTAGACGACCAGCACGGTCGGCAGATCAAGGGTGAAATCCATGGAGCACTCGCAGGGCGTTCGAGCCATTGTGCAGGCCGAACAAGGCAGTTGCTGCGCAAAGCTCGCAATTTGTGTGCGCGCTATGACGTTCGAGGCCCCGGATTCTGGCACCGCGGGCGTGCCGCGGAGCCGAGATGCCCCCGGGCAGCGCGCACTGCCTGCCCCGATCCCTCGACCTGTGGCATGCGGGAATGGCCCTTTCCCGCATGCCCTGCCCAAAAAAAGACCCGCCAAGGCGGGTCGAATTTGCTTGAAAAGCAAAGGGAGGGTGTCGGCCGTGAAGCCGACGTGCGAATGGTAGGCGCGCGGGCCCGCTGCGGGGTGCTCCGTGTTGCCGTCAGGCGGAAACTGGCCAGTTCGCTGCGGGTTCGATGCGCCAAAGTCCTACGCCCGCGTGGGCCGCTGCGGAACGCGCAGCGGAGCCAGGGTTTTCTAGGATGGCCTCATTCCCATTTTTCCGGTTCGTCCGGGGAGAGGCTTCCGTGAGCAGCAATTGGTATCGTCTGGATCTGGGTCGTGAACGCGAGGCTTTCGAGCCGGCGCGGCAGATCCAGCAAGTCTTCATGGCCAAGTTCCTGATGGCGCGGCCGGGTTCCGGCAGGGCGCTGTTTTCCAGCTGCGATCCGGTGGCCGACAAGGTCTGCCTGTTCTTCTCGCCCGCTGCGGCGGACATCGCCATCCGCTTCCGGGCCGAGCCCTGCGAAAAACCGCTGGCCCCCTCCTACCTGAGCCTGCTGGCCGGCGAGAGCGAGGCGCTGGTCGTGCATTTCCCGGAACCGCTGGCGGCCTGATCCGCCCCCCGCGCGTCGCCGGCCTTCAGTCGTCCAGCGACGCGCTCCAGCGCTGGCCCCAGTCGCCCGCGCGGTCGATGTTGCGGCGGTCGCGCTTGGTGGGCCGGCCTTCCTGCAGGCTGGCGGCGGGCTCGGGCGCCAGGCGCCGCAGCTCGGCGGCAGCGGCCCGGGCGGCGATGCTTTCGGGTGTCTCCTCGAACAGCAGCTGCGCCACCGGAGCCGGCCCGCGCATGCCGCTCAGGGCGCGGATCACCACGGTGCGCTGCACCGGGCCCTGGCGGAGTTCCAGCGTGTCGCCCGGGCGCACGTCGCGCGCGGCCTTGGCCTGCTGGCCGTTGACCGTGACGCGGCCCTTGCCGATCTCTTCGGTGGCGAGGCTGCGGGTCTTGTAGAAGCGCGCGCACCACAGCCATTTGTCCAGGCGCATGGCTGCCAGCGGGGTCTTGCTCGTCGTGGTCGTCATCGTGCCGATTGTGCCCAAGGCGGGCCGCGGTTTCAGGCGCCGGCCGGCTCCAGCGGCAGGCGCACGACGGCGTCGAGCCCGGCGATGCGCCCGCCTTCCTCCCGGTTGACCAGTGCGATGCTGCCGCCCAGCGCCTGCACGATCTCGTGGCAGATGGCCAGGCCCAGGCCGGAGCCGGTGCGGATGTCGCCGGCCGAGAAGGGCTGGAAGAGCCGCGTGGCCAGCTCGGCATCGATGCCAGGGCCCTGGTCGGCGATGGTGAGGGCCGCATGCCGGCCGTCGCTGCGCAGATCGACGCTGAGCGTGCTGCCGGCCGGCGCATGGCGGATGGCGTTGTGCAGCAGGTTGCGCGCCAGTTCGCGCAGCATCCAGGCGTGGGCGCGCAGCGGTGCCGGGTCGGTATGGATGCCGAAGTCCAAGTCGTGCTGTGCCACCAGGGGGGAGAGGTCGAGCGCGACTTCGCGCAGCACCGTGTCCAGCCGCGTGAGCGGCGGCGTGGCCTGCTGGCGCAGCTGCTCCACCTTGGCCAGCGCCAGCATCTGGTTGGCCAGCTGGGTGGCGCGGTCCACCGTGTCGCCGATCTCGCGCAGCGCCTGCCCGGGCGGCGCGTCGCCGCGCAGGGCCGACTGCACCTGGGTCTTGAGCACGGCCAGCGGCGTGCGCAGCTGGTGGGATGCATCGCGCACGAAGCGCTTCTGGTGCTCCAGCAGATAGTCCAGCCGCTGCATCACGCCGTTGGTGGCGTCGATCAGCGGCTGCAGCTCGCGCGGCGCGGACGGGGCAGCGATGGGGCTCAGGTCGTCCTCCGTGCGTTCCTGCAGATGGGCGCTGAGCTGGCGCACCGGCCGCGTGGCGCGCTGCACCACCAGCACCACGATGAGCGCGATGGCCGCCACCAGTAGGGCCTGCCGCGCCAG
Organism: Paracidovorax wautersii; assembly: GCF_900113035.1. Lineage (GTDB taxonomy): Bacteria > Pseudomonadota > Gammaproteobacteria > Burkholderiales > Burkholderiaceae_C > Paracidovorax > Paracidovorax wautersii. The sequence goes on along the minus strand of NZ_FONX01000018.1, from coordinate 58,861 downwards.
GGTGTTCCAGAGCATCTGCAGCGCCAGGGTGTGGCGCAGCTCCAGCGTCTCGGCCACCTGGATCACCGCCATGCCCCGGCCGCGCGCCGACGACACGGGCTGCAGCAGCACGGCCACGCGCACCGGCTGGCCGCGGAATTCGTCGTTGTAGAAATCGACCAGCGCGGCATAGGGCGGGCGGGCAGGAATGGTGCCGCGCCACACGGGCAGCTCGGCGAAGCCCGAGACCAGCTCTCCGTGCAGATTGGAGACGCGGTAGAACATGCGGCTCTGGTTGTCGGCCTCGAAGGCTTCCAGCGCCGAATAGGGCACGGTGGCGTGCAGCGTGGCGGCATCGTCGTAGCCCTCCACGTCCAGCTGCTCGCTGATGCTCTTGGCCGAGGCGAGCAGCGTGCGGTCGTAGGCCGTGTGCAGCGACTGCAGCGTTTCGCGGTAGAGGCTCAGGGTGTTGAAGACGACGAAGGCGAACACCGGCACCAGGATGCCCACCAGCAGCTGCTGGCGCAGCGAGAGCGCCGGCCCCGCGCGGCGCATCGCGTGGCGCCTCACGCGTCGGCCTTCAGCAGATAGCCCAGGCCGCGCAGCGTCATCAGCGTGAGGCCGGTGCCGGCGAGCTTCTTGCGCAGGCGATAGACGACGACCTCGATGGCCTCGTACTGCACGTCGAGCTGGCCGGGGAAGACCAGTTCATAGAGCCGCTCCTTGGTGACGGCATGGCCCGGCTGGGCGAGCAGGGCGTGCATCAGCGCCAGCTCGCGCGGGGTGAACTCCATCACCTCGCCGTCCCGGTAGATCGCGCCGCTCTCTTTTTCATAGCGTATGGCGCCCAGCACGATTGCGCTGGCGGCCGATCGGGCTTCTGGCGCATCGCCGCTGCGGCGCACCAGGGCGCGCAGGCGGGCCTCCAGCTCGTCCAGATCGAAGGGCTTGGGCAGGTAGTCGTCCGCGCCCGCGTTCAGGCCCAGCACCCGGTCGCCCACGGTGCCGCGGGCCGTGAGCAGCAGCACGGGCGTGCGCAGGCCGCGCGCGCGGGCCTGCTGCAGCACCTGCAGGCCGTCCAGGCCGGGCAGGCTGAGGTCGAGCACGATGGCGTCGGGCGGGCGGGCGATCCACTGGGCCAGGGCCGCGCGGCCGTCGGCCAGGGCGGTCACTTCCATGCCGCGCCGCGCCAGCGAGCGCTGCAGCGTGGCCTGCATGGCGGCGTCGTCTTCCACGAGAAGCAATTGCATGCGCGAAACCTTAGCACCGCCTGCGAAAGGCTCTACCCCAGGTGTTTTCCCTGAGTCTGCGGACAGCCATTTGACAGGATGGGCGCGCATCATCGCCGCCACAAGAACGAGTTCCGGCACGGCCATCGCAGCCTGCCGGACGGCACCCATATCCCAAGGAGACATGCCATGCGCCGCGATACCTTCCTCAAGTCATTGGCCGCCCTGGCCGCCACCGGCGCGCTGCCGCTGTCGGCCCACGCCGCCGCCTCCGTCAAGATGATGCTGCCCGCCAACCCCGGCGGCGGCTGGGACACCACGGGCCGGGCCCTGGGCAAGGCGCTGCAGGACGCGGGCGTGGCCTCGTCCGTCACGTATGACAACAAGGGCGGCGCTGCCGGCGCCATCGGCCTGGCGCAGTTCGTCAACGGCTCCAAGGGCGACCCGAACGCGCTGATGGTGATGGGCGCCGTGATGCTGGGCGGCATCATCACCGGCAAGCCGCCGGTGAACCTCTCGCAGGCCACGCCCATCGCGCGCCTGACCAGCGAATACAACGTCTTCGTGCTGCCCGCCAACTCGCCCTACAAGTCGATGGCCGAGGTGATCGCGCAGCTCAAGAAGGACCCGGGCAGCGTGAAGTGGGGCGGCGGCTCGCGCGGCTCCACCGAGCACATCGCGGCGGCCATGATCGCCCGCGAGGTGGGTGTGGACCCGGCCAAGATCAACTACGTGGCCTTCCGTGGGGGCGGCGAGGCGATCGCCGCCATCCTGGGCGGCAACGTGACCATCGGCGGCGGCGGCTACAGCGAGATGGCCGAATACATCAACACCAAGAAGATGGTGCCGGTGGCCGTCACCTCGGGCCAGCGGCTCAAGGGCTCGGCCGTGCCCACGCTCAAGGAGCAGGGCATCAACGTGGAGATCGGCAACTGGCGCGGCGTCTATGGCGCGCCCGGCATCACCCCGGTGCAGCGCAAGGCGCTGATCGACATGGTGGCCCAGGCGGTCAAGAGCAAGAGCTGGGCGGAGTCGATGGAGAAGAACGACTGGACGCCCGCCTGGCTGGCCGGCGACGAGTTCGGCGCCTTCGTCGATGCGGAATTCGCCAGCCTGCGCGCCACCATGGTCAAGGCCGGCATGGTCTGAGCCGCCGCAGCCCCGGCCTGGCCTGAGACGAGCGCATTCGCCCCGGTGGCGGGTGCGCTTTTCTTTGGCCCCTTCGTTGCCCGTCATCGACTTTTTTCCCTGGGTGGTTTTCCATGACTGAACACTCGATTTCCGCCGCCGCACCCGGCGATGCGCCGCCCGAGCCCGGCTCCGGCAACGTGCCCGCCACGCGCGCGCAGCTGCTGGTGGGCGCCGGCGTGCTGGTGGCGGCCGCCGCGCTGGCCTGGGGCGCACTCGCCATTCCCGCCAATGCGGGCTATGGCGGCGTCGGCCCCAACTTCCTGCCCTGGCTGGTGTCGGGCGTGCTGGCGCTGTGCGGCGCCTTCCTGGTGTGGGAGGCGCTCTCCGGCGGCTTTCGCGAGCTGGACGCCGGCGGCGGCGCGGCCCGGGCCGACAAGGGCGCCTTCGCCTGGGTCTCGGCCGGCCTGCTGCTGAACGCGGCGCTCATCACCACGGTGGGCTTCATCCTGAGCTGCACGCTCTGCTACCTGCTCGCGGTGCAGGGCCTGCGCCGCGCCGCGGGCCAGCCGGCCGCCGCCAGCCTGCGCACCTGGGGCGTGGATGCGCTCACGGGCCTGCTCATTTCGGCGCCCGTCTTCTGGGCCTTCACGCAATTCCTGGCGATCAACCTGCCGGGCCTGACGAACACGGGGTGGCTGTGATGGAAATCTTCGACGCACTGCTGGCAGGCTTCGCCACCGCCGCCACGCCGGTCAACCTGCTGTGGGCCCTGGTGGGCTGCGCCCTGGGCACGGCGGTGGGCGTGCTGCCCGGCATCGGCCCGGCGGTGGCCGTGGCCATGCTGCTGCCCATCACGGCCAAGGTGGAGGTCACGGCCTCCATGATCTTCTTCGCGGGCATCTACTACGGCGCCATGTACGGCGGCTCGACCACCTCCATCCTGCTGAACACGCCGGGAGAGACGGCCAGCATGGTCACGGCCATGGAGGGCAACAAGATGGCCAAGAGCGGCCGCGCCGGCGCGGCGCTGGCCACCGCGGCCATCGGCTCGTTCGTCGCCGGCACCATCGCCACCGTGGTGGTGACGCTGTTCGCGCCCTATGTGGCCGACTTCGCGGTCAAGCTCGGCCCGCCCGAATACTTCATGCTGATGGTGCTGGCCTTCACCACCGTGAGCGCGGTGCTGGGCAAGAGCACGGTGCGCGGCATGACGGCGCTGTTCGTGGGCCTGGCGCTGGGCTGCATCGGCATGGACCAGATCTCCGGCGCCGCCCGCTACACCCTGGGCCAGCCCGAGCTGCTGGACGGCATCGACATCGTGCTGGTGGCCGTGGGCCTCTTCGCCGTGGCCGAGGTGCTCTACGCCGCCCTCTACGAAGGCCGCGTGGTCGATACGCAGAACCGCATGGGGCGCGTCCACATGACCCAGCGCGACTGGAAGCGTTCGGTGCCCGCGTGGATCCGCGGCACGCTGATCGGCACGCCCTTCGGCTGCATCCCGGCGGGCGGCACGGAGATCCCGACCTTCCTGAGCTACGCCGCCGAGAAGAAGCTGGCCAAGCCCGAAGACCGGGCCGAGTTCGGCACCCGGGGCGCCATCGAAGGCGTGGCCGGCCCCGAGGCCGCCAACAACGCCACGGTGACGGCCGCGCTGATCCCGCTGCTGACGCTGGGCATTCCCACCAGCAACACCACGGCCGTGCTGCTGGGCGCGTTCCAGAACTACGGCATCAACCCGGGGCCGCAGCTCTTCACCACTTCGGCCACGCTGGTGTGGGCGCTGATCGCCTCGCTCTACATCGGCAACATCATGCTGCTGGTGCTGAACCTGCCCATGGTGGGCCTGTGGGTCAAGCTGCTGAAGGTGCCCAAGCCGCAGCTCTACGCGGGCATCCTGATCTTCGCCACGGTGGGCGCCTATGGCATGCGCCAGAGCGCGTTCGATCTGTTCCTGCTCTACGGCATCGGCCTGCTGGGCGTGCTGATGCGGCGCTTCGACTTCCCGACCGCGCCGGTGGTGGTGGGCATGATCCTGGGCCCGCTGGCCGAGGCGCAGATGCGCAACGCCATCTCCATCGGCGAAGGCAGCTGGCTGGTGTTCCTGCAGCGGCCCATGTCGCTGGCGCTGCTGGTGATCGTGCTGGCCGTGCTGATCGTGCCGCGCGTGCTCAAGCACCTGGGGCGCCGCAAGCTGCTGCGGCTGCAGCAGATGGATGCCTGAGCGCAGCACGGCGCCCGAGCGCTCGATGCATGCAAAACGCCCGGCCTGGCCGGGCGTTTTGCATTGGCGTGTACCTTGTGGGGCTACGTCAGAAATCGACGCTGGCGCTGACCACCAAGGTGCGCGGCGCGCCCAGCACCAGGTAGCCGGAGCCGGGATAGCCGCCGACGGAAGCCCAGTAGTTGCGGTTGGCCACGTTGTCCACGCGGGCGCGCAGGGTCAGGGCCCGGCCGTTCCATTCGGTCAGGTAGCGCATGCCCAGGTCCAGCCGGGTCCAGCCGCTCACGCGCAGGGTGTTGGTGGCGTTGGCGTAGCTGGCGCCGGTATGCACCAGGCGGCCGTCCACCGCCAGTCCCCGCACGCCGGGCACGTCCCATTCCGCGCCGGCCGTGGCCTGAAAGCGCGGCACGCCGATCACGCGCTGCCCGTCGGTGGTGGCGTTGCCGGTGCGGCGCTGCTGGGCATCCAGCCACGTTGCGCCGCCCAGCAGGCGCAGGCCGCGCGCGGCCTCGCCGAAGAGGGTGGCTTCGACGCCCTGGTGGCGGTCCTCGCCTTCAGAGGTGAAGCGCGAGCCCACCATCAGCGAACGCGGCTTGGTGGTGGAGAAAACGGCCACGCTGCCGCCCAGGCGGCCGCCGTCGAACTTCACGCCGATTTCCTTCTGCTTGGAGACGTAGGGCGACAGCTGCTCGCCCGCGTTGGACACGGCCACGCCGCCGGAGGTGGCGGGCGCGGTGTCGCCCGCCACCAGCCCCTCGATGTAGTTGCCGTACACCGACCACTGCGGAGTGGCCTTGAACACCACGCCGAGCACCGGGCTGGTCCGGCTTTTCTCATAGACCGTGCTGGCGCCGCCGGCGCCCGTCACGGCGCCGTTGAACACCGTGCGGTAGGTGACGGATTCGGTCTCGATGGTCTGGTGCCGTGCGCCGATGGTGAGCAGCGTCCGGCCGTCCAGCAGCGACAGCGTGTCGCCCAGCGCCAGGCTGCGCAGCTTGGTGCCGCCGTTGTAGGCGGGGTTGGCCAGGTCGTTGCCCAGGAAGGTGAGCGGCGTCTGCGCGTAGCTCGTGGGGTTGTAGAGGTTGGTGTTCAGGGTGAAGCCGCTGCTGAGCGCATAGGCGTTGTCCTTCTTGAGGCGGAAGGCGGAATAGCTGGCGACCCATTCATGGCCCACGCTGCCGGTGCGCAGCTTGCCGCGCAGGCCGAGTTCGCCCGTGTCCACCTGGTCCTTGCGGGCGTTGTCGAAGCGGCTGGTGGTGGCCGCGCCGGTGGCGGCGTTGTTCACGGTGATGTTGGCCAGCGAGTTGGCCTCCTTGCTGCGCCGCAAGCCGTAGGCGGCCCAGGCGGTCACGTCGCCGGTGATGTCCCATTCCCCGCGCAGGGTGCCAAAGAGGTCGCGCTCGTTGGAGTACGACCAGGGCTGCGCCCAGTTGGACGAGGCATCGGGCGCGGCCGGAATGCCGTTGGCCGAGGCCACGTTGGTGCGGGTGCGCTTGAGCTGGTTGTCCTGCCAGCCGATGTCGCCCGAGAGGCGCACGTCGCGGCTGCGCCAGTCCAGGCCCAGGGCGAACAGGCCGAGCTTGGCGTTCTCGTCATCGACGGCGGTGTCGCCACCGCGGTAGGCCGCGTTGAGCCGGATGCCGGTGCTGCCGTCGGGGCCGAAGCGCCGCGCGATGTCGGTGGAAACGCCCATCTGGCCGCCGCTGTCCACGCTTGTGCCGACGCGCGTCAGGGGCTCGTTCGGCGCGCGCTTGGGCAGCAGGTTGATGTTGCCGCCGATGCCGCCGCCGTTCGGGCTGGCGCCGGTGAGGAAGGCCGACGCGCCGCGCAGCAGCTCCACCCGCTCGAACAGTTCGGTGGCGATGTACTGGCGCGGCAGCAGGCTGTAGAGGCCGTTGTAGGCCACGTCGTCCGATCCCAGGATGAAGCCGCGGATGAAGTACGACTCCTGGAAGTTGCCGAAGCCCCGCGCCACGCGCACCGTCGGGTCGTTCTGCAGCACGTCGCCCACGCTGCGGGCCTGCCGGTCCTGGATCAGCTCGTTGGTGTAGCTGGTGATGGAGAACGGCGTGTCCATGTTGTCGCGCGTGCCCAGAATGCCGGCGCGGCCGCCGCGCGCCACCTGCCCGCCGGCATAGGCCGGCGACAGGCCCTGGGCCGATGCGTCGGCGCTGGCGCTCACGTTCACGGTGGGCAGTTCGGTGGGGGCGGGCGTGGCGGTGGTCTGTGCGTGCAGCGGCAGGCTGGCGACCAGCGCAGCGGCGGCGAGAGGGGTGAGGCGATGCATGGAAACGGGCCGTTGGAATAGCGGATGAAAGGGAGCACGCGAGCGCGTGAACGCGTGCGGGGTGGGGTGGCTGGGGCATGGGCGCCCCGCGGCCGCACCGTGCGGGCTTGCAGCCGTTCGATCGGGCAGGCAGCGCCGCAGTGGCAATGGCCGCAGGGCGCAAAGGCCTGCGCGCCAGCCGGGATGCGAGTGTAGATATGAATGAGAATTATTGCCAATCAATAATCAAGAAAGAGGCCCCAGACTACGTGCGCAGCGCGCCTGGCGGCGCACCATGGGAGGGAGTCTTCTCATCCTTCCTTTTGTCTGAATGCCGCCCCGCAGCGGGGCCAGGAGTGCACCATGTCCCCCAAGAATCAACAGCAAGCCGCCGACCTGTGGCGCCAGGGTGCCGAGCTGTCCGTCGCCGCCCCGCAGGTGATCGCCCACCGCCTCACCCGCATGGCGGCTGCCGGTGCGCAGCCCTCGGTGCGCGATCAGCGCGAGTTCACGCGCATGGTGTCGGAGAAGCAGACCGCCTTCGCGGAGGCCTGGATGGCCATGGTCACGCAGTCCATGCTGTCGGGGCCTGCGCTGGGCATGGCGATGATGCGGGCCTGGTTCACGCCCTGGGGCAGCAAGGGCGGTTTGGCGGGCCAGCGGGCGCTGGCCTCGCAATGGCAGTCCGCCGCCATGGGGGTGATGGGCAAGGGGCTGGCGCCGGTGCGCGCCAAGGCCGTGGCGAATGCGCGGCGCCTGAACCGGCTCTGAGCGAGCCGGCGCGGCTGGGCCGCGAGCCGCGCTGCTGCCCGGCGCGGCCCTCCCGTGCGCAGGGTGAGGGCTATGGGTGCGCCCGCTGCTGCCGGAACGTGCCGGCCGCGATCAGCGCGTTTCCCAGCCCCCCATGTGCTGTTGCGCGATCTGGCTGAGCGCCGTGATCCACGGCGCGCCGTCGTTCATGCAGGGGATGTAGCGGAACTCCTGCCCGCCGGCGTGCAGGAAGGCCTCGCGCGCTTCCATGCTGATTTCTTCCAGCGTCTCCAGGCAGTCGCCCGTGAAGCCCGGGCACATCACATCGACGCGGCGCGTGCCGGCCTGCGCCATGGCGACGAGCGTGGGCTCGGTGTAGGGCTCCAGCCACTTCGCGGGGCCGAAGCGCGACTGGAAGGTCAGGCGCCACTGGTCGGGCTGCAGGTTCAGCGCCTGGGCCAGCAGGCGGGCGGTGGCCTGGCATTCGGCCTGGTAGGGATCGCCCAGGCGCACGTTGCGCTCGGGGATACCGTGAAAGCTCATCACCAGCTGCTCGGCCGGGCCGCCTTCGCGGGCCCAGTGGGCGCGCACGCTCTGCGCCAGCGCGTCGATGTAGGCCGGATGGTCGTGGTAGCTGTTGACGAAGCGCAGCTCGGGAAAGCGCCGCTGGCGCCGCGCCCAGTCGGTCACGTCGTCCACCACGCTGGCCGTGGTGGTGGCCGAATACTGCGGGTAGAGCGGCAGCACCAGCACCCGGTCCACGCCTTCGTCCTGCAGGGCCTGCAGCTGCGATGCGATGGAGGGCTTGCCGTAGCGCATGGCGTGGCGCACCACGACGCGCTGGCCCGCTTCGCCCAGCCAGCCGCGCAGCAGCGTGGCCTGGCGCTGCGTCCACACCGCCAGGGGCGAGCCGTCGGGCGTCCAGATGCTGGCGTACTTGGCGGCCGACTTGGCCGGCCGCACGCGCAGGATGATGCCGTGCAGGATGGGCAGCCAGGCGATGCGCGGGATCTCCACCACGCGCGGATCACCCAGGAACTGCGCTAGATAGCGGCGCAGCGCGGGCGCGGTGGGCTCGTCGGGCGTGCCCAGGTTGCACAGCAGCACGGCGGTGCGGGCGGGGGATGCGTTGGAGGTGCGGTCTGCGTGGGCTGCGGGGGCTGAGGTCATGGATGTGTGGAGAGGTGGCACCTGAACGGTTGCGCTATTCTCGGCCACCATGCTCGACACCGCCCGCATCCGCGCAATCACCCTGGATCTTGACGACACTCTCTGGCCCGTCTGGCCCGCCATCGGGCGGGCCGAAGTGGTGCTGCGCGAATGGCTGCAGCCGCGCGCGCCGGCCACGGCCGCGCTGCTGGCCGACGCGCAGGCGGCGGCGGCCATCCGCTCCGGCGTGCTGCAGGCCCACCCGGAATGGTCGCACGACCTGAGCGCGCTGCGGCGCGAGAGCATCCGCACCGCGCTGCAGCGCTGCGGCGAGGACGAAGCCCTGGCGGACGGCGCCTTCGAGGTGTTCTTCGCCCAGCGCCAGCGCGTGGATCTCTACGACGACGCCATCGCCTCGCTGGACTTCCTCGCGGCGCGCTATCCGCTGCTGGCTGTCAGCAACGGCAACGCGCATCTGGACGTGATCGGCCTGGACCATTACTTCCGCGGCAGCCTCAAGGCACGCGAATTCGGCATCGCCAAACCCGATGCGCGCATCTTCCACGCCGCCGCGCAGTGGCTGGAAGTGGAGCCCGCCGCCGTGCTGCACGTGGGCGACGATGCGCTGCTGGACGCGCACGGCGCGCTGCAGGCCGGCATGCAGGCCGTGTGGATCAACCGTCAGGCCGAGCCCTGGCCGCACGCCGGCCCCCAGCCGGCCACGGTGGCCGACCTGACGGGGTTGTGCCAGCTGCTGGGCGCGCCGCAGGGCTGAGGGCCGGCTCCTCTCCTCTGGGTTTTGCTATTGAAAATATAGCTATATACCCAGGTGGATCAAGCGCTGCAGGCCTTTTGGCTGCCTAAACACCTAGAAAACCGCGCAGCGCGGCCAGCGTTGCTTCGGGCGCTTCCGTCATCTGGCTGTGGCCAGCAGGCAGCATCTCCACCACCACAGGAAGCCCACGCGCCTGCGCTGCGGCGATCAGCCCCTGTGCGGCGCGCGGCGGCGTCATCTGGTCCGAGCGGCCCAGCGCGAACAGCACCGGGCAGGCGAGGGCGGCGATGGCCGCCTCCGCGCCCGCATAGCGGTCGCAGGCCACGAAGCCCCGGTGGAACACGTTGACCTGCGGATTGCTGCGCAGCACGCGCCGGCCCAGCGCCATGCCGGCGCCGAAGGTCCAGAAGCCGCCCCCCGAGGGCGATGCCAGGCCGCTGCGCGAGAACACGTTGACCATGCGCAGCGCCTTTTCGGGCTCGTGGAGCGCGGCCTCGATCAGCGCGGGAGAGACCTTCATCGGATAGGCCGTGCCGACCAGCGCCAGGTGCGTGGCGGCCGTGCCCAGCCGCGCCGCGGCCTCCAGCGCGATCAGCGAGCCCCAGCTGTGGCCGACGAGCGCGGCGCGCTCCACGCCCAGCGCGCGCAGCAGGGCGAGGATGCCATCGGCCGCCTGTTCCACGCTCTCGGGCGCGTCGCCGCCGCTGCGGCCGTGGCCGGGCAGATCGACGGCCAGCACGTTCCAGCCGTGGTGGGCCAGGTGCCGGCTCTGGAAGCCCCAGACGCTGTGGTCGTTGAGCACGCCGTGGATCAGCACGGCCGTGGGCCGTGCCGCATCGAAGGGTTTGCCGCCGGTGTAGCAGTAGAGGGGGGAACCGTTGACGGTGACTTGCATGGCGTCAGGCCCCGGCTTTCTCGGCCACCTTCAGCGCCCGCTTCAGGTCGTCGATGAGGTCGTCGGCATCTTCGAGCCCGATGGACAGGCGGATCGTGCCTTGCGAGATGCCGGCCTGCGCCAGCGCCTCGTCGCCCATGCGAAAGTGCGTGGTGCTGGCCGGGTGGATCACCAGACTGCGGCAGTCGCCCACGTTGGCCAGGTGGCTGAAGACCTTCAGCGACTCGATGAAGGCCTTGCCCTGGGCGCGGCTGCCCTTGAGGTCGAAGCTGAACACCGAGCCCGCGCCGCGCGGCAGCAGCCGCAGCGCCAGCGCATGGCTGGGGTGGGATTCCAGCATCGGGTGGCCCACGCGGGCCACGAAGGGCTGGGCGGCCAGGAATTCGACCACCCGCTGCGTGTTGCGCATGTGACGCTCCATGCGCAGCGGCAGCGTCTCAATGCCCTGCAGGATCAGCCATGCGGTATGCGGGCTCATGCAGGCGCCGAAGTCGCGCAGGCCTTCGCGCCGCGCGCGCAGCAGGAAGACGCCGACGGTGGATTCCTCGCTGAACACCATGCCGTGAAAGCCCTCGTAGGGCGCCGTCAGCTCCGCGAAGCGGCCGGCCGTGCGCGGGCCCTCCCAGTCGAAGCTGCCGCCATCGACGACCACGCCGCCGATCACCGTGCCGTGGCCGGAGAGGAACTTGGTGGCCGAGTGATAGACCAGGTCCGCGCCATGCTCGAAGGGCTTGATGAGCCATGGCGAGGTGAGGGTGGAGTCCACCAGCAGCGGCACGCCGGCCTCGTGCGCGATGGCGCTCACGGTCGGGATGTCCAGCACGTCGAGCCCGGGGTTGCCCACGGTCTCGCCGAAGAAGAGCCTGGTGTTGGGCCGCACGGCGGCGCGCCAGCCGTCGATGTCGCCGGGCCGCACGAAGGTGGTCTCGATACCGAAGCGCGCCAGCGTGTAGTGCAGCAGGTTCTGCGAGCCGCCATAGAGCGCCGTGCTGGCCACGATGTGGCTGCCCGCGCCCATCAGCGTGCAGATCGCCAGATGCAGCGCGGCCTGGCCGCTGGCCACGGCGATGGCGCCCACGCCGCCTTCGAGCGCCGCCACGCGCTGCTCCAGCACCGCGTTGGTCGGGTTGCTGATGCGGCTGTAGACGTGGCCCGGCCGCTCCAGGTTGAAGAGCGACGCGGCATGGTCGCTCGACTCGAACACGAACGAGGTGCTGAGATGGATGGGCACCGCGCGCGCGCCGGTGGCGGGGTCGGGCACGGCGCCCGCGTGCAGCGCGAGCGTGTCGAAGCCGGGGTCTGAGTAACCGGGCATGGTGTTCGTGTCTCCTTCTGTACTTCTGTGTCTGGCTTCGGTTTATTGTGGGCTATATTCTTTCGCTACCCATCCGCCATCTGCGCGGGCCTGCATCCCTGGAGACACCCATGAAAGTCAGCGACATCCTCCGCGTCAAAGGCAACACCCTCTACACCGTCACGGCGGACGAGCCGCTGGCCGCGGCGGCGCAGGTGATGTCCGAGAAGGACATCGGCTCGCTGGTCGTCATGGATCATGGCGACCTGGTCGGCATGCTCACCTTCCGCGAGGTGATCCAGGCCATCGTCAAGAACGGCGGCAACCTGGGCACGACGCTGGTGCGCTCGGCCATGGACGATGCGCCGCTCACCTGCACGCTGGAAACCGACATGGACGAAGTCCGCCGCATGATGCTGGGCCGCCATGCGCGCTACATGCCGGTGATGGACCGCCGCATGCTCATGGGCGTGATCAGCTTCTACGACGTGGCCAAGGCCGTGGTGGACAGCCAGAACTTCGAGAACCAGATGCTCAAGGCCTATATCCGCGACTGGCCTGAAGAGAAGCAGGCAACCCCCTGAGCCGCTGCGCGGCTTCCCCCTTCTCTCGCGCCTTACGCGGGAAGGGGGCGACGCTGGTGGCCCGGCAAAGCCGGCTCCACGGCGTCTGCTGGCCTGGCCTGCTCCGCGGCCTTTCGACGATCGGGGCCGAGGTGGCGTAGCGGCAGCGCCCAGTGAGCGGGCTCTGGCGTTCGTACAGGCGGCCTTGATGGCCCGGAGAGCGGCATGGCTCTGGGATAATCGCCGCCCATGAGCGGCAACACACTCGGCACCCTATTCGCAGTCACCAACTTCGGTGAATCCCACGGCCCGGCCATCGGCTGCGTGATCGACGGGTGCCCGCCCGGCATGGCGCTCACTGAGGCCGACATCCAGCTCGACCTGGACCGCCGCCGCCCCGGCACCAGCCGCCACGTCACCCAGCGCGCCGAACCCGATGCGGTGGAGATCCTCTCGGGCGTCTATGAAGGCCGCACCACGGGAACGCCCATCGCCCTGCTGATCCGCAACACCGACCAGCGCAGCAAGGACTACTCGAGCATCGCCCAGAGCTTCCGCCCGGGCCATGCCGACTACACCTACTGGCACAAGTACGGCCTGCGCGATCCGCGCGGCGGCGGACGGTCCTCGGCCCGGCTCACCGCGCCCACCGTGGCGGCCGGCGCCGTCGCCAAGAAATGGCTGGCCGAAAAGTACGGCACGCGCTTTCGCGCCTGCATGACGCAGATCGGCGAGGTGGAGATCCCGTTCGAGAGCTGGGACCACGTGCCGAACAACCCCTTCTTCGCCCCGGTGGCCGATGTCTCGGCGCTGGAGAACTACATGGATGCGCTGCGCAAGGCCGGCGACTCCTGCGGCGCCCGCATCCGCGTGCAGGCCACGGGCGTGCCGGTGGGCCTGGGCGAGCCGCTCTACGACAAGCTCGATGCCGACATCGCCCATGCGCTCATGGGCCTGAACGCCGTCAAGGCCGTGGAGATCGGCGCCGGCTTCGCCAGCGTGGTCCAGCGCGGCACCACGCACGGCGATTCGCTCACGCCCAATGGCTTTGCCGGCAACAACGCGGGCGGCATCCTGGGCGGCATCAGCAGCGGGCAAGACATCGAGGCCTCCATCGCCATCAAGCCCACCAGCTCCATCATCAGCCCGCGCGAATCCATCGACATCCACGGCCAGAGCACCGAAGTCATCACCAAGGGCCGCCACGACCCCTGCGTGGGCATCCGCGCCGCGCCCATCGCCGAGGCGCTGCTGGCCCTGGTGCTCATGGACCACGCGCTGCGCCACCGCGCCCAGTGCGGCGATGTGGTGCAGGAAGTGCCGCCGATCAAGGCATCGCTGCTCTGACGGCCTGGCGCGCGCAGGCAGGCGGAGCCGCCCGGCATGGCGCCGGCCGGCCTGCTTGCGTGGAGTCAGGTGGGAAGCTTGTTGGGCCAATATGCCCGTAGCGCTCGCAGATCAAGCGCTCTTGGCTATTAATTTAATAGCAAATCGGCCCTGGGACAGGGCAGGCCGCAGAGGCTACTTGCGCACCTCATCGACCAGCGCGCGGAACTCGTCGATGTCCTCGAAGCTGCGATAGACGCTGGCGAAGCGGATGTAGGCCACCTTGTCGAGCTTTTTCAACTCGCGCATCACCAGCTCGCCGATGCGGCTGGAGAAGATCTCGCGCTGGCCCAGGTTCAGCAGCTTTTCCTCGATGCGCTCGATCGCGCTGTCGATCTGCGTCGTGCTCACCGGGCGCTTGCGCAGCGCCAGCGTGAAGGAGCCGATCAGCTTGCTGCGGTCGTAGTCCACCCGGCGCCCGTCCTTCTTCACCACGGTCGGAAAGTTGACTTCCGGCTTCTCGTAGGTGGTGAAGCGCTTTTCGCAGGCGCCGCACTGGCGCCTGCGCCGCACGAACTCGCCGTCCTCGGCCACGCGGGTTTCGACCACCTGGGTTTCAGGGTGGCTGCAGAAAGGGCACTTCATCGCGCTGCGCTGCCGGCGGGTTGGTGCCGGCAGCGGTGGTGCGGAGCAGGGTGGCCGCGCTTCAACGGTAAACCGGGAAGCGGCTGGTCAGCGCATGCACCTTGGCGCGCACGGCGGCCAGGTTGGCTTCGTCGTGCGGGTTCTCCAGCACGTCGGCCACCAGGTTGGCGGTCAGGCGCGTTTCCTCTTCCTTGAAGCCGCGGGTGGTGATGGCGGGCGTGCCCACGCGGATGCCGCTGGTCACCATCGGCTTTTCCGGGTCGTTCGGAATGGAGTTCTTGTTGATCGTGATGTGGGCCAGGCCCAGGGCCGCTTCGGCCACCTTGCCGGTGATGCCCTTGGAGCGCAGGTCCACCAGCATGACGTGGCTTTCGGTGCGGCCGCTGATGATGCGCAGGCCGCGCTCGATCAGCGTCTCGGCGAAGACCTTGGCGTTCTTCACGACTTGCTGCTGGTAGGCCTTGAACTCGGGCGTCAGCGCTTCCTTGAAGGCCACGGCCTTGGCGGCGATGACGTGTTCCAGCGGGCCGCCTTGCAGGCCGGGGAAGATGGCGGAGTTGATCGCCTTCTCGTGCTCGGCCTTCATCAGGATGATGCCGCCGCGCGGGCCGCGCAGGCTCTTGTGCGTGGTGGAGGTGACCACGTCGGCGAAGGGCACCGGGTTCGGGTATTCGCCCGCGACCACCAGGCCGGCGTAGTGGGCGATGTCCACCCAGAAGATCGCGCCGACTTCCTTGGCGATCTTGGCGAAGCGTTCGAAGTCGATGCGCAGGGCGTAGGCCGATGCGCCGGCGATGATCAGCTTGGGCTTGGATTCGCGGGCCTTGGCTTCCAGCGCGTCGTAGTCGATCTCTTCCTTCTCGTTCAGGCCGTAGGAGACGATGTTGAACCACTTGCCGCTCATGTTGAGGGGCATGCCGTGCGTCAGGTGGCCGCCTTCGGCCAGGCTCATGCCGAGGATGGTGTCGCCGGGCTTGAGGAAGGCCAGCAGCACGGCCTGGTTGGCCTGCGAGCCGGAGTTGGGCTGCACGTTGGCGGCATCGGCGCCGAAGAGCTTCTTCACGCGGTCGATGGCGAGCTGCTCGATCACGTCCACGTTCTCGCAGCCACCGTAGTAGCGCTTGCCCGGGTAGCCTTCGGCGTACTTGTTGGTGAGCTGGGAGCCCTGCGCTGCCATCACGGCGGGCGAGGCGTAGTTTTCGCTGGCGATCAGCTCGATGTGCTCTTCCTGGCGGACGTTCTCGGCCTGGATGGCGGCCCACACTTCGGGATCGGCTTGTTCGACAAGAATATTGCGTTGGTACATGGCGTGGCAGTCCTATGAACTTGTGTCCCTTGAAACAAGGGCTGCCCAGGCGAACGGCGGAACGCAGGAAAGCAAATTCACTGCGGCACGCTTCCCAGTGGTTCACAGGAGAGTGCCTCCTGCCGGATTCCACGTCAGCGGCAGTGCCTGCAAAGGTCACCGCGCCTATCGCCAGTCGCGTACCCCGCTAGTGTAACTGGAGTGGGGTGCCGGGGTGATCCCCGGGGCATCGCGCAGCAGCGGGGCTGCGCCGGGCACGCCGGCTCAGCTGGCGGCGTTGGACAGCAGCGCGACCTTGTCGGTGACGCTCTCGCCGTTGAGCTTCGTCGCAGCGGCGGCGGCAGCGCCCACGGCGGGCGCGGGGGAGGTGGTCGCCTTGGTGGACAGGATCGGGGACGCAGCAGGCTGCACCGGGATCACCGGCACCGAGCGGCCGTTGGCTACCTGGCGCAGGCGCAAATGCTCGGCCAGCACCTTGGCCGCGTAGCCGCCGTCATCGGGCAGATTGGCTGCGCCCACGTAGTAGCGCAGGCCGCCTTCGATCGAACCGGCGCGCGTGATGCATTCCTGCAGCACCTTCACTCCGACCCGCATGTTCGCCACCGGATCGAAGGCCGCGAAGTGGCCGCCGAAGTTGTCGTACTTGTCCGTGTGGATGCGGGTCATCACCTGCATCAGGCCCTGCGCGCCGACGGAGCTCTGCGCGAAGGGGTTGAAGCTCGATTCCACGGCCATGATGGAGAGGATCAGCGTCGGGTCGAGCTTGGAGCGCGCACCGATCTCGTAGGCCTCGGACACCAGCACCGCCAGCGGCTCGGGCGCCACGCGGTACTTCTTGCTGAGCCAGTAGGCCACGGCGGCCTGCTCCTTGGGCAGGTCCTTGGGGTTGCTGGCCGTGGCGCGCTCGCTGGCGGCCGGCTCGATCGGGGCGCCGAGCATGGCGACCTGGCGCGCCTGCAGCCAGCCCCGGAGTTGTTCTTCTCCCGCTTCCCGCAGATCGGGACGGGCGGTGAGCGTGATGGCCGCGAAGGCCACGGTCAGCCCGAGGAGGGCGAAACCGCTGTGGGTGATTTCAAGAAAGCCGTCGGCGACATCGGATGCGAACGTTCGCACACCGGCCACCAATGTTCCTGACGCTGTCATTAGCTTTTCCTTTCTGAGTCGAGAGACCTATGAAGCGCGCTTCGCGGGGAAGCAGCGCCTGCCAGGCTTCTCGCCTGGATTGGTTCGCCATCAAATTCGTGCCGGGCGCAAGTGGCGCACAGGGGCAGCGAACTGACTTAGCCGGATTCGGCAGCGGGACATGAGGGTTGGGACCCTGCCCATTTTTTGGGCTGGCGGATTCTATGGGGGCCCTAAATGCTAGGTCAATACTAACAAATCCATTCTTTAGACTAAAAAAGTCTAAAAAGACTGGTTGAAAATACAGTTTCGAGGGTCGAGGCATGGGCGGAAAACGGCGCGGAGCCCCGCCTCCGGCGCGATGCAGAAGGCCCCGCGAACGGCTTGCATCGCCTGTGACTTCTTGATGAAAAAAACCGCTTGCGGGCGCAGCGGCGGATGGATTAATCTGGCGGTGCCTGAACGCTTCAGGCGCCGCCAAGCGAAGCCCAGCGGCCTTTTCGAGCGGCATGCAGTGCCACGTCGAGGTCCGCGAAACTCCGCAAGGCCCACCCTGGAGGCAATACCTTGCCTCCCGCGAAGCCGACCTTCCTCTCGGTGACGCAAACCGATGGCAAACGACCGTTGTGTCCGCCGTCAAGCCCGGTGCCGGAACCTTCCGCCACCGGGCTTTCTTTTTTGCGTTCGCTTACATGCCGCGGCGTGCAATTTCTGGTGGAATGCCCGGCTTCTTCTGCGACTTCCCTCGTTCCCGTGCCTTCATTCCTCCGTTCCGGCCGCGTGCGCCGCGCCACTTTGCTCGTCCTCTGCATGGCGGTGCTGCTGGGTCTGCTGTGCCTGGCTGCGGCCTGGGTCGTGCCGTGGGCGGTCAAGGCGCAACTGGAGCAGCGGGGCTCCGCGGCGCTGGGCCGATCAGTCACCGTGGAGCGGGTGGATTTCCGCCCCTGGTCGCTGGAACTCAGCCTGCACGACCTGGCGATCGCCTCGGCCACGGGCACCGCTCCCCAGGCGGAGATCAAGCGTATCTATATAGATGCAGCGTGGCGTTCCCTGGGGCGCTGGGCGCCCGTGGTGGATGCCCTGGAAATCGACGCGCCCGTGATGCGCGTGACCCGCACGGCCGATGGCCGCTCCGACATCGACGATCTGATCCGGCGGGTGCTGCCCGATGCCGCACCCGCCGAGCCTGCGTCACCCCGCGAGCCCGCCCGTTTCGCGCTCTATAACATCAGCGTGCGCGATGGCGCGATTGAATGGACGGACGAGGTCGCCGGCCGTGTGCAGTCGGTGCAGGCGCTGGAAATCGCGGTGCCGTTTCTGAGCACGCTGGCCGTCCACCGCGACATCCTGGTCAAGCCGCGGCTGGCCTTTCTATTGAATGGCAGCGCTTTCGAGACCACGGCCGAGGCCACGCCCTTCGCCGCCCCGCATCGCGCTGCCGTGCGGCTGCAGGTTCGGCAGCTGGATCTGGCGCCGTTCGCCGCCCACGCGCAGGGCGGCTTGCCGCTGCGGCTGCAGTCCGGGCGGCTCGATGCCGATCTGCGCCTGGCTTTCGAGCAGGCGGAGCAGCCTTCCGCCACGCTGACGGGTGAGGTCACCATCCACGAAGGCCAGATGCTCGACGGCCAGGCCCGCGAAGTGATCGGCTTCGATGCGCTGCGCTTGCGTTTGCAGGACGTGCAGCCGCTGCAGCGCAAGGTGTTGCTGGAATCCATCGAGTCGGAGGGTCTGCGAGCGGAGCTGCGCCGGGCCGCAGATGGAAGGCTGGAATGGCCGAGCCCGTCGCGACCTGCCCCGTCTTCTCCGTCTCCGGCCCAGGATGGCGCCGCCTGGACGGTGGCGGTCCAGCGTGTCGCCGTGGCGAACGGCCGCATCGGCTGGACGGACCGCAGCGTGGATGGGCCCCGGTGGGAGGCCCGCCATGTGCAGCTGCAGGCTTCCGACCTGAACTGGCCCCTGCAGCGACCGGTGCGATTCCGGGCCAGCGCCGATCTGCCCGGCAAGGAGGCCCGACTGGCGCTGGCCGGCGAAGCCCGCAGCGGCGCCGCGCAGGCCGCGGTCTCCGTGGCGGGGCTGCCGCTGGAGTCGGCCGCACCCTATCTGCGTTCCTATTTGCGGCCCCGGTTGAGCGGCACCGTCGATGCCGACCTGGGGCTGGCATGGAAGGGGCCTGCCATGGTGGCCCGTGTGGCACGGCTGGCCGTCAATGGGTTGACACTGGATTGCGGCACTGGCGCATCCGTCGCCGCCGCTGCGCCTTGTGCTTCGGGCGCCACGGCGGGAGGCAGTTCTTCCGCCCCAGGCCGGCAGGTGAAGGTCCGCAGGCTGGAGGCCACCGATGCCTGGGTCCGCTGGCCACAGCGCACGGCCTCGGTCGGGTCGCTGAAAGTGACGGAGCCACGGGCTGCGGTGTCGCGCGATGCGCAGGGCCGCTGGATGTTCGAGGCATGGCGTCAGCCGGCCGCTTCCACGGGTTCCGCGGCGCCGGGCGGCGATGCGCTTCAGGCGCCGGCCGCGGCCCCCTGGCAGCTGCGCATCGACGATGCGGCCGTGGAGGGCGGGGCGCTGGCCTTCCGTGACGAGGCCGCAGCCGGCGGGCCGGTGTCGGTGCAGCTGTCGTCGCTGCAGATGCGTGTGCGTGGGCTTTCACCACTGCCTGCGCCGGGTGCGGATGCCGCCGCGCCGTCGCCCCTCAGCCTCGCGGCACGCGTGGGCTCTGGGCGTTTCGAGCCCGGCCGGCTGAACTATGACGGCACGCTGCGCCTGCGTCCCCTGGAACTGCAGGGCAAGCTGCAGGCCAGCCACCTGCCTCTGCAGGCGCTGGAGCCCTATGCCGCCGATCGCCTCAACGTGCGCATCGCGCGGGCCGAGGGCAGCTTTGCCGGCGACGTGCGCCATGCGCAGGGCACGGCGGGCGTATCGGCCACGGCCTTGCAGGGCGATCTGTCGATCGACGAAGTGCGCGTGCTGGAGCGGGGCGCGGCATCTTGCGCCGGCCCGCGCGACGCCTCGCCGGACGGCGAGGAGCCCTGCGGCTCTGCCAGTGCCGATGACCTGCTGCGCTGGAAAGCCCTGGGTCTGCGCGGCCTGCGCCTGGAGACCGCCGCTGGCAAGCCCTGGTCGCTGCAGGTGCGTGAGACCGCGCTGAGCGATTTCTTCGCCCGTGTCGTTCTGCAGGAGAACGGCCGCCTCAATCTGCAGGACCTGCTCAAGCCCATCCCCGTCTCGGCGAATGGCGGGAGCGCCCGCCAGGACGTGCCGAAGGAGCCGCCCGCCGATGCTGCCGCGGCTGCCCCCCGCATCCGGTTCGGGCCCATCACGTTGGCCGGTGGCAGCGTGGCCTTCTCCGATCGCTTCGTGAAGCCGAACTACTCCACCGACCTGAGCGAGCTGGCCGGCCGGCTGGGCGCCTTCGCATCGGCCAGCGCCTCGGCGCCGGGCGAGGCGCCGCAGATGGCCGATCTGGAGCTGCGCGGCAAGGCCGAGGGCACGGCTTCCGTCGAGATCAGCGGCCAGCTCAATCCGCTGGCCCAGCCGCTCGCCCTCGACATCCAGGGGCGCATGCGCGATCTGGAGCTGCCGCCGCTGTCGCCCTACAGCGTGAAGTACGCCGGCCATGCCATCGAGCGCGGCAAGCTGGCCGTGGACGTGAACTATCGCGTGCAGCCCGATGGGCAGCTCACGGCCAGCAACCGCGTCGTGCTGCGGCAGCTGGCCTTCGGCGATGCGGTGGAGGGCGCACCGGCCAGCCTGCCCGTGCGCCTGGCGGCGGCCCTGCTGGCGGACCGCGACGGCGTGATCGATGTCGATCTGCCGATCAGCGGCTCGCTCAACGACCCGGAATTCCGCCTCGGCTCCGTCATCTGGCGCGTGCTGGGCAACATGGTGCTCAAGGCGGTGACCTCGCCGTTCTCTTTGCTGGCAGGGGCCTTCGGCGGCAGCGAGGAGCTCGACCGGATCGAATTCGCGCCCGGCAGCGCGGCGCTGGATGCGGCCTCCCGCGAGCGCCTGGACAAGATCGCCCGCGCGCTCGCCGACCGGCCCGCGCTCACCCTGACCGTGGTGGGCGAGGCCGCGCCGGAGGCCGACCGCGAAGGCTGGAAGCGCCAGCGCCTGCACGACATGGTGCTGGCCGAAAAGCGCCGGGCAGTCGCGCGCGCGGGGCTGGGCGCAGAGGCGGCTGCGGCGGCGGGGGCTCCGGTAGCGATCAGCCCGGATGAATACAACGGCCTGCTCAAAGAGGTCTATCGCCGTGCCGACATGCCCAAGCCCCGCAACCTCATCGGCCTGGCCAAGGATCTGCCGGCCGGGGACATGGAGCGCCTGCTGCTCGCCCACATCGCTGTGCCCGCCGACGCGATGCGCGCGCTGGCGGTGGCGCGAGGCGCTGCGGCACGCGACTATCTGGCCCAGCACGCCGTGCCGCTGGATCGCCTCTTCGTGGGTGCGCCCCGTGCCGATGCCGGCGGCGATGCCTGGACGCCCCGGGCCAGCATGACGCTGCAGGCCCGGTGAGGCGGGCTCATCGACCGCAGGATGGGCCTGTGGCACACATGCTTTCAAGGCCGGCGCGGGATGTTGATAGAGTGGCGCTTGCACTGCGCCGCCCAGGCCCCAATTGCTCCTTCAGCCGCGCTCGGAAGGTCCTCGGGACCGCGTCAGCGGGGCTCTTGAATCGTGCGGGCCGGGTGGGTGATGACGGTCCGGCCTCTGCTTCCTCCAAAACCGGGCGAAAATAGCGGTTTCGATGCGCCGGGCGCGCCCGATCTTGCGACCGGCCATCCGCGCTGGCTTCCCGCCGGCCTTTCTTTCCTTACTGGATCCATGTTTCCTTTTTCCCCCCGCAGCAAAATGTCCTCCGACGCACCTGAAGTGAATCCGGCCCCGGCCAAGGCCTCCGAGCCGCATCCTCTCGACGCGCTGACGGGTGGCGCATTCTCTGCCCCCACCTCGGGCGAGCGCGCCTCGCGCATCCGCGACTGGCTGGCGACCCAGCCCGAGCAAGAGGCCCTGCAAGAGGTGTTCAAGGAACTCAGCGCCCGCGACAAGGGTGCGGCCCGCGCCGTGCGCGAGCGGCTCGACGAGATCCGCCGTGCCAAGGGCCAGGAAGCCATCGCCGCCGAATGGGCCGAAAAGGCCCAGGCGCTGCTGTCGGCCTCCAAGCTCAACATCGCCGACGCCATGGCCTGGCAGCGCGACGCCGCCAAGGCCGGCGCGCCGCTGTCGCGCGAACCGCTCTCGGCCCTGAAGGTGCAGCTGGCCGACCGCATCAAGACCATCGAAGACCTGCAGCACCGCGTGCAGGTGCAGCGCGAGGCCGCCGTGCTGCTGGCCCAGCGCATCGAAGTGCTCTCCACCAAGCCCTGGCGCGATGCGCAGGCCGCGCTCGAAGTGCTGCGCACCGACGTTGGCCGCTGGCAGGAACAGGCCGAAGCGCTGACCGGCGATGCCGCCTGGGCCAGCGTGGAAGCGCGCTTCCCTCCTTTGCTCGATGCTTCCCGCGCCCAGCTGCTGCTGGTGTGGGACGCCTTCCAGCCCGCCGTGGCCCAGGCCGCCGCTGCCGCCGAAGACGCCAATGCCCCGCTGCCGCCCGTGCCCGTCTGGGCCGATGAGCTGCGCGTGGCGCGCGGCCTGCCCGCCGAGGCGGCCACCGTCGCGGCCAAGACCGAAGCCCGCCCCGTGGCCAAGCCCAAGGTCGATCCGCAGGTGCGCGACAAGGCCGTGCAGGCCGTGACCGAAGCCCTGGGCAAGCTCGAGCAGGAAACCGCCGAAGGCCACGGCAAGGCCAGCGCCGGCGCCGCTGCCGCGCTGCGCGCCGTGCTCAAGGTGCAGGGCCGCCACATCGACAACGCGCTGGAGCAGCGCGTGCACGGCGCCCTGGTGGCGGCCGGCGAACTCGAAGGCTGGCAGCGCTGGAGCGCCGACCAGATCCGCGAGGACCTGGTGGCCCGCGCCGAAGCCCTGCTCAAGCGCCCCGATGGCCAGGCCCTGGGCGGCCGCAAGATGCAGGAAACCCTGCGCCAGCTGCGCGACCAGTGGAAGCAGGCCGACCAAGGCGGCCCGGCCAACCATGCGCTCTGGAAGAAGTTCGACGAAGCCTGCAACGCCGCGCACAAGGTCGTGGAAGCCTGGCTGGACAAGGTGCGCTCCGACGCCGCAGAGCACAAGGCCCAGCGCCTGGCCCTGATCGAAGAGCTCAAGACCTGGACGCAGGACCAGCTGCCCGCCCTCGCATCCGACCTGAAGGCCGTGAACCGTGCGCTGCACCAGTTCAGCGACCGCTGGCGCGATGGCGGCCATGTCGGCGAAAAGATGTTCGCCGAGCTGCAGCCGCAGTGGAAGCAGGCTTTCTCCGCCGCATCCGCGCCGCTGGAAACCGCCAAGAAGGACAGCCTCGCACGCCGCCACGCGATGATCGAGGAAGCCAACGCCCTGGGCGCTGCGCCCATGTTGCGCGTGGATGCCGTCAAGGCCCTGCAGCAGCGCTGGCAGGCCGAGGCGCAGTCCGTGCCGCTGGACCGCAAGCAGGAACAGAAGCTCTGGGATGCGTTCCGCAAGCCCATCGACGAGGCCTTCAACCGCAAGTCCGCCGAGCGCGAACGCGCCGCTGGTGAGATGAGCGCCCGCGACCGCGCCGTGCTGGATGCCTCCAAGGCCCTGGAAGCCGCCAACGCCAGCGGCGATGCCCAGCGCATCCGCGGCGCCATGGCCGATCTGGAAAACGCCCTGCGCAGCCAGGCCCTGGGCAATGCCGCCGATGCCGAAGCCGCCAAGCAGGAAAAAGCCGCCGCAGCGCCCGCAGAATCTGCGCAGGATGCTACTGAAAGCGTAGCGGGCGAGGAGGGCGCCGAGCCCGCCGCCCCGGCGCCCAAGCCGGCACCTCGCCCGGTGGTGGCCGTGCGCGGCGACGACCGCCCCGGCGTGCGCAAGGACGTGGCCCCTGCGGCTGCCGGCCGTGGTGCCCGCCCCGATGGCCGTGGCAAGGACGGTGCCCGTGGCCCGCGCGACGCTGCAGGCCGCCCCGGCCGTTTCGGCGACCGCAACGACCGTGTCGGCGCACCGGAGGCCCGTGGACCGCGCCTGGGCGATGCCGCCTTCCGCGCGCAGCGCGAAGCCATGGAGCATGCCCAGAGCGCCCTGCGCAAGCTGGCGGCCCAGGCCCACGGCGAAGCCCTGACGCAGATGCTGTCGGCCTGGAGCCAGCGCGACCCGGCCCTGCTGCCGAGCGTGCAGGAACTGGGCGGCCAGGTGAACGCATCGACCCGCACGGCCTGGGCGCAGGCCCTGTCGGCTCCGGCCGATGGCGATGCGGCCCAGTCGCTGCTGCGCCTGGAGATCGCGGCCGAAGTGCCCACGCCGGCCGAGCAGATCGCCGAACGCCGTGCGCTGCAGCTGCAGCTGCTCACGCGCCGCAACGATCCGTCCCCGGTGCAGACCTGGGGCCAGGACGCCGCGCGCGTGCTGGCGAGCCCGAGCGACGATGCCAAGGCACGCCGCCTGCAGAACGCCCTGAAGGCGCTGCTGCGCAAGTAAGGCGAGTCAGTCGATAAGGTGTTGGAAGCCGGTTCTGGCCGGCTTGCACGGCACGCCAGAAAAAAGGCGCGCAGGGGAGGCATCCCTTGCGCGCCTTTTTTCATGGGGTCGCCGGCTGGCCATGCCGGCATTCGGGGGGGGCGTTGGCTGCGCCACATGCTTTGCGATCGGCCATAAAAAAAGCCGCTGTGTTACCACAGCGGCTTTTCATGTTTTGGTGCCCAGGAGAGGACTCGAACCTCCACGATGTTACTCGCTAGTACCTGAAACTAGTGCGTCTACCAATTCCGCCACCTGGGCATTTCAGGAAAGATCAAATTATATGCCGAATTTTTTGCGTCCCGAACGAAACTTGGAAAAATTTCGATCCGAAGTTGCAACTCCTCGGCAGTGGCATGAACCGGCCTTTGCAGGCCATCCCATGCGGTGATCTCTCATAAAAAAAGCCGCTTGGTGAGAAGCGGCTTTTTTAATTTCGAAAACCCTGACGGGTTGTCGTTAAACTTGGTGCCCAGGAGAGGACTCGAACCTCCACGATGTTACTCGCTAGTACCTGAAACTAGTGCGTCTACCAATTCCGCCACCTGGGCTTTCAGGAAAGACTTAGATTGTATATCAAAAAAATGAACTCCGGCACGTCCGTCGCGCAAGGCGCTGACGAAATCGAAGGTAGCGTGCAGGGGCACCGAGACGGTCACGGTTTCGTGTTGCGTGACGACGGTGAAGGCGACATCTATCTGCCTCCCAACGAGATGAGGGCGGTGCTCCACAAGGACCGCGTGAAGGTCCGTATCGTGCGCCAGGACCGGCGCGGACGCCCCGAAGGCCGGGTCGTCGAGATCGTCGAACGCCCCGCGCAGCCCATCATCGGCCGCCTGCTGCAGGAAAGCGGTGTCTGGCTTGTCGCTCCCGAAGACAAGCGCTACGGCCAGGATGTGCTGATTCCCAAGGGCGCCACTGGCGTGGCCAAGCCCGGGCAGGTGGTGGTGGTCGAGCTGACCGAGCCGCCGGCGCTCTTCGGCCAGCCCGTGGGCCGCATCACGGAAGTGCTGGGCGAGGTGGACGACCCCGGCATGGAGATCGAGATCGCGGTGCGCAAATACGGCGTGCCGCATGAATTCTCCGAAGACTGCCTCGCGCAGGCCAAGGCGCTGCCCGAGAAAGTGCGCGCGCAGGACAAACGCCGCCGCGTGGACCTGACCGACGTGCCTCTCGTCACCATCGACGGCGAGGACGCGCGCGACTTCGACGATGCCGTGTACTGCGAGCCCGCCAAGGTCGGCCGCGCCAAGGGCTGGCGCCTGCTGGTGGCGATCGCCGACGTGAGCCATTACGTGGAAACCGGCAGCGCGATCGACATCGACGCCTACGACCGCGCCACCAGCGTCTATTTCCCGCGCCGGGTGATCCCCATGCTGCCGGAGAAGCTCTCCAACGGCCTGTGCTCGCTCAACCCCGAGGTCGAGCGGCTGTGCATGGTCTGCGACATGCTGGTCACGGCCAAGGGCGAAGTCCATGCCTACCAGTTCTACCCGGCGGTGATGTTCAGCCACGCCCGCTTCACCTACACCGAGGTGGCGGCCATCCTGGCGAACACGCGCGGACCGGAGGCCACCAGGCGCAAGGCGCGCGTGGCCGATCTGCTTAACCTGCACGATGTCTATCGTGCGCTGCTGGAAGCGCGCAAGCAGCGCGGCGCGGTGGACTTCGAGACCACCGAGACGCAGATCGTCTGCGACGAGAACGGCCGCATCGAGAAGATCGTGCCGCGCACGCGCAACGACGCGCACCGGCTCATCGAAGAGGCCATGCTGGCTGCCAACGTCTGCAGCGCGGACTTCATCGCGCAGGGCGGCCAGCCCGGGCTCTTCCGGGTGCACGAAGGCCCGACGCCGGAAAAGCAGGAGATCCTGCGCGGCTACCTGAAGGCCATGGGCGTCGGCATGACGATCGGCGACGATCCCAAGCCCTCCGAGTTCCAGGCCATCGCCGAGGCGACCAAGGACCGGCCCGACGCCCAGCAGATCCACACCATGCTGCTGCGTTCGATGCAGCAGGCGATCTACACGCCCATCAACAGCGGCCACTTCGGCTTGGCGTTCGAGGCCTACACGCACTTCACCAGCCCGATCCGGCGCTATCCCGACCTGCTGGTGCACCGCGTCATCAAGGCCATCCTGGGCGGCACCAAGTACAAGCTGCCCGCGTTGCCCACGCCGGGCGAAGCCCACGCCAAGTTGGCCAAGCGCCTGGCGGCCCGCGTCGCGGCGCCGACGAACAAGCCCCGCAAGGAAGTGGTCGCCCCGTCGCGCGAGACGCAGGCCTGGGAGGCCGCCGGCCTGCATTGCAGCGCCAACGAGCGCCGCGCGGACGAAGCCAGCCGCGACGTCGAGGCTTGGCTCAAGTGCAAGTACATGCGCGAGCATCTGGGCGAGGAATACAGCGGCGTGGTCAGCTCGGCCACCAGCTTCGGCATCTTCGTCACGCTCGACGCGATGTACGTGGAGGGCTTGGTCCACATCACCGAACTGGGCGGCGAATACTTCAAGTTCGACGAAGCCCGGCAGGAGCTGCGCGGCGAGCGCACGGGCATCCGCTATGCGATCGGCACGCGGGTGCGTGTGCAGGTGAGTCGCGTCGATCTGGACGGCCGCAAGATCGACTTCCGCCTGGTGCGCGAGGGTGAGGCGCTGGCGGCGCCACGCCCTGCCCGTGAGCGGGGCGCTGGTGGCGGTGCGGCGCTGCGGGTGCCGCAGGACGATGGGGCGGGGCTGGATGCTTCGCCGCCGCCGGCCCGAAGCCGGCGCGGAGCCAAGTCGCGTGCCGAGTCCTCCCCGGAGCGTTCGGCGGGCAAAGGCTCCGCCGGAGGCGCGGGCAAGGCGGCCGGCAAGAAATCGCCGGGCAAGAGCGCCTCCAAGTCGCGCCGCA
Organism: Paracidovorax wautersii; assembly: GCF_900113035.1. Lineage (GTDB taxonomy): Bacteria > Pseudomonadota > Gammaproteobacteria > Burkholderiales > Burkholderiaceae_C > Paracidovorax > Paracidovorax wautersii. The sequence continues at coordinate 31,749 of NZ_FONX01000018.1, read as the reverse complement.
CGCGCCGCTGATGCGATGAGGCGGGGTATTCCATGTCGGAAAGAGAAGTGGACAAAGTGAAGGCAGCAGGATTGAGGGTGGCCATCGTCACGGGCGCAGGCTCGGGCATCGGCCGGGCGGCGTCGCTGGCGCTGTTGCGCGATGGCTGGTCGGTGGTGCTGAGCGGGCGGCGTGCCGCGCTGCTGCAGCAGGTGGCGGAGGAATCGGGTGCCGGCGCGCGTGCGCTGCCCGTGCCGGCCGATGTGTCCGACCCGCAATCGGTGCGGGCCCTGTTCGACCGTGCGGTCGAGGTCTTCGGCCGGGTGGATCTGCTGTTCAACAACGCGGGCGTCGGCGCGCCGGCCGTGCCGCTCGAAGACTTGTCCATCGAGCAGTGGAAGCAGGTGGTGGACGTCAACCTGAACGGCATGTTCTATGGCATCCAGAATGCCTTCCGCGTGATGAAGGCGCAGACGCCGCGGGGCGGGCGCATCATCAACAACGGCTCGATCTCGGCGCACACGCCCCGGCCCAACTCCATCGCCTACACCGCGACCAAGCATGCCGTCGTCGGGTTGACGAAGACCGCCTCGCTGGACGGGCGCAAATACGACATCGCCGTGGGCCAGATCGATGTGGGCAATGCGGGCACCGAACTGGCCCAGCGCATGACGCAGGGCGTGATGCAGGCGCACGGGGTGGTGGCGGCGGAGCCCTTGATGGATGTGGAGATCGTGGGCCAGTCGGTGCTCTACATGGCCAACCTGCCGCTGGAGGCCAATGTGATGTTCCATACCGTCATGGCGACCAAGATGCCTTTCGCCGGCCGTGGCTGAGGGCTTCGGGTGCGGTCTTGCGGGCTATCCGCCGTGCCCTGTTCCGGCAGTCGCTACCATCGGCCTGGTCCGCCCCTGCGGCGGGCCGATGCACCGTGACTGACCAGACTTCCGCTTCCATGACTTCATCCTCCCCGGCGCCGAGCGCCGCCCTCGACGATTCCGCCACCTGGGTCGTGTGCCTGTGCGCCGCCTGGTGCGGCGTCTGCCGCGACTACCGGGCCGCCTTCGACGAAATCGCGGCGTCCCGCCCGGGCGCGCGCTTCGTCTGGGTGGATGTGGAGGACGAGGAGGATCTGGCGGGCGATGTGGATGTGGACACGTTCCCCACGCTGCTGGTGGGGCAGGGGGGCTCGGCCCGTTTCTTCGGCCCGCTGCTGCCGCAGGCGGGGGTGCTCCGGCGCCTGCTCGAAAGCCTGTCGGCCGAGGGCGGAGCGCCTGCTCCGGCCGAGGCGCAAGCGTTGTTGGCACGCATCAGCGCAGCGCATTCGCAGCGGGCGGCATGATGCAAGTTGTGTGCCTCTGCCTTGGCAGATCAAGGCGTTACGCGCTACAATAAGAGCCTCACGACCAGACGGGCGGGTACTCACCGCCCGTTTTTTTTGGGCGTTTGTTTTCGAGCTCGAAGCTGCCGGAAATAATTCGGGCGGTTGTCGGGTTTTTCGCATTTCTGGAAACTGAACTGAAGCACACGTGGCATTGCAAGAGATCGTTGAACAAACTGTGGCCGGGCTGGGCTATGACCTGGTGGAGATCGAGCGCTCCGCTGGAGGCTTGCTGCGCATCACCATCGATCTCCCCTGGAGTGCCCCCGTCATTGCCGCCGACGGCGATGCCGAGGCCGCAGTGCCCGCGCTGCCCGATCAGTTCGTCACCGTCGAGGATTGCGAAAAGGTCACGCGCCAGCTGCAGTTCGCCCTGGAAGTCGATGGCGTGGACTACAAGCGGCTCGAGGTGTCCTCTCCCGGCATCGACCGGCCCTTGCGCCACGAACAGGATTTCGTGCGCTTCGCCGGCTCGGTGATCGACCTCACGCTCAAGGCCCCGCTGGGTGCCGCGGCCGAAGGCCAGGTGAACGTCAATCGCAAGAAATTCCGCGGCACGCTCGAGCGTGCCGAGTCCGGAGGCTGGCAGATCGTGTGGAGCGACGAGCCCGCAGTGAAGCCCGGCCAGAAAGTGAGCAAGAAGCGCGTGCCCGCCCCGCTGCAGGCTCTGGGGTTCACCCTTGACGAGCTCAAGGACGCACGCCTGGCACCGCTGGTGGATTTCAAGGGGCGCGGCGGGTCCAAGTCGGGCCAGGCCTGAAGCCCTGGCGCCAGAACAGTATGGGGTTGCTGCCGGCGCAGCGGCCCTCGGTGATTGAAATAGGAGAGTCCTCGCATGAATCGCGAATTGTTGATGTTGGTCGAAGCCATTTCGCGCGAAAAGAACGTGGAGCGCGACGTGGTGTTCGGCGCCGTGGAATTGGCCCTGGCCCAGGCCACCAAGAAGCTGTATCCGGGCGAGGTGGACATTCGCGTGTCGATCGATCGCGACAGTGGCAACTACGAGACTTTCCGTCGCTGGCTGGTGGTGCCCGACGATGCCGGCCTGCAGAATCCGGACGCCGAAGAGCTGCTCATGGATGCGCGTGACCGCATCCCCGACATCGAAGTCGGCGAGCACATCGAAGAAGGCGTCGAATCCGTGCCCATCGGCCGTATCGGCGCGATGGCCGCCAAGCAGGTCATCCTGCAGAAGATCCGCGACGCCGAGCGCGAGATGCTGCTCAACGACTTCATGTCGCGCGGCGAGAAGATCTTCACCGGCACCGTCAAGCGCATGGACAAGGGCGACATCATCGTCGAGTCCGGCCGCGTGGAAGGTCGCCTGCGCCGCTCCGAAATGATCCCGAAGGAAAACCTGCGCAGCGGCGACCGCGTGCGGGCCATGATCATGGAAGTGGACCTGACGCTGCGCGGCGCTCCGATCATCCTGTCGCGCTCCGCGCCGGAATTCATGATCGAGCTCTTCCGCAACGAAGTGCCCGAGATCGAGCAGGGCCTGCTCGAGATCAAGAGCTGCGCGCGTGACGCCGGCAGCCGCGCCAAGATCGCCGTGCTCTCGCACGACAAGCGCGTGGACCCGATCGGCACCTGCGTCGGCGTGCGCGGCACCCGCGTGAACGCCGTGACCAACGAGCTCGCAGGCGAGCGCGTGGACATCGTGCTGTGGTCCGAAGACCCGGCGCAGTTCGTCATCGGCGCGCTGGCTCCGGCCAACGTCTCGTCCATCGTGGTGGACGAGGAAAAGCACGCCATGGACGTGGTGGTGGATGAGGAAAACCTCGCCATCGCCATCGGCCGCGGCGGCCAGAACGTGCGCCTCGCTTCCGACCTCACGGGCTGGAAGATCAACATCATGGACGCGGCCGAGTCTGCCCAGAAGCAGGCCAACGAAACCGACACGGCCCGCCGCCTGTTCATGGAAAAGCTGGATGTGGACGAGGAAATCGCCGACATCCTGATCGCCGAAGGTTTTGCCAGCCTGGAAGAGGTGGCCTATGTGCCGCTGCAGGAAATGCTGGAAATCGAGAGCTTCGACGAAGACACGGTCACCGAACTGCGTTCGCGTGCCAAGGACGCCCTGCTGACGATGGAAATCGCCCGCGAGGAAAGCGTGGAAGGCGTCTCGCAGAACCTGCGCGACCTGGAAGGCCTCACGCCCGAACTCATCGCCAAGCTGGCGGAGGGTGGCGTCAACAGCCGCGACGACCTGGCCGATCTGGCCATCGATGAATTGACCGAACTGACCGGACAGTCGCCGGAAGATGCCAAGGCCTTGATCATGAAGGCGCGCGAACACTGGTTCGCAGGGCAGCAAGAGTAAGGGTAGGGAGGTACCAATCCAATATGTCCAGTAATACCGTCGCCGAGTTCGCTACCGAACTCAAGAAGTCTCCCGAGACCCTGCTCGATCAACTCAAGTCCGCAGGCGTGACCAAGTCCAGTCCTGGCGATGTCCTGTCCGAAGCCGACAAGCAGAAGCTGCTGTCCTTCCTGCAGGCCAGCCACGGCACCGTGGCCACCGATCGCCGGAAGATCACCCTGACCAAGAAGTCCACCAGCGAAATCAAGCAGGCGGACGCCACGGGCAAGGCGCGCACCATCCAGGTCGAAGTGCGCAAGAAGCGCACCTTCATCAAGCGTGAAGACGAAGCCGACAACGCGCCTGACACCGAAGACGTCCACGAAGCGCCCAGCGCCGAGGACCAGGATCTGGTGCGCCGCGAGGAAGAAGCCCGCGGCCAGGCCGAGCTGATCCGCCGCCAGGAAGAAGAGCTCAGCGCCAAGCGCCTGGAGCGTGAAGCCCGCGAGCAGCGCGAACGCGAAGCCGAAGAGCGCGCTGCCGCCTATGCCGCCCAGGAAGCCGAGAAGGCTGCCCAGGTGTCGGCACAGCGCCAGGAAGTGGTGCGCGGCCAGGCCGCCGAAGCCGCAGCCCGCGCTGCCGCCCAGGCCGAGGCACGTGCCAAGGCCGAGGCCGAGTCCGCTGCCCGTGCCGCCGAGGAAGCCGCTCGCGCTGCCGACCTCGACGAGCGCCGCCGCAAGGCGCTGGCCGAGGCTGAAGCCATCCGCGCCATGATGGCCGCACCCAAGAAGGTGCTGGTCGCCAAGAAGCCCGAAGAGCCGAAGCCGGCTCCCAAGCCCGCTGGCGCGGCCGATGCCAAGAAGGGCACGCTGCACAAGCCCGCCGCCACGCCTGGCGGTGCGCGCACCGCTGCGCCTGCCGCTCCGGGCGGCGCTGGCAAGGAAGTCAAGTCCGCCAAGCTCTCTTCGAGCTGGGCCGGCGATCCTGCCAAGAAGAAGGAAATCAAGACCCGCGGCGACAGCAGCGGTGGCGTGGGGCGCAACAACTGGCGCGCCGGCCCGCGTGGCCGCCGTGGCAACGACCGTGGCGACGACCATCACCACCAGCAGCAGGCGCCCGTGGAGGCCCGCATCATCGAAGTGCACGTGCCCGAAACCATCACGGTGGCCGAGCTCGCGCACAAGATGTCGATCAAGGCGTCCGAAGTCATCAAGGCGCTGATGAAGATGGGCCAGATGGTCACCATCAACCAGCCGCTGGACCAGGACACGGCCATGATCGTGGTCGAGGAAATGGGCCACAAGGCCGTCGTGGCGGCGCTGGACGATCCGGAAGCCTTCACCGACGAGGACGTGTCCGGCCAACAGGCCGAGCAGCTGCCCCGCGCTCCCGTGGTCACCGTCATGGGCCACGTGGACCACGGCAAGACCTCGCTGCTGGACTACATCCGCCGCACCAAGGTGGCTGCGGGCGAAGCCGGCGGCATCACGCAGCACATCGGCGCCTACCACGTCGAAACGCCGCGCGGCATGGTGTCGTTCCTCGACACCCCCGGCCACGAGGCCTTCACGGCCATGCGTGCCCGCGGTGCCCAGGCAACCGACATCGTCATCCTGGTGGTGGCGGCCGACGACGGCGTCATGCCGCAGACCAAGGAAGCCATCAAGCACGCCAAGGCTGCGAAGGTGCCGATCGTGGTGGCCATCACCAAGTCCGACAAGCCCGATGCGAACTTCGATCGCGTCAAGCAGGAACTGGTGGTCGAAGAGGTCGTGCCCGAAGAGTACGGCGGCGATTCGCCGTTCGTGCCCGTGTCTTCCAAGACCGGCTCCGGCATCGACGAGCTGCTCGAGCAGGTGCTGCTGCAGGCTGAAGTGCTGGAACTCAAGGCATCGGTCGATTCCCTGGCCAAGGGCCTGGTGATCGAAGCCCAGCTGGACAAGGGTCGCGGCCCCGTGGCCACGGTGCTGGTGCAGTCCGGCACGCTGAAGGTGGGCGACGTGGTGCTGGCCGGCCAGACCTATGGCCGCGTGCGCGCCATGCTGGACGAGAACGGCAAGACGGCCAAGACGGCCGGTCCGTCGATCCCGGTGGAAATCCAGGGTCTGACCGAAGTGCCGCAGGCTGGCGACGAGTTCATGGTGCTCTCCGACGAGCGCCGTGCCCGCGAAATCGCGACCTACCGCGCCGGCAAGTTCCGCAACACCAAGCTGGCCAAGCAGCAGGCTGCGAAGCTGGAGAACATGTTCGCCGACATGACGGCGGGCGAGGTCAAGACCCTGCCCATCATCATCAAGGCCGACGTGCAGGGTTCGCAGGAAGCTCTGGCCCAGTCGCTGCTCAAGCTCTCGACCGACGAGGTCAAGGTGCAGCTGGTGTACGCCGCGGTCGGTGCGATCAGCGAGTCCGACATCAACCTGGCGATCGCCTCCAAGGCCATCGTGATCGGCTTCAACGTGCGTGCCGATGCCGGCGCGCGCAAGACGGCCGAAAGCAACGGCGTGGACCTGCACTACTACAGCATCATCTACGACGCTGTCGATGAGCTGAAGGTGGCCATGTCCGGCATGCTGGCTCCCGAGCAGCGCGAGGAAATCATCGGCACGGCCGAGATCCGCACCGTGTTCGTGGCCTCCAAGATCGGTACGGTCGCGGGTTCCTACATCACCTCCGGAATGGTCCATCGCAATGCACGCTTCCGCCTGCTGCGCGACAACGTGGTGGTGTACACGGGCGAAGTCGAATCGCTGCGCCGCCTCAAGGACGACGTCAAGGAAGTCAAGGAAGGCTTCGAGTGCGGCGTGAAGTTGAAGAACTACAACGACATCAAGGAAGGTGATCAGCTGGAGTTCTTCGACATCAAGGAAATCGCACGGACGCTGTAAGCCATGGCTGCCAAGAAATCCTCCACGCCCAACCGCGGCTTCAAGGTCGCGGATCAGATCCAGCGCGATCTGACCGAGCTCATCGCGCGCGAACTCAAGGACCCGCGCGTGGGCATGGTCACGCTGCAGGGCGTGGAAGTGACGCCCGACTACGCCCACGCGAAGGTCTTCTTCAGCGTGCTGCTGGGCGATCCGCAGGCGACGCAGGAAGCGCTGAACCAGGCCGCAGGTTTCCTGCGCAACGGCCTGTTCAAGCGCCTGCACATCCACACCGTGCCGACGCTGCATTTCGTCTATGACCGCACGACCGAGCGCGCGTCCGACATGAATGCGCTGATCGCGCGCGCCGTGGCCTCCCGCTCCAAGGACGACGAAGCAGCATGACGGCACGCGCTCCCCGCATCCGGGTGCAGCGGCGCCCGGTGCACGGAGTGCTGCTGCTCGACAAGCCGCTGGGCTTTTCCAGCAACGACGCCTTGCAGAAGGTGAAGTGGCTGCTGCGCGCCGAAAAGGCGGGCCATACCGGCACGCTCGATCCGCTGGCCAGCGGCGTCCTGCCGCTGTGCTTCGGCGCGGCGACCAAGTTCAGCCAGCTGCAGCTCGATGCGCCCAAGACCTACGAGGCCGTGGCGCGCCTGGGCGTGACCACGTCCACCGGCGATGCCGAGGGCGACGTGCTGGCGCGCTGCGACGTCGATCCGGCCCAGCTCACTCCCGAGCGGCTGGCCGAGGTGCAGCGGCAGTTCTCCGGCCCGATCCGGCAGGTGCCGCCCATGCACAGCGCGCTCAAGAAGGACGGCAAGGCGCTCTACGAATACGCCCGCGCGGGCATCGAGGTGGAACGCCCGGCCCGCGATGTGGTCATCCATGGCCTGCAACTGGCGCTGGCGCTTGAAGATCCTGCGCAGCCAGCTATCAAAATGATAGTGACCTGCAGCAAGGGCACCTACATCCGCACCCTGGGCGAGGACATCGGCCAGGCGTTGGGTTGCGGCGCGCACCTCACGTTCCTGCGCCGCATCGACACGGGCGGCCTGGGCGTGGAGCGCTGCGTCACGCTGGCCGCGCTGGAGGCCATGACGGAAACCGAGCGGCTGGCCTGCGTGCAGCCGGTCGAGACGCTGCTGGCGGGGCACACGCGTGTCACGCTGGACAGCGACAATGCCGCCCGATTCCTGTCGGGCGTGCGGCGCCGTGGCTCCTGGCCCGACGCCGCCGCCGTGGCGGTCTTCGGCGACCGGCCGCATGCCCTGCTGGGCGTGGGCCACACCGCCGCTGGCGAGCTGGTGCCCGAGCGGCTCCTGAGCCCGCTCGAAATTCAACAGATTCTGGGAATCGAAAACACGCCGCCGGCCACCGCGCCCGGCACATTGGAAGCACTATGAGCAAACAAATCCGCAACATCGCCATCATCGCGCACGTTGACCACGGCAAGACCACCATGGTGGACCAGCTGCTGCGCCAGTCGGGCACCTTCGCCGACCATGAAAAGGTCGTCGATACCGTCATGGACAACAACGCGATCGAAAAAGAGCGCGGCATCACCATCCTGGCCAAGAACTGCGCCGTGAGCTGGGAAGGCACGCACATCAACATCGTGGACACCCCGGGCCACGCGGACTTCGGTGGCGAAGTCGAGCGTGCCCTGTCGATGGTGGACAGCGTGGTGCTGCTGATCGACGCGCAGGAAGGCCCCATGCCCCAGACGCGCTTCGTGACCAAGAAGGCCCTGGCCCTGGGCCTGCGCCCGATCCTGGTGGTGAACAAGGTGGACAAGCCCGGTGCCAACCCCGACAAGGTGGTGAACGCCGCGTTCGACCTGTTCGACAAGCTGGGCGCGACCGACGAGCAGCTGGACTTCCCCGTGGTGTACGCCTCGGGCATCAACGGCTGGTCGTCGCTGGAAGAAGGCGCTCCGGGCGAGCAGTGGGGCCCCGACATGTCGGCCCTGTTCAACACCATCCTCAAGCACGTGCCGCCGAACTCCGGCGACCCGACCGCTCCGCTGCAGCTGCAGATCTCGGCGCTGGACTTCTCCACCTTCGTGGGCCGCATCGGCGTGGGCCGCATCAGCCAGGGTACGCTCAAGCCCGGCCAGGACGTGCTGGTCATGGAAGGTCCTGACGGCAAGAGCGTCAAGGGCCGCGTGAACCAGGTGCTGACCTTCCAGGGCCTGGACCGCATGCAGACCCCGCTGGCCGGCCCCGGCGACATCGTGCTGATCAACGGCATCGAGGACATCGGCATCGGCGTGACCGTGACCGACCCCTCCAACCCCGCGCCGCTGCCCATGCTGAAGGTGGACGAGCCCACGCTGACCATGAACTTCTGCGTGAACACCTCGCCCCTGGCCGGCCGTGAAGGCAAGTTCGTGACCAGCCGCCAGATCTGGGACCGCCTGCAGAAGGAACTGCAGCACAACGTGGCCCTGCGCGTGAAGGAAACCGACGAAGAAGGCATCTTCGAAGTGATGGGCCGGGGCGAACTGCACCTGACCATCCTGCTGGAGAACATGCGCCGCGAAGGCTACGAGCTGGCCGTCTCCAAGCCGCGCGTGGTGTTCCGCGACATCGACGGCGTCAAGCATGAGCCTATCGAGCTGGTCACGGCCGACATCGAAGAAGGCCACCAAGGCGGCGTGATGCAGGCCCTGGGCGAGCGCAAGGGCGAGCTGGTCAACATGGAATCCGACGGCCGTGGCCGCGTGCGCCTGGAATACCGCATTCCTGCGCGTGGCCTGATCGGCTTCACCAACGAATTCCTGAACCTGACGCGTGGTTCCGGCCTCATCAGCAACATCTTCGACAGCTACGAGCCGCACAAGGGCGACATCGGCGGCCGCAAGAACGGCGTGCTGATCTCCATGGACGATGGTGAAATCTTCACCTACGCCCTGGGCAAGCTCGACGACCGCGGCCGCATGTTCGTGAAGGCCAACGATCCGGTGTACGAAGGCATGATCGTGGGCATCCACAGCCGTGACAACGACCTGATCGTGAACGCCACGCGTACCAAGCAACTGACCAACTTCCGCGTCTCCGGCAAGGAAGACGCGATCAAGATCACGCCCCCGATCGACCTCACGCTGGAATACGGCGTGGAATTCATCGAGGACGACGAGCTGGTCGAAATCACGCCCAAGAGCGTGCGCCTGCGCAAGCGCTTCCTGACGGAAAACGAGCGCAAGCGCGCTTCGCGTTCCTGATCGGGCGCATGCGCCGAAGCGGCGGGGGCTGAGCCCCCACCGCGCACGGACAAGGGTGAGCCGGCCGCGAGGCGGGCTCACCCTTTTTGCCGTCCGGGCCTGCCGACAAGGCCGGCTTCAAGAGAGTTTCCGAACCCCCGTGGTTCGTTGTGCGCCCGCCTCGGAATGAAGGCAGCGCTGGAGTGTGGATATGGCGAGCGTGAAGGCAGGGGAGGGCTGGGGCCGGCTCACCCACGGCAAGGCCGTATGGCTGATGGTGGCGATCACGCTGATGTGGTCGATCGCCGGCGTGGTCACGCGCCACCTGGAGGCGGCGCGCAGCTTCGAGGTCACCTTCTGGCGCAGCCTCTTCACCGTGGTGGCGCTGCTGGTCATCCTGCCGGCCCTGCAGGGCCGGGCGGTGTTCGCCGCCATGCGGCACGGCGGCCGGGCGCTCTGGGTGTCGGGCCTGTGCTGGGGCGTGATGTTCACCGCCTTCATGGTGGCCATCCTGCTCATGCCGGTGGCTAACGTGCTGGTGACCATGGCCGTGGGCCCGCTGCTCACCGCGCTCTTCGCCTGGGCCTTCATCGGCCACCACATCGCGCCGCGCACCTGGGCGGCCATCGGCGTGGCGGGCGTGGGCATCGGCTGGATGTATGGCTCCCAGATGGCCGGCCTGCCCCTGCTGGGCACCGTGGTGGCGCTGTGCGTCCCCGTGGCGGCAGCGGTGAACTGGACGGTGGTGCAACATTCGCAGCGCCACGGCCATGCAGTGGATCTGGCCCCCGCCGTGCTGGTGGGCGCGCTGCTCTCGGTGGTGGCGACGCTGCCAGTGGCGCTGCCCTTCCAGGCTTCGGCGCATGACCTGGGCCTGCTGGCGCTGCTGGGCGTGGTCCAGCTGGCCGTGCCCTGCGTGCTGGTGGTGCGCTGCGGCCAGGTGCTCAAGGCCCCGGAGATCGCGCTGCTCGGCCTGCTGGAGGTGGTTTTCGGTATCGTGCTGGCCTGGCTGGGCGCGGGCGAAGAGCCCGGCGCAGCCGTGCTGACGGGCGGCGCGCTGGTCATCGGTGCGCTGGTGTGCAACGAACTGCTGGGTTGGAGAGAACAACGATGAGCGAGAAGAACATGGAGACAACGACGACGACCGCTGCCGCATCCGCGAAGGGCGGTGCGGCCACTGCTGTGGTGCAGGGCGAGATCCTGAGCGAGGTGCGCGGCCGGGTGGGCTTCATCACCCTGAACCGGCCCAAGGCGCTCAACGCCCTGTCGCTGGGCATGGTGCGCGAACTCATGCGCGTGCTGCTGGCCTGGCGGCAGGATTCGGATGTGCTGGCCGTCGCCATCCGCGGCAGCAACAAGGAAGGCCCGTTCGGCGCCTTCTGCGCGGGCGGCGACATCCGCTTCCTGCACCAGGCGGGCAGCCAGGGCCATCCGCAGCTGGAAGACTTCTTCACCGAAGAATACGCGCTCAACCACCTCATCCACCACTACGGCAAGCCCTACATCGCCTTCATGGACGGCATCGTCATGGGCGGCGGCATGGGCATCAGCCAGGGCGCGAGCCTGCGCATCGTGACAGAGCGCACCAAGATGGCCATGCCTGAGACGGCCATCGGCCTGTTTCCCGACGTGGGCGGCGGCTACTTCCTCTCGCGCTGCCCGGGCCAGGTCGGCGAATGGCTGGCGCTCACCGGCCAGACCATCGGCGCCGAGGAGGCCGTGGCCGCCCGCCTGGCCGATGGCCGCCTGGCCGCGGCCGACCAGCCTGCGGTGTGGGATGCACTGGGCAGCCAGCCCTTCGCCGACGGCGCGGCCGTGCAGCAATGGGTTGCTTCTAAATTGATAGCTGAAAACCCAGGTGAGATAAGCGCTGGAGGCAAAATTGACCAATATTTCAGCCTGCCCGACGTGCCCGCCATCGTGGCGGCGCTGGAAGCCGCCGCAGGCGATGACGACTGGTGCCGTACCACCGCCGCCACGTTGCGCCAGCGCTCGCCGCTGATGCTCTTCGTGGTGCTGGAGCAGATCCGCCGTGCGCGGGGCATGGGCCTGGCCGACGACCTGCGCATGGAGCGCGACATGGTGCGCCACTGCTTCTACCTGCGCCCCGGCCAGAGCGAGACGCTGGAAGGCATCCGCGCGCTGGCGGTGGACAAGGACCATGCCCCGCGCTGGAACCCAGCCCGCATCGAAGACGTCGCGCCCGAGCAGGCCCTGGCCTTCTTCGAGAGCCCCTGGCCCGCCCACGCGCATCCGCTGGCGGCCCTGGCCGACTGAGCCGGCCTCTGCGGCTGCGGCGGCTAATCCGGCACCAGCTGCCGGTGCACGGCCGTGGCCAGCGCCAGCAGCGCGGCGCGGGGCATCTCGCCGCTCAGCGCATAGCCGAAGCCCCGGTCCACCCAGTAGAAGCTGGCCACGGGGCCTTCCTCGTTGAAGCGGAAGGCCGTCTCCGCGGCGCGCCCGCCTGCGGCGCCTGCCGTGCCATCGACGGCGCCCACATAGAGGGTGATGCGCTGGCCGCCCGCGTTCTGGTACATGAACTGCGCGCGCGCGCCGGCGCCGCCGGGCAGCAGCCGCCCGCCCATCAGATCGAAGCCTTCCGCCGACAGCGCCGGCACGGCCAGCGGCCGGCCCAGCCGCTTCGACAGCCACTGCACCAGATGCTCCTGCTGCGCGGCCGTGACCTCGACTGGGTGGCGCTGCTCGGGCTGGAACACCGCATGGGCCACGGCGGCCTGCCGCACGAAGGCCAGCGGCGTGCCGGTGGCCTGGGCCAGGGGTACGTTCGTGTCGCCCGAGGGGCTCCAGTGGCCGTGCAGGCCCCAGCCCAGCCCGAAGGCCAGCAGCCAGCCGGCCGCGATGCCGCCCCAGCGGCGCCAGAGCATCTGCTGGTCGCGCCGGTGCTGCAGAGCATCGGCCGCGCGGCGCAGGTCCTGCGGCAGACCGGCATCGGCCAGCCCGGCATGGAGGGTGCGCAGGGCGTCGCGCTGCTGCTGCCAGTCCGCCAGGCGGGCGAGGGCGTCCGCATCCAGCCGGGCGCGCAGGGCGTCGGCCTCGTCGGGCGGCAGCTGGCCGTCCACCAGCGCGTGCAGGCGGCGGTCGTCGTCGTCATCCATGGGCGAGGGGGCGGGGCGGTTCATGGCGGGGGCTCCATCGTCATTTCAGCCGCCGCAGCGCGGGCGGCGAGCCGTGGGTGGGGGCCGGCCGCGCAGGGCGGCTGCCGCCGGCCTCCGTGGCGCCATCCATCATCCAATCGCGCATGCGCGAGCGGGCCCGCGAGAGGCGTGACATCACGGTGCCGATGGGCACCTGCAGCACCTGCGCGACCTCGGCATAGGGCATGTCTTCCAGCGTCACCAGCAGCAGCACGGCGCGCTGGTCGGCAGGCAGGCGCTGCAGGCAGCGCTCTAGGTCCAGCGCCGTGTCGTGGCCGGTGGCGGCTGCGGGTAGCTGGTCCGCGGCTGCGGAGTCATGTGGGTCCAGCACCTGCAGGGGCGGTGCGCCCCGGCGCTGGTTGAGATAGAGGTTGTGCATGAGCGTGAAGAGCCACGCCCGCAGGTCGGTGCCGGTGCGCCAGAGCAGCCATTTGCGGCAGGCGCGCTCCAGCGTGTCCTGCACCAGGTCGTCGGCCGCCCAGCGGTCGCCCGTCAGCATGCGCGCATAGCGGCGCAGGCCGGGGAGATGGTCCAGCACCTGGGCGCGGTCCATGGCGGGCGAGGGCGGCCGGCGACCAGAGGGCCGGTCAGGGCGTGGCGGTGTGCCAGACCTTGTTCACGCCGTCGCCGGTCTTGTCTCCGGGCTTGGCGTCCTTGACCCAGTAGTAGAGCGGCTTGCCCTTGTAGGCGATCTGGCGGCTGCCGTCATCGCGCTGGACGACGGAATAGTCAGGGCCAGCCGGTGCCATGGCGCCTGCCATCAGCGGGGGCCAATTGACGGCGCACTGCCCGTTGCAGACCGACTTGCCGCTGCCGGCGGTGTCCTTGTCGAAGGTGTAGAGCGTCATGCCGTTCGCGCCGACCAGCACGCCGTTCTGCACGCTCGCCGGGGCGGCGGGCTGGGTGGCGGCGCAACCGCCGGCCAGCGCCAGCGCGGCCAGGATGGGGGCCAGGGAGGTGAGCTTCTTCATCGGATTCTCCTGTGATGCCGGCCGCGCCGCGTGCGGAATGCACGGGGCAAGAGGCGGCCTGCGAAGGGATGAACACCTGCGGCCGGGTGTTTATTCCAGGTCCGCGCAAAAAAAAGCCGGGGCCGCCTGCGGGCCCCTCAGAACACGTTCTCAGCCGCCCGCATCAGCGGTGATGCACCTTCATCGCGCGTTCCACTTCGCGCTTGCCTTCGCGGTCCTTGATGGTGTCGCGCTTGTCGTGCTCGGCCTTGCCCTTGGCCAGGGCGATCTCGCATTTCACCCGGCCATCCTTCCAGTGCAGGTTGAGCGGCACGAGCGTGTAGCCCTTCTGATCGACCTTGTTCACCAGCTTCTGGATCTGCTCCTTGTGCAGCAGCAGCTTCTTGGTGCGGGCGGCCTCGGGGTTGACGTGGGTCGATGCGGTCTTGAGCGGGTTGATCTGGCAGCCGATCAGGAAGAGCTCGCCGCCGCGCGCGAGCACGTAGCCGTCGGTGAGCTGCACCTTGCCTTCGCGCAGGGCCTTCACTTCCCAGCCTTGCAGCACCAGGCCGGCTTCGAGTCGCTCTTCGAAGAAATAGTTGTATGCCGCTTTTTTGTTGTCGGCGATGCGGGACGATGTTTCGGGTTTCTTGGCCATGGTTTCCAGATGCGGCGCAAACCGGGAGATGAAAGGGCTCCCTACAATTGTTGTCGTCTCGCTCGCCGGGATTCTAGGACAGGCCACTTCGGGAACCCGTCCCACCCGATGTGCTGCTGCATGCCTCTAACATTTGCGCCCATGAAATCCGTCAACAAGTCCGTCCTGATCTGGTATAGCCCCGAAGAAATGTTTGCCCTCGTGACGGATGTGGCCAAGTACCCCGAATTCCTGCCCTGGTGCGACCGTGCGGCGGTGCTGGAGCGCGACGGCGACACGATGACGGCCGAGGTCGGCATCGCGCTGGGCGCCATCCGCAAATCCTTCGTGACCCGCAACACGCACGTGCCGGGGCGCAGCGTGCAGATGCAGCTGGTCAAGGGTCCGTTCTCGCGGCTGGAAGGCATCTGGCAGTTCCATCCCGTGGGCGATGGCACCCAGCGCGCCTGCAAGGTCGAGCTGCAGCTGCAGTACGGCTTCGACAACGCGGCGCTCGCGGCCCTGGTGGGGCCCGTGTTCGACCGTATCGCCGGCACCATGGTGGATGCCTTCATCAAGCGCGCCGAACAGGTCTATGGCTGAGGCTGGATCGCAGGCGGTGGAAGCAGTAGAGCCTTCGCTGCGCATCTCCGTGGCGGCCTCGCCCGCGCCCGGTGCCGCAAAGGAATGGAATCTGGAGTTGCCGGCCGGCGCCACCGTGGGCGATGCCCTGAAGGCCTGCGGGCTGAATCCCGATGATGCGCGGTGCGCGGCCAGCGTCTGGGGCCGTGCCGCCGAGCCCGGGCAGCGGCTGCGCGACCAGGATCGTGTGGAGTGGACCCGCGCTCTGCTGGTGGACCCAAAGACGGCCCGGCGCGAACGCTTTGCCAGGCAGGGCGCACGCTCGGCGGGCCTGTTCGCGGGCCGCAGGCCCGGGGCCAAGGCGGGTTACTGAACCCCTGGGCAACTGGCGACGCGCTGCCGCACGTCGCCGAGAGGAATCAACGGGCCGGCGTGCAGTCGGAGGCGATCACGGAATCCAGGCGATGGTTCTCGGTCACTCGGGTCGCATCGTCCATGAAGCCGCGCTCGCCCTTGGCGTTGGTGTGCGCCAGCAGCTGGCCCGAATTGAGCGTCGTCTTGGCCTGGCGCGCACGCGCGCAGTTCTCGGCACGGGCCTGCGCCAGGCGGTCCGCCTCGGCCTTCTTCTTCTGGGCTTCCGCGGCTTCGGCCTCGGCCTTCTTCTTTTCCAGGGCCGGGTCCTTGCCTGCCGCCGCCGGCGCGCTGGCGCTCTGGGCGGCCGGCTTGGCGCTGGCGTCGCCGCCGTCGGCCGGCGGCGCGGTGCGTGCCGGGCCGGCGTTGGGCTGCTTCAGGATCTTGCTGGGCAGCACATCGACCGGCGGCGGGCGGTCGCTGAAGACCTTGCGTCCGTCCTTGTCCAGCCACTGCCATTGTGCGGAGGCGCTCAGGGCCCAGCCCAGTACCAGTGCGAAGAGAGCCAGCTTGTGCTTCTGTGTCATGCGCGGCAGTTTATCCGGGGCATCGGCGGGGCACCAGCGGCCGCCACGCGGGCCTCTCGCTCCGTTGTCACACCGTGACGGGTACAATCCTTCTTTTGGAGCTTTCTCATGCGCCTTCTTGGAAAAGCGCTCACCTTCGACGATGTGTTGCTGGTGCCAGCGTACTCCCAGGTCCTGCCCAAGGACACGTCCCTCGCGACGAAACTCTCCCGCAATATCCAACTGAATCTTCCGCTCGTGTCCGCTGCCATGGACACGGTGACTGAAGCTCGCCTGGCCATCGCCATTGCGCAGGAGGGCGGTATCGGTATCGTCCACAAGAACCTGACGCCGCAAGAGCAGGCCGCCCAGGTGGCGAAGGTCAAGCGCTACGAATCGGGCGTGGTGCGCGATCCGGTCGTGATCACGCCGGAACACACGGTGCTGCAGGTACTGCAGCTGTCCGAGCAGCTGGGCATTTCGGGCTTCCCGGTGTGCGACGGCGGCAAGGTCGTCGGCATCGTGACCGGGCGCGACCTGCGCTTCGAAACCCGCTACGACGTCAAGGTCCACCAGATCATGACGCCGCGCGAGAAGCTCATCACCGTCAAGGAAGGCGCCACCGCCGCCGAAGCCAAGGCGCTGCTGAACAAGCACAAGCTCGAACGCCTGCTGGTGATCAACGACGCCTTCGAACTCAAGGGCCTGATCACCGTCAAGGACATCACCAAGCAGACCAGCTTCCCCAATGCAGCGCGCGACAGCAATGGCCGCCTGCGCGTGGGTGCGGCCGTCGGCGTGGGCGAGGGCACCGAGGAACGCGTGGAAGCGCTGGTCAAGGCCGGCGTCGATGCGATCGTGGTGGACACGGCCCACGGCCACAGCAAGGGCGTGATCGAGCGCGTGCGCTGGGTCAAGCAGAACTACCCGCAAGTGGACGTGATCGGCGGCAACATCGCCACCGGCGGCGCCGCACTGGCGCTGGTCGAGGCGGGCGCCGATGCGGTCAAGGTCGGCATCGGCCCGGGCTCCATCTGCACCACCCGCATCGTCGCGGGCGTGGGCGTGCCCCAGATCATGGCCATCGACAGCGTGGCCACGGCCCTCAAGGGCACGGGCGTGCCCCTGATCGCCGACGGCGGCATCCGCTATTCCGGTGACATCGCCAAGGCCCTGGCCGCCGGCGCCAGCACCATCATGATGGGCGGCATGTTCGCCGGCACCGAAGAGGCGCCGGGCGAAGTGATCCTGTTCCAGGGCCGCAGCTACAAGAGCTACCGCGGCATGGGCTCCATCGGCGCCATGCAGCAAGGCTCGGCCGACCGCTACTTCCAGGAATCGAGCACCGGCAACCCCAATGCCGACAAGCTGGTGCCTGAAGGCATCGAAGGCCGCGTGCCCTACAAGGGCTCGATGGTCTCCATCGTCTTTCAGATGGCGGGCGGCGTGCGTGCGGCCATGGGCTACTGCGGCTGCGCCACCATCGAAGAGATGAACAACAAGGCGGAGTTCGTCGAGATCACCACCGCCGGCATCCGTGAGAGCCACGTCCACGACGTGCAGATCACCAAGGAAGCGCCCAACTACCGCGCTGACTGACCCGTCAGCATCCACAGGCCCGAACCCGCGAAGAGAGGTGTTCGGGCCTTTGTCTTTTCCGTTTCCCGTCGCCTGACCCGCCCGCCATGCAACACCAGAAAATCCTCATCCTCGACTTCGGCTCGCAAGTCACCCAGCTCATCGCCCGCCGCGTGCGTGAAGCCCACGTGTACAGCGAGGTCCACCCTTGCGACGTGACCGATGAATGGATCCGCGAATACGCCAAGGACGGCTCGCTCAAGGGCGTGATCCTGTCGGGCAGCCACGCCAGCGTCTATGAGGACTCGACGGACAAGGCGCCGCAGGCCGTCTTCGAGCTGGGCGTGCCGGTGCTGGGCATCTGCTACGGCATGCAGACCATGGCGCACCAGCTGGGCGGCAAGGTGGAAGGCGGCCACAAGCGCGAATTCGGCTTCGCCGCCGTGCGCGCCCATGGCCATACCGAGCTGCTCAAGGACATCGCCGACTTCACCACGGCCGAAGGCCACGGCATGCTGAACGTGTGGATGAGCCACGGCGACAAGGTCACCGAGCTGCCCCCGGGCTTCAAGCTGATGGCCAGCACCCCCAGCTGCCCCATCGCCGGCATGGCCGACGAGACGCGCCGCTTCTACGCCGTGCAGTTCCACCCCGAAGTCACGCACACCGTGCAGGGCAAGGCGCTGCTCGAGCGCTTCGTGCTGGGCATCTGCAACGCCGCGCCCGACTGGGTCATGGGCGACTACATCGAGGAAGCCGTCCAGAAGATCCGCGAGCAGGTTGGCGACGAGGAAGTCATCCTGGGCCTGTCGGGCGGCGTGGATTCGTCCGTCGCGGCAGCGCTGATCCACCGCGCCATCGGCGACCAGCTCACCTGCGTCTTCGTGGACCACGGCCTGCTGCGCCTGAACGAAGGCGACATGGTCATGGAAATGTTCGAGGGCAAGCTACAGGCCAAGGTCATCCGCGTGGATGCGAGCGAGCTCTTCCTGGGCAAGCTGGCCGGCGTGAGCGACCCGGAAGCCAAGCGCAAGATCATCGGCGGCGAATTCGTCACCGTGTTCAAGCAGGAAGCCGCCAAGCTCAAGGCCGGCGACGGTGGCCACAAGGGCGCGACCTTCCTGGCGCAGGGCACCATCTACCCCGACGTCATCGAATCGGGCGGCGCCAAGAGCAAGAAGGCCGTCACCATCAAGAGCCACCACAACGTGGGCGGCCTGCCCGAGCAGCTCGGCCTGAAGCTGCTGGAGCCGCTGCGCGAACTGTTCAAGGACGAAGTGCGCGAACTGGGCGTGGCCTTGGGCCTGCCGCCCGAGATGGTCTATCGCCACCCCTTCCCCGGCCCCGGCCTGGGCGTGCGCATCCTGGGCGAAGTGAAGAAGGAATACGCCGACCTGCTGCGCCGCGCCGACGCCATCTTCATCGAAGAGCTGCGCAACTTCACCGACGAAGCCACGGGCAAGAGCTGGTACGACCTGACCAGCCAGGCCTTCACCGTCTTCCTGCCCGTCAAGAGCGTGGGCGTGATGGGCGATGGCCGCACCTACGACTACGTCGTCGCCCTGCGCGCCGTGCAGACCAGCGACTTCATGACCGCCGACTGGGCCGAACTGCCCTACGCGCTGCTCAAGCAGGTGTCGGGCCGCATCATCAACGAAGTGCGCGGCATCAACCGCGTGACCTACGACGTGTCGAGCAAGCCGCCGGCGACGATTGAGTGGGAATGATGGAGGCCATGCCGGCGACCCGTTCGCCCGCATGAGGCGCTAACCCGCCCTCCATGAAAGCCAGTCTGGCCTCGCAGCCGGCTGGCTTTTTTTTCGGCTGCAGACAGGAGGCAGATTTTCTGGCGGGCTGCGCAGCGGTAGCGCCGCAGCCTACAGGCCGTGGGCGGGCATTCCCACGGCAGGGGCGGTAGCCGGCCGCACGGCGGGGCGGCAGGCACGGCCGTAGCTTGAAGGCTTGCACACCAAAGACCTTCATCTCCATGCCGAGCGCCAGAACGCGTGGCCCGCTGGGCCTGCCGAAGCCCGGGTCACGGCGTTCATCGTCGACAGGATGTTCCCCTGCGTGGGCGCCAAGTCGGCCCTCAACAAGGGCCGGCTGCACACGCAGGCCTTCGGGCCGCTGGCCGACCCTGCGCACACCGAGCGGCTGCGCCAGGCATTGCGGGAATATTCCGCGCGCTACCCTGACCCGGGCTCCGTTCCCGCGACTTTCGTCGCCACCTTCGCGGAGCAGGCCATGGATGAGTCCACATTCGAGCGGCGCATGTGGCGGCAACTGCAGGCGCTGCACGATTGCGACGTGGCGCGCGGCGGTGCCTGGGCCGTGGGCGTGAGCGACGATCCTGCGCGGCAGGATTTCTCGTTCAGCGTGGATGGCCGGGCGTTCTTCGTGGTGGGGCTGCATGCGGGCGCTTCGCGCCTGGCGCGGCGCACGCCGATGCCTTGCCTGGTCTTCAATTTCCATGAGCAGTTCGAGCACCTGAAGGCCACGGGCAAGTACGCGGTGATGCAGGAAGCCATCCGCGCCCGCGACCGGGCCCTGCAGGGGGAGATCAACCCGGTGCTGGCTCGCTTCGGCGAGTCTTCCGAGGCTCGCCAGTACTCCGGACGCGCCATCGAGGCCGACTGGAAATGCCCGTTCCACTCCAAGGCGCACGAACATGCATGAATGCCATCAGGGTTCTTCTCTTTGCCGGATTCCGCCCCAGTCCGGAACGGCTTTCGAACTGCAAGCCGGCGATGTGCTGCGCATCCACGATCCGCTGGGCGAGCAGGTGGCGGATCTGTTCGCCTTCCATGCGCAGGACCACCGCTGCAGCCTCTCGTCGGGCCGCAGCATCGACTATGCGTCGAAGATCTACCTCAGCACGGGCGACACGCTGTACTCCAACGATAGCCGGCCCATGTTCCAGATCGTGGACGACACGGTGGGGCGCCACGACTTCCTGCTGACGCCCTGCAGCCAGGAGATGTTCGAGATCCTCTACCGCCATCAGGGCCATCACCCGAGCTGTTTCGAGAACCTCTACCGCGCGCTGGCAGCCTACGGCATACGGCCCGAGCAGATCGGCACGACCTTCAACGTATTCATGAACGTGGAGGTGGGCCCGGACGGCGCGGTGGCGGTGAAGCCGCCGCGGTCCAAGGCCGGAGACCACATCGACCTGCGGGCCGAGATGGATCTGATCTGCGGGCTGACCTCGTGCTCGGCCGAGAACTCCAACAACGGGAGCTTCAAGCCGATCGACTACGAAATCCTCCGCGCTGGCGCCGTGCGCTGACCGATGCCGAGGGGCGCTTCAGCTCCCCACGGAGGGCCGGCCGTAAGCCGTGAGGGTATAGCCTGACAGATCGAACCCCAGCGCCTCGGCGGTGCTGCGCAGGCGCTCCTCGATCAGCGGATCGTGGAATTCATGGACGGTGCCGGTGACGAGGCACACCAGATGGCCATGGTGTTCCTGCCCGTCGTTGAGTTCATAGACCGCCTTGTTCTGGTTGAGCAGGCTCTTCTTGAGCAGGCCGGTCTGCTCGAACTGCGCCAGCACGCGATAGACCGTTGCCAGGCCCAGGTCGGTGCGCTGCTGCAGCAAGAGGCGATAGACGTCTTCGGCGGCCAGATGCCGTTCGGGGCTGCTGCGGAAGATGTCCAGCACCTGGATGCGGGGCAGGGTGGGCTTGAGGCCGGTGGCGCGGAGATCGGCGGGCATGGGCTGCGGGTGGCGTCTGCGGTGGGATCGAAAAAAAGCCTGGCTACGCGGACTTCCGGGGAAATCCGTTGGCTGGCAAAAACGACCCTTCGGACCGATGGCCGGTCCTGGAGTCGCCCCACGATGAAACTGGTGGCTGACCGCTGCATCTCTGCGGTGCTGGTCTGCGATTGACTGCAGTGTAGCATTGAATGAGAATGGTTATCAATAAGTTTGAAAAAATTCATGGCGGCTGCGGTGGGCGTTCGATGCCCATCGCTGCGCCGCCCTTGAGAGCCATTGCAGGAGACCCTTGACCATGAACCATCCCGCCTTCGAACACCTGCTGAACGAGCACCGCGCGCTGCTGGCGCACTACGGGCGTGCGCAGCTGCGCTGCAGCCAGGTGTTGACGGCGCAGGCGCAGGAGATAGAACGTCTGCAGGCCGAGGCCATCCGCTTGCGTGGCCGGCTGATCCGGCGCGAGACCGAGCTGGCCTATGCCCGGCAGGACCAAGCCAAGCTGGCAGAAGGGCTGCAGGGCCTGCCGCGCCGCCGCACGCTGGCCCGGCAGCTGGAGACTCTCGCGGGCCGGCTGCAGGAACGCGCCCGGGACGTGCTGCATTGGCAGTGGCGCGCGGCCAGCGCGGCTGCTGCGGCGGCAGGCAGCGGCCCAGGGCTCGGGCTGCAGGGCGCGCTGGCGGGTGCCGCCGAGGGCGGCGCGGACGACATGCCCACCGCATCGCCCTGGCGGTCGGTGCTCTGCATCGCTCCGGGCAATGCGGGGGGCTGGATCGCGCAGCGCATGGTGCCGGGCCCCGATGGCCTGGCGCCCGAAGCGTCGGCGCCACCCGTGGCAGCGCCGGCAGCCCATGTATTCCAGGAGGAGGGTGGCGATGTCGATGCCGACGCGCTGGAGGCCAGCCTGACCGCCGCCGATCTGGTGATCTGCCAGACCGGCTGCCTGAGCCACAACGACTACTGGCGCGTGCAGGACCACTGCAAGCGCACCGGCAAGGCCTGCGTGATGGTGGCGGATACGCCCCAGGTCATCCACTGGATGCGGGGCGTGCGCGCCGGGGCGGACAGTTCGACTGACGCGCACAGCCTCGCCTGAGCCCGCACCGTCTGGTCTGCTATTGAAAAGATAGCTGAAGGCGCTTGCATATCAAGCGCTGCAGGCCAAAAACTCTCGCATCATCACAGCCCCCAACGCCAGTGCGCGCCCCGTGCGCTGGGCCGTGGTGCCTGCAGCCTTCAGGCCATGGTCATCAGGCTGGCATTGCCGCCGGCCGCCGCCGTGTTCACACTCACGGCCCGCTCCAGCACCAGCCGGGTCAGTGGCACATCGCCATCGCCGGGCTGCAGCCCGGTCACGCCCACGATGGAGCCGGGGCGCTGGGCGATGGCGCGGCAGGTTTCGGCCAGGCTGGCGGCATCGCCGTGGTGCAGCACGGCGTCGATGGCCACGCCCGCATCGCGCCAGTCGTCCACCAGCCGGGTGCAGGCCTGCACCGCTGCCGGCAGCAAGGCATGCAGGGCGGCCGACGGGGCGCGTGGCCAGAGCGCGCTGCCGCCCACGGCCAGCACGGCGGCCAGCTGGACGAGGCGATCGGCATCGTTCTCTGCCAGGCACAGCGTGTGTTCGCGGGGCGAGAGCTGGTACTGGTTGCGCTCGCCGGTCGGGCCGGGCAGTGTGCAGGCGAGGCCGCTGCAAGAAGCGGCGGCCAGCGCCTCGCAGCGCTGCGCCAGCGTCTCGTCGCCCGCGCTGCGGGCCCAGGCGGCCAGGGCCTGCAGGGGGGCTGGCAAGGCGCCTTGCCGGGCGCCATCGGGCATCGCGGCGGCCGTGCTGCGGATGCAGTCCAGCGCCAGGCCGGCCGGGTGCCGCGAGAGCAGGCGCAGCAGATAGAGCGGCCCGCCGGCCTTGGGGCCGGTGCCCGACAGGCCCTCGCCGCCGAAGGGCTGCACGCCCACCACCGCGCCCACCATGTTGCGGTTGACGTAGATGTTGCCGGCCTGCGCGCGGCGCACTACGCGCTCCACCGTTTCGTCGATGCGGGTGTGCAGGCCCTGGGTAAGGCCATAGCCGGTGGCGTTGATCTGGTCCAGCAGGGCGTCCAGCCCTTCCCGCTCGTAGCGCACCACGTGCAGCACGGGGCCAAAGACCTCGCGGCGCAGCTCGGCGATGCTGTCCAGCTCGATCATCGTGGGCGGCACGAAGGTGCCGGCTGCCAGCACATCGGCGGGCACGGCGGGCTGGAACACGCGCCGGCCCTGGGCGCGCAGCGCGGCGATGTGCTCCAGGATGCCCTGGCGGGCCTCGTCGTCGATCACCGGGCCCACGTCGGTCGCCAGCCGGCCCGGGTCGCCCACGCGCAGCTCGGCCATGGCGCCCTGCAGCATCTCCAGCACGCGGTCGGCCGCGTCGGCCTGCACGCACAGCACGCGCAGCGCCGAGCAGCGCTGGCCCGCGCTGTCGAAGGCCGAGGCCACCACGTCGCCCACCACCTGCTCCACCAGCGCGGAGGAGTCCACGATCATCGCGTTCTGCCCGCCGGTTTCCGCGATCAGCGGAATGGGGCGGCCCGCCGCGTCCAGGCGGCCGGCCACGGCGCGCTGCAGCAGGCGCGCCACCTCCGTGGAGCCGGTGAACATCACGCCCATGGTGCGGGCATCGGCCACCAGGCGCGCGCCCACGGTCTCGCCCCGGCCGGGCAGCAGTTGCACCGCGGCGGCCGGCACGCCGGCGCGGTGCAGGCACTGCACGGCCTGCGCGGCGATGAGCGGCGTCTGTTCGGCCGGCTTGGCCAGCACGGTGTTGCCGGCGGCCAGGGCTGCGGCCACCTGGCCCATGAAGATGGCGAGGGGAAAGTTCCATGGGCTGATGCACACCACCGGGCCCAGCAGCGGGCAGCTGGCGTTGTCCAGATGGCGCGTGGCCTGGGCCGCGTAGTAGCGCAGGAAGTCCACCGCCTCGCGCACCTCGGCCACGCCGTTGGCGCAGGTCTTGCCGGCTTCGCGCATCAGGATGCCCAGCAGGTCGGGCAGGGCGGCTTCCAGCAGCTCGGCCGTGCGCAGCAGCGCGGCGGCGCGCTCTGCGGGCGGCGTGGCGGACCAGGCCGGCAGCGCGGCCTGCGCGGCGGCGAGGGCGGTGTCCACATCGGCGGCGCTGGCTTCCTGCACATGGCCGACGACGTCGCCGTGGTCGGCCGGGTTGCGCAGCGCGATGAGGGCTGCCGCATCCGGCTGCACGGCGCCGGCGATCAGCGGCGCGGCCTGCCAGCCGTGGCGGGCGCTGGCGGCCAGGGCCGCGTCCAGCGAGCTGAGGGTGTTCTCGTTCGAGAGATCGATGCCCGCCGAATTGGCGCGGGCGCTGCCGTAGAGCTGCGCCGGCAGCGGGATGCGCGGGTGGTGCAGGCCGGGCCGGCCTTCCGCTGCGGCCTGGGCATCGACGGCGGCGACCGGGTCGGCCACCAGGCTTTCCAGCGGCAGATCGGCATCGGCCACGCGGTTGACGAAGGAGGTGTTGGCGCCGTTTTCCAGCAGCCGGCGCACCAGGTAGGCCAGCAGGGTTTCATGCGTGCCCACGGGCGCGTAGATGCGGCAGGGCCGGCCCAGGCCTGCGGCGCCCACCACCTGTTCGTAGAGCGGCTCGCCCATGCCGTGCAGGCACTGGAATTCGTACTGCCCGGGCGCATAGTTTTCGGGCCCGGCCAGCTGGTAGATGCTGGCCAGCGTCTGCGCGTTGTGCGTGGCGAACTGCGGATAGACCGCATCGGGCGCGGCCAGCAGCTTGCGCGCGCAGGCGATGTACGAGACGTCGGTGTGGGTCTTGCGCGTATAGACGGGGTAGTCGGAGAGGCCATCGACCTGGGCGCGCTTGATCTCGCTGTCCCAGTAGGCGCCCTTGACGAGGCGGACCATCAGCCGGTGGCCGCTGCGGCGGGCCAGGTCGATGCAGTAGTCGATGACGAAGGGGCAGCGCTTCTGATAGGCCTGGATCACGAAGCCGATGCCGTTCCAGCCTGCCAGCTGTGGCGCGTGGCAGAGCCGCTCCAGCAGGTCCAGCGACAGCTCCAGCCGGTCGGCCTCTTCGGCGTCGATGTTGAGGCCGATGTCGTAGCTGCGCGCCAGCTCGGCCAGCTGCAGCAGCACGGGATAGAGCTCGGCCATCACGCGGGCCTGCTGCGCCCGGCTGTAGCGCGGGTGCAGGGCCGAGAGCTTGATGGAGATGCCCGGCCCCTCATAGACGCCGCGCCCTGCGGCGGCGCGGCCGATGGCGTGGATGGCCTGCACGTAGGCCTGCAGGTAGCGCTCGGCATCCCGCGCGGTGAGCGCGGCCTCGCCCAGCATGTCGTAGGAATAGCGAAAGCCCTGCGCCTCCAGCGGGCGGGCGTGCTCCAGCGCCTGGGCGATGGTTTCGCCGGTGACGAACTGCTCGCCCATCATGCGCATCGCCATGTCCACGCCCTTGCGGATCAGCGGCTCGCCGCCCTTGGCCGTGAGGCGCCGCAGCGCCGCGCCCAGGCCCTTTTCGCTGTGCGTGGCGACCAGCCGGCCCGTGAGCAGCAGGCCCCAGGTGGCGGCATTGACGAAGAGCGAAGGGCTCTTGCCCAGGTGCGGCTCCCAGTCGCCGTGGCTGATCTTGTCGCGGATCAGCGCGTCGCGCGTGGCGGCATCGGGAATGCGCAGCAGCGCCTCGGCCAGGCACATCAGCGCCACGCCTTCCTGCGACGACAGCGCGAACTCCTGCAGCAGCCCCTGCACGAGGCCGGCGCGCCCGCCCGCGCTCTTGCGCTCGCGCAGGCCCCGGGCCAGGCGCAGCGCGAGGGCCTGCACGTCGGCCGACAGCGCGGCAGGCAGGCGGGCCTGCGCCAGCAGCGGCGCGAGCGCCTCGGGCTCGGGGAGCCGGTAGGCCGCGGTGATGGCCTGGCGCAGGGGGGAGTCGAACGCAGCGCGCGGAGCGAAGGCAGGCGCGGGGACTGGGGCGGCGGTGTGAGTGTCCATGGGGTGTGGAGGGCGGTGGAATCAGCCCGGCGCACGCATGGGCCGGGAATGCCGCCATCATCTTGCGGAGGATGCTGAATAAAACATCGAAAATGGCCGCATCTGCCGAATGAATCGCTAGCCATGGCCGTACAAGACACCGATCTAGACCGCATCGACCGCAAGATCCTGAAGATCCTTCAGGAGGACGGCCGCATCGCCAACCTGAAGCTCGCCGAAAGCGTGGCGCTTTCGCCCACGGCCGTGCTGGCGCGGGTGCAGCGGCTCACGCGCGACGGCTTCATCCTGGGCTACGAGGCGCGGCTGGACCCGATCAAGCTGGGCGCGGGCATGCTGGTCTTCATCGAGGTGCTGCTGGACCGCACCACGCCCAATGTGTTCGATCAGTTCAAGGCGGCCGTGCAGGTCCACCCCGAGATCATGGAATGCCACATGGTGGCGGGCGGCTTCGACTACCTGCTCAAGACGCGCAGCGCCGACATGGCGGCCTATCGCGCCTTCGCCGGCAACGTGCTCTGGCAGCTGCCCGGCGTGCGCGAGACCCGCACCTATGCGGTGATGGAAGAGGTCAAGCACTCCAGCCATCTGCCGATCGCCTGAGCCGTTGCGGGCAGGCTCCGCAATAATGGCCGCATCGAAGAGTCACCCGGGAGCCTTCCGCCATGCCATCCATCCGCCTTGCCGCCGCTGCATTGCTGGCCGGCCTGTGTGCCAGCCAGGGCGCTGCCGCCGCCTGCTACGTGGTGTATTCCGCCGACCAGCAAGTGATCTACCGCTCGCAGGTGCCGCCCGTCGATCTGTCCCGCCAGCTGCACGACACCCTGCCGCGGGTGGCGCCGGCCGGCAGCCAGCTGGTGTTCACGCTGAACGACTCGGGCTGCGAGCTGGCCATCAACCGCCTGCAGGCAGCGAGCTCCTACAGCCCGGTGCGCGCCGCGCCTGCCCGGCCCGCCCGGCCCCGGCGCAGCTGACATCCCACCGGCCGCGCCACCTGTGCGCGGCCTGAGACAATCGGGGGCTATGAGCGCCCCCACCATCATCGACACAGAACCTACGACCCTCGCGCCGGCGGCCGCCGGTGGCGAGGCTGAAACCCTCACTGCGGACAACTCCACCGCCGCCGCAGCCCCGGCCTCCGACCTGCCCCCCGGCTGGCTCGAAGTCACCTCCATGGACATGGACGCCCAGGGCGTCGCCCGCAAGCCCGACGGCAAGGTCGTCTTCATCGACGGCGCGCTGACCTTCGAGGTCGTCAGCGCCAACACCCACCGCAAGAAGAACAACTGGGAACAGGCCAGCCTCACCGCCATCCACCGCGAATCCTCGCAGCGCGTGCGGCCCGGCTGCCCGCATTTCGGCCTGCATGCCGGCGCCTGCGGGGGCTGCAAGATGCAGCATCTGCACGTGGGCGCCCAGGTGGCCGTCAAGCAGCGCGTGCTGGAAGACAACCTCTGGCACCTGGGCAAGGTCAAGGCCGAAACCGTGATGCGGCCCATCGAGGGCCCGGCCTGGGGCTACCGCTACCGCGCCCGGCTGGCCGTGCGCCACGTCATCAAGAAGGGCACTGTGCTGGTCGGCTTCCACGAGCGCAAGAGCCGCTACATCGCCGACATGGGCGTATGCCCGGTGCTGCCCCCGCATGTGAGCGCCATGCTCATGCCCCTGCGCGGCCTGATCGCCGCGCTGGACGCGCGCGACACCTGCCCGCAGATCGAGCTGGCCTGCGGCGACGAGGTGACCGCGCTGGTGCTGCGTCACCTGGAGCCGCTCTCCGATGCCGACCTGGCCCGCCTGCGCGCCTTCGCGGCCGAGCACGGCGTGCAATGGTGGCTGCAGGCCAAGGGCCCCGACACGGTCAAGCTGCTGGACGAAGGCGGCCCGCAGCTGGCCTACGGCCTGCCCGACTTCGGCATCACCATGCCCTTCAAGCCCACCGACTTCACCCAGGTCAACCCGCACATCAACCGCGTGCTGGTCAGCAAGGCGCTGCGGCTGCTCGACGCCGGGCGCGACGAGCGCGTGATCGACTGGTTCTGCGGCCTGGGCAACTTCACTCTGCCCATCGCCACGCAGGCGCGCGAGGTGCTGGGCATCGAGGGCAGCGAGGCGCTGGTCGCCCGTTCGCGCGAGAACTATGAGCTGAATCGGGCCTCCGCGCCCGCCGGCCGGCCGCTGGCAGCTACGAAATTCGTAGCGCGCAACCTGTTCGAGATGACGCCCGAGATGCTGGTCGCCGACGGCGTGGCCGACAAGTGGCTGGTCGATCCGCCGCGCGAAGGCGCCTTCGCGCTGGCCAAGGCGCTGGCCGACATCCACCAGGCCCGCATCGGCGCCGAAGATGCGCCCGCGCTGCCCGCAGCCGCCGAGGGCTGGACGCCGCCGCGCCGCATCGTCTATGTGAGCTGCAACCCCGCCACGCTGGCGCGCGATGCGGGCCTGCTGGTCCATCAGGCGGGCTACCGCTGCGTGGCGGCGGGCGTGGTCAACATGTTCCCGCACACGGCGCACGTCGAAAGCATGGCGGTGTTCGAACTGGCCTGAGGCCGGAGCGGGTAGAGGGGGGCGATCCGGTGCTTGCCGGATCGGCGCCCCGGCTGAGTGGCCGGGCGCGGGCGCGTCGGCTACAGCCGCAGTCAGTTGCGCGAGCGTGCGTCGCCGTCGTCTGCGGGCGGCTTGCGGGCCGGCTTGGCCGGGGGCTTGTCCTCCACCTTGCTGAGCACGGAGGGCGAGCCTTCGATCTTGTTCTCGCGCATGTAGGCGTCCATTTCCTTCCAGCCCGCGAAGATCTGGCCCTTGGAAGCCTTGGGGTTCAGGGTGAAGCAGTCTTCCAGGCCGCGCAGCGCCAGGCGGCATGCACCGCCGACGGCCTTGGCGTCTTCTTCCTTGGCCGCAGCGCGCGGGTCCGGGCCCAGGCCGGGAATATCGCAGCCGGCCAGCAGCGGCAGGGCCATGGCCGCGGCGAAGCACCAGGCTCGGCAGGGGGCGGGAATGAAAGTGCGCATGTTGCTAGCTTATCGGCAGTCCGCCCCCCGGATTGAGGGAAACGCGCAGCCGGCCCGCAAAAAGAAAAGGCCTCCGAAGAGGCCTCGTGCGATCTGCCCGCTGATGTGCGGGGCAGAAAGAAGGGCGCGCGCTCAGTCGCGTTCGCCGCCCATGATGCCCAGCAGCGCCAGCAGGCTCTGGAACACGTTGAAGAGGTCCAGGTACAGGGCCAGCGTGGCGCTGATGTAGTTGGTCTCGCCGCCGTCCAGGATCTGCTTGAGGTCATACAGCATGTAGGCGCTGAAGATGCCGATGGCCGCGACCGAGATCGCCATCATGCCGGCCGTGGAGCCCACGAACATGTTGATGACGGCACCCACCATCAGCACCAGGGCGCCGACGAACAGCCACTTGCCCATGCCGGACAGGTCGCGCTTGATGACGCTGGCCAGGCTCGCCATCACGAAGAACACGCCCGCCGTGCCGGCGAAGGCCGTCATGATGAGCTGCGTGCCGTTGGAAAAGCCCAGCACCACGCCGATCAGGCGCGAGAGCATCAGGCCCATGAAGAAGGTGAAGGCCAGCAGCACGGGCACGCCGGCCGCCGAGGTCTTGGTCTTCTCGATGGCGAACATGAACGCGAACGCGCCGCCCAGGAACACCAGCATGCCGATGCCGCCATGCAGCGCCTGCGTGATGCCCGTGGCCACGCCCACCCAGGCGCCCAGCACCGTGGGCAGCAGGCTCAGCGCCAGCAGCCAGTAGGTATTGCGCATGACCTTGTTGCGCTGCTCCTGCGAAATGCCGTAGCCCGCGGAGCTGTAGGTAGTGACTTCGGTATTCATATGCTCTCTCCAGTGTGGTATCTGCACCCAGGCAGGTTGACAAATTCTAGGTGGGGGCGTTATGCACCACCGCAATACCCGCGTTCCATCCCGTACTTTTGGGATGCAATCTTTTGCCCTTGCCGCAGCGGCCGGCGTGCGGGGCGGCGGCTATGCTCCAGGGTCGCGCCTGAGCCCTCTCAGGTCCATTTTCCTTCGTTGAACCTACTCGCTGCATCATCATGAAGACCAAGCACGAACTCGAACTCTCCGACATCAAGAAGATCGCTGCCGCCGCCGAAGCGGAAGCCGTGAAGAACCAGTGGGCCGTGACCATCGCCATCGTGGACGACGGTGGCCACCTGCTCTGGCTGCAGCGTCTGGACGGCGCCGCTGCCGTGTCGGCCCAGATCGGCCCGGCCAAGGCCCGCACCGCCGCCCTGGGCCGCCGCGAGAGCAAGGTCTATGAAGACATCATCAACGGCGGCCGCACGGCCTTCCTGACCGCTCCTGGCGTCGATGGCCTGCTGGAAGGCGGCGTGCCGATCATCAAGGACGGCCAATGCCTGGGCGCCGTGGGCGTGAGCGGCGTGAAGTCGAACGAAGACGCGCAGATCGCCCGCGCCGGCATAGCCGCCCTGGGGCTGTGAGCCTTGATGGGTCGAATGCTATGGATTAAATAGCAATCTGCCCAGGCGGATCGGGCGCTGGAGCCCGATTCACCTCATAAAAAAACCGGCCCCTGTGGCCGGTTTTTTATTGCGTCGTGCCAAGCGGGGCGGGACGGGATGTTGAAGAAAAAAAGCCTGGCTACGCGGGCATGACCCCGTTGGCTGGCCAATACGACCCTGGCGACCCGCAGCTGTGCGGGTGTTCGGAGTCGCCCCACGATGAAACCTTTGCGTGGTGCGTGGCGGTGGTTCACACCCCACGGCGATACCCACATGCCGAACGGGCTGTGCGCGCCGTCCGGTTCGTCCTTACTTGGTCAGGATGAGCTTGCCCAGCTTGGTGGCCTGCAGGCGATAGACGGAGCCGTTGTGGCTGATGGACACGGCCTTCTGGCCCTGCAGCAGCGCGCTGCTGTCCACGGCATGCCCCGGGGCTGCATCGGCGGAAGCGGCAGCGGCTTGCCGGGCCGAGGCGGAAGCGCCGGAACTGCGCCCCTCGAAGGAGGCGGTGCCGAAGAAGGAAGCTGCGGAAGGGGCGGTCAGGGTGGCTTGCATGAGAGATCCTCTTTGCGTTGCGATTGTCTTAATGATAACCATTCTCAATTGATCGTCAAGCGAATCTCCGCCCGGAAAACGTAAGGAGTTACGTCGTGCCCTAGAGCGGCACCGTCATCCGAGCCACGGCTGGCCCCAGCAAAAACGCCGATGCAGGCGCAGGTCCTGGCATCGGCGTGGGAGAGGGCGCTTAGAACGTGTTTACGATCTCGCAGGGGATCGCGTTGGAGCGCAATCGGGATGAGTGGATGCCTCGGATGCGCCGCATGGGCTGGTGTCCATGCAAGCAGCCGGGGCGTTCAATCGCCCGATTTCGCTCCAACCCGAAGGGCAGCTACGTCGGCGGGCGGTCTGCGGCGTTGCGGCGCTTGTGGATAGCCGTGCTATCCACTGCGCACCGCGCCTTGCATCCCATCCCGCCGACTTAGCTGCGCGACCCCTGGGAGATCGTAAACACGTTCTTAGA
>NZ_FONX01000005.1 GCF_900113035.1 Paracidovorax wautersii | reverse complement strand
GCTCCAGCCGGCGACTGGACTGGATGCGGTTGAGGTAGCCGTAGAGATACAGCTTCAGGAGCACTGCGGGATGGTACGAGGGCCTGCCGGTTGCAGCCGGTGTTGCACCATGGAACCCCAGAGCCACCAGGTCCAGCTCGTTGATGAAGGCATCAACGATTCGAACCGTGTTGTCCTGTGCAATGAAGTCATCCAGGCTCTCTGGCAGCAATATGACCTGATGCCGGTTCTGTCCCTCGATGTATCTGGGCATATTGATCTCGGTGTTCAATATGTCGCCAGACTTTACTGGCGCACTCGGCAGGCCGCGAGAGGGTTTTCACACAGCCTCCAGCGATTGCTGCCGGCGACCGTCGGCCGATCAGTGTCTGCTCTAGGCGGGGTAGCTGCCCTTTGCTGACGGCTGACGGCTTATTTCGGATGAACACCCCTACTGTGCGGCGTCGCCCACATCAACGTTCCTGACGTCGCCATTGCTGCCGGCGAGTGCGATGCTCCCTGCACCAGCGGCCCCAGGTGACGTAAATGTCAGGCAGGGTATGTTGCAAATACGACCTCTTCATGACTCGCCGAGTTGATGTTTGCCTTGTGATCTGAAAGCTGCCTCAACCGCATGCCGCGCCGTTTTACTTTTTCCAGTCCATTTCGCTATAATTTCCCGACGGAGATGGCATTCCTTCCGTGAACCGCCCTGGCATCGCCCGGGGCTAATGATGCCTACAGACACCTGATCACATTACAGGGCTGTAGGCGTTCGCGCTCAGATTCTTTGCTTGGTCAGGCCGATTGATTCGTTTCCTTGACCCGCATGAGCCGATTTAGACGACCTGAACAATTCGACCTGCTGCCGTACATCGGCAAGTGGCTCGTGATTGCCTCCGTTGTGGCCTTCCTGGCCGGCAGCGCTTCCGCACTTTTCCTCTTCGCGCTCGACCGCGCCACCGCCTGGCGCGAGGCCAACCGTTGGATCATCTGGTTGCTGCCGCTCGCTGGCGGCGCGGTCGGCTGGGTGTACTTCAAGCTTGGCAAGCAGGTCGAGGCCGGCAACAACCTGCTGATCGACGAGATCCACGACCCGAAGAAGGTCGTGCCGCTGCGCATGGTCCCGCTCGTCCTGGGCGGCACCGTCATTTCACATCTCTTCGGCGCGTCCGTGGGTCGCGAGGGGACGGCGGTGCAGATGGGCGGCGCACTGGCGGACCAGCTCACGCACGTCTTTCGAATGCAGCCTGCCGATCGCCGCATCCTGCTGATGGCGGGCATCAGCGCTGGCTTCGCCTCCGTGTTCGGGACCCCGTTGGCGGGGGCACTTTTCGGCCTTGAGGTGCTGTCCATTGGCCGGATGCGCTACGACGCCCTATTTCCCTGCATGGTCGCTGGCATCGTGGCCGATCAGGTCGGCATGGCCTGGGGCGTGCACCACATGCACTACGCGATCGGAAAGGTGGTCGCGGTTACGCCTTGGAGCGTTGGAGCCGTCGTGATCGCTGGTGTGATTTTCGGTCTCGTCGGCCTCGTGTTTGCGACTGCGACGCACCAGCTCGGAGGGCTTGTTAAGCGATGGATCTTTTATCCGCCGCTGCGCCCGATGTTGGGCGGCATCGTGATCGCGCTCGCCCTCTGGGCTCTCGGCAGAGCGGGCTTCGATGCGCATCGCTACATCGGGCTGGGCATTCCTAGCATCGTCAACGCCTTCCAGGAACCTTCGGCGCCGTGGGATTTTTTTGGCAAGCTGGCCTTCACCGTCACCTCGCTCGGCACAGGCTTCAAGGGCGGCGAGGTCACGCCGCTGTTCTACATCGGCGCGACCTTGGGCAACGCCCTGGCGCCCATGCTGCAGCTGCCCTTCGCCATGCTCGCCGGCATCGGCTTTGTGGCCGTGTTCGCGGGCGCGGCCAACACGCCACTGGCCACCATCGTCATGGCAATCGAACTGTTTGGGCCGCAGATCGGACCGCTCGCAGCCATCGGCTGCATCACCAGCTACCTCTGCTCCGGCCACACCGGGATCTACCACGCACAGCGCGTCGGTCACATCAAACACCATGGCGGTCCCCCGGAGGAACTGCGTATCGCCGATGTCCCGCAATTCCGTAAAAAGCAGCAGACCCAGCACGTCTCCGCAACCAAAGATGACCACTCATGAGTCGCGCTGAAAACTATCCGTCGACGGTGATGGCACTGCAGCTGTATTTCCCAGCCGGCAGCCATGCGAACCCAACCCGTATCTGGTACCACCTGAGCGTTCCAGGGCTTGCGCAGCAACTGTTGGCCTCGGCAAAGCGCGCGCACCTGCAGTCGGCGCTGCTCTACCACGTCGCATCGGGCCACCTCAAACGAGAGCGCGTGACGCATCATCAGATCGACGGCTCCCACATACTGCATTCGCAGTGCCTGGAGCTGATTGACACCGAAATGCAGCTACGCGCGTTCATCTGCCACGCGCAGCGCGTCCGCCACGGCAAGCATTGCCAATCCTTGCCCAAAAACCCTCGGCAGGCGGACATGGCTCAGTTCCGGCGCAAGCAGAAGCAGGAGAAGCGGGACGTTGTTTTGGAGGAGACGAAGTCATGACGACTCAGGCCCCCACTCCTACGTACGACCTGACCGTTTGCGTCTGTACTTTCCCTCCAACAGCCGCGCCAAGGCCACGCGTTTGTGGCACCGATTGGGCGCGCCCGCGCTGGCGCAGCATCTGTTGGAGGTTGCTCGTCGCTCGGGTATTCAACAAGCCTTGCTGTACCCGATCGGATCGGGCTACCTGCCAGGGGAGCGGCTCACGCACCACCACCTTGAAGACCATGCTTTGCGACATCTGCAATGTCTGGAGTTGCTTGACTCTGAAACTCGGCTTCGGACCTTCATGCAGGAGCACGCGGAGGAGTTGGGCAAGGTGCGGGCCGTTCTTTTCGCTTGCGAGCTTCCAATGACCGACGGCGAGTCGGAGTCGCCAACCAACGCCCAATCGTGCCGACCGCCAGTGCCGCCATCGACACGCGTCTCATGAGAGTGCCAGTCATGGCATCGGCTTCTCTTTTTCGTTCACGCTCACCAGGAGTTCATCATGAAGGGTTTCCAGATCACGTTCTTTGCCGAGCAGGAACATCGACACGACCACACCCCCATGGGAGACTGGCTTTTGCAATTTGCCAAGGACAACGGTGCGTTGGGCGGAAGCTTGATGGGCGCGGCTACGGGTTTCGGATCCGCCGGAAAAATGCATTCCACTCACTTTTTCGAACTGGCCCAGCAGCCTGTGGCGGTGACGGTATCGGCCACGGAAGAGGTCGCCGAACGACTGCTTGCAGCGATTGCGCTTGAGCCGGTCACGGTGTTCTACATCCAGGTGCCAATGGTCTACGGGCGGATCGGCAAAGCAACGCCGCCCGCGTCGGCCGGTGATGCCGCTGATGCCGGCGATTGACCGCAGCGTTGACCTTCGCCGAGGACCGTTTACGAATGACTGTCGACAACTGCTTGCTGGCGATCTCCGGTCTTGCGTCGCCGTTCGGCGGTCCGTTCGATCTGGCCTTGAACGCCGGCGAATGTGTCTGCGTGCTCGGCAGATCAGGATCGGGCAAGAGCGTCCTGCTGCGCCTGATCGCCGACATGGACCCCGGCACCGGCGGCGTGAACCTGGCCGGGAAACGCCGGGAGACATTTGCAGCGCCGGCGTGGCGAGGTCGTGTGATCTACCAGTCAGCCGAACCCGCTTGGTGGGCGTCAACGCCGGCAGCCCACTTCCCGTCTGCCGCGTCGAGCCGGGTCGCCGAACTGATGGCGGCGCTCGGGCTGGGCCCGGACCTGCTGGACGCCGACATCGCACGCCTTTCGACCGGCGAGCGTCAACGCCTGGCGCTCGTCCGCTCGATGGTGCGGGAGCCCGACGTGCTGCTGCTCGACGAGCCTTCGGCCTCGCTCGACGGCGCCTCCACGCTGGCGATTGAATCCCTGCTTCTGCAACAGCTCCGCTCCGGCCTCGGCATCGTGATGGTGACGCACTCGCGTGAGCAGGCTGTGCGGATGAGCCATCGCCACTTCGAGATGCGCGACGGCAAGCTGCACGCGCCATGAGCACCATCCATCTTCACGCCACGGACGTGGCGCTCGCCACGTTGCTGGTGCTGATCAACGCCCTGGCGTCCGTGCTCCTGCACCTGCAGTTGCATCGGCAGGTGCTCTGGGCCGCTACCCGCATGGTCGTCCAGCTCCTGCTGGTCGGCTTGGTGCTGCGCTTCGTGTTCCAGGCGGCGTCGCCGGCGGCCACTCTCGGGATCGTCGCGCTCATGCTGCTGGCGGCCGCGCGCGAAGTCGCAGTGCGTCCAACTCGGCGTCTCAAGGGTGCCGGGAGTTACCGCATCGCGGCGGTGGTCGTCGGCTTCTCGAGCATCGCCACCGTGTTGCTCGCATTGATGACGGCGATCCGCCCGCAGCCCTGGTACGACCCGCGCTACGCCATCCCGCTGATGGGCATCGTGCTCGGCAGTGTGCTCAATTCGGCCAGCCTGGGTCTCGACAGCTTCTTCGAAGGCATCAGCACCGGGCGCCCGGCGATCGAGGCGCAGCTGGCGCTCGGCGCCAGCATCCACCAAGCGCTGGCCGCACCGATCCGCCATGCGATCCGCCGCGGGATGATTCCGATCATCAACCAGATGTCGGCCGCGGGTGTCATCACGCTGCCCGGCATCATGACGGGGCAGTTGCTGGCCGGCATGGATCCACTCGAGGCCGTGAAATACCAGATCCTGCTGCTTTTCCTGCTCACAGGCGCCGGCGGTCTCGCGTCGGCGGGCGCGGTCTATCTGGCGGCGAGGGTTGTCACCGACGACCGACAGCGCCTGCGCGCAGATCGACTGAAGTAACACTCAGATCATGTTTCGAAAATCCCGAATCTAAAGTAGATCATGAACAGGCACCTTGCTTGTGCGCTCGCCTGGGCATCGCCGCCGCATCTGCGACGTTCAATGGCTCGGCTGAGAACACCCACGCCACCGGATCCGCATGCCGACAGGCAGGGCAATTGAACGTGTCGGCGCCACGATCGCAGGTGCAACTGCTGCTCATCCGACACGGTGAGTCCGAATGGAACCTGGCACAGCGTTTCACCGGCTGGGCCGACGTGGGTCTCACGCCGCGGGGTGTGCGTCAGATGCAGGAGGCCGGCCGTGCGATTCGGCGGTCAGGTCTGGTCGTCGACCGCGTCTTCTCCTCCATGCTGGTCCGTTGCATACGGTCTGTCGACTGCTTGCTGCTCGCAGCGGGAAGTCCATCGGCGCCACGCACAGCCGACTGGCGGTTGAACGAGCGGCACTATGGTGCATTGACGGGGTCATCCAAGGCCGAAGCCATCGCGCGGTACGGTGCCGATCAGGTGCAAGCTTGGCGCAGGTCGTACCGCGCGGTACCGCCGCCGTGGACTCAGGACGATGTCGATCGGGTGGCGACGGATCCATCGATGGAACCACCCTGCGCAGGGCTGGAACCCCTGCCCTTGGCGGAATCACTCGCGCAAACCGTTCTGCGGGTGACCGCGCTCTGGCAGGAACTGATCGAACCATCATTGGCGTCGGCCCAAACGGTAGCTGTCGTCGGTCATGGCAACAGCCTGCGGGCGCTGGTGATGCAGCTTGAAGAACTCAGTGAACAAGCGGTCTCGTGCCTGGAGATCGCCAACGGCGAAATGCGTGCCTATGAGTCAGGCGCTGGTCGCACACTGCATCTGCAATGCATCTGGCAGCCATCTGCGCTGGCGCCCATCTCAAAAATTCTTTGAGACAGCGGAATAAACGCAGGCGGCCAAGCGTCTGTCTGGATGTCAACTCTGACCAATTCCATCTTCCACAGGACTTCCCATGAAATCTTCCCTTCTGCCCACCCTGATTCTTGCGCTCGCCGCGCTCGCCTCTGGCGCCGCTATGGCCGCCGCTCCGGTCAAGACAGCCGGCGGCATGCTGGTCAACACCAGCGGCATGACGCTCTACACCTTCGACAACGACACGGCGGGCAGCGGCAAGAGTGCCTGCAACGGCCCGTGCGCCGGACTGTGGCCGCCGGTGATGGCAGAAGCGGACGCGAAGCCTGAAGGCGACATGACCATCGTCGCGCGCGACGACGGCACCAAGCAATGGGCCTACAAGGGCAAGCCGGTGTACCTGTACAAGTCCGACATGAAGGCCGGCGACATGACCGGCGACAACTTCAAGAACGTCTGGCACGTCATCAAGCCCTGATCGACCAGAACCGCAGAGAGCACGACGCTTCATCCCATGCGCGCACAGGACGAAGCCGCGATCGTCGCCTGCATTCCCAGCCTGCGCCGTTACGCGCGCGGGCTGGTGGCAGATACCACTCGGGCCGACGACCTGGTGCAGGACACGCTGGAGCGAGCGTGGAGCCGGTTCTCGCTTTGGCAGAAACGCGGCGACATCCGCGCCTGGATGTTCGGCATCATGCACAACCACTTCATCGACGGTGTACGCGCCAGGAGCAGCCGACCCGAGGACAGCGCGGGCGACGACCTGCCCGAAATCCCGCAGCGTGCCAGCCAGTCCGACGGCATTGAGGTCCGCGATCTGGACCGTATCCTGCAGCGGTTGCCTGTGGAGCAACGCGAGGTGATGCTGCTCATCGCAGTCGAAGAACTAAGCTACGCAGAAGCCGCCGCAGTGCTCGGCGTGCCCATCGGCACGGTGATGTCCCGCCTGGCGCGCGGCCGTGACAAGCTGCGACAGGAACTGCAAGGCCGCGCGCCATCAGCCCAAGTTGCCGCGCCCCTGCGCAGGATCAAGTGACATGGACTCTCCCCCACTCAAACCCATTTCCACCGACGGCATCAAGCCGGTGACCGAAGCCGATCTGCATGCTTTTGCGGATCAGCTTCTGGACCCTGCGCGGCATGTAGAGATCGATGCCTTCCTGGATGCCCACCCGGCCGAACGCCAGCGCGTGGACGACTGGCGCGCCCAGAACCTGGCGCTCAAGCAGTTGCTCGACCCGGTCCTGTCCGAGCCCTTGCCATTGCGCCTGCCGCTGAAGCCGGCGCCGGGGGCGGGCTGGCAGGGATGGCCGTGGCGCTCCCTGGCAGCCGGCGTGGCGATCGCGGTCGTCAGCACCGGGTCGGCCTGGTGGGGCCGTGGCGCCTACGACGGGCAACTGCAGCGCAGTGCCACGCTGGCCGCGGCGCGGGCGGGCACGCTCAATGGTTTTGCCCACCGCGCGGCCGTGGCCCACGTGGTCTACAGCCCGGACGTGCGTCGTCCGGTGGAGGTCGGCGCCGACCAGGAGCAGGCGCTCGTCACCTGGCTGACCAAGCGCATGGGCACCGAAGTGAAGCCGCCCGACCTGCGCGCCCTGGGCTACGAGCTCATCGGCGGGCGGCTGCTGCCGGGCGACAAGGGGCCGGTGGCGCAGTTCATGTTCGGCGGCGCAAAGGGCGAGCGTCTGACGCTGTACGTCACTCGCGAGGACGCCGGACGCGAGACGGCCTTCAAGTTCGGCCAGGATGGCCCGGTGAATGTCTTCTACTGGGTCGACAAGGACTTCGGCTACGCCATTTCGTCAGGCGACAGCAAGTCCGAAATGCTGCGGGTCGCCGAGGCGGTTTACAGCCAGCTTGAAGCACGCAAATAATTTGGTCCTTCGACTGGCAAGATGTTTTGCCATGCGCAAATCTTCAGGAATTGGAACCATGCAGGACAAGTCGCATTGGGAGCGTGTCTACAGACGAAGTCGTCCAGTACGCTGAGCTGGTTTCAACCGCATGCGGACCGGTCCCTCGGACTCATCAAGCGAATTGCTGCTGGCGGTCAGACGCGGGTCATCGACGTCGGAGGCGGTACTTCGACACTGGTGGACGATTTGCTCGGACTGCATGGCTTCGACGTCACTGTGCTCGACATTTCGGAGAATGCGCTCGACGTGGCCCGTCAACGGCTCGCTTTCGACGCCCGGCGGGTGCGATTGCTGGCGGGAGACATCACCCGGCTTGCCTTACCCGCACATGCCTACGACATCTGGCACGACAGGGCCGTCTTTCATTTCATGACCACACCCGAGCAACGCCAGGCCTACATCGCGCAAGTGCGCCAGGCTGTGCGCCCCGGCGGTCACGTCATCGTCGCGGTGTTCGGGCCGGACGGGCCGATGCAGTGCAGCGGGCTCCCGGTGATGCGGTATGCGCCAGATGCGTTGCACGCCCAGTTCGGCGATGCCTTCGAACTGGTCGAACATGCGCCGAAAGCCCATCGGACACTCGCAGGCGTGGAGCAGCAGTTCGTCTATTGCCACTGCGTGATGCACTGAAGCTTGGCTCGTACTTCACAGCCCATCGGGAAACGTGTACGTCACGGGAGACGCCGAGGGTTGCCCGATCACCAGCGCTATCTGGTCGTGCGGCTTGAGCGGAAGGTCGCGCACCGGCGTGAATTGCACCTTGCCGTTGACATACACCCGCAGCGCGCCCCTGAGCCCTGCCACGTTGTCGGCCGCCAACGGCTGTCCCCACACGTCGAAGAAGTTGCCCAGCGTGTACACCCGGTCGTTCGGCGATTCGACATGCAGGATGCCGCTGGCATCATGCGTGTGCAGCCAGTAGAAACCCTTACCGCCACTGACAAAACCGCGATCGATGCGCAGCGGCGCAATGATGCCGATGCCGCGTGGCACTGCGATCTGTTCGCCCTTGTAGTAAATGGCCAGGTGGGCATGGAAATGGGTCTTGAGCATCTCCTGGCTCGAACCTTCGATGCCATCCACCGGCTGGCCCTGGCCGCCATGGGCGGTATTACCGTCAGGAAACACGGACTTGCCGAGTTGCCCACCCTGTATGAGCAGTTCGGCACCGCCGGCGGCTGCGGCCGGCCTGTCGTCGCCATGTGCAAAAACGGGCGGGGCACCGGCTGCGATGGCGATGGCGAATGCCGCTGCAACGAATGGCTGGAAGTTCATCGAGAGTCTCATCGGAAAAATTGAATAAGAGCAGCGCTCGGCCACCGCGGCTTCAGGCCCGCCTCGTGACGAACACGCGGGGCCGCCAGGCATCGACAGGCGCTCCGTTGCGGCCCATCGGCCAGTGGTCAAGCCAGTGCTGCAGCACGGCGACGTCATCAGCCCGCCGCCGCCGGTGCAGCGAGTGTCCCTGGCCCGAATGCGTCAGGTGCACCAGATCGGTCGGCAGCGGTGGGCTCTGGTCGCCGAAGTACCAGAAATTCCACGACACCAGGGCGTTGAGGCCCGCAATGTCTCGCGCGGCCTCGCTGTCGTCGTGCAACGTGTTGGCCACCTGCTTCATCGAGCCGTTCGCCATCGCCCGATAGAAGTTGTCCGGGGGGCCGTCGCCGCCAGGTCGCTTGGCGACAAAGCGCGGGTCCGCCCAGTAGTTGCCCAGCGCCATGACTTCATCGACGCGCATCGCGTAGACGAGCTGGTCGTTGTGGCGGCTGCGCAGGCCGACGATCCAGTCGCCGACACGTGCCGAGCGACGAATCTGCGGCTTGCACACAGCGAGCGAGCACCAGCCGTGAAAAGGATTCGGCGACCCGCCGCGGTCTTGCCGCACGACGTAACGAAAGATGCGCGGGCCTTGGATCACATCGGGCTGCGCAGAACCACCTTGGCTGCATCCATCGGCCCATCGCCTTCGATGACCACGATCGATGCGGTCTTCGGATTGGCTTCCGACTGCAGACGAGTGACCTCGCGGATCTCGCCGATCGCCGTGCCGTCGGCCATTCCCATCGGATTGGTCTTGAAGCTGGCGACGGGCACTTTCTGATCGCCCACATAGATGCTGTAGACCGTCTCCGGCTTGAGCTTGTAGAGGAACAGTTCCAGCGCATCGACCACACCGAAATTGCGTGCCACCACGAAGCCCTTGGCATCGCCTGAAGCGGGCATGAGCGGGATGTTGACCGGCGCGGCGTTGGCCAGCGGCTTCAGGTTGTCCGTGCCGGCACCCGACGGTACGGCGTTCGAAACGTAGACCAGCGCCTGCGGAGCCTGTCCAATCGGCACCGCCGCGATGACTTTGTCGCTGGCGGTGTCGATCACCTGGACCGCATCGCCGTTCTCCAGTCCGACGTACATGCGCGTGCCGTCGTCCGATGGCCATACGCCATGCGGCAGCGCGCCGGTCGCGATGGTGTTGAGCAACTTCGCCTCGCCATCGGTCGAATAGACCTTCACGACGTTCTCACCACCCACGGCGACGTACGCGAGCGTGCCGCGCGCGGTTTTGGCAAAGCCGAGATGGTTGGTGATGAAGCCGGTGTCGATCACGCTCGTCACCGCCATCGACTTCACGTCGATGCGTGTGACTTTGCCGACGTCCTTGTGGCCCATCCAGACTTCTGTGCCATCCGGCGTGAACTGCAGGAACGGCGAGAACGGACTCACGACCGGAATACGTTTCACGATCTTGTACGAGCGCGTGTCGACCACAGCCACTTCGGGCGTGAAGCTCGACACCACGAACGCACGCCCACCGTCCGGCGTGAACAGCACCATGCCGGGGCCGGGCGCGGTCTCGATCCGACGTTTTTCCTTGAAGGTCTTCGCGTCGATCACCGAGACGTAGTTCTCTCCGCGCACCACGGCCCAGACCTCCTTGCCGTCGCGCGTGAAGAAGGCCTCGTGCGGCGAGCGGCCGACGTAGGTCACGCCCTTGACCTTGTTGGTCGCCGTGTCGATGAAGGTCACCGAGTTCGAGCCGTTGGCAATGGCAACCAGCGTGCGGTGGTCAGGCGAGAAACCGAGGCCGTGAACGTTGATCTCGCCCTTGTAGATCGGTGACAGCACGTCGGGGCGCTGGTTGCCCAGCTTGATCTGGCCGAGCAATGCGTTGGTGTTCGGGTCGATCACCGACACCGTGTTGGTGTTCTGGTCTGCGGTGTAGACGCGGTCGCCGGGATTGGGAACTGCCGATGCAGCGAAAGATGCAACGGCCAGCGCCGTGGCAAGGACAAGGGGTTTGAGTGAATTCATGAAAGGTCCTTCTTCGACGTGCCTGGAGCGACTACTTGGCGGGTGATGCGTGGCGTGCAAGCCAGGCCTTCATCAGCCGGATCTCGTTGGCCTGCTCGGTGATGATTCCCTGCGCGAGGTTGCGCACTTCCGGGTCTCGCGTGTTGAGCAGGATCGACTTGGCCATGTCGATGGCGCCCTGGTGATGGGGAATCATCATGGTCATGAAGTCGTGCGCGGGCTGGCCGTTCATGGGTGCGGTGCGCATGTCGTGGTCCATCACGGCCATGGCATCACCCATCAGCGCATCGAAGGGCTTGGCCGTGCTGGCCATGAAGCTGGGTGGCACGACGCCTTCGGCATGCATACCGTGCGCGTGCATGTCGGCCGCCTGCGTCAACGTGCTCCCTGCGACCAGCAACCCGAGGATGCCCGCACGAACGAAGGCGCTGCTCATGCCGCTTTCTTGTTCCATGCGCTGCACCATCCCGTGGCAGCGACCTGCTTGCCGGCGAACAGCGGACAGCCGCCCGTCGCTTCCTTGGGCTTGCCTTGAAACAGCTGACAGTTCGCGCAGTTCTGGCTGGCCGCGTGATTGGGAAATTTCTTGGCGTCGATCTTGGTGGTGTCTTCTTTGTAGCCGAGCGCCACGGCCTGAGGATCGGTCTCGGCTAGCTTCGGGCCGCCGGACTGTGCGTGGGCGGCGGAAACGGACAGCGCAGTTGCAGCGCCGGCAACTTGCAAGATGAAAAAGCGGCGATTTGTGGGGGTCATTTTTTTAATCTCGTGGGGGTTTTTAGTCGTTGCCGGAGTCTTCGCTCCGGCGATCGGGGGCGTGCTTATTGCTTCAAGACGAACGCAGCCAGCGCTTTCACCTCTTCGGGTTTCAGTGCGGCGAAAGGCGGCATCGGCACGCTTCCCCACTTGCCGACGCTGCCGCCACGGATGCTGGCCTCCAGCTTCGACTGCGCCTGCGGATCGGCCTTGTACTTTTCGGCAACTTCGTGATAGCCCGGACCGACGATCTTCTGGGTCACGCCATGGCAACTCAGGCAGGCGTTGCTCGCAAGAAGCGCTTGAACGTTGACAGTCGCGCCACCGGCTGGTGGCGCGGCCGCAGCACCCGGTGACGTTGGCGGAGCGGGCGGCGCATGCGCTGGTGTGGATGCGGCGATCACACTGGCGTCTGTGGCCTTCGCGGACCCGTAGGCGACCGCCAGGTAGGCACCCACCTGCTTGACTTCGTCGTCACTGATCGGCGCACCGTAGGTGTGCTGCATCTTGGCCATCTCGGCGGTCCACTGCGGCTGCGTCATGCCGGGCGGCTGGTAGTTGACGTAGTCGGCCGAATGGCAGATCGCGCACTTCTGCATCGCGATGGCGTAGCCCGGCAGCTTCGACGGGCGCAGCTTCGACGTGTCGGGGAGCAGCTTGATGTCGGGCGGCGCGGCCAACGCGTTGAACGCGATCAACACGCAGCAGCCAAGAACGGCACGGGCCAAAAAAGTGGTGGTTTTCATGGCGTGTCCTCAGGCGATGGTGACCGGCGTGGACTCGACTACATGGCGGCGGTAACCTGCCGGATTCCAGTCCACCGTGGCGGGCTGGCCTTCGCCCTTCTGGTTGGTCGCACGGACCATGAGCACGGCTCGGCCCTTCTTCGCGAAGCTCACCGGCGCCCGCCATTCGCGAAACGAGAAGCGCCCCAGATCCTTGCCGAGCGTCGCCGCCTTCCAGCTCCGGCCGCCGTCGATGGAGACTTCCACCGTCTTGATGCCGGCACCGGCATCGAAGGCGATGCCCTTGAGTTCGATCAATCGGGCGGCGGGCAGGATGCCACCGGCCTGGACGCTGGTGATGAAGCTACGCACGGGCAGCGTCGAGATCGGCCGCGTCTTCGCCGCTGCGGAACCCGGTGCCACGCACTGGCAGTCGTTGTCGGGCACGCGGTAGGCGGTCGTCATGAACAGCGCGTCATGGCCGTCGAACACATGGTCGATGACCTCGATTTCCGAGAGGTGCTTGACCCAGTAGGTGCCGAAGTAGCCCGGCACGATGAGCTTGACCGGGTAGCCGTTGAG
The DNA here is from genome assembly GCF_900113035.1 of Paracidovorax wautersii. GTDB lineage: Bacteria > Pseudomonadota > Gammaproteobacteria > Burkholderiales > Burkholderiaceae_C > Paracidovorax > Paracidovorax wautersii. The sequence goes on along the minus strand of NZ_FONX01000005.1, from coordinate 362,003 downwards.
GAACGGAAGGTCCTTGCCGTTCATGCTCCACGCGAGCATCGGTTCGTCCTGCAGCGCGTGTTCGATGTCCAGCGCCTTGCGGAAATCCGAGGTCGCGGGCAGCACCGGCGTGTCGAGGCCGTTGAAGGTCACCTGTCGGGCACCCGCAGCCACACCCGCCTTCTCGAGCACCTTGCGCAGCGGCACGCCGAACCAGCGGGCATTGCCCATCGCGCCATTGGCGAGCTGGGCGCCGAAGACGCGCGGCGACGAGTACCCGCGGCTGTTGCCGGAGCACTGGTTGACCGCCACCACCTCCACCGGCTCGGCCAGTGCCTTCAGGTCGGCCAGCGACAGGTTCAACGGCGTGTTGACCTTTCCCTAGACGGTGAGCCGGTAGGTGGCAGGGTCGACCGCCAGCGGGATGTTGGCCAGGTGGTAACGCACGAAGAAAGCGTCGTTGGCGGTGATCGGCCCTTCGTTGAAGACTGAGAACGGCGTTTCCAGATGCGGCGGCCGGGTGTGAACACGAATCAGCGGCCGTTTTTGCGGGTACGTCACCATGGGGCGCGGTCCGTCGGCAAAGGTCACGCCTTCGCCGGTATCGCGACCAGCCGCCAGCGCGGCGAGCGGCGACGCACCCAGCGCGAGAAGACCGGCGCCCTGGACGAAGCGCCGACGGGATGAAGCGCGCTTGGCGTCGTGCTGCGCGGTGGGTGTGGCTTCGCGACCTGATCTCATGGTTTGTCTCCGTTTGTTAGATAAATACAGTGGCTATTCAGGGTGTCTTCCAACCCCACTTGGCGAAGTTTGCTTGTCCTGCAGGCGATTTCAGGAAGTCCGAGAGCGCTTTCTTCACGGCGCGGTCTTCTGCACCCTTGCCGCAGGCGCAGCCAGCGTCGCCTCCACACGGTTGCTCGCCAGGTCGACCTTGGCAATCCCCAAGTCTTCGTTCAGCACATAGGCTGCCTGGCCGTCGCGCGTGAAGACAATGGCCTGCCGCGGTTCCTTGAAACCCGTGATGGTGGCGACGACGCTCCTGCTCGCGACATCGATGACGGACAGCGAGTTGTCGCCCAGGTTGCCGGCGTAGACGCGCTGGCCGTCTGGTGACAGCGCCGCACCATACGGGTCCTTGCCAACAGCGATCGTCGACTCGATGGCGCGCTTGTCCAGGTCGACGACCGCGATGGTGTTGCTCCCGCTGTTCGCAGCGAAGAGCGTCTTGCCGTCGCCGGTGACCGAGATCGCGCGCAGCTTGTTGAACCCGGTGATCTCTCCGTCGATCTTGTTCGTCGCCGTGTTCACGATGGTGATCTTGTCGCCCATGAAGTTGGTGACGTACAGCGCACCTCCGTCGGGGCTCAGACGCACACCCTGGCGCGGCTGCGCGAAGCCGGTGATGACGGCGCGCGGTTCGCCGCTCGCGACGTCGAAGCGCGTGACGGTGCTGGCGGCCTGGTTGTTCACATACATCGTGGCGCCGTCCTTGCTGAGCACGGTGCCGAAGGCACCGGGGCCTGCCGGCAGGCTGCTGACCGTCTTCAGGCTGGAAGTGGCGATCTTCGCCACGGTGCCCAGGCTGCTGTCCGAAACATAGAAGAACTCGCCAGACGGCGCGAACACGATGTTGCGTGGCGTCACGAAGCCATCCAGCACCTTGCGCACCTTGCCGGTCTTCAGGTCGTAGACGACGACGTCCGGGCGTTCGCTGTACGACACCACGGCCGTGCCCTCGTCCGGGCTGAGCGCCAGCGAGTTGTTGTGGATGGCACCGTCGAAGGTCCAGCGCTGCGTCGCACTTGCGGACGCTGCGACAGGCGCAGGTTGTGCCGTTACCGTCGAAGGGATCGAGGCGAGTGTCAAGAGGGCGAGGCACAGCGAAAGTGCGAGAGGACGGAGTTTCATGAATTTCTTTCGGTTGTCTGGATGGATGGACGAATGGCGGGGGCGATTTATTCCAGGTCTACCCTGTCAATTGAAGAGTGCAGTGATGCCCGCGTTGATGGCGAAGCCGCCGCACACCAGCCAGACGAAGAGCACGGCTGCCAGCGCCAGCGGCTTGATGCCGGCCCTGCGAATCGCCGAGACGTGCGTCGTCAGGCCCAGACCTGCCATGGCCATCGCCAGCAGCACCGTGTCGATGTCGATCACCTGCGTCACCACCGCATGGGGCAGCAACGCGAGCGAGTTGAGCCCGGCGACCGCCACGAAACCGAGGGCGAACCAGGGAATCACGATGCCGCCGCGTGGCGAGGCATTGGCTTCGTCGGTGCCATCGGCGTCCTTGGCACTGGAGCGGGAGAGGTAGGCGGACAGGATGATCAGGAACGGCGCCAGCATCATCACGCGGACCATCTTGGCGATGACGGCGGTGTTCGCAGCCTGCTCGCTGACGGCGCGACCGGCGGCGACCACCTGTGCCACCTCATGGATCGTCGAGCCGGCGAACACGCCGTAAGCGGTGGGCGACAGGTCGAACAGCCGGAATTGCGCGACCAGGTGATACAGCACCGGATACAGGAAGATCGCCAGCGTGCCGAACACCACCACCGTGGCCACCGCGACCATCACCTGCTCGGCGCGGCCGCGCACGACGGGTTCGGCCGCCATTACCGCCGCCGCGCCGCAGATCGAACTGCCGGCGCCGATCAGCATGGCCGTCTTGCGGTCGAGCCCGAAGACCCGGGTGCCGAGGAAGCAGGCGAGCCCGAAGGTGGTACACAGCACCGTGGCGTCGATCGCGACGCCGGTCCAGCCCACGTTACCGATGTCCTGGAAGGTCAGACGCAGGCCGTACAGGATGATGCCCAGGCGCAGCAGATTGGCCTTCGAGAAGGTCACGCCCGCGCCGGCCAGCGCGCCGATGCGTGGGTAGACGGTGTTGCCGACCCCCATGCCCAGCACAATGGCCAGGGTCAATGCGCTGATGCCGTTGGCTTGCAGCCAGCCGATCTTGCCCAGTTGGATCGATGCGAACGCCAGCGCGCCCGTCAGTGCAAAGCCGGGCAACAGCTGACGCAGACGACCCTTGGCAGTAGGGTTGTGCAGTAGTTGAACCGGGGGGGTGGCGGTGTGCATCGTTTTCTCCATCGCGTCGTTTTCTGAAGGCATAGACGAACTTTGAACCGATTCGATCTATCCGGCAAACGGATACTTCCGCTATAACCTAGCCATCTAACAGGTAACGAAAGCGTTTGGATGCGCCTGACATTGCGTCAACTTCTGATCTTCACGGCCGTGGCTGACACCGGCAGCACCACCGCCGCCGGTGAGCGGGTCTCGCTGTCCCAGTCGGCGACCAGTGGCGCGCTGAACGAACTGGAGAGCCTGCTCGGCGCCCAACTGTTCGACCGCATCGGCAAGCGCTTGCTGCTGAACGACAACGGCCGTGCGCTGCTGCCGCAAGCCAGGTCATTGCTCGACGGCGCACAGGAAATCGAAAGCCGGTTCGGGCTCGGCAGCACGGGACCTGCAACCGCGCCTCTGGTCACGCGCCTTCGCGTTGGTGCCAGCACGACAATCGGCAATTACGTGCTGCCAGCGCTGGTCGCTGGCTACAGCAGAACGTGGCCCGGGACCGCGGTGGATGTCGTCATCGGCAACACGCGCGACATCGCTGCGGCCGTGACCCGCCTGGAGGTCGACATCGGTCTGATCGAAGGGCCCTGCCACGAGGCCGAGCTTCGAGTGACGCCATGGCTTCAGGACGAGTTGGTCATCGTGGCTGCACCGACGCATGCGCTGGTGCAGGAGGGCGTGCAGGCACGCGTTCCGTTGAAGGCCTTGCGGCAGGCACGCTGGTTGCTCCGTGAGCCGGGTTCCGGCACGCGCGAGGCCGTGGAGCACGTGTTGCTGCCGCACCTTCACCACCTGGACGGCGACATGCAGCCGGGCAGCACCGAGGCGATCAAGCAGGCGACGGCCGAAGGCCTCGGGCTGGCTTGCCTGTCGCTGTGCGCGGTGCAGGACCTGGTGACACTCGGCAGACTGGTCGTTCTGCGAACCACGTTGCCTCGTCTGACTCGCCGCTTCTATCTGGTGCACCATCAGAAAAAGCGCCTTTCGGGCAACCTGCAACGCTTCGTGGCGCACTGCGAGCGTCTTGAAATGGAATCCCCGTGGCTGCCAACGAATTTCCCGAAGAAGTAGCGTCTCCCAGACGCGGTCGTGCGCGCCTGTGGGCCATGGGACCGGCTGCCGAAACGTTGCGCGTCTGGTGGTGGGCGGCCGTGACGGGCGCGCTCGCTGCGGCTGCCGTCGTGGGCTTCCGGTGGTTGACGCAATGGGTCGAGGAACTCGCGACCGGTCAGCGCGGCGGACTGGTCGAAGCCGCGTTGTCGTTGTCGCCCTGGCACCGCGCGCTGGTCTGCACCGCGGGCGGCTTGCTCGCAGGGCTGGTCCTGCAAGGCGGAACGGCCTGGGCCAGGCGGGGCCCGGGCGGCGCGGCGAACCTCGACTACATCGATGCCGCGCGCGCAGGAAGAGTCGACCTGAACGATCGAACGACGTTGACACGCACCGTGTCCGCGCTCTTATCCGTCGGCACGGGCGCTTCCATCGGACGCGAAGGGCCGATGGTCCAACTGGCTGCCTGGGTCAGTGCGCGACTGGCACGGCTCGTCGCGACGGCGCCGGAACAACGCAACACGCTGCTGGTGTGCGGCATCGCCGCAGGCATCGGCTCGGCCTATCACGCACCCATTGCGGGCGTCGTCTTCGTTCTGGAACTGGCGCTCGGTTTCCTCGCGCGCCACACGGTCGCTCCGGTGCTGATCGCGTCGGCCACGGCCAGTTCACTGATCTACTGGCTGGTCGAACCCAAACCGCTCTACGACGTTACGCCTGTCGTCATGGCACCGACGAGCCTCGGCATCGCCTTACTCGCCGGCGTGCTGTTCGGCGGGTTGGGCTGGGGGTTGCTGGCGCTGCTCGAATCAGGGCGAAGCTGGTTCGCGCGCATCCGTACGCCAGTCCTGCGCCTGGGACTCGGGGGCTTGCTCGTGGGGCTGTTGTCGGCCTGGGTGCCGCAGGTCTGGGGCAATGGCTACAGCGTGGTGTCGCAGGTGCTTCACGGTGACCACGCTTGGCAATGGCTCGCGTGGGTGCTGCTCGCAAAAGTGGTGGCGACGACGCTGAGTTCGGGCAGCGGCGCGATCGGCGGTGTGTTCACGCCATCGCTTTTCGTCGGGGCGACCGCTGGAAGTGTCTTGGCCCAAGTGGCGGCGCTCTGGTTGCCGGCGGTGTGGGTGGGCGATCCGCGTCTGCTCGCGGTGGTCGGCATGGCGGCGGTGCTGGCCGCAGTCACCCATGCGCCGCTGATGGCGATAGTGATGGTGCTGGAGATGACAAATCAATTCCAGCTCACCGTTCCAGTGATGCTAGCCTGCGGCGTGGCCTACGCCATCAGCACACAATTCGGCGCGCGACCGCTCTATGGCAATCCGATCGAATCGCCGATGGCGCAGAAGCCGAATCCCTGAGCCTGTGTCAGATCGCGGGTTCTGCACGCAGCGACTTGCGACGCTCAATGCCTTCGAAGACGATCATTCCGGTGAGCATCGCGGCGGTGAAGACAAGCGCCTTGCTTTCCCCCATTTCCGAGCGCCACCAGACCGGGTCCAGGACAGAAGCCCGCAAGGCCCCAACTGACACCGAACAGCAGGCTGCCGAAGCCAGGCGGTCGATCGCTCGCGCGTTTGGCCATCTCACTGGTTCGCCCAGAAGGGTTTGCGAGCGCTTACGCGCGGCGGCGAACGCAACGGTGACCGCGGCCATCGTCAAGGCAGCGCGGGATCGCGAGTTGAAGTTGGACAAGGCCGAGCAAGTTGACTCCGCGTCGGGAATCGAAATCAAGGGCGTCGTGAGCGGCAAGACCCTCGCCATCGGCAATGCGACGTTGATGGAGCAACTGGGCATCGATGTAGTGCCGCTGGCGAACCAGGCCGAAGTTTTGCGCGCGCGAGGGGCCAGCGTGATGCACCTGGCCGTAGACGGCAAGCTGGCCGAGCTGCTTGCCGTGTCCGATCCGGTGAAGGCCAGCACGCAGGAGGCGCTCACGATGCTTCGCAAGTCCGGCCTTCGCATCATCATGACCACGGGCGATGGGCTCACCACCGCTCAGGCTGTCGGCAAGCGCCTGGGGATCGACGAGGTGCATGGCGAGGTCAAGCCAGAGGACAAGCTGCAACTGGTCGAGCGCCTGCAAAGGAGGTACGAGTCGTCGCGATGGCTGGTGACGGCATCAACGACGCGCCCGCGCTCGCCAAAGCGGATGTCGGCATCGCAATGGGCACTTTCACCGACGTCGCGATGAACAGCGCCCAACTCATGCTGGTCAAAGGCGATCTACGCGGCATCGCGACGGCGAGCGCGTTGTCGGTCGCCACCGTCTCCAACATGAAGCAGAACCTCGGATTCGCTTCGTCTACAACCTGGTGGGCGTGCCGCTCGCTGCCGGCGTGCTGTTTCCGTTAACGGGCTGGCTTCTGTCGCCGATGGTCGGTGCGGTGGCGATGAGCCTCAGCTCGGTGTCGTTGATCGGCAACGCGCTGCGGCTGAGGATCACTGCGATCGAGTCTGACTGATCCGACTTCCGCGGCGCGCGAGGAAAGACGCAAGCCGAGTAGCTTGATGTACGGTTGCACCCCGTCATGGTCGGCCTCGGGGTAAGAGAGGGCGCTCGGCGGCGAAAGACGCAGTCGTCTGCTTTGTGCAAGCGCCGACATTGATCGGGCCAGGTCGACCGACTGCAGTCAGTCTGAAGCAGACGTTTGGCCCGATGCGCTGAGCGTCCCCTTCTGGCGGTTGACCGGCCTGCCGCCCAGCGCAGCAACCGAGCAGATCTCTGTTAAGACAGCACGCGGGTACGGTTGGACCGATCCACCTTTTGGCGTCGACACGTTCGGTGGTTCCGCCTGGGGAGAGGCGGGCATGCAGTTCGTGAAGCTCACTGCGACGGATGGCCACGATGTGAATGCACCGGCCCGCGTGCTGGTGCCGCACAAGGCGCCCGAGAAGGAAGTGCGGAAGCCGGCGGTCAAGGGCACGCTGCAGCTGCGTTGGCCCAACTGGTGGCGGCAGCGGGGTGGTTCAGATTCGATGAAAGTCATTCGCGGCTTCAAATCAGCGGTCGTGAGCAACGACCTGGATCCACTGAACGCAGTCGGCCTGGGCTACATGAATCGCAAAGAAGGGCTCACCAGCGTAGTGAACTACGACGCGGTGAAAGGGGACGCGAACACCAGGCCCGCTTCATCATCCTGAATTTAACGATGCTTCGTTGCGGACGGCCAGCATGGCAGAACATCTCTTTGATGCTCGGGTCAATTGCTGTTGGAGTAATGCCGAAGTTCTTGAAGAAGCTGCAGTCGGGATTTTGGAAAGGCATTACTCGATTCACGCTCGAAAACCGAGGGGACCGTATGGGACAGTTTCTTCGTGGGCTTCCTGGCCGGAAACGAAGCGATCTCTGGTGGATTGCGTGGCTGGCAATTCATCGACGGAAGTCAATACGGTACAGCAGCAATGGCTGGCATCGGCTTTGAATTAGGAGATGACTTTGTCCAATTCGTGTGGTCGTTCAATGATGAAGTTGGCACACAGAGAGTGGCCACGAACATGCACGCAGCGCACTTCTCTCCGAAATTCACGAAGCTCGATTTTAGCTAAATGAGGATCGCACGCCCCTCATCGCGACTCTCGTGCACATTCCAACGGGCGTCGCTAAAATCGGCCCGTAATTGCTTCCAATCATTGGCGGTAATCTTGGTTGCGCGATGTCGATCGGCCGCGGAGCCTCTGCATTCGATGGAAAAAATACGTTGGCGTCTCCTCGATGAGGATGAAACGGACTACAGTGTATTTTCGGTGCCTTATTTTCCCAGCGCCAGAAAACTAAGCGTAAAAATAGACCATTAATCACGATTGCGATAATCACCGTTTAGAAGTAAATGCGCAATCGATTGAAATGGCGCTGACTAAGCTGGAGCCAGCTCAGCTGGCGGCAAGCAAAAAAGAGCCCTGTATCTCCTTTTCTTTGGGTCAGAAGTTGATGTCGGGCGGCGTGTGCCAGGCGTCCCATGCCTGCTTTCCGGCGTCGTCGAGCAGTTCGCGCGCGACTGGGTCTTCGGTGCCGTGGAGTTCGAGGGCGAAGAGGGCGAGCTCGGGAAGGTCCACATGCTGGCCTTTGGATCGGCACCGCCAGAGCATCCCCAGGTCGGGATCGACGCGCGCTTCATGCAACGCAACTACTACCCGGCCGCACCAAGTCCCGGGCCAGATTACAAGGTTGCTGGTATGTTCGGAGACACTCATAAACACCTCAATTAACAGCGCCGAAAGTTACCATTAACTAAGGCATTGACAGAATAAACACCGAAAAAGCGGCGCCGAAAAAGTTACCATTAACAACAGCATAAGGACGGAAAAGATCGTGCAAAACAGCAAGTCCAGAGTTACCAGATCACTTTTGTTTATTGCGTTTACCCGTGCTTTCAGGCTCAACTACTGGCATGGTCAACTGCAGCCTGACCACCGCCGCTACCTGGTGTCCGATGTGCACCAGGCAACAAAAAGCACCTCGGATTTGAGGCGCTTGAGTGAGTGGGCTGAGGGTCACTCGAACAGGCGGCGGTAGTCCTGCAGAGTTTCCTTGGGGCGCAAACGGACCACATCACCGTACATCCCGGCCGACTTCTCCAGGGTGAACGCGCCGCTCTCTTCGATGATGCGGAGGAATCTCTCATCCGCCTCAAGGAGGACGGGGACAGGCCTACCAGGAAGATCGGTGACGAGGGAAGAAGTCATGGGGTCGGATTTACCTTCCTCATGCACACCGTCACCCTACATTAACTCTCGCAAAATGCTGCTGATTTTGGTGCGCTCGGCAAAACTTGGGGTCGTCATTTTCACTTCTCCAGTAGTTTGCGAAGCGCCAGCCTCGCTTTAATTGCGCGTTCCAATTTCGGGGAATACTCGACTTCGTCATCTAGCGCAGCTGTTGCAGGGTCCAGGCCACGAGAGTCGCAGTAATCACGAAACCGCCCAGGGAAATCATTTTCGGCTCTCCCCGGCATCGGAGTGAAGAAGTCCGAATCCGGTATGAATTCGACTTCGATCACTTGAGCCACCGCTTTGGCTGGCGAAGGATTCGAATCATTGCGTCTGCGGGATCAGCCATGACGCGATTTGCGGGGCCGAATTCTTTCTCGAGTTCGGCATTAACTTCCGCTGTCGCAGCTTCACGGCGACGGCGATCGCATTCGGATAATGCGTCAAGGATTCCAGATTCGTACATGCGGATGAGCAGGGTTTGTTCAACGTTCATTTGCATGTCTTTCTCCAGTTGGGCGGGGAGCAACTATTGTATCTTTAACCGTATTCTTTGGGTAATTTAATTGGAGCTTCAGAAGCCCATTTTTCGTGGGACTGGTGCTGGTGCAGTCCCGAAATCTTCAGCCTCGACGACTTGCCGATTGCGTGCCAGAGCCCTGCCGATGGCCATCGCCGACCTCGTCTTGAATTCGCGAGCGCTGAACTTTTCGACAGCGTGGCTGATGACCGCGCGCGAGATCTGTGACCCGAAGTCGTGGAGCCTGGTGTCGTGGACCACGCTCGCGAAAATCTTCTCGAACATGCGCTGGTTTTCGGAAGCGGTGGGGGCTTGAACGTGCACGATGTGGAATCGACTGCGGATTGGGGCCGGGATCGTGTCCAGGGTGTTCGCGCACGCAATCCAGCGGATGTGCGAGGCGTCGATCCTCAAGCCTGGAAGCGATTGATCTTCGAATGTCTTGGCGCTTTGGACCTCTAGCAGGCCGTAGAGGGCGCCAAGGGGGTCGTACTTGTGGCCCTCGCCGACTTTGTCGATCTCGTCGAGGTAGGCGACGGGACAGGCTGTTGCGACAACGCCGGACCGGCCGAACGCCAACGTTTTGAAAACCTCCCCTGGGCAGGAGTTCGACCAGTGCGTGGCGAGTCCGTCGAGCGAGCTGCCAGCGGTTGCGCTGGCGAGGTCGACTTTGAACATCGGCGTCTTGAGCACGCCGGCGATGAGGCTGCTGAAGTAGCTCTTACCAACCCCCGGCGTTCCGACCAGAAGCATGGGGGCCGGCCTGCAGCGACCGCCTGCTGCGGCGATCGCGAACGATGGTTCCAGGACTTCATCGATCGCGCTGATGAAGTTTGGGAACTGCTCGCGCAGTTCATCGAGCTGCCCCCGCCAGGCAGGGTTTGGCACTACGTAAGGTCGGATGTTTCCAATGTCGATCAGGCGCTTCAGAGTCGCCTTGACGCGGGCTGAAGCGTGCTCGTCTGAGCTCACGGTGCGGAAGTTTTCGGTCAGAGCGTTGATGTCTTCGAGGCTGAATACCTCGATTCCATTGTCGAAGTCTTGGCTCGGGAGGTTGCTCGAAAATGCGCGCAGCTCATCGAAAAGCCTCGTCATTTGCTGAATCGCTTTGGTGTCGCTGACGTGCTTCGCGCAGTTGCGACACTCCCAGAACCAGTGACTGTCCTCAAGCTCGCGAATCACTTCTGTAGATCCACAGTGATCACAGCAGAGGTTCTCGAAGAGAAGCTTCTCGCCGCGCATCTCCGCGAACACGCGCAGGTGTTCGATCTGCTGCTTGATGATGTTGTGCTTGATGTCTTGCACAAGCGGTAGGTAACGCTCTTCGCCATCGAATTCGAGCGCGAGCTGGCTTCCGTCTTCGTGCTGAGCGATGGCCTGCTCGAGCTGGCCGAAGGGGTCGGCTTGGGTGGCGTTTTCTCGGGCAGCGCGTGCAGCCGCCCGGTTTTGGGGTTGAACCATTGGGCGGCTCCCTCTTACTTTGCCAGGGCGCAGCTTTTCAAGGTGTAGAAGTGCGAGCCTTCCGCGCCTTCTTCATGCTTCACCACTTCAGCGATGACGGTGCCGCCCTTGAAGTTGGTGGAGGTGGACTGGCAGATGAACCCGATTTCGTCGGATTTCTTGACGTAGTAGTCCTTCGAGCCGCCGACGAACGGCTTCAGGTCGAGCTTCACTGTGTGGAACAGGACTTTGTTCAACACGATGCGCTCGCCGCCTTCGAGCTTTTCGTACTTGCGGGCTTCACGAACGAGGTCTGTGTAGGTGAGTGGAGGCTGCTGGGCGATGGCTTGGCCAACGGTGACGAGCGAGCAGAGGGATGCGATTGCGATTGCGAACTTCATTCGGATCTTTCGGTTTCAGATGTGCTCCGCCATGCCTCTGGGGCTGGCGGTGCACGGCGTCCGGTACCGATGCGATTGAATGAAGTCTTGATGGACCCTGGGTTACGCTTTTCCAGGTAGCGGGTGGCCTTGCGCTCACCATGTGCGATCAGACTGGGCTTGTGGCCATGCTGCACATCCGACCGCTTGATTTTACGAAGAGTTGACCGATTTGGCTAATCGTCGATGGTGCGTCGTGTACATCCCAAACGATCGATTCTGCCGTCACCCCGCACCTTGGTGATGGCTCCGCATCCTTGGGATGGGTCCGAGGGGGTGTTGAGCGCTGGCCCTTACCTTGGCCTTACCTCTACAAAGCAAAAAGCCCTGACGCTATCGTTTTAATAGCATCAGGGCCTTGCATCTATTGGTGCCGGAGAGATGAATCGAACACCCGACCTTCTCATTACGAATGAGCTGCTCTACCGACTGAGCTACACCGGCGAAGACTTGAATTATATACCGGAATGGTAGCTTGTCACGCGTTCCACTTCATTTTTTGAGCCGAGGATGACGCTGACGCGCTGGTGCAGCTGGGTGGGCTGGATGTCGAGGATGCGTTGGCGGCCGTCGGTGGCGGCGCCGCCGGCCTGTTCGATCAGCCAGCTCATGGGGTTGGCTTCGTACATCAGGCGCAGCTTGCCGGGCTTGTTGGGCTCGCGCTTGTCCCAGGGGTAGAGGAATACGCCGCCGCGCGTGAGGATGCGGTGCACGTCGGCCACCATGCTGGCGATCCAGCGCATGTTGAAGTCCTTGCCGCGCGGGCCTTCGGTGCCTTCCAGGCATTCGTCGATGTAGCGCTTCACGGGGGTGTCCCAGTGGCGCATGTTGCTCATGTTGATCGCGAATTCCTTGGTGTCGGCGGGGATCTTCACGTTCTCTTCGACCAGCACGAAGGAGCCTTGCTCGCGGTCCAGCGTGAACATGGCCACGCCGTCGCCCACGGTCAGCACCAGCGTGGTCTGCGGGCCGTAGATGCAGTAGCCGGCCGCGACCTGCTTGGTGCCGGCCTGCAGGAAGTCCTCGGTGGTCACGCCGGGGTGGCCTTCGGGCTTCTTCAGCACGCTGAAGATGGTGCCGATGCTGACGTTCACGTCGATGTTGGAGGAGCCGTCCAGGGGATCGAACAGCAGCAGGTATTCACCCTGCGGGTAGCGGTTGGGCACCACGTAGATGCTGTCCATCTCCTCGGAGGCCATGGCCGCCAGGTGGCCGCCCCATTCGTTGGCCTCGATCAGCACTTCGTTGGCGATGATGTCCAGCTTCTTCTGGACTTCGCCCTGCACGTTTTCGCTGGTGGCCGAGCCGAGCACGCCGCCCAGCGCGCCCTTGTTCACGGCATGGCTGATGTGCTTGCAGGCACGCGCCACGACTTCCAGCAGCAGGCGCAGCTGCGAGGGGATGAGGCCATCGACGCGCTGCTGCTCGACGAGGTAGCGGGTCAGGCTGATTTTCTGGGCCATGAAGAAGACTCTTTCGTAGCGTGGGTGGTGTGAAAGAAAGAAGGGGTTGTGTACTGCTGCGGGGCGGGCCGCTCAGTCGGCCAGGGCCCGCGTGACGACTTCGCGCACGTCGTTGGAGAGCGCGGGGCGGGCGGCCACGCGCTCGATCGCCTGGCGGGCGGCCGAACGGTAGGGCTCGGCCAGCTTGCTCCAGCGGTCCAGGCTGCGGGCCAGGCGGGCGGCGACCTGCGGGTTGATGGCGTCCAGTTCCAGCACGCGGTCGGCCCAGAAGGCGTAGCCCGCGCCGTCGGCTCGGTGGAAGCCACCGGGGTTGGCGTTGCAGTAGCTGAAGATCACGCTGCGGGCGCGGTTGGGGTTCTTCAGGCTGAAGTCGGGGTGGGCGAGCAGGGCCTTGGCCGTGGCCAGCGCCTGGCCGCCGCGGTCGGGCGCGCCGGCCTGCAGCGCGAACCACTTGTCGAGCACCAGGGCGTCGTCCTTGAACATGGCGTGGAAGCGCGCCAGCGCCTGCTCGGCCAGCGGCTGGCCGCTCACGACCAGGGCGCTCAGGGCGTTGAAGCGGTCGGTCATGTTGCCCGCGTCCTTGAAGCGCTGGTAGGCGCGGCCGGGCCAGACGGTGTCGCCCGATTCGCGCGCCGCCACGCAGAGCATGGAGAGCGCCATCCCGGCGAGCGCGCGGCGGCCGGAGGAGAGCGCGTCGGGGCGGTAGGCGCCGGTGTCGTGGTGCTGCTCCCAGGCGGCTTCCCATTCGGGGCGCAGGGCGGTGGCCAGCTGCGTGCGCAGGGCCTCGCGCACGGCGTGGATGCGCTGCGGGTCCACCACGTCCAGCTGCTCGGCGATGTAGCCCTCGGAGGGCAGGGCCAGCACCAGTTCCTTGAAGGCCGCGTCCAGCGTGGGGTGGCGCAGCACGTCGCGCATGGCGGCGATGAAGCTTTCGGGCAGCAGATCGGGGGCGATCGGGGCCGCAGCGCCCGTATCGCCTGCGCCTGCTGCTATGGCATTGATAGCGATGCGCAGTGCCAGGCGCTGGCCGGCTTCCCAGCGGTTGAAGGCATCGGTGTCGTGCGCCAGCAGGGCCAGGAGCTCGTCGTCGGTGTAGTCGATGTCGAGGTGCACCGGCGCGCTGAAGCCGCGCAGCAGCGAGGGCACGGGCGCGGAGTCGATGTTGACGAAGGTGTAGCTGTGGCTGGGCTCGGTCAGCACCACGGTGCGGTCGGCGGCGCCCGGGGCGGCTTCGCCTTCGAGCTGCAGCGCGATGGGCTGGCCGTTCGCATCCAGCAGGCCCAGCGCGACGGGGATGACCATCGGCAGCTTCTCGGCCTGGCCGGGCGTGGGCGCGAGCGACTGGCTCAGCGTGAGGCGGTAGCTGCGCGTGGCCGCGTCGTAGGCGCCCACGGCGCGCACGCGGGGCGTGCCGGCCTGGGAGTACCAGCGCTTGAACTGGGGCAGCAGGCGGGCGAGGTCGCTCTCGGGGTTGGCGTCGGCGATGGCCTGGGCGAAGTCGTCGCAGGTCACGGCCTGGCCGTCGTGGCGCTCGAAGTAAAGCTTCATGCCCTTGGCGAAGCCTTCGCGGCCGACCAGGGTGTGCTGCATGCGCACGACTTCCGCACCCTTTTCGTAGATGGTGACGGTGTAGAAGTTGTTGATCTCGACGTAGCTGTCGGGCCGCACCGGGTGGGCCATGGGGCCGGCGTCTTCGGGGAACTGCACGGTGCGCAGCACGCGCACGTCCTCGATGCGCTTGACGGCGCGCGCCGATGGGCTGCCGGCCAGGTCCAGGCTGAATTCCTGGTCGCGGAAGACGGTGAGGCCTTCTTTCAGCGAGAGCTGGAACCAGTCGCGGCAGGTGACGCGGTTGCCGGTCCAGTTGTGGAAGTACTCGTGGCCGACCACCGATTCGATGTTGGCGAAGTCCACGTCGGTCGCGGTGGCCTGGCTGGCCAGGACGTACTTCGTGTTGAAGATGTTCAGGCCCTTGTTCTCCATGGCGCCCATGTTGAAGTCGCTGGTGGCGACGATCATGAAGCGTTCCAGGTCCAGCGGCAGGCCGAAGCGGGCTTCGTCCCAGGCGATGCTGGCCATGAGGGAGTTCATCGCGTGCTCGGTCTTTTCCAGGTCGCCCGGGCGCACGTAGATCTGCAGCAGGTGGTCGGTGCCGCTGCGTGCGCGGATGCGCTGCTCGCGCGCCACCAGCTTGCCGGCCACCAGCGCGAACAGGTAGCAGGGCTTCTTGTGCGGATCGTTCCAGCGCGCGAAGTGGCGGCCGTCTTCCAGCTCGCCTTGCTCGATGAGGTTGCCGTTGGACAGCAGCACCGGGTACTGGGCCTTGTCGGCGCGCAGCAGCACGGTGTAGCTGGCCATGACGTCGGGCCGGTCGAGGAAGTAGGTGATGCGGCGGAAGCCCTCGGCCTCGCATTGCGTGAAGAACGTGCCCTGGCTCACGTAGAGGCCGGACAGCTGCGTGTTCTTGGCGGGGCAGCAGGTGGTAAAGATCTCCAGATCGAAGGGCGCATCGCCTTCGGGCAGGTTCTCCAGCACCAGGCAGCTGCCTTCCATCTTGAACGACGTGCCGGCGCCGTTGACCAGCACGCGAGCCAGGTTCAGCTCGTCGCCGTGCAGGCGCAGCGGCGCGGCGGGCACGCCGCTGTTGCGGCGCACGCGCATCTTGTTGAGAACGCGGGTCTTGGCCGGGTCCAGGTCGAACGTGAGATCCACGGTGTCGATCCAGTACGCCGGGGCGGCGTAGTCGGCACGGTGGATGGCGGTGGCTTGTCCTTCTCGCATCATGGCTTGGGGCTTTCCGGGCGCGTTGGGTGGTTTACACGCCCTGCTTGAGGGAGGCTTCGATGAAGGCGTCGAGATCGCCGTCCAGCACCTTCTGGGTGGCGGAGATTTCGACGTTGGTGCGCAGGTCCTTGATACGGCTGTTGTCCAGCACGTAGCTGCGGATCTGGTGGCCCCAGCCCACATCGGTCTTGGTGTCTTCCAGCTTCTGCTGCTCTTCCATGCGCTTGCGCATCTCGAAGTCGTAGAGGCGCGAGCGCAGGCGTTGCCAGGCGACGTCGCGGTTGCTGTGCTGGCTGCGGCCGTCCTGGCACTGCACGACGATGCCGGTCGGGATGTGCGTCAGGCGCACGGCCGAGTCGGTCTTGTTGATGTGCTGGCCGCCGGCGCCGGAGGCGCGGTAGGTGTCGGTGCGCACGTCGGCCGGGTTGATGTTGATCTCGATGGAGTCGTCGATCTCGGGATAGACGAAGAGCGAGGCGAACGAGGTGTGGCGGCCGCCCGAGGAGTCGAACGGGCTCTTGCGCACCAGGCGGTGCACTCCGGTTTCGGTGCGCAGCAGGCCGTAGGCGTATTCGCCCTCGATCTTGATCGTGGCGCTCTTGATGCCGGCCACGTCGCCCGGGGTTTCTTCTTCCACCGTGGCCTTGAAGCCCTTGCGTTCGGCGTATTTCAGGTACTGGCGCAGCAGCATGCTGGCCCAGTCGCAGGCCTCGGTGCCGCCGGCGCCGGCCTGGATATCGACGAAGCAGTTGAGCGGATCGGCCTCGTTGCTGAACATGCGGCGGAATTCCAGCTCTTCGATCAGCGGGCGCAGCTTGGCGGTTTCGGCCTCGATGGTCTCCAGGCCCGCTTCGTCGCCTTCTTCCTTGCTCATGTCATAGAGCTCGGTGTTGTCGGCCAGCTCGCGGGTGAGCTTGTCCAGCGTGACGACCACGCTGGAGAGCGACTTCTGCTCCTTGCCGAGTTCCTGGGCCTTCTTCGGGTCGTTCCAGACGGCCGGGTCTTCCAGGGATGCGTTTACCGTGCGCAGACGTTCGAATTTGGCATCGAAGTCAAAGATACCTCCGTAGCTCTTGCGTGCGCAGAGCCAGGTCTTGGAGGGTGGTGCCGATGAGGTTGATGCGTTCTGCGTCCATGGTGCGGGTGTCCTGTGTTCTTGGTGAATGTCAGCGTAACCGGCGATTTTCTCACGGGCGGGGTCCGGCCGGGCCAATGCCCCGGCCCGGCGCTGGCCGCCGCCGCGGCGCGGCGGCGATGCATCGAAAAGTGTAGCGGCCAGCCCAGGCTGGGTGCGGGCTGCAGGGCCTTGGTGCTACTAGGCCTGTGGCGCTTCGGCCGAGAGGAATTCCTCGATCAGCGCGGCGACGGCCTGCGGCTGGTCATGGTGCAGCATGTGGCCTGCGTCCTGCACCAGGGCCGTGCGGCAGTCGCGCACGTGCAGCAGGCGCTCGTGGTAGTCGGCCAGGGTGTATTGACCCTTGAACCACATGCCCAGGCTGTCGTCGCTGGCTTCCACGGCCAGGGTGGGGGCCACGATGCGTTCGTAGAGCGCCAGGGTCTCGTCGGCGCGGTAGATGTAGGGCCGCACGATCTTGTGGGCCGCATCGCCCAGGATGCGCCAGCGCCCGTCGGCGCCGGGGCGGGCCCACTGGCGGGCGAGCCAGGCGGCCTTGTCCTGCGCGAGGCGCGGGTTGGTCTTCATGAGCCGCTGGGCGACGCCTTCGGCGCTGTCGTAGCTCTTCAGGTCCTTTTCGCCGCGTTCGTACTGTGCCAGCTCGTCCAGCCACTGCGCGTAGCGGTCGGGCGCCTTGGCGGCGGGCACGTCGGGCATGCCGAAGCCTTCGAGGTTGACCAGGCGCCGGATGCGCGAGGGCCGTGCGCCCGCATAGGTCATGGCCACGTTGCCGCCCATGCTGTGGCCCACGAGATCGACAGCCTCGCCGGGGGCGTAGTGGTCCAGCAGGCGTTCCAGGTCGCCCAGGTAGTCGGCCATCTGATAGTGGTCGCAGGGGGCGGCGGGAATCGTCAGGCCGAAGCCGCGCCAGTCGGGGGCGATGATGCGGCGTCCTGCGGAGAAGGCGCTGGAGAACGCGTCCACCACGAACTGGTAGGAGGCGCCCACGTCCATCCAGCCGTGGACCAGCACGAGCAGCGGCCGGTCTGCATCGCCACCTTGATCGCCACCTCCTTCGTCCCAGAGGCGCACGTGGTAGTCGAGGTTGCGGAGGGCGAGCGTTTCGGTGCGGCAGGGGCGGGCGGGCTGGTACATGGGCGGCGATTATTCCGGAACGCGCTGGGCGCACTGGCTCGCGGGCGACAGCCCCTCTTCTGCAGACCTGGCAGGCGGCCCGTAAACTGCGCCGCTTGTCCGTCCAAGAAAGCCATCTTTTCATGATGAACACCGTTCCGCTGGGCCAGAGCGATCTGCGCGTCACCCCCATCTGCCTGGGCACCATGACCTTCGGCGAGCAGGTGGCCGAAGCCGATGCCCACGCCATCCTCGACCGCGCGCTGGAGCGCGGCGTCAACTTCATCGACACGGCCGAGATGTATGCCGTGCCTGCCCGCGCCGAGACCTTTGGCGCCACCGAAACCATCATCGGCCGCTGGTTCGCCCAGCGCCCCGGCGCCCGCGCCAAGGTGGTGCTGGCGACCAAGGTGGCCGGCCCCTCGCGCGGCATGCCCTGGGTGCGCGAAGGCCAGGGGATGACGGCGGCCGACATCGTGGCCTCGTGCGACGCCAGCCTGAAGCGCCTGCAGACCGACGTGATCGACCTCTACCAGATCCACTGGCCCGAGCGGCACGTGCCGGCCTTCGGCACGCTGTATTACGACCCGGCCAAGGAAACGTCGAAGACGCCGATCCGCGAGCAGCTCGACGCGCTGGCCGGGCTGGTCCAGGCGGGCAAGGTGCGCCACATCGGCCTCTCGAACGAGACGCCCTGGGGCGTGCATGAATTCGTGCGCCTGGCCGAGGCCCACGGCCTGCCGCGCGTGGCCACGGTGCAGAACCCGTATTGCCTCGTCAACCGCAGCTGGGACAACGGCATGGACGAAAGCTGCCACCGGCTGGACGTGTCGCTGCTGGCCTATTCGCCGCTGGCCTTCGGCCTGCTGACGGGCAAGTTCGACCAGCATGCGCCCACCGACGCCGGCGCGCCGCAGGGTGCCCGCATCGCCCGCTACGAATCGGTGCGCAAGCAGCGCTGGGGCCGGCCCGAATCGCTGGCCGCCGCCCGCCGCTACAACCAGCTGGCGCGCGACCACGGCCTCACGCCCACGCAGCTGGCGCTGGCCTTCTGCTACCGCAGCTGGCGCGTGGCGAGCACCATCATCGGCGTGACCTCGATGGCGCAGCTGGACGAGGACCTGGACGCCTGGAACACGCAGCTGTCGCCCGAGTTGCTGGCGGCCATCGACGCCATCCGCTGGGAGCTGCGCGACCCGGCGCAGTGATGGGGGCATCCCCCTGAGGCGCTGCGCGCCTTCCCCCTTCTCTCGAATCGCTGCGCGATTCGGGAAGGGGGACAACGCCGGTGGACGGGCGGAGCCCGATCCACGGCGTTCGCTGGCTTGGCCTGCTCCGCGGCCTTCTGATTCTTTGGGAGGCGAGTGCGGCTGGCGGTAAATGGCGGGTGGTTCGGCGGCCGAGGTTGTCGCCAGTGCTTGAGGTTTGGAGTCAAAATGGCCGTGAGCGCTTGTGGATCAAGCGCATGACGCTATCATTTCTGAAGTATGGCCAAGAAAGACAAGACCGCGCATGTGAGCGAGACGCCGGCCACGCAGCTGCTGCGTGCGCACAAGGTGGCGTTCACGGAGCATCCCTACGAATACGTGGAGCACGGCGGCACGGCCGAGTCGGCGCGGCAGCTGGGGCTCGATGAGCATGCGGTGGTCAAGACCCTGGTGATGCAGGACCAGGATGCGAAGCCGCTGATCGTGCTGATGCACGGCGATTGCAAGGTGTCCACCAAGAACCTGGCGCGGCAGATCGGCGCCAAGTCGGTCGAGCCCTGCAAGCCCGAGGTCGCCCACCGCCACAGCGGCTATCTGGTGGGCGGCACATCGCCGTTCGGCACGCGGCGCGAGATGCCCATCTATATCGAAGAGACCATCCTGGCGTTGCCGCGCATCGCCATCAACGGCGGGCGGCGTGGCTTTCTGGTGCAGCTCGATCCGCAGGTATGCGTCGAACTGCTGGGCGCGCGGCCCGTGCAGTGCGCGCTGGCAGAATAGCCAGCCTTCCGGCGGCCGGCCCTGGCCGGCCGGACGCCGACGACGATTCCTCCTTTCTCCGAGACAAGACCTTGACCGCCCTGTACCCGCTCCTTGCCACCATCGCCGCCTACCTGCTGGGCTCGCTGTCCTTCGCCGTGATCGTCAGCCGCGTGATGGGCCTGAACGATCCGCGCACCTATGGCAGCAAGAACCCGGGCGCCACCAACGTGCTGCGTTCGGGCAGCAAGGCGGCTGCCGTCGTCACGCTGCTGTTCGATGCGCTCAAGGGCTGGCTGCCCGTGGTGCTGGTGCGCTGGTTCGGCCAGCCCTATGGCATGGAAGAGGGTACGCAGGCGCTGGTGGGCCTGGCGGCCTTCCTGGGCCACCTGTGGCCGGTGTTCTTCCGCTTCCAGGGCGGCAAGGGCGTGGCCACGGCGCTGGGCGTGCTGCTGGGCGTGAGCGGCTGGCTGGGCCTGGCCACGCTGCTGACCTGGATCATCATCGCCTTCTTCTTCCGCTATTCGTCGCTGGCTTCGCTGGTGTCGGCGGTCTTCGCGCCGGCCTACTACGTGCTGGGCGGCGGCGTGGCCTGGGACGGCGATGCGCGCATCGGCCTGTCGATCGCCGCCATGTCCGCATTGCTGGTCTGGCGCCACCGCGAGAACATCCAGCGCCTGATGGCCGGCACCGAGTCGCGCCTGGGCTCGCGCAAGAAGTAGCCGAAGCGCGGCACTCCAGTCATGGCGGGGCAGGGCGCCCACGCCGTTCAGGCAACGGCCGGTGCGAGGCCTGACGCCTCGGCGAAGGCGTAGCCGCCCCCGCCTTTCTTGGCAGCGTACATCGCCAGGTCGGCGGCATGCAGCACATCGTTGCCCGAGGCCGAATACGCCGGTGCCTGCGCGATGCCGATGCTGGTGCCGACCTCCACCCAGTCGCCCGAGTTGAGCTGGATCGGCTGCGCCACCACTTCGATGATGGATTGGGCCACTGCGGTGACGCGGGCGGTGTCGTCCGTGCGCATGAGCACGGCGAATTCGTCGCCGCCCAGCCGGGCGAGCGTGTCTGTGGCGCGCATGAGCTTGCGCATGCGCTGGGCGACGGTGGTGAGCACCACATCGCCGGCCTCGTGCCCATAGGTGTCGTTGACCTGCTTGAACTTGTTCAAGTCCATGAGCATGACGGTGAACCCCCCGCCCGTGAGGCCCAGGCTCTCTTCGGCATGGCGCAGCCGGGCCTGGAACAGGCGGCGGTTGGCCAGGCCCGTCAGCGCGTCCTGCTGCGCGACGCCTTCGAGCGGGTTCACCACCCGCCGCGTGATCTGGTGTGCGGCGATGATCGAAACCGCCGAGCTGAGCACGATGCTGATGGCGAAGAGCCCCTCCAGCTTCAGGAACGGCGACAGCACCGGCGCGAAGGGTTTGGCGGCCACCACCTGCACCACGTGCCCGGCGATGCCGCCCATGGGCATCATCTTGACCCGGTACGACTCGCCCGAGGGCGAGGTGATGGTGGAGTTGTCGGCCGAGATCTCTTCATGGATGGTGCGGCCCGTGAAAAGATCCTGGGGCAGGGTGGAAGCGTGGATGGTCCACGGCGACTGGGGGCTGGTGCGCGAGACGTAGGCCATCGCCAGCTGCGTCATGTCCGTGAACTGGGCCGTCGATTCATCGGTGATGCGGAAGGCCAGGTACATGTTGGCGATGGGCCGCGGCGCGCGCACGACGATCTTGACCCAGCCATAGAGCGGAATGCGGGCCCCGCCGTCGGGCAGCGGCATCAGGTTGCCCTGCTTCTCATTGACGTGCGAGACGAGCTCCGTCAGTTCCTTGTCGGTCTGGACGTCACGTTCCTTGAAGAAGGCGGAATTGGAGGCCCGCGCCATCAGCCGCTGCTCGGTGTCGGTCAGCACGATCAGGTCGGCGCCGGTGCGCGCCAGCTGGCTCACGAGCGCGGATTCGATCGTGGTGCGGTTGCCGTTGCCGATGGCGTCCAGCAGGCCGTAGTCCTTGGCGACCAGCTGCGAGGTGAGCACCCGGTATTCGCGCCGGGTGTTGCGGGTGAAGGCGTAGGTGTCGGCGCCGGCCTGCAGCGCTGCGTCCACGCTGTTGAGCGCGATGCGCCGGTTGGCCAGGTGCAGGAAGACGAAGGCGGCGATCTGCGCGGCGATCAGCGCAGGTACCAGCAGGAAAAGGATCTTGTGGCTGGATCGTTGGAAATAAGTGAGTCTGCGCATGGGTTCCTGTCTCCTGGCCTTCCGCGGCATCGTCGCGTGGCTTCCGCCCCATGCTTGCGGCCTGGTCACCCTCTGCGGGGGTTGTGATTGACATTAACCGACATCTCACTGACGTTGTACTGACCCCTGCCCAGGTCTGTGCGTCGGACAGCTGCAGGCATTTCGCAGCTTCCGTTCTGCGGAATTCAGGGGCCGCAGCCGCGCTGCGGCCCCAGGCATCACAGGAATTGCGCCCGCAGCCCCACCATCACGCGGCGGCCGGCCGCGGGTTCGTAGAAGCGGCCGTTGCCGTCGTTCACGATGACCGAGCCGACGTAGTTGCGGTCGAACAGGTTGTCCAGCCGTGCCCAGAGCTGCCAGCGCGGCTGGCCGGAGCCGCCTGCTGCGCCGCCGCCGATGGTGTAGCCCGCGCGCAGGCCCACCACGGCGAAGCCGGGCGCGGCGGCGGTGTTGGTGTCGTTGACCTGCACCTTGCTGGAGATATCCAGCGATGCGCCCAGCTGCCAGGCGGCCGTGGGGGCGTAGTCCAGCGCCAGCTGCGCCACCTGGCGCGCCGTGCCCGGAACGCGGTTGCCTGCGGCCACGCGGGCGTTGTTGGCGCCGGTGTAGGGGCTGCCGAAGTAGGCATCCAGCCAGGTGTAGGCGGCGCGCGGTGTCCAGGCGCCGGCCTTGGCGCTCCAGGCCAGTTCCAGGCCGCGGCGGCGCACGTTGTCGGCGTTCTGATAGACGGTGCGGCCGTTCACGGTGGCGGCGGGCACGATCTCGTCGCGGCTCCTGGCGTCGAACAGCGCGCCTTCCACGCGGTGGACCGCGCCCTGCCACTTGGCGCCCAGCTCCACCTGCCGGCTGCGCGATGCGGCCAGGCCGTAGTTGGGCCCGGTGTTGTTGCGGCTGTAGGCCATTTCGGCGAGCGTGGGCGTCTCGAATCCCTGGCCCACGTTGGCATAGAGGTTCAGCTGCTCGCTCGCGGCCCAGACCAGGCCCACGGCCGGGCTGGTCTGGCTCCAGCTGCGCCGGCCGCTGTCGTCCGGGCTGTTGGCGTTGACGAAGCGGTCGTCCACCGAGGCGCGCACGCGGCTCATGCGCAGCCCGGCGATGGCGCGCCACTGCGGTGCGATCCAGGCATCGACCTGCGCGAACAGGTCGGTGTTGCCCGCGCGGTCCTGCTCGTTGCGGCGCTGGGCGCCGTTCTGGCCGTTGTTGTTGACGAAGCCCTGGCGGTGTTCGGACTGGCGGTCGGCGTCCAGGCCCACCGTCCAGGTCAGCGGCAGGCCCGAGGGCATGCGGGTGGCATGCGTCCAGGCCAGGCCCAGGCCGTAGTAGTCGCGGTCCAGGTCCACCACGCCGCCGGAGCTGGTGGCGGCCGCGCCGCTGAACGACAGGGTCTGCGTGAGCTGGCGGTTGCCGCCGTAGGCGCGGGCGCGCACGCTGTCGTGCTCGCCCAGGCGCCGCTCCAGCACCACGCCCAGCTGGTTCTGCGAAATGGACTTGCGCGTGTCGAAGGTGTAGGCCTCCGCCGGGGCCTGGCGCGGGTTGACCTGCCACTGCGCGCGCGTCAGGCCCAGCGGGTCTTGCGACAGGGGCTGGTCATACAGGTTGACCAGGGTGGTGATGGTGGTGTCGGCATCGGGGCGGGCCACGAGCTTGCCGTTCAGGTGGGTGCGGCGCGCGGCGCTGTGGTCGCGCCAGCCGTCGGTCTCGAAGCGCGAGACATCGACCAGCCCGCCCAGGGTGCGGTCGCCGAAATCGACCGAGGCATCGGCCAGCCGCTGGCCGTAGGAGCCCGCCGCCACCGAGGCCTGCGCGCCGCCGCCCGGGCGTGGGTCGCGCGTCGTCACCTGCAGCACGCCGCCGGCGGAATTGCCGTAGAGCTGCGCCAGCGGGCCGCGCAGCACGTCGATGTGCGCGGCCGACTGCAGCTGCGCCGTGGCGGCCTGGCCCTGGCCGTCGGGCATGGTGGCGGGAATGCCGTCCACCAGGATGCGCACGCCGCGCACCCCGAAGGTGGAGCGCGCGCCGAAGCCGCGCACCGAGATCTGCAGGTCCTGCGCGTAGTTCTGGCGGTCCAGCGCCACCACGCCGGGCTGGCCGGCCAGCAGTTCCGACAGGTTGACCAGCGGCGTGGGCGCGGTGAAGCTGTCCACGTCCACCCGCGTGTAGCTGGCCGCGGCGTCGAAGCGGCGCTGCGCCTCGGCGCTGCCGCCCGGCACGTTCACCGTGGGCAGCGTGGCAGCGCCGGCCGCTGCCTGGGCGAAGGCGGCGGGCGTGCAGGCCAGGGCGGCACACAGGGCGATCAGCGGGTGGGATTGCGCCAGGGACGGCGGCAGAAAGCGAAGAGGAGGGCGCTGGGACATGGCGGGGGACCGAAAGCGGCAGGGGATGGAAAGAGAAGAAGGAAGCCGGGCGCGCATGGGCACCGAAGAGGCGGCGAGGATACAGGCGCGGAGCCTGGGAACGTGTGCAAAGGGCAGGCGCTGTTGCTTATAGTCCTCAGTCATCGGGCGGCTCGCGCCTCCCGGGGCCGCATCCCGGCGGGCCCCTCGTCCTGTCTCATCCGTTCGCCTTCTTGTCCATCCATGCCTCCCTTCGCGCTCCTGTGTATCGCCATCGTGGCCGAGGTCATCGCCACCTCGGCCCTCAAATCGTCCGACGGCTTCCAGCGGCTCTGGCCTTCGGTGCTGTCCGTGGCCGGCTACTGCCTGGCCTTCTTCATGCTGGCCCAGGTGATGAAGAGCATTCCGACCGGCGTGGTCTATGCCATCTGGTCGGGCATGGGCATCGTGCTGATCTCCATCGTCGGCTGGGTGCTGTACGGCCAGAAGCTCGATGCCGCGGCCATCGCCGGCATGGCCTTGATCGTGGCCGGGGTGGCGGTGATCCAGCTGCTGTCCAAGACCGCGTCGCACTGACCCGCTGGTTCAAGACCCAATCGCCCTGCGGCGCAGGTGGAACGGGCGCGCTGCGCTTTTATTTTGATAGCAAGCGGCGGACGGGCCGCTGGCTGACAGACAGTGCGCGCGGCAGCGGGCCAGACTGCGGCCTCTGTCCCTCCTGACGAAAGTCCACCCACCATGCCCCAGCCCCGCGCCTTCGCCCGCCGCCATCCCCTGCATACCCGCTGGCCCGCCCTGGCGCTGGGCCTGATCGCCGCCGCCGCGCTGTCGGCCTGCGGCGATACCGCCAAGCTCCCCTTCGAGGCCGGCGTGGGCCCGGCGCCCACGCTGCCCGAGCCCAACAAGTCGCTGATCCCCACCGTCAACATCGCTCCCGCCGAAGGCTGGCCGCAGGGGCAAAAGCCCGTGCCCATGGCCGGCATGCAGGTGACGGCCTTCGCCCAGGGGCTGGACCACCCGCGCTGGCTGCTGGTGCTGCCCAACGGCGATGTGCTGGTGGCCGAGACCAACACGCCCCCGAAGGCCGAGCCGCCGGACCAGGGCGTGTGGCAGAAGCTGCGCGGCTGGGTGATGGGCAAGGTGATGGCACGCGCCGGCTCCGGCGCGGCGCCGCCCAACCGCATCACGCTGCTGCGCGACACCAACGGCGACGGCGTGGCCGACACCCGCAGCGTGCTGCTGCAGCAAGGCCTGAATTCGCCCTTCGGCATGGCGCTGGTGGGCAATGAGCTCTACGTGGCCAACACCGATGCGGTGGTGCGCTTTCCGTACCAGACGGGCCAGACGCAGATCGCCGCCGCGCCCGCCAAGGTGGTGGACCTGCCCGGGCTGCCCTTCAACCACCACTGGACCAAGAACCTCATCGCCAGCCCCGACGGCGCCAAGCTCTACGTGACCGTGGGCTCCAACAGCAACGTGGCCGAAAACGGCATGGAGGCCGAAGCCGGCCGCGCCGCCATCTGGGAAGTGGACCGCGCCACGGGCGCGCACCGCCTCTTCGCCAGCGGCCTGCGCAACCCCAACGGCCTGGGCTGGGCGCCCGGCACCGGCGCGCTCTGGACGGTGGTGAACGAGCGCGACGAGATCGGCAGCGACCTCGTGCCCGACTACCTCACCTCGGTGAAGGACGGCGGCTTCTACGGCTGGCCCTACAGCTACTACGGCCAGCATGTGGACCAGCGCGTGCAGCCGCCGCAGCCCGAGCTGGTGGCCCGCGCCATCTCGCCCGACTACGCCCTGGGCAGCCACGTGGCCCCGCTGGGGCTGGCGTTCTCCGACCCGGCGCGCGACAAGGCGCTGCCGCCGGCGCTCGCCAGCGGCGCCTTCATCGGCCAGCACGGCTCCTGGAACCGCAAGCCGCGCAGCGGCTACAACGTGGTCTTCGTGCCCTTCGTGGGCGGCAAGCCGCAGGGCCAGCCGATCGAGGTGCTGAGCGGCTTCGTCAGCCCCGAGGGCAAGGCCTGGGGCCGCCCGGTGGGCGTGGCGCTCGATGCCCAGGGCGGCCTGCTGGTGGCCGACGACGTGGGCAATGCCGTGTGGCGGGTGAGCGCGGCCCCGGCCCGCTGAGACCCTGTGTTCAGGGGCGGCGCGAAGCGGTGAGCGCCACGCCGCCCTGCAGCCGCTCCAGCACCGTGGCGCGCAGGCTGGCGGGCGCATCGGCCAGCAGGGCCGGCCATTCGGCCTGCGCCCGCGCTGCCGCCTCGCGCGCCCAGGCCACGTAGCGCGACGGGCGCAGCAGGCCGGCGGCCTTGAGCAGCGCCTCCAGGTCGGCCCAGGTCAGGGCGCGCAAACTCTTGTCGATGGCGCGGTTCACGGCGTATTGCGTGGGCGGCGTGCCCTCGAAGAAGGCGGCCACGCAAACCGGGTCGTAGAGCGGCGCCAGGCAGGGCGTGCGGCCATCGGGATAGATCAGCGCCCAGTTCTTCAGGTGCGCGTCGGTATTGCCCAGCAGGGTGAAGGCGACCATGCGGGTGACGAATTCGCGCACGTCCTGCACCGGCCGGCTGCTCAGGCGGTCGAGCACGCGCAGCATGGTGGCGCCGTCGTGCAGCAGGCCGCGGCCGTACTTCTGGCGCGGCGTATAGCCCAGCACCTGGTTGAACTCTTCCATGTGGATGCGCGAGCCATCGGGCAGATGGTCGAAGCGCTGCACGGCCAGCAGCTTGTCGAAGGGCAGGCTCTCGGGCAGGTCGGCCTCGGCGCGGGTGACGATGGCGGCCTCCGCGCAGTCCAGGCCCAGCGCTTCGCAGAGCCGGTAGCCCGTGAATTCGTTGTCCACCAGATCGGGGTGCGCGGTGGTGGGCAGCTTGAGGATCACGCTGCCCGCCGCGCCCCGGCGCCGCACGACGTAGCGGCGCCCGTCCTGCACGGCGCTGAACTTGGTCACCACGCCGGGCAGCGACGCGGCGTCTTCCACCGGGTATTCGACGAAGCCGGGCTCCAGCACGTCCAGCCCCTGGGTGGTGTGCCAGTGGCGCACCACGTCGGGAATGCCTTCGCGCGGCGGCACGGGCTCGACTTCCAGCGCACCCATCAGGTCGTGGCCGGCGGCGGCCAGCAGCTCGAATTCGTCGTCAGGCCCGCAGCCGCGCTCGCGCGCCAGGCGCTCGCGGTTGTGGCCTTCGGGCAGCAGGTTCTGGAAATACGCCGGCCAGCGCCCGTCGGTGCGCACCAGCCGCGCATCGCGGGCCGAGGCCAGGATCTGCCGCGTGGCGGCCTCGCTGTCGCCCCGGTAGGCCAGGGAGAGGGTGGGGCGGCCGGGGTCTGCGATGTAGTCCGCATCGAAGGACACGCGCAGGATGTCGCCGTACTGCGAGAGATAGCCGATGCCCCGCCGCCCGCCGCCCAGCGCCGCAGGCTGGTGCAGATAGAGGCGCAGATAGCGGATGGCGGTGGACATGGCTGAAGCTTGGGCTCGGGGCGGGGCCTAGCCCTGGCGCAGGCCGTCCACCACGGAGGGCGGCGCATCCGCGCCCGGCGGCTGGCCCAGAAAGCGCCCGCCGGCCTGGATGAAGGCCTGCAGCTCGGGCCTGAGCGCGCTGGGCACGGCGATCAGCTCCATGCCCAGCACCCGGGCCATCTCGGCCAGCGTGGAGAAGCGCGGGTCCAGATCGCCGCCTTCGGTGCGCTGCACCGTCATGCGCGACAGGCCAGCGCGCTCGGCCAGCTGCGCCTGGGTGAGCTGCTGGGCCTTGCGGGCGGCGGCCAGGCTGGCGATCAGCGAGGGAGAGGTACTTTCATTCATGATGATGTTTATACGCTTTTTATGGGAGAAGCGTATTTTGAATGGCTTTATTGCGCTTATTAGGCCGGTGCCGGCAGCACGCTGCCTCTTCGCTGCGCGAAGCGCCGCCCTTCCTGCATCAGCCATTCGCCCACCCATTGCATCGCCGTGCCGGGCTGCGGCAGGGTCACGTAGGAATAGGCGGCGTGCGAGACCACGCAGCGGCCGAAGAGCGGCACCAGGC
The DNA here is from genome assembly GCF_900113035.1 of Paracidovorax wautersii. Taxonomy (GTDB): domain Bacteria; phylum Pseudomonadota; class Gammaproteobacteria; order Burkholderiales; family Burkholderiaceae_C; genus Paracidovorax; species Paracidovorax wautersii. The sequence goes on along the minus strand of NZ_FONX01000005.1, from coordinate 333,733 downwards.
GCCCGGCGATCACATCGTCCAGCACCAGCGCGGCGCGGCCCATGGCGATGCCCCGGCCCGCGAGCGCCGCGCTCAGCGCCAGCTGCGAGAGGTTGAATTCGGGCCCGCCGCCCCAGGCCGGCAAGGGTGCGCCCACCTGGCTCAGCCAGTGCTGCCACTCCTCATGGGGGCGGGCGCCTTCCCAGGGCGTGCTGTCGTGCAGCAGCCAGTCGCCCTGCAGCTGGGCAGGCTCCTGCAGGCCCGGGTGGGCCGCCAGAAAGGCGGGGCTGGCGACCGGGATCAGCCATTCATCGAGAAACACGCTGGCCTGCAGATCGGTGTAGCCGCCCAGGTCGAAGCGCACGGCGGCCTCGATGCCGCCCTGCACCATGCGCGTGCGGTCCAGCCGGTGGAATTCTCCGAACACGCGCAGGCCCACCTCGGGGTGCAGGCGCAGGAAATCGCCCAGGCGCGGCGTGAGCCACTGCATGGCGAACGAGGGCGAGCAGCTCAGGGTGGCGATGGGCGCCTGCGCCTCGCCTCGCCGCTGCATCTGGCCCAGCGTGCTTTCGATGGCCTCGAAGCTCTCGCGCAGCACCACCGCCAGCCATTTGCCTTCGGGCGTGGGCACCAGGGCGCGCGGCGTGCGCAGGAACACGGGGCGGCCCAGCCACTGCTCCAGCTGCTTGACCTGCTGGCTGACCGCACCCTGGGTAATGCAGAGTTCGGCCGCCGCGCGGGTGAAGCTGCCATGGCGGGCAGCGGCATCGAAGGCGCGCAGCCAGGCCAGCAGGGAGGGGGAGAGTCGGATATCCATGGTGTGGGACGGGCTGCACCGGGCGGCTGTTGGGCCTTGAGGCATGAGTCTGGCTAATGGCAGCGAGCAATATAAATGCTTTGTGTGCTGGCCGCCCCCGGCCCAAGAATGCGGCACATGACTTCTGACTGCCACGTTGCCGATCCCACCTTGTCCAGCATCCGCCATGCGGAGCCCGTGCTCTGGGCCAATCCCGCGCGCGCCGCCGACCTGCCGCCCGTGCTGGATGCCGGCGGCCAGGGCATTAGCCTGGATGATACGAAGGCCGCAGCCGCCCGGCTGGCGCGCTGGGCCGGGGCGCTGGCCGAACTGTTCCCCGAACTGCAGGCCACCGGCGGGGTGATCGAATCCCCGCTGCTGCCCGCCGAGGCGCTGCGCCCGGCGCTGGGCCTGCCGGCGCAGGCCGGCGCGATCTGGATCAAGGCCGACCACAGCCTGCCGGTGGCGGGCTCCATCAAGGCCCGGGGCGGGCTGCACGAGGTGCTGGAATTCGCCGAGCGCCTGGCGCTAGAACATGGCCTGGTGGATTCGGCCACCCCGCCCGGTGCGCAGGTGCAAGCCTGGCGTGCGCTGGCCTCGCCCAGCGCCAAGGCGCTGTTCGGCCGCTACACGGTGGCGGTCGGCTCCACCGGCAACCTGGGCCTGAGCATCGGCGTGGCCGCGTCGGCGCTGGGCTTCAAGGCCGTGGTGCACATGTCGGCCGACGCCAAGGAATGGAAGAAGGCGCGCCTGCGCCAGCGCGGCGTGCAGGTGGTGGAGCATGCGGGCGACTACGAACGCGCCGTAGCCGCCGGCCGCGCCGAGGCCGAAGCCGACCCGTTCTGCCACTTCGTCGATGACGAGCGCTCGCTCTCGCTGCTGCTGGGCTACAGCGCCGCGGCCCTGCACCTGCAGGGCCAGCTGCAGCAGGCGGGCATCGCGGTGGATGCCGGGCATCCGCTTTTCGTCTATCTGCCCTGCGGCGTGGGCGGCGCGCCGGCCGGCATCGCCTTCGGGCTGCGGCAGCTGCTGGGCCCGCACGTGCATTGCTTCTTCGCCGAACCCGTGCAGTCGCCGTGCTTTCTGGTGCAGATGCTGGCGGGCGCGGGCGCCCACCCCTCCGTCTATGACCACGGCCTGACCAACGCCACCGAGGCCGATGGCCTGGCCGTGCCGCGCGCCTCGCTGCTGGCGGCGGAGCTGATGCAGCCGGTGATCTCGGGCTGTTTCACCGTGCGCGACGACAACCTGTTCCGCCAGCTGGTGCAGGTGCTGGACGCCACGGGCCAGCGCATCGAGCCTTCGGCCGCGGCCGGCTTCAGCGGCCCGGCGCTGCTGGTGGGCAGCGACGCCGGCCGGCAATGGCTGCAGTCCACGGGCCTGGAAAGCCGCCTGGCGCAGGCCACGCATCTGGTCTGGACCACGGGCGGGCTCTTCGTGCCGGCCGCCGAGTACGAGCGCTTCGAGCAGCGGGGCCGGGCGCTGCTGGCGCAGGCGCCCGCTGCCTGAGCCTCGGGCTCCGTCTCCCCCCATTTTTCGCTTCCGCTTCCGTTTTTCGTCAACTGCCGTCTGAGAGAACCGCCATGAACCGCAAGAAGATGATGCTGTCCCTGCTGCTGCCCGCAGCCCTTTGCGCGCTGGGTGCGTCCGCGCCCGGCGTGGCCGCGGCGGCCGAGGCCTATCCCGCCCGGCCGATCACGCTGGTCATTCCGTTCCCGCCGGGCGGCGCCACCGACGTGCTGGGCCGCCTCATCGGCAAGAAGCTGGGCGACGTGCTCGGCCAGAGCGTGGTGATCGACAACCGCGCCGGCGCGGGCACGGTGATCGGCGCGAGCTATGTGGCCAAGGCCGCGCCCGACGGCTACACGCTGCTGATGAGCTCGGGCACGACCTTCACCGTCAACCCGGCGATCCGCGCGCGGCTGCCCTACGACCCGGTCAAGGGCTTCGAGCCCATCGGCATGGCGGGCCGCACCGGGCTGATCCTGCTCGCCGGCAAGGACGTACCGGTGCGCGACGTCAAGCAGCTCGTCGCGTTGGTGAAGGCGGCGCCCGACACCTATTCCTACGGCTCCTACGGCACCGGCACCACCTCGCAGTTCGCGGGCGAGATGTTCTTCAACGCCGCCGGCCTGAAGATCCAGCACGTGCCCTACAAGGGCAGCGCGCCGGCCATGGTGGACCTGATGGGCGGGCAGATCCCGTTCACGGTCGATACCGTGGCGGCGGCCGTGCCGCAGCTCAAGGACGGCAAAATCCGCGCGATCGCCGTCACCTCGGCGCATCGCTCGCCGCTGCTGCCGCAGGTGCCCACGCTGGCCGAAAGCGGCTACCCGGGCGTGGAGATGGACACCTGGCTGGCCGTGGTGGCGCCCGCCGGCCTGCCGCCGGCCGTCAAGACCCGGCTGGAGCAGGCGCTGGCCACCACCATGGCCGACCCCGGCACTCGCCAGAAGCTGCTGGACAATGGCTTCGAGCCGGTCTTCATGCCCGGCAAGGACGTCAGCGCGCTGATCGAAAAGGAACTGCCCCTGATGCGGGCCATCGCCCAGCGCGCCGGCATCAAGGCGGACTGAGCACCCACGGCCCGGCCGTCCGGGCCCCTCTCTTGATGGAACCCCATGACCTCTGACACCCGCCTGGTGGAGCTGTCCGCCAACGAGCTGCGCCACCGCATCGGCCAGCGCGAGATCTCGCCCGTCGAACTGCTCGAAGCCTGCATCGAACGCATCGACGCGGTGAACCCCTACGTCAACGCCATCACGGCTACCTGCTACGACCGTGCCCGTGCCGAGGCCCGCGCGGCCGAACAGGCCGTGCTGCGCGGCGAGCCGCTGGGCCTGCTGCACGGCCTGCCGTTGGGGGTGAAGGATCTGGAGGCCACGGCCGGCCTGCTGACCACCTATGGCTCGCAGATCTACCGCGAGCACATCCCCGCCGAAGACAACGTGCTGGTGGCGCGGCTGCGTGCGGCGGGCGCCATCGTCACGGGCAAGACCAACATTCCCGAAATGGGCGCGGGCGCCAATTCGCGCAACACGGTGTGGGGTGCCACGGGCAACCCCTTCAATCCCAACCTGAACGCGGGCGGTTCCTCGGGCGGCTCGGCGGCGGCGCTGGCCTGCGACATGCTGCCGGTCTGCACCGGCTCGGACACGGGCGGCTCGCTGCGCATCCCGGCAGCCAAGTGCGGCGTGGTGGGCTTTCGGCCCTCGCCCGGCGTGGTGCCCAGCTCGCGCAAGCTGCTGGGCTGGACGCCGCTCTCGGTCGTCGGCCCCATGGGCCGCACGGTGGCCGAGGCCTGCCTGCAGCTGGCCGCGTCGGCGGGCCTGTCGGCCGGCGACCCGCTCAGCTATCCGCTGGACCCGATGAGCTTTCTGGACCCCGAGCCGGTCGATCTGGCCGGCCTGCGCGTGGGCTACACCGAAGACTTCGGCGCCTGCGCGGTCGATGCCGGCATCCGCCGCAGCTTCCGCGAGAAGATCACCGCCATGCGGCACCTGTTCAAGCGCTGCGACCCGATCGACTTCGACCTGGGCGACGTGCACCGCTGCTTCGACGTGCTGCGCGCCGAGGCCTTCGTGGCCAGCACGCGCGACGCCTACCAGCGCGACCCAGAGAGCCTGGGCCCCAACACCCGCGCCAACTACGAGATGGGCGCCGCCATGTCGCTGCTCGACAGCGCCTGGGCGCAGGCCGAGCAGACGCGCATCCTGGCGCGTTTCCAGCAGGCCTTCCGCGACTTCGACGTGATCCTGGCGCCCACCACGCCGGTCTCGCCCTTCCCGTGGACCTCGCTCTTCGCCAGCCACATCGACGGCGAGGCCCAGGCCAACTACTACCGCTGGCTGGGCCTGACCTACGTCACCACGCTGACCACCCACCCTGCGCTCAGCCTGCCGTGCGGGCGCGACGAGGCGGGCATGCCCTTCGGGCTGCAGATGGTGGGGCCGTTCCGGGGCGACCATTTCACGCTGGGCGTCGGCCAGTCGCTGGAGCAGGCCTTTGCCGGCATCGCGGGGCTGCAGCGGCCCCGGCCCGATCTGGCGGCGCTGGCGCGGATGCCGGCGGAGCCGGCGCTGGCCTCCATCGTCACCCAGGCGCCGCATCCTGACGACGTGCGTGGCGTGGCGCGTGCCGGGGCGTCGGCGTCTGCCGCCACGGTCTCGGCTGTCTGAATTCGGGGCTCGGCGCTCCGGCAGCCCTGCGCCAAGGCTGAGCCGGATCGCCGCAGGCTGCGGCGCCTGCTCAGGCGTAGGTGTTGACCTGGGTGCCCAGGGGGCCGGAGCCCGCGAGCGGCGGGTTGGGCGGCGTCGCGGTGCCGTTCCCAGGCGCTGTGCCCGTGTTCGAGCCAGTCCCTGTATCGGGCTGGACTTCGGCCAGCGATTCCAGCATGCCGGCCTGCAGGAATCCGCCATCCATCGCCCCCGGTTCGGCCAGGCCTGAATAGGCCTGTAACAAGCCGCCCTGGGGCACGGAGCCGAGCAGGGTGCTGTCCAGCATGCCGGTCTGCAGCAGGCTGGCTTCTCTCAGGCCCTCCTGCAGGGTGGGGTCTGCCGTGCCGGGAGTGGGCGGCGGCACGCCTCCCAGCGTCTGGTTGTCCAGCAAGGCTGCCTGCAGGGAGCCGGAGAGCACGGCGGACGGGCCGAGCAGCGCCAACTGGTCGGCCTGCTCGAAATCCTGGACCTGCTGCAGCGCGTTCGCGTGCGCCGTGGGGTTGGATGCGTCGAACCCTGCGCTGCTCAGGCCGGGGAGGGTGGGGGAAAGGGAAACGTCCATACGAACTCCTTGGGTGTTGGCAGCCTCGCCACGGCCACCATCATTTCCACCCCTTGGAGGCTTCTCAGGCGAAAGCGTTCACTTGCGTGCCCAGCGTGCCGGAGGAGGCGAGCGCTGGCTGGGGCGAGGGCAGGGCCTGCAGCAGCGTGGCTGCGGCGGTTGCCTGAGTGTCCATGGCTTTCTTCAGCACGGCAACACCCACGGCATTGGACGTCTTGGCGTTGGTCACCGCGCTGGCGGTGTTGACGATGGATTGGGAGAGCGAAACGTCCATGGAAGACTCCTGGTGGTGTGCCCGAACGTCAGCGGGGTGCCGGCATGCAGGTGCAGTCCGCTGCTTTATCGGCAGATCGGCCGGCAGGTTGAGCCTCAATTCCTCAATATCTTCAATCCAGCGCGTTGCTGCCATAGGCACCGCAGGCGGCCAGGTCCGAATCCGAGAGGCGCGGCAGCTGGGAGGCGGCCTTGCGCAGCGCGGTGCGCAGGCCTTCTTCCAGCACCGGGTGGTAGAAGGGCATGCCCAGCAGCTCGGCCACGGTCAGCCGGCGCTCGATGGCCAGGGCCAGCAGGTGGGCCAGGTGCTCGCCATCGGGCGCGCACAGCTCCGCGCCCAGCAGCCGGCCGTCGGCCTTGTCGGCATAGACGTGCAGCAGGCCGTGGTTGCGCTGCGCCACGCGGGCGCGGCCCTGGTCCTCGAAGTCCACGCTGCCGGTCACGAAGTCGCTGCCGTCCGATTCAGCCGATGGTTTTTTGCGCTCCTCCAGCGCGGCATGGCGGCGGCCGATCACGGCCGCGTTGGGCTGCGTGAAGGCGATCGCCAGGCGGGTGCGGCGCTTGAAGTGGTGGGGCTCGTCCGCCATCGCGTTCAGGCCGGCGATGTGGCCTTCATCGGCCGCCTCGTGCAGCAGCGAGCGGTCGCCGTCCACGTCGCCGGCCATGAAGACGCGCAGCTCGCCCACCTGCATGGAGCGCGGGTCGATGGGCGGCAGGCCCTTGTCGTCCAGCTCCAGGCCGAGCGTGTCCAGGCCCATGTGCTCGATGTTGGGGCGGCGGCCCAGGGCGGCCAGCACCTGGTCCACCACCACGGTGGTGCGGCCATCGGTCACCTCGATGCCGCCGGCCACCTCGCGCAGCTCGACTTCGCCGCCCAGGTGCACGCTGAATTCGTCCTTGAAGCTTTCGATCAGCGCGGCGTTGACCTGCGGGTCGCTCAGGCCCGCGACGGTGCCCTGCTTGCTGAAGGCCGACACCTCCAGCCCGAGCCGCGCCAGCGCCTGGGCCATCTCGGAGCCGACCGGGCCCAGGCCGATCACCGCGATGCGCGGGCCCAGGGTGGGCTGCTCGAAGAGGGTGTCGGTGGTCAGGATGCGGTCGCCGAACGCCAGCCAGGGTTCGGGCACCACCGGCCGCGAGCCGGTCGCGATCACGATGTTGCGCGCCCGGTGGATGGTGCCGTTCACCTCGACCCGCTGCGCATCCAGCAGGCGCGCCCGGCCGGAGAGGGCGCGCTCGCCCGCGTCGGTCGAGCGCAGCGTGGCCTCGACGAAGCTGTCGCGCACGGAGCGCACCCGCTGCAGCACGGCAGGCAGGTCGGCCGAGAGGCCTTCCCCGCCGCGGATGCCCAGCGTTGCGAGCTTGCGCCGCGCGTGGAAGGCGTTGCCGGCCTCGATCAGCAGCTTGGACGGCATGCAGCCCACGCGCGCGCAGGTGGTGCCCCAGGGGCCGTCGTTGACGATGAGGTATCGGTCGGTACGCTTGCGCACTTCGCGCAAGGCCGCCAGGCCGGCGGAGCCGGCGCCGATGATGATGACGTCGAGGGTGTCGCTCATGTACGCAGTCCTGCTTCAGCGGAAGAAAAGAAGATGGCTGCGGCAGTGTCGCTGGCGGCGGCGCACGGCGATGTAGGCGGCAAGGCCCTGTGAGTGCGCAGTCAGGCCGCGCCTGGGGCGGGGCGGCGTCAGTCCTGCACCGGATGCCAGCCGACCCGGCCCTGGCCCAGGTCGTTGATGCGCTGCACGAACGCATCGGCCTGCACCTGGGGCAGGCGCAGGCGCAGCACGACCTGCGAGGCATGCTCCACCTGCAGCAGCTCGGCGCCGGCGGCTTCGGTCTCGCGGCGCAGCAGGCCTTCCAGCGCATAGGGCACCTCGCATTGCAGCGTGGCCATGCGCTGCAGGATCACCTTCTCGGCTCCCAGCAGGGCCTGGGCCACGGTGTCGGTGTAGGCCCGCACCAGGCCGCCCGCGCCCAGCTTCACGCCGCCGAAGTAGCGCACCACGGTGGCCAGCACGCCTTCCAGATCCTGGTGGCGCAGCACGTCGAGCATGGGCCGGCCGGCGGTGCCGCCGGGCTCGCCGTCATCCACGGCGGCGGACTGCCCGCCCGCCAGCAGCGCCCAGCAGATGTGGGCTGCATCGGGGTGCTGCTTCCAGAGCGCATCGACGGTGGCCTGGGCGCTGGCGCGGTCGGCCATGGGCTGCACGCAGCCGATGAAGCGGCTCTTCTTGATGATGATTTCGCTGTGGGCGGGGGCGCTCAGGGTCTGGGGCATGGGGCGCAAAGTCTAGGGCAAGGCCGGGCCCGTCTGGCGCCAGGCCATGTGCGCGCCTGCTTGAGCCACGTCAATGCCGGCCACAACCGTCTGCCTAAGAATGGCCTGGCCGATGCATGCGCGCAAGCGTCCATCGTTTTGCAGGCCCCGGGCCTGCCATCCTTTTCTCTCATCGAAGGCAAGAAGAACATGGCTATTTTCTGGAAACCCCTGGTGCTGGTCGCGGTGTTTGCCGCCGCTGTGGCGGGCCCCGCCCGCGCGGCCGACTGCTCCGCCGAGATCGACGGCAACGACGCGATGCAGTTCAGCAAGGCCAGCATCGCCGTGCCCGCCAGCTGCAAGCAGTTCACCGTCAAGCTCAAGCATTCGGGCAAGCTGCCCAAGACGGCCATGGGCCACAACTGGGTGCTGACCAAGGCGGCCGATATGCAGGGCGCCCTGGCCGATGGCATCGCCGCCGGTGCGGCGAAGAATTTCGTGAAGGACGGCGATGCCCGCGTGATCGCCCACACCAAGCTGGTGGGCGGCGGCGAAAGCGATGCGGTGTCGTTCCCCGTGGCCTCGCTCAAGACGGGCGAGTCGTATGCGTACTTCTGCTCCTTCCCCGGCCATGCGGCCCTCATGAAGGGCACGCTGACGCTGGCGAAGTGATGCCTTGATGCGGGTTTGAGGGCGATGGCTGTGGCCTTGGCGCCACGGCCGGGGTGCGAGACGGGAGAGGAGGGGTGGCGACCTACAGCGCGGCGGCAGGAAGCCTTCTAGGCTCGGGCTTGCATCGCCTGCACTGCCATCACCCCGCGCCGCCTCAGCGCCGCTCCAGGAAGCCCGCCATGTTGTCCTTCAATCTGCCGTTCGCCTTGACCCGCCTGTTCTCCGCCCCGTCGTTCGTGGGCGAATCGCCGGCCACCGCTGCGCTGCAGCCGGCGGGGGCGATGCAGGCGCTGCCTGCCGCCCCCTCCATGCTGCTGTCGGCCTACGACGAGCCCCCGGCCGATCTGGATCAGCGCGTGCGCGCTTCGGGCGAGTGGTGAGCGCCGGCAGTCGCCCGGCTCACTTCCGGCCTGCGGCCGGTCACTGCAGCTGAGGCGACAGGCCCAGGGCCGCGCGCGAAGCCGGCTGCAGCTTGAAAGTCGAAACCGCCGCGAACAGCTCCTGCGCCTGCTGCTGAAGGCTGCTGGCCGCAGCGGAGCTTTCCTCCACCAGTGCGGCATTTTGCTGGGTGGCCTCGTCCATCTGGTTCACGGCCAGGTTCACCTGGGCCACGCCGCTGCTCTGCTCGGTGCTGGCGGCGCTGATCTCTCCCACGATGTCGGTCACGCGCTTGATCGACGACACCACTTCTTCCATGGTGCGGCCCGCACGTTCCACCAGGGCCGAGCCGGCTTCCACCTGCGTCACGCTGTCGGTGATGAGGCTCTTGATCTCCCGTGCGGCCTGCGCGCTGCGCTGCGCGAGGCTGCGCACCTCGCTGGCCACCACCGCGAAGCCGCGGCCCTGGTCGCCGGCGCGGGCGGCCTCCACCGCCGCGTTGAGCGCGAGGATGTTGGTCTGGAAGGCGATGGAATCGATCACGCCGATGATTTCGGCGATGCGGCGCGAGCTTTCGTTGATCCCGCGCATGGTCACCACGACCTGGCCCACAGCCTCGCCGCCTTGCTGCGCCACGCCGGAGGCCCCCTGCGCCAGCTGGTTGGCCTGCTGGGCGTTGTCGGCGTTGTGGCGCACGGTGGAGCTCAGTTCCTCCATGGTGGCGGAGGTCTGCTGCAGCGCGCTCGCCTGCTGCTCGGTGCGCAGGCTCAGGTCGCGGGCGCCGGCGGCGATCTCGGTCGATCCCGTGACGATGGAGTCGGAGGCGTTGCGCACCTGGGCCACCATGCTGGCCAGGCTGCGCTGCATGGCGGCCAGGGACGCCATGACGCTGCCGTCCGCCAGGGCGTGGGTGGTCTCCAGCGGGCTCAGGTCGCCTTCGGCGACGCGCTGTGCCGCCAGGCCTAGCTCGGCTGGTTCGGCGCCCAGTGCCCGCACCAGTCGCCGCGCGATGACCACGCCGGAAGCGATGGCCATGGCCAGGGCGCCCAGGCAGGCCACGATGAGGATGTTGCGCTGGGCGGCCAGGCTCTCGCTCGCGGCTTCCTGGGTGGCCTGGGCACGGAGGTCGGCATCGGCGACGAAGTCCCCGGCCTTGCCCGTGAGCTCGGCCAGCAGGGGGCGGCATTCCTTGTCGATCTTGGTGACGGCGGCCTGGTGTTCGCCTGCCACGGCCAGACGGACGATGTCGCGCGCGACCGGGCCATACGAGGATTCGATGCGGGTCAGTTCGTTCAGCAGGCCACGGGTCGATGGGGGCGCGACGCCGTCCTTCGCGATGGACTGGGTGAGCGCTGCCAGGTCCTTCTGCACATCTTCATCCGCCTTGCGGACCAGCGTGAGTTCCTTGTCGATGTCCGAGCGTTCGGTGACGAGCACCAGGTTGCGCACGGCGATGGCCCGCCGGCTGACCGCATCGCGCATGCTGCTGGCCATGTCGGACTGCGCCTGGATGCCATGCACGTAGCCGTTGAAGTTGTCGTTCGCAGAACTCAGTGATCGCAGGGACAGGGTGGAAACCACGAGCACCATGATCACCAGGGCGCCGAAGGCGAGGCCGAGTTGTTTCTTGACCGTCAGGCGGGTGTGTTGCATAGAGGGTGTCTCCGAAGGAGTGGGTTTTGTGTCATTTTTGGCATTGTTGTTTCATTAGGTAAGCTTGCGCACTGTCAATTGCAAACAACCATTGACGCGGTAGGGCGGAGCTGGGCGTGCCTCGGAGCGTGTGGCGGAAATGCGTCGGGAGCCGCAGCGGCTGCCGGCATGGATGCCCCCTCCGTCCCCAGGGTGGCGAGCGGGGTGCCGGGGCGCTTCGGAGCGCGAGCCTCTAGAATCCACGGCCCCCCGCCAACACCAATCCAATGAACGCCCCTGTCGACGTTTCCTTTTTCGCGCGCGCCGCCAAGCCGCTGACGAGCTACCGCCCTTACTGGGCCAAGCGCTTCGGCACGGCTCCGTTCCTGCCCATGAGCCGCGAGGAGATGCAGCAGCTGGGCTGGGACAGCTGCGACGTGATCCTCGTCACCGGGGACGCCTACGTCGATCACCCCAGCTTCGGCATGGCGGTGATCGGCCGCACGCTGGAGGCGCAGGGCTTTCGCGTGGGCATCATTGCCCAGCCGGACTGGCAGAGCGCCGAGGCGTTCAAGGCGCTGGGCCGGCCCAACCTGTTCTGGGGCGTGACGGCGGGCAACATGGATTCGATGATCAACCGGTACACGGCCGACCGGAAGATCCGCAGCGACGATGCCTACACCCCCGGCGACGTGGGCGGCAAGCGCCCCGACCGCGCCGCCATCGTCTATAGCCAGCGCTGCCGCGAGGCCTACAAGGACGTGCCCATCGTGCTGGGCGGCATCGAAGGCAGCCTGCGCCGCATCGCCCATTACGACTACTGGAGCGACAAGGTGCGCCGCTCCATCGTGGTCGATTCCAAGTGCGACCTGCTGCTCTACGGCAATGCCGAGCGCGCCCTGGTCGAGGTGGCCCACCGCCTGGCCGCGCGCGAGCCGGTCGAGCAGATCACCGACGTGCGCGGCACGGCCTTCGTGCGCCGCCCGGGCGACGAGACGGCCGCCGGCTGGTTCGAGATCGACTCCACCGACGTCGATGAGCCCGGCCGCGTCGAGGCCCACGTCAACCCCTACATGACGACCAGCGAGCAGGCCGCCGCCCAGGGCAGCACCTGCAGTAAGGAGGATGCTCCTGAATCGATAGCTGAAGGCCCAGGCGCCGCCTGCGCTAGCGGCCCCAAAGATGCCAAGCCGGCCGCCCAGCCCATCCAGTTCGTCGCCAACCCGTCGCTGCGGGTCAAGCTCAAGGTGCCGCCGCGCGAGAAGAGCGTGATCCGCCTGCCGAGCTACGAGCAGGTCAAGAGCGACCCGGTGCTCTACGCCCACGCCAACCGCGTGCTGCACCTGGAGACCAACCCCGGCAACGCCCGCGCGCTGGTGCAGGCGCACGGCGAGGGCGCCACGGCGCGCGACGTGTGGATCAACCCACCGCCCATCCCGCTCACCACGGCCGAGATGGACTACGTGTTCGACCTGCCGTATGCGCGCGGCCCGCACCCGAGCTATGCCGACGAGAACGGCAGCCACGACGGCGCGACCAAGATCCCGGCCTGGGAGATGATCCGCTTCAGCGTGAACATCATGCGCGGCTGCTTCGGCGGCTGCACCTTCTGCTCGATCACCGAGCACGAGGGCCGCATCATCCAGAGCCGCTCGGAGGATTCGATCATCCAGGAGATCGAGGACATCCGCGACAAGGTCAAGGGCTTCACCGGCACCATCTCCGACCTGGGCGGCCCCACGGCCAACATGTACCGCCTGGGCTGCAGGAGCCCCGAGATCGAGGCCGCCTGCCGCAAGCCCAGCTGCGTCTATCCGGGCATCTGCCAGAACCTCACCACCGACCACGGCCCGCTCATTAAGATCTACCGCCGCGGCCGCGCGCTCAAGGGCATCAAGAAGATCCTGATCGGCTCCGGCCTGCGCTACGACCTGGCCGTGAAGTCGCCCGAGTACGTCAAGGAACTGGTGCAGCACCACGTGGGCGGCTATCTCAAGATCGCCCCCGAGCACACCGAGCAGGGCCCGCTCACCAAGATGATGAAGCCGGGCATCGGCAGCTACGACCGCTTCAAGCAGATGTTCGAGCAGTTCAGCGAAGAGGCGGGCAAGAAGCAGTTCCTGATCCCGTACTTCATCGCAGCCCACCCGGGCACGAGCGACGAGGACATGATGAACCTCGCCATCTGGCTCAAGAAGAACGGCTTCCGCGCCGACCAGGTGCAGACCTTCTACCCGAGCCCCATGGCCACGGCCACGGCCATGTACCACTCCGGGCGCAACACCCTCACGCGCGTGCGGCGCCAGATGCGCGACGCGGACGAGGAGTCGGTGGACATCGTGCGCGGCGAAAAGCGCCGCCGCCTGCACAAGGCCTTCCTGCGCTACCACGACCCGAACAACTGGCCGCTGCTGCGCGATGCGCTCAAGGCCATGGGCCGGGCCGACCTGATCGGCAACGGCAAGCACCATCTGATCCCGACCTTCCAGCCGATGACGGATGGCAGCTACCAGAGCGCGCGGCGCAGCAACAGCACCGTCGCTCCGGCCCGCAAGACGGTGCAGTCCAGCAAGCCCGTGCCGGGCCGCTTGCTCACGCAGCACACCGGCCTGCCGCCGCGTGCTGGCGTGGGGGGTGGTGCCGCCAAGCCCGCGGGTGGCGGCTCACGCCCCGCCGGCAACGGCGGAAAACCCGCCGCCGGCAAACCGCTGCGCCGCGGCCGCTGAAGGCGGCGGCCGGCGGGCCGGCTGCGCCGCGGCGAAGGGCAGGGGCGGGGCGATGGCGTTGCCCTGCGCATGGTCCACGCCCATCTCCCGCAGCGTCTCCAAGGTGGCCGGGGTTTCGGCGTATTCCGCGATGGTTTCCTTGCCCATCACGTGGCCGATGTGGTGGATCATCTGCACCATCGCGCGGTGGGCCTCGTCCTGCGCCATGCCGCGCACCAGGCCGCCGTCGATCTTGAGATAGTCCACCGGCAATTGCCGTAGGTAGGTGAACGAGGACATGCCGGCGCCGAAGTCGTCCAGCGAGAAGCGGCAGCCCAGCTGCTGCAGATCGCCGATCAGCCGGATGGCGTTGGACATGCGCGCGATCGCGGCCGTCTCGGTGATCTCGAAGCACAGCATGCCGGGCGGCACGGCGTGCAGCGCGATCTGCTCGCGCAGGAAGGCCAGCAGGCTCTCGTCGCCCAGGCTGGTGCCCGACAGGTTGATGGCGCAGCGCTCGATGGCGGGGCCGATGCCCTCCGCCCGGCGCCGGGCCAGCTCGGCCAGGGTGCGGCGCACCACCCAGCGGTCGATGGCGGGCATGAGCCCGAAGCGCTCGGCCGCGGGGATGAACTGCGCTGGCGCGCTGCCGTCGGTCCGGCCGTCTTCGAGCCGCAGCAGCACTTCCAGATGCAGGCCCGAGCTTTCGCGCTGCAGCGGACGGATCTCCTGCGCGTAGAGGCTGAACAGGCCCCGGTCCAGCGCTTCGCGCAGCCGCTGCATCCAGTCGATGTCGCTGTCGCCGGCAGGCGGTGCCGCGGTGTGCGGCTGGTGGACGTGCACGGTGTTGCGGCCCCGCTCCTTGGCGCCGTAGCAGGCCATGTCGGCCACGCGCAGCACCTCCTGCAGGGAATCGAGCGCGGGCGCCAGATGCACGAGGCCGATGCTCACGCCCGTGCGCAGCACGCGCTCGCCCCAGCGCATGTGCAGCGATTCGGCGCCCTGGCGCATTTCGTTGGCGACCTGCAGCGCTTTCTCGGGCGGGCAGCCGGCCAGCAGCACGCCGAATTCGTCGCCGCCCAGGCGCGCCAGCGTGTCCTCGGCGCGCAGCCCGTTCTGCAGCAGCTGGCACACGGCCAGCAGCATCGCGTCGCCGGCCTGGTGGCCGCAGCTGTCGTTGATGAGCTTGAACTGGTCCAGGTCCACGTAGAGCAGGCTGCCCCGGGTGGGCTGCGTGCCGTGCGGCTCGCCGCCCGGCAGGGGCTGGGCCAGCAGGGCGTGCAGGCGGCGCTCGAACTCGCGCCGGTTCACCAAGCCCGTGAGCGGATCGTGCGTGGCCTGCCAGGAGAGCTGCTCCAGGTATTGCTGCTCGCGCCGCATGTCGCGCAGCACGAAGACCGCGCCCGAGATCTCGCCCTCTTCGTGCAGCGGCGAGCCGACCACGGTGACGGGCAGCGTGCTGCCGTCTGCACGCTGCAGCGCGAGCATGCTGTCGCCTTCGTGCAGCGGCCCTCCGTGGAGCAAGGCGCGCTCCAGCATCGGTGCGAGCGGACAGGCATTGGCGCCGGCCGAAAAGCGCATCAGCTCCTGCGCGGGGCGGCCGCCGGCCTGCTGCAGGTTGAGGCCCAGCATGGCTTCGGCGGCCGGGTTCATATAGGCCACGCTGCCATCCACGCGTGTGGTGACCACGGCGTCGCCGATCGCGGCCAGGGTGGCGCGGGCGTTCTCGCGTTCGCCCTGCAGGGCGTTTTCCAACCGGCGGCGCTGGGCCTGCAGCTGGCGCGTGAGCCACAGGGTGCACACGATGAGCAGGGCGGCGGTGCCGAGGTTCACGGTGAGCAGCAGCCGGCTGATCTGCCGCGTGGCGTCGCCCAGCGCCAGGCTGAAATCGATGGCGGCCGGCGTGGCCGCTTCGTCGATGGCCTGGATGCGCTGGTGCCATTGCCGGCGCGTCGCCTCATCGGGCGGGCCGGCGGTGGAGAGGTGGGCGCGCATTTCCAGCGAGAGATCCTTCAGTTGCAGCAGGCTGGCATCGCCCAGTTCCCAGAGAGCGATGGGTTTTTCGAGCAGCGCCGAACGCTGGAAGTGGCGGATCAGGAAGACCAGGTCGCCCGCGTCGCTCGGATGGTTGCCGCCGCGCACCGCTGCGGCGTACGCCCCCGCGGTGTCGGCCGGGTCGGCCAGCGCGGACTGCCGCGCCTGCCGGTCGGCCAGCGGCACGCTCAGGGCCTGCTCGAAGCGCGCCAGGTGCTCGGGGCGGCCGGTGTCGGCATACAGGCTCAGGTAGCGCACCGCGTCCTTCTGGCCCTTGCTCCACTGGCTCTCGTCATTGACCAGGGCCCGCAGCGCGGACATGAGATGGATGCTGCCCGCCGCCAGCGCCACCTGCAGCAGCACCATGGCGATGACGGGCCAGGAGCGGCGCAAGGTGTGCCGCAGCTGCGCGATGGGCGAAGGCTGCTGCGGCTGTTTGCTCATGGTGATGCCTGCTAGCGCACGGGACGGCCGGCGGGCCCAAGCCTTCCGCCGCACGGCCCGTGCAGTGCGCCGGGGCGGGGTGGAAAGAGGTGGCAGGCATGCGCTTCCATGGCAACCACTATAGCGACGAAGCGCCTGTTTGCGGGGCCCTGGAAGCCCTCGGTCCGGGCCGGGTTGGCGCGCATCGTGCGGTGGGCCGCACGCCGGTCTTGACCTTGGTCAAGAAAGGTTCGCGGTGGCCCCGGGCGCGCGCTGCGTGTCGGACGGAGCCGTCCGCTGGCGCCCGTGCTGCATGCCGGATCACGTTGGTGCCCAGGTTCTAACCGCGTATACCGCTATGAAGAGAGAAGCGCCGGCCGATCAGTCCGCGGGCAGCGGGTGCAGCGGAAGGTCATGCTCGCGGGCCAGCGCCTGCAGGTCGGCGCAGGAGCGGCCCGCCACGAAGGCGGCGACGGCCTGGTGCGTGGCCGGTGCGCGCGGGTCGCTCTGCGGGGGCAGCCCCGCCGCGGTGAAGAGGCGCTCCGCGAAGTGCGGCTCCAGCGCGGCCAGGGCCACGCGGCCATCGGCGCAGGCATGGACGGCGTAGCCCGCATGCGCGCCGCCGACGTCGCCAGAGGGCGTGGTCAGGCCCCAGGCGTGGGGCAAGGCCAGCCAGTGCGCGGCGTCGGCCAGCGCGACGTCGATGCAGGCGCCGCACCCGGATGTGCCGCGCGCCAGCAGCGCCTGCAGCACGGCTTCGGTGGCGGCGAGCGCGCCGGCCATGTCGGCATGCAGCGAGGCGGGCAGCGCGCAGCCGGAGTGGGCGAGCAGCCCGGCCTCGGCCTGGTAGGTGAGGTCGTGCCCCGGTTCCTCGGCCCGCTCGCCCGCCGCGCCGACGATGCGCACCAGCGACAGGCGCGGCCAGCGCTGCTGCAGCGCGCCCCAGTCCAGGCCCAGCCGGGCGAGTGCCGAGGGGCGGAACGAGGTCAGCAGCACGTCGGCCGCCGCCAGCTCGGCCTGCAGCGCGGCCTGGCCCTGGGGTGTCTTGAGGTTGGCCTGCACGATGCGGATGCCTTCGTGCAGCGCGGCGTAGGCCGCGGGGCTGTAGTGGCCCATGGGGTCGCCGCTCTGGTGGCCTGCGGGGGCGGGCGGCTCCAGCTTGGCGCAGTCTGCGCCCAGCTGCCGGCAGCGCAGCAGGGCGGCGGGGCCGGGCAGGTTCAGCGCCAGGCTGAGGATGCGGGTGTGCCGCAGCGGCTGCAGGGCCGGGGCGAAAGAGGGTGGGGTGGTCGAGGGCATCCACCCGTTATACCCACGGATGCCCTGCGGCGCAGTCCCCTCCGCAGGGCTGCGCCGCACCGGCCGGGGCGCTGGGCTCAGCGCGCCAGCGCCTGTCCCACCAAAGGGAAGAGGCCCAGCAGCAGGCAGGCGCCCATCAGCGCCAGGCAGACCAGCACGGCCCACTTGAGGGTGAAGCGCTGGTGGTCGCCGAAGTCCACGCCGGCCAGGCTGACCAGCAGGTAGGTGGAGGGCACGAGCGGGCTCAGCAGGTGAACGGGCTGGCCGATGAGCGAGGCGCGGGCCATTTCCACGGCGCTGATGCCGTAGCCCTGGGCGGCTTCGTTCAGGATGGGCAGCACGCCGAAGTAGAACGCGTCGTTCGACATGAAGAAGGTCAGCGGCATGCTCAGCAGCGCGGTGATGCTGGGCAGGTAGGGCCCCAGGCTCGGCGGGATGGCCGCCAGCAGGCCGCGCGACATGGCTTCCACCATGCCCGTGCCCGACAGGATGCCGGTGAAGATGCCGGCCGCGAAGATCAGCGCCACCACGGCCAGGGCATTGCCCGAGTATTCGGCGATCAGGTGCCGCTGGTGCGCGAGGTTGGGGTAGTTGATGACCATCGCGATGGCGAAGCCGATCATGAACAGCACCGGCAGCGGCAGCAGACCCATCACCAGGGCCACCATGAGCGCGGTGGTGAGCGCGAAGTTCACCCACAGCAGCTGGGGGCGGCGCAGCTCGGCGGTCTCGGCGCCGGCCATGGTGGGCAGATGCTCGCCCGTGCTCTCGTCGTCGCCCTGCACGGCGGACGTATCGGCCGTGCCCTCGCCCGGCAGCGCCACGCGGCCCAGGCGGCGGCGTTCGCGCAGGCCCAGCCAGAAGGCGATGGCCATCAGGCTGGCGATGGCGATGCCCATGGCGGGCACCATGGGCACGAAGACCTCGCCCGGGTCCACATGCAGCGCGCTGGCGGCGCGGGCCGTGGGGCCGCCCCAGGGCGTCAGGTTCATGATGCCGCTGGCCAGCAGCGCCACGCAGGTCAGGTTCAGCGGGTTCATCTTCAGCCGCTTGTAGAGCGGCAGCATCGAGGCGATGGTGATCATGTAGGTGGTCGAGCCGTCGCCGTCGAGCGAGATCAGCAGCGCCAGCGCGGCCGAGCCCATCACGATCTTGAGCGGGTCGCCCTTGACCAGCTTGAGGATCACGCCCACCACCGGGTCGAAGAGGCCCGCGTGGATCATCACCCCGAAGTACAGGATGGCGAACATCAGCATCACGCCGGTGGGCGCGATCTTGCGGATGCCGTCCAGCATCATGGTGCCCATGGTGGGGCCGAAGCCGCCCAGCAGGGCGAAGACGATGGGGATGATGATGAGCGCGACCAGCGGCGAGAGGCGCCGGGTCATGATGAGCGTCATGAACGTCAGCACCATGCCGAATCCGAGCAGGGTCAGCAGCATGGCGGGGTTCTCCGGGTGGATGGCATCGGGGGTGTCTCCGTGATCTATCGAATCGAATGCGGGGGCAGGAAAAGGAACGCACAGCGAACGCCTGCGCCCAGTGCCTGGGCCACAGGGAGTGCGGCGGGGTGAACCTTAGGCAGCGACCCTGTCGTGCGCCTGTCGTGGGCGGGCCTATAGGTGGATGTGCTGATGGGGTAAACCCTGGTGTCCATGGCCGGCGCCGGGGCCGATTGCAGCGATACTGCCGGGCTTCGCACCGACGCCCCCGACATGTATCCGACGACCGTTGACGCCGCCGCCTCTGCCGTTGCACTGCCTTGCCGCTCCGCCATCGCCGCCGTTCCCTCTGTTTCCGCCGTTGCTGCCTTCGCGCGGCGCGGGGCAGGGGGCTGACGATGCGCATCCTGGTGGTGGAAGACGACACCGACCTGGCCGAGGCCGTGGTGCGCCGCCTGCGGCGCCAGGGCCACGCGGTGGACTGGCAGTCCAACGGCCGCGAGGCCTGCGAGGTGCTGGGCTATGCGCAGTTCGACCTGCTGCTGCTCGACATCGGCCTGCCCGGCATGGATGGCCTGGCGCTGCTGGCCCACCTGCGCCGCCAGGGCAACAAGACGCCGGTTCTGATGCTCACCGCGCGCTCCGACATCGAGGACCGCGTCAACGCGCTGGACGAGGGCGCCGACGACTACCTCGACAAGCCCTTCGACTTCCGCGAACTGGACGCGCGCTGCCGGGCCCTGCTGCGCCGGCCGCAGGGGCAGGCCTCCGGGCTCTGGGCGGTCGGCGGCCTGGCCATCGACAGCGCCGCGCGCCGCGTCAGCCTGCACGGGCAGGAGCTGGATCTGCCGCACCGTGAATTCAGCCTGCTGGAGATCCTGGTCGGCCGGCTGGGCCGCGCCGTCAGCAAGGACGAGATCGCCGGCCGGCTCTTCCACTTCGACGAGGACGTGGGCCTGAACGCCATCGAGGTCTATGTGGGCCGCCTGCGCCGCAAGCTGGCCGGCAGCCAGCTGGTGATCACCACCGTGCGCAGCGTGGGCTACCGTGCCGACGTGCTGCCGCTGCCCCCGGCCGATGGGGCCCCGCCGGCCCCGGCGCCCGCCGATGGCGGCCGTTGACGGCGCGCTGGGCGCAGGCCCCGCGCCCGACGCCCCGGTGCGCACGCTGCCCGCCGTGCGCCGCACGCTGCTCACGGCCATCGCCGCGCTGTTCGCGCTGGCCACCGTGGTGCTGTTCTTCGCCGCCCGCAGCTACGGCCTGAGTGCGGCCGACCGTTCCTACGACCACCTGCTGCGCGCCTCGGCCCTCTCCATGGCCGACAGCGTGGCCTTCGTGCAGGGCCGTTGGCAGGTCGATCTGCCCTATGCCGCGCTCGACCTGCTGGCCATGGCGCCCGAAGACCGCGCCTTCTACCGCATCGCCGGGCCGGACGGCGCCACCATCACCGGCTATGCCGACCTGCCCGCGCCGCCGGCGCCGCTCTCCACGGGCGATGCCGATGGGCTGCAGCCCGTCTTCTTCAGCGCCCAGTACCGCGGCGCGCCCGTGCGCTTCGTCGTCGTGCCGAGGGCCATCGCGGGCGGGCCGGGCTCGGGCCGCTTCTGGGTGCAGGTGGGGCAGACCCGGCAGGCGCGCGACGCGCTGGCGGCCGACATCGTCTGGCGCGCCACCGCCGCCATCGCGGCGCTGATGGCCTGCGTCTTCGGCCTCTTGTGGCTGGGCGTGGACCGCGCCTTGCGCCCGCTGGCCCAGCTGCAGCGCGAACTGCTGGAGCGCGAGGCCTCCGACCTGCGCCCCATCGCCAGCCCGGTGCCGCGCGAGCTGGCGCAGCTGGCCGGCGCGCTCAACGGCTTCATGGGGCGACTCGCGCTCAACCTGGATGCGCTGCGCACCTTCATCGCCGAAGCCGCCCACCAGATGCGCACGCCGCTGGCCGCGCTCATCGCCCAGGCACAGGAAGGGCTGGACGACGACGACCCGCGCGCCCAGCGCCAGAGCCTGCAGGCGGTGGAGCGCAACGCGCTGCGCCTGCGCCGCCTGCTCAACCAGCTGCTGAGCGATGCCAGCGTCACCCACCAAGGGCAGCTGCAGCGCTTCGCAACCATCGATCTGCTGGCGTTGGCCCGCGAGGCCCTGCGCGACGTGGTGCCGCGCGCCGAGCCGCAGCCCGTGGTGCGGCTGTGGGTGGAGGTTGATCTGCTATCGAAAGCGGAGCTGCTGGCCCAGTACCCGCAAGCGCTGGAGGCCAGAAATGCCATGAATCCCGCCCCCTGCGCCTGGGTGCATGGCGACGCGCTGATGCTGCGCGAGGCGATCAAGAACCTGGTGGACAACGCGCTCAAGCACGGCGTGCCGCCCGGGCAGGACGAAGAAGAGGCGGCGCAGCCCGCCACCGTCGATGTGACGCTGCGCGCCGTGCCCTCCGGTTGGCAGCTGGAGGTGGCCGACCGCGGCCCGGGCGTGCCCGAAGGCCAGCACGCGCGGCTCTTCGAGCGGTTCGTGCGCGGGCCGGGCGCGGCGGCCGGCGGCGCGGGCCTGGGCCTGGCCATCGTGCAGCGCGTGGTCGCCGGGCACGGCGGGCGCATCGAGATGGCGGCGCGCGAAGGCGGCGGCTGGCGCATCGCCTTCACCCTGCCGGGGGTTGCCGATGGCGCGCCGCCCCCATCCGCGCAGCCATCGCCCGTGGAGCGTTCGCCATGAACACCACCATCCCCTCCCGCCGCCGGTGGCTGCAGGGCCTCGCCGCGCTCGCGCTGGCCCCGGCCGGCGCCGCGCCTGCCTTGGCCGCGCCGCTGCCCAACGCCGCCGCCAGGGCCATGCGCGGCACGACCACCGTGCGCGGCGATGCTGCGACGGTCACCTTCTTCCCGCCGGCTTC
The DNA here is from genome assembly GCF_900113035.1 of Paracidovorax wautersii. Lineage (GTDB taxonomy): Bacteria > Pseudomonadota > Gammaproteobacteria > Burkholderiales > Burkholderiaceae_C > Paracidovorax > Paracidovorax wautersii. The sequence continues at coordinate 312,186 of NZ_FONX01000005.1, read as the reverse complement.
GGGCCGCCAGCAGGCGCTGCTCAGCATCGACTGCGCGACCGACACGGCGCTCTTCGCCCCGGCCATCCGCGACTTCCAGCGCCGCGAGCCTGACCTGGCCGTGCGCTGCGCCGACCGGCAGAGCCTGGACATCCACGCCCAGGCCCTGGCCCGCGCCGAAGGGCGGCTGCGCGGCGCCGCGCCTCCGCTGGCAGCGGACGATGATGCACCCGACCTGCTCGTCAGCAGCAGCCTGGACCTGCAGACCCAGCTGGCCAACGACGGCCATGTGCTGGCCCACCCCTCGGCGCTGGCGCGCAGCCTGCCCGCCGGCGCGCACTGGCGGCACGAGGTGTTCAGCCTGGGCGCCGACGCGGTGGTCATGGTCTATCACCCGCGCCTCTTGCCGCAGCACCTGGCGCCGCGCACCCGCGGCCAGCTGCTGGCGCTGCTGCGCGATCCGCACCGGCCGCTGGCCGGCCGCCTGGGCACCTACGACGCCACCCGCAGCGGCCTGGGCTACCTGCTGGCCACGCAGGACTCCCGCCAGGACAGCACCGCCAGCGTGCTGCTGGCCGCCATGGGCGCCAACCGCGTGCGGCTGGGCGACCACATCGATCCGCTGCTGGATGCGCTGGAGCGCGGCGAACTGGCGCTGGTCTACAACGTGCCGGCCTCCTACGCGCAGGCCCGCATCGCGGCTGGCTCGCCGCTGCGCGTGGTGGTGCCTGAGGACTACACCCTGCTCACCACCCGCTCGGCCGTCATCCCCGCCACGGCGCCCCATCCGGAGCTGGCCCGGCCCTTCCTCGACTACCTGATCTCGCCCGAAGGCCAGGCCGTGCTGGCCCGCGACACGCGGCTCATCCCCATCCGCCAGGCGGTGGCCGCCGGCACCGCCGGGCGCACCGCCGGCATCGACCCCGAACTGGTGGGCGCGGGCGCCAGTTCATGGCGCCTGCTGGCGCCCGGGCTGGGGCTGCTGGTCTATCTGGACCCGCTGAAGCGCCAGCGCTTCCTGCAGGCCTGGGCGACCAGCATGGGCACGGGCTAAGAACGTGTTCCCGATCTCGCAGGGGATCGCGTTGGAGCGCAATCGGGATGAGTGGATGCTTCGGATGCGCCGCATGGGCTGGTGCCCATGCAAGCAGCCGGGGCGTCAAAACTCGTTGCCATGGCCCGATTTCGCTCCAACCCGAAGGGCAGCGGTGTGGGCGGTCGGTCTGCGGCGTTGCGGCGCTTGTGGATAGCGGGGCTATCCACTGCGCACCGCGCCTTGCATCCCATCCCGCCGACGTAGCTGCGCGACCCCTGGGAGATCGTGAGCACGTTCTCAGGGGGCACGGCCGCCCGGGGAACGATGAGATAATCGAAGGCTTTCGCCCCTTCCATTTCCACCGAAAAGACGCCGCTTGGCATGCGCTGGCTCCAGCGCGGCAGGCCGCGCAGAAAGACCCGGATGAAAGTCTCTGAAATCCGCGCCAAGTTCCTCGACTTCTTCGCCGAGCGCGGCCACACCGTGGTGCCTTCGTCGTCGCTCGTTCCGGGCAACGACCCCACGCTGATGTTCACCAATTCGGGCATGGTCCAGTTCAAGGACGTGTTCCTGGGCACCGACAAGCGTCCCTACAACCGCGCCACCTCGGTGCAGGCCTGCCTGCGTGCCGGCGGCAAGCACAACGACCTGGAGAACGTGGGCTACACGGCCCGCCACCACACCTTCTTCGAGATGCTGGGCAACTGGAGCTTCGGCGACTACTTCAAGCGCGAATCGCTGAAGTGGGCCTGGGAGCTGCTCACCAAGGTCTATGGCCTGCCGCCCGAGCGCCTGCTGGCCACCGTCTATCAGGAAGACGACGAGGCCTACGACATCTGGACCAAGGAGATCGGCCTGCCGCCCGAGCGCGTGATCCGCATCGGCGACAACAAGGGCGGCCGCTACAAGTCCGACAACTTCTGGATGATGGCCGACACCGGCCCCTGCGGCCCGTGCTCGGAGATCTTCTACGACCACGGCGCGCACATCCCCGGCGGCCCTCCGGGCAGCCCCGATGAGGACGGCGACCGCTTCATCGAGATCTGGAACAACGTGTTCATGCAGTTCGACATGAAGGAAGACGGCAGCGTGGTGCCGCTGCCCGCGCCCTGCGTCGATACCGGCATGGGCCTGGAGCGGCTCGCCGCCATCCTGCAGCACGTGCACAGCAACTACGAGATCGACATCTTCGATGCGCTGATCAAGGCCGCCGCACGCGAGACGCACACCACCGACCTGGCGAACCCCTCGCTCAAGGTCATCGCCGACCACATCCGCGCCACCTCGTTCCTCATCAGCGACGGCGTGATCCCCAGCAACGAAGGCCGCGGCTACGTGCAGCGCCGCATCGTGCGCCGCGCCATCCGCCACGGCTACAAGCTGGGCCAGAAGACGCCGTTCTTCCACAAGCTGGTGAAGGACCTGGCCGAGCAGATGGGCGATGCCTACCCCAAGCTGCGCGAGCAGCAGCAGCGCATCACCGAAGTGCTCAAGGCCGAGGAAGAGCGCTTCTTCGAGACGCTGGCCAACGGCATGGAAATCCTCGACGCAGCCCTCGCCGGCGACGCCAAGGTGCTGCCCGGCGACGTGGCATTCAAGCTGCACGACACCTACGGCTTCCCGCTCGACCTGTCGGCCGACGTCTGCCGCGAGCGCGGCGTGACGGTCGATGAAGCCGGCTTTAACGCCGCCATGGAGCGCCAGAAGTCCCAGGCCCGCGCTGCCGGCAAGTTCAAGATGGACCGCGCGCTCGAATACACGGGCGCTGACGGCGAATTCGTGGGCTACACCACGCTGGGCTCCACCGCCACCGTTACCGCGCTCTATGCCGACGGCGTGAGCGTGCAGCGCCTTGAAGAAGGCCAGGCCGGCGTGGTCGTGCTCGACACCACGCCGTTCTATGCCGAATCCGGCGGCCAGGTGGGCGACCAGGGCTATCTGCGGGCCGACCGTGCCGACTTCGCCGTGTCCGACACGCAGAAGATCAAGGCGCAGGTGTTCGGCCACCACGGCGTGATGGAGCGCGGCGAGCTGCGCGTGGGCCAGACGATTTCCGCCGAGGTGGACAAGCCCCTGCGCGAAGCCACCCTGCGCAACCACTCCGCCACCCACCTGATGCACAAGGCCCTGCGCGAGGTGCTGGGCGATCACGTGCAGCAAAAGGGCAGCCTGGTGACGCCCGAGCGCACGCGCTTCGACTTCACGCACGGCGCCCCGGTGACCGATGCGCAGATCCGCGAGATCGAGCGCCGCGTGAACGCCGAGATCCTGGCCAACACCGCCACCGATGCGCGCGTGATGGACATCGAATCGGCCCAGAAGACCGGCGCCATGATGCTGTTCGGCGAGAAGTACGGCGAGACCGTGCGCGTGCTGGACATCGGCAGCAGCCGCGAGCTGTGCGGCGGCACCCACGTCGAGCGCACGGGTGACATCGGCCTCTTCAAGGTGGTGGCCGAAAGCGGCGTGGCCGCAGGCGTGCGCCGTATCGAGGCCGTGACCGGCACCCATGCGCTGGCCTACCTGCAGCAGCTGGAAGACACCGTGAGCCAGGCCGCAGGCGCGCTGCGCGCCCCGGTGGCCGAGATCACCGGCCGCATCGGCCAGGCGCTGGACCAGGTCAAGGCGCTGGAGCGCGAAGTGGCGGCCCTGAAGGGCAAGCTCGCTTCCAGCCAGGGCGACGAACTGGTCGGCCAGGCGGTGGACGTCAAGGGCCTGAAGGTGCTGGCGGCCACGCTGCCCGGCGCCGACGCCAAGACCCTGCGCGACACCATGGACAAGCTCAAGGACAAGCTCAAGACCGCCGCCATCGTGCTGGCCGCCGCCGATGGCGACAAGGTGCAGATCGCCGCGGGCGTGACGGCCGACAGCACGGGCCGCGTCAAGGCGGGCGAGCTGGTCAACTTCGTGGCCAGCCAGGTCGGCGGCAAGGGCGGCGGCAAGGCCGACATGGCCATGGCCGGCGGCACCAACGCGGCCGCGCTGCCGGCGGCCCTGGCCTCGGTGCAGGCCTGGGTGGCCGAGCGGGTCTGAGTCCCGCCGCCGGCGCTTTCGGGCGCCCATGAAGAAAGGCCTGCACATGCAGGCCTTTTTTTCGTCTTCGATAGCGGCTGCGGCCCTGGCTGGTCGGCCGGAAAGGCCTAGAAGAGCTCGACGTCGTCCTGCCGCACGGCGGTGGGGAGGTGGCCTTGCTTGACGAGGTCGCCGTAGAAGCACACCCGGTTGCGGCCATTGCCTTTGGCGTGGTAGAGCGCCTGATCCGCCCGGCCCAGGATCTCGACGGGAATGCCCAGCTGCGTGCCGACGAAGCCCACGCTGACGGTGACCTGGCCGACCTGGGGGAAGGGGTGCTCCTGCACCGCCTCGCGGAAGCGATTGAAGATCCGGTGCGCCATCTCCAGCGTGGTGGAGCGCAGCAGCACCACGAATTCCTCGCCGCCGAAGCGGAAGATGCGGTCCTGCGCCCGGAAGGAGCTGCGCAGGATGTTGGCCAGGAGGATCAGCACCTCGTCGCCGTAGAGGTGGCCGAAGCGGTCGTTCACCTGCTTGAAGTGATCGACGTCCACCACCGCCAGCCACTGCTGCGCGCCCTGTTCGGCGTCCTCCGGCCCCAGTTCGCTGGTGCAGAGGGCGTTGCCGGCGATGCGCCGGGAGAACTCCTCGTCGAAGGTCTTGCGGTTGAAGAGGCCGGTGAGCGCGTCGCGTTCGCTGTAGTCCAGCAGGTTCTGGTAGTTCTGATAGACGAAGAACACGCTCCTGAGCACATCGACCTTGTGCGGCGCGAAGGGGCGCGACTGCGTGATCTCCAGGCAGCTGTGCACCTCGTCGTGCAGCCAGATGGGCAGCCACATCACGTGCACGCCCTTGCGCGGCGAGTGCAGGGCGCTGATCTCGCGTGCCTCGATGCATTGGCCGAGCACGGGGAGGTCCGACAGCGGCTGCGCCTTCTTGTCCTCCGACGGCTCGTGCACGGCCGTCGTCACCCATTGGTCTTCGTGCAGCCAGACGCGCGGGCGCACGAAGAGCGCGTCGTCCTGGCGGAAGATGTCGAGCGAGCGCACCTGCTTGACCGACGGCAGCTTGTGCAGGGTGGAAAGCACCGACAGCTCCAGGCGAAGGTGGTCGCGATGCCCCGTCATTTCCACCAGATGGGCAAGAATGGGTTGCATGGGCGGCCTCCGCTTCCTTCGATCGCAGCCGGTCAGGGCCGGCGTCTGAACACCACGTCCCACACGCCGTGTCCGAGCCGCAGGCCGCGGTTCTCGAACTTGGTGAGCGGGCGGTAGTCGGGCTGCGGCGCGAAGCCGCCTGCCGGCTGGCTGTTGGCCAGCAGCGGCTCGGCCGACAGCACTTCCAGCATCTGTTCGGCGTAAGGCTGCCAGTCGGTGGCGCAGTGCAGGTAGCCGCCGGGCTTGAGGCGCGCGGCCAGCTTGGCGACCAGCGGCGGCTGGATCAGCCGGCGCTTGTTGTGCTTCTTCTTGTGCCAGGGGTCCGGAAAGAAGATGTGGATGCCGTCGAGCGAGCCGGGCGCCAGCATGTTGTCGATCACCTCGACCGCGTCGTGCTGCAGGATGCGGATGTTCCCGATGTCCTGCTCGCCGATGCGCTTGAGCAGCGCGCCCACGCCGGGCTCGTGGACCTCGCAGCACAGGAAGTTGTCGTCGGGCCGCACGCGGGCGATGTGGGCCGTGGCCTCGCCCATGCCGAAGCCGATCTCCAGGATCAGCGGGGCCGTGCGGCCGAAGGCGGCCGCCGCATCGAAAGGCTGCGCCGCATAGCTCAGCAGGAAGCGTGGGCCCAGGTCCTCGAAGGCCTTGGCTTGGCCCGTGGTCGTGCGGCCTGCACGGCGCACATAGCTCTTGATGGTCTTGGGATAGGCCACGCCGGCAGGCGCGCCGGACGCGCTGGAGGCGGGTGACTCTGCGGTCACGGTGGCGGATTCGGCGTTTTCGCCGGTGGAGGAATAAGTTGCGTTCACGGTGACAGATTGTAGTTTCGCTGCCAGGCCGCGACCCAAAAGCCGAGCGCCTGCGCGATGGCCGGGCCCGCGTCGTGGGGGGGCTCGTCCGCAGGGGCGGCCGGGTGCGCCTCGGGCAGGCCCAGCGCCTGCGCGGCAGCGGCCAGCGCCTGCAGCGGCCGGCGGGTGTCGATGGGCGGGGCGCCGTGCTGCTTGGAGAGCTTCTCGCCATCGGCGGCGCGCACCAGCGGCACATGCAGGTAGCGCGGCGTGGGCAGGCCCAGCGCGGCCTGCAGCAGGATCTGGCGCGGCGTGTTGTCGGCCAGGTCTTCGCCGCGCACCACATGGGTCACGCCCTGATCGGCGTCATCGACGACCACGGCCAGCTGGTAGGCCCAGAGCCCGTCGGCGCGGCGCAGCACGAAGTCGCCCACCTGCCGGGCCACGTCCTGCTGCTGCGGGCCCAGGCGGCGGTCGGTCCAGCTCACCGCGCTGTCTGCTATCGAATCAATAGCTTTCTGCGCAGGCGCCACCTGGGCTGGTGGCTGATTTTGCTGGTATTCGGTGGCCGCGAAGCGCCAGGCGCGCGCGGGCCGCCCGTTCAACCCGTGGCGGCAGGTGCCGGGGTAGGGCAGCTCGCTGTGCCGCTCCCGGGCATGGCCGGCGGCGGCGAGGGCCGCCTCGATGTCGCGGCGCGAGCAGGCGCAGGGGTAGGCGCGCTGCTGTGCCACCAACCGGTCCAGCGCGGCCTGGTAGCGAGCGTTCCGGGCCGATTGCCACACGGGCGGCTCGTCGGGCACCAGGCCGCAGGCGGCCAGCTGCTGCAGGATGGTTTTGGCCGCGCCCGGCACGCAGCGGGGCGTGTCGATGTCTTCGATGCGCACCAGCCAGCGCCCGCCCGGCGCGGCGCGCGCATCGAGCCAGCTGGCCAGGGCGGCGACCAGCGACCCCGCGTGCAGCGGGCCGGTGGGCGAGGGCGCGAAACGGCCGATGTAGCGGCCTGCAGTGGGCTCCGCATCGAGACGGGTGCCGGCGAGGGGAGAGGGTGGAACCGGGAACAAGGCGCAAGAGGATGAAAAAAGCGCCGGGCCTCGCAGGCCGGCGCCGGGGAAGGGAGGCGTTGCGGAATCGTTGCGGTCGATGCGGGGTCAGCCGATCGCGTCCAGCGCGAGTTCCAGGCCGGAGACGAAGGCATCTTCCAGCCGGTGGCCCAGACACCAGTCGCCGCACAGGCCGATGCCGGCGGCGGCATTCCACAGGTGGCTCTGGCCCAGCGGCTGGCGCGTCTGCGCGTGGCGCCAGCGGCGCACCTCGGCATAGGTCGGCTCGGCGCGGATGCCGGTCACCTCGGCAAAGCCCTTGAGCAGCTTGGCGAGCACGCGGGCGGCGTCGTCTTCCAGGTGCTCGGTGGACCATTCCGGACTGGCCTGCACCGTCCAGCGCTCGATCTGCGAGCGCCCGGGCTTGGACGATTCGCGCGCCAGCCAGGCGATGCGGTGGTGCGTGCTGCGCGCCGCGTTCCACTGCGGGCCCAGCGTGGTCAGGCCCGGGCGCACGGCCTGGGCGAAGGCCAGCATCAGCGTCCAGCACGGGGCGATGGTGACGGCCTCCAGCTTCGGGCCTTCGGGCAGCTCGATGCCCGAGGCCTGCAGCAGCGCGGTGGCCGCGGGTGCGGGCTGGCTCAGCAGCACGGCGTCGAAGCCGGCATGCACTTGGACCGATCCGTCGAGGGCTCCGGTGCGCACCTGCCAGCCGCCGGGGCGCAGCGGGTCGGCCTCGATGCGGGTGGCGTGCGTGCCGGTCAGCAGCCGGCCGGCCTGCTGCAGCGGCTGGGCCCAGGCGGCGACCAGCGCATCCATGCCGGGGGTCGCGACCCAGTGCGCTTCGCCCGGGGGCGGCGCGGCGGCGGCCACGCGGCCGGCGGCGTCCAGCACGCGCACGGTGTTGGCGCTCCAGGCACGGCACAGGCCGGGCACGGTATCGAGCGCCTTCTGGAAGCGCGGATCACGCACGGTGAAGTACTGCGCGCCGGTGTCGAAGCCGCCGAAGGGCGATTCGAGCGTGCCGGTGCGTCCGCCGGGCCGGGCGGATTTCTCGAACACCACCACCTCGTGCCCGGCCTGCACCAGCGTGCGGGCGCAGGCCACGCCGGCCATGCCGGCGCCGATGACGGCGAAGCGGCGCGCCGCCGATGCTGCGGGTGCGGCCGCAGCCGGCTGGTGGGCAGGCTCGGCGTTTCGCAGGCGGCGCTGTGATCGGGGAACGGAAGAACGCATGGCAGGCCCTTTCAGTGGCAATCGATGGGTGGGGCAGCGGCGCCCCCGGATCGGCGAGGAACGCTGGAGCGCGCACGGTGCTTGGCTGTCACTCTACACGCGCTGCGGGCCGCGGTGGGCGGGTGGCAACCCGCTGGTGACACCTGCGGGTGATGCTCTGCGGCAATGCCCGCAGTGCGATCAGACCGGCTGGTGGTTTTCCAGCAGCGCCCGGCGCGTGGCGGGCTTGCGCAGCTGCTCCAGCCACCATTGCAGCGCCCGGCCCGGGACGGAGTGGCCGGGCCCGCCCCAGGCGTAGTGCAGCTGCACGGTGCGCGCGGGCCGCGCCACGGCGCGCACCACCAGCCGGCCGGCGGCCACGTGGGCGCGCGCCATGGGCTCGGGCAGAAAGCCGCCGCCCAGCCCGCGCAGCAGGGCCTGCACCTTCGCCTGCATGGTGTCCACGGTCAGCACGTCCTGCCCGCCCAGGATGCCCATGGTCACGCCGCCTTTCTTGGCCGAGTCGGCCACGGCGATCACCCGGTGCTCGCGCAGTTCGGCATCGCTCAGCGGCTCGTCGCCCCGCGCCAGCGGGTGGTGCGGCGCGACTACGAAGTCGAACAGCATCCCGCCCAGCGACTCCTGCTGCAGCCCGGCCACCGTGCCGGGGCTGACGGCCACGCCCAGCGCCAGATCGGCATGGCCGGCGATCAGCGATTCGAGCGTGCCCGAGAGGATGCCGTCGCGCAGCTTGAGCCGGGTGGGCGGGGATAGGGCATAGAACGCCTCGACCAGCTCCAGCACCGTGGTGGGCGAGATCACGCCGTCGATCGAGAGCGTCAGCTGCGGCTCCCAGCCGGTGCCGACGCGGCGCACCCGGTGGGCGATGGCTTCCACGTCGTTCAGCAGCCGGGCGCCTTCGCGCAGCAGCTCCACGCCCGCCTCGGTGGGCCGCGCCTGGCGCGCGCTGCGGTCGAAGAGCAGCACATCGAGCGCATCCTCGATCTGCCGCACGCGGTAGGTGAGGGCGCTGGGCACCAGGCCCAGCTGCCGCGCCGCGGCGGCGAAGCTGCCCGAATCGGCGATGACCTGCAGCATGGACAAATGGTCGGGAGTGAGGACGTCGCGTGCTTTTTGCATGGTGCGCCAATGCTAATTCAAGCGATTTGAATGGAGACGTCAAGCCGCCTGCGCGCGGCGGCTTTCCGCCAGGGCTACGCTGCGGGTGGCCGCAGCGGGATACAGTGTCCCCCTTCGGCCGTCGCCGGCCCGCTGCCGGCCGGGCCTTCCGCGGCCGCCCCCACCCCATTCATCCATTTCAGCAAGAGAGCACACACCATGGCAAACATCGTCGTCGTCTTCCATTCCGGCTACGGCCACACGCAGCGCGTCGCCCAGTTCGTGGCCGAAGGTGCGGGCGCGAGCCTGCTGGCCATCGATGCCGATGGCGAGCTGCCCGAAGGCGGCTGGGAACAGCTGGCCGCCGCAGATGCGATCGTGATGGGCGCGCCGACCTACATGGCCGGCCCCAGCTGGCAGTTCAAGAAGTTCGCCGATGCCTCGTCCAAGGTCTGGTTCAGCCGCGGCTGGCAAGACAAGCTCTTCGCCGGCTTCACCAACAGCGCCAGCCTGAACGGCGACAAGGGCACCACGCTGGCCTATCTGCAGACGCTGGCCTCACAGCACGGCGGCCTCTGGATCAGCCTGGGCCAGCTGCCCGCCAACAGCAAGGCCGCCACGCGCAACCACCCCAACAACCTCGGCGGCTCGGTCGGCCTGCTGGTGCAGTCGCCTTCGGACGCGAGCGTCACCGAGATCCCGCAGGGCGATCTGGACACGGCCCGCCTGTTCGGCGAGCGTGTGGCGGCCATCGCCACGCGTTTCGGCGGCTGAGCGGAGCGCCGCCATGAGCGCCCCGTCGCCCACCCCCGAAATCGGCCTGCTGCGGCTCAAAGGCCATGAGAAAGACCTGGGCGGCGGCTTCACCGTGCGCCGGCTGCTGCCCGCGCTGCAGCTGCGTTCGGTGGGCCCCTTCCTGTTCTTCGACCATTTCGGGCCGGTGGCGGTGGAGCCCCAGGACGAGTACGACGTGCGGCCGCATCCGCACATCGGCCTGGCGACGGTGACCTATCTGTTCGAGGGCGCGATCATGCACCGCGACAGCCTGGGCTCCGAGCAGCAGATCGAGCCCGGCGCCATCAACTGGATGACGGCCGGGCGCGGCATCGTGCATTCCGAGCGCCGCCCCGAGGCGCTCGCGCAGCGCCGCTACGTGAACCACGGCATCCAGCTCTGGGCAGCATTGCCGGTGGCGGCGGAAGAGTGCGCGCCCTCGTTCGTCCACACGCCCGCCGCCGAGATCCCGGAGTGGTCGCAAGGCGGCGCCCGCGTGCGCGTGCTGGTGGGCGACGGCTTCGGCTGCCGCTCGCCGGTCGAGACGCTGGCGCCCGCGCTCTATCTGGACGTGCAGCTGCAGCCCGGCGCCTGGCTGGAGCTGCCTGCGCTGGCGCAGCAGATGGCGCTCTATCCGGTGGATGGCGACCTGTGGCTGGGCGACGAGCTGCTGCCGCGCCAGACCCTGGCCACGCTGCCCCAGGGACAAGCCGTGGCGCTGCGCGCCACCAGCGGCGAGCCGGTGCGCTGCATGGTGATCGGCGGCGATCCGCTGGACGGGCCGCGCCACCTCTGGTGGAACTTCGTTTCCAGCAGCAAGGAGCGCATCGTGCAGGCCGCCAAGGCCTGGGAGGCGCAGGCCATGGGCCGCGTGCCGGGCGAGACGGAATGGATTCCGCTGCCCGAGCGGCGCTTCAAGCTCTGAAGAATTTTGGGCGAAAAAGGGTTGCAGCGCTTGATGGATAAGCGCCTGCAGCTCACGAATTCATTGCATCCTTGGCCGGATTGGGCGACAGGTCAGCTTCCAGCACGCGCCGCTCGTCGAACACGAAGCAGCCGCCCTGGTAGTGCGCGCCGTCGGTCAGCTCGAAGTATTTGAGGATGCCGCCTTCGAGCTGGTAGACGTGCTCCAGCCCCTCTTCGCGCATGAGGATGGCCGCCTTCTCGCAGCGGATGCCGCCGGTGCAGAAGCTCACCACTGTCTTGCCGGCCAGCTCGGCCTTGTGCTCGCGCAGCGCGGGCGGGAACTGCGTGAACTTGTCGATGCGCCAGTCGATGGCGCCCTCGAAGGTGCCGTGGTCCACCTCGAAGGCGTTGCGCGTGTCCAGCGTCACCACCGGGCGGCCCTCGTCGTCGTGGCCGGCCTCCAGCCAGCGGTGCAGGGTCTGCGGGTCCACGGCGGGCGCGCGTCCGCCGGCGGGGCGGATGGCCGGGTGGTCCATGCGGATGATCTCCCGCTTGACCTTGACCAGCATCTTGCGAAAGGGCTGGCTGTCCGACCAGCTCTCCTTGGGCTCCAGCGGGGCGAAGCGCTCGTCTTCGGCCTTGAGCGCGGCGATGAAGCCGCGCACCGCCTCGGCCGGGCCGGCGAGGAACAGGTTGATGCCTTCCTCGGCCAGCAGGATGGTGCCCTTCAGGCCCATCGCCACGGCCCGCTCCTGCAGCCAGGGCTGGAGTTCTTGCGCGTCCGGCAGCGGAACGAAGAGATAGCTGGAGATATTGAGGACGTTGTTCACGGCTGTGCAATGGCAAAGGAGCTGGCCGGGGGAGGGCGGCGCCTGCGGCAGGCGCTGCAGCCATCCCCGGAGCCCGGGCAGATGATGGGTGAAGTGTGCCGCAAGCACGCGGCGGCACGGCCGGCATCGGCCGCTGGATGTGCGGCCGAGCCGGTTTGCTGCGTCAGGGCGCAGGCGCCAGCAGCGTCGATTCGATCTTGTTGGCGAGCTGGGCGATCGCCAGCGCCGCCGGGCAGCCCGGCATCTGCAGCAGCAGCAGCTGGCGGCGCATGACGGCATTGCGCACCGACGGATCGGCGGGAATGTCGCCCATGTGCAGCAGCCGCATGGGGCGGCCCGATTCGGTGCTGACGAAGCGGTCCAGCACCTGCTGCAGCTGGCTGGTGATGGCACGGCCATCGCCCGGGCGGGCGGCCTGGTTGACCACCATGCGCACGTGCTGGCGCTTTTGCTGCGTGGCCATGACCTTGATCGCGGCGTAGGCGTCGGTGAGCGAGGTCGGTTCCGGCGTGGCGACGATCAGCACTTCGGAGGCGAGCGAGATCGAGAACAGCACCACGTCGGAGATGCCCGCGCCGGTGTCCAGCAGCACCACGTCGTAGCGCGGGGCCAGCGTCTGCAGCACCTGCATGAACTGGTTGCGCACTTCGGGCGTGAGGCGCGAATATTCGACCATGCCGGAGCCGGCCAGCACGGCCGAGAAGCCGCCGGGCGCATCGATCACGGCGTCTTCCAGCTGGGCCTTGCCGGTGAACACGTCGTGCAGCGTGATCTTGGGGTGCAGGTTCAGCACCACGTCGAGGTTGGCGAGGCCCAGGTCGGCGTCGAGCACCAGCACGCGGTGGCCGCGGCGGGTGAGGGCGGCCGCCAGATTGGCGGAAACGAAGGTCTTGCCCACGCCACCTTTGCCACTGGTGATGGCGATGATGCGGGCGCCGGCAGGCGACTTGCCCGCGGCGTAGGGTGAAATGCCAGCAGAGGCGGCGGTTTGGGGGGACAGCGCGTCGGTCATCTCTGTGCTTTCAATAGGCGCTGCCTGTGGAGGGATCCAGGGGCGGGGGCACGTCGCCCCAGCCTGCAGGAGTGTATAGGGGCCCGAACAACAGGCTCTTTTCTTCTGCGGTCACGGTGCTGTCGGGTTGATCTTCGATGCTGACTCGATTGCGCCCGCCCATCTTGGCCTTGTAGAGCTGGGCGTCGGCCCGCTCGGTCCACAGCAGCGTCGTGCTGCGGATCCATTGCAGCGCGAAAGCGCCGCCGATGCTGATCGTGATCTGTAGCTCCACGGTGGGGGAGATGGCAATGGGCGTGCTCTCGACCGCCTGCCGGATGCGTTCGGCCACCGCCGTGCCGAAGCCGGCATGGCAGGCCGGCAGCACGACGGCGAATTCCTCGCCGCCGTAGCGCGCCAGCGTGTCCATGGGGCGCACGCAGGCGTCCAGCGTGCGCGCCACCGACTGCAGCACCAGATCGCCCGCCATGTGGCCGTAGGTGTCGTTCACGCGCTTGAAGTTGTCGATGTCCAGCATCAGCAGCAGCGCGGATTCACCTGAGCGCGTGACGCGGTCGATCTCGCGTTCCAGCACGGTCCGGAAATGCCGACGGTTGGCCAGCCCGGTGAGGGGGTCTTTCAGCGATAGCTCGCACAGGCCGTCGATCAGGCTTTGCAGGTAGAGGGCGGGAGTGTCCGAGTGCAGCGTTGCCTCGGAGCCCATCGATTGCATCACGAGCGCATGTGCTGTCGAAAGTCGCAGCTCGTTCAAATGGACGGTGTTATGAGGCACGGTTTCGGTCACGAAATGGCGGCAGCAGGGGTGACGGTGAGACTTATAAGCGAGTGTAACCGCGCATTGTTATCAATAGTTTCTTTCATGCCGTACCCCTGCCCTGTTGCAGGGCTGAGAGGGCCTCGGCGTCGGTGCGGTACATCGCCAGCAGCGGGCTGGGTTCCAGCAGCCCGGCGCGGCGCAGCACCTGCTCGGCGGGCAGCTTCAGACCGCTCACGTGCAGCTGGCCGCCCCGGCCGCGCACCAGCGCCAGCAGGCGGGCGAAGGTCTCGGTGCCCGTCACGTCCACGCGGTTGATCGGCAGCGCGAAGAGGCAGACGTGCTGCACGTCGGGGTGGGCGGCCAGGTGCTCGGCCACGCGGCGCTCCAGCGCGGCGGCGGAGGCGAAGTCCAGCTCCGCGTCCATGCGCAGCGCGAGCAGTCGCGGGGCGATGGGCGGCAGCTGCCAGAGGTGGCGGTCGCGCAGGCTGCCGTCCGGGTGGATGCCGACTTCGATGATGCGCGGATGCAGGCGCTGGAAGAGGAAGTGCGCCAGGCTCATGAAGATGCCGGCGAGCACGCCCCAGTACATGCGCGGCGCGGTGGCCAGGGTCAGCGCGAAGGTGACGCCGCCGATGGCCGCCTCCACCCGCGAGACGCGCGCCAGCTTCCACATGCTGGCCGGCTTGATGAGGCTGGTCACGGCGGTCACCACCACCGCGGCCAGCACCGACTGCGGCACGTGGTAGAGCGCGGGCGTGAGCCAGAGCAGCACGGACAGCACCAGCAACAGCGCGAAGAGCGTCGCCCAGCCGCTCTTGGCGCCGGCATAGAGGTTGATGGCCGAGCGCGAGAACGAGGCGCTGGTGGCGAAGCTGCCGCACAGGCCCGAGCTGATCTTGGCCATGCCGTGGGCGACGAGGTCCTGGTTCTCGTTCCAGCGCGTGCCGGCCTGGCTGTGCTCCACCTTGGCGCTGGAGGCGGTCTCCAGGAAGCTCACCAGCGTGACCACCAGCACGGGCAGCAGCAGATCGCCGAATTCGTCCCACGACAGCCATTCGGGCCAGTAGGGGGAGGGCAGGCCGGCCGGCAGGTGGCCGACCACGGCGCCGTGCGCGTCGGCATAGCCCAGCGCCCAGCTCAGCGCAGCCGCTGCGGCCACCACCACGATGGCGGCCGGAAAGCTGGACCGCCACCGGCGCGCCAGCACCAGCAGCACGAGGCTGCCCAGGCCGAACGCCAGCGCGATGGGGTCGAAATGGTGGATGGACGGGCTCACCCAGAGCGCGTGCCAGCTGGTGCGCAGGCCCAGCAGCGCCGGCAGCTGCGACGCCAGGATCAGCAGGGCCGCCGCCTGGGTGAAGCCGTTGAGCACCGGTGAGGTGACCAGGTTCAGCAGCCAGCCGAAGCGCGCGGCCCCGAGCGTGACCTGCACCAGCCCCGACAGCATGGCCATCCATGCGGCGAGCGCCACCCAGTGCGCGCTGCCGGGCTCGGCCATGCCGGTGAGCGATGCGCCGATCAGCAGGCTGGTGAGCGCGGTGGGGCCCACGCCCAGGCGGGTCGATGAACTCCAGAGCACCGCGATCAGCGCCGGCACCAGCGAGGCGTAGATGCCCGTCACCAGGGGCATGCCGGCGAGCGCCGCGTAGGCCACGCCCTGCGGCACCAGCATGAGGCCGACCGTCATCCCGGCCCAGAAGTCGCCCGCCAGCAGGGCGCGGTCGGGCCGGGGCCAGGCCAGGAAGGGGAGCCAGCGCGACAGGGCCAGCATGCGCGAAGAGGTCATCCGGCGATTGTCGTGTCTGGGCGCCAGCCGCAGCGTGGATTCGTTCGGCAACTGGCAACTTTGTCCTACGGCAGCTTCGGCAGGCGCCCACCATGGGCCTGCGGGGGCGGGCCTACAGTCCGGCACATCCCTCTCAGTTGTTCCAAGGAGACTGCCATGACGCACCCATCCCATACTCTCTCCCAACGTTCCGCCTGGCGCCTGCTGGGCCTGGCCGGCGCCGTTGCGCTCAGCCTCGGTCTGGCAGCCTGCGACCGCAACAGCGGCGAGCAGACCGCGGGCCAGAAGCTCGACGCCGCCGTCGCCAAGACGGAGCAGGCCGCAGCCGATGCCAAGGTCAAGCTCGAAGACGCGACCCGCGATGCCACGGCCGCCACGCGCAGCGCCGCAGCCGATGCCGCCGCGGTGATGGACGACGCCGGCATCACCGCCAAGGTGTCGGCAGGCCTCGCCAAGGACTCGGAACTCAGCGCCATCAAGATCGACGTGGACACCCGCAACGGCATCGTGACTCTCACCGGCCCCGTCAAGAGCGCCTCTGCCAGCGAGCGTGCCGAAACCATCGCCCGCGGCGTGCAGGGCGTGAACTCGGTGGTCAACAAGCTCACCGTCAGCGCCACCTGACCAGGGCCGCCCTGTGGCGGCACGGATCATGGGCCGATAGCGCCACGGCGCTACCATCGGCCCATGACTGCTTCCCTGCCCGACACCCCAGGCCCGGCGGACGCCGAGCCGCGCCACCTGACGACCCGTCTCGTCCACCATTCCTATGAGGCCCCGGCCGGCTTCGCCGCGCCGCAGCCGCCGGTCCACAAGGCTTCCACCGTCATCTTTCCCAACGTGGCCGCCATGCGTGCCCGCGAGTGGAAGGACAAGACCAGCTACACCTACGGCCTGCACGGCACGCCCACCACCTATCTGCTCGAAGAGCGCCTCGCCACGCTCGAAGGCGCGGCCCAGTGCCTGCTGGTGCCGAGCGGCCTGGCGGCCATCGCCAACGTCGCGCTGGCCCTGCTGCGCACGGGCGACGAGGTGCTGATTCCCGACAACGCCTACGGCCCCAGCAAGGCGCTGGCCGAGGCCGAGCTGCGGCACTACGGCATCCGCCACGTCATCTACGACCCGCTCGACCCGGCCGATCTGGCCGCCCGCATCACGCCCGCCACCCGGCTGGTCTGGCTGGAAGCGCCGGGCTCGGTCAGCATGGAATTCCCCGATCTGGCCGAGCAGGTCCGCATCTGCCGTGCGCATGGCGTGATCTGCGCGCTGGACAACACCTGGGGGGCGGGCCTGGCCTTCGCTCCCTTCGATCTGCTGGGCGACGGCACGCTGGGCGTGGATGTCTCCGTGCATGCCCTCACCAAGTACCCCAGCGGCGGCGGCGACGTGCTCATGGGCAGCATCACCACCCGCGACCAGGGCCTGCACCTGCGCATCAAGCTCGCGCACATGCGCCTGGGCCTGGGCGTGGGCGCGAACGATGTGGAATCCGTGCTGCGCTCCCTGCCCAGCATGGCGATCCGCTACCGCGCGCACGACGTGGCCGCGCGCGAGCTGGCCCGCTGGATGGCGGGGCAGCCGGCAGTGGCCCAGGTGCTGCACCCGGCCCTGGAAGGCTCTCCCGGCCATGCCCAGTGGCGTGCGCTCTGCGGCGCGGCCCAGGGCGGCGAGGGCGCAGCGGCGGGGCTCTTCAGCGTGGTGATCGACGAGCGCCACTCCCAGGCCGCGGTGGATGCCTTCTGCGACGGGCTGCGCTATTTCAAGCTGGGCTACAGCTGGGGCGGCCCGATGAGCCTGGTGGTGCCCTACGACCTGCCCGGCATGCGCGACCGCCCGGCCGGCCACCTGAAGCCCGGCACCGTGGTGCGTTTTTCCATCGGGCTGGAGGATGTGGAAGATCTGCGCGCCGACCTCGAACAGGCGCTGCGCGGCGCCTTCGGCGGGTCTTGAGACGGCCGGGGCGGGCCAAGCTGGTACATTGGTCCGTCAACTAGATCACTTCATGAGAAAGAGGAGCCCCCTTGGCTACACCCAACTACGGATACGAAAAACGCCAGCGCGAGCTGGCCAAGAAAAAGAAGAAAGAGGAAAAACTCCAGGCCAAGTCCCAGCGCAAGACCGATGACCACCCCCATGGCGGGTCGGGCGACGGCGCTGACGGCGGCGCGGTGAACAACCCCGCGCAGGACGGCACCGGCACGCCCGTGGGCGGCTGATACCCGTCGGGTTCCGCCTCAGGCGCCGCGCTGCGGGCCTGGCGGGCGGTGCCCGGCCTGCGGCCCGGTTCCAGCCGGGCGCAGGCGCGCCGCCTCGGCGTGCGCGTTCTTCCCTTCTTGACGGTTCTTTTCGTTCTTCTTCAGCCCTGCGCGCGGCTCAGCGCGGCAGCAGCTTCTTCAGTTCCGGCCACACATTGGCCAGCATGATCGGATGGGCCTCCGCACGCGGATGGATCCGGTCGGCCTGGAACAGCCTGGTCGGGTCCGGCGCATCGGCCACGCCGCTCAGCAGGAACGGCACCAGCCCGGTCTTCTCGGCCTTGGCCACCGCAGGAAACACCGCGCCGAACTTGCGCGCATAGTCGCCGCCGTAGTTGGGCGGCACCTGCATGCCCACCAGCAGCACCCGGGCGCCCGCCTTGGTCGATTCCCGCGCCATCCACGCCAGATTGTCTTCGGTGTTCTTCAGCGGCAGGCCGCGCAGCGCGTCGTTGCCGCCCAGCTCGATCACCACCACGGCCGGCTTGTGCTGCGCCAGCAGCGCCGGCAGGCGCGAACGGCCGCCCGAAGTGGTGTCGCCGCTCACGCTGGCGTTCACCACGCGCGCGGCGATCTTCTCGGCCGCCAGCTTCTTGTCCAGCAGCGCCACCCAGCCCGTTCCGCGAGCCAGGCCGTATTCGGCGCTGAGCGAATCGCCCACCACCAGGATCACCGGGCCGGCCGCGGCAGGGGCCGCCGCCGCTGGCGCCTGGGCCAGCGCGGGGCCGGCACAAAGCCCTGCGGCGACGGCCAGTGCCGCTGCCGCGATAAAGTCACGCCGACGTTCCACTTGCATCACAGCCAAAGCCCTTTCATGTCCGAACCATCGCCATCGCCCGCTCCCTCGTCCCCGCCCGGCACGCCCATCATCGCGGTGGAGCATGTGGTCAAGTCGGTAACGGATTCGACGGGCACGCTCGACATTCTGCGGGATATCGATTTCCGCCTGGCGCAGAGGGAAACGGTCGCCATCGTGGGGGCCTCGGGCTCGGGCAAGAGCACGCTGCTGTCGATCATCGCGGGCCTGGATACGCCCACCAGCGGCACCGTGCGGCTCGACGGGCAGGACCTCTTCGCCATCGACGAAGACGCCCGCGCCGCGCTGCGGGCCCGCAAGCTGGGCTTCGTGTTCCAGAGCTTCCAGCTGATGGCCAATCTGACGGCGCTGGAGAACGTGATGCTGCCACTGGAGCTGGCCGAGCGCCGCGACGCCCGCGCGCTGGCCGCCGAGATGCTGGCCCGCGTGGGCCTGGGCCAGCGCCTCTCGCACTACCCGCGCGTGCTCTCGGGCGGCGAGCAGCAGCGCGTGGCGCTGGCGCGGGCCTTCGTGGTGCAGCCGGCCGTGTTGCTGGCCGACGAGCCCACCGGCAGCCTGGACTTCGCCACCGGCGAGACCATCATGCGGCTGATGTTCGACCTCAACCGCGAGCTGGGCACGACGCTGGTGCTGGTCACGCACGACCGGGCGATCGCGGCGCAGTGCGAGCGGCGCATCACCATCGACGCCGGGCGGCTCTCCGAAGGCTGAGAACGTGAACACGTTCTGAGCCCTTTCGCGCGGGCAGCGCCCGCGAATCCTGCGCGTGGCGCTATGGATTTGATAGTTTTCCGGCCGAGGCGCGGGCGCCGGGGATAATCGCCCCATGTCCAGCCCCAAAGTCCTCTTCGGCTTCCACGCCGTCGGCGTGCGCCTGAAGACCGCGCCCCAATCCATCATCGAGATCTACTACGAGGCCACGCGCCGCGATGCCCGCATGCGCCAGTTCCTCGACCGTGCCCGCGAGTCCGGCGCGCGGCTGATCGAGGCCGACAGCGAGCGCATCGCCAAGCTGGCCGGCAGCCACGGCCACCAGGGCGTGGCGGCGCGGGTGGAGGCGCTCAAGCAGGCGACTTCGCTCGACGAGCTGCTGGAAGACCTGGAAGCCGCCGGCATTGAGCAGCCCCTGCTGCTGGTGCTCGACGGCGTGACCGACCCCCACAACCTGGGCGCCTGCCTGCGCGTGGCCGACGGCGCGGGCGCGCATGCCGTCATCGCCCCCAAGGACCATGCCGTGGGCCTGAACGCCACCGTGGCAAAGGTGGCGAGCGGCGCGGCCGACACGGTGCCGTACTTCATGGTGACCAACCTGGCGCGCACGCTGGGCGAGTTGAAGGAACGCAACATCTGGTGCATCGGCACCAGCGGCGATGCCACCAAGAGCATTTACCAGGTGGACCTGAAGGGCCCCGTGGCCCTGGTGCTGGGCGCCGAGGGCGACGGCATGCGCCAGCTCACCCGCAAGACCTGCGACGAGCTGGTGTCCATCCCCATGAAGGGCGGGGTGGAGAGCCTGAACGTGTCGGTGGCCAGCGGCGTGTGCCTCTACGAGGCGCTGCGCCAGCGCGGCGGCTGAGTGAGGGCCGCCGTGCCCCGCAGGCATGACCGGGGCCGCGCGATAATCGGCGGGTCTTCAGGGCGGGGTGGAATTCCCCACCGGCGGTAGGCGGCGTACCCGGTTCATGCGTTCCGGGCCGCGCTGCGAGCCCGCGAGCGCCCCGGCGGGGTTTTCCATCCTGCCGGGGGTCAGCAGATCCAGTGCGAGGCGGCGCCTGCCGCTTCCAGTCTGGAGCCGACGGTCACAGTCCGGATGAAAGAAGATGTGCGATGCGGGGCCTGCTGGCAAGGCGGGCCCGGCGCCGCCGTGTGTCCGCGCGCGTCCGCAGCCCTTCGCCGGGCCGGCTGCGTGCGGATGCTTCTTGCATGCACAGCCTTGGAGCGTTTCTTTCAATCTTGTTTGAGGAGCGTTCTATGTCTTCCCCCGTGTCTCTTCCTTCCGCCCCGGCCTGCGATGCCGGCGTGCCGCTGGCGCCTTTGCCGGAGATCATCGCGGCCATCGCTGCCGGCCAGCCGGTGCTGGTGCTCGACGATGCCGACCGCGAGAACGAGGCCGATCTGGTCTGCGCCGCCGCCAACATGAGCGAGGCCACCATGGCGCTCATGATCCGCGAGGGCAGCGGCATCGTCTGCCTGTGCCTTGTGCCCGAGCACGCGCGGGCCCTGGGCCTCAAACCTATGGTGGAGGTCAACCGCTCGGCCTTCTCCACCGCGTTCACGCAATCCATCGAGGCGGCGCACGGCGTGTCCACGGGCGTGTCGGCGGCCGACCGGCTGCAGACGGTGCGCTGCGCCCTGCGCATTCCCGAACAGGGCGAGGCGCCCGAGGTGGTGAGCCCGGGCCATATGTTCCCGCTGGTGGCGCGCCCCGGCGGCGTGCTGGAGCGCCAGGGCCATACCGAATCGGCCGTGGACCTGGCCGTGCTGGCGGGCCTACCGCCGGCCGGCGTGCTGTGCGAGCTGATGAACCCCGACGGCAGCATGGCCCGCGGCGCGCAGGTGGCCGAATTCGCCGCGCGCCATGGCCTGCTGTGCACGACGGTGCAGGCGCTCGTGGCCTACCGCCAGGCCCTGGCGCAACCGGCAGCGCAGGCGCTGGCCGCGGAATGCGCCGAGGCCTGATCTGATGCCGGACGCCGCCGCTCAGGCGGTTTCGGCGCTGGCCTGGCTGAGTGCCTCCAGCGCGTCAGCATCCAGCTGCAGCTGGGTGGCCTTCACCAGGCCAGCCAGCTGTTCCAGCGAGGTGGCGCTGGCGATGGGCGCGGTGATGCCGGGCTGGGCCAGCTGCCAGGCGATGGCCACCTGGCCCGGCGTGGCCTCGTAGCGCTCGGCCACCTCGTCCAGCTCGGCCAGGATGCGCAGGCCGCGTTCGTTGAGATACAGGCCCACGGTCTTGGGGCCGCGGGCGCTCTTGGCCGCGTCCGCCTCGGTGCGGTACTTGCCGGTCAGAAAGCCGGCCGCCAGGGCGTAGAAGTTGATCACGCCCACGCCATGCTCCAGGCACAGCGGGCGCAGCGCGTCTTCGAACACCGCGCGGTCGTAGAGGTTGTAGAGCGGCTGCAGGCTCTCGTAGCGCGGCAGGCCCAGGCGTTCGCTGGTCTGCAGGGCCTGGGCCAGGCGGGGCGCCGAATGGTTGGAGGCGCCGATGGCGCGCACCTTGCCGGCCTGGATCAGCTCGGCATAGGCGCCCAGCGTTTCTTCGAGCGGGGTGTCGAGGTCGTCGTCGTGCGACTGGTAGAGGTCGATCACGTCGGTCTGCAGGCGGCGCAGGGAGTCTTCCACCGCCTGGCGGATGTAGGCGGGCTTGAGGCCGACCTTGCCATTGCCCATGTCCTTGCCGACCTTGGTGGCCAGCACGATGCGGTCGCGCTGGCCGCGGGCCTTGAGCCATTTGCCGATCACGGTCTCCGATTCGCCGCCCTGGTGGCCGGGCGCCCAGCGCGAATACACGTCGGCCGTGTCGATGAAGTTGAAGCCGGCGTCCACCCAGGCGTCGAGCAGCGAGAACGAGGTGGCCTCGTCCACCGTCCAGCCGAACACGTTGCCGCCGAAGCACAGCGGCGAGACCTGCAGGCCGGAGCGGCCGAGGGCGCGGCGTGCGGGGGTGGTGGAGTCGGGGGTGGGCGAGGTCGTCGCTGTCGTCGTCGTCATCGGTATGTCTCCTGCGTCAAAGCGGTGATGAAGGGCGGGGCCAGCCGGCCCCGGCGAACGGGATGGGGCCATTCTTGCCCCTGTGCCCATGGCCCCATGCTGCGCTGCGGTATCGGGCGCCGGGTTCGGTCAGACCCAGCCCAGCGCCCCCAGCACGGCACCCGCGCCCAGCAGCCACAAGAGGTGCAGCCGCGTGCGCCAGACCAGCAGCATGGAGACGCCCGTGAGGCACCAGAGGCGCCAGTCGTGCTCCAGGCTGCCGTGGGCGCTGGCCAGCACCCAGGCGGTGGCCAGCATCAGGCCGACCACCAGCGGCGCCATGCCCTGCTTGAAGGCGCGCACGGCCCACCGTTCGCGGTTGCGGTGCGCCCAGCGGGTGGCGGCCCAGGTCAGCAGGCTGCTGGGCAGCATGATGCCGGCCATGCACAGCAGCACGCCCAGGGTGCCCCAGGCCCAACCCGCGGCGCCGGGGCCGCCCGCGTTCAGGCCCACGTTCCAGCCCAGCAGGGCGATGAAGAGCACGTTCGGCCCGGGCGCGGCCTGGGCGATGGCGATGGAGGCACTGAACTGCGGATCGGTGATCCACCCTTGCTGGCCGACGAGGTGGCGGTGCATGTCGGGCGCGGTGGAGATCGCCCCGCCCACGGCCAGCAGCGAGAGCGAGAGGTAATAGACGAAGAGGTGCAGCCAGTCGGCCGGCTGCAGGTGGAGCGTGAGCGGCGTCATGGGCGGGGCGCCCCCAGCCGGCGCCAGGTCAGCACGCAGGCCGCGCCGCCGATGACGAGAAGCGTCCAGGCCAGCGGCACGTGCAGCAGGGCCATGGCGGCGAAGGCCGCCAGCGCGATGGCGCCGCACACCCAGGGCCCGAGCGGGTGGCGCACCAGCGGCGCGGCCAGCTTGCAGCCCACGCCGGCCACCAGGCCCGCCGCCACCGCGCCCATGCCGCGCAGCGCGCCGGCCACGGCGGGCAGCGAGGAAAAGCTGGCGTAGGCCATGGCCAGCGCCAGCACCACTAGCAGGGGCAGCGTGAGCATGCCGGCGATGGCCACCAGCGCGCCGCGCAGGCCGAAATGCCGGTCCCCGATCATGATCGAGAGGTTGACCACGTTGGGCCCGGGCAGGATCTGGGCCACGGCCCAGTCCTCGACGAATTCCTCATTCGTCATCCAGCGCTTTTTCTCGACCACCTCGCGCTGCACCACGGCCAGCACGCCGCCGAAGCCCTGCAGCGCCAGCCAGGTGAAGGACCAGAAAAGCTCGCCGAGCGAGCGGGGCACGGGGCGCGCTTCGGCGGCTGGCGGAGGGTTGGTGGGGGCGGCTGCAGCGGCATCCTGCAGCGCGGAGGGTGGAGGCGGCGTGGAAGAGGAGGGCATGGGCGACTGGCGGGGCGATTCGAGCGGCGGGACGGCATGGCCGGAGGGCGCATGGCACCGTGGCTGCCGCCACGGGCGCCGGCCATGGTACGCCCACCGCCCGGCCCGGGCCGGCCCTCCGGGCCGAAGCCGGCCATCGCCTTGCACGATCGCAGGTATCGGCTCTGGCGAGGCGATGCGAGGCTGAGGGCGGCGATCAGCCCGCCGTCTTCTTCGGCTTCTGCACGGCGAAGACGATGCTGGAGAAATCCAGCGCGCCATGCCCGGCCAGGCTGTGCGATGCATAGAGGTTGCGCGCCAGCCCGCCCAGCGGCGTGGCGGCCTTGACGGCCATGGCGTTCTCTTGCGCCAGGCCCAGGTCCTTGAGCATCAGGTCGGTACCGAAGCCGCCCGCGTATTGCCGGCTGGCGGGGGCGGCTTCCATCACGCCGGGCCAGGGGTTGTACTTTTCCAGCGCCCAGTTGCCGCCGGAGCTGCGGCGCATGATCTCGCTCAGCACCTTGGCATCCAGCCCGTTGGCCACGCCCAGGGCGATGGCTTCGCTGGTGCCGGCCATCAGGATGCCCAGCAGCATGTTGTTGCAGATCTTGGCCGTCTGGCCCGCGCCCACGGCGCCGGCATGGAAGATGTTGGCGCCCATCTTTTCCAGCACCGGGCGGGCGCGTTCCAGGTCGGCCGCATCGCCGCCGACCATGAAGGTGAGCGTGCCGGCGATGGCGCCGCCCGTGCCGCCCGAGACCGGCGCGTCGATGAAGGCCACGCCCTGGGCACGGGCCGCATCGGCCACCTTGCGCGAGGTGGCGGCGGCGATCGTCGAGCAGTCGATCACCAGCGTGCCGGCCGGGAGCTGGGGCAGCAGGCCTGGCTGGCCGCCCTGGCCCAGGTAGAGCGCCTCCACGTGGGCGCTGGCGGGCAGCATGCTGATGACCACGTCCACGTTGGCCACGCAGTCCCCGGCGTCGGTGCTGATGCGCACGCCGTCGGCCGCGAGCTTGTCGCAGGCGGGCTTGGACAGGTCGAACGCGCCCACGTCGTGGCCCGCCTTGTGCAGGTTCAGCGCCATGGGGCCGCCCATGTTGCCCAGGCCGATGAATGCGATTTTCATGGTGTCGTCTCCTTTGGTGTGTGGATGGATTTGCTCTTGTATTGATAGCTGCTGCCCCCGGCGATACGGGCGCTGGCGCCCGAAATGGCCTGGATTTTTTCAGCCGCCGGATGTTCAGTCGTCGTCCGCCTCGAAGATGCTGTGGCGCTTGCCGGGGCGGGCCGGTGCCGCGCTGGCCGCGGCCTCGGGCGCCGCTGCGGGCTTGCGGCGCCGGGGCGATGCCTTGGCGCGCGGGTTGAAGGCCAGGGCCTCGTCCAGCCAGAAGCGCCACTGCGCCCGGGTCGCGTAGCCGCTGGGCTCCACCCAGAAGTAGCCCTGCATGCCGCCGCCGGGGGAAAGTTCGCGCGTGCCCTGCTTTTCCTGGAATTCGGCATGCCGCTCGGGCGGCAGGCGCACCAGCAGGTCGGTGCCTTTCACGCCCAGGCAGAGCTTGCCGTCCACCAGGAAGCTCCAGCCGCCGAACATGCGGCGTTCCTCTGCCTCGCCGCCGCCGGGCAGGGCCTGGGCCGCCAGCGCGTTGCGCACGGCGTCGATGAGGTGCAGGGTTTCGTCGGCGAGGGGGCGGGCAGGCATGGAAGTTGGGATGTTTTGGGCTGCTGGCACTGGTGCGGCAAGGGTGTGCAGCTATTCAAAAAATAGCAATTGCCTAGCGGATGGCCTCCGGCGCGTCGCCGTCGAGCATGCGCCGCGCGATGATGACCCGCATGATCTCGTTCGTGCCTTCCAGGATCTGGTGCACCCGCGCATCGCGCAGCAGCCGCTCCAGCGGGTATTCGCGGATGTAGCCGTAGCCGCCGTGCAGCTGCAGCGCCTCGTTCACCACGTTGAAGCCCGCGTCGGTGGCGAAGCGCTTGGCCATGGCGCAGTAGGTGGAGGCGTCGCGCGCGCCGGCGTCCAGCTTGGCGGCCGCCAGCCGCACCATCTGCCGCGCGGCGACCAGCTCGGTCGCCATGTCGGCCAGCTTGAACTGCAGCACCTGGAAGCTCGCCAGCGCCTTGCCGAACTGCTTGCGGTCCTGCATGTACTGCTGGGCATGCCCCAGCGCTCCCTGGGCCGCGCCCACCGAGCAGGTGGCGATGTTGATGCGCCCGCCGTCCAGGCCCTTCATGGCGATCTTGAAGCCTTCGCCCTCGGCGCCCAGCAGGTGGTCGGCCGGGATGCGCACGTTGTCGAAGCTGATGGTACGCGTGGGCTGGCTGTTCCAGCCCATCTTCTGTTCTTTCTTGCCGTAGTGGATGCCGGGCGTGTCGGCCGGCACGGCGAAGGCGCTGATGCCGCTGGCGCCGGAATCGGGCGCGCCGGTGCGGGCCATGAGCACCAGCAGGTCGGTGGCGCCCGCGCCGCTGATGAAGGCCTTGGCGCCGTTGACGACGTATTCATTGCCCACCCGCTCGGCCCGTGTCTTGAGCGAGGCCGCGTCCGAGCCCGCGCCGGGCTCCGTCAGGCAGTAGCTGGCGAGCTTCTCTCCCGTGGCGAGCAGCGGGCCCCAGTGCTCGCGCACCGCGGGCGTGGCCCAGGTGCCCAGCATCCAGGTCGCCATGTTGTGGATGGTGATGAAGGCGGTAGTCGATGGATCGACCGCCGCCATTTCCTCGAACACCAGCGTGGCGTCGAGACGGGGCAGGGCGAGGCCGCCTGCGTTCTCGGGCGCGTAGAGGCCGCAAAAGCCCAGCGCGCCGGCTTTGGCGATGGCCTCGCGCGGGAAGATGCCTTCCTCGTCCCAGTGCGCGGCATGCGGCGCGAGTTCGGCCCGGGCGAATTCGCGGGCGGTGTCGGCAAAGGCGCGTTGCTCTTCGGTCAGCTCGAAATCCATGGTGCTTGTCTCTCTGGCTCGTCGTTGTTCTGTCTGCTCATCCGGTCCGGGCTCACTGCGGCCGGGCCGCGGGGTGCTCCAGCGTCAGCCAGCGCATCAGTCCCTGGCGCCGCGCCACGGTCTCCGCCGTGAGGCACTCGTGGTAGAGGCGCGGCCCCTCGGGCTGGGCTTCCGAGCCCCGCGTAGCCTGCTTGCACCGCGTGACGCGCTCGCGCTGCCAGGCCGACTGCTCCTGCCGCAGCTGCGGCCGCTCGTGCGCCGCCAGCGCCCGCATCACGTCGCCATACAGGATCGCGATGGCCGTGTCCGCCTGCTGCCAGGCCTGCACCGCGCAGGCGTTGGTCTCGGCCACCGTGCCGCCGGGCTGGCAGGCGGCGCCGGCCTGGGCGTGAGCGCCGGCACTGCACATCCACAGCGCGAGGGCGCCTGCGACTCCGAATATCCCGGCCGGTCGTCGCCATATCTTGAAAATTTCCATCCTTCGCTTGTACCACTGCGCCAGATACCGGCGCGGCCCAGGCCAGCGGCAGCCGCGCAAGGGCCGCCCCGCCGCGCTGGCTGCGTCCCCCTTCCCGCGCGCCAGCGCGAGAGAAGGGGGAAGGCGCGCAGCGCCTCAGGGGGATGTCACTTCATCCAGGATGTCACTCCATCCAGGATGTCACTTCAAGCTGATCGTGGTGTTCACACCCTGGCCGATCGTGCTGTCGTCGAACCACCGCGCCGTCACCGTCTTGGTCTGCGTATAGAACAGCACCACCTGCTTGCCGTAGGGGCCCAGGTCGCCTAGCTTGGAAGCGCGCGAGCCCGAGAACGAAAAGAGCGGCACGGGCACGGGGATCGGCACGTTGATGCCCACCTGGCCCACGTCGATCTCTTCCTGGAACTTGCGCGCCGCCGCGCCCGACTGCGTGAAGATGGCCGTGCCGTTGCCGTTCGGGTTGTCGTTGATGAAGGCGATCGCTTCGTCGATGTCTTTCGCAACCGCCAGGCACAGCACCGGGCCGAAGATCTCCTGGTCGTAGATGCTCATGCCGGGCTTCACGCCGCTGAACACGGTCGGGCCGACGAAGTTGCCCTTCTCGAAGCCCGCCACCTGGGGCTTGCGGCCGTCCAGCTCCAGCGTGGCGCCGTCGGCGATGCCGCGTTCGATCAGGCCCTCCACGCGCTCGCGGGCGGCGCAGGAAACGAGGGGGCCCACGTCCGTGCCTTTCTCGGTGCCGGCGCTGACCTTGAGCGTCTTCGCCTTGGCGACCAGATCGGGAATCCACTGCCGGGCCTCGCCCACCAGCACCACCACCGACAGCGCCATGCAGCGCTGGCCGGCCGCGCCGAAGGCGGCGCCCGCCAGGGCGTTGAGCGTCTGCTCCTTGTTCGCGTCGGGCAGCACGATGGCGTGGTTCTTCGCGCCCATCATGCACTGCACGCGCTTGCCGTTCAGGCTGGCGCGGTTGTACACGTGCGTGCCGACCTTGGTGGAGCCCACGAAGCTGATGGCCTTGATCAGGGGGTGGTCGCAGAGCGCGTTCACGGCATCCTCGCCGCCATGCACCACGTTCAGCACGCCGGGCGGAATGCCGGCTTCGAGCGCCAGCTCGCACAGGCGCATGGTGACCATCGGGTCCTGCTCGCTGGGCTTGAGCACGAAGGTGTTGCCCGTGGCGATGGCCATGGGGAACATCCAGAGCGGGATCATGGCCGGGAAGTTGAACGGCGTGATGCCTGCGCACACGCCCAGCGGCTGCATCAGCGTATAGGTATCGACCCCGCCGGCCACGTTGTTGGCCAGCTCGCCCAGCTGCAGGTTGCCGATGGCGCTGGCGTGCTCCACCACCTCCAGGCCGCGGAACACGTCGCCCTCGGCATCGGGCAGGGTCTTGCCCTGTTCGGCTGTCAGCAGCGCGGCCAGCTCGCCCATGTTCTCGCGGATCAGCTGCTGCAGCTTGAGAAAGATGCGTGCCCGGGCGCCGATGGGCGTCTTCTTCCAGGTCTTGAACGCCTCCTGGGCGGAGGCCACGGCCGCGTCGATCTCATCCGGCGTGGCGAAGGGCACGCGCGCCAGCACCTCCTGCGTGGCGGGGTTGACCACATTGCGCCACTGCGTGGTCCTGGATTCGACGAACTGGCCGCCGATCAGCAGCTTGACGGTGGGCGCCAGCAGGGCGGTGGACTGGGGTGCGTTCATGGGTCGGTGTCTCCTGGTGGTTCTCGTTGCGCCGGCTGCGTGCAGCGCCGGCATGCGGGCCATCCTATCCGTGCGAAATTGCTTGGACAATGGAAAATCGCGCACCATGGCTTTGCAAAATTGCACGGCTTGCAAACGAAACCACCCGGGAGACGACACGGCATGGACTGGGACAACCTGCGCTACTTCCTCGAACTCGCCCGCAGCGGCACCCTGGCCGCCGCGGCGCGCCGCACGGGCGTGGAGCACACCACGGTGTCGCGCCGCATCCAGGCGCTGGAAAAGCAGCTGGGCGCAGCGCTCTTCGCCCGCGAGGCCGGCGGACACCGCCTGACCGAAGCCGGCCGCCAGCTGCTGCCGGCGGCCGAGGCCATGGAAACCGCCGTGCT
This sequence comes from Paracidovorax wautersii, assembly GCF_900113035.1. Taxonomy (GTDB): domain Bacteria; phylum Pseudomonadota; class Gammaproteobacteria; order Burkholderiales; family Burkholderiaceae_C; genus Paracidovorax; species Paracidovorax wautersii. Next base: position 283,133 of record NZ_FONX01000005.1, on the reverse strand, counting down.
GGGCGTGGAGCGCGCCGTGCCCGCTGCGGGCGGCGGCCCCACGGGCGTGGTCCGGGTGGGCGCCACGGAGGGCTTCGGCACGCTGATCCTGGCGCCGCAGCTGGCCCGTCTCACGCAGAAGCACCCGGGCCTGACCATCGACCTGCTGGCCCTGCCGCGCATGCTGCACCTGAGCCGGCGCGAGGCCGACATCGTCATCTCGCTGGAACGGCCCACGCGGGGCTCGGTCATCGTCACCCGGCTGGCCGACTACACGCTGCGCCTCTACGGCCAGCGCGAATACCTGGCCCGCCGCCCGCTGATCCGCACGCGCGACGACCTGCGCCACCACGCCTTCGTGAGCTATGTGGACGACCTGCTGTTCACCAAGGAGCTGCAGTTCCTCGACGCCCTGCACCCGCCCGAGCGCTTCGCCCTGCGCAGCACCAGCATCACCGCGCAGTACGAGGCCGTGCGCGCCGGCGCCGGCCTGGCCGTGCTGCCGGCCTTCATGGCGGACCGGGACCCGGTGCTGGCGCGGGTGCTGCCGGAGGAAGCGCGCTTCACGCGCACGTTCTGGATGAGCATGCCGGGGGAGTCCAAGCACCAGGCGCGGATGCAGGCGGTGTGGCAGTTCCTGAAGGAAGCCGGGCATGGCCACATGGAGCTATTGAATCCGGTCTGAAAGACGCCGAAGGCCGCATTGGGCGACCGGATGGCGAAGCGGGTTGGCTCGCTATCGGAGCCTTCACAACTCAGTGCTGAGCGACTGCACGCCCTTAGAATTCCGCGGCGCGAAATTTGCGGCGAGCGGCAAAAGGAAGCCATTTCCTTCTGCTGCAGGCCCTTTCGACGCGACGGCATGACAAATCAATCACCAATAAGTCCTTATGTGGGGGAGCTATGAAGAAACTCATCTTTTCCGTTGTCGCCTTGGCCGCTTTGTCGGGCTGTGCGTACAACGTGTCGCCGTATGGCGCGGCGGTCAGCAACGTGGAGTCGCTCAAGTCGCAGAAGCTCGGTGCGGTGTCGGTCGGCAAGTTCCAGTCGAGCGAGCCTGGCAAGGCATCGATCACCTGCCGCGCTGCAGGCCCTGTCACCGTGTCGCCGAGTTTCGAGACCTATATCGAGAACGCATTCATCGATGAGCTCAAGCTCGCGGGTGCCTACAACCCCAGCTCGCCCCTCGTGCTGACCGGCAAGCTCGAGAAGATCGATTTCAGCTCCGGCATATCGGATGGCAACTGGTCGTTCACGCTGGTGCTGAGCAATTCGCGTGGCGAGAGCTTCACCACCCAGTCGATTTTCGGCTTCTCTGGCAGCTTCGTGGCCGACAAGGCGTGCCAGGAAGTCGCCCAGGCATTCGGCCCGGCCGTGCAGAAGCTGGTGGGCGATGTGGTCCGCAACCCGAAGTTCCGGCAGATCGCCAACCCCTGAGCGTGCTTGCCGATGCGCGAGGGCAGGGCCTGCGGGCCCGGCGATGCGTGTCGTGCGCACTCCGGCGCCATGTGAATGCGCAAGCCGGAAATTGTGAAGGATCGACCGGCCAAGCCCCTATGATCCACGCCTTCGCGCCTTTCGAGGCCGTTGCCTTTTGATCGTTTCTTTTCTGTGCTCGGCGCGCTGCGGGGTAGATGCCCCTCACGCGCTGCAGCGTCTTGTCTCAGCTTCTGCGGAGTTCCCTTCATGAAACACCCAGCCCCGCCAGCCGGCCAGGGCTCGCACGGTCACGACGACCTGCAGCGCAACCTCACCAACCGCCACATCCAGCTCATCGCCATCGGCGGTGCCATCGGCACCGGCCTCTTCATGGGTTCGGGCAAGACGATCAGCCTGGCCGGCCCCTCCATCGTTTTCGTGTACGCCATCATCGGCATGGTGCTGTTCTTCGTGATGCGGGCCATGGGCGAGCTGCTGCTGTCCAATCTGCAATACAAGTCGTTCATCGATTTCTCGGCCGACCTGCTGGGCCCCTGGGCGGGCTTCTTCACGGGCTGGACCTACTGGTTCTGCTGGATCGTGACCGGCATCGCCGACGTGATCGCCATCTCGGCCTATACGCAGTTCTGGTTCCCCCATCTGCCGCAGTGGGCGCCGGCGCTCGGCTGCGTGGGCCTGCTGCTCTCGCTCAACCTGCTGACGGTGAAGCTCTTCGGCGAGATCGAGTTCTGGTTCGCCATGGTCAAGATCATCGCCATCGTGGCGCTGGTGGGCACGGGCATGTACATGGTGGGCACGTCCTTCCAGTCGCCCGGCGGCCACACGGCGACGCTGGCGCATCTGTGGAACGACGGCGGCATGTTCCCGCACGGCGTCATGGGCTTCTTCGCGGGCTTCCAGATCGCCATCTTCGCGTTCGCGGGCATCGAGCTGGTGGGCACGACGGCCGCCGAGGCCAAGGACCCGGAGCGCACGCTGCCGCGCGCCATCAACTCCATTCCGCTGCGCATCATCGTGTTCTACGTGCTGGCGTTGGTCGCCATCATGTCCGTCACGCCCTGGCGCGAGGTGGTGCCGGGCAAGAGCCCGTTCGTGGAGCTGTTCGTGCTGGCCGGCCTGCCGGCGGCGGCGGGCGTCATCAACTTCGTGGTGCTGACCTCGGCGGCCTCGTCGGCCAACAGCGGCGTGTTCTCCACCAGCCGCATGCTCTTCGGCCTGGCGCTCAAGGGCGATGCGCCCCGGTCCTTCGCGCGTCTTTCGAGCAGCAGCGTGCCGTCGCGCGGGCTGCTGTTCTCGTGCGCCTGCCTGCTGCTGGGCGCCTTCCTGATGTGGGTGGTGCCCGATCTGGTGGAGGCGTTCACGCTGGTGACGACCGTGTCGGCCATCCTCTACATGTTCGTGTGGTCGCTGATCCTGCTGTCCTATATCGCCTACCGCCGCAAGCGCGCCGCGCTGCATGCGGCGTCGAAGTACAAGATGCCCGGCGGCGTGGCCCTGTGCTGCGTGTGCCTGGCCTTCTTCGCCGGGGTGATGGTGCTGCTCTCGTTCGAGACCGACACCCGCCAGGCGCTGGTGGCGACGCCCGCCTGGTTCGTGCTGCTGGCCGTGGCCTACCAGTTCGTGCGCCGGCGCGCGGACCGGGGCGGCTGATCCGGATTGCTATGAAGTTCATAGCTGCCAGTGCTTGATGGAAGAGCGCTGGCGGCTTGTTTCGTCAGTGATTTGCTGGCGCACACCAGGCCGCGCCATCTAGCCCTCTCTCGCCACCTCGTGAGCGGTGGCTCCGGCTGGCGTCAGACCAGCAGCTGCAGCAGCAGATGCGGTTGCAGCGGCTTGCCTAGATGCGCGTCGAAGCCCGCGGCCAGCGCGCGTTCGCGGTCCTGCGGACGGGCGAAGGCGGTGAGGGCGACGGCGCGCAGCCGGTCCGGGCGGCCTGCGGCGGCTTCACGTTCGCGGATGGCCGCGATCAGCTGGTAGCCGTCCTTGCCCGGCAGGCCGATGTCGCTCACCAGCAGGTCGGGCCACTGGCGGTCCAGCTCCTGCAGCGCGGCGTCGTAGTTCTCCACCGAGCGCACGCGCGCACCCTGGTCGCTGAGCACGATGCCCAGCATCTCGCTGGTGTCGGCGTTGTCTTCCACCACCAGGATGTCCTTGTCCTGCAGCCGGCGCTGACTGCCGTCGTCGAGAAGCACGCTGTCGCTCGCCGCGCTCGCGTCCGTGGTGTGGCTGTGCTCGTCGGGCGCCACCAGCAGGCGGGCGCGCATGGTGCTGCCCTGGCCCGGGCCGGCGCTTTCGGCCTGGATCTGGCCGCCGTGCAGCTCGACCAGATGCTTGACGATCGACAGGCCCAGCCCCAGCCCGCCGTGCGTGCGGTTGTTGGGCGGCCCGCTCTGCGTGAAGCGGCCGAAGAGGTGGGGCAGGAATTCGGGCGCGATGCCCATGCCTTCGTCCTGCACCACGACCGTGAGCTCGTCGCCCTCGCGCTGCATGGCGATGCGCACGGTGCTGCCGGCTTCCGAGAACTTGATGGAGTTGGTGACCAGGTTCCAGATGATCTGCTGGAAGCGCGTGGCGTCCAGCCAGGCGGGGGTGCCGGCGTTGTGGCGGTCGAGCACGATGGCGATCTTCTTCGCGTCGGCGGTCTCGCGCACGGCGTCGAGCGAGATCAGCGCCAGCTCCACCGGGTCGGCCCATTCGCGGTGCAGCCGCAGCTTGCCCGAGGCGAGGCGCGAGACGTCGAGGATGTCCGAGATGATGCGGCTTTGCGCCTGCACGCCGCGCTCGATGGCGCTGATGCCCCGCGCCAGGGTGTCGGGCGTGACGCCGGGGCGCTTGAGCATGTGGGCCCAGCCGGTGATGAGGGTGAGCGGCGTGCGCAGCTCGTGCGAGAGCACGGCGACGAAGTCGTCCTTGGTGCGGCTGTGGCGCTCGGCCAGCACGCGGGCGGCCTGCTCGCGTTCCAGCACTTCCTCGTGCCGGCGTTCGAGCTCGATGCGCTCGGTCAGGTCCTTGGCGATGCCGATGCGAACGCCCGGCTCCACCGGCTCGGACATGCTCCAGTCCAGCGGCAGCTGGTGGCCGTCGCCGCGCAGCAGGGGCAGCTCGCCGTGCCAGGCGCTGGCGGTGGGGGCGCAGGTGCGCTCCTGCACGAATTCGCGCCACACGGGGGCGGCGAGCGCCGCCACGGGCGTGCCGATCAGGCTCTCGGCGGGGCGCTGCAGCAGGGCGGCCGCGGCGGGGTTCACGTCGGTGAAGACGCCGCGCTCGTCGATCAGCATCATCGCGACGGGGGCCTGGTCGTAGATCGCGCGGAAGCGGTTCTGGCTGCTGCGCAGCTTGTCTTCGGCCAGCCGCGCGCGGATCAGCGCCTGCAGCGTGGCGATCAGCAGCGGCGGCTCCACCGGATGCACCATGTAGGCGTCGGCCCCGGCGTTCAGGCCCGCCACCCGGTGCTCGCTCTGCACATAGGCGGCCGAGAGGTGGACGATGGGCATGAAGGTGGTGCGCGGATCGCCGCGCAGCGCCCGGCAGACGTCGAAGCCGCTCATGTCCGGCAGGTGGACGTCGAGCACCACGGCGGCGATGCCGGTGCCGGCGAGCGCCAGGGCCGCGCCGCCGCTGTCGGCCTCTTCGGTCAGGAAGCCGGCCGCGCGGATCACGCGGGCGGTGGAATAGCGCGTGGCGGGGTTGTCATCCACCACCAGCACCGTGTGGCGGCTGCGGTCGATGGTGGGGGCGATGATTCCGGAGTTCGGCATGGCGTTCAGCATCGACGGGGTGCGGAGACGGCAGGAGCGGGCGCGCAGGCTTCCATGGCACTGGTGGAGTCGCTCGCATCGATGTGGATGGGGCCGGCGTCGTCGGCTGCGCCCGGGGCCTTGCCGGTCGGCGCTGCGGCCTGGGGCAGGCGCACGGGCAGGGTGACGGAGAACTCGGAGCCTTCGCCCAGCGTGCTGCGCACGTCCACCACGCCGCCGAGCAGGGTCGCCAGCTGGCGCGAGAGCGCCAGGCCCAGTCCCGAGCCGCGCAGGTGGCGCTGCACGGGCGAATCCACCTGGGAGAAGTCGTTGAACAGCGAGGCCAGGTGTTCCTGCGCAATGCCGATGCCGGTGTCCGACACGGCGAAGCGCACGCGCTCGCCGCCGTCCAGCAGCCGCACCGAGACGCGCACCTCGCCCTGCGCCGTGAACTTGAGCGCGTTGGAGATGAAGTTGCGCAGGATCTGCGAGAGCTTGCGGTCGTCGGTGTAGAGGCGCGGCAGCCCTTCGGCCTCCTCGAACACCAGGTTCAGCCGGGCATTGCCCAGCACCGGCTTGAACATGCCGCGCAGGGCGGAGAAGAGGTCCACCATCTCGAACCATTCGGCGGAGATGTCGAGCCGGCCGGCCTCGATGCGGGCCAGGTCCAGCAGGTCGTCCACCATGTCGGCGAACTCTTCCGCCGTGGTCTGCACGAAGCGCACCTGCAGCTCCTGCTCGGGCGTGAGCGGGCCGTCCACGCGGTCGAGCAGCAGCCGGGTGATGCTGCGGATGGCGCCGATGGGCGTGCGGAACTCATGGCTCATGTAGGAGAGGAAGCGGCTCTTGAGCTCGGTCGCCTGGCGCAGTTCCTCGGCCTGCTGGTCCAGGTCGGCATAGAGGGCGACCACGCCGCGGTTGGTCTCTTCGAGCTCCGCGCGCAGGGCATCGGCGTCCGCGCGGCTCTGCTCCAGCTGCTCGCGCAGCTCGGCCTCGCTGGCGCCGCCGGGAAGATGCTTGTCGGTGTCGGTCACGCGGGTTCCTCTTGTTTCAGTACCACCACGGTGGTGTCGTCGCGGCCGCGCGTGTGCGTCCAGGCCAGCGCCGCGGCCAGCAGCGTGGGGTCGCGCGGCAGCAGCGCCACCAAGGGGGCTGAGGGCCAGCGTGAGGCCACGCCATCGGTGTGCAGCAGCACCAGGGCATGCCGGGGCAGGGCGTGGGTGCTGGCCTCCGTGCGGCGCATCTGCACGCCGGCCGTGCCGTGCGGGGTGATGAGGCCCTGGTCGAACACGCCCGAGAGCACCCGCCCCAGGATGTTGCCCGCGCCGCTGTAGCGCAGCACGGCATCGGCCGGCACGTGCGCGGCGAACACGGCGCCGCCACGGGTGCCCTGCATGGCCTGGTGGACCTGCCCCATCAGGCCGGGCAGGGGCGTGAAGGGAGCGCTCGCGAAGGCCTCCAGCGCCGCGCGGGAGGCGGCAGCGGCTTCCGGGCCGTGGCCCAGCCCGTCGCTGACCAGGAGGGCGACTTCGCCTTCCTGCTCGGCCAGCGCCCAGCCGTCGCCGCAATGCGTTTCGCCCGGCGCGGGCAGGCACACGGCACCCAGCCGGGCGCCGATGGGCGGGCGGGCCACGCCTGCGGGCCGCATGCGCGCCAGCACCAGCGAGCCGGCCGGGGAGGAATGCACGTCGAAGTCGCTCGCCATGCGGCGCACGGCGCCCAGGCCGGTGCCGGGCGAGCCCGAGCCGGTGGAGACGCCGTCGGTCAGCGAGCGCTGCACGTCGGGCATGCCGGGGCCGCGGTCGAGCGCGATGACTTCCACTTCCTGCCACGCCGGGTTGAACGCGATCCAGAGCTGGCCGCCCACCGCGTGGCGCATGAGGTTGGAGCCCAGCTCGGTCACGATCAGCGAGAGCTGGCCGGCCTCGACGTCGTTCCAGCCCCAGTCCGCGATGGTGTGCGCGCAATGGCGGCGCGCCTCGCCGACGCAGCTCGCGTCGGTGACGGGGAAGCTGCGGTGCGTCCAGCCGGTGATCACTTCCACTTGGTGATGCTCACGCGGGTGCCCTGGCCGGGGGCGGTGTCGATATGGAATTCGTTGACCAGCCGCTTGCTGCCGGGCAGGCCCAGGCCCATGCCCTTCTTGGTGGTGTAGCCGTCGGTCATGGCCATGCCGACATCGACGATGCCCGGGCCCTCGTCCTCGAAATGCAGGCGCAGGCCCTGGCGCGCGCCCGCTTCGACCCATTCCCAGCGCATGTGGCCGCCGCCGCCGTGGATCAGCGTGTTGCGCGACAGCTCGCTGGCGGCGGTGACCATCTTGGTCTGGTCCACCAGCGAGAGCTTGAGCGCCTGGCAGAGGCTGCGCACCATCTGCCGGCTTGCGACGATGTGCTGTTCGGATGCGAGCGGCAGCGTTCCGCTGCGGTCAGCGGGCGCCAAGATCGGCCTCCTCGGCGCGGCGCAGCACGGCCATGCCGCGCTCCACGTTGAGCGCGGTCTTCACGCCGTCGAGCGACAGGCCCAGCTCCACCAGGGTGATGGCCACCGCCGGCTGCATGCCGACCACCACCGTGTGCGCCGAGAGGATGCGGGCGATGCCCGAAATGCTGGCCAGCATGCGGCCTACGAAGGAATCGACGATCTCCAGCGCGGAGATGTCGATCATCACGCCGGTGGCGCCGGTCTTGGCGATGCGCTCTGCGAGGTCGTCCTGCAGTGCCAGGGCGGTCTGGTCCTGCATGTCCACCTGGATGGTGACCAGCAGGGTCTTGCCCATGCGGAGGATTGGAACGCGGTCCATCGGGTGCCTCGCGTCAGTCCGCGCGGCGGGCGACCTGCCAGCCGGTGCGGTGCAGCGCCAGGCGCAGGGCGTCGGCCAGCGTGGCCTTGGTGCCGATGCCGTCCAGGTCGATGCCCAGGTGCACGATGGTCTGCGCGATCTGCGGGCGGATGCCGCTGATGATGCAGTCCGCGCCCATCAGCCGGATGGCGGTGACGGTCTTGAGCAGATGCTGTGCGACCAGCGTGTCCACGGTGGGCACGCCGGTGATGTCGATGATCGCCAGCTCCGCCTCGGTCTCGACGATGCGCTGCAGCAGCGTTTCCATCACGACCTGGGTGCGGTTGCTGTCCAGCGTGCCGATCATGGGCACGGCGAGCACGCCGTCCCAGAGCTTCACGACGGGGGTGGAGAGTTCGAGCAGCTCTTCCTGCTGGCGCACGATGATGTCTTCGCGCGCCTGCTGGAAGGTGGTGACGGTGTGCTGGGCCATCTGGTCCACCAGCAGGGTGGCCGTCCAGAGGGCGTCCACCAGGGCGTCCGGCGTGCTTGCGAGCTGCTTTTGCAGCGCCGAGAAGAACGGACGCTTGAGCGCCTGCACGAAGACGCTGGTCGCCCCGGCGCTCTGGCCCTGCGCGGCGCGCGAGCGGGAGAAGTCGGACAGCGCCTGCTGCACGGCGCTCCAGCCCGGGGCGCTGCCGAAGTGTTCCGGATTTGCCCCGCTCTGCAGCGCGCCGTTGAGCGCGCGCAGGATTTCCGCGGCTTCGGACTGGGCGCTGCGGCCCAGGGTGGAATCGCCTTTGCGGGCTTCGTCCAGCCAGCGCTGAAGGAGGGCGGCAGGGTCCTCGTTGCGCAAGATGTCTTGGATGTGTTGGTTCATATAAGCGTGAAAGATCAACATGCGCTGCGGTGCCTGCGCCGTCCCGTCAGGGGCGGTGCCACGGGGCCCGGGGTCCTGTCGGACAGCCGGTTTCATTGTAGGTTCGTAACCACCCGTTTCTAACGCGCTGCGGCGCCGAACGCGTAGGGCAAAACCGCATTCTTCGGTTCGGACCGATGGGATGGCCCGCATTCGGGGTGGTGGGCATGAAACGTGCGGGTTACGCACCAACGAAAACGGCGCCCCTGGGGGCGCCGTCGGTCCACTGGCCGCCGTGGGATGGCGGCCTGGGGTCAGATCCTGCCCATGAGGAGCAGTACCAGCAGGATCACCACGACCAGGCCGATGCCGCCGCTGGGACCATAGCCCCACGAGCGGCTGTGGCCCCAGGTGGGGAGTACGCCGACCAGGATCAGGATCAGGATGATGAGCAGCAGCAGGGAGATCGACATGGTGGCGTCCTTCGTTGTTGGGGGTGTGCCCCGGCACGCTGGCGGCCGGGGGTGGCGAGATGCCTGCCTGCATTCTTCGCAGCCGCCCCCGCGCCGGTTCGCAGGCGGCGCGCGGGCCTGCGTGTCATCCGATACCGACAGCTGAGGCCGCTCAGCCCTCGGCGCCGTCGTCTTCCGTCTCGCCCAGGAAGCCCCCGCTCTGGTGGCCCCAGAGCCGCGCATAGACGCCGCCGCGCGCCAGCAGCTGCGCGTGCGTGCCTTCCTCGATGATGCGGCCCGCATCCAGCACGATGAGCCGGTCCATCGCGGCGATGGTGGACAGGCGGTGGGCGATGGCGATCACGGTCTTGCCCTGCATCAGTCCGTCCAGGCTCTGCTGTATGGCGGCTTCCACTTCGGAATCGAGCGCGCTGGTGGCCTCGTCGAGCAGCAGGATGGGCGCGTCCTTGAGCATCACGCGGGCGATCGCCACGCGCTGGCGCTGGCCGCCCGAGAGCTTCACGCCGCGCTCGCCCACATGGGCGTCGTAGCCGCTGCGGCCCTGCAGGTCGGTGAGGGTGCGGATGAAGTCCTCCGCCTCGGCGCGGCGCGCGGCGGCATGCATCTGCGCGTCGGTGGCGTCGGGCCGGCCGTAGAGGATGTTGTCGCGCATGGAGCGGTGCAGCAGGGAGGTGTCCTGCGTGACCATGCCGATGTGCTGGCGGAGGCTGTCCTGCGTGACGTGGGCGATGTCCTGCCCGTCGATCAGGATGCGCCCGCCGTTCAGGTCGTGAAAGCGCAGCAGCAGGTTGACCAGCGTGGACTTGCCCGCGCCGGAGCGGCCGATGAGGCCGATCTTCTCGCCCGGGCGGATGGTCAGGTTCAGGTCGTCGATGACCGGGCGGCCGTTCTGGTAGCCGAAGCGCACGTTCTCGAAGCGCACCTCGCCCTGGGCCACGGCCAGCGGGCGGGCATCGGGCGCGTCCAGCACGGTGCGCGGGCGGGTCAGCGTGTTGATGCCGTCCTGGATGGTGCCCACGCTCTCGAAGAGGGTGGTCATCTCCCACATCACCCAGTGGGCGTGGCCCGAGACGCGCAGCGCCATGGCGGTGACGGCGGCCACCGCGCCCGCGCCCACCTGGCCTTGCGACCAGAGCCAGAGCGCCGTGCCGCAGGCGCCCAGGATCATGGCCACCACGAGGATGTGGTTGACGATCTCGAACTGGCTCACCAGGCGCATCTGCGCATAGCCCGTCTGCTTGAAGGCATCCATGGCCGAGCGGGCGAATTCCGCCTCGCGCCGGGTGTGCGAGAACAGCTTGACGGTGGCGATGTTGGTGTAGGCGTCGGTGATGCGCCCGGTCATCACCGAGCGCGCATCCGCCTGCGCCTTGCCGACGCGGCCCAGGCGCGGCACGAAGTACCAGCAGGCCAGGCCATAGCAGACGATCCAGGCCAGGAAGGGCAGCAGCAGCCGCACCTCGAAGCCCGCGGCCAGCGCGAGGATGGTGAAGAGATAGACGCCCATGCCCACGACCACGTCGGTGGTCGTGAAGATCATGTCGCGCACGGCGAGCGCCGTCTGCATGATCTTGGTGGTGATGCGGCCCGCGAACTCGTCGGCATAGAAGGCCATGCTCTGGCCCAGCATCAGCCGGTGGAAGTTCCAGCGCAGCCGCAGCGGGAAGTTGATGGCCAGCGCCTGGTGCTTGACGCTGGTCTGCAGCGCCACCAGCACGATGCTGGCCACGAGCATGCCGACCACCCACAGCAGCAGCGTGCCGCGCTCGTCCCAGAAGCGCGCGGCCGGCACGTCGCTGATCCAGTCCACCAGCCGGCCCAGCACGGCGAAAAGCAGCGCCTCGTACACCGCGATCGCGGCCGACAGGCCCGTCATCGCGATGACGTAGCCCCGCAGCCCGCGCGTTCCGGCCCAGACGAAGGCCATGAAGTCCTTGGGCGGCACGGTGGGCTCGCCGGCGGGGTAGGGAGGAACGCGTTTTTCGAAGAAGCGGAACAGCACGGGTCGATGACTCCAGGGAGAGCGTCCTGGCGATGGACGGGGCCTGCATGTTACGGGCGGGCGGCCGGGCGCGCCCAGGGCGGCCGCCATGTCCCCACTCGCGCCGGGCGTGGATCAGCGATAGACCACGGTGATGCGCGGCACCGCCTTCACGCCCGGCTGGCGCGCGAGGAAGTCGGCCAGAAAGGTGGTGAGGCTCTTCTCGCACAGCGCCAGCACGGCGGGCTCGGCCGCCATGGCCTGGCCTTGCGCCAGGGCGCGGCGAGCGGCCTCCTGCTGCAGCAGCACGATGGCGGCCTGCTCGTCGGTGAAGAGCCCGCCGGAGAGCACGCGATGGCGCAGATGGCTCACGGCCGGCGTCGCCACCAGGGTGGGGCGCGCCAGATGCACCTCCAGCCCCTGGGTCGTGGCCTTGAGCGTGTAGCTGCCCGGCCGCAGGTCGTAGCCGAAGGCGTATTCGGCCGTGTACCAGATGGCGACCACGCCCGTCGAGTGCAGGCCGAGCACCGACTTCTCCACGATCTGCGTGGCGCCTTCCTCGCGCACCACGGTGGCCGTCAGCAGCTTCATCTGCTCGGCCAGCGTGTTCTGGCCAGCGGTGAGGTAGGTGGTGTAGCGCGTGTAGCCCAGCAGCTGCTCCTGCGTGCTGACCACCTCGCGCTGCAGCGCCGCGACTTCGCCTTGCGTGGCGCGCCACTGCGCCTGCGCCCACCAGCCGCCGGCCAGGGCCGCCAGAAAGGCCAGCGCCAGCGCGGTGACGCAGAAGGATGCGGAACGTATTGGCATCGTGTTTGCTATCGAAAAAGAAGCTGCAGGCCCAGGTCTGGCGGGCGCGATCGGTCTTTGCGAGGCCTTTATGAGGCCCTTGCGCGATGGCTACTGGAGCGGCAGCACCGCCACGGCGACGGTGGCCGTGCCCAGTGCCAGGTTCACGCCCACCCAGGTGCGGATGGATGCCAGCGCCCGGCCGCCCGCAGGCCAGTCGGCCGCCTGCGTGGCCGCGCGCAGGCGCGGGTAGAGCGCCCAGCGGATGTGGCCGAAGATGGCGATCATCACCAGCCCCAGCGTGGCCATCAGCGTCCAGGACAGCGGCATGGCGAAGCTGCCGCCGGCCTGCACCACGGTCTTGGCGGTGCGGCCGACCATCCAGAGGCCGGTGGCCAGCATCACCGCCGCCGCCACGGCCACGGCGCGGAAGAAGCGCTGCAGCACCGCCTGCATCAGCGGCAGGCGGACGGGCGGCTCCAGCGCCAGCGCGGCGGGCCGCAGGAAGAAGTGCGCGAAGACCATGCCGCCGATCCAGACGATGGCGGCCAGGAGATGGGAGAGCTTGAGCAGGGCGTAGAGCATCGGCGGGGCGGTCGCTGGTGAGGGAAGGGAGCGGAGCCGCAGCACGATACCAGCAGCCCGTGGCAGCCCTGCGGCGGCCAAAGCCCCGGGCTCGCCGGGTCATTGCTCTCGCAATGCAATAATGCAAATCACTCGTATTCACAAGCTTCATCGACATGGCCACGAACGCCGTTCCACGCCGCCAGATCGTCTCGCGCATCGCCGCCGGCGTGCTGGGCGGCTACGTCTTCACCTGGGGCTTCATCGCGCTGTCGATCGCTCTGCTGTTCGCCGCGCGGCTGGACTTCCACGACGCCGAGGCCCTGGGCGGCATCCTGGGCCTGCTGCTCTTTCTCGTCGTGTTCCTGTGGGCGTTCGCCGCAGCCAGCGTGGCGCGGGTGTGGCTGGTGCTGGCGGGCGGCGGGGCGCTCATGACCGGGGCGGCCTGGCTGGTGCAGCGCGCCATTCTCTGACGCGGCAAAGGAAACCTTGCGATGTTCAACAACTTCCGGCTGTCTATGGCCTGGCTGCACACCTGGTTCGGCCTGGTGCTGGGCTTCGTGCTCATGGCGGTGTTCTTCTTCGGCTCGCTCTCGGTGTTCGACCGCGAGATCGATCGCTGGGCGATCCCCGAAACCCGCTTCGCGCCGCAGCCCATGCCGTCGTTCGACCGCATGCTGCTGCCCGCTTTCAAGGCCATGCGGCCCGATGCCGCACAGATCGAGCAGGCCAGGAGCCGCATCGACGGGCCCATGGCGCGGGAGTTCCCCGTCGTCAAGAGCTGGGGCGCCTACACCACCCACCGCGATCCGGTGCTGAGCCTCTTCGCCAGCTACGAGCTGCCCGGCGCGAAGGACCCGGAGGACGAGATCTGGGGCACGCGCACCATCGACCCGCGCACCGGCCAGGCCCTGCCCGACGACCAGCTCAAGATCGGCAGCCAGTTCTTCTACCCGCTGCACTACAGCCTGAACCTGAACTGGATGAGCCTGGGCACCTGGATCGTCGGCTTCGCCGCGCTGGTGATGCTGGCGGCGCTGGTGAGCGGCGTGGTCATGCATCGCAAGATCTTCCGCGAGCTGTTCACCTTCCGGCCCCGCAAGAACACCCAGCGCAGCGTGCTGGACCTGCACAACCTCACGGGCGTGGTCGCGCTGCCGTTCCACTTCATCTTCGCTTTCTCCGGCCTGGTGATCTTCGCCGGCACCTACTTCCCGGTCACGCACACGCAGCTGGAGCCGCTGCACGAATTGCATGAGCAGCATGAAGCCGCCGAGACCGGCCTGCCGCACGACCGTGCGGGCGTGGCCGGGCCGCTGGCCTCGGTCGATGCGATGGTGGCCGAGGCGCGGCGGCGCTGGGCGGCGGCCGGCAAGGCGGGCGACGTGGGCTTCCTGACAGTGCGGCACGTGGGCGACGCCAACAGCTACGTGAGCGTCTATCGCGCCGGCACCGACCGCATCGCGCTGGTGGGCGACGGCATCCACTTCAAGGCGGCGACCGGCGAGGTGCTGCGCGAAGACCCGCCGCTCACGGCCGTGGCGAGCGTGAACACCTTCCTCACCGGCCTGCACCTGCAGCACTTCCGCCACTGGCTGCTGCGCTGGTTCTACGTGCTGGGCGGCCTCTCGGGCTGCGCCTGCATCGCCACCGGCTTTCTGTTCTTCGTCGAAAAGCGCAAGCGCCAGCACGCCCAGCAGGGCCGTAGCGGCGCGCGCTGGGTCGATGCCTTCGCCGTGACGAGCGTGACGGGCATGGTGGTCGCCGCGCTGGCCATGCTGGTCGCCAACCGGCTGCTGCCGGCCGAGATGCCCGCGGGCTGGCCGGGCAAGGGCGCCTGCGAGCAATACGTCTTCTGGGGTGCATGGGTGGTGGCTTGGCTGCATGGCGCGTGGCGCACGGCCCCGGTCGCCGAGGCGCGGCTGGCGCCCGCCTGGCGCGAGCAGTGCTGGGCCATCGCCGTGCTGGCCGTGGCCGCCGTGCTGCTGAACTGGCTGACCACCGGCGACCACCTGCTGCGAACCCTCGCGCAGGGCTACTGGCCGGTGGCCGGGCTGGACTTGGCCTTGCTGGCCTGCGCCACCATCGCCGCGCTGGTAGCCTTGCGGCTGCGCAGGCGCGAGGCGGCGGGGCAGGGCGCCGTGCCTAGCCCTGCTGCGGGAGCCGTCCATGCGTGACGCGCTGCTGCTGGCCCTCGCGCTGGGTTCGAGCCTTCTCGGCATGGGCTGGCTGGCCCTCTCGCTGGACTCCCACTGGGAACAGGTGCGTGGCCCCGGCGCACCGCCTCCGCGCCGCATGGTGGTGATGCTGCGCTGGCTGGGCGCGGCCGCGCTGGCCGCATCGCTGGGCCTGTGCCTGGCCGTGGACCACGCATCAATGGCCTCGCTGGTGTGGGTCATGACGCTGGCCGGCGCCGCGCTGGCCGTGGCGTTCGCGCTCGCCTGGCGGGCCCGCTGGCTCCGCCCGCTGGTGGCCTGGGCCGGGCAGGGGGACTCGATCGGTCCGTGAGTCGCCCCAGCTGCACCAAAGCGTGCCGGATTGCCGCTATCCTTGATGCCTTGTCGTAGAAGAGGCTGATGCGCTTGGAGCATCAGCCCGCACTGCGCTTGTCGTCGCCCCGGCATTCGCCAGGGCTTGTTCCCCGGCACCCCAGGTGCAGCAGACGCCCTCGCCATGACCCTTCTTGCCCTTCAGCGCGTCCAGCCCCGGCTTTGGTTGCCGGGCGTGGTCGTCGCCGCATTGGGCCTGCTGGGCAGCTTCTTGCTGTGGAACCAGCAGCAAGCTTCGGTCGAGGCCATTTCCGAGGTCCGCATCGAGCAGGAGACGCGTTCGTTCGCCGAGGCGCTGGAACTGCGCCTGGGCGCCAACGTGGAACTGCTCAACGGCATGCGCACCCTGTTCGTGCTGAACCCGCGCATCGGCCACGGCGACTTCGCTCGGGCGGTGCAGGACCTGAACCTGCAGCGCAGCCACGCCGGCGTGACCGACCTGAGCTTCGTGCGCTACGTGCCCCGACATGAACTGGCCGATTTCGAGGCGCGGACGCGCGAGGCCGTGTCCGGCGGGACGTTCACCGTCCATCCGCCCGGTGTGCGCGCCGCCTACTACGTGATCGAATACCTGTGGCCTACGCAGGGCGGCAGCCTGCTGGGCCTGGACATCGCCGCCGGCCGGCCCGCCGATGCCGAAGCCTTCCTGCGCAGCCGCGCCACGGGCGTGGTGGCGGCTTCCGGGCCGCTGGAAGTCGGCACGGCGCCGCATCGCGCCATGGCCATCACACTGCGCGCGCCGGTGTTCGCCAGTGCCTCCGGCGATGCGCAGCCCTCCGACGGTGCCCGCCGTTTCATCGGCGCCTTGGGCGCCACGATCCAGATCCGGGCGCTGGTGGACGCGCTGCGCAGCGAGGGCTATCTGAGCGGCATGCGCCTGGGTATCCAGGACCGGGGCCTGGCCGGCAGCGCACCAGCCGCCCAGCCGAGCACCTTGCTGCCGCTCGAAGGCGGCGAGCCCGCATCCGCCCAGCGCTACGAGCGCATGGCCCAGATCGGCGGGCGCACGTGGCAGATGGCCTTCTATCCGGATCGCGATTTCCTCTCCGATTCGGAGCGCCAGATGCCCTGGCTGGTGGGCCTGGGCGGGCTGCTGGTGACGGCCCTGCTCACCGCGCTGGTCGTGCTGCTGGTGCGGCGGCGGGCGCAGGCGCAGGACCAGGCCCTGGCGGCGCAGAGCGCGCGCACCGACAGCGAGGAGCGCTTTCGCACCGTCTTCAACCAGGCGGCGGTGGGCGTGGCGCAGACCTGCACCACCACCGGCGAGCTGGTGCGCGTGAACCAGAAGTTCTGCGACATCGTGGGCTATTCCGCCGAAGAGCTGCAGTCCATGCGCTTCGAGCATTTCACGCATCCGGACGACCTGGAGGCCGATCTCGAACTCACGCGGCGCATGCATCGCGGCGAGCTGCCCGAGTTCCGCCTGGAAAAGCGCTACGTGCGCAAGAACGGCGAGATCATCACGGTCGATCTCAACGTCTCGCCCATGCGTTCGAGCAACGGCTCGTCGGACTTCCACATCGCGGCCGTGCAGGACATCTCCGCGCGCAAGGGCATGGAGGCGGCGCTGCGCGACAGCGAGCAGCGCCTCCTGGGCATCCTCAACCGCATGCCGGTCGGCGTCTGCCTGGTGCAGTCGGACGGCACCATCGCCTTCCGCAACGAGCGCTTCACGCAGATCTGCGGCTATGCCGAGGACGAGACCCCCGACGTGCATGCCTGGTGGAGAAAGCTCTTCCCCGATTCGCTGCAGCGGGCCGCCGCGCGCGAGCGCTGGCGTTCGCAGCGGCGCCTGGGCCTGCAGGCCGACGGCGACATTCCGGCCCGCGAATACACCATCACCGACAAGGACGGACACAGCCGCACCATCGAGGCCTCCGGCGCGCTGCTGGGCGATGCCCACATGCTGACCATGGTGGACCTGAGCCAGCGCAAGGCCGACGAGGAAGAGATCCGCTACCTCGCCTACTACGACCCGCTCACCCGCCTGCCCAACCGGCGCCTGCTGGTGGACCGGCTGCAGCAGGCCCTGGGCGCGAGCGCCCGCCGCCAGCGCTGCGGCGCGCTGCTGATGCTGGACCTGGACAACTTCAAGACGCTGAACGAGACCCGCGGCCACGACAAGGGCGACATGCTGCTGCGCGAGGTCGGCCAGCGCCTGCGCGGCTGCGTGAGCAGCGAGGACACCGTGGCCCGCCACGGCGGAGACGAATTCGTCGTGGTGCTGGAAGACCTGGGCGACAACCTGCAGGAGGCCGCCGCCCATGCCGAGGACATCGGCCAGCGCATTCTGGGCGCGCTGCGCGAGCCCTTCATGCTGGACGGACAGGCGCACCACAGCACGCTCAGCATCGGCGTGACCGTGTTCCAGGGCCAGCGCGAGTCGGCCGACGAACTCATCAAGCGCGGCGACCTGGCCATGTACCAGGCCAAGGCCGCCGGGCGCGACCGGCTGCAGTTCTACGACCCCCAGATGCAGGCGCTGGTGGCCGCGCGCGCGGCGCTGGAGGTGGACATGCGCACCGGGCTGCGCCAGGGCCAGTTCGAGCTCTTCTACCAGCCGCAGGTGGTGCAGGGCCGCATCACCGGCGCAGAAGCCCTGCTGCGCTGGCGCCATCCGCAGCGCGGCTTCGTCTCGCCGGGCGAATTCATTCCGCTGGCCGAGGATTGCGGCCTGATCCTGCCGCTGGGCGAATGGGTGCTGCAGGACGCCTGCGCGCGCCTGGCGCAGTGGGCGCAGCGCCCGGGCCTGAGCCACCTGAGCCTGTCGGTCAACGTGAGCCCTCGCGAATTCCACCAGAGAGGCTTCGTCGCCCAGGTGCTGCAGGCGCTGGCCAGCACCGGCGCCGACGCGCGGCACCTCAAGCTGGAGCTGACCGAGGGCCTGCTGCTGCAGGACGTGGAGGACACCATCGACAAGATGGGCCAGCTGCGCGCGTATGGCGTGGGCTTCTCGCTGGACGATTTCGGCACCGGCTATTCGTCGCTGGCCTACCTCAAGCGCCTGCCGCTCGACGAGCTCAAGATCGACCAGATCTTCGTGCGCGACGTGCTCACCGACCCCAACGACGCGGCCATCGCCCGCACCATCGTCGCTCTGGGCACCAGCCTGGGCCTGCGGGTGACGGCCGAGGGCGTCGAGACCAAGGAGCAGCGCGCCTTCCTGGAGCGGGCCCACTGCCACGCCTGGCAGGGCTATCTGCTGAGCGCGCCGCTGGTGGCCGTGGCGTTCGAGGACCTGGTCCTCGCCCGCGGCGACGTGCCGATCTGACTCCCGGCCGGCCCCGTCCCCGTGCGCACCTTCGCCCTCTACCTCGTCACGGCCCTGGCCGAGATCATCGGCTGCTACCTGCCCTGGCTGTGGCTGCGCCAGGGCCGCAGCGCCTGGCTGCTGGTGCCCGCGGCGGCCAGCCTGGCGCTCTTCGCCTGGCTGCTCACCCTGCACCCGGCGGCGGCGGGGCGCGTCTATGCGGCCTATGGCGGGGTCTATGTGGCCGTGGCGCTGGCCTGGCTCTGGGCGGTGGATGGCGTGCGCCCCGGGCCCTGGGACTGGCTGGGTGCCGCCGTCACGCTGGCGGGCATGGCGATCATCGCTTTCGCGCCCCGGGCCGGCTGACGGCGCGGCGGCCGGGCCAGGCAACTATTGTTTTCATAGCGGCTCGCGCTTGGCGGGCAAGCGCTGCGGCCCGATCGGGCAGGGCAGGGGGAATGCGGGGCTCGCCACAGCGCCACGGTATCATCGGGAGCTAGCCGGCCCTGGGGCCGCCGCTCGCCCCGTCACTTTCCACCCGCCATTCGCCGCCCACCGCACCGTGCGCCTCAACTCGATCAAACTCGCCGGCTTCAAGTCGTTCGCCGAGCCCACCAACTTCATGCTGCCGGGGCAGCTGGTGGGCGTGGTCGGTCCGAACGGCTGCGGCAAGTCCAACATCATGGACGCGGTGCGCTGGGTGCTGGGCGAGAGCAAGGCCAGCGAACTGCGCGGCGAGTCGATGCAGGACGTGATCTTCAGCGGCACCACCACCCGCAAGCAGGCCAGCCGCGCCAGCGTGGAGCTGGTCTTCGACAACGCCGACCACCGCGCCGGCGGGCAGTGGAACCAGTACGAAGAGATCGCCGTCAAGCGCGTGCTCACGCGCGACGGCAACAGCAGCTACTACATCAACAACCAGGCCGTGCGCCGCCGCGACGTGCAGGACGTGTTCCTGGGCACCGGCCTGGGCCCGCGCGCCTACGCCATCATCGGCCAGGGCACCATCAGCCGCATCATCGAGTCGCG
Source organism: Paracidovorax wautersii (assembly GCF_900113035.1). Taxonomy (GTDB): domain Bacteria; phylum Pseudomonadota; class Gammaproteobacteria; order Burkholderiales; family Burkholderiaceae_C; genus Paracidovorax; species Paracidovorax wautersii. Next base: position 263,704 of record NZ_FONX01000005.1, on the reverse strand, counting down.
CCCCGAAGAGCTGCGGCTCTTCCTCGAAGAGGCCGCGGGCGTCTCCAAGTACAAGGAACGTCGGCGCGAGACCGAGAACCGCCTGGCCGGCACGGCCGAGAACCTCACGCGGGTCGAAGACATCCTGCGCGAACTCAACGCCAACCTCGATCGCCTGGAAAAGCAGGCCGAGGTGGCCGCCAAATACAACGCGCTGCAGGCCGACGTCACGCTCAAGCAGCACCAGCTCTGGTTCCTGAAACGCGCCGACGCCGAGGCCGAGCAGAACCGCGTGCGCACCGAAGGCCTGCAGGCCGTGAACGATCTCGAATCGCGCATGGCCGACCTGCGCGCCGTCGAGGCCGACCTGGAAACCATCCGCCAGGCGCACTACACGGCGGGCGATCTGGTCAACCAGGCACAGGGGCGCCTCTACGAAGCCACGGCCGAGGTCGGCAAGCTCGAAGCCGAGATCCGCTACGTGGTCGAGGGCCGCCAGCGCGTGGAGACCCGGCTGGCGCAGCTGGCCGAGCAGATCGCCCAGTGGTCCGCCCGCAAGGACGACGCCGAGGCCGAGATGGAAACGCTCGCCGCCGGTGGCGTCGATGCCGAAGAGCGCGCCGAGCTGCTGGCCGCCCAGGTCGAGGAACAGGCCATGCAGCTGCCCGACCTCGAAGACGCGCTGCGCCGCGCCCAGCAGGCCGCGGCCGACCAGCGCGGCGCCGTGGTGCAGGTGCAGCAGCAGATCGGCGTGCTGGCCGCCGAGCAGCGCAGCATCGACGAGCAGAGCCGCCAGCTGGACGTGCGCGAAGAGCGCCTGCGCACCGACCGCAACGCCCTGGCCGCGCCCGACGAAGCGCGCCTGGCCCAGCTGCAGGAAGAATTCGCCGCCGCGCAGGAAGCCGCCGAAACCGCCGAGGCCCGCCATGCCGAGCTGCAGGACGCCGTGCCCCAGCTGGACGACGACCGCCGCGCGCGCCAGCAGGCCGTGAACCAGGAAAGCGCCCGCCAGGCCGAACTCTCGGCCCGGCTGGAGGCGCTCAAGGCGCTGCAGGAAAAGGTCAAGACCGACGGCAAGCTCCAGCCCTGGCTGGCCCGCCACGGGCTCGACGGCCTGCAGGGCCTCTGGAGCCGCATCCATATCGAAACCGGCTGGGAGAACGCGCTCGAAGCCGCACTGCGCGAGCGCCTGGGCGCGCTCGAAGTCGGGCGCCTGGAGATGGTGCGCGGCTTCCTCGGCTCGGGCGCGCAGGACGCGCCGCCCGCCCGGCTGGCCTTCTACAGCCCCGCCGGTGCCGATGCCGCCGCGCCGGCTCCCGCCGCACCCGGCGCCGCGCCGCGCCTGTCGGACCTGCTGCGTGTGCCCGACGCCGCCCTGCGCGCCGTGCTGGTGGACTGGCTGCACGGTTGCGGCACCGCGCCCACGCTCGAAGACGCGCTGGCGCGCCGCACGCAGTCGCCGCTCGCGCCCGGCGAGGTGATCTACGTCCCCAGCGGCCATGCCGTGAGCGCGCACGGCGTGAGCTTCTATGCGCCCGACTCCGAACAGTCCGGCCTGCTGGCCCGGGCGCAGGAGATCGAATACCTCGAAAAGGAAGTGCGCGCCCAGCAGCTGATCGCCGAAGAATCCCGCGCCGCCCTGGTGCGCGCCGAGGCCGCCTATGCCGACGCCGCGCAGCGCCTGGTCGCCGCCCGGCGCGAAGCCGCAGACACCCAGACCCGCGCCCACACGCTGCAGGTCGAGACCCTGCGCCTTTCGCAGCTGGCCGAACAGACCCGGGCGCGCAGCGAGCAGATCGGCGCCGACCTGGCCGAGGTCGAGGCCCAGCTGGCCGACCTGCAGGAGCGCCGCGTGACGGCCGAGGCCCGCTTCGAGGAGCTGGACATGCAGCTCGCCGACAGCCAGGAGCGCCACGCCCAGCTGGACGAGCGCGTGATCGAGGCCGAACGCAAGCTGGCCGAATGCCGCGAGCAACAGCGCACGCTGGAGCGCCAGGCGCAGGAAGCCACCTTCTCGCAGCGCAGCCTGGAGGCGCGCCGCGCCGAGCTGGCCCGCACCATCGACACCGCCCGCCAGCAGGCTGCCGCCCTGGCCGACGAAGACCAGCGCGCCCGCGAGGAGATGGGGCGCCTGTCGGCCGCCGCCGCGCAAGGCGGGCTGCAGCAGGCGCTGGAACTGAAGATGGAGCGCGAAAAGGCCCTGGGCGCGCAGCGCAGCGAATACGACGAACTCACGGCCCGCCTGCGCGCCAGCGACGAGCGCCGGCTGCAGCTCGAACGCGCGCTCGATCCGCTGCGCCAGCGCATCACCGACTTCCAGCTCAAGGAGCAGGCCGCGCGCCTGGGCCTGGAGCAATACACCACGCTGCTGGCCGACGCCCAGGCCGATCTGGCCGCCGTGGCCCAGTCCATCGCCGAAGGCAATGTGCGCGCCACCGGCCTGCAGGGCGAGATCGACCGCCTGCACCGCGAGATCGCGGCGCTGGGCGCGGTGAACCTGGCAGCGCTCGACGAGCTGAATCTGGCCCGCGAGCGCAAGACCTTCCTCGACGCGCAGATGGCCGACCTGACCGAGGCCATGCAGACGCTGGAGGACGCGATCCGCAAGATCGACGGCGAAACGCGCCAGCTGCTCTCGGGCACCTTCGACACCGTGAACGGGCATTTCGGCCGCATGTTCCCCGAACTCTTCGGCGGCGGTCAGGCCCGGCTCATCATCACGGGCGACGAGATCCTCGACTCCGGCGTGCAGGTCATGGCCCAGCCGCCGGGCAAGAAGAACCAGACCATCCACCTGCTCTCGGGCGGCGAGAAGGCGCTGACGGCCATCGCGCTGGTCTTCGCCATCTTCCAGCTCAACCCGGCGCCGTTCTGCCTGCTGGACGAAGTCGATGCACCGCTGGACGACGCCAACACCGAGCGCTATGCCAAGCTGGTGGCCAGCATGGCCACGGGCACGCAGTTCCTCTTCATCAGCCACAACAAGATCGCCATGGAAATGGCCGAGCAACTCATCGGCGTGACCATGCAGGAGCAGGGCGTCTCGCGCATCGTGGCTGTGGACATGGAGTCCGCCCTGTCCATGGCCGACTCCTGATTTTTCAGTATCCAGAAGACCGTCTTTTCACCATGAGCAACTTCCAACTCGGTCTCATCATCGCGGGCGGCGTCGTGCTGGCGGCCATCGTGGCCTACAACGCCTGGATGGCCCAGCGCAACGCGCCCAAGCGCCCGGCCCGCCCGCCCGCCGAAGCCGACGGCGCCGCCGAACCCGCGCTGCGGCAGGAGCCGGCCTTCGACGGCCTGGGCGCAGCCGTGCCGGGCGGCCAGCCGCTGGGCGCCGGCACCGAGCCCTCGATGGACGGCCACACCGTGACGCTGGACGACGCGCTGCGCATGCCCGTGCCCCCGCCAGAGCGCCGCGGCGGCCTGGACCCGCTGATCGACGCCATCGCCCCCATGGTGGCCGAGCAGGTCGTCTCGGGCGATGCGGCCCTGGCCGCTTTGCCGCCCACGCGCCGCGCGGGCAGCAAGGCCTTCGCCATCGAAGGCTTCAACGATGTCTCCCAGCAGTGGGAAACGCCCTTGCCCGGCCAGCGCTACACCCACTTCCAGGCCGGCGTGCAGTTGGCCAACCGGCTGGGCGCGCTCAACGAGATCGAGTTCTCGGAGTTCGTCGTCAAGGCCCAGGGCTTCGCCGACGCGGTGAACGCAGCGCCGGACTTTCCCGACATGCTGCATGAGGTGGCCCGCGCCCGCGAACTGGACCAGTTCGCCAGCGACCACGACGCGCAGCTCACCTTCTCGCTGCGCGCGCGCCTGGCGGCCTGGAGCCCTGGCTACGTGCAGCAGAACGCCACGCGCCAGGGCTTCGTGCCGGGCGCCATTCCCGGCCGCCTGGTGCTGCCCGCCAGCACCGGCCCGGGCCTGCCGCCCGCGCTCACGCTGGCCTACGACACCCAGGCCGCGCTCTCGGACGACCCCGAGCAGTCCGCGATCCGCGAGATCACCCTGAGCCTGGACGTGGCCCAGGTCCACCGCGCCGAGCAGCCCTTCCAGCGCCTGCGCGACGTGGCCGCGGCGCTCTGCCAAGCCATGGACGGCGTGCTCTGCGACCAGAACGGCACGCTGCTGCCGGCCATGACCATGGACCCGATCGCGGCCGACCTCGAACTGCTCTACGACAAGCTCGACAGCCGCGAGCTGTCGGCCGGCTCCGCGCTGGCGCGGCGCCTGTTCAGCTGAGCCCAGGGGCGCGGCCCCGTCCCCGTGCGGGCGGCGGCGGCGTCCCCACTGACCTCCTGCAAGCCGGGCTCGCGCTAGAGTCTGCCCGGCGCCCCCGCCTCGGCGCCGAGCCCATGGCCCACCGGCCGGGGCGGCCCATCCACGACAGATTGCGACGGCCATGGCCGAAACCCAAGACCTTTTTTCCGATCCGGCGCCCGCCCCATCAGGGCAGGCTACCATTGAAATCGAAGCGCTGCGCGCCCGGCTGAACCTCTGGGCGCACCAGTACTACGTGCAGGACGCGCCCAGCGTGCCCGACGCGGAATACGACCGCGCCTTCCAGGCCCTGCAGGCGCTGGAGGCGGCCCACCCAGACCTGGTCACGCCCGATTCGCCCACGCAGCGCGTGATCGGCGCGGTGATGGAGGGCCTCACGCCCGTGCGCCACCAGGTGCCCATGCTCAGCATCCGCACCGAGACCGACACCGAAGCCAGCGGCGCCGAGACCTTCGACGCCCGCGTGCGCCGCGAACTCAAGCTGGCGCCCGATGCGCCGCCCGTCGAATACGTGGCCGAGCCCAAGTTCGACGGCCTGGCCATGAGCCTGCGCTACGAGAACGGCCGGCTGGTGCAGGCCGCCACGCGCGGCGACGGCGAGGTGGGCGAGGACGTGACCCACAACATCCGCACCATCCGCCAGATTCCGCTGACGCTGCCCACGGGCGGCGAGAGCGGCGTGCCTCCGGTGCTGGAGGTGCGCGGCGAGGTCTATATGCGCCGTGCCGATTTCGACCGGCTCAACGAACGCCAGCGCGAGGCGGGCGGCAAGACCTTCGTCAACCCGCGCAACGCGGCGGCGGGCGCGGTGCGCCAGCTCGATTCGGGCATCGCCGCGCAGCGGCCGCTGAGCTTCTTCGCCTACGGCCTGGGCGACATCACCCCGGTGGCCGAAGGCGGGCCGGACTTCGCCACCCACTACGCCATGCTCCAGCAGCTGAAAACCTGGGGTTTTCCGGTCGCGGCCCAGGTGCGGACTGCGCAGGGTGCTACGGAATTGGTAGCATTCCACCAGGAGGTGGGCGCGAGCCGCGACCAGCTGCCCTATGACATCGACGGCGTGGTGTACAAGGTCAACAGCCTGGCGCTGCAGCGGCAGCTGGGCTTCGTCACCCGCGAGCCGCGCTGGGCCGTGGCGCACAAGTACCCGGCGCAGGAGATGGTCACGCGCGTGGAAGGCATCGACGTGCAGGTGGGCCGCACCGGCAAGCTCACGCCCGTGGCGCGGCTGGCGCCGGTCTTCGTGGGCGGCGTCACCGTTACCAACGCCACGCTGCACAACCTCTTCGAGATCCGCAAGAAGGGCGTGCGCGTGGGCGACCAGGTCATCGTGCGCCGCGCGGGCGATGTGATTCCCGAAGTGGTGGGCACGGTGCCCGCCGCCCTAGCGCCGGTGGCCGGCGCGCTGCAGGGCTCGGATGCGCTGGCGGATGCCGCAGCAGCCGATGCGGCCCGCCATGTGCCGCGTAGCCCGTATGTTCCCAACTTCCGCATGCCGCGCCACTGCCCCATCTGCGGCAGCGCCGTGGTGCGCGAAAAGGGCGAGGCCAACCACCGCTGCACCGGGGGGCTCTTCTGCCCCGCGCAGCGCAAGGAAGCCATCCTGCATTTCGCGGCACGCCGCGCCATGGACGTCGAGGGCCTGGGCGAGAAGCTGGTGGACCAGCTGGTGGACGGCAACGTCATCCGCACGCTGCCCGACCTGTACCGCCTGGGCCTCACCGCCCTGGCGGCGCTGGACCGCATGGCCGAGAAGTCGGCGCAGAACGTGATCGCCGCGCTGGAGAAGTCCAAGCAGACCACGCTGCCGCGCTTTCTCTTCGGGCTGGGCATCCGCCATGTGGGCGAGGCCACGGCCAAGGACCTGGCGCGCCACTTCGGCGGCCTGGACGCCATCATGGCCGCCAGCGTGGAGCAGTTGCTGGAGGTGAACGACGTCGGCCCCATCGTGGCCGAAGCCATCCACACCTTCTTCGCCCAGCCGCACAACCGCGAAGTGGTGGAGCAACTGCGCGCCTGCGGCCTGACCTGGCAGGAAGGGCCGCCCGCCGAGCGCGCCACGCTGCCGCTGGCGGGCCTGACGGTGGTCATCACCGGCACGCTGCCCACCCTGAGCCGCGACGAGGCCAAGGACCTGCTGGAGGCGGCCGGCGCCAAGGTGGCCGGCTCGGTCAGCAAGAAGACGCACTACGTGGTGGCGGGCGCCGAGGCCGGCAGCAAGCTCACCAAGGCGCAGGACCTGGGCGTGCCGGTGCTGGACGAGGACGGCCTGCGCACGCTGCTGGACCAAGGCCCGGCGGGCCTGGGCGGCGCGGGCTGACACCGGCCGGAGCCCCTGTCTTTCTCCGCCGGGTGAACCGGCGGCACAGCCTTTGCGTACCAAGGTCTTCGCGCACCCGTCGTTGCGCGCTCACCTTGAAAGACCCGCGCTCTTGGCCTGCCTCCGTCGAACCCCCCCCACCGCGCAGGCGCCGAGCGCGCGCGGCATCTGCGCCCTGGCGGCGCCGGCCGCGCCCATCCGGCAGGTGCCGGCATGAGCACCATCCTTTTCTGGTTCCGGAACGACCTGCGCCTGCACGACCAGCCTGCGCTGCAGGCGGCTCTGCAGCGGGCGCAGGGCGACGGCACCCCACGCCTGCTGCCCGTGTTCTGCCTGCCTGCGGAGGACGAGGTCTCGCCCTGGGGTTTCGCCCGTGCCGGGCGGCACCGGCAGGCTTTCCACTCCGCCACGCTGCAGGATCTGGGCGATCGCCTGGCCGCGCTGGGCAGCCCGCTGCTCGTGTGCCGCGCAGCACCCGGGCAGGCCCTGCCGGCGCTGGCCCGCGCAGTCGGCGCCGAAGCCGTGGTGTGCGAAGAGATCGCGGCCCCCGAGGAAGAAGCGCAGGTGGCTGCGCTGCAGGCTGCCGGCCTGCGCGTGCAGACCGTGTGGCAGAGCAGCCTGCTGGACCCCGCCGCGCTGCCCTGGCCGACCGCCGGGCTGCCCGGGGTGTTCACCACCTTCCGCCAAGCGCTGGAGCGCGCGGGCATCGCCCCGGCCGCGCCGCTGCCCGCGCCCACGCAGCTGCCGGCCCCTCCCGAGGTGCCCGCAGAGGTGCTGCAGGCCGTGGGCGCAGGGCAGGGCGGTGCCTTGGATGCGGACGCAGCGAGCGCCGGCGGGCAGGACCCGCGCTCGTCCTTTCCCTACGGCATGCCCGCCAGCCAGGGCGGCGAGGGAGCCGGCCTGGCCCACTGGGCGCAGTACCTGGCGCGCAAGCTGCCGCACAGCTACAAGGCCACGCGCAACGGCCTGTCCGGGGTGGATTTCTCGTCCAAGCTCTCGCCCTGGCTGGCGACGGGTGCGCTCTCGCCCCGCCGCGTGCTGGCCGACCTGAAGGCCTTCGAGGGCGAGCACGGCGCCAACGAAGGCAGCTACTGGCTCTGGTTCGAGCTGCTGTGGCGCGATTACTTCCGTCTGTTGCACCTGCAGCACGGCGCGCAGCTCCACCGGGGCCGGGGCCTGTCGAAGGCACCGCTGGCCCCGCACGATGCCCAGGGCTTCGAGCTCTGGCGCCATGGCTGCACGGGCGAGCCGCTGGTCGATGCCGCGATGCGCGAGCTGGCCGCCACCGGCTACCTGAGCAACCGGCTGCGCCAGGTGGCGGCCAGCTATCTCATCCACGATCTGCAGGGCGACTGGCGCGCGGGCGCGGCATGGTTCGAATCGCAACTGGTGGACTACGACGTGTACAGCAACCAGGGCAACTGGCTCTACATCGCCGGGCGCGGCACCGACCCGCGCGGAGGCCGGCGCTTCGATCCCGCCAAGCAGGCGCGCGAGCACGACCCTGACGGCCGCTACCGCCGCCTGTGGGGCACGGCATGAGCGGCGCAGCCAAGCCGCGCGCGGCCCACACCCTGCGCCTGCTGCTGGGCGACCAGCTCGACCCCGCGCATTCGTGGTTCGACGCGCAGGATGGCGGCGTGGTCCATGTGCTGATGGAGGTGCGGCAGGAGACCGACTACGTGCTGCACCACGCGCAGAAGATCCTCGCCATCTTCGCCGCCATGCGCGACCTGGCCCGCCAGCTCAAGGCCGCCGGCCACCGCGTGCGCTACATCGCCATCGACGACGCGAGCAACCGCCAGTCGATTACCGCCAACCTGGAGGCGCTCATGGCGCACTACGGCGCGGCCACCCTGCAATACCAGCAGCCCGACGAATGGCGGCTGGACGAACAGCTGCGCACCTGGGGCGCGCAGCAGCCCTTCGCCGTCGAGATGGGGGACAGCGAACACTTCTACACCACCCGCATCGAGGTGGCCGAGGTGTTCCAGGGCCGCAAGCAGTGGCTGATGGAGCATTTCTACCGCCGCATGCGCCAGCGCCATCAGGTGCTGATCGACGCAGCCGGCGAGCCCGAGGGCGGCGCGTGGAACTACGACCACGACAACCGCAAGCCCTGGCCCGGCAAGCCGGAGCTGCCGCCCGATGCCCGGCCCACGCACGACCACAGCGCGCTCTGGGCGACGATCGAGGCGGCGGGCGTCAAGAGCTTCGGCCACCCGCAGGCCGGCCAGCTGCGCTGGCCCCTGAACCGGGCCGAGGCGCTGGCCTGGCTGAACCATTTCATCGCGACCACGCTGCCGCACTTCGGCGCCTATGAAGACGCCATGAGCAGCCGCAGCGAGCGGCTCTTCCACTCGCTGCTCTCGTTCGCGCTCAACACCAAGATGCTGCGCCCGCAGGAGGTGGTGCTGCACGCCCAGGCGGCCTGGCATGCCGGCCGGGCGCCGCTGCCGGCGGTGGAGGGCTTCATCCGCCAGATCCTGGGCTGGCGCGAATACGTGCGCGGCATCTACTGGGCCCACATGCCGGGCTACGAAGGGCACAACGCCCTGGGCCACACCGCGCCGCTGCCCGCCTGGTTCTGGACGGGCGAGACGCGCATGCGCTGCCTGGAGCATGCCGTGGGCCAATCGCTGGAGCAGGCCCATGCCCACCACATCCAGCGGCTGATGGTCATCGGCAACTTCGCGCTGCTGGCCGGGCTGGACCCGGCCGCCGTGCACCGCTGGTACCTGGGCGTCTATATCGATGCCTTCGAGTGGGTGGAACTGCCCAACACCGTGGGCATGAGCCAGTTCGCCGACGGCGGCCTGCTGGCCACCAAGCCCTATGTGAGCAGCGCGGCCTATATCGACCGCATGAGCGACTACTGCGCCGGCTGCCACTACGACAAAAAGCTCAAGGTGGGCGAGCGCGCCTGCCCCTACAACGCGCTCTACTGGGACTTCTTCGCGCGCCACGAAGACACCCTGGGCCGCAACCACCGGCTGGGCATGGTCTATCGCCAGCTGCAGAAGATGCCCGCGCCCCAGCGGGAGGCGCTGCGCGAGCGGGCCGCCGACGTGCGCGCCCGGCTGGACGAACTCTGAACGAACGGAACTGAGCCGCACATGGCCGCATCACCACCCCGCCTGCAGTCCCTCCCCCAGGGCTACCGCGCCCTGGTCATCGGTGCCACGGGCGCCATCGGCGGCGCGCTGCTGGCCCATCTGCAGGCCGACCCGCGCTGCGCCCTGGCCGTGGGCCTGGGCCGCCGCACCGATCCCGCGCTGGACCTGGACGACGAAGCCTCCATCGCCCGGGCCGCGCAGCAGCTGGCGGGGCAGGGGCCCTGGCACTGCATCCTCCATGCGGCCGGCGTGCTGCACGGCCCGCAGGGCATGCCTGAAAAGCGCCTGGGCCAGCTCCGCTACGCGCAGCTGGAGGCCACCTTCCGCGCCAACACCTTCGGCCCGGCCCTTGTGCTGGCGCATTTCACGCCGCTGCTGCCGCGCAAGGAACGCGGCCTCATGGCCGTGCTCTCGGCCAAGGTCGGCAGCATCGGCGACAACCGGCTGGGCGGCTGGTACGGCTACCGGGCGTCCAAGGCGGCGCTGAACATGCTGCTGAAGACGGCGGCCATCGAGGTGGCCCGCACCCACCCGCAGGCCGTGCTGGCCGCGCTGCACCCGGGCACGGTGGATTCGGCCCTGTCGCGCCCCTTCGGCGGCGAGCGCATCGGCCGCCCGGCCCCCGATGCGGCGGCCGACCTGCTGCACGTGCTCGATGGGTTGCCGGCAGAGGACTCGGGCAGCTTCCATTCGTACCGGGGCGAGCGGCTGCCCTGGTGAGCCGCTGCCTGGGGCTCAGATTGGGGCTCTGCGGGCACCTAACGCCGGCTTAAGGGATTGGCGTTATAAATGCGCACTTTGGCTTCGGGCGGTGCTGCATGGCGCCGCCGCCAGGCCGCTGTCGCCCATGTTGCCGGCTCCGTTGCCGCGCCGCGTGTCTTCCGGAATGGCCGTTGCGGGCCAACACCGCAGATTGCTGCTGAATTGATAGCTTCCAGCGCGCGCCCCATGGGCGCTTGCGGCACTTTTTCCTTGTATCTTCATGTCGATTCCTGATGTTCTCCGCGGGCGCTGGGCCGCGCTGCGGCCGGCCCTGGCGCGTCTTCCGCTGTGGCCCCGGCGCCTGTTGTCCTGGCGCAGCCTGGTGTGGCTGGTGGTGGGCCTCTTCCTGGCGCTCTTCCTCTACGCGCTGGCCCTGGTGCCCTTCACGCCCGGCATCAGCGACCTGCGCAAGGCCAAGGCCGACCAGCCTGCACAGCTCATGTCGGCCGACGGCAAGCTGCTGGCCGAATACAAATGGGTCAACCGCGACTGGGTGCCGCTTTCGGACATCGCCCAGCCGGTGGTCGATGCGCTGATCGCCACCGAAGACCACCGCTTCTACAGCCACTTCGGGCTGGACTGGCGGCGCACCGCGTCGGCCCTGGTGCAGACGCTGGGCGGCGACAAGCAGGGCGGCTCCACCATCACGCAGCAGCTGGCGCGCAACCTGTTCCCCGAGGACATCGGCCGCGCCCCCACGCTCACCCGCAAGATCAAGGAAGCCATCACCGCGCTGAAGATCGAGGCCGTGTATTCCAAGGACGAGATCCTGGAAACCTACCTGAACACCGTGCCCTTCCTCTACAACGCCTACGGCATCGAGATGGCGGCGCGCACGTATTTCGACAAATCGGCCGACAAGCTCACGGTGCTGGAGAGCGCCACGCTGATCGGCATGCTCAAGGGCACGACCTACTACAATCCCGTGCTCAACCCCGAGCGCGCCCAGGCCCGCCGCAACACCGTGCTGGGCCAGATGCTCAAGCACGGCAAGCTCACGCAGGCGGAGTTCGACAACCTCTCGCGCCGCCCGCTGCGCATCCGCTTCGAGCGCCAGCCCGAGGTGGGCGGCCTCGCGCCCCATCTGGCGCAGCAGCTGCGCAAGCAGCTCATCGACTGGGCCGACCGCAACGGCTACAGCCTCTATGCCGACGGCCTGGTCATCCGCACCACCATCGACAGCCGCCTGCAGACCCTGGCCAACCAGGCCGTGGCCCGCCAGGGCAAGGCCTTGCAGGGCGTGGCCGACGGCGCCTGGTCGCCCCGCGTGTGGAATGCCAAGAACCCGCTGGTGCAGCAGCTGGTGCGCGAATCGGCGCAATATGCCGCGGCCGTCGCCAAGGGCGCCCAGCCCGCAGACGCCGAAAAAACCCTGCTGGCCGATGCCGACTTCATGCGCGCCCTGCGCCAGCAGAAGACGCGCGTGCAGGCGGGCTTCCTGGCCATGGACCCGCGCAGCGGCGAGGTGCGCGCCTGGGTCGGCAGCCGCGACTTCGCGACCGACCCCTTCGACCACGTGCAGGCGGCCCGCCGCCAGCCCGGCTCCACCTTCAAGCCCTTCGTCTATGGCGCGGCCTTCGCGAGCGGCATGCAGCCCAGCGACACGCTGATGGACCAGGCCGTGCAGATCCCGCTGGGCGGCGGCAAGTTCTGGAGCCCGACCGACGAAGGCCCGCCCAGCGACCAGCCCATGACCCTGGCCGACGGCCTGGCCTATTCCAAGAACACCATCACCGCCCAGGTGATGCAGAAGGTGGGCCCGGCCCGCGTGGCCCAGCTGGCGCGCGACATGGGCGTGCGCGAGTCCAAGCTGGACGTGGTGCCCGCCCTGGCGCTGGGCACCAGCCCGGTCACGCTCAAGGAGATGGTGTCCTCCTACGGCACCATCGCCAGCGCCGGCCTCTACCGCGCGCCCATCGTGGTCACGCGCATCGAGGACAAGAACGGCAAGGTGCTGGAAGACTTCGCGCCCGCCACGCCCGAGAAGGTGGCCGACCTCGGCCCCATGCAGGAGCTGCGCAACGCCATGCGCGGCGTGGTGGACAAGGGCACGGGCGTCGCCATCCGCAGCCGCTACGGCATCACCGCCGACGTGGCGGGCAAGACCGGCACCACGCAGGACAACACCGACGGCTGGTTCATCCTCATGCAGCCGCAGCTGGTGGCCGGCGCCTGGGTGGGCTTCAACGACGGGCGCATCACCCTGCGCAGCGACTACTGGGGCCAGGGCGCCCACAGCGCGCTGCCCATGGTGGGCGAGGTGTTCCAGCAGGCGCTGCGCAGCAAGATCATCGACGGGCGCGAACGCTTCGTGGACGAGCAGGAAACCCACTGGGCGCGCGACGCCATCAGCAGCGTGCGCGACTGGGTCTATGACCTCTTCGGCCGCCAGATCGGCTCCGCACCGGCCGTGCCGGGCGGCAACGCCCCGCCGCCCGCCGTGGCGCCCAGCCCGGCCGCATCGTCGCCGCAGCCCGATGAGGCGCCCGAGATCATCGAGGCCCCGCTCACACCGCTGCAGAACGCCACGCCGTGGACCACCGATGGCGCCGACCCGTCTCAGGCCGCGCCTGCGGTGCAGCCGCAGCCCTCGCAGCCCTCGCAATCGCCGGTGCAGACGCAACAGCCTGCCCAGCAGCAGCAACAGACGCAGCAGCCGGCGCAGCAGGGCGAGGTCGTGCCGTCGTGGGCGACCACGCCGGCGCGTGACCCCGCCACGGGCCAGCCCACGCAGCCTGCGCGCTCGCCGGCACAGCAGCCGCAATCGCAGCAGGCCCCGTCGCAGCCCGCGGCCGGCGCGGTCGTCGCCACGCCCATACAGCGCGGCGTGGTGGTGCCGTCGCAGGGCGGCAGCGGTAGCGGCAATGGAAATGGCGGCAGCAGCAGCGGCGCAGCGCCGTTCTTCGTCGAAACCCAGCCGCCTTCCGGCCAGCCGCAGGGCGCGGCCGGCAGCCGCTGACCGGTTCGCGCCTATATTTCCTCTCTTTCTCACCCACTGCCAAAAAGAGAGGATTTCTCATGCCGCTGCCGACTCGCCGTTCCGTCTGGATGGGCTCGTTCCTCGCCGCCGCCGCGCTCGCCTGCGCCGCGCTGCTGCCCGCCGCCGCCACCGCCGGCCCCCGCCTGGACCGGGTCATGGAGACCAAGGTGCTGCGCGTGGGCACGCCCGGCGATTACCGGCCCTTCGCCATCAAGACCGATGCGGGCTATGCCGGCCACGACATCGACCTGGTCGAGCAGATGGCCCGCGAGCTGGGCGTGAAGGTGCAATACGTGCCCACCAGCTGGCCGCGTCTGATGCAGGACCTGCAGGCCGACCAGTTCGACGTGGCCGTGGGCGGCATCACCCGCAACGTGGCCCGCATCCGCCAGGCCGAGATGCTCCCGGGCTATGCGCCCTTCGGCAAGGTGGCGCTGGTGCGCGCGGCCGACCAGGGCAAGTTCCGCAGCGTGGCCGACCTGAACCAGCCCGGCGTGCGCGTCATCAAGAACCCGGGCGGCACCAACGAGGCTTTCGTGCTGCAGAACCTCAAGGCCGCGCAGGTCGCCACGCACGAGAAGAACGCAGAGATCCCCGCGCTGATCGCCGAAGGCCAGGGCGACGTGATGATCACCGAGACCTACGAGGCACTGCACTACGCCAAGGCCGAACCGCGCCTCGCCGCGATCTTCATCGACGCGCCGCTCACGCCCACCAACACGCTGGGTTTCCTGATGCCCAAGGACGATGCGGACTACACCCGGGTGATGCAGTTCGTCTGGGGCCTGATGGACAGCCGCGGCGCCGTGAAGCAGGCGGCGGACAAGTGGCTCAAGTAGCGGCCGGCTGTGCCTGCCGGCCGAAGTAGGCCGCAGGCGTGCAGCCCAGCTCGCGCTTGAAGAGGGCGATGAAGGCGCTGACGCTGTCGTAGCCCAGCTCCAGCGCCACCTGCGTGACCGGCTGCCCGCCCGCCAGCAGTTCGAGCGAGCGCAGCAGCCGCACGCGCTGCGTCCACGCCGTGAAGCTGAGGCTGGTTTCCGCCACGAAGCGGCGGCTCAGCGTGCGGGCCGAAAGACCGGCCCAGGCGGCCCAGTCCTGCAGGGGCCGGCGCTGGGCGGGCTCGGCCAGCAAGGCGTTGGCGATGCGCAGCAGGCGTGCATCGCCCGGCAGCGGCAGGCCCAGCGGCTGCGGCGCCAGGCCCCGGATTTCATCGACGATGACCTCCGCCAGCCGATCCTGCGCCGCATCGGGCGCGGCGCTGGCGCGCTGGGCGCAGCGCAGTGCGGCCTCCCACAGCAGCGGCGTGACGGCCAGGGTGCAGGGCGCCACCGGCAGGCCGGCGCAGGCGGGACGGGCCACGTAGAGCGACCAGCCGGTGAAGGCGCCATGCATGCGCGCCGAATGCGCGTGCCACGGCGGTATCCATACCGCATGCCGCGCCGGCACGACCCAGTGGCCCGCATCGGACCCCACGCTCAGCACGCCACGCCCGCAGCCGATCAGCTGGCCGCGGGCGTGGCTGTGCGGGGCGGTGTCGTGGTTGACCAGCGTGTCCGCCCGGCCGACCACCGGCGGGCCGCTGTCGTCGTCGTGCAGGTCGAGCCAGGCGGCGGTGGAAGACATGGCGTGATCGCGATACGGAATGGCTCAGGCAGATTAGCAGCCCGCGGCGCGGCTTCCTAGCATGGAGCCATGACGCAACACATCGCTCCTCCCTCCGCTCCAGCCCCCGACCGCACGCGGCACACCCTCGACCTGGAGCAGCTCTACGCCCCGCCGTCCGAATCCATCACCCGGGGCGTGCTGCCGGCGCTCACGCCGTTCCATGTCGAATACCTGCGCGCCGCCAGCTTCTTCTGCCTGGCGACGGCCGGAGACGACGGGCTCGATGCTTCCCCTCGCGGCGGGCCACCGGGCTTCGTGCATGTGCTGGACGAGCACACCGTGGCCTTCGCCGACTGGCCGGGCAACAACCGCATCGCCTCCTTGCGCAATCTGGGCGAGGATGACCGCGTGGCCATGCTCTTCCTGTTCCCGGGCCTGGACATCTTCATGCGCATCAACGGCCGCGCCAGGCTCTCGCAGGCGGCGGAACTGCTGGAACAGCTGGCCGAAGGCGGCAAACGGCCCAAGCTCGCGGTGGTCGTCGCCATCGACGAAACGCTGTTCCACTGCGGCAAGGCCATCCACCGCGCACGGCTCTGGGCACCACAGTCGCAGCTGGACCGCGATGCATTGCCCACCCCCGGACGCATGAAGGCCGCCGTGCTGGGCCTGGATGCCTCGCAGGTGGCCGAGGCGGACGCGCGCTACAGCCAGGCCGTGCGCAGCGATCTGTACTGACCGGGCGTTCAGGCGGAGGTCACCCACTGGGCCGTGCAGGCCGCCAGCGCGGTGGCATCCGGCCGGGCGGCTGGCGCTTCGCTCAGGCATGCCTGGGCCAGCGCGGGCGCATCGCCGCCCGGCAGCAGTGGGCCGTCGGCGTGTTCGCACAGCTCGGCCAGCAGCACGCCGAAGGCGCGCACGTCCATGCGGCGCAGGGCATCGCCCAGCGGGCCGGGCGGTGCGAAGGCGGCGGCGCCGAAGTCGCCCAGCAGGCCGCAGGCCTGGCCGGGGGCGGCATCCGGGCGCCACAGCAGGTTGTGGGCGTAGAGGTCGCCATGCACCAGGCCGCTCGCGTGCAGGTGCGCGAGCGCCGATGCCACGTCCGCCGCGATGGACAGGGCCACCCTTGTCGGCAGGCGCAGCCCGGCGGGATAGACGTCGCGGGTGCAGCTCTCGAAGCTGGGCGGGCCGGCCAGCGTGCGGTAGGCCGGGGCGATGCGTTCCATGACCAGGCCCTGGGCGCCCTCCGGGTGGCCTTCGAGCCGGCCCAGCACGGGAATCAGCCGGGGATGGCGGCCGGCGGCGAGGCTGGCGGCCATCTCGGTGAGCGGCCAGCCGTCGCTGGTCACTTCGCCCTTGAAGAGCTTGACGGCCACGTCCTGCCCGCCAGGGCCCGCGCCCAGCGTGCCCGCCAGGATGCGGCCCGACGCGCCTTCGCCCAGCAGCGCGCCCAGCTGCAGGCCGGCCCAGTCCACAGCGCCGTTGGCCTGGCCGCCGCGTGCGCGCGCCTCGACGGCTTCGTTGAAGGCGTTGCCGCCGATGGCCAGCCACGAGAGGCGCGGCAGCTCGGCCAGCCAGCCGGGCAGGGCGTCCAGCCGGTTGGCGGCGATGCGCAGCAACTCCAGCGCGTGGCACTGGCGCAGCGTTTCAGGCAGGGCCTTGAGCTGGTTGCCGGCCAGCATCAGCTTTTGCAGGCGGGGGCGCTCGCCCAGCGCGTCGGGCAGCTCGGTGACGGCGTTGTCGGTCAGGATCAGCCAGCGCAGCCGCTCGGGCAGCGCCTGGGCCGGCACGTGGGCGATGCGGTTGGCCTTGAAGCCGACCATCTCCAGCTGCGGGCAGGCGCCCAGGGCGGCGGGCAGTTCGGTGAAGCGGTTGGACGAGGCGAAGAACACCTTCAGTCGATGCAGCCGGTGCAGGTCGTCCGGCAGGGCCGAGAGGCGGTTGCCGGAGAGGTCGAGCACCTCCAATGTGTCGGCCAGGTCGAACACCTCGCGGGGGAAGTGCTCCAGGTCGGCGGCGATGCGCAGCGTGCGCGCACCGGCCAGCTCGCCACGGCGCAGGCGTTGCAGGTCGTCGGTCATGGGGGAAGGGAAAGCGGTGGGGAAGGGGGCCGGCGTCGTGGCCGGCGTGGAAAGCGACGGCCCGGGCCAGGCCGGACCGTGGTGGCCGCGTCAGTCGATATCGACGCAGTGCATGCCGAAGGCGCCGGCGCGGCGGTCGGCGAAGTATTTCTCCAGCGTTACCCGCACGGTGCGGAAGGCGATCTCGTCCCAGGGGATCTCGTCTTCGGTGAAGAGCCGCGCCTCGATGGTCTCGAAGCCGGGGTCGAAGACGTCGCTCTGCAGCGTGGCGAGGTAGAAGAAATGCACCTGCCCCACGCGCGGCACGTTCAGCACCGAAAAGAGCGGCCCCATCTGGATCTGCGCGCCGGCTTCCTCGTCGGTCTCACGCGCGGCGCCTTCGGCCGTGGTCTCGTCCAGCTCCATGAAGCCGGCCGGCAGGGTCCACTTGCCCTTGCGCGGCTCGATGTTGCGCAGGCACAGCAGCACGCGGTCGCCCAGCACCGGCACCGTGCCCACCACGTTCAGCGGGTTCTCGTAATGCACCGTGCCGCAGGCCGGGCAGACGGCGCGCAGCTTGGTGTCGCCGTCGTCGGGCACGCGATAGACCACGGCGGTTCCGCACTCGCGGCAATGCTTGATGGGGCGGCGGAGGGTCATGCGTGAGAGGGTTGGAAGTCCAGAAAATGGCTGCAGCCCTTGTCGGTCAAGGGATTGCAGCTATGGTTTTGATAGTCGCTGGGCGCGGCTCAGGCCACGGAGAGGCACAGCGTGCCCAGGCCGTCGATGCCGCCTTCGAGCGTGTCGCCGCGCACCACCGCGCCCACGCCTTCGGGCGTGCCGGTGAAGATCAGGTCGCCGGGCTGCAGCTCCCAGGCGGCCGACAGGTGCTCGATGGTCTCGGCGATGTTCCAGATCAGCTGCGTGACGGTGCTGCGCTGCCGGTCGGTGCCGTTGACCTGCAGCCAGATCGCGGCGTTGGCCACGTCGCCCGCCTGCGCGGCCGGCGTGATGGGGCCGATGGGCGCGCTGGCGTCGAAGCCCTTGCCGATGCTCCAGGGGCGGCCCTGCTTCTTCATCTCGTTCTGCAGGTCGCGGCGGGTCATGTCCAGGCCCACGGCATAGCCCCAGATATGGCCGAGCGCGTCGGCCGCCTTGATGTCCTTGCCGCCCTTGCCGATGGCGACCACCAGCTCGATCTCATGGTGCAGGTTGGCCGTGAGGCTGGGGTAGGGCAGGCTGCCCGTCTGGCCCGCGTCCACGGGCAGCACGGCGTCGGCGGGCTTGAGGAAGAAGAAAGGCGGCTCGCGGCCGGTGAAGCCCATCTCCTTGGCGTGTTCTTCGTAGTTGCGGCCCACGCAATAGATGCGGTGGACGGGGAAACGGCTGGCTGAACCGAGGACGGGAACGCTGGCCTGGGCCGGCGCGGGAATCACGTAGCTGCTCATGGAAATGTCTGCCTTTTCTGTTGTGCGAGCGGCCGCCGGCCGAGCCTGGCCCGAAGCGCCCTCGCAGGGAGGGCTGCCAGCCGCTCTTGTTGCTTTATTTGCGCGTTGCAGTGTGCCATGGCCCGGGGGGCTTCGCAGGCTCGGCGGCCACTGCCGCCCGCTATGCTTGCCGCACCATGAAGCTCTTTACCTACTTCCGCTCCTCGGCGTCGTACCGCGTGCGCATCGCGCTGCAGTGCAAGGGCCTGCCGTTCGACTATGTGCCGGTGCACCTCGTGCGGGCGGAGCACCGGGCGCCGGACTATGCCGCCCGGGTGGGCGACGCCCTGGTGCCGGCGCTGGAGACGGATGCGGGCGACGTGCTCACCCAGTCCCTGGCCATCATCGAATACCTGGACGAGACGCACCCCGAGCCGCCGCTGCTGCCCGCCGATGCCCTGGGCCGCGCCCGGGTGCGCGCGCTGGCGCAGATGATCGCCTGCGAGATCCACCCGCTGAACAACCTGCGCGTGCTGCGCCACCTCACGCAGGAGCTGCAGCACGGCGAAGACGCCAAGAACGCCTGGTACCACCACTGGACGCGCAGCGGCCTGGAGGCCTTCGAGCGCCAGCTGGCCCTGCTGGCGCAGGCCCGTGCCGCAGCCGGCCTGCCGCCTTCGCGCCTGTGCTGGGGCGATCAGCCCACCCTGGCCGATTGCTGCCTGGTGCCGCAGATCTTCAATGCCCAGCGCTTCAAGGTGCCGCTCGAGGGCCTGCCGCTCACCCTCGCGGCCTTCGAGGCCGCCAGCGCGCTGCCCGCCTTCCAGCGCGCCCATCCCTCGGCCTGCCCGGATTTCGAAGCATGAGCGGCGACTTGGCTGTTCCGCCCGGCTGGCTGCGCCCCGACTGGCCCGCACCGGCGAATGTCCGTGCCGTCTGCACCAGCCGCGAGGGCGGCGTGAGCGCGGCGCCCTACGCCTCGCTCAACCTGGGCGACCATGTTGGCGACCGCGCTGCCGACGTGCAGGCCAACCGGGCCGCGCTGCGCTCGGCGATCGGCGCCCGGCCCGTCTTCTTGCAGCAGGTGCATGGCTGCGAGGTGCTGGGCCTCTCGCCCGACACCCGCGACGGCAGCGTGGCCGACGCCTGCGAGACCCAGGCCCCGGGCATCGCCTGCACCATCATGGTGGCGGACTGCCTACCGGTGCTGTTCACCGACCGCAGCGGCTCCTGGGTGGCCGCGGCCCACGCCGGCTGGCGCGGGCTGGCGGGCGAGGGCGGCCAGGGCGTGCTGGAGGCGGTATTGAAATCTTTTCAGGCGCAGGCCCCCCAGGAATGCGGGCAGACTGCCATGAAAAGGCACGCGGGCGAGGTGCTGGCGTGGCTGGGGCCCTGCATCGGCCCGCAGGCTTTCGAGGTGGGCGCGGAAGTGCGCGAGGCCTTCTGCGCCACCGATGCCGGCGCCGCCGCGCACTTCAGGGCCCAGGGCGTGGCGGGCAAATACCTGGCCGATCTGGCGGGCCTGGCGAGGCGGCGGCTCCAGGCCCTGGGCGTGGCGCACATCAGCGGCAACGACGGCTCAGCGGCCTGGTGCACCGTCTCCGACCCGGCCCGGTTCTTCTCGCACCGGCGCGACACCGCCCGCCTGGGCGGCAGCGGGCGCTTCGCCGCCTGCGTCTGGCTGGAGGGGGCCGCTGGCCGCGGCTGAAGCCTCGCCCGCGGTGCGCCGCTGCGCTGCGGCGGCGGCCTCTTCTTGCGCTGCCTGCCGCGCCTTCAGCGCCCGCTTGCGGGCCGGCGTGCCCAGGATGTAGCCCACGATGCCCATGGGCAGCAGGCCGTAGAGCACGAAGGTGATGGCAGCGCCCAGCAGCGTGCCGTTGGCGGCGTTGGCTTCGGCCACCGCCATCATCAGGGTCACGTAAAGCCAACCGATCAGCACGAGATACATGGAATGCGAAGCTCCTGGGCAATGGGCGATCATCGGCGCAGTCGTGCCAGACTGGCGGCACAACGTGAAAAAAGCATGATCCGTTGCGCTGTATGCTGACCACGGACAACAATGGCCCTCACAATACAAGGCATCGTTTCGATAGCTGAAACGCAATCACATAGGAGACAAGCACTATGGATTCCGACGCACAGTGGGCCGAGGGCGCCCGCCAATTCCAGCGTCTTTTCGGAGACGGCTGGGCGCAGGCGCTGAAGTCCATGCAGCCCGTGGACCTGGGCGCACTCTCCACCGCCACCCAGCCGCACGCTCCGGTGAGCTTCGCGCCCGACAAGCTGGCGGCGCTGCAGCAGCAATACCTGGAAGAAGCCCGCGCCCTCTGGAGCGCCGGCCTGCAAAAGCCCGCCCCCGTGGCCGACCGGCGCTTCGCCAGCGAGGCCTGGGCGCAGAACCCGCTGTCGAGCTTTTCCGCCGCCGCCTACCTGCTCAACGCCCGTACCCTGATGGGCCTGGCCGACGCGGTGGAAGGGGATGAGAAAGCCCGTGCGCGCATCCGCTTCGGCGTGGAGCAGTGGATGGCGGCCATGTCGCCCAGCAACTTCCTGGCGTTCAACGCCGAGGCGCAGAAGAAGGCCATCGACACGCAGGGCGAGAGCATCGCCAAGGGCATCGCCAACCTGCTGCACGACCTGCGCCAGGGCCATGTCTCGATGACCGACGAGAGCCTCTTCGAGGTCGGCCGCAACGTGGCCACCACCGAAGGCGCCGTGGTGTTCGAGAACGAATACTTCCAGCTCATCGAATACAAGCCGCTCACGGCCAAGGTGTACGAGCGGCCGTTCCTGATGGTGCCGCCCTGCATCAACAAGTACTACATCCTCGACCTGCAGCCCGAGAATTCGCTGATCCGCCATGCCGTGGCCGAAGGGCACCGCACCTTCGTGGTCAGCTGGCGCAATCCCGATGAGTCCATGGCCCAGTCCACCTGGGACGACTACATCGAGCAGGCCGTCATCACCGCCATCCACAAGGTGCAGGACATCAGCGGCGCCGACCAGATCAACGCCCTGGGCTTCTGCGTGGGCGGCACCATGCTCTCGAACGCGCTGGCGGTGCTGGCCGCGCGCGGCGAGGACGCGGTGGCCAGCGCCACCTTCCTCACCACGCTGATCGACTTCACCGACACCGGCATCCTCGACGTCTTCATCGACGAGGCCTTCGTGCATTTCCGCGAGATGCAGATGGGCCAGGGCGGGCTGATGAAGGGGCAGGACCTCGCATCCACCTTCAGCTTCCTGCGGCCGAACGATCTGGTCTGGAACTACGTGGTGGGCAACTACCTCAAGGGCGAGACGCCGCCGCCGTTCGACCTGCTCTACTGGAACAGCGACGCCACCAACCTGCCCGGGCCCTACTACGCCTGGTACCTGCGCAACTTCTACCTCGAGAACAACCTGGTCAAGCCGGGCAAGCTCACCGTGTGCGGCGAGCAGATCGACATGAACCTGGTCGATCTGCCCGTCTATATCTACGGCTCGCGCGAGGACCATATCGTGCCCATCGGCGCGGCCTATGCATCCACCCAGGTACTGCCCGGCCCCAAGCGCTTCGTGATGGGCGCCTCCGGCCACATCGCCGGCGTGATCAACCCACCCGCCAAGAAAAAGCGCAGCCACTGGACCCGCGAGGACGGCAAGCTGCCCGCCGGCATCGACGACTGGCTGGCCGGCGCCAAGGAACACCCGGGCAGCTGGTGGACCGACTGGTCCGCCTGGCTCAGCGGCCATGCCGGCCGGCAGATCGCCGCGCCCAAGGCCTATGGCCGGGGCGCGCGCTTCAAGGCCATCGAGCCCGCGCCCGGCCGCTACGTGCAGCAGAAGGCTTGATCGGCCGCAACCTCGCGTGCAGCGCCCTCTGGCATACCACCACCGTACCCCTCGCACGGCCGGCCGCGGCCGCCGTGCGGCACCCAGCGCATCGAAGGCGGGCGTCGCGGCTCACAACGCATTCCCCGCCTTGCATTTCCGCCAACCACAGACCCACTCATAGAGGATCGCCATGGAAGACATCGTCATCGTTTCCGCCGTTCGCACGCCTGTCGGCAAGTTCGGCGGCACGCTCGCCAAGACCCCGGCCACCGAACTGGGCGCCATCGTCATCAAGGAAGCGCTCGCCCGCGCCAAGGTGCCGCTGGACCAGGTCAGCGAAGTCATCATGGGCCAGGTGCTGACGGCCGGCGTCGGCCAGAACCCCGCCCGCCAGGCCATGATGAAGGCCGGCGTCGCCAAGGAAACGCCGGCGCTCACCATCAACGCCGTCTGCGGCTCGGGCCTGAAGGCCGTGATGCTGGGCGCCCAGTCCATCGCCACGGGCGATGCCGAGATCGTGGTGGCCGGCGGCCAGGAAAGCATGAGCCTCTCGCCCCACGTGCTCAACGGCTCGCGCGAGGGCCAGCGCATGGGCGACTGGAAGATGGTGGACACCATGATCGTGGACGGCCTGTGGGACGTCTATAACCAGTACCACATGGGCATCACGGCCGAGAACGTGGCCAAGGAACACGGCATCACCCGTGAGCAGCAGGACGCGCTGGCGCTCGGCAGCCAGCAGAAGGCCGCCGCCGCGCAGGACGCCGGCCGCTTCAAGGACGAGATCGTGCCCGTCACGCTGCCGCAGAAGAAGGGCGACCCGATCGTCTTCGCCGCCGACGAGTACCTGAACCGCAAGACCAGCGCCGAAGCCCTGGCCGGCCTGCGCCCGGCCTTCGACAAGGCCGGCTCGGTCACCGCAGGCAATGCCTCGGGCCTCAATGACGGCGCCGCCGCCGTGGTGCTGATGAGCGCCAAGAAGGCCGCCGAGCTGGGCCTCACGCCCCTGGCGCGCATCGCCGGCTTCGGCACCAGCGGCCTGGACCCGGCCACGATGGGCATGGGCCCCGTGCCCGCATCGCGCAAGGCGCTCAAGCGCGCCGGCTGGGACGCCAAGGACGTGGACCTGTTCGAGCTGAACGAAGCCTTCGCGGCCCAGGCCTGCGCCGTGAACAAGGAACTGGGCATCGACCCGGCCAAGGTGAACGTGAATGGCGGCGCCATCGCCATCGGCCACCCCATCGGCGCATCCGGCTGCCGCGTGCTGGTCACGCTGCTGCACGAAATGCAGCGCCGCGGCGCCAAGAAGGGCCTGGCTGCGCTGTGCATCGGCGGCGGCATGGGCGTGTCGCTGGCGGTCGAACGCTGAGAGAACCACCGGCGGGAAGACGCGCCACCGCCTGGCCTTCTTGAATGCCGCCGGCGCTGAACCGGCGGGTCTTTCCGGCGACCCCACGGGGCCGGCCGCAGGCGGCGGGGTCATGCCACGGGAAGCATCAGGACGGTTGCATTAATTGCATCGCTCGGTGTTTTCCTAGGCGGAATGGCGCTTTTTCCCGGGTTAGAGTGAGAACGGATTTCAATAGATCGAAGGGGATATCGAATGAGTCAAAAAATCGCATACGTGACGGGCGGCATGGGTGGCATCGGGACGGCCATCTGCCAGCGTCTGCACAAGGAAGGCTTCAAGGTCATTGCCGGCTGCGGCCCCACGCGTGACCACGCCAAGTGGCTGGCCGAACAGAAGGAACTGGGCTTCACCTTCTACGCCTCGGTGGGCAACGTGGGTGACTGGGATTCCACCGTCGCCGCCTTCTCGGCCGCCAAGGCCGAGCACGGCAGCATCGATGTGCTGGTGAACAACGCCGGCATCACGCGCGACCGCATGTTCGTGAAGATGTCCCGCGAAGACTGGGACGCCGTGATCGAAACCAACCTCAACAGCATGTTCAACGTGACCAAGCAGGTCGTGGGCGACATGGTCGAAAAGGGCTGGGGCCGCATCATCAACATCAGCAGCGTGAACGGTGCCAAGGGCCAGGCCGGCCAGACCAACTACTCGGCCGCCAAGGCCGGCATGCACGGCTTCTCGATGGCGCTGGCGCAGGAGCTGGCCACCAAGGGCGTGACGGTGAACACCGTGAGCCCGGGCTACATCGGCACGGACATGGTCCGCGCCATCCGCCCCGACGTGCTGGAAAAGATCGTGGCCACGGTGCCCGTCAAGCGCCTGGGCGAACCCAGCGAGATCGCCTCGATCATCGCCTGGCTGGCTTCGGAAGAGGGCGGCTACGCCACCGGCGCCGACTTCTCCGTCAACGGCGGCCTGCACATGGGCTGATGGCGTGAGCCACCCCGGCACCGATCCCTCGCACAAGAGGGATCGGTGCCGTTGGAAAGCAAAAAGCCCCGCTTGGCGGGGCTTTTTCATGGGCCGTGGGCTGGAGCGCCTGGGGCGGCCCGGCGTGGGGGCAAGAAAAAACCCCGCCTGGGCAGGCGAGGTTTCGGTGATGGGGTGGAGGGGCTGAAGAGGGGGGTGACGCGCGGGCCGGGGAACTGTTCGGGCTTGACCCATTCAAGCCGGTTCCGGGGCGCTGCGGGCGCCGCCGCTCACAGACGGGCCGGTGCGCGCTTGCGGTCGCGTTCGTCTTCGGGCCAGGCGGACAGGATGGTGGTGTTCATGCTGAAAAACTCCTTGATGGACCTTCAACGCACCGGCTTGGGGTGGCGTTGACAGGTTCATGCAAGAAATTGCAGCGCTGGTCATTCAAGTTGGTGCAGCGCTCTTTCGCTATCGATTTAAGAGCTTCAAGCCCTTATGGATCAAGCGCTGTAGGCAGAAAACACCACTTATTCGGCTCAGGCCTCGCCGGCCGCCGATTGCAGCGCTTCGATCTGGCCTGAAACATCCAGCCACTTTTCTTCGAGCGTTTCGGTTTCGTCCGCGCAGGCCTTCAGGCGCCGGCCGCCTTCGGCGATTTCAGAGGGCGGCAGGGGCTGGCTCAGGCGTTCTTCGAGGGCGGCCTTTTCCTTGCCGAGCTCCGCCAGGCGCTGGTCGATGCGTTCGAGTTCGCGCTTGAGCGGCCGGGTTTTCTCCGCCAGCTGCTGGCGGGCCTGGGCGCCCAGCTTGCGCTGCTCGCGCGAATCGCCTTGCACCATCTTGGGGATCGGCGCAGCGGGGGCCGGCGCGGGGGCGGGAGCTGCCACCGGAGCAGGCGCGGCGGCCGATGCGGCTGCGGCCTGGGCAGCCCCCCGGGCGGCCTCGGCTTCGGCCGACTTGGCCAATTCGCGCAGGCGCTTGGCTTCGTCGAGCAGGTAGCGCTGGTAGTCGTCCAGGTCGCCGTCGAAGGGGCCGACCACGCCGCGGCCGACCAGCCAGAACTCGTCGCAGACCGAGCGCAGCAGCGCCCGGTCGTGGCTGACCAGCATCAGCGTGCCTTCGAATTCGTTGAGCGCCATGGCCAGGGCCTCGCGGGTGGCGAGGTCCAGGTGGTTGGTGGGCTCGTCCAGCAGCAGCAGGTTGGGGCGCTGCCAGACCATCATGGCCAGCACCAGCCGGGCCTTTTCGCCGCCGCTCATGGTGCCCACGGCCTGCTTGACCATGTCGCCGGAGAAGTTGAAGGTGCCCAGGTAGCTGCGCAGGTCCTGCTCGCGCGAGGGCTGCTTGGCGTCGGCGCCCATTTCCTTGGCCAGGCGGATCATGTGCTCCAGCGGCGTGTCCTGCGGGCGCAGCACGTCCAGCTCCTGCTGGGCGAAGTAGCCGATGCGCAGGCCCTTGCCTTCGATGATCTGGCCGGCCAGCGGCTTCATGTCGTGCGCCACGGTCTTCACGAAGGTGGACTTGCCCTGGCCGTTGGCGCCCAGGATGCCGATGCGCTGGCCGGCCATCACCGACTTGCTCACGCCGGTGAGGATGATCTTCGGCGGCGCGCTCTCGTCCTCGGACGTGTAGCCGAACGAGGCGTTGTCGATGGACATCATCGGGTTGGGGATGTGGCCCGGCTCCTTGAATTCGAAGGTGAATTCGGCCTCGGCCAGCAGCGGCGCCACCTTTTCCATGCGCTCCAGCGCCTTGACGCGGCTCTGCGCCTGCTTGGCCTTGCTGGCCTTGGCCTTGAAGCGGTCGATGAACTTCTGCAGGTGGGCGATCTTGTCCTGCTGCTTGGAGAAGGCGGCCTGCTGCTGCTCCATCTGCAGGGCGCGCATTTCCTCGAACTTGCTGTAGTTGGCGCCGTAGCGGTTGAGCTTGGCGTGTTCGATGTGCAGCGTGACATCGGTCACGGCGTCGAGGAATTCGCGGTCGTGGCTGATGACGATCATGGTGCCGGCATAGCCCTTGAGCCACGATTCCAGCCAGACCAGCGCGTCCAGGTCCAAGTGGTTGGTGGGTTCGTCGAGCAGCAGCAGGTCGCTCGGGCACATCAGCGCGCGCGCCAGCTGCAGGCGCATGCGCCAGCCGCCGGAGAAGCTGTCCACCGGGCTGTCGAGCTCGCTGGACTTGAAGCCCAGGCCCAGGATCAGCGCTTGCGCACGCGCCGTGGCGTCGTAGTCGCCCGCGTCGGCCAGGTCTGTGTAGGCGTGGGCGATGGCCATGCCGTCGTCGGCCGCCTCGGCGGCGGCCAGCTGGGCGCGCAGCTCGGTCAGGCGGGTGTCGCCGGCCAGCACGAAGTCGGTGGCGCTCTCCGAGGTCTCGGGCATGTTCTGCGCGACCTGGGCCATGCGCCATTGCGGGGGAATGAAGAAGTCGCCGCCGTCTTCGTGCAGCGTGCGGTTGAAGAGCGCGAACAGCGTGGACTTGCCCGCGCCGTTGCGGCCGACCAGACCGACCTTCTCGCCGGGGTTGATGGTGGCCGAAACGTTGTCGAGCAGGACCTTGGCGCTGCGGCGCAGGGTGACGTTCTTGAGTGTGATCATGGAAAAAGCTTTGCTGGGCATCCATCGATGCCGAAGGCGCCCGGGGCAGGGCCGGGCGGCTGGATTCAAAAAAAGGAGCGGGCGGGCACGCCGGCCCCGGTCGGGGCGCGGGCTTGCAAAAAGTGGGCGGCGCGGTGCTGGGGCCGCGCCCGCTCAGGCGATGGCCAGCAGCCGGCACCACTCGTCGCGGGCCTGGGGCGCGCTGCGGGTGGGGCGAATGGTGGCTGCTGCGGTGGCCATCATGGCGGCGTGCCGTGACCTTGCGACGGCAGCTGCGCCAGCAGTGCATCACGGGTGATGAGCAGCACCTGGTCGTCGCCGGCGCTGGTGTCGAGCCAGAAGACGGGCAGCTGGGGGAAGGCGGCCTCGAAATAGTCGCGTTCGTTGCCGATCTCCAGCACCAGCACGCCGTGCTCGCTCATGCGCGCCGGGGCGTCGGCCAGCAGGCGGCGCACGAAGTCCATGCCGTCGGTGCCGCCGGCCAGGGCCAGCTCGGGCTCGGCGCGGTATTCGGCGGGCAGCGCAGCCATGCTGGCGGCGTTGACGTAGGGCGGGTTGCAGAGGATCAGGTCCCACGGGCCGGGCAGGGCGGCGAGGCCGTCCGACGTCTGCAGCGCGACGCGCTCCTGCAGGCCGTGCCGGTCCACGTTGATGCGGGCCACGGCCAGGGCGTCGGGCGAGATGTCGGCGCCGGTCACCACCACTTCGGGGTAGGCCATGGCGGCGAGCACGGCCAGGCTGCCGTTGCCGGTGCAGAGATCCAGCACCCGGTGGGTGTTCTCGCTCAGGAAGTCGTCGATGCTGCCGTCGGCGAGCAATTCGGCGATGAAGCTGCGCGGCACGATGGCGCGCTCGTCCACGTAGAAGGGCACGCCCTGCAGCCAGGCTTCGCGCGTCAGGTAGGCGGCGGGCTTGCGGGTGGCGATGCGCTCATCGAAGAGCGCTGCGACCCGGGCCTGGTCGTCCGCGGCGACCGGCAGGGCGGCCTGCGAATCGGGGCCGTCGTCCAGCGGGGTATCAAGAGGCAGGCCCAGGCGCCAGAGCACCAGCCAGGCGGCCTCGTCGTGGGCGTTGGTCGTGCCGTGGCCGAAGGCGACGCCGGCGGCTTCCAGCCGCTGGCTGCCCGAGGCGACCAGTTCGCCGAGGGTGGCGCCCTGCACCTGCGCGCTCATGCCGCGGCCTTTGCGTTGAGCTGCTCCAGCGTGCGGCGGTAGATGTTCTTGAGCGGCTCGATGTCGGCCACGACGATGTGCTCGTCGATCTTGTGGATGGTGGCGTTGGGCGGCCCCACCTCGATCACCTGCGGGCAGATCTGGGCGATGAAGCGGCCGTCGCTGGTGCCGCCGGTGGTCGAGAGCTCGGTCGTGAGGCCGGTCTCGTCGGCGATGGCGGCCTGCACGGCGTCCAGCAGCTCGCCGGGCTGGGTCAGGAAGGGCTCGCCGCCCAGCGTCCAGACCAGGTCGTATTCGAGGCCGTGGCGGTCCAGCAGGGCATGCACGCGCTGCTTGAGGCTGGCGGCCGTGGATTCGGTGCTGAAGCGGAAGTTGAAGTCGATGACCACGGTGCCCGGGATGACGTTGGTCGCGCCCGTGCCGCCGTGGATGTTGCTCATCTGCCAGCTGGTGGGCGGGAAGTAGGCATTGCCCTGGTCCCACACCGTGGCGGCCAGTTCCGCCAGGGCCGGCACGGCCTGGTGGATGGGGTTGCGCGCCAGCTGCGGGTAGGCGATGTGGCCCTGGATGCCGCGCACCGTGAGCCGGCCGCTGAGCGTGCCGCGGCGGCCGTTCTTGACCATGTCGCCGGTCTGGCGCACGGACGTGGGCTCGCCCACGATGCACCAGTCCAGCGGCTCGCCGCGGGCCTTGAGCTGCTCGACCACGATCTTGGTGCCATCGACGGAAGGGCCTTCCTCGTCGCTGGTCAGCAGCAAGGCGATGGCGATGCGCGGATCGGGCGTGGCGGCCAGGAACTCTTCCACCGCGACCACGAAGGCGGCGATGGAGGTCTTCATGTCGCTGGCGCCGCGGCCGTAGAGCCGGCCGTTGCGGTGGGTGGGGGTGAAGGGCGCGCTGCTCCACTGCTCCTGCGGGCCGGTGGGCACCACGTCGGTATGGCCGGCGAAGACTATGGTTTTGATAGCTGCCTGCCCTTGTGCAGCCTGCGCTGCAGGCCGTTTGGCCCACAGATTGCTGACGCGGAAACTGTCCGGGCCGCTGTCCATGCGCTCCAGGGCGAAGCCCAGCGGCGCCAGGCGCTCGGCCAGCAGATCGAGGCAGCCGGCATCTTCGGGCGTGACGGAGGGGCGGGCGATGAGCTGTTCGGCCAGGTGCAGGGTTCGGGTCATGGAATCGGAGAAAGGGAAAGCGTCGGCAGGTGCCCGGGCGGGCCGGGCTGGCGTGCAGTGGTGTTGGCGGTGTCGGGGTGGGGGTGGGGGCCGTGCGGAGCTCAGCGCGGTTTGACGTCGAGCACGATCTCGGTGAACGAGGGCTGGTCGTCTTCGGGCGCTGGCGCCTCGGGGTGGGCCCGGGCCTTGGCGCCCAGGCTGAAGTCGTTCTGCAGGCGCCACATCAGATTGGTCGGCGAATCGGCGTTGGCCATGCCTTCCTTGCGGTCGATGCGGTTGGTGAGGATCAGGTGCGCGAGCGACTCCTCGAAGGTCTGGGAGCCCTCGGCCATGGATTTCTCCATCGCGTCGCGCACGCCGGAGAAGTCGCCGCTCTCGATCATCTCGGAGATCAGCTTGGTGTTCATCATCACCTCGGCCGCGGGCAGCCGGTCGCCGTCGGGCGTGCGCACCAGGCGCTGCGAGACGATGGCGTTGAGCGCCGAGGCCAGGTCGCCCAGCATGGTGTCGCGCACCTCGACCGGATAGAACGACAGGATGCGGTTGAGCGCGTGGTAGCTGTTGTTGCCGTGCAGCGTGGCCAGGCACAGGTGGCCCGACTGCGCGTAGGCGATGGCGGCGGACATGGTCTCCCGGTCGCGGATCTCGCCGATCAGGATCACGTCGGGAGCCTGCCGCAGCGCGTTCTTCAGGGCGGTCTGCAGCGACTCGGTGTCGTTGCCGATCTCGCGCTGGTTGACGATGGATTTCTTGTTCTTGAACTGGTATTCGACCGGGTCTTCGACGGTCAGGATGTGGCCGGTGCGCTGGGCATTGCGGCTGTCGATCATGGCGGCCAGCGTGGTGCTCTTGCCCGAGCCGGTCGCGCCCACCACCAGGATGAGGCCGCGCTTTTGCAGGATCAGCTCGCCCAGCACGGGCGGCAGGTTCAGCGTGGAGAGCTCGGGGATGAACTGCGCGATGAAGCGGATCACCACCGCGTAGCTGCCGCGCTGGCGCATGGCGCTCACGCGGAAGCGCCCCACGCCGGTCAGCGGCACGCCCATGTTGAGCTCGCCGGTCTCCTGCAATTCCTCGATGCGCTTGGGCGGCACGATCTCGGACAGCAGCTGCAGCGGAGCGTCAGGCGACAGGATCTGGCTGTTGACCGGCATGCACTCGCCGTTGAGGCGGATCAACGCCGGTGCATTGGCCGACAGATAGACGTCGGACGCCTTCTTCTCGGCCATCAGCCGCAGAATCCGTTCCATCGTGCTCATGGTGCTGCTTCTTTGCGTCGCAAGGGTTGCGGGGCCGGCCGAAAGGGGCGCGCCGTGACCGGGATCGATCAGTCGCGCAGCAGGTCGTTCAGGCTGGTGGTGGAGCGCGTCTTGGCGTCCACCTTCTTCACGATGATGGCGGCGTACATGCTGTAGCGGCCACCGTCCTTGGGCAGGCTGCCGCTCACCACCACGGAGCCTGCGGGCACGCGGCCGAAGGTGGTCTCGCCCGTGGCGCGGTCGTAGATGGGAGTGCTCTGGCCGATGTAGACGCCCATCGAGATGACGGAGTTCTCTTCGACGATCACGCCTTCGACGATCTCGGACCGCGCGCCGATGAAGCAGTTGTCTTCGATGATGGTCGGGTTGGCCTGCAGGGGTTCCAGCACGCCGCCCAGGCCCACGCCGCCCGAGAGGTGGACATGCTTGCCCACTTGCGCGCAGGAGCCGACGGTGGCCCAGGTATCGACCATGGTGCCTTCGTCCACGTAGGCGCCGATGTTCACGTAGCTGGGCATCAGGATCGCGCCGCGCGCGATGTAGCTGCCGCGGCGGGCCACGGCCGGGGGCACCACGCGCACGCCGGTGGCGGCCATCTCGTCGGCCGACAGGTGGGCGAACTTGGTGGGCACCTTGTCGAAGAAGCCGAGGTCGCCGGCCTTCATGAGTTCGTTGTCCTTCAGGCGGAAGGACAGCAGCACGGCCTTCTTGATCCACTGATGCACGGTCCACTGGCCGACGCCTTCGCGGGTGGCCACGCGCAGCTTGCCGTTGTTCAGCTCGGCGATGACGTGCTCCACGGCATCGACCACTTCCTTGGGCGCGGCGGACGGCGAGAGGCTGGCGCGGTTGTCCCAGGCGTTGTCGATCAGGGTCTGCAGTTGTTGTGTCATGGCAGGAAGGAGAGAAGGAAGAGTAAGGAGGAAAGAAAGGGAAAACGGTGAGTGCGAAGGGAATGAAGCAGGCGCCTGGGGCGCCCATCTTCAGGTCCGCGACCGGATGAACTGCACGATGCGCAGCGCGGCCTCGACGCATTCCTCGGCGTTGGCCACCAGGGCCATGCGCAGGCGCTGCGCACCGGGGTTGAAGCCGCCGGCCTCGCGGGCCAGATAGCTGCCCGGCAGCACGGTGACATTGTATTGAGCCAGCAGCTCACGGGCGAAGTCCGCATCGGTCATGCCGAGCGCATCGGGCACTTTGGCCCAGAGGTAGAAGCCGGCGTCGGGCAGCTTGACATCCATCACGCCTGCCAGCAGCGGGGTGACCTGTGCGAACTTCTTGCGGTAGAGCGTGCGGTTTTCCACCACGTGCTCTTCGTCGCTCCACGCGGCCACGCTCGCGCCCTGCACGGCCGGGCCCATGGCGCTGCCGTGATAGGTGCGGTAGAGCAAAAAGGCCTGGATCAGCGCCGCGTCGCCCGCGACGAAGCCGCTGCGCAGGCCCGGCACGTTGCTGCGCTTGGACAGGCTGGTGAACGACACCAGCCGGCGGAAATCGGTCCGGCCCAGCTTGGCTGCGGCTTCGAGGCCGCCGAGGGGTGGTTCGCCCTGGAAGTAGATCTCGCTGTAGCACTCGTCCGAGGCGATGACGAAGCCGTAGCGGTCGCTCAGCTCGAAGAGCTTGCGCCACTCGTCCAGCGGCATCACCGCGCCCGTGGGGTTGCCCGGCGAGCAGACGAAGAGCAGCTGCGTCCTGTTCCAGACCTCTTCGGGCACGGCGTCCCAGTCCACCGCGAAGTTGCGGGCCGGGTCGCTGGGCGCGTAGTAGGGCTGGGCGCCCGACAGCAGGGCCGCGCCTTCGTAGATCTGATAGAAAGGGTTGGGGCAGACCACGGTGGCGCCGGCGCGCGTCGGGTCGATCACGGTCTGGGCGAAGGCGAACAGCGCCTCGCGCGAACCGTTCACCGGCAGCACGTGCGCGGCGGCATCCACCGTCACGCCGTAGCGGCGCTGCAGCCACGCGGCGCAGGCGTTGCGCAGGCGGGGCTCCCCGGCGGTGGCGGGGTAGCTGGCCAGGCCGTCCAGGCTGGCCGTGAGCGCCTCCTTGATGAAGGCCGGGGTCGGGTGGCGCGGCTCGCCCATGCCGAGGCTGATGGGGCTATGGGCGCTGGGCAGGCTGACGCCTGCGAACAGCTGGCGCAGCCGCTCGAACGGATACGGCTGCAATTCGGAAAGCAGGGGATTCATGGGTGGCGATTATGGTCCAGGGCCTGCCGCAGCCATCGGCAGTGACGCAGCAGCCCCTGCGTGCGTTGCGCGTAACGTGGCCAGCCGATGAAATGGCGGAAAGCCTGATTTTCCCGCTGGTCTGCCGCGGCGCCAGCCGTTACATTCTTTAACGCCCGGCCTGTACCCGGATGGGAAACCGAAAAATGCACACCACAACAAACCGCTGCATGGCAGCGCAGGAGCCGCGCGCCATGGAAATCCAGGGGAGGAGCAGATGTCCGAGTCTTTCTTGATCCGTCCGGCCACGGGCCTGCTGCGCCGGTGCAGCCTGTCCGTGAAGGTGGCCTCGCTGGCCTTGCTCGCGGTGCTGGCTCTGCTGGCGCTCGCCGCGCTGCAAGGCAGCGGCGCCGGTGTGGTCGCCTTGGCTGCGGCAGTGGGCATCGTCGCCGTGGCCTACATGGCCTGGGCGCTGCATGCCAGCCTGTCGGCCGACCTGGGCCATCTGCTGCGGCTGGCCGAGCGCACGGCGCAGGGCGACCTGTGCGCGCGTTCGGGCATGCAGGGCCGTGACGAACTGGCCCAGCTGGGCGGGCAGCTGGACCGCATGGTGCTGACCCTCTCGGCCATGGTGGCCGACATCCGCAGCAACGCGGCTCTGGTCTCGCACGCCGGCGAAAGCCTCGCGGCCGATAGCCGCGAGCTGGCCGACCGCACCGAGCAGCAGGCCGCGAACCTGGAGCAGACGGCCGCCAGCGTGGAGCAGCTTTCCTCCGCCGTGAACACCAATGCCCAGACGGCCGGCAGCGCCGATGGCCGTGCCGCCAGCGTGCGGCAGGCCGCCGATGCGGGCGTGGCGGCCATGGAGGAGGCTGTGGCCTCGGTGCAGGCCATCCAGCAGGGCGCGCGGCGCATGAACGAGATCATCGGCGTGATCGATGGCATCGCGTTCCAGACCAACATCCTCGCGCTCAACGCGGCCGTGGAGGCTGCGCGGGCCGGCGAGCAGGGGCGGGGCTTCGCGGTGGTGGCCTCCGAGGTGCGTAGCCTGGCGGGCCGCTCTGCCGAGGCGGCGCGCGAGATCCGCGTGCTGATCGGCGACTCGGTCCGGCAGGTGGAAGCCAGCGCCGGGCTGATCCGCGGCGCGGGCGAGGGCATTGCCGGCGTGGCCGGCGGCATCCGTGCGGTGGCGTCGAGCGTGACCGAGATTTCCCAGTCCGGCGCCCAGCAGAGCACCGGCCTGCGCGAGATCAGCGCGGCGGTGCAGCAGCTCGACCAGATCACCCAGCGCAACGCGCAGATGGTGGGTGTGGCCGTGGAGCAGGCCGAATCGCTGCAGGAGCGGGCGGCCACGCTGAGCCAGGCGGTGCAGGCCTTTCGCCTGCAGCAGGGCACGGCCGACGAGGCCATGGCCCTGGTCGCGCGGGCGGTGGCGGCGCGGCGCGGCACCACGGCCGAAGGGTTCCTGCGCACCGTGACCGACCCGGCACAGCCATTCCACGACCGCGACATGTACGTCTTCGTGCTCGATGCGAGCGGGGCCTATCGCGCCTTCGGCGGCAACCCCGCCAAGGTCGGCACGCGGGTGCAGGACATTCCGGGCATCGACGGCGAGGGCCTGATCCAGGCCATAGCCCAGCAGTGCGCACGCGGGCCGGGCTGGGTGGAATACGGCATCACCAACCCGGCCACCGGCCAGGTGCAGACCAAGATGTCGTTCGTGCAGCTGGTGGACGACGCCTATCTGGGCTGCGGCGTCTACAAGTCGCTGGCGGCGCGCTAGGAACGTATTGGGGCTCGAGGCGGGCCTGGCCGGCCCTCTCACTGCCCTGTCGGTGCCGAGCGCCGTTCGCGGGCCCGGGCCAGCGCTGCGGCTATGGCGGCCTGGCGCGACTGGGCGGCATCGAGCGGTGCGGCTTGCGTCGCTTCGGCAGCCGCCGGCGCAGCGGCCTGGGCCGTAGCCGTCGCAGCGCTGTCGCCGTCCTGGCGCTGCAGCCGCGCCTTGCGCGCCGCATAGCGCTCGCGGGCCTGCGTGGCTTGCTCCGCGGACCAGGCGTTCCAGCCCGTGTGCGAGCCGCTATCGTTCACCAGCTGGATGCAGTCCACCGGGCAGACGGGGATGCACAGCTCGCAGCCCGTGCAGTGCGGCGCCATCACGGTGTGCATGCGCTTGTTGGCGCCGATGATGGCGTCGGTCGGGCAGGCGTCCAGGCACAGCGTGCAGCCGATGCACCAGGCCTCGTCGATCACCGCGAGGGCCCGGGGGCCTTCCGCGCCGTGGGCGGGGTTCAGCGGCAGCACCGGGCGGCCGGTGAGCTGCGCGAGCCGCCTCACGCCTTCGGCGCCGCCGGGCGGGCACTGGTCGATGCCGGCACGTCCTTCGGCCACGGCCAGGGCGTAGGAGGCGCAATCAGGTTCGCCGCAGCGCGTGCATTGGGTCTGCGGCAGGGCGGCGTCGATCAGGGCCGCCAGCCGCGCCACTGCGGTGCTGGCGGCCGAAACCGTGGCCGTCAAGCCTTGCGCGGCGCGGGGCGCCGGGCGCGCTTGGCCGGTGCAGCCGCAGCGGGCTTGATGGCCGGTGCCGCGTCTTCGTCGGCGGCTTCGGGTGCCGGCACATGCGCAGGCTCGTGGGCCAGGATGAAGCTGCGCACCTGCGGATACACCAGCTCGCGCCAGCGGCGGCCGCTGAAGATGCCGTAGTGGCCCGCGCCCTTGACCTCGTAGTGCTGGCGGTCGTCGTCGCCGATGCCGGTGCAGAGGTCGTGGGCCGCGCGAGTCTGGCCCGAGCCGGAGATGTCGTCCAACTCGCCTTCGATGGTGAGCAGGGCGGTGCTGGTGATGTCCTGCGGCTGCACGCGTTCCAGCGTGCCGTCGGGGGCGTGGACGTCCCAGGTGCCCTGCACCAGGCTGTAGTCCTGGAACACGGTCTTGATGGTTTCGAGGTAGTAGTCCGCGTCCATGTCGAGCACGGCGTTGTACTCGTCGTAGAACTTGCGGTGGACCTCGGCGCTGGCGTCGTCGCCCTTGAGCAGGTCCTTGAAGTAGTCCCAGTGGCTCTTGGCGTGCCGGTCGGGGTTCATGGCGACGAAGCCGGTGTGCTGCAGGAAGCCCGGGTACACGCGACGGCCGGCGCCGGGGAAGTTGTCGGGCACGCGGTAGATCACGTTGTTCTCGAACCACTCGAAGCTGCGCTGCGTGGCCAGGTTGTTCACGGCGGTGGGCGATTTGCGCGCATCGATGGGGCCGCCCATCATCACCATGGACAGGGGCGTGGTCTCGCCGCGGCTGGCCATGAGCGAGACGGCCGCCAGCACCGGCACGGTGGGCTGGCAGACGCTCATCACGTGGCAGTTGCCGTGCAGCTCCTGCAGGTGGCGGATGAAGTCCTGCACGTAGTTGATGTAGTCGTCCAGGTGGAAGGAGCCGTCGGCCAGGGGCACGAGGCGGGCGTTCTTCCAGTCGGTCACATAGACCTTGTGGCCTTGCAGCAGGGTGCGGACGGTGTCGCGCAGCAGCGTGGCGTAGTGGCCGGAGAGGGGCGCCACCACCAGCACGACGGGCTGGGCCTTGATCTTGGCGAGCGTGTCCACGTCGTCGGAAAAGCGCTTGAAGCGGCGCAGTTCGCAGAACGGCTTGTCGAGCGCGACGCGTTCGTCGATGGCGACGGACTTGCCGTCCACATCCACCGAGCGGATGTTGAATTCGGGCTTCTCGTAGTCCTTGCCCAGGCGGTAGAGCAGGTCGTAGCCGGCCGAAAGGCGCTGCGCGTACACGGTCTGGCTGAAGGGCGACAGCGGGTTGCTGTAGAACTTGGCGGCCGTCTGCGCCATTTCGGCGAAGGGCTCCATCAGGGAGCGCTGGGTTTCGTACAGGTTGTACAGCATGTGGGGGCACCCTCAGGTCTATGTTGCAGCGCAATATAGCAGCAGAGACCGGCCCGCGCATGGCGTGCAAGTACCGATGGCGAGTCACCTTGGTGACACAGTGTCAACGCGGCGGGCCCGCCCGCCGCGTGCAGGCCCGCCGGTCAGCGGGCGGGCGTGGGCTTGCCGTCTTCGGGGGCGTTGTCCTGCAGCCACGCCTCGAAGGCTTCGCGCGAGCTGTTGCGCAGCGCGCGGCGGAAGGTCTGCTTGTCGCCCAGGTACAGGCAGTGGCGGATGACGGTGTAGGGGTTGAAGCTGCCTTCGGGGTGCAGGTCTTCGTAATGCTGCTTGTAGCGCTTGACGATGCCGATGGTGGCGCGCAGCAGGGCGTTCAGGCGCGAGCGGTTCATCTCGGGCGACCAGGCGTGGATGTCTTCCACGAACATGTCCACCTTCTGCGCCTCGAATTCCGTGTCCTTGAAGAAGTGGTTGGCGATCTTCAGGAACGTGAACGCATTCAGCTCGCTGCCGGCCGATGCCGGGCGCTGGCTGCGCAGCGGCTCCGAATCGGCCGGGCCTTCCAGTTCCTCGGGCTCGTCGTTGGTGCGGCGCAGTTCGGCCTCGGTGGCGTCGCGGATCTGGCGGAATTCCCGGTCGGCCAGCTCGAAGAGGGCCGACAGCACGTTGATGCGCCGCTTGAGGTCGCCGGGGATGGACTTCTTGTACTTGATCTGGTGGTCCAGCACGCTCCAGGAGTCCTGGATGATGGTGCGCACCTGCAGCTCGAAGGTCTGCTGCGCGTAGGCCGCGTGCTCGGGCAGGGCGGCCTGGGCCGCGTTCAGGCGCAGGTCCAAGTGCAGGCCCTTGTAGCCGAAGGAGGCCTCGGTGCTTTCCACCGCGCTCACCTTGTCGGTCACGTCGATGACGTCGAAGTGCGAGCGCACCGCCTCGGCCACTTTTTCCAGCTCGTCCTCGTAGAGGCAGACGACGCGCACGCCGACCAGGTCGGTCAGGTAGTGCTGGATTTCATACGGGCTGTTGGCCTCTTCCAGCGCGGCGCGGTACTTGCGCGAGAACTTGCGGATGCACTCGTCGCGGTCCTTCACGCGCCCCTCGACCTTGGAGATGTCGATGCCCTCCGTCTTGGAGAGGATGGACTGCAGCAGCGCCACGTAGAACGCGCAGGCGTGCTCCAGCACCGGCCTTTCCTTGGCGTAGTACTGGTGGAAAAGGGATTCTTCGCGGGTCAAATGGGGGGGCCGGGACATGGGCGGCGGCGGTCGATTCAGCGGTTGGATGGCAACGGCTGCGAGGCGGCCGGGCCACCTCGCAGCTATCGGCAAATGGTAGTGCAAGCGCTGCCCCGGGCGCCTGCGGGCTTGTAGGACGGTGCCCCGTGTCTGATGCGTGTCAAACGCCGGCGTCGGCGCCTGCCAGTTCTCCCGGCGCTTCCCGGGCCGGGCGCACCGTCGCGGCGGCCAGGGCTGCCACCTCGCGCGCGGGCAGTTCCTTCAGGCGGTGATCGCTCCAGACCTGGCGCCAGCGCCGCGCACCGGGCAGGCCGTGGCGCAGGCCCAGCATGTGGCGGGCGATCGCATACCAGTGCGTGCCGTGCTGGGCGGCCTCGCGCTCCATGTAGTCCACCATGCGCGCTTCCACGTCCTCGCGCGTGAGGGTGGGCGCGTCCGCATCGCCGTAGAAGGCCGCATCCCAGCCGGCCAGCCACCAGGGGTTGTGGTACGCCTCGCGGCCCACCATCACGCCGTCCAGCACGGCCAGCTGCTCATGCACGGCCTCGTCGGCAGTGAAGCCGCCATTGATGGCCAGGGTCAGGTGCGGGAAGTCGGCTTTGAGCTGAGCCACCACGCCGTAGCGCAGCGGCGGGATCTCCCGGTTTTCCTTGGGGCTCAGGCCCTTGAGCCAGGCATTGCGGGCGTGGACGATGAACACCTCGCAACCCGCCTCGGCCACCGTGCCGATGAAGTCGCGCACGAAGCCGTAGTCCTCGCCCTTGTCGATGCCGATGCGGTGCTTGACCGTCACGGGCACGCCGACCACGTCGCGCATGGCCTTGACGCCATCGGCCACCAGCTGCGGCTCGTTCATCAGGCAGGCGCCGAACGCGCCGCGCTGCACGCGCTCGCTCGGGCAGCCACAGTTCAGGTTGATCTCGTCGTAGCCCCACTGCTCGCCCAGCCGGGCGGCCTGCGCCAGGTCGGCCGGCTCGCTGCCGCCCAGCTGCAAGGCCACGGGATGCTCCTCGGCATTGAAGCGCAGGTGGCGCTCCACGTCGCCATGGATCAGGGCGCCCGTGGTCACCATCTCGGTATAGAGCAGGGTGTGGCGCGTGAGCAGCCGGTGCAGGTAGCGGCAATGCCGGTCGGTCCAGTCCATCATGGGCGCGACGGACATGCGCCAGGGGGAATGGGCGAGGGCGGGGGAGGCGGCTGCAGTGGGCACGGGAATTCTTCGAGTGGGCCGGAAAAAGGGCGCCCATTGTCCCAGGTCTGCCGGCAGCGGGGGCGCCGCGGGTGAGCGCCGCCTTGGTGGCGGTGCGGTGTTTGTGGGTGTTTTATGCCTGCAGCGCTTGATCTGCCTGGGCTTTCAGCTATCGAATCAGTAGCGGATGGGGCGCGCTCCGCAGCACCCGCTCAGGTCGCCGCCGCCAGCCCTTGCTCGAAATGCGCCCGCGTGGCCTGCACGGCCGCCTCGGCGTCGCGGGCCTGCAGCGCAGCCAGGATCTGCGCGTGCTCCTGCAGCGATTCGGCGATGCGGCCCTGCTTGAGCAGCGAGTTGTGGCGATTGAGCTTCATCACCTTGCGCAGGTCGGCCACCATCTGGTTGCGCCAGCGGTTGTCGGCCAGCTCCAGCAGGCGCATGTGGAAGCGCTCGTTGAGCGCGAAGAAGCGGTCGCGGTCGCCCACCGCGGCGGCCAGGTCGTGGTGCAGGGCCTGCAGCTCCTGCAATTGCTCTGCGGTAGCGCGGGCGGCGACGACGCCGGCCGCGTCGCTTTCGAGCAAGGAGAGCAGGTGATAGACGTCGCGCAGGTCCTTGTCCGAGACCTCCGTCACATAGGCGCCACGGCGCAGCTTCATCGTGACGAGGCCCTCGGCGGCCAGCACCTTCAGCGCCTCGCGCAGCGGCGTGCGGCTGATGCCGAATTCCTCTGCGATCTTGAGCTCGTCGATCCAGCTGCCGGGCTCCAGCTCGCGCCGGAAGATGCGCTGGCGCAGCTGCTCGGCCACCTCTTCATAGAGGGCGCGGGGCGAGATGGGGAAGGCGGACATGGGCGGAATGTACTTCAAAAAAACTATAAATTAATAATTACGGAGGCGTAGAATGGCCCTCAAGATTGACGTTGGCGTCACTTCGGCACCCGCCCCGCGGGCCCGATCGGTGGCACCATGGAGCAGCACGGCACCGCACAGACCGGCTTTTTGGAAACCTCCTTTTCAGAGCACCGCAGAGACATGAGCCAAAGCACATCCGCACCCCGCCCGCAACCGGCCGACATGGCCGCCTGGACCCAGGCCGCCGCCAAGTCCGCTCCCGGGGGCGATGTCTCCGCGCTGAACTGGGTCACGCCCGACGGCATCGTCGTCAAGCCGCTCTACACCGCCGCCGACACGGCCGATCTGCCCCATACCGACACGCTGCCCGGCTTCGAGCCCTACCTGCGCGGCCCGCAGGCCACCATGTATGCGGTGCGGCCCTGGACCATCCGCCAGTACGCAGGCTTTTCCACGGCCGAGGAGTCCAACGCCTTCTACCGCAAGGCGCTGGCCGCGGGCGGGCAGGGCGTGTCGGTGGCGTTCGACCTGGCCACGCACCGGGGCTACGACAGCGACCATCCGCGCGTGACGGGCGACGTGGGCAAGGCCGGCGTCGCCATCGATTCGGTGGAGGACATGAAGATCCTCTTCGACCAGATTCCGCTGGACAAGGTGAGCGTCTCCATGACCATGAATGGCGCCGTGCTGCCGGTGCTGGCGGGCTACGTGGTGGCGGCCGAAGAGCAGGGCGTGCGGCAGGACCAGCTTTCCGGGACCATCCAGAACGACATCCTCAAGGAGTTCATGGTCCGCAACACCTACATCTACCCGCCCAAGCCCAGCATGCGGATCATCGGCGACATCATCGGCTACACGGCCAGGAACATGCCGAAGTTCAATTCCATCTCCATCAGCGGCTACCACATGCAGGAAGCCGGGGCCAACCAAGCGCTGGAGCTGGCCTTCACGCTGGCCGATGGCAAGGAATACGTCAAGACCGCCATCGCCTCCGGCCTGGACGTGGATGCCTTCGCCGGGCGCCTGTCGTTCTTCTGGGCCGTGGGCATGAACTTCTACCTGGAGATCGCCAAGATGCGCGCGGCGCGCCTGCTCTGGTGCCGCATCATGAAGGAGACCGGCGCCAAGAACCCCAAGAGCCTGATGCTGCGCACCCATAGCCAGACCAGCGGCTGGAGCCTGACCGAGCAGGACCCGTACAACAACGTGGTGCGCACCACCATCGAGGCCATGGCGGCCGTCTTCGGCGGCACGCAGAGCCTGCACACCAACGCGCTCGACGAAGCCATCGCGCTGCCCACGGAATTCAGCGCCCGCATCGCCCGCAACACCCAGCTCATCATCCAGGAAGAGACCCACATCACCAGCGTGGTGGACCCCTGGGCGGGCAGCTACATGATGGAAAAGCTCACGCAGGACATGGCCGATGCCGCGTGGAAGATCATCGAAGAGGTCGAGGCCATGGGCGGCATGACCGCTGCCGTCGATTCCGGCTGGGCCAAGCTCAAGATCGAGGCCGCCGCCGCCGAGAAGCAGGCGCGCATCGACTCGGGCAAGGACGTGATCGTGGGCGTCAATAAATACAAGCTGGCCAAGGAAGACCCGGTCGACATCCTGCAGATCGACAACGTCAAGGTGCGCGACAGCCAGATCGCGCGGCTGAAGGACATCAAGGCGAAACGCGATACAGCCCAGGTGCAGCGCGCGCTGGATGCTCTCACTTCTGCAGCAGAAAGCGGTGAAGGCAACCTGCTGGAGCTGGCCATCGACGCCATGCGCCTGCGCGCCACGGTGGGCGAGGTGAGCGATGCGCTCGAAAAGGTCTTCGGCCGCCACCGCGCCGACACGCAGAAGGTGACCGGCGTCTATGCCGCCGCCTACGACTCGGCCGAAGGCTGGGAAAAGCTCAAGGGCGAGATCGACGCCTTCGCCGAAACCGAAGGCCGCCGCCCCCGCGTGATGATCGCCAAGCTGGGCCAGGACGGCCACGACCGGGGCGCCAAGGTCGTCGCCACCGCCTTCGCCGATCTGGGCTTCGACGTGGACATGGGCCCGCTCTTCCAGACCCCCGAGGAATGCGCCCGCCAGGCCATCGAGAACGACGTGCATGCCGTGGGCGTCTCCACCCTTGCCGCAGGCCACAAGACCCTGGTGCCGGCCATCATCCAGTCGCTGAAGGACCAGGGCGCGGACGACATCATCGTCTTCGTGGGCGGCGTGATTCCCGCGCAGGACTACGACTTCCTGTACGAGGCCGGCGTCAAGGGCATCTACGGGCCCGGCACGCCGATTCCGGCCAGCGCCAAGGATGTGCTGGAGCAGATCCGCAAGGCCCAGAACGACTAACGCCCTCACTGCTATGGCAACCAAGAAGAAGACAGCGCCCGAATTTGTTCGCTGGTTTGCTCCTCTCCTGGAGGCCCTCCGGCAATTGGGGGGCTCAGCGGCAGCAAGCGAAGCTGTCGATGAAGTGGCAAAAATAGAAGGTGTGACTGACGTGCAGCGCAACGTCGTGCTGAAGTCGGGCGTGGAGAAATTCTCCAACCAAGTGCGCTGGGCTCGGCAATACCTTGTCTGGGCCGGAATGATTGATGGCAGCAAGCGGGGGGTCTGGACGCTTACCCCGAAAGGATTTGAAGCCAAGCTCACGATGGAGGAGGCGCGCGAGATGGTGCGTATCCAGTCGAAGGCTCATGGCTCTCCTGTTCAATCAGTGCCGCCAGGAGTCAGCGCTTCGGCGAATGATTCTGTCGATTCGGCTCACGTCGAAGATAGTGAGCAGTCGGATACCGAGGCCGAATTGGCCTCGTTTCTGCAGGTGCTCAGAGAGCTCACACCTGCGGGATTTGAAAGAATTTGCTTGCGTGTGTTGCGCGAAGCAGGCTTTGAGCGTCTGGAAGTCACAGGCAAAAGCAATGATGGAGGTATCGACGGAATCGGTGTCCTGCAGATCAATGATCTAGTGAAGTTCAATGTTGTTTTCCAATGCAAGAAGTGGATAAATGCCGTTCCGCCCAAGGAAGTTCGTGATTTACGCGGCGCGATGGCTGGGCGGGCAGAGAAGGCCATCTTTCTGACGACCAGCACTTTTACGCAAGGTGCGAAGGCGGAGGCGCTTCGCGCTGGGACAGACCCCATCGAGCTGGTCGACGGTGAAAAGTTACTGGAGCTCTTCAAGAAATACGAAATGGGCCTTAAGCCCAGAACTGTTTACGACATCGATCACCAGTTTTTCAAGGCGTTCGACTGACGTGCTGAGCGCTGCTTTCATCCTCGAGGGCTTGGGCCAGCAGGGCAGTGCCGCGCAGCGCCGCGCCATCGCCAAGGCCATCACCCTGCTCGAATCCACCCGCGCCGACCATCGCGCGCAGGGCGATGAGCTGCTGACGGCGCTGCTGCCGCATACCGGGCGGTCGTTCCGCCTGGGCATCAGCGGCGTGCCGGGCGTAGGCAAGTCCACCTTCATCGAGGCGCTGGGGCTCTTTCTGATCCGGCAGGGGCACCGCGTGGCGGTGCTCACCATCGACCCGTCCTCCACCGTCTCGGGCGGCTCCATCCTGGGGGACAAGACGCGCATGGAGCAGCTCTCCGTGAACGAGCGCGCCTACATCCGCCCCAGCCCGTCCAGCGGCACCCTGGGCGGCGTGGCCGAGAAGACGCGCGAGGCCATGCTGGTGTGCGAGGCCGCGGGCTACGACGTGGTGATCGTCGAGACCG
The DNA here is from genome assembly GCF_900113035.1 of Paracidovorax wautersii. Taxonomy (GTDB): domain Bacteria; phylum Pseudomonadota; class Gammaproteobacteria; order Burkholderiales; family Burkholderiaceae_C; genus Paracidovorax; species Paracidovorax wautersii. The sequence continues at coordinate 219,803 of NZ_FONX01000005.1, read as the reverse complement.
TGGGCGTGGGCCAGAGCGAGATCGCCGTGGCCGGCATGACCGACATGTTCGTGCTGCTGCAACTGCCCAATGCGGGCGACGACCTGCAGGCCATCAAGAAAGGCGTGATGGAGATCGCCGATCTGGTGGTCATCAACAAGGCCGACATCGACCCGCATGCCGCCACGCGGGCACAGGCGCAGATCACCTCGTCGCTGCGGCTGCTGGGAATGCACGGCAACCCCGACCACGCCACGCACGGTGCGCTGTGGCAGCCGCGCGTGCTGCAGATCAGCGCGCTGCTGGGGCAGGGCGTGGAAGGTTTCTGGGAAGCAGTCACCCTCTACCGCAGCATGCAGACCGGCAACGGCCGCCTGGCGCTGCGGCGCGAGAAGCAGGCCCTGGCCTGGATGTGGGAGCGCATCGATGCGGGCCTGAAGACCGCCTTCCGCCAGCACCCCGGCGTGCGTGCGCTGCTGCCCACGCTGCAGGCCGAGGTGGCGGCCGGGCGCATCGCGGCTTCGACGGCCGCACGGAATCTGCTCGCAGCCCAGGCGCAGCCTGCGCATGGTGCTATCGAAACACAAGCAAACACGACATCGTCATCTTCACTCTGAAGCGAACACAAAGGAGCGACCGAGCATGCAGGACATCCTGGACCAACTGGAGCAAAAGCGCGCACTCGCCCGGCTGGGCGGCGGGCAAAAGCGCATCGACGCGCAGCATGCCAAGGGCAAGCTCACGGCGCGCGAACGCATCGAGCTGCTGCTGGACGACGGCACCTTCGAAGAATGGGACATGTTCGTCGAGCACCGCTGCACCGACTTCGGCATGGAGGGCAACCGCCCGCCCGGCGACGGCGTGGTGACGGGCTACGGCATGATCAACGGCCGGCTGGTGTTCGTCTTCAGCCAGGACTTCACCGTCTTCGGCGGCGCCCTGAGCGAGACGCATGCCGAGAAGATCTGCAAGGTGATGGACCAGGCCATGAAGGTGGGCGCGCCCGTCATCGGCCTCAACGATTCGGGCGGCGCCCGCATCCAGGAAGGCGTGGCGTCCCTGGGCGGCTATGCCGACGTGTTCCAGAAGAACGTGCTGGCCAGCGGCGTGGTGCCGCAGATCAGCATGATCATGGGCCCCTGCGCCGGCGGCGCCGTGTATTCGCCCGCCATGACCGACTTCATCTTCATGGTGAAGGACTCCAGCTACATGTTCGTCACCGGCCCCGAGGTGGTGAAGACCGTCACGCACGAAGACGTCACGGCCGAGGAACTGGGCGGCGCCATCACCCACAGCACGCGCAGCGGCGTGGCCGACATGGCCTTCGAGAACGACGTGGAGGCGCTGATGATGCTGCGCCGCCTCTACAACTACCTGCCGCTCAACAACCGCGAAAAGCCGCCCGTGCGGCCCAGCAACGACCCGGCCGACCGCATGGACCTGAGCCTGGACACGCTGGTGCCGGACAACCCCAACAAGCCCTACGACATGAAGGAGCTGATCCTCAAGACGGTGGACGACGGCGACTTCTTCGAGCTGCAGCCCGACTACGCCAGGAACATCGTCATCGGCTTCGCCCGCATGGAAGGGCAGACCGTGGGCATCGTCGCCAACCAGCCGCTGGTGCTGGCCGGCTGCCTGGACATCAAGAGCTCCATCAAGGCCGCGCGCTTCGTGCGCTTCTGCGATGCGTTCAACATCCCCGTCGTCACCTTCGTCGATGTGCCCGGCTTCATGCCCGGCACCAGCCAGGAATACGGCGGCATCATCAAGCACGGCGCCAAGCTTCTCTACGCCTACGCCGAGGCCACCGTGCCCAAGATCACCGTCATCACCCGCAAGGCCTACGGCGGCGCCTACGACGTGATGGCCTCCAAGCACCTGCGCGGCGACGTCAACCTCGCCTGGCCCCATGCCGAGATCGCGGTGATGGGCGCCAAGGGCGCGGTGGAAATCATCTTCCGCGAAGAGAAGAAGGACCCGGAAAAGCTCGCCGCCCGCGAGGCCGAATACAAGAAGCGCTTCGCCAACCCCTTCGTGGCCGGCGCGCGCGGCTTCATCGACGACGTGATCCTGCCGCACGAAACCCGCAAGCGCATCTGCCGCTCGTTGGTGATGCTGCAGAACAAGAAACTGGAGAACCCGTGGCGCAAGCACGGGAACATTCCTCTCTGAGGCGAGCAGATGTCCCTTGATGTTTCTACGCGGCAGATCGATGACTTTCTGTGCGACGACAACTTCTTGGCCCTGACAGAGCTTGCTCGTGAGCAGCGCTTGCTCTTCATCACCGAAATGACGGAAACACGTGTTTCTGCATTCTTGGCTTGGCTATTTCGTCCTCATGAGGGCCATGGCCTGGGTGATCAACCCATACGGGAGCTGCTGCATAACGCTTGGCTGCAAGTCCTTAGCTCTGATTGGGAAGGGGGCGATGCAGAGCATCTTTTTGCCGGTTGGGCTCCTTCCGCAATTGTGGGGCGCTCTTTTCGCGATCTGTGCGTAGAAACAGAGTATCGATTTGGACGCAAAGAAAGCGTTGACGGAAAGAATCGGCCGGTCGATGTCATGCTGGTTTCTCGTGCCAATAGGCTGGTTGTTCTTATCGAGAATAAATTCGGCTCGGCCGTGCATGGGAATCAGTTGGCGGCATACAGAAAGCAGGCCGAGGACAGCTTTCCTGGCTTTAAGAAGTTCTATATCTACTTGGACCCCAATACGGAGAACTTGCCTGATGACAACCGCCACTGGATTCCTCTTCGCCACGACTGGCTGATCGATCTGATCACCACAAGACAAAAATCGGGTTTGCTCAGTGAGAGCGCCCTGAATGCGCTCTCTCAGGTAAAGGACTATCTGATTGAGGAGAGCGCAATCCAAGGAGATGAGGCTGTACAAGCTTACTTTTCTGCATTGCTGAATGACCATCGTGCGGTATTGGCCAGCATGCGGGAGCTCAAGGAGCTCGGAAGGCACGCGCGGCTGACAGCTGGTGCGCAGACGGTGCCGGAGAATGTGGAGCCCTTGCTCATCGAGTACCACCAGAGATATCGTCTTTGGGATGCATTGTTCAGCCAGATGGATCATCTCCCTCTAATCAACGCATTGCGCCTGGAGGCCGGGGATGGCCTGGAGATCAAGAGATATACGAAGCGCCTCCATTTGCGTAGCCGTGAATGGAAAGGCATCAGAGATCATGGCGTTGCCGAGGAGGCCGCATGGGGTTTGCGCTTGTCGGCATGGAAGCCAGACCGGGATGTGGATGCTTATAGCGTTCGATCCATCATTGACTTCAATTTGATAGAAGGATTGGATGAATCAATGGTTCCAGCCTATTCCGAAGCCCAGGAGAGTCAACTTCGTGCCATTGCAGATGAGCTGCGAACCCTGTCTAGGCGGTCATCGAAAAGCGATCGCTGGATCCGATTGATGGAGCAAACATCATTGAGCCCCAAGGACGCGGCATCGGTATTGGCGCGGGAGTCGGCTCGAATAAATGAAGCCTTGAAGAAATCTGGCCTCTTGATTTTTAGTAGGGATGCATAATGTTTTCTAAAATCCTCATCGCCAACCGCGGCGAAATCGCCTGCCGCGTCATCGCCACCGCCAAGAAAATGGGCATCGCCACGGTCGCCGTCTATTCCGACGCCGACAAGGAGGCCCGCCACGTCAAGCTCGCCGACGAGGCCGTCCACATCGGCGCGGCGCCCTCGCGGGAGTCGTATCTGCTGGCCGACCGCATCATCGCCGCCGCCAAGCAGACCGGCGCGCAGGCCATCCACCCGGGCTACGGCTTCCTGTCGGAGAACGAGGCTTTCGCCCAGCGCTGCGAGGACTTGGGGCTGGCCTTCATCGGCCCGCGGGCGCATTCGATCGCGGCCATGGGCGACAAGATCGCGTCCAAGAAGCTCGCCAATGAAGCCAAGGTCAACACCATTCCGGGCTGGAACGATGCCATCGCATCGGCCGAGCGGGCGGTGGAGATCGCGCGGGACATCGGCTACCCGGTGATGATCAAGGCCTCGGCCGGCGGCGGCGGCAAGGGCCTGCGCGTGGCCTATGACGACAAGGAGGCGCTGGAGGGCTTCACCGCCTGCCAGAACGAGGCGCGCAACTCCTTCGGCGACGACCGCATCTTCATCGAGAAGTTCGTGCAGCAGCCGCGCCATATCGAGATCCAGGTGCTGGGCGACAGCCACGGCAACGTGATCTACCTGAACGAGCGCGAATGCTCCATCCAGCGCCGCCACCAGAAGGTGATCGAAGAGGCGCCGTCGCCCTTCATCAGCGACGCCACACGCCGCGCCATGGGCGAGCAGGCCGTGGCGCTGGCCAAGGCGGTGAAGTACCAGTCGGCCGGCACGGTGGAATTCGTGGTCGGCAAGGACCAGGATTTCTACTTCCTCGAAATGAACACCCGCCTGCAGGTGGAGCATCCGGTGACGGAGTGCATCACCGGGCTGGACTTGGTGGAGCTGATGATCCGCGTGGCGGCCGGCGAAAAGCTCCCCCTGACGCAGGACCAGGTCAAGCGCGAGGGCTGGGCCATCGAATGCCGGATCAACGCCGAAGACCCGTTCCGCAACTTCCTTCCGTCCACCGGCCGGCTGGTGCGCTTCCAGCCGCCCGAGGAGACCATGTTCCAGTCCGACACGGCCCGCCGTCTGGGCGTGCGGGTGGACACGGGCGTCTATGAGGGCGGCGAGATCCCGATGTTCTACGATTCGATGATCGCCAAGCTGATCGTGCATGGCACGGACCGGCAGGACGCGATCCAGAAGATGCGCGAGGCGCTCAATGGCTTCGTCATCCGGGGCATCAGCAGCAACATCCCGTTCCAGGCCGCGCTGCTGGCGCATCCTCAGTTCGTCTCGGGCCAGTTCAACACCGGTTTCATCGCCGAGCACTACGCCCAGGGCTTCCACGCCGAAGACGTGCCGCACGACGATCCGCTCTTCCTCGTGGCACTGGCCGCCTACATGCACCGCCGCTACCGCGCCCGCGCGTCCGGCATCAGCGGGCAGCTGGCGGGGCACGAGGTGAAGGTGGGCGAGCAGTTCGTGGTCGTGGTGCTGGGCGCGAATGGCCAGCACGAGCACCATGCGGTGTCGGTCACCGACTTCCAGGCCCCATCGGGCTCCAGCGCAGTCGCCGTGGGCGGCCGCAGCTATCAGATCAGTAGCGCGGCGACTTTGGGCCAGATCCGCGTGCAGGGCCAGTGCAACGGCGCGGGCTTCACCGCGCAGGTCGAGCGCGGCACGGCCAGGAACCCGCTGGCGCTGCGCATCGCCCACAACGGCACGCAGATCGACGCCATGGTGCTCTCGCCGCTGGGCGCCGAGCTGCACCAGCTCATGCCTTACAAGGCGCCGCCGGATCTGTCGAAGTTCCTGCTCTCGCCCATGCCCGGCCTGCTGGTCGATGTGGCCGTCCAGCCCGGCCAGAAGGTGCAGGCCGGCGAAAAGCTGGCGGTGATCGAGGCCATGAAGATGGAGAACATCCTCTTCGCCGCGCAGGACGGCGTGGTCGGCAAGGTGCTGGCCGCCAAGGGCGCCTCGCTGGCGGTGGATGACGTGATCATCGAATTCCAGTGAGGCCCGTTGAGTTGCTGCCGGCCGGCGCGTCGGCCGCCCGCGCGCCCGTGCGGCACGGGCTGCTGGGCGCGGCCGGGGCCGTGCTGCTGGCCGACGGCCTCTATCTGCTGGCGCTGCGGCAGTTCAACCTGGGTGTGCTGCTGCCGGCCGTGCTGGGCGCGGCCCTGCTCGCCATCGCGCTGCGCTGGCCCCGGCTGGAACGCTGGCGCAGCCGCCACCCGGGCCGGCAACGCGTCTGGCGCCTGGGCTGGTGGGCGCTGGCGCTGTGGCTGGTCTCCCTGCTGTGGTTCTGGAGCCGTTTGACGGGCTTTGGCGTGCCCCTGGCCCAGGTGCCGCCGGTGCAGGCCATCGTCGTGCTGGGTGCCGGCACGCTGGACGGGCAACCCCGGCCTGCGCTGGCTGCCCGGCTCGATACCGCCGCCGAGCTGGCTGCGCAGCAGCCGGCCGCGCTGGTGGCGGTGTGCGGCGGCATCGACCTGGGCGCGACCGAGAGCGAGGCCGCCATCATGGCCCGCTACCTGCAAGAGCGCCACGGCATCGCGCCCGCCCGCCCGGTGCTGGAAGACAAGAGCACCAGCACCGAGCTGAACCTGACCTGGAGCCGCCCCTTGCTGGAGGCGCGCGGCGTGCCCGCCAGCGCACCCGTGGCCCTGGTGACCAGCGACTTCCACCTGATCCGCGCCTCGCGCATCGCCCACCGCCTGGGCTGGGCCGACGTGGTGCCCGTGAGCGCGCCCACGCCCATCACCAGCCGCTACAACGCCTGGCTGCGCGAATACTTCGCCACGCTCAGCAGCTGGGTGCTGCGCGAGGTGTGATTGCAAGGAAATCGGCCTGCAGCGCTTTATCCATCAGGGCATGCAGCTATCAAAACAGGAGTGACCGAGCCATGAGCACCGCAACAATAATATCCAACAGCCGCCCGTTCAAGGTGCTGGGCATCCAGCAGATCGCCATCGGCGGCACCGACAAGCAGCGCCTGAAAACCCTCTGGGTGGACATGCTGGGCCTGGCGCAGACCGGCAGCTTCCGCAGCGAGCGCGAGAACGTCGATGAAGACATCCTGGCGATGGGGCAGGGCGCCCACGCGGTGGAGGTGGATCTGATGCAGCCGCTCGACATCGACAAGAAGCCCGCCGTCCACACCACGCCGCTCAACCATGTGGGTCTGTGGATCGACGACCTGCCGCGTGCCGTGGAATGGCTCACCGCGCAGGGCGTGCGCTTCGCCCCGGGCGGCATCCGCAAAGGCGCGGCAGGCTATGACATCACCTTTTTGCACCCCAAGAGCAACGACGAGTTCCCGGTCGCGGGCGAAGGCGTGCTGATCGAGCTGGTGCAGGCCCCGCCCGAGGTCATCGCCGCGCTGGGCTGACGGCTGCCTGCGCCAACTGCGCTCAACTCCGGCCTGATCCGAAGGCCAAGGCGAAGCAGTTGGCCGCCGAAGCGGGTAAGTTGAAGGCGGTTGTGATGGACGCCCGATGGCCATCGCCATCATGGTGGCAACTTGATGGCATCTGCGGCAATCGTCTGCCAAAAAAACGCCGAATTGCCTGCTGTTCGAGGCGTTTCGTCCAGCCCGACTTTCTGCAGCCCGGCGCTGGCAGCTCCCATTTTTCTCCCGCAGAATCCGCCACCATCGGCTGGATGCCGCCCCAGCGGGCCCCAGCGCACCCCAAAAGCCAGGAAGGACCACCCCATGACCACCATCGCCCCCCCCCCCGCCGCCGAGGTGCCGGCCCAGGCCGTGCAGCTGCACCGCCGCCCGGCCGCCGCGCCCGCGCACAACGGCCCCTGGAGCATCGAAGCCATCCAGGCCCTGCTGGACAAGCCCTTCATGGATCTGCTGTACGAAGCCCAGACCGTGCACCGCCAGCACTGGCCCGCAGGCGACGTGGAACTGGCCACGCTGCTGTCGGTCAAGACGGGCGGCTGCCCCGAGAACTGCGGCTACTGCCCGCAGTCGGCTGAATTCGACACCGGCGTGAAGGCCGAGAAGCTGATGAGCGTGCAGGAAGTCACTGCCGCCGCCCAGGCCGCCAAGGATGCCGGCGCCACCCGCTTTTGCATGGGCGCCGCCTGGCGCGCCCCGAAGGACCGCGACATCGAGAAGATGAGCGAGCTGATCGGCGCCGTGAAGGGCCTGGGAATGCAGACCTGCGCCACGCTGGGCATGCTCGAATCGCATCAGGCCGTGGCGCTCAAGGACGCGGGCCTGGACTACTACAACCACAACCTGGACACGGCGCCCGAGTACTACACCGACGTGGTCAGCACGCGCCAGTACCAGGACCGGCTGGACACGCTCTCGCACGTGCGCTCCGCCGGCATCAGCGTGTGCTGCGGCGGCATCATCGGCATGGGCGAGGCCCCGGTCCACCGCGCCGGCCTGATCGCGCAGCTGGCCAACCTGCAGCCGTACCCGGAATCGGTGCCCATCAACAGCCTGGTGCGCGTGCCCGGCACGCCGCTGGCCGATAGCGAGCCGGTGGACCCGTTCGACTTCGTGCGCGTCATCGCCGTGGCCCGTATCACCATGCCCCGCGCCCGCGTGCGCCTGTCGGCCGGCCGCCAGCAGATGGGCGAGGCCGTGCAGGCGCTGTGCTTCATGGCCGGCGCCAATTCGATCTTCTACGGCGACAAGCTGCTGGTGACCGGCAACCCCGACGTCGAGGCCGACGTGCAGCTGCTGACCAAGCTGGGCCTGCCCGGGCACCGCACGACCGCATCGGCGCACGATCATCACGACGGGCACGGCCACTGAGTCTTTGGGGAGCCTTTGGCGGCCTGGCCAGCGAGGGCAGGGTAGGGGCGCATCGCCGCAGGGGAGGGCGGGCCCTTGGACTACGCCCCGCGGCACGGACTCCTTCCACACTCAGGGTTTGCCCCCCCGATGCTCCAGGAGCCCCCGCCATGACTTCCGCCTCCCCACCGTCCCCTTATTCAGGCCAGCAGGAAACCGTGTTCGGCGTGTCCGACGGCGCGACCTATACCGGCTTGCTGCGCCTGCAGGACGATGGCCGCTACTACTTCGCCCAAGCCCAGGTGGACGGCCACAACCTGCCCATGCCGGACCAGCACTGGGCCTCGCGCGACGAAGCCGTCAAGGCGCTGGCGGGCATGGCGTCGGGCACCTTGCCAGCGCAATCCACCCAGCCGGCCGCAGAAGACTGAAGGAGGGCGCCTGCTGACCGCAGGTCTCGTTGCCGAGAGGAGGCGGCGGTCTCAGCCCATGCCCTCGGGCTTGATCTGGGCACGGTCGATCACCGGTTTCCAGCGCGCCTGCTCGGCCTTGATGAAGGCGTCGAACTCAGCGCCCGTATTGCCCACGGCCAGCGCCGTTTCCTGCGCAAGCTTGTCCTTGACCGCCGCGCTGCGTGCGGCCTTCACGGCTTCGGCCTCGAACTTCGCGATATGCGGCTTGGCCCACCTGGACGGCACCATCAGGCCGTACCACTGCGTCATCTCGAAACCCTTGAAGCCCTGTTCGGCCACCGTGGGCACATCGGGCATCTGCGGCAAGCGCTGCGCCGTGCCGGTGGCGATGCAGCGCAGCTTGCCCGCCTTGATGAAGGGCAGCAGGGCGGGCGCACCCACGGCCGCGGCCTGCAGCCGCCCGGCCATCAGGTCGGTCAGCATGGGGCCGGTGCCTCGGTAGGGCACATGCACCATGAAGGTGTTGGTCACCATCTTCAGATATTCGAAGGCCAGATGCCCGGCGCTGCCATTGCCGGCCGAGCCGTAGTTGAGCTGGCCCGGCTTGCTGCGGGCGTAGGTGATGAACTCGGCCAGATTGCGGATCGGCAGATCGGGATGCACCACGTAGAGGCTGGGCACCTTCGACAGCAGCGTGATGGGCGTGAAGTCGCGGTTCACGTCGTAGGGCAGCTTCGGGAAGATGAACGGATTGACCGCCAGCGTGCCGATATGGCCCAGGATCAGCGTGTGCTCATCGGTGCTCGCGGCCACTTCCTGCATGGCGATGTTGCCGGCCGCCCCGGGCTTGTTGTCCACGAAAACGTTCTGCCCGAGCGTCTTGGAGATTTCCGCCGCCGCCGCACGGGCGACGATCTCCGAACTGCCCCCGGGCGCAAACGGCACGACGAGCCGCAAGGGTCTGCTCGGCCAGGCGGCCTGGGCGTGTGCCCAAGCCGGCAGCAGCAGGCCCGAGGTGGCGGCGAGCAAGCTGCGGCGCTGATTCTGGTGTAGCCCGAATGGGTTGGACGAGGTGGCTGGCATGGCGTGATGTCTCCTGGTTCTTCTTGGGAAAAGCGGGCGGCACGGCATACCGCCGTCCATCCGCAGGCGCGCCATGTTGCCACCGCCCAAGCGCAAGCTTGCAGGATCGGAAGGGAATATTTCGACGCCCGGCGTGGCGGGGAGACCGCAAGCAGGGACGAAAGGAGTGAAAACCAAGGCCCCGGGTCAGCGCTGACGCAAGCGCGCCCCGGGCATTACCGCGCAGGACGGCGAATCAACGAGCCCACTTCCGGTTCGGCCGGGGTTGCACCGTGATCTCCACGGCCTTTTGCACGAGCGGCCTGCCGGTCGCCGCATCGGAAGCCACCACATCTTCGAGCTGCAGCCTCTGAACTTCCGATCCGGTGGTCTGTTCAAGGTCGTCCAGAACGGCGGCGACCTTCTTTTCGGCCTGAGCCACGGCGGCGGGTTTGGTAGTAGGCATGGCGAGTGGGGTGGAGTACATCAGGGGACGATGAGATCGTCACTGCATCGTCCCGGTCATGGCGCCGGAAACGACGCATCCCGATGTCATCCTTTGGCTTGCCCGTGCCGCTGCTCGTTTGTTATTTGACATAATATACATCGTATCTAGTTCAGGCATAGTCTGCGGAGGGGCCCCAGATGTGGTCAAGGCGCTCATGGCGAGTCACCTCTCTCCAGTGCCCAGCCTGACCGTCCTCTGCACCGGTCTTTGCGATCGCGGCACAATGAGTGCATGAGATTCCTCCACACGATGCTGCGCGTTGGCAACCTTCAACGCTCGATTGATTTCTACACCAAGGTCCTGGGCATGCAGCTGCTGCGCACGTCCGAAAACCCCGAGTACAAGTATTCGCTGGCCTTCCTGGGCTTCGACGGCGGCAACCCCGGCCAGGCCGAGATCGAACTCACCTACAACTGGGGCACCGAGAGCTACGACATGGGCACGGCCTACGGCCACATCGCCCTGGGCGTGCCCGACGCCTATGCGGCCTGCGAGAAGATCAAGGCCTCCGGCGGTAACGTGACGCGCGAGGCCGGTCCGGTCAAGGGCGGCACGACGGTCATCGCCTTCGTGACGGACCCGGACGGCTACAAGATCGAGCTGATAGAGCGCAAGGACGACGTGTCTGCGGGCACCGGCCTGCGCTGACCGAACTCGCGGCATCTGCTATAGCTTGAATAGCGGTATGCGCTGATGTGACAAGGGCTGGATCGCGATCCAGCCCTTTTTTGTTTGGCGTGTTCTCAGACGGTTGCCGGCCGGCTTTGCGGTGCCTGGGCAGCCAGGTCTTCCAGCGCCTGCCCCGTCATCCGATACCGGATCCATTCCGATTGGGGCTTGGCACCCAGGCTGTCATAGAAGGCGATGGACGGTGCGTTCCAGTCCAGCACGCTCCATTCGAACCGGCCGCAGTCCTTGTCCACGGCGATGGCCGCCAGGTGTTGCAGCAGGGCCTTGCCCGCTCCCCTGCCCCGGCATTCGGGCGAGACGTAGAGGTCTTCCAGGTAGAGGCCGTGGCGGCCCTGCCAGGTGGAGTAGTTGAAGAAATAGACCGCAAAGCCCACAGGCGTGTCGCCGTCGAGGCAAATGAGGCCGAAGACGGCCGGGTTCTCGCAGAACATCGTGCGCTCCAGATGGGCGCTCGTGGACTGCATTTCGTGTTCGGCCTTTTCGTAGATGGCCAGTTCGCGCACGAAGTGCAGGATGGTGGGGATGTCTTCGCGGGTCGCGGGGCGGATCGTCAGGGAGGTCATTGGTGAGAGTGATTACAGGGGCATACCGGCATCCAGCGAGGGCGGACGCAGCAGGTCTTCGTTGACGCCCATGGCCTGGCTCGCCCTCTCTACGGCCTGCCAGAGCGGTGCGGGCATCTGCAGGATCTCTTCGGGGGAGCCGGCCTGGGCGATCCAGGCATCGATCTGGCCGTGCTGCTCGGGGGTGAGCAGTTCCAGGTTCAGCATCTCGTCGATGGTTTTCATGGGGTGTGCAGTCAATCAATCGATCGATCGGAGAAATGCCGTGAGCCGTGATGGGGCATCGCCTGCCGGGTTGGCAGGCGATGCCGGGGCCGTCACTATGCCTTGCGCAGGGCTGCGGCGGCGCGGGCCAGTTCGGTGATGCGGGCCCAGTCGCCGGATGCCAGAGCATCCGCCGGCACCAGCCACGAGCCGCCCACGCAGGCCACGTTGCCCAGCGCCAGGAATTCGGCCGCATTGCCGGGCTGGATGCCGCCCGTGGGGCAGAACACCACGTCGCCGAAGGGGCCCTGCCAGGCTTTGAGCATGGCCAGGCCGCCGGCCTGCACGGCGGGGAAGAACTTGAGCGCGCCGAAGCCCTCTTCCTGCGCCATCATGATTTCGCTGCCGGTCGCCACGCCGGGCAGCAGGGGCAGGTTCAGGTCGCGGCAGGCGCTGCCCACGGCGGGGGTGAAGCCGGGGCTCACGGCAAAGCGGGCGCCGGCGCGGGCGGCGGCTTGGGCATCGGCCGCGCTGCGCACGGTACCGGCGCCGACGACGGCCTCGGGCACGTCACGGGCGATGGCTTCCATGCAGGCGAGGGCCTGGGGCGTGCGCAGCGTCACTTCGAGCATGCGGATGCCGCCTGCCACCAGCGCGCGGGCCATGGGCACGGCGTGGGCTACGTCATTGAGCACGATGACCGGGATGACCGGCGCATCGCGCATCACGTCCTGCGCGGTCAATACAGCATTCTGTCCATTCACGTTCACAGCCACGAGCAGGCTCCTTCTTCTGCGCTGAGCGCGTTGCGCCGGAATCCGGCAAACAGTTCACGGCCCATTCCATGGGCATTGTCCACGCCCTGCGCCGCGGGCATCACGGCCGGGGTGCGGGCGTTCCAGGCGTCGGCATCGACCCGCACTTCGAGCGTGCCGGCCACCGCGTCCAGGCGGATGACGTCGCCGTTCTGCACCCGCGCCAGCGGGCCGCCGGCATGGGCTTCGGGCGAGACGTGGATGGCGGCGGGCACCTTGCCCGAGGCGCCGCTCATGCGGCCGTCGGTGACCAGCGCCACGCGGAAGCCCTTGCCCTGCAGCACGGCCAGAGGCGGGGTGAGCTTGTGCAGCTCGGGCATGCCGTTGGCCTGGGGGCCCTGCCAGCGCACGACGCAGATCACGTCGCGGTCCAGCTCGCCGGCCTGGAAGGCGGCCTGCAGCTCGGCCTGCGAGCCGAACACGGCCGCGGGCGCCTCGATGATGTGGCGGTCTTCCGGCACGGCCGAGACCTTGATGACGCTGCGGCCCAGGTTGCCCTGCAGCAGCTTGAGGCCGCCGGTGACGCTGAACGGATCGGTGGCCGGGCGCAGCACGCTGTCGTCGCCGCTGGCGCCGATGTCGGTCCAGGCCAGGCGCCCTGCCCCGCCCTGCCCTTGGGCTTCGCCGGGCAGGCGGGTGTATTCGCGGATGCCGCCGGCGCGCACGGTGAGCACGTCTTCGTGCATCAGGCCGGCGTCGAGCAGCTCGCGCAGCACGTAGCCGGGGCCGCCCGCCGCCTGGAACTGGTTCACGTCGGCGCTGCCGTTGGGATAGACGCGGGCCAGCAGCGGCACGGCGTGGGAGAGCTGGGCGAAGTCGTCCCAGTCGATCACGATGCCGGCTGCGCGCGCCACCGCCACCCAGTGGATCAGGTGGTTGGTGGAGCCGCCCGTGGCCAGCAGCGCCACCATGGCGTTGACGATGGTGCGTTCATCGACCAGCTTGCCGATGGGCGTGCAGCTCTTGGCCAGCACGGTGCGGGCGGCCTCGCGGGTCAGTTCCTGGCGCAGTTCCTGGCCGGGGTTGATGAAGGCGGTGCCGGGCACGTGCAGGCCCATGGCTTCCAGCAGCATCTGGTTGCTGTTGGCCGTGCCGTAGAAGGTGCAGGTGCCTTCGCTGTGATAGGCGGCGGATTCGGCCTCCAGCAGCTCGGCGCGGCCCACCAGGCCCTGGGCGGCCTGCTCGCGCACCTTGGCCTTGGCGTTGTTCGACAGGCCCGAGGTCATCGGGCCGGCCGGCACGAAGACGGTGGGCAGGTAGCCGAACTGCAGCGCGCCGATCAGCAGGCCGGGCACGATCTTGTCGCACACGCCCAGCATCAGGGCGGCGTCGAACACATCATGGCTCAGCGACACAGCCGTGGCCATGGCGATCACGTCTCGGCTGAAGAGGCTCAGTTCCATGCCGGGCGTGCCCTGGGTCACGCCGTCGCACATGGCCGGCACGCCGCCGGCCACCTGGGCGGTGGCGCCGTGCTTGCGTGCCTCGTCCTTGATGAGGTCGGGGTAATGCTGCAGCGGCGCATGGGCCGAGAGCATGTCGTTGTAGGCGTTGACGATGCCGATGTTGGGCGCCTTGGCCGCCACCACGCGCAGCTTGTCGTTCTGGGGCATGCCGGCGAAGGCATGGGCCACGTTGGCGCAACCCATGCGGTCGGCGCCCCGGTCGCGGGAACCCAGCTTGTCGATCTGTTGCAGGTAGGCCGTGCGCGTGCCGCGGCTTTTCTCGCGGATGCGCTCGGTGACGGCGTGAACGGTGGGGTGGAGGGTGGTCATGGCGTGGGGCTTCAAGAAAAGAGCCGCCTCGCAGGAGGCGGCTGTTCCGTATCCTACCAACCGGCAGGACACGCGGACGTGGGACGACTGGCCGTCAGACTCCGGGCTCGGCGATCGGTTCGATGCGCCCCATCAGGAACACGAACGCGACGATGCCGACCAGCAGGATCGCCCCCGCCAGCAGGAAGGCGTTCACGAACGAGCCGGTGGCGCCCACGATCAGGCCGGTGGCGATGGGTGCGGCCGCGCCCATCAGGTTGTTGCCGAAGTTCATCAGGCCGCCCACCGTGCCCACCCCGCCCTTGGGCGCGATCAGCGAGGGCAGCGACCAGCCCACCGGCGCCGCAGCCGCCAGGCCGCCCAGCGCGATGGAGATCCACACGATGGCCCAGACCGGGTCGGTGGTCTGCGTGGCGCCGAAGACGGCCAGGCCCATCACCATGCCGCAGACCAGCACGGTCTTGCGCACCTTGGATTCGGAATGGCCCTTGGCGATCAGGTGGTCGATGAGCCAGCCGCCCACGAACAGGTCGGTGAGCGTCGCCACCATCCAGGGAATGGCCGCGAAGCCGGCCGACTTGATGATGCTCATGTGCATGGTCTGCACCAGGTAGCCCGGCAACCAGGTCAGGAACAGGTAGAACGAATAGCCGTAGGCCGCGAAGCCCAGCATCAGGCCCCAGACCTTGGGCTGGCGCAGCAGGTAGCCCAGCATGCCGCTGGTGCCGCCGGCGGGCGCGCCTTCGGGCGTGGCGCCGCCTTCGACGATATAGCGGTGCTCGGCGTCGGTGAGCTTGTCATCCTTGCTCGGGTCGCGGTAGATCAGCAGGAAGGCGAAGAAGTACGCGAAGCTCAGCGCCGCGCAGATGCCGAAGCCCCAGCGCCAGCCGAAGCCCACGACCACGAAGGCCACCAGCGGCACGCCGATCACGTTCGAGAACTTGGCCGCCGCATCGAAGATGGCGGTGGCCAGCGCGCGCTCGCCGCGCGGGAACCAGTAGCCGGTGGCCTTGGAGCTCACCATGAAGCCCGGCGCCTCGGCGATGCCCAGCAGCATGCGCGCGATGAAGATGCCGCCCCAGCCGCCGGCCAGCGCCGTCAGCGTGGAGGCGACGCCCCAGGCCAGGGCGCCCCAGCGGCCGATGCGCGTGGGGCCGTAGCGGTCCAGCAGCATGCCGGCGGGCACCTGCAGCAGCGCATAGGTCCAGAAGAAGGCCGAGAGGAAGAAGCCGATCTGCTCGGGCGAAAGATGGAATTCCGCCTGGATCTGGGGTGCCGCCACCGACAGGCTGAGCCGGTCGAAGTAGTTGACCAGCACGCCCACGCCCAGCAGGCCGCCGATGCGCCAGCGCCGGCCGGGCACGCGGCCCGGTACGGCCGCCGTGGAAGATGGTGATGAGGAGGATGTTGTCGTCATGGTGTCTCCATCGTTGGAATGAACGGGCCCGACCTGCTGTCGCGACAGCGCGGGGCGGGGCGTGAAAAACGGCGCTCAGGACTGAGCCGGGGCCGCCGGCAATGCGGGTCTCGCTTCGGCCTGCAGCCAGGCACGCACCTGGGCGGCAGACTGCGCCAGCGGCGCGGTGGCGGGCACGGACAGCACGCCCGGCTCGCCCACGGGCGATTCCAGCGTCTGGAACTGGCTGTCCACCAGGCTGGCGGGAAAGATGTGGACCGCCGAGCGGGCCTGCACGCGGGCCAGGGCCTCGGACTTGTCGATCTGCATGAAGACGAAGCGCAGGCCCGGCACGGCGGAGCGCAGGCGGTCGCGGTAGGCGCGCTTCAGGGCCGAGCAGGTCAGCACGGCGCCGGCGGGGCGCGAGGCCAGCTCCTCACCCAGCCGGATCAGCCAGCCGGCGCGATCTTCGTCGTTGAGCGGCGTGCCGCTCTGCATCTTGCGGATGTTGGCTTCGGGGTGGAAGTCGTCGCCTTCGATCAGCGGCAGGCCCAGGTCGGCCGCCAGCGCCTGTCCCAGGCTGGACTTGCCGCAGCCGGATACGCCCATGACCACCAGCCAGGCGGGCTCGGTTCGTGTCTCCATCGATCTTCTCCTTGGGATAGCGCTATCTTCATCGCGTGCAAAAAAGGGCTGCCAGAGCCCCGATGCCAGCGGCTCGTGCGTGGCAAAAGCACACCCGAGCCGCTTGGATAGCGCTATCCTATTTCATACTGCAGGGCTCTCCTGCTAGGGTTTACACCCGGATCACCCCCTCCCGATGAACGATCAGCCTCCCCGCGAACGCCGCCGCGCCACCGGCCGAGTCACCCTGCAGGACGTGGCCCGCGCCGCGGGCGTGAGCCCCATCACCGTGTCGCGCGCCCTGCGCGGAGAACGCGCCGTGGCGCCGGAACTTGCCGAACGCGCCCGCGCCGCCGCCGAGCAGCTGGGCTACGTGCCCGACCCCGCCGCGCGCGCCCTCGCCTCCCAGCGCAGCAGCCAGGTGCTGGTGCTGGTGCCCATGCTGTCGAACGCCCTCTTCGTCGATCTGCTCGAAGCCGTGCACCGCACGCTGTTCCCCGAAGGCTTCCAGCCGCTGATCGGCGTGACCCACTACGACGCGGCCGAAGAGGAACTGCTGCTGCGCACCTACCTGCCGCACCGCCCTGCCGGCCTGCTGGTCACCGGTTTCGACCGCAGCGAGGCGGCCCGCCAGCTCATCGCGCGCAGCGGCGTGCCCTGCGTGCATCTGATGGAAACCAGCGGCGAGCCCGGCGTGGCCTGCGTGGGCTTTTCGCAGACCGATGCAGGCGCGGCGATCACCCGCCACCTGCTGGAGCGCGGCCGGCGCCGCATCGCCTTCTGCGCGGCGCAGCTGGACCCGCGCACGCTGCAGCGCGCCGAGGGCTACCGCCGTGCCCTGCGCGAAGCGGGCCTGCATGACCCGGCGCTGGAGGTGCTGAGCCCGGAGAGCTCGTCCATCGCCCTGGGCGCGCGGCTGTTCGAGGACGTGCTGCGCCGCCTGCCCGACGTGGACGCCATCTTCTTCTGCAACGACGACATCGCCCAGGGCGGCCTGCTGGCCGCGAGCCGCCTGGGCGTGGCGGTGCCGGGGCGCATCGCGGTGGCCGGCTTCAACGACCTGGCGGGCAGCGACCAGATGGTGCCGCCGCTGACCACCGTGCGCACGCCCCGCGCCGAGGTCGGCCGCGAAGGCGCCGCCATGCTGCTGCGCCGCATGCGCGGCGAGCCTGCGGGGCCGGACTGCATCGAGCTGGGCTACGAGCTGGTGGTGCGCGAAAGCACCTGAGCCCGGTCGCCCTGCCCTCTTCTCACCGACGCCTCAGGGCTCCACCGGCGCGCCCACCGCCTGGTAAAGCGCCACGCTGTCGCCCAGCAGCGTGCCGTAGGCCGCCGTGCGGGCCGCGCTGGCCTGCAGCCAGGCCTGCTGCGCCGCGAGCATCGACGGCCGCGAGGCATAGCCCTGGGCGAGCTGCGCGCGCGTCAGCTCGTATGACGAGCGCGTGGCCGCCACGCTGGCATCGGCCGCCTGCAGCGCGCGCTGGTCGATGGAGAGCGCATAGAGCGTGTCCGCCACGTTCTGGAAGGCCGTCAGCACCGCGCCGCGGTAGCTGGCGGCGGCGGCGTCGAACTGCGCCTCGGCCACATGCTGGCGCGCGGCCAGCGTGCCGCCGTCGAAGAGCGGCGCCAGCAGCCCGGCGCCCACCGACCACACCACGTTGCCGGCCGAGAACATGCTGCCGAAGTTCGTGGCGCCGCCGCCGTAGGCCGCCGTGAGCGAGAGCTGCGGCAGCCGCGCCGCCTGGGCCACGCCGATGGCGGCGCTGGCGGCATGCAGCGCGCTTTCTGCGGCGCGCACGTCGGGCCGCTGGGCCACCAGCTGCGAGGGCACGGCCTGCGGCAGCGGTGGCGCAGCCAGATCGGCCAGCCGCAGGGACGACAGCAGCGGCAGCTGCGCATCGGGCGTGCGGCCGGTCAGCACGGCGACCAGGTTGCGGGTCTGCTCCAGCTGCTTTTGCAGGGGCGGCAGCGCCTGCTGGGCCTGGCTCAGCAGGTTCTCCTGCGTGGCCACGTCCAGGCCGCTGGCGTAGCCCGAGCGCTGCAGGTTGCGCATCACGCGCAGCTGCTCCTGCATGGCCTCGACGGCCTGGCCGGTCCGGTCCACCTGCTCCTTGAGCGAGGCGGCCTGCAGCACGGCGCCCACCAGGTTGCTCACCAGGGTCTGGCGGGCGCCTTCGAGCTGCCAGCGCTGCTGCTCGGCCGAGGCCTCCAGCGATTCGACCTGCCGCCGGTTGCCGCCGAAGAGGTCCGGCGTATAGCCCACGCTGAGCTGGGCCGTGCGGTAGTTGAACACCGTGTCGCCCGAATTGAGCGGCGACTGCTGGGTGCGCCCGGTGTTCTGCCGGGTGTTGTTCTGGCTCAGCTGCAGCTGCGGGTAGTAGGCGCCGCGCTGGGCGGCTGCACTTTCCTGCGCCGCGCGCAGGGTGGCGCGGGCGGCGGCCACCGTGGGGTTCTGCGCCAGGGCTTCTTCCACCAGCGTGTCGAGCGGCTGGCTGCCGAACACCTTCCACCACTGCGCGGTGGCAGGCGCCGTCTGCCGGGGCAGCTGCAGCGCGTCGCGCGTGAGATGGGCCGGCAGGGGCGTGGCCGGGGCGGCGTAGTCGGGGCCGACGGCGCAGCCGCCCAGGGCCAGTGCGGCGGCGGCCACCGCGGCGGCGACGGCTGCGCGCCGACGGATCATGTGGACATCAGACACGCTTGCCTCCCAGGCCCTGGCGACGGTTGGACGATTTCATGCGCCGCAGCACCAGCAGGCGCAGCGC
This sequence comes from Paracidovorax wautersii, assembly GCF_900113035.1. Classification (GTDB taxonomy): domain Bacteria; phylum Pseudomonadota; class Gammaproteobacteria; order Burkholderiales; family Burkholderiaceae_C; genus Paracidovorax; species Paracidovorax wautersii. Next base: position 200,678 of record NZ_FONX01000005.1, on the reverse strand, counting down.
GGGCACGACCAGCAGCAGGAACAGCGGGCCGATCAGCATGCCGCCCACCACCACGGTGGCCAGCGGCCGTTGCACCTCGCTGCCGATGCTGTGCGACATGGCGGCCGGAAACAGGCCGATGCAGGCCGAGAGCGCCGTCATCAGCAGGGGCCGCATGCGGCTTTCATAGGCTTCGGTGATGGCCTCCGTCGCATCGCGGCCGGCCTGGCGCAGCTCCTTGAAGCAGGTCAGGATCAGGATGCCGTCCATCACCGACACGCCCAGCAGCGAGATGAAGCCGATCACCGCCGACACGCTCAGCACCTGGCCCGACACCCAGAGCGCCAGGATCCCGCCCAGCACGGTGAAGGGCACGGCCGCCAGCGTGAGCAGGCTGTAGGCGAAGTTGCTGAAGAGCGCGTAGAGCAGCACCACGATCAGCGCCACCGCGAGCGGAATGGCGACCAGCATGCGCGCCTTGGCCTGCTGCAGTTCCTCGAACTCGCCGGCATAGCTGATGCGGTAGCCCTCGGGCAGCTTGACCTGTTCGGCCACCTTGCGCTGCACCTCCGACACCGTGCTGCCCAGGTCGCGCCCGCGGGCGCTGAACTTGATCGGGATGTAGCGCTCGTTGCTCTCGTGGTAGATGTAGGTCGCGCCCGTGTCCAGCGAGATGGTGGCCACGTCGGTCAGCGGGATGAAGGCCGTGCCGCCGCCGCTGGTGGTGTAGCCGATGCGCAGCGCGCGCACCGCATCGATGCTGCCGCGCTGGTTCTGGGGGAAGCGCACCGTCAGGCCGAACTGGCGGTCGCCCTCCATCACCGTGGTGGCGCTGGTGCCGGCCAGCGCCGCCTGGATGGTCGCGTTCACGTCGCCCGTGTTCAGCCCGTAGCGGGCGGCGCGGGCGCGGTCGATGTGGATGTTCATGTTCGGCTGGCCCAGCGTGTGGAAGGTTCCGAGGTCGGCCACGCCGTCGATCTGCCGCATCACGCCCATGACCTGGTCGGCCAGGTGTTCCAGCGTGGGCAGGTCGGGGCCGATGATCTTGACCGAGTTGGCGCCCTTCACGCCCGAGAGGCCCTCCTCCACGTTGTCCTGGATGTACTGCGAGAAGTTGAAGCCCACGCCCGGGAATTCGTTGTCGAACTTGGCCTGCAGCTCGGCCACCAGGCGTTCCTTGGTCATGCCGGCGGGCCATTCGTCGAAGGGCTTGAGCGGCGCGAACAGCTCCACGTTGTTGAAACCCGAGGCATCGCTGCCGTCATCGGGCCGGCCGTGCTGCGACACGACGGTGATGACCTCCGGGTAGGACTTGATCAGCTCGCGCATACGGTTGACCTGGGCCGTGCCCGCCTCCAGCGAGATGGTGGGCGGCATGGAGGCGCGGATCCAGAGGTTGCCCTCTTCCAGCGCGGGCAGGAATTCGCTGCCCAGCCGGCTCGCCAGCAGGCCGCCGGCCACCAGCGCCACGCAGCCGATCACGACCGTGGTGCGCGCATGGGCCAGCACCCAGTGCAGCGCGGGCTTGTAGGCGCGGTGGATGCTGCGCACGATGAAGGTCTCCTTCTCCTCGATCTTGCGCGGCAACAGGTAGCTGGCCAGCACCGGCGTGATGGTGAAGGTGGCCAGCAGCGCGCCGGCCAGGGCGTAGCCGTAGGTGCGCGCCATGGGCCCGAAGATCTGCCCCTCCACGCCCTGCATGGTGAAGAGCGGGGTGAACGCGGCGATGGTGATGCAGGTGGAGAACAGCACGGAGCTGTCCACCTGCCGCGCGCTCAGGTAGATGGTGCGCAGCCGGGCCGTCCAGCCAGTGGCGGGGTTGAGCGCGGCGCCGTCGGGCTCGCGCGCCAGCGCATGCAGCGCCGTGGACTGCTCGGCGCGGCTGCGCTGGAAGTTGCGGAAGATGTTCTCCACCAGGATCACCGCGGAGTCCACGATGATCCCGAAGTCCACCGCCCCGAGCGACAGCAGATTGGCCGATTCGTTGGTCAGCACCAGGATCATGATGCTGAAGAACAGCGCGAACGGGATGTTCACGCTCACGATGATGGCGCTGCGCAGGTCGCCCAGGAAGATCCACTGGATGAGGAACACCAGCAGGCAGCCGAACACGAGGTTGTGCAGCACGGTGTGCGTGGTCACGTTGACGAGCGCCGAGCGGTCGTAGTAAGGCGCCAGATGCACGCCGGGCGGCAGGCTGTGGTCGGTGTTGATCTTCTCCACGGCCTGCTCCACCCGGGCCATCACGTCCTTGGTGTGCAGCGTGCGGTTCATGATGACCACGCCGGTCACCACGTCGTTCTGGTCGTCGCGGCCGGCCTCGCCCAGGCGCGGCACCGTGCCTTCGGAGATGCGCGCCACGTCCTTGACCTGGATGGGCAGCCCGTTCTGCTGGCTGATGACCACGTTGCCGATGTCGGCCAGGTTCTCGACCGCGCCCAGGCCGCGGATGTTGACCGACTGGTCGCCCACGCTGATGGCGCGCCCGCCCACGTTGAGGTTGGCGTTGCCGATGGCCGAGATCAGCTGCTGCAGCGTCACGCCGCGCGATTCCAGCAGCTTCGGGTCGGGCTCCACGTGGTATTCCTTGGTGGTGCCGCCCCAGGTCACCACCTGGGCCACGCCCGGTACGGTGAGCAGCCGGCGCTGGATGACCCAGTCCTGCAGCGTGCGCAGCTGGGTCAGGCTCATGCCCGGCGGGCCCTTGACCTGGTAGCGCAGGATCTCGCCCACCAGGCTGGAGGCCTGGATCTGCGGCTGCACGTTGTTCGGCAGGCTGACGTTGGACTGCAGGTTGTTGGCCACCTGCGAGAGCGCGAAGTAGTAGTCGGTGCCGTACTTGAAGGTCACGCGCACGAACGACAGGCCGTAGAACGAGGTGGAGCGGATGTTGTCCACGCCCGGCGTGGTGGCCAGGCCCACTTCCATCGGACGGGTGTAGTAGCGCTCCATTTCCTCGGCCGAGAGGCCGGGCGCCTGCGCGGTGATCTCCAGGATCACCGGCGCGGGATTGGGGTAGGCCTCCACGTTGAGGTGGAGGAAGGCGATGACGCCGGCGACCATGAAGGCCAGCAGGCCCAGCAGCACGATGGGCCGGCGCGATAGCACGAAGGCCAGAAGGGGTCGAAACACGGGGGAGGCTCCTGCAAGGAATCGGCGGACAGAAGCGCGCCCTTATTCGGCGTCGGTCTCGTAGAGGTTGCTCAGCATCAGCGCGTTGCGGCGCGCGATCCGGTCACCCGGCTGCAGGCCGGCGGTGATCTGCACCTGCCCGTCCTCGCTGTGGCCCAGGGTCACGGCGCGGCGCTGCAGCCGCACGCCCAGCGGGTCCTGGGCGCCCTGCGCCACCCAGACCACGTTGGTGCCCGAGGTCTCGCGCACCACGGCCGTCGCGGGCACGGCCGTGCCCTGCTGCGGCGCGGCCAGGGTGATGCGGAAGTCCGCCAGCATCTGCGGGCGCAGCAGGTGGGCCGGATCGGCCACGTCGGCGCGCACGGCGAAGCGGTGCGTGCCGGCATCGACCGTGTCGCCCACGTAGCTGATGCGGCCGTCGAAGACCTTGTCGGGCCAGGCCTGCACGCGCACGCTGACCGGCAGGCCGACCTTGTAGTGGGCGAAATCCGATTCGGGCACGTTGGCCACCATCCAGAGCGTGCGCAGGTCCGACACCGTGACCGGTGCGGGCGAGGCGGCGGGCTGGGTCAGCAGGCCCGGCTGGGCGGCGCGGGCGACGACGCGGCCCTCGATGGGGCTCTTGACCGGCATCTCGACGTCGATGGCGTGGTCGCGCTCGATGTGCTGGATGTCGGCTTCCGAGAGGCCGAAGAGCTGCAGCGTCTTGCGCGCGGCGCGGTAGGCGGCGTCGGCCGCCTGCTGGTCCGACAGGTTCTGCTGGTATTCCTTCTGGGGGATGCTGTTGTCCGCCACCAGGGCCTGCGCGCGGCGCAGGGTCTCGCTCGCCGAGCGCAGCGTGCCGGCCGTGGAAACCAGCGTGGACGCGGCCTGCGCGATGTCGGGCACGTTCACGGTGTAGAGCGTCTGCCCGGCGCGCACGTTGTCGCCGGCCTTGACCAGCACCCGCGCGATGCGGCCCGCATAGGCGGTGGTGACGGGCACCGTGCGGTCCTGGTCGAAGTCGATGTTGCCGATGGCCTGCTGCACGTCGTCGAAGGCGCGCTGGCCGGCCGGTCCCAGGTCCAGCGTGACGGACTGGCTGTTCGAGACGCGCACCACGCCGGGCGCCACCTTGCCCGCATGCGACAGCTCGGGCGTGCCCTCCTGCGGCGCACCGGCCGCGGCCGATTCGCGGGACGGGAGCAGCAAGACGGCCGCAGACACGGCAATGGCCAGCATGGCGGCGGCGCCGGTCCCCCAGGCCAGCCGGTGGCGGGAGAGCGAAGAATTGGTTTCCATGAGTCGCATCCGGTTGCAAGACCTCACCACGAGGCCTTCGAGCGGCGCGATTCTTCGTGGTAAACCCTTTGTATTGGCTTAATGCCCGCCGGGCTGCGGCGGGCGGGCGGCTGGAGCGCCTCGCCCGCCCCTCGCGGCTCAGGCGCCGCGCACCAGAAGCCGCACACGGGTGCCGCCCTGCGGCGGCACGTCGGGCATGGGCAGGTCGCCGCCCATCTGCCGCAGGGCCTTGCTGGCGATCGGCAGGCCCAGGCCCGAGCCTTCGGAGGCCGAGGCATCGCCCCGCCAGAAGGGCGCGAGCATGTTCTCGCGCTGCTCGGGCGGCAGCGAGGGGCCGTCGTCCTGCACCTGCACGCACCAGCCGCCGCCGGGCAGGGAGGGCTCGGGCAGCAGATCCACCTGCACCCGGGCGCCGCCATAGCGGATGGCGTTGTCCAGCACGTTGGCCAGGGCTTCTTCCAAGAGCAGCGGCAGCGCCAGGGCCTGCGGACCGTCGTCGGCGCCCTCTGCACCCTCTAGGCCCTCCTCTTCCCGCAGGCCGGCGCCGAGATGGATCGCCTTGCCGGCAGCCGCCGCCGCCTGGGCATGGCGCCCGGCCACGCGCCGCACCAGCGGCGCCAGCGCGACGGGTTCGGCGGCCGTGGCACCGGCGCCGCTGCTGTGGGCCAGCGACAGCAGCTGGCGCACCAGGCGGGTGGCACGGTCGGCGGCGGAATGCAGCTCGAAGAGCACCTCCGCATCGGGCGGCTGGTGCGGGTCGGCCTGGTGCACGCGGCGCAGGTCCTCCACCAGCAGGCGGATGCCGGCCACCGGCGTGCGCAGCTGGTGCGCGGCGTCGGAGATGAAGCGCCGCTCGGAATGCACGGCCTCGGCCAGCCGGCGCAGCAGGTCGTTGGTGTGCTGCACCATGCTGCGCAGCTCGTCGGGCACCTCGTCCAGTGGCAGCGGCGAAAGGTCGTCGATGCCGCGCCGCGCCATGGCCTGGCTCACCGCCTGCGCGGGCTCCAGCCCGCGGCGCACGCCCGTCAGCACCAGGGGCACGATCAGAAAGCCCAGAGCGATGGCGGGCAGGAAGATCGCCCAGGCCAGTTCCTTGCTCAGGATCTGCCGCTTGAGCACCGATTCGCCCACGATGACCCAGACCCCCGGGGAGCCCGCGCGCTGCACGTGCATCGCCACCTGCCGCAGGTGGCCCCAGGGCGTGGCGTGGTCGAAGAAGACGGAATCGCCAGCCGCCTCGCCCTGGCCCTGGCTCAGGTGGACGGGCAGCGAGAGTTCGGCATTGCCGGCCAGCACGATGCCTTCGTCGGTGCGCAGCGTGTAGCGCGTGGGCGCGAAGGAGTCATAGACCATCGAGGCCGCGGTGTGCGAATCGACGCCCAGGCGCGGGCCGGCCGCATCCCAGCGGATCTGCGACGCCAGCGCCACCGCATCGTCGTGCAGGGCCCGGTCCATCACCAGCTGGGTGGCGCGGCCCGTGAGCCAGAAGGCCGCCAGCGATGCCAGCACGGCCGAGATGACCCAGGTCCAGAGCAGCGGTGCGACCAGCTTGCGGCGCAGGCTGGTGGCGCGGCGCCAGGTCCAGGGGCCGATCCGCTTCACGGCTGCTCCGCTTCCATGGCGTAGCCCACGCCGCGCACGGTGACGATGGCCACGCCGCTGTCGGCCAGCTTGCGCCGCAGCTTCAGGATGTAGATCTCCACCGCGTTGGCGCTGAAATCGGTCTCCCAGGTGGACATGGCCGAGACGATGCGGTTCTTGGGCACGGCCTTGCCCGGCGAGGCCATCAGCAGCTCGACCAGCGCGGCTTCGCGCGGGCTCAGCGGCAGGCGCTCCTCGCCCCGGCGCAGCTCGCGGCTTTCGGTGTCGAAGCTCAGGGCGCCGATGCGCAGCAGGTTGGTCGCCAGGCCCTTGCTGCGCCGGCGGGTGATCGCCCTGAGGCGCGCCACCAGCTCCACCGATTCGAAAGGCTTGGCCAGGAAGTCGTCGGCGCCGTCGTTCAGGCCCTGCACGCGCTGGCTGAGCTCGTCGCGTGCGGTGAGGATCAGCACCGCCAGGTCGCGCCGCTGCTCGCGCCAGCTGCGCAGCACCTGCAGGCCGTCGCGCCGGGGCAGGCCCAGGTCGAGCACGGCCGCGTCGTAGTCGGCCGTGGCCACGGCGGTGAGCGCCAGTTCGCCGTCGGTCACCACGTCCACCTGCCAGCCTTCGGATTGCAGCATGCGGCGGATGCCCAGGCGCAGCGCCGGATCATCTTCCACGACAAGGATTCGCATGGGGATCGCCCTCCATCAAGCCTCGGGTTGCGGCCGCCCGCAAAAAAGCCCGGCGGACCGGGCTTGGGTTCGTGCCTGCCATGGCGGCGCAGGTGCTGCGGCCGCCGAAGGGGGTCAGACCGGTGCCAGCGTCACTTCGACGCGGCGGGCTTCGGCGTTGTTGCCGTCGGCCTGGGTGACCTGGGGCTTACGCAGCTCGATCTTCTCTTGCGGCACGCCGGCGGCCACCAGGGCTTCGCGCACGGCCAGTGCGCGCTGCTTGGCCAGCTCTTCGTTGGCGGCGGCGTCGCCGGTCGCGTCATGGAAGCCGGACACGATCACCGAGCGGCCGTTGGACACGGCGCGGGCGATGTCGGCGAGGGCCGGCTGGGCTTCGGGCGTCACGGCGGCGCTGCCCGTGGCGAAGTAAAAGCGCACCACGGCGCCATCGACCACCACGCGGGCGACTTCGTCGTTCACGGCCACCACGGGGGTACCGGCGGGCTCTTCCACCACGGCGGCGGGTTCGGCGCGGGCATGGCTGCGCTGCTTGTACACGGTGACGCCCACCACGGAGCTCACCACCAGGGCGATCAGCACGAACACGAGCCCAAGGGCGAAACGTTGCTGGCTGTCGTCGTCGGAACTGCTGAAGGACATGGTGAAAACTCCGTAAATAATGATGGGTTGGACAAAACCCGCAAATTGTAGAGTCTCCACATGCCTTCGATAGCCGCTCCCGTGCGCGACCCCGCTCCGATGCTCGAGGCGACGCTGGCCGAATGGGGGGGCACCACGGACCTCTGGATCTTCGGCTACGGCTCGCTGATCTGGCGCCCCGACTTCGATTACGCCGAACGGCGCCCGGCCAAGGTGCACGGCTGGCACCGGGCGCTGAAGATGTGGAGCCGCGTGAACCGGGGCACGCCGGAATGCCCGGGGCTGGTCTTCGGCATGCTCTCGGGCGGCAGCTGCCATGGCATGGCCTACCGCATCGAACGCAAGCTCGTGCCGCAGATCATGCCGCCGCTCTGGCAGCGCGAGATGGTGCTGGGCGTCTATGACCCGCGCTGGGTCACCTGCCAGACGCCGCAGGGCCCCGTGCGCGCGCTGGCCTTCACCCTCTCGCGCCGCAGCCCCAGCCATGCCGGCGTGCTGCCCGATGCCGAATACCGGCGCATCTTCAGCGAGGCGGCCGGCATCTACGGCACCACGCTCGACTACGCCCAGGCCACCTACGACGAGCTGCAGCGCATGGGCATCGACGACCAGGCGCTGGGCCGGCTGCTGGCGCTGGCGCCGCGCCCGGGGGCAGACGAAGGCCCGCGCTGAGAACCCATCGGCTCCGTCCGACGTGGCCCCGCGCTCGGCATGGTGGATGATCCGCGGCGCACACCACCATCAGGAGCCATTCCATGCGATCGACTTCCCGCCTCTTCCTGCTCGGCCTCGGCGCCGCGGCCCTTGCCGGCTGCGCCAGCATGTCCCCCACCGGCCCCGCCGCCACCGCGCAGCTGCAGCCGACGCGCGGCAACCAGACCACGGGCGATGTGCGCTTCGTGCAGCAGGGCGACCTGGTCCGCGTGACGGGCGAGGTGCGCGGCCTCAAGCCCGGCACGGAGCACGGCTTCCACGTCCATGAAAAGGGCGACTGCTCCAGCGGCGACGGCAACAGCGCAGGCGGCCACTTCAACCCCACCGGCAAGCCACACGGCCACTTCGGCCATGGCGACCACCACACGGGCGACCTGCCCAGCCTGGTGGCCGACGCGAACGGCGTGGCGCGCTTCACGTTCGAGACGCGCAGCTTCACCGTGGGCAGCGGCGTGACCGACATCATCGGCCGCGGCCTGATCGTGCATGCCAATGCCGACGACTACGTGACCCAGCCCACGGGCAATTCCGGCGCGCGCCTCGCCTGCGCCGTGATCCAGGCCGCCAAGTAAGCCTGCCGCGCGCCGTTGGGGCGCGCCCGGGCAGGGGTCATGCGGGCACAATCCCCCGCATGACCGCCAGCCATCCTTCCTCTTCTTCCCCCTCCCCCGCTCCGCTGTCGTCCGCCGTCGCCGACCTGCGCAAGAGCTACGAGCGCGCCGAGCTCAGCGAAGACGCCTCCCACACCGATCCGCTGCGCCAGTTCGACCAGTGGCTGAACGAGGCCGTGGCTTCCCAGATTCCCGAGCCCAACGCCATGACCCTGGCCACGGTGGGCGCGGACCTGCGCCCCAGCACCCGCGTGGTGCTCATCAAGGGCTACGACGAGCGCGGCATCGTCTGGTACACCAATTACGACAGCCGCAAGGGCCGCCAGCTGGCGGGCAACCCCTTCGCCGCGCTGCAGTTCCACTGGGTGGAGCTGGAGCGCGTGGTGCGCATCGAAGGCACGGTGGAAAAGGTGAGCGACGAGGAAAGCGATGCCTATTTCGCCAGCCGGCCGCTGGATTCGCGCATTGGCGCCTGGGCCAGCCCGCAAAGCCAGGTGATTTCCGGGCGCGGCGTACTGGTCGCCAATGCGGCGCGCTACGGCGCGCAGTTTCTGCTCAACCCGCCGCGGCCGCCGCACTGGGGCGGCTACCGCCTCAAGCCCGAGCAATGGGAGTTCTGGCAGGGCCGCAAGAGCCGCCTGCACGACCGGCTGCACTACCGGCTCGAAGCCGGCGCCTGGCTGCGCGAACGCCTGGCGCCCTGATCTTTCCGCTGGGCCTGCGGCCTCAGCAGCTGCCGCTCAGTGCGGCAGCCAGCGCGTGGCCGCCAGCACCAGCGGCAGCGTGAGCAGCGCGAGCCCGGTGGATATGGCGATGCTGGAGGAAACCTCGTCCTGCATCACGCCGTAGCGCTGGGTGAAGAGGAACACGTTGGCGCCCACCGGCAGGGTCGCCACAGCGAACATCACGGCCACCGATGTGCCGCTCAGGCCCAGCGCCCAGGCCAGCGCGAAGACCAGCATCGGGTGCACCAGGTTCTTGACCAGCGCGATGCCCAGCGCCGCGCGCCAGTGCGCCCCGATGCGGCTGTAGGCCAGGGTGATGCCCACCAGCAGCAGCGCGATGGGCCCGAGCGCGGAGCCCAGCACCTGCAGGGGCTTGTCCACCACCTCGGGCAGGTGCCAGCCGGTCTGCGCCAGCACCAGGCCCGCCAGGATGGGCAGCGGCACCGGGTGGATGATGCCGTTCTTCACCGCCAGCAGCACCGTCCAGGCCATGGGGCGCGGCGTGGCGAGGCCCGCGCGCTGCTGCTCGCGCGCTTCGGCCAGCTCGAAGACGATGGTGGCGCCGGTCAGCAGGATCAGCGAATGCAGCGAGATCAGCGTCAGCAGCGTGACCAGCCCGGCCTGGCCGTAGAGCAGCCCGATCAGCGGCACGCCGATCATCAGCGTGTTGCTGAACATGTGGGCCAGGCCCCGCGCCGCCGCCCGCGTGGAAAAGCCGCAGAAGGCCATGGTGCCCGCGAAAAGCAGGCTGCTGGCGAGGAAATACAGGCCCACCGGCTCGAAGTCCAGGTCCTGCACGCGCACGCCGGCCATGGTGCGAAACAGCAGCGCCGGCGTGAGCACTAGGAACACGATGTTCGAAAGGTCCTTGATGGCTGCGGCGCGCACCCAGCCGATGCGGGCTGCGCCGAAGCCGATGCCGATGCCCAGCAGCACCGGGATGAGGGAGGAGAAGACGGGGGAGTTCAAAGGCGGGAGCGGGCGGAAGGCGAAAGCCGCAGCACAGGCGTGACAGGCAGATGCATGGCGGGCAGGTGCGCGATTATCCGCCGCCCCGGGGCCACGGGCGGGCGCAGGAGCCCCGCAATGCGGCCCTGCCCGCTCAGTCCACCACGGGCTCCGAGATCTCGATGAGGTTCAGGTCCGGGTCGCGCACGTACACCGAGCGGATGCGGGACACCGCGCCCGTGCGCAGCACCGGCCCCTCGGCGATGGGCACGCCCAGCTGGCCGAGCCTCTCGATCACCGCGTCGAGCGGCACCGATGCCAGAAAGCACAGGTCCAGCGCGCCGGGCACCGGCGTGTGGGCCTTGGGCTCGAATTCCCGGCCCTTGACGTGCAGGTTGATCTTCTGCGCGCCGAAGGCGAAGGCCCGGCGCTCCACGGGCGGCGAGCCGCCCACGAAGCTTTCCAGGCGCATGCCGAGCACGTCGGTATAGAAGCGGATGCAGGCCGCCTCGTCGGCGGTGGTGAGGACGAGGTGGTCCAGGCTGCGGATCATGGTCGGGCCCCGGTTCAGTCGGCGTAGATGCCTGCCTTGCGGATCACCGGGCCCCACTTGGCGATCTCGGCCGCGAGGTGGGTGCGCAGGCCTTCGGGCGTGATCTTGTCGGGCGCGGGCACGTCGGAGCTCAGATCGGTCAGCCGCTGGCGCACCGCCGGGTCCTGCAGGGCCGCATTCAGCGCCTCGTTGAGCTTCCTGATGACCGCAGGCGGCGTGCCGTGCGGGGCGTAGAGCCCGTGCCAGACCTTGACGTCGAAGCCCTTGAGGCCCTGCTCGTCCAGCGTGGGCACATTCGGCAAGGCGGCCAGGCGCTGGGGCACCGTCACGCCCAGAACCTTGACGCGGCCGTCCTTGATGAAGGGCACGGTCTGCGTGGTCTGGTCGCACAGCAGATCCACCTGCCCGCCCAGCAGGTCGTTGATGGCCGGGCCCGTGCCCTTGTAGGGCACGGTGGTCAGCTCCTCGCCGATCTGCGACATGAACAGCAGGCCGCACAGGTGCGACACGGCGCCGAGGCCGGCATTGGCCAGCGTGACCTGGCCCTGGTGGGCCTTGATGTAGGCCCGCACGCCCTGCAGGTCGTTCGCCGGGAAGTCCTTGCGCGCCAGCAGGGTCATGGGTACGTCCACCACCTGGCCGATGGGGTCGAAGTCCTTGACCGGGTCGAAGCTGAGCTTCTTGTAGAGCGCTGGCGCCGTCGCCATGCCCATGTGGTGCAGGAAGATGGTGTAGCCGTTGGCCGGCGCGCGTGCCACCTTGGCGGCGGCGATGGTGCCGCCCGCGCCCGCGGCGTTCTCGACGATGACCGTCTGGCCCAGGGACTTGCCCATGGGCACGGCCAGCATGCGCGCCACCACGTCGGTCGGCCCGCCTGCGGCGAAGGGGATGACCAGGGTCACGGGCTTGTCCGGAAAGCTCCCGGCCTGGGCCTGGGCCTGCGCGTTCGCGGCGCCCGCATGGGCCAGCGCCCAGGCGGCGGCGGCCGCACAGGCCAGCGCGGCCCAGCGGCGCAGGCCGCGCCGGGTGGGAATGGGGGAAGTGGCGAGCGCTTGCATGGCAGTTGTCTCCTGTGATGGTGATGTGGCTGACAGAGGAAAAACGGTGCGGGCGGGATGCGCGGCGCCGGCCCTTTCAGCCCGGCCGCTGCAGCACCAGCTGGGTGACGCAGCCCTGCCCGCTATGCAGTGCGCCTTCGCGCACCTCGCGCCAGCCGGCCCATTGGTGCAGGACGGTGCAGCCGGTGCCTGCGAAGTCCTCGCGCACCTCGGTCAGTGGCGGCAGCAGCTCCGCCGTCTGCGGACCGCCCGTGGACTGGCCCAGCTGCCCGGGGCCGTAGGCCTCCCAGAGGAATAGCCCGCCCGGGCGCAGCGCCTGCGCCGCGCTCCGGTGCAGGCGCCGCCGCGATGCGGCAGGCAGGTGCAGGAAGATGGAGACGATCGCGTCCCAGCCAGCGCCGCCAGTTGCGGCGGAACCCCAGTCCATGCGCGTGACGTCTTCGGTGAGGGTGGCTATGTGCACGCCGTGCCTGCGGGCCAGCGCTTCGGTCTTGGCGCTGCCAGCGGGCGCGATGTCCACCGAGGTCACGTCGCAGCCCTGCCGGGCCAGCCACACGCCGTTGCGGCCTTCGCCGTCGGCCAGGCAGAGCACGCGGGCGCCGGGGCGCAGCGCGGGCAGGTGCTGCACCAGGAATGTATTGGGCTCCGTGCCATAGACGTAGTCGGGCGCGCCGTAGCGCTGGTTCCAGAAGGTGCGCAGGCGCTGCTCCGGGGCCTGGGCGGGCGCGGGCTGGGTGCTGCGGCCGTCCGTCATGCCACCACCACCGCCTGCGGCGCATCGCGCAGGATGAGTTGCGCAAGCGCGAGTACGGGCGCATCCACCATGGTGCGGTCAACCTTGCAGACCCCGCCCTGGGCCTGGGCGCTGGCCTGCTGTACGCGGCGCGCCCAGTCGAGCTGCGCGGAGGAGGGCGCGAACGCCGCATGCACGCCGGGCAGCTGCGCCGGATGGATGCACAGCTTGCCGCCGAAGCCGAACCGCCGCGCGCGGGCCGTGTCGGCCGCCAGCCGCTCGGCATCGCCCACGGCGGTGGTCACGCCATCGACGGGCGGCGGCAACCCGGCGCGGCTGCTGGCCAGCACCAGCGACCAGCGCAGCGGCGCCAGCTCGGCTTCGTCCGGGCCGCAGGCCATGCCCAGATCGGCCTGCAGGTCGATATGGCCCAGGGCCAGGCGCAGCACGCCAGGCGCGGCGGCGATGGCGTCCAACTGCGCCGCGCCCTCGGCGGTTTCGATGAGCGGCAGCAGCGCCATGCCCAGGCGGACGGCCAGGGCGCCGAGGAGCGAGCCCGATTCGGCCTTGGGGACGACCAGCGCTTCCAGCCCGTCGCCGGCGAGGCGCTGCGCCAGGGCGATGTCTTCGGCGTGCTCCTGGGTCGCCATGCCGTTCACGCGCACCGCCACGCGGCGCCGGTCGGCAGGGCCCACTTGGCTCCAGGCGGCAGCCAGTGCAGCGCGCGCGGCCGGACGGGCGGCCGGCGCCACCGCGTCTTCCAGATCGACGATGACGGCATGGGCGCCGCTCGCCAGCGCCTTGGGCAGGCGTTCGGGCCGGTCGGCGGGCACGAACAGCAGGCTGCGCGCCGCGGCCAGCGGGTGGGAGTGGCGGTCGGGGCTCATGCGCCGCCCTCCTCTACGGCCGGCAGCAGCCGGCCCACCGCAGACCAGCCCGCCACGCCCCACAGGCGCTCCACGGCCGCCTGCATGGTCGCAGGCGGTACGCCGCCCGCGTGCTCGGCCAGCCGCAGGGCCTTGGCGGTGATTTCCGCGCGGCTCAGCGTGTTGCCGGGGTCGCCCTTGGGCTCGTCCACCCGGCCGTGGAGCATGCGTCCGTCGGTGGTGATGACGGTGACCTTGCCGATCCAGCGGCGCGGATAGGCCGCGTCCACCTCGGCGTCCAGCGCCATCTCGACCATGCCGCACAGCGCCTGGGTGGCGCGGCTCCGGTAGTGGGCATCGAATTCGGCGAGCCCCGCGTGCCCGTACTGCGCCACCAGCGCCAGCACCGTGCCCATCGAGAACTTGCTCTGGTGCACGGTGGCCGGGTTCGTCACCGGCCCCAGCACGTCGATGGCGCCCTGGTGGACGTGCGTGACCACCCGCGCCAAGTCCTGCGGGCCGAGGCCGTGCGCCTGCATGACCTGCAGCAGCGCGTCGGCCGCGGGGTGCGTGTGGCGGCAGCTGGCGTGGTATTTGAACGAGGTCTCGGCCGTGGCCCAGCGCGTGCCCAGGCCATCGGCGAGGCGCGCCGGATCGGCGTCGATGGACATGCCGGCGGCCATGCCCTGCGGGCCTTCGAGGATTTGCGCCGCGCCCGTGAAGCCGTCGGCCGCCAGATACGCCGCCATGAGCCCCGCCCCGGCAGCGTGCGCCGTATGCAGCTGCTTGCTGTCGGCGGCGGTGCGCAGAAATTCCCACAGTCCGGCGGACTGGGTGCCGGCCGAGCCGAAGGCGTGCCGCATGCCGGTCGCATCCAGGCCCAGCAGGCGCCCCACGGCAGCGGCGGCCGCCAGCGTGCCGGCCGTGCCGGTGGTGTGGAACACGCGGTAGTGCGAGCGGCCCAGGAACTCGCCCACGCGGATGCCGACCTCGTAGCCCGCAACACAGGCGGTGAGCAGCTCGCGCCCGCTGGCGCCCAGGGCCTGCGCCACCGCCAGCGCGGGCGGAAAGACCACAGTGGCCGGGTGGAAGACCGAGCCGTTGTGGACGTCGTCCTGCTCGGCCACGTGCGATGCGGCGGCATTGGCCTGGGCGGCGGCATACGGGCTGGTGCCTGTGGCCGAGCCGATCACCTCGCAAGGCCCGGTGTCCGGCCCCTGCGAGCGCGCGAACCGCGCGATACTGGCCACGGGCCGTGCCGCATGGCCGGCCACGGCGGAGCCGAACCAGTCCACCAGCAGGTCTTCGGTGCGGCGCACGACGGGTTCGGGAATCTGCGAGAAGCACAGGTCCGCCGCGAAGGCGGCCAGTGTGGCGCCGGGGCTTTCCGGGGCGTCGGGGTGAGTGGAGATCATGGTCAAAATGGCCTCTTGCGCTTTATCCGCCTGGGCATATAGCTATTGATTTGATAGTGAATCGGCGCTGATCCACTACACGGCGCCGGCGGCCCGCCAGCGGGCGATGGCCTCGTCGGCGTAGCCCAGCTCGTGCAGGACGGCGTCGGTGTGCTGGCCGACGGCGGGAATGGCGTCCATGCGGTAGTCGAAGCCCGAATGCCGCCCCGGCGGCAGCAGCGCGGGCAGCTCCCCTGCGGGCGAATCCACCTGCCGCCAGCGGCCGCGGGCCTGCAGCTGCGGGTGGGCCCAGAGCCCGGCCATGTCGTTCATGCGGGCGTTGGCGATCTGGGCGTGGTCCAGCCGCTGCAGCACCTCCTCGGTGGTCAGGCGCGAGAAGGTGTCGAGGATCAGCGCCTGCAGTTCCTCGCGGTGCGCGTTGCGGCGGGCGTTGGCGTCGAAGCGCGGGTCGGTGGCGAGTTCGGGCGCCTGCAGCACCAGCTCGCAGAACGCCTTCCACTCGCGCTCGTTCTGCAGGCCCAGCATCACGGTGCCGCCGTCGCCGGCCGCGAAGGGGCCGTAGGGGTAGATGCTGGCGTGCGCGGCGCCGGCACGCGGCGGCGGCGGTGCGCCGTCGAAGGCGTAGTACATGGGGTAGCCCATCCACTCGCCCAGCGATTCGAGCATCGAGACATCGATGTGCCCGCCCTGCCCCGTGCGCCCGCGCTGCAGCAGCGCGGCCAGGATGCTGCTGTAGGCATACATGCCGGCGGCGATGTCGGCCACCGAATTGCCCGACTTGGCGGGCTCCCCCGCGCTGCCGGTGACCGAGAGGAACCCGGCCTCGCTTTGAATGAGCAGGTCGTAGGCCTTCTTGTCGCGGTAGGGGCCATCCTCGCCGTAGCCGGAGATGTCGCAGACGATGAGGCGCGGGTGCTGCGCGGCCAGGCTGGCGTAGTCCAGGCCCATGCGCGCGGCGGCGCCCGGCGCGAGGTTCTGCACCAGCACGTCGGCGCGGGCGATCAGGGCCTTGAGCGCTTCGAGCGCCTCGGGGTGCTTGAGGTCCAGCGCCACGCTTTCCTTGGAACGGTTGGTCCACACGAAGTGCGACGACAGGCCCTTGACGCGCTGGTCGTAGGCGCGGGCGAAGTCGCCGCTGCCGGGGCGCTCCACCTTGATGACGCGCGCGCCGAGGTCGGCGAGCTGGCGGGTGCAGAAGGGCGCGGCGATGGCGTGTTCGAGCGAGACCACGGTGATGCCGTCGAGCGGACGGACGGATGCGGCGGGTGCTTTCATGGCAGCGGCCTTCAGAAGGAACGGGGCAGCCCGAGCACGTGCTCGGCCACGTACGAGAGGATCAGGTTGGTGGAGATCGGCGCCACCTGGTAGAGCCGCGTCTCGCGGAACTTGCGCTCCACGTTGTATTCGCAGGCGAAGCCGAAGCCGCCGTGGTATTGCAGGCAGACGTTGGCCGCCTCCCAGCTCGCCTTGGCCGCGAGGTACTTGGCCATGTTGGCCTCCTTGCCCATGGGCTGGCCGGCGTCGAACAGCTCGCAGGCGCGCCAGCGCATGAGGTTGGCGGCCTCCACCTCGATGAAGGCTTCGGCGATGGGGAACTGCACGCCCTGGTTCTGGCCGATGGGCCGGCCGAACACCTGCCGGTCGCGTGCGTAGCGGGTGATGCGGTCGCTGAACCAGTAGCCGTCGCCGATGCATTCGGCCGCGATCAGCGTGCGCTCGGCGTTCAGGCCGTCGAGGATGTACCTGAAGCCCTGCCCTTCCTGGCCGATGAGGTTCTCTTCCGGGATCTCCAGGTTCTCGAAGAAGAGCTCGTTGGTCTCGTGGTTGACCATGTTGGCGATGGGCCGCACGGTCATGCCGCTCTTTTCGGCCTGGCGCAGGTCCACCATGAAGATGGACAGGCCCTCGCTCTTCTTGGCCACCTCGGGCAGCGGCGTGGTGCGCGCCAGCAGGATCATCCAGTCGCTGTGCTGCACGCGGCTGATCCAGACCTTCTGGCCGTTGACCACGTAGCGGTCGCCGCGCTTGACGGCCGTGGTCTTGATCTTGGTGGTGTCGGTGCCGGTGGTGGGCTCGGTCACGCCCATGGACTGCAGGCGCCATTCGCCGCTGGCGATCCTGGGCAGGTAGTGGGCCTTCTGCGCCTCGGAGCCATGGCGCAGCAGCGTGCCCATGTTGTACATCTGGCCGTGGCAGGCGCCCGCGTTGCCGCCCGCGCGGTTGATCTCTTCCATGATGACCGAGGCCTCGGCCAGGCCCAGCCCGGAGCCGCCGTATTCCTGCGGGATCAGCGCGGCCAGCCAGCCGGCGCGGGTGAGCGCATCGACGAATGCCTCGGGATAGGCGCGCTGCGCGTCGATCTGGCGGTGGTACTCGTCGGGAAATTCGGAGCACAGGTCGCGCACCGCGTCGCGGATGTCCTGGTAGCGGTCGGAGGCAATGGTGTTCATGGATGCGGGCAGGAGGAGATGAATGGAATGGGTGGCGGGCAGGCTGCCGTGGCTGGGCGTGGGCGGTTCCAGGTCCGTCAGCCGGCCAGGGTGGCCGTGCCTTCCATGGTCAGCCAGCCCTCGTGGTCCTGCGCCCAGAGGCGCACGCTGCGGCCATCGGCGCTGGGCTGGCCGTTCAGGCGAAACGGGTGCAGGTCGAACGTGGGCCGCACGGCCTTGAAGGCGAAGCCGGCCACCGTGGCGCCGGGCAGCTGCCGGCGCAGCAGGTCCAGCAGCAGCGTGGCGATCAGCGGCCCGTGGACGACGAGGCCCGGGTAGCCCTCCACGCCGGTCACGTAGCGCCGGTCGTAGTGGATGCGGTGGCCGTTGAAGGTGAGCGCGGAATAGCGGAACAGCAGCACGTCGTCCGGCACCACCTCGCGCTGCCATGCGGCGCCGCGCTCCGCGGCCACCGGGGGCGGCGCCACGTCGCCGGGCCGGGGCGCGGCGCGATAGACGATGTCGTGCTCCTCCACCAGGGCCAGGCCCCGAGCGTTGGCATAGCGGTGCTCGACCAGCACGAACACCAGATCGCCCGTGCGCCCGGCCTTGTGCGTGACGGAGACGATGCGCGAATCGCGCCGCGCCTCGTCGCCCACGCGCAGCGGGTTGCCGGCCTCCCAGCGCAGCCGCCCGCCGGCCCACATGCGGCGCGGCAGCGGCACGGGCGGCAGGAAGCCGCCGCGCTGCGGATGGCCGTCCGGCCCCAGCGCGCTCTGCCGGGCATGGGGCAGGAAGAAGGCCCAGTGCCAGAGCGGCGGCAGCGGCGTGCCGGCGGCGGGATCGGGATCGTCCCGGTCCAGCGTGGCGGCCAGGCCGCGCACGGGGGCGGCGGCGATCAGGTCGGTGCGGGATTCGGTGCGGCCCTGCCAGCCTTGCAGCCGGGCCAGCTCGGCCGTGTCCAGGGAGAGGGTCTGGGGAGCGTCTTTTGCAGTCGTCATGGGCTGCATCGTCTCCCCGGCCCGGCCGCCGCACAATCACGCAATTCCAAACAAAGCCTTCGGTTTTTCCGAAGGCTGCAGCCAGGCAAGCCCCGACCATGCACTTCGACCTGACCGACCTGCGCCTCTTCGTCCACGCCGCCGACGAAGGCAGCCTGACCCGCGCCGCGAGCCGCCAGCACCTGTCGCTCGCGGCGGCCAGCGCCCGCATCAAGGCCCTGGAAGCGCAGACCGGCCTGCCCCTGCTCTACCGCGAGGCGCGCGGCGTGCGCCTCTCACCGCCGGGCGAAGCCTTCCTGCACCATGCACGGGGCGTGCTGCGGCAGGTGGAGCAGCTGCGCACCGACCTGCAGGAATACGGCGGCGGCCTGCGAGGCCACCTGCGCGTGTTCGCCAACACCACGGCGGTGACCGATTTCCTGCCGGACATCCTGCCCGCCTTCCTGACCGATCACCCGCGCGTGAACGTGGACCTTCAGGAAAAACCGAACGCTGAGATCGCCCGCGGCGTGCTGGACGGCCGGGCGGACGTGGGCATCGTCGCCGGCCCCGTGGACACGCTGGGCCTGCAGGCCATCCACTTCAGCACCGACCGTCTGGTGCTGGCCGTGCCCGCCAGCCACCCCCTGGCCGCCCTGCCCCGCATCGCCTTCGCCGACACGCTGCAGCACGACCACGTCGGCCTGCACGCCGGCAGCACCCTGCAGACCTTTCTGGCCCAGATGACCGCGCAGCTGGGCCGGCCGCTCAAGCTGCGCATCCAGGTATCGAGCTTCGAGGCCATGTGCCGCATGATCGGCTCGGGCGTCGGCGTGGGCATCGTGCCCGAGAGCGCGGCGCGGCGGCACCAGGCCGCATCGCACCTGGCGCTGGTGGAACTGACCGATGCCTGGAGCGTGCGCGAGCGCCACGTGCTGGTGCGCGACCGGGACAGGCTGCCGGGCTATGCCGAGAAGCTGGTCGAGGCGCTGGTGGCGCATTACCGCAGCGGCACCGAAGCCGCCTGAGACGCGCCGCCCCGGCCCCCGGCTGCAGGAAAGGACGTACGCCAGCGCATTCGATAATGGTTCCTATTTAGAATGCTGTGTTTTTCACCTGCACACGCCTCCCCCTTTTTCCAACGATGCCATCCGCCACGTTCCGAGACCAGATGGAAGCGATGTTCCGCGAGCACCACGGCTGGCTGCACGGCCGGCTGCGGCGCAGACTGGCCAATGCCAGCGATGCGGACGACGTGGCGGCCGAAACCTTTCTGCGCGTAGCCGAGGACGGCGGCCGCAGCGACATCCGGGAGCCGCGCGCCTTCCTGACCACCCTGGCCAAGCGCGTGCTGTTCGGCCTCTGGCGTCGCCGCGACCTGGAACAGGCCTATCTGGACACCCTGCGCCACATGCCCCAGGCGCTGGCCCTCTCGCCCGAGGAGCACGCGCTGATGCTGGACGCCATCCAGCACATCGACCGCGCGCTGGGCGCCCTGCCCGCGCCGGTCAAGGCCGCCTTCCTGCTCTCGCGGCTGGACGGCCTGACCTATCCCGACATCGCCCGGCAGTTGGGCGTGTCGCTGGCCACGGTGGAACGCCACATGCAGCGCGCCCTGCTGCACTGCCTGCGCTACGCCCCATGAGCGACGCAGCTTTGCAGGACGCGGCGCTGCGCACCGCCGTCGCCTGGAAGGTGAGCCAGGAATCCGCCCCGCTGGATGCCGCGCAGCAGGCCGCCTTCGAGCGCTGGCTGGCCGAGACGCCGCAGCACCGCCAGGCCTGGAGCCGCGTGGCCGGCGCGCTGCAGGAGCCGATCGCGGCGCTGCAAGGCCTGCGCGCCCAGGGCGGCCAGGCCGGCGCCAGCCATGCCCTGGCCGCGCGGCAGGCGCTGCTGAGCACCGCCCGCCGCCGCTCCCTGCTGCGCGGAACGCTGGCCGTGGCGGGGGTGGGCGGCGCCGTGGCCTGGCTGGCCGACCGGCAGGCGCCGCTGGCGCAGATCGCCGCCGACCTGCGCACGGGCACGGGCGAGCGCCGCAGCCTGGCCCTGACGCAGGGCGCCAGCGTGCTGCTGGATGCCCGGTCGGCGATCGACCGGGACGGCTCCCGCCTGCTGCTGCGGGCCGGCGCGCTGATCGCCACGAACACGGCGGCGGGCGCTGGCCCTCTCACCGTCGTCGCCCCGCAGCTGCAGGCCGTGCTGGACCAGGCCAGCCTGATGTGCCGGGTGCACCCGGGCGCCACGGAGGTCGTCGCGCTCGAAGGCAGCGCCCTGCTCACGGCCGCCGATGGCCTCACCCGGCGGCTCGCGCCCGGTGAAGGCCTGCTCGCCACGGCCGCCGGTCTGTGGCGGCCTCTGCCTGGCCGGCCCGCCGACCGCGCGGCCTGGCGCGACGGCATGCTGGCCGCCGACGACTGGACGCTGGCCGACGTGGTGGACTCCGTCCGCCCCTACTTCGCCGGCCACATCCGCCTGGACCCGGCCGCTGCGGGCCTGCGTGTGTTCGGCATCTTCCGGCTGCAGATCGACGAAGTCCTGGCCGCGCTGGCTCAGGCCCTGCCCGTGGCGGTACGCCGCTTCGGCCCCTGGCTGGTCTCCATCGAGAAAGATTCCTGAGGGGTTTTCCGCTCTCGCGCCACAAGGGTTGCGACAACCCAGCGAAAGAAAGGAAACCCGTCCATGCCTTCACCTCTCTCCCCGGCCCCACTGCTGCATCCGCTGGCACTGGCCGCCCTGCTGTGCAGCGCCGCGCCCCTGGCCCTGGCCCAGGGCTCCGCCATCGCCCCGGGCCAGGCCGTCGCCGCCTTCGACATTCCGGCCGGGCCGCTGGCCGCCACGCTGACCCGCATCGGCCAGGCCGCAGGCCGCACCATCACGGCCGACCCCGCCCTGCTGGCCGGCCGGCAGGCGCTGCCCGTGCGGGGGGCGATGACGGCGGCCCAGGCGCTGCAGCAGGCGCTGGCTGGCTCGGGCCTGGCCTTCGACGACACGCCCGCAGGGCTGCGCGTGCGCGCCGACGCCGTGGCGCGCGAACCGGTCATGCGCTCCCCGGCGGCGGGTGCGGCCCCGGGCGAGGCGGCCACGCTGTCCACCGTGGTGGTGAACGACCAGCGCCTGGGCGGCGGCTCGCTGATGCAGCCCACGCGCCAGGTCACGGTGATCGAGGGGCAGGAACTCGACGTGCTGCGCGCCACCTCGGCCAACCTGGGCGGCATGCTGGCCAAGAGCGTGCCCGGCATGTCGGACTCCAGCCGCTCGCTCACCGATTTCGGCCAGACCCTGCGCGGGCGCAACGTGCTGGTGCTGGTGGACGGCATTCCGCTCAACACCAACCGCGACACTGCCCGTAACCTGGTCAACATCGATCCCGGCCGCATCGAGCGCGTGGAGGTGCTGCGCGGCAGCAATGCCATCTACGGCAGCGGCGCCACGGGCGGCATCGTCTCGGTGACGACGCGGCCGGCCAACGGCGAAAAGATCGTGCAGACCACCGTCGGCGCAGAAACGGCGCTCTCCGGCCTGCACCGCGACGGCCTGGGCGGCCAGGTGCAGCAGTTCGTGTCGGGCAGCAAGGACGCCATCGACTACGAGCTGGACATCTCCGCCCGCCGCACCCCCAGCGGCTACGACGGCCACGGCGACCGCATCGCGCCCGACGTAAGCCAGGGCGATCTGATGGATTCCAACACCTACAGCCTGGGCGGCAAGCTGGGCTTTCGCATCGACGGCAACCAGCGCCTGCAGCTGGCCGCCAGCCATCTGCGGGCGCGCCAGCATTCGGACTACGCGAGCGACCCTTCGGTGAACGCCGCGCCGCCGGGCAGCGTGGCGGCGCGGGCCGTGCGCGGCCTCCAGCTGGCCGAGCAGAACCAGATCGACAACACCATGCTCAGCGCCAGCTACGAGCACAAGGACCTGGCCGGCAGCAATCTGTCCGCCCTGCTCTACGGACGCGACAACTTCACCCGCTTCGCGCCCTTCGATTCGCGCGCCAACACCAACCGGGGCAACCAGGTGGACCAGGTCGCGCAGAACAACAAGGTGTTCGGCGGGCGGCTCACGGTGGAAACGCCCCTGGGCACTGCCAAGGACTCGCGCCTGGTCTGGGGCGCCGACTACATCCAGGAGCGCAGCGACATGCCGCTCACGGTGTTCGACCCAGCGCTCTACGACGCCAGCCGGGGACTGGTCTTCCGCCCCATAGGCGAGCTGACCTACCTGCCCTGGACCACCACGCGCAGCGCCGGCGCCTTCGCGCAACTGCAGCACCGCTTCGACAGCCGCTGGTCGGCCGAAGGCGGCCTGCGCTACGAGCGCGCCCAGGCGAGCTTCGACGACTTCCGGCCGCTGTCGCAGTCGCGCGTGGCCCGGCCCGCCACGGTGCGCGGTGGCCGGGTGAGCTACGACGCCACGCTCTACAACGCAGGCCTGTCGTTCAAGCCGGTGCCGGACCACGAGTTCTACACCTCGTTCAGCCAGGGCTTCGATCTGCCCGACGTGGGCCTGCAGCTGCGCAATGCGGGGGCCTCCTTCGACATCAACGCGTCCGAGCTGGAGCCCGTCAAGACAGACAACTACGAAGCCGGCTGGCGCGGCGCCTTTGGCGACACGCTGGCCACGCTGGCGGTGTTCCATTCGCGCTCCGACCTGGGCGCCATCCAGTCCTTCAACAACGGGCTGCGCCTGCAGCGCACGCGCGAGCGCATCCGCGGCGTGGAAGCCACGGTGGACCACTACGGCCGCCACTGGAGCGGCGGCGGCACGCTGACCTGGATGCAGGGCCGCGAGACCCCGCAGGGCGGCACGGTCGAGCAGCCCATGACGGGCTACCGCATCCCGCCGCTGAAGATCACCGCCTATGTGCAGTACCAGCCCGGGCAGCGCTGGAGCCTGCGCGCGCAGCTCACGTGGTTCGGCGCGCGCGACTACCGGCTGGCCGACGGCCGCACCCAGTTCGCCCGCGCCGACGTGCGCAGCTACTACACGGTGGACCTGCTGGGGCGCTACGCCATCGACGAAAAGAACACCGTCAACGTCGGCGTGCAGAATCTGTTCAACCGCTACTACCTGCCGCTCTACAGCCAGCTGATGCGCAGCGGAAGCAACAACAGCCGCCTGCCGGCAGCGGGCACCGTGCTTACGGCCAGCTACACGCACCGCTGGTAGATCGCAGCCCGAACGGGTTGGACGGACGGGCATTCACGGCAAGCGAAAACGGGGGCCTTGCGGCCCCCGTGGAATGGCGGATGTGGCCGGGCGGGAGCAGCAAGCCCGCCCGTGCTTCACATCAGAAGTCCACCTTCACGCCCACCTTCAGGCTGCGGCCCGGCAGCGGTGCCTTGGGGTAGGCGGTGGTCGTCAGGATAGACGTGGGGCTGTAGGCCAGCTTGTCGGTGATGTTGTCCAGGCGGGCATACCACAGCACATTGCTGCGGGTCGCGCCGAACTGCCACTGCGTGCGGTAGCCCAGCGAGGCGTTCCACAGCGTGTAGGCGCTGGTGGCGCGGGTGCCGTCGTTGGGCACGCGGTTCTGGGCAGCGAGGAAGTCGAAGCCCAGGCCGGCACGCCACGGGCCGCTGGCCCACAGCAGCGTGCTGCCCAGGCGCAGCGGCGAGATGCGCGGCAGCGGCTGGCCCGTGTCGCGGTTGCTGGCGCGCACCAGGTCGCCGCGCATCTGCAGGTCCAGCGTGGAGCCGCCACCCAGCAGGCTGGACGACGGTGCCACCAGGCCGCTGTCACCCACCAGGCGCACGTTGCCGCTGGCTTCCAGGCCGTAGAAGCGTGCGCGCATGCCCTGGTAGAGGTACTCGGGCAGGGAATCGGCGGTGCCGACCGGCACGGCATTGCCGTCGTCGTCGCGCGACACGCCCGTGGGCGTGAGGCCGATGTAGTTGGAGAACTGGCTCACGAAGCCGGTCACGGCGAAGCGGTGCGGGCCGCTCTTCCAGGCGGCGCCCAGGTCCAGGCTGGTGGATTTCTCCAGGCCCAGGTTGGGGTTGCCGGTCTCCCAGGCCACGGTCGCCACGTGGGGGCCGTTGGCGAACAGCTCGTAGTCCTTGGGCGCGCGCTGCGTATAGGAGAGGTTGGAGGTCAGCTGCCAGGCCGGCGTGAGGTTCACCAGGGCGCCCACGGCGGCGCTGTACGGGTTGAAGTCGTGCTTGCCGGTGGCGAAGCGGTCCATGCCGTCGATGCCGAAGGACTCGACCGTGTCGCGCTCGGTGCGGGCGCCGAAGGTCATCTTGCCCCAGTTCGTGCCCAGCTCTTCATGCACGAAGAGCGCGGTGCTGCGGCTGCGGCTGCGCGGCGCGAAGGCTTCCTCGCCCACGGCGGAGAAGCGCGAGGCTTCGGTCTGCAGGCCGATCACGCCTTGCAGCGGGCCGATGGGGGCATGCCGCGCCTCGATGCGCAGGTCGTTGCCCGCGTTGCGGAAGGTGGTGCCGGGTGCGCCGCCTTCGAATTCGGTGTGACGGTAGTTGGTGTGGCTGGCCTGCACGCGCACGCTCTGCAGCGGGCCGCCGTCGAAGCGCCAGAGGCCGTCGAGCGCGTAGCGGTTGGAGCGCATGCCGATGGTCACGTCGTCCTCGGCCACCGTGCCGTAGTCGCTGCGGTAGGTGCTGGCCGACAGGCCCAGGTAGCCGCGGTCGAAGAAGGCCGTGCCGCCCACGGCACCGCCGCGCGTGTGGCTGGCGGAGTTGCAGATGCGGCGCGCCTGGGCGGGCGAGCCGGGCTTGGTGCAGTCCAGGTCCTTGGGCACGCGCACGTCGTCGGTGTTGCGGTCGAACACGTCGGCATGCACGGCGAAGCGGTCGTTGCCGCCTTCCACCATCGCGGCGCCGGAGCGCTCGCCGTTGCCGGTGGCGCCCGAAGCCTCGACCTTGCCGTCGATGCCGTTCAGCGGCTCACGCGGGATGCGGTTGTCGATCACGTTCACCACGCCGCCCACGGCGCTGCCGCCATAGAGCAGCGCAGCCGGGCCGCGCAGCACTTCGATGCGCTCGGTGCTCAGGGCCTCGGTGGGCACGGCATGGTCGAAGCTCAGGGCCGAGGCGTCCAGCGTGGCGCCGCTGTTCTGCAGCACGCGGATGCGGTCGCCGTCCAGGCCGCGGATGATGGGCCGGCTGGCGTTGGGGCCGAAATAGGTGCTGCTCACGCCGGGCAGGCCGTCCAGCGTCTGGCCCAGCGTGGATTCGGTGCGCAGCGTGAGGTCGTCGCCCGACAGCTGGGCCGCGGGCGTCACCACCGTGTCGGAGCCCAGCGGGTTGCCGGTGACGGTCACTTCGGACAGCCGGGCCGACGGGGCGGCGGCAGGCGCCGTCTGTGCACGGGCCTGGCAGGCGACCAGCACCAGCACGGCGCAGGCGAGCGGATGCAGGGCCTGGAAGTGGCGCGAAGAGCCCGAGAAGGTGGATTGGGAGGATTTCATGGAAAAGGCAAAAAGGAAAAAGACGGACGCACGCGCACGTTCATGGATCCCGGAGAGCAGACGCCATGCCGGGGCCCCAGGCGGAAGAACCACCGGGCGCCAGGCCTGCGTACAGCCAGCGGGAGAACGAAAAACGAAAGGAAAAGAGGGAAAAGTTGCCGTCAGCGCAAGGCGCGGCCCGCCAGAAGGGGCCGCTGCGCTTTCAGGCGAGTGCGTGCGCGGGCGGTGCGCGGGCCAGGAAGGCGCGCTGCGTCTTGACGCCGGCGGAATCGAAAGAGCGGCCCTCGGGCCGGGGCGCGAAGCCCTGCGCCGGCACGGGCAGTGGCGCCGGCAGCAGGAAGACGCCGAAGAGCATCGGGTCCAGCAGGTCGCAGGACTTGCCGGAATGGCCGTCGAAGAGGCTCGCCAGCGTGTCGTGGGCGTGATCCCCGTCCTCGCCACGGCTCAGGCTGGCAAGGTTGGCCTCGTCCTGCTCCTGCAGGGCCGTGGCGGCGGCCGCTGCGCGGAACGCCGGCCCATGCAGCACCTGGTGCAGGTGGCCCAGGGCGGGCGCCAGCAGCAGGCACAGCGCCAGCCACCAGAGGGCGGCGTGGGCATGGAGGGGCAGGCGCTTGAACATGCGGGCGGATCGGTCGGTGATGGCAGGCTGAGGCGCGCTCAGTCCACCTGCTTCGCATCGACCATGCGATAGAACAGGCCGTACTGGTCGTCCTGCAGGGTCTGGAAGCGACCCTCGACGACCACGGGCTCGAGCGAATAGCGCACCGGCGTGCGCGCCTTCACCTCGATCATGCTTTCGGGCCCGCCGGGAATGCAGAACGGGCAGGTCAGCGGCACCGAGGTGAGCAGGAAGTGCTTCTGCCCCGGCTTGGTGTCCATGGGCACCATGAAGCCCTGCACGCGGCGCACCGTGCCGTTCATGGCCTTCTGCTCATCGGTGAAGACGGGCTCGATGCGCGTGCGCAGGGTTTTCTTGGTGAGGTCGGTCAGGCTGGACCATGCCACCACGTCGCTGCGTTGTGGCAGCGGCTTGATCGGGCTTTGCGGGCTGTGAAAGCCCGGGCCCTGCCCGGCCGGCAGCGCACCTCCACCCAGCGGCGACGACAGCGCCGGCGTGCCGGCGCCCGCCGGCTGGGCCTGGGCCGCCAACGGCGCGGCCCAAAGGGCGCAGGCCAGCGCGGCAGCGGGCAGGCAGGCCGAGCGGACGGTGTCGAAGATGCGGGTGGAACTCATGGAGGGGCGCGATGGTAATCCGTCTTGATGACACTTCTTGTCACAATTCGGCCGGTTCAGTGCTGGTGCTTCATGCCGCAGAACTTGCCGATGGCCAAGCCCTTGCAGGCGACCTGCAGTTCCTTCATGCATTGCTCATGGCCCTTGCCGGCCTCCAGGCACTTGGCGGCGGCTTCATGGGCAGCGGCCATGGCACGGTGGCGTTCGGCGTCGGCCTTTTCCTCATCGGCGCTGTGGGCGTGCACGCTGGAGATCGCGGCGAGGCTCAGGAAGGGAACGAGGGCCAGGGTGGAGAGAAAACGCTTCATGGAGTGCCTTTCTGGGAGGTTGCTGGAAAACGGGTGGAACAAGGGGTGATCGATCAGGCGGGGCATCAAGGCTGGGCCAGCAGGTCGGCCACGTCGGTGCGGTAGGCGCGCACCACCGGCAGCAGGGCCGCCAGGCAGGCCACGGCGCAGGCCAGCGCGGGCACGGCCCATTCTTCAGGCAGCCAGAGCGCGCCGCTGACCGGCATGGAGCCTTGCGCGCGCAGCATCTGCCCGGCAAGCGCCGCCAGCCCGTGGCCCACGGCCAGCCCGAGGGCGGAGGCCAGCAGCGCCAGCCACAGGGCTTCGGCCAGCAGCAGGCCCGCCACGCGCCGGGGCGGCGCGCCCAGCAGGCGCAGCAGGGCCATGTCGGCACGGCGTTCGCGCACCGCGTTCCAGAGAGCCATGAACACGCTGAGCGCCGCCACGCCGAGCAGCACGCCGCCCAGGGCGCGCAGCACGTCGGCGCCCACGCCCAGCAGGCGCACCAGCCGGGTGATCTCCACGGCGGGCGCGGCGGCCTGCATGGGCGTGCCGGAGTTGATGGCCCGCGGCAGCGTCACGGCGGCCAGCGGGCTGCGGTAGCGCACCAGGGCCAGGGTCACCTCGCGCTCCTTGCGCAGTTCGGCCAGGTCGTCGGGGTCGTCGGCCTGGGCGTGCTCGTGCACCTGCCAGACCGATTCGAGGGAGGTGAGCACCAGCCGGTCCAGCACGCAGCCGCACGGCGCCAGCACGCCCACCACGGTGTAGGGATGGTCGCCATGCTCGTGCCCGCCGCTGCCCAGGCCGTGCGTGCCCACGAAGCGCCGGCCGATGAGCGCCCCGCCCTGCGCATCGCCCGCTTCGGCCATGGCCTGGGCCACGCCCGCGCCCAGCACGGCCTGCAGGGGGGCCTGCCAGAGCGTGCCCTGGGCCAGCGTGGCGCCGTAGTGCGCGGGGTATTCGGGCGTGGTGCCCACGATG
Organism: Paracidovorax wautersii; assembly: GCF_900113035.1. Classification (GTDB taxonomy): domain Bacteria; phylum Pseudomonadota; class Gammaproteobacteria; order Burkholderiales; family Burkholderiaceae_C; genus Paracidovorax; species Paracidovorax wautersii. The sequence continues at coordinate 172,418 of NZ_FONX01000005.1, read as the reverse complement.
CGGTAGCCGCGGAAGCTGTCGCCCAGGCTCAAGGGAATGGCCTGCGCCACCATCGGGTTGCGCTGCAGTTCCTGGAAATCGGCCAACGCGATGTTGCCCGGCGGCACGTCGATATGGAAGACGCCCGCCAGGATGAGCTGCAGCGGGCTGCCCTTGGCGCCCACCACCAGGTCGATGCCCTGCACGTCGCGCTCGAAGCCCCGGTCGATCTGCGTGCCGACCAGCAGCACCAGCGTGACCACCGCCAGGCCCAGGGCCAGCAGCAGCAGGTTGAGCACGGCCTGCAGCGGCCGGGCCCAGAGATAGCGCCATGCGAGCGCAGCCACGCTTGCTGCTGTTTTCATAGCGCACCGCCCCCGTCGAGCAAGGGCTCCTGGGCGATTGGGTTCATCGCACCGGCATGGCCCAGCTGCAGAGACTGCGCGCCCTCCAGCGCCAGCAGCCAGCGGGCGGCACGGGCATCGTGCGTGGCCACCACCAGAGTGGCGCCGCAGCCCTGCGCCGTGGAATGCAGCAGGGCCAGCGCGGCAGCGGCCAAGGCATCGTCCAGGCTCGCCGTGGGCTCGTCGGCCAGCAGCACGCGGGGCGAGAGCAGCACCGCGCGCGCCAGCGCCACGCGCTGCGCCTGCCCGCCCGAAAGCTGGTGCGGGCGGCGGCCGGCCAGGGCCGGCTCCAGGCCCAGCCGCTGCAGCGCGCCGGCGATGGCCGCATCGTCGCGCGCCGATCCCGCCGCCAGATAGGGCAGCGCCAGGTTCTGCGCCACGGTGAGCGCGGCGCTCAGATGCAGGCGCTGGGGCAGAAAGCCCACGCTGCGCGCGCGCCAGGCGTCGAGCGCGGCGCCGCCTGCCAGCGTGTGCAGCGGCGTGCCCGCCACCTCCAGCAGGCCGGCGGAGGGCTTGCGCAGCCCGCCCACCAGGGCCAGCCAGGTGGACTTGCCCGCGCCGGAGGGCCCGCGCAGCAGCAGCCGGCCGCCCTGGGGCACCTGCACATCGGGAAAGCGCAGCGGTGCGGCGGCGCCCGCATGCTGAAAGGCGAGATCCTGGGTGGCGATCACGCGCCCGCTCCTTCGGCGGGATGGGCGCAGCCGGCGCAGCGCCCGCGCACGGCGATGTCCACCGCCAGATCCTCATGGCCGGCGGAGGCCAGCGCCTTGAGCATCTGCCGGGTGGCGTTCTGCAGCCGCTCGGAACCTTCGGAGAGTCGGAACTGCCGGTGGCAGTCGTCGCACTCGAAGCGCGGCAGGCCGTCGCCGGGCAGCTCTTCGTGCGCCAGGGCGTAGCGCGCCACGCGCTGGGCGTCCACCTGCCGGCGCAGCAGGCCGGCGCCGGCCAGCCGGTCGAGCAGGCGGTACACCGTCACGCGGTTGACCGCCACGCCGGCACGCGTCAGCGCGGCCTCCACCTCGGCCTCGGACAGCGCGATGCCGGGCTGCTGGGTCAGCAGCGCCAGCGTGGCGCGGGTGGCGCGGGTGGATCGCAGGCCGGGCGGTAGCGCCGGGCCGGCAGAGGGGGTGGGTGCAGTGGCGCGAGGCATGGCGAAGGGCTGGGCGGCAGGCAGGCCGCCCGGGGGCAGAGGTGCCGATAACGCAAACGGGTTGCATTATGCGGCAAGCCTTGCCTCTGGAAAGCCCCGCTCTGCCCTGTGCAGCGCGCCCGGTGCCGGATCAGGCTGTCCCTGGGCCTGATCCGCCCTGCCCTGCCCTGCGCCGCCGCTGGGCGGATGCGGCGCGTGTGCGGCTCAGGCCGCTTCGGGCTTGAGATGCTGGGTGAAGGTCTTGCGGAACTTGGCCACCTTCGGCCCCACCACGAAGGCGCAGTAGCCCTGGTTGGGGTGCTGGAGGTAGTAGTCCTGGTGGTAGTCCTCGGCCGGCCAGTAGCTTTCGAGCGGCTGCACTTCCGTGACCACGGGCGCGCCGAAGAGCCGGTCGCCATTCATCTGCGCGATCAGTGCCTCCGCCACGGCCCGGTGGGAGGGGTCGGTGACGTAGATGCCGCTGCGGTACTGCGTGCCCACGTCGTTGCCCTGGCGGTTGAGCGTGGTCGGGTCGTGCGTGGCGAAGAAGATCTCCAGGATCTCGCGCACGCCGATCACCTGCGGATCGAACGTGAGCTTCACCACCTCGGCATGGCCGGTCTGGCCCGTGCAGACCTGCTCGTAGGTGGGCGAAGGCACCTGGCCGTTGGCATAGCCGCTCTCCACGTCGGTTACGCCGCGCACGCGGTCGAAAACGGCCTCGGTACACCAAAAACAGCCACCGCCGAGGACGATGGTTTCCAAATGCGAAGCGCTTGCCGGCTGGTCCATGGAACTCCTTGAGAGATGTGCCTCTGATTCTGTCAGATGCCTCTTTTCCTGCATCGGCTGGCCGCAATGCCCTGGTCCGGTGTGGGTTCGAGCCTGGCCGTCTGTGCACGCGTTGACGATGCCGCGGGCGCTTGCTACATTACTAACCAGTCAGTCATTAACGCGATGTCCGCCAAATCCTCCACTCCTTCCCCGGCCGCAGACGAGAGCCCCCGGCGCGAGCGCCGCAAGGAGGCGCGTCCGGGCGAGCTGCTCGATGCCGCGCTGGATCTCTTCGTCGAGAAGGGCTACGCCGCCACCAAGGTGGATGAAGTCGCAGCCCGCGCAGGCGTCTCCAAGGGCACGCTGTTCCTCTACTTCCCCAGCAAGGAAGACCTCTTCAAGGCCGTGGTGCGCGAGTCCATCGCCGGGCGATTCGCCGAGTGGGACATGGAGGTGGAAGCCTTCACCGGCTCCAGCAGCGAACTGGTCCGCTGCTGCCTGCAGGAATGGTGGAACCGCATCGGCTCCACCCGGGCCTCGGGCATCACCAAGCTGATGCTCTACGAGGCGCAGAACTTCCCGGAAATCGCCCGCTTCTACCAGGAGGAAGTGGTGGAGCCGGGCAACCGGCTCATCCGCCGCGCCCTGCAGCGCGGGGTGGACCGGGGCGAATTCGAGGTGGCGGACCTGGACTACGCCATCTATCCCGTGCTCGCGCCGCTCGTCTTCCTGGCCCTGAGCCGACATTCCCAGGGCATGTGCGTGGATGCCTCCCAGCCCATCGCGCCCGACCGCTACCTCGATGCCGTCGCCGACACCTTGCTGCGCGGCCTGTGCGTGCGCTCCGCAGCCGACCCTGCCCCGCCTAGAATCGTGGGTTTGTCATCGTCGTCCTGACCCTCTGATCCACGAGTCCCGGAGTCCCCCCATGAACATGCCCCTGAACACGTCCGCCAACCCCAGCGATCCGATCGCACAGGCGCGCTACAACATGATCGAGCAGCAGATCCGTCCCTGGAACGTGCTCGATCCCGAGGTGCTGGATCTCCTCGCCGTCATGCGCCGGGAAGAGTTCGTGCCCGCGGCCCACTACGGCATGGCGTTCATGGACACCGAGATCCCCCTCAACGCATCGGCCGAAGAAGCCCAGCGCCTGGGCCAATGCATGCTGGCGCCGCGCGTCGAAGCCCGCCTGCTGCAGGATCTGCAGGTGCGCCCCACCGACCGCGTGCTCGAGATCGGCACCGGCTCGGGCTACATGGCCGCGCTGCTGGCCGCCCGCGCCGAACACGTCACCACGCTGGAGATCGCTCCTGCCCTGGTCGAATTCGCCAGTGAGAACCTGCAGAGCGCCGGCATCACCAACGTCGAAGTGCGCCAGGCCGACGGCGCCGATGCGGCCCAGCTGCCCGAAGGCCCGTTCGACGTGATCGTGCTGAGCGGCTCCGTGGCCGAAGTGCCTGCCGAGCTGCTCTCGCGCCTGCGCGACGGCGGCCGCCTGGGCGCCATCGTCGGCTCGGAGCCGATGATGCGCACCACCCTCGTGCGCCGCGCCGGCAACCGCTTCGACACCACCACGCCCTGGGACACCATCGCCCCGCGCCTGCAGCATTTCCACGAGCCGTCCGTCTTCACGTTCTGAGCCTTGAACGGCGCGCCGGGCCGCTGGCTGACCGACTGATGGCCAGCCGCCCGCGCGCCCCGATCCGGCCCGATCGCTTCCCGGCGCCTTCACCACCACCACCTTCTTTCCTCCCGAGCCTTCGCATGATCGACCAAGTCCGCCCCGCCCAGCTGTCCGACTGGTTCGCCGCCGCGCCCGACGCCGGCCGCCCCCTGGTGCTGGACGTGCGCGAGCCCTGGGAGCTGCAGACCGCCAGCGTGTCGGCCGAAGGCTTCGACCTGCTCACCATTCCCATGGGCTCGGTGCCCGACCGCCTGGCCGAAATCGATGCCAGCCGCCCCATCGCCTGCCTGTGCCACCACGGCATGCGCAGCCTGCGGGTCGCGGCTTTCCTGGAACACCACGGCTTCGCGCGTGTCGCCAACATCAGCGGCGGCATCGACGCCTGGTCGCAGGAACGCGACCCGGCCGTGCCGCGCTACTGAAGCCGGGCGACGCGAACGGACGCGCGCCAGGCAGCCGGCCCCGCAGTGCGGCCCCATGGGCAGGTTTTGCAGACAAAGGAAGACGAGACTTATGGTGAAGACCTCCCTCACGCGGGCTGCGCGCGCCGCGCTGGCCCTGTGCGCGGCGCTGGGCCTGGCATCGCTGGCCCAGGCGCAGAGCCTCTCCGAGATGGTGGCGCTGGCGCGCGCCTACGACGCGCCCTGGCAGTCCGCCCGCGCCCAGTTCGATGCCGCCGGCAGCCGTGCCGAGCAGGCCCGCGCAGGCCTGCTGCCCACCGTGGGCCTTTCGGCCGGCGCGAGCTATGCGCAGACCGAGGTCACCCGCCCGCCCATCGATCTGAACGCACCCACCCAGCAGGTGGGCGTGAACGCCACGCAGCCGCTCTACCGCCCGGCCAACCGCATCGCCTTCGAGCAAGGCCAGCGCAGCGTGGCCATCGCCCAGGCCCAGCTCGATGCCGCCAGCCAGGACCTGCTGGTGCGTGTGAGCCAGGCCTATTTCGACGTGCTGGCCGCGCAGGACACGCTCGCCTTCGTGCAGGCCCAGAAAGCCGCCGTGACCGAGCAGCGCGCCGCCGCGCAGCGCAACTTCGAGGTGGGTACCGCCACCATCACCGATTCGCGCGAGGCGCAGGCCCGCTTCGACCTGGTCGCCGCGCAGGAGATCGCCGCCGAGAACGACCTGCGCATCAAGCGCCTGGCGCTGGACCAGGTGGTGGGCCGCCCCGGCACCGCGCCGCTGCCGCTCAAGCAGCCCGTGCAGTTGCCCACCGTGCTGCCCGCCGACGTGAACACCTGGGTGCGCACGGCCGAGGACCAGCAGCCGCAGGTGCGGCAGGCCGCCATCGCGCTGGATGTGGCCGAGCTGGAAACCCGCAAGGCCGAGACCGGCCATCTGCCCACCGTGGACCTGCAGGCCGGCTACGCCGTGGTGCGCAACCCGCGCGGCACGGTCACCACGCCGGGCCTGAATTCACGCACCAACAACGCCACCGTGGGCGTGGCGCTCACGCTGCCGCTCTTTGCCGGCTTCGCGGTGCAGAACCGCGTGAAGGAAACGCTGTCGCTGGAGGAAAAGGCCCGCGCCGACCTGGAGAACGCCCGCCGCAGCGTGGCGCAGGCCACGCGCACGGCCTTCTTCGGCGTGCAGTCCGGCCAGAGCCAGGTCGCCGCGCTGCAGGCTGCCGAAGCCTCCAGCCAGAGCGCGCTGGAGGCCAACCAGCTGGGCTACCAGGTGGGCGTGCGCATCAACATCGACGTGCTGAACGCGCAGAGCCAGCTCTTCCAGACCCGGCGCGACCTGGCCCAGGCACGCTACAACGTGCTGATGAGCGGCCTGCGCCTGAAGCAGGCGGCGGGCACGCTGACCGATCAGGACGTGAACGCGCTGGACGCGCTGCTGGTGCGCTGACCGGAGGCTTTATGGGCCCAAAAGGCCTGCAGCCCAGGCAGGGTAAGCGCATCAAGCTATCAAAGATATAGCAATGCGCGTATGGCGGCGGCGCCCGCCCTGCCCCGCTCCCACTCCGGCGCAGATCGACGCTCGCCAGCCAGCCAGCCAGCCGGATGCCGGATGCCGGATGCCGGATGCCGGCGGCTAGGCTAGAGCTGGTGCACCACCAGCTTGAAGTCCCGGTCTTCCTCGAAGGCCTTGACCTCGAAGCCCAGGCGCCGCATGAGCTTGAGCATGCTGGGGTTGTTCGAGAGCACCAGCCCGTTGATCTCGGCCAGGCCCCGGTCGCGGGCCACGTCCATGATGCTCAGCATCAGGCGCGAGCCCAGGCCGCGGCCGTTGAAGTCGTCGGCCACCACCAGCGAGAACTCGCAGCTCGACTGGTCCGGGTTGGTCACGTAGCGCGACACGCCCACCACGCGCTCGGTCTCGCTCACGTCGCCGGCGGCGTTGACCGAGCGTTCGCGCACCACCGCCACCAGGGCCATCTCGCGGTCGTAGTCGATCAGCGTGAAGCGCGCCAGCATGCTCGCGGGCAGCTCGGCCAGCTGCGAGATGAAGCGGAAATAGCGGCTCTCGGGCGACATGCCCTTGACCAGCGTCTGCAGCATCTGCGCATCGTCGGGGCGGATCGGCCGCACCAGGAACTCCCCGCCGCCGCGCATCGGCCAGATCTGCTCGTAGCGCGCCGGATACGGCAGGATCGCCAGATGGTGATAGGTGCTGGGCCCGCCCGTATCGGCCCGCGCGGCCAGGCCCTGGCCCACGCTGGCGATGACGATGCGCGCATCCACCGCCACGGCACCTTCCTCGTCGGCGATCAGCGGGTTGATGTCCATCTCGCGCAGCTGGGGCAGCGCGCAGACCATTTCGGAGACGCGCAGCAGCACCTGCTCCAGCGCCTCGCGGTGCACGGCGCTGGCGCCGCGCCACTCGCCCAGCGTCTCGGCCACGCGGGAGCGGTCGATCAGCCGGCGTGCGAGGAACTGGTTGAGCGGCGGCAGCTCCATGGCGCGGTCGTCGATCAGCTCCACCATGGTGCCGCCCGCGCCGAAGGTGATGACCGGGCCGAAGGGCTCGTCGGTCACCACGCCGATGCAGATCTCGCGCCCGCGCCGGGCACGCGCCATGTTCTGCACCGTCACGCCGTTGATGCGCGCGCCGGGCTGCAGCCGCGCCACGCGCTGCACCATGTCGGTGTAGGTGTCGCGCGCCGCCTGGCCGCTGTGGATGTTGAGCGCCACGCCGCCCACGTCGGACTTGTGCGTCACGTCGGGCGAATCGATCTTGAGCGCCACCGGGAAGCCCAGCTGCGTGGCGATCATCATCGCCTCGTGGCTGCTGCGCGCCAGGATGGTCTTGGTGACGGGGATGTGGAAGGCCGCGAGCAGGGTCTTGGACTCCATCTCGGTCAGCACGTTGCGGCGCTCGGCCAGCACGCTTTCGATGACCAGGCGCGCGCCCTCGATGTCGGGCTTGGCCAGCGCCGTGAGCGGCGGTGGCGTCTGCTGCAGCAGCTGCTGGTTCTGATAGAACGAGGCGATGTTGCCGAAGGCGCCCACCGCCGCCTCCGGCGTGCGGAAGTTGGGGATCTCGGCGGCGCGCAGCACCTCGCGCCCCGGCACCACCGAGGCATCGCCCATCCAGCAGGCCAGCAGCGGCTTGCCGATGTGCTGCTTGGCCTCGGCCAGCACCTGGGCCACGGCGGCCGAATCGGTGCCCACCTTGGGCGAGAAGATGGCCAGAAGTCCGTCCACCTGCCGGTCGCGTGCGGCCGATGCGATCGCGGCGCGGTAATGCTCGGGGCTCGCCTCTTCGGAGACGTCGATCAGGTCCGCCAGCGAGGCGAGCGGCGGCAGCTGCGCCGCCAGTGCCGTGGCCGAATCGGCCGAAAGCCGGGCGAGTTCCAGATGGATCTCGTTGACCCAGTCGGCCGCCAGCACGCCCGGGCCGCCGCCGTTGGTGATGATGGCCAGGCGCTTGCCCACCGGCCGGTAGCGAGAGGCCAGGCACTTGGCGGCCGAGAACAGTTCCACGAACGAGCGGACCCGCACCGCGCCCGCGCGGCGCAGCGCGGCGTCGAACACGTCGTCGCTGCCCACGATGGTGCCGCTGTGCGTCTGCGCCGCCGCATTGCCGGCGGGCTTGCGGCCGGCCTTGAGCACCACCACCGGCTTGGCGTTGGCGGCCGAGCGCAGCGCGCTCATGAAGCGGCGGGCGCTGGAGATGCCCTCCATATAGACCACGATGCTCTGCGTGCGCGCATCGTTGGCGAGGAAGTCCAGCACCTCGGCGATGTCCACGTCCGTATTGCGGCCCAGCGACACCACGGTGGAAAAGCCCACCGCGTTCTTGCTGGCCCAGTCCAGGATGGACGCCGTGAGCGAGCCCGACTGGCAGACCAGCGCCAGCGAGCCTTCGCGCGCCAGCGGCCCGGCGGCGCTGGCGTTGAGCTTCAGATGCGGGCGCTGCAGGCCCAGCGAATTCGGGCCCAGCAGGTGCATGCCTTCGCGCCGCGCGATCTGCTTGAGCCGCGCCGCCTGGTCGCCGTCCAGCCCGTGCGAGAGCACCAGCGCCGCCCGGCAGCCGATGCGCCCGGCAACCTCCAGCGCCGCCACCGTGTCGGCGGGCGGCAGCGCGATCACGGCCAGATCGGCCCGGGTCTGGGCCAGGTCGGCCAGGGTGCCGCTGGTGTGGATGTCCAGGAACTGCAACGTGCCGGTGAAGCGCTGCGCCCGCAGCGCCTCGTGCAGCGCCCGGCCGCAGGGCGTGAGCGCGTCGGGTTCGTCCGCCCGGCCCGCCAGCACGGCGATGGAGGTGGGGGCGAAGAGCGGGGTGAGGTAGTGTTTTTCGATCATGGACGGACGCTCGGGCACGGAGGGCAGACCCGCATTTTGCGGCACGTGCCTGTGCAAGGCCGCGATACGCGTCAAGCCGGTGCCCGTTGACCGGCAACTGGCGGGCTCAAAGGGTCAGGCGGCGCCCGTTGGCCGAAGCCGCTGCACCACCGCCCGCGCCGTGGCCCCGGCCGCGCCCCGGTGCGCGGCGGTGAAGGCCTGCGCCCGCTGCTGCGCCTCGGCCAGCCGGGCGACGTCCTGCACCAACGCCTGCGCAGTTGCCACGCCTTCGGCCATGTCCGCCACGCGCAGGGCGGCACCCGCCTCGCAGGCGAGCCGCGCCGCCTCGGCGAAGTTGAAGGTGTGCGGGCCAGTCACCACCGGGCAGCCGCAGGCCGCCGCCTCGATCAGGTTCTGCCCGCCCAGCGGGGCGAAGCTGCCGCCCAGCAGCGCGGCGTGGGCCAGGCCGTAATAGAGCGCCATCTCGCCGAGCGAATCGCCCAGCCAGACATCGGCCGTGCCGGGCGCACCGGTCCAGCTGCTGCGGCTGGAGACGCTGAGGCCGGCCGCCTCGATCCGCTCACGCACTTCGGCGAAGCGCTGCGGGTGGCGCGGCACCACCAGCCACTGCACGGCGCTGCTCGCTATGCTTTCAGGAGCATCATGCGCAGATGCAGCCTGGGCTGCAGGCCGCTTCGCCTGCAAGGCCGCGAGCCACAGCGCTTCCTCGCCCTCACGGCTGCTGGCGAGCAGCACCACCGGGCGCGGGCTGGCGTCGCGCCATGCCCTGCCCTGCGCCAGCAGCGCCGCGTCGGGCACCACGTCGAACTTGAGGTTGCCGAACACGCCCTCCACCCGGGCGCCTGCGGCACGCAGCCGCTCGGCATCGCCTTCGGTCTGCGCCCAGACCGCCGCCAGGCCGGCATAGGCGGGGCGCGCCAGCCAGGCCCAGCGGCGTGCGCCGGCCAGTGACTTGTCGTTGAGCCGCGCATTCGCCAGCACCAGCGGAATGCCGCGCCGCTGGCAGCCGGCCACCAGATTGGGCCAGATCTCGGTTTCCATCAGCACGCCGATGGCCGGGCGGAAGCGGCCCAGAAACCGGCCCACGGCGCCGGGCGTGTCCCAGGGCTGCCAGACCTGCACATCGCCCGGGCGCAGCAGCTTGGCCCCTTCGGCCCGCCCGGTGGCCGTGCCGTGGGTGAGCAAAAGGCGCATGCCGGGCAACTGGCTGCGCAGCTCGTTCAACAGGATGGCGGCAGCGCGGGTTTCGCCCAGGGAGACGGCGTGAATCCAGACCAGCGGGCCGCTGTCCGCCTCCTGAGGGTTCGGGCCCGCCCCGCCCTCGGCCGTCTCGTAATGGCCGAAGCGCTCGGGCACGGCGACGCGATAGCCGGGCTCGGTCTCGCCGCGGCGGCGCAGCTTGGCGCGCAGCAGCGGCTGGGCGCCGAGCATCAGCGCGGAATAGAGCCCACGGACCAGGTTCACGGCGCCACCGCGCGGGCCCAGGCAGACCAGTGGCCGTCGCTGGCCCCGCGCTCCGCGATCACCAGCCAGTCGCCGCTGCCGCCGGCCTCGGCCAGGCGCTTTCCGCCGGGGGCCCAGAACGCGCTGCGGCCCACGCAGGCATAGCCGCCCGTGGGCGCTCCGTGGTTGGCCGTCAGCACGGCCATGCCGCAGCGCTGGGCATGGCCCTGCGCGCTGGCCGTGTCCTGGGCCTGCCCGCGGTCGGACATGACGATGCCTGCGGCGTAGAGCTCCGCGCCGGCCTGCCGGGCGAGATCGCCATGCGGCTCGTGGCCGATGTCTGCGCAGATGGCCAGGGCCACCGGCAGGCCGCCGATGGCATGGACGTGCGCATCCTCACGGCCTGGAGCTGCGTGCAGCTCTTCGCCGGGATGCAGATGGCGCTTGCGGTAGATGCGGGTGCCGCCGTCCGGCAGGAAGGTGAATGCGCCGATGCCCGGTCGCCCATCGCCGCCTTGCGGGCGTGCAGCCGACCCCACCACCAGGGTCATGCCATGGCGGCGGGCGGCTTCGCGCAAAGGGGCGAACAGCGCATCGCCGGGCTCGGCAGCCCAGCCGGCGAGGCCTTGGAGGTCATAGCCGGTGAGCGAGAGTTCGGGAAAGACCAGCAACTGCACCGCCTCCGAGGCCGCAGCCTCGGCCAAGCGCAGGTGGTTGCCGATGTTGGCCGCCGGCCCGCCGGGCAGCGAGCAGGTCTGCGCCGCCGCAACGCGCATGGCGGCCGGCCTCAATGCGCGGCGCTGCCCACCTGGGCGCCGGGCTTGACGCGTTCGAGCAGGGCCAGCATCTCGCCTTCGATGCGGTGCATGGCTTCGGGCGTGTGGCCCTCGAAGCGCAGCACCAGCACGGGCGTGGTGTTGCTGGCGCGGATCAGGCCGAAACCGTCCGGCCAGTCCACGCGCAGGCCGTCGATGGTGTTGATCTGCGCGGGCGCGGGGAAGGTGGCGGCGGCCAGGGCCTGCAGCTCGGCGGTGAGCTTGTGGGGTTCGCCCTCTTCGCAGCTCACGTTGAGTTCGGGCGTGGAGTGGCTGGTGGGCAGGCCGTTGAGCACGGCGCTCAGGTCGCTCTCGCGGCTCAGGATCTCCAGCAGGCGGCAGCCGGCGTAGGTGCCGTCGTCGAAGCCGAACCAGCGTTCCTTGAAGAAGATGTGGCCGCTCATCTCGCCGCCCAGGGGCGAGTCGAGTTCCTTCATGCGGGCCTTGATCAGCGAGTGGCCGGTCTTGTACATGACGGGCGTGCCGCCGGCTTCGGTGATGGCCGGCGCCAGGCGCTGCGTGCATTTCACGTCGAACAGGATGTGGCCGCCGGGCACGCGCGAGAGCACGTCGCGGGCGAACAGCATCATCTGGCGGTCGGGGAAGATGTTCTGGCCGTCCTTGGTGACGATGCCCAGGCGGTCGCCGTCGCCGTCGAAGGCCAGGCCCAGTTCAGCGTCGGAGGCCTGCAGCTTGGCGATCAGGTCGCGCAGGTTCTCGGGCTTGCTGGGGTCCGGGTGGTGGTTGGGGAAGTCGCCGTCCACCTCGGAGAAGAGTTCGATCACCTCGCAGCCCAGGGCGCGGAAGATGCCGGGGGCCGAGGCGCCGGCGATGCCGTTGCCGCTGTCCACCACGATCTTCAGCGGGCGGGCCAGCTTCACGTCGGAGGTGATGCGCTCCGAATAGGCGGGCAGCACGTCGGCGTGGCGCACAGAGCCGCCGTCCTTCAACTGCCAGCTTTCCTCTTCCATGGTGCGGCGCAGGGCCTGGATCTCATCGCCGTAGATGGCGCGGCCGGCCAGCACCATCTTGAAGCCGTTGTAGTCCTTGGGGTTGTGGCTGCCGGTCACCTGGATGCCGCTGCTGCAGAGCGTGTGCGCCGCGAAGTACAGCATGGGGGTGGTGACGGCGCCCACGTCGATCACCTCGATGCCCACGTCCACCAGGCCGGCGATGAGCGCGGCCGACAGGGACGGGCCCGAGAGGCGCCCGTCGCGGCCCACGGCCACCACGGTCTGGCCCTGAGCCTGCGCCGCGGTGCCGAACGCACGGCCCAGGCCGCGCGCCACGTCTTCGTTCAGGGTGCTCGGCACGATGCCGCGGATGTCGTAGGCCTTGAAGATGGCGGGCGTGATCTGCACTGGGAGTTTCCTTCTTGGTTGGAGGATGCGGGCCGCGGCAGTGGACCACGGCGTTCGGCGCCTGGCCGCAAAGGCCGGACAGGCAGAGTTGGCCGGCATTGTAGGGGCGGCGCAGGGGCGCCCCGGCGCTCGCCCGCGTAGGCCGGCGCCGCAATGCACAGGTCCGGAAACGGCCAGCGCGCCACGGGCGTGCGCCTATGATTTGCCCCATGCCGCGCCCCAACGCCAGTCTGCCCAGCGACCTGCCCTCCTCCGCACTGGACGATGGGCGCTACCTGGCCCTGGCCGCGCGCGACGCCCGCTTCGACGGCCGCTTCTTCACCGGCGTGACCAGCACCGGCATCTACTGCCGCCCGGTCTGCGGCGTGCGCACGCCCCGGCGCGAGAACTGCCGCTTCTTCACCCTGGCGGCCCAGGCCGAGGCCGCGGGCTTTCGCCCCTGCCTGCGCTGCCGGCCCGAACTGGCGCCGCGCAGCCTGCCCTGGTCCACGCAGGACGCCCCGAACATCCTGGTGCGCGAAGCGCTGCGCCTGCTCGACGCCGACGGCGCCGCTTTCAACAGCCTCGCGGCGCTGGCCGAGCGCCTGGGCGTGAGCGACCGCCACCTGCGCCGCGTCTTCGAGTCCGCCCTGGGCGTCTCGCCCCTGCAATACGTGCAGACGCGCCGGCTGCTGGCCGCCAAGCAGCTCCTGACCGACACCGACCTGCCCGTCACCCAGGTGGCGCTGGCCAGCGGCTTCGGCAGCGTGCGGCGCTTCAACGCTGCCTTCGCAGGGCACTACGGCCTCAACCCCACGCAGCTGCGCCAGCGCGGACCGGCACGGGCCGGCGGTGCGGGAGGCGCAGGCGGTGCCGTCACCGTGCGCCTGCCCTGGCGGCCGCCGCTGGACGTGGCCGCCCTGCTGCGCTTCTTCGCGCTGCGGCAGATCCATGCCGTGGAGCAGATCGTGGAAACGCCCGGCCGGCAGGCGCTGCGCCGCACGGTGCGGCTGGCCGCAAGCGGCGGCGGCGCGCCCCTGGCCGGCTGGATCGACGTGGCCTTCGACGCCGAACGGCCCATCGCCTGGCTGCGCGTCAGCGACGCGCTGCACCCGGTGCTGCCGCAGGTGATCGCCCGCGTGCGCGGCCTGCTGGACCTCGACGCCGACCCGCAGGCCATCCACGCGGTGCTCGGCGGCGACTTCCCCGGCGGGGAAGGCCTGCGCGTGCCGGGTGCCTTCGATGGCTTCGAGCTGGCGGTGCGCGCCGTGCTGGGCCAGCAGATCACGGTGGCGGCGGCGCGCACGCTGGCGCAGCGGCTGGTGGAGCGCTTCGGCGAGCCGCTGGCCACGCCCTGGCCGGAGCTCTCACGCCTCTTTCCTGCGCCGGCCGTGCTGGCGGCGGCCGAGGGCGAGGCGCTGGGCTCGCTCGGCATCGTGCGCCAGCGGCAGGCGGCCATCGTGGCGCTGGCACGGGCCGTCGATTCCGGCCAGCTGGAGCTGCATGCCGGCGCCGACGTGGCCGCGACCACGGCCGCGCTCTGCGCGCTGCCCGGCATCGGCGACTGGACGGCGCAGTACATCGCCATGCGCGCGCTGCGCTGGCCCGATGCGTTTCCGGCCGGCGACGTCGCCATCCACGCCGCGCTGGGCCTGCGCGGCCAGCCGCGCCCGGCGCAGGCCGCCACCGCCCGGGCCGAAGCCTGGCGCCCCTGGCGCAGCTATGCCGTGGTGCGCGCCTGGACGGCCGGCAGCGCAGTCCCCGCCGCAACCGCCACTGCAGCCGATGCGCTACCAAAAACATAGCTGTATGCGCTTATTCCATGAGCGCAGCAGCCCTATTTCATCCAGGAAGTTCACAATGCCCTTTCCCTCCGACATCGTGCAAAGCCGCATCGCCACGCCGCTGGGCGACGTACGGCTGGCCGCATCGCCCCGGGGCCTCGCCGGCCTCTGGTTCGACGGCCAGCGCCACCAGCCCGTGCAGCCGCTGGACGGCCCCGCGGCCTGGCCGCAGGAGCTCGGCCACCCCGTGCTGCGCGAAGCGGCCCGCCAGCTGGGCGATTACCTGGCCGGCCAGCGCACCGGGTTCGATCTGCCGCTGGACCTGGAATCGGGCACGCCCTTCCAGCAGGCCGTGTGGCGGGCGCTGCTGGGCATCCGCCACGGCGCCACGATGAGCTACGGGGCGCTCAGCCGCCAGATCGGCCAGCCGCTGGCGGTGCGCGCCGTGGGCGCGGCCGTGGGCCGCAACCCCATCAGCGTGATCGTGCCCTGCCACCGTGTGCTGGGTTCGGGCGGCGCGCTGACGGGCTATGCCGGCGGGCTGGAGCGCAAGTCGGCCCTGCTGCGGCTGGAGGGCGCGCTGGCCTCGCAGAAGGCGGCTGCGGGCGACGGCGCGCTGCCGCTCTTCGCGGCCGAGGCGCAGGCATGAGCGCCGCCAGCACTGCAGGCACCGCCACGGGCGGGCGCGGCTGGGTGGCCGAATTCGTGGTGCTCGCCGCCATCTGGGGATCGTCCTTTCTCTTCACCCGGCTGGGCGCGGCCGAGTTCGGGCCGCTGCCCACCGCCGGCCTGCGCACGGGCCTGGCCGCCGTCTTCCTCTGGCCGCTGCTGATGCGCCAGGGGCAATGGCCGGCCCTGCGCCAGCACTGGAAGCCGATCCTGCTGAGCGGGGTCATCAATTCGGCGATCCCGTTCGCCCTCTATGCCTGGGTGGTCACGCACCTGCCCACGGGGCTCACCTCCATCCTCAACGCCACCGTGCCGCTCTTCGGCGCGCTGGTGGCCTGGGCCTGGCTGGGCGACCGCATCAGCCGGCTGCGCACGCTGGGCCTGGTGCTGGGCTTCGTGGGCGTGGCGCTGCTGGCCTTGCGGGTGCCTTCGGGCGCGGGCGGGCAGTCTCCCTACGCCATCTGGGCCATGGCCGCCTGCCTGCTGGCCACCACCTGCTATGCGGTGGCCGCGAGCTTCGCGCGGCGCTATCTGGTGGGCGTGCCGGCGCTGGCCAATGCGGCCGGCAGCCAGGTGGGCGCTTCGCTGGCACTGGCCTTGCCCACGATCTGGTTCTGGCCGGCGCAGATGCCCGGGCCCCGCGCCTGGGCGGCGATCGCGTTCATTTCGGTGGTATGCACCGGCATCGCCTACGTGCTGTATTTCCGGCTGATCGCCCGTGCGGGCCCGAGCCGGGCGCTGACGGTGACCTTCCTCGCGCCGGTGTTCGCCGTGGCCTACGGCGCGATCTTCCTGCAGGAGGCGATCACGCCCTGGATGCTGGGCTGCGGCCTGGTGATCGTGTGCGGCACCATGCTCTCCACCGGGCTGGTGCGCGGCCGGCGGCCCGCTGCAGCGGCACCCCTGACCTGAAAACACCGCCGCGCAGGGCGGCAGGCATCCTACACTCGCGGCCATGCGCGCCGTCATCACGCCCTCTTCTCCTTGCACCCGGCGGTCCAGCCGCCTTGGCATGCCGGGGCGGTGACCGTGCTGCTCGGCCCATTCTTTCTCACCTGCCTGGTGTATCTGGCGCTGCCCGCCTTCGTGGCGATGCTGCCGCAATCACGCCAGCGCTCGCACTACCGGAAGGTGGCGATCGGCGCCTTCGCCGGCATGCTTTCGGCGCTGGGCGCCCTGATCGCGCCCCAGCTCGTCGAGCATCTGGGCAATGGCACGCATCTGGTCATCCGCCCGGCCCTGGTGGCGGTCTGCTGTTTCACCTTCGGCCCGCTGTCCGGCGCGGTGGCCGCGGCCCTGCCGCTGGCGATGCATCTGCTGACGGGGGCCGAGGGCTTGCCCGCAGGCACTGCGCTGGCCCAGGCCGCGGCCGTGGTCGCCCTGGGCAGCGCTCTGGCCGTGGCCCGCAGGCGCCATGAGGCGCGCTCCGGCTGGCTGCTGCTGGCCATGGCGGTGCTGCTGCCGGTGGTGCTGGCCCCCTGGGCCGCGGGCGGGCCGGCCACCTGGCCCTGGCCTTACGGCGCGGCCGTGCTGGCGCTGGGCACCTTGCTCGAATTGCACCGCGCCTACCGCCGCACCGTGGTGCAGCTGAGCACGCGCGAACAGGAATTGCTGAGAACGCTGGAGGCCTTCGGCAGCGGCCACTGGGAATGGCAACTGCAGGACGAGCGCTTTCTTTTCATCTACCACGGCGCGTTCTACCAGGCCTTCGGCCTGCCGCGCGACCCGGGGCCCGACGGCCTGGCGCACGACCTGGCCTGGCAGCGCTGGAATGCGCTGCGCCACCCGGAAGACGCCGACCGCATCGGCCCGCACCTGCACAGCGCCATGCAGGGTAACGAGGACGCCTATGAAGCCCAGTACCGCATGCGCGACCTGCAGGGCCGCTGGCGCTGGGTGATCTCGCGCGGCCAGGTGGCCGAACGCGACGAACAGGGCCGCGCCCTGCGCATCGTGGGCATGGACGTGGACGTGACCGAGCAGCGCGCGCTGCTCGACGCGCTGAACGTCTCCGAGGCCAAGTACACCACCGTGTACCAGACCCTGCCGGACCCGGCGGGCATCACCCGCCTGCGCGACGGCTGCTGCCTGGACGTGAACCCCGCGATGGCCCGCCTGCTGGAGCGGCCGATCGCCGAGATCGTGGGCAAGACGGCCATGCAGCTGGGCATCTGGACCTCGGCACGCGAGCGCTCGGCGCTGCTGGCCGCGCTGAAGCTCAAGGGCGGCGTCGTGGGCCTGCCGATCACCGTCACGCCCCAGGGGCGCACGCTGCGCGGGCAGCTGTCGGCCCAGACCATCCAGCTCGATGGCGAGACCTGCATGGTCTTCGTCTTCCACGACCTGACCGAAGCCTCGCGCATGCGCGACGAGCTGGAGGCCGCCCACACCGTGATGCAGCAGGCCGGCCGCATGGCGCGCCTGGGCGTGTGGGTGAACGTCTATCCCATGCCCGGCGGGCCGGCCTACTGGTCCGACGTCTGCTACGCGATCCACGGCATGGAGCCCGGCACCCCGCTGCCTTCGGCCCAGGAATACCTGCGCGATTTCGTCGCCCCCGAGTGGCAGGACTCGGTGCGCGCCCATTTCCGGCGCGCCGTCACCGATCCGGTCGCCTGGCGCATGGAGGTCGAGCTCGTGCGCGCCGACGGCCGCCGCATCTGGGTGCGCATGAGCGCGGAGCCCGAACTGGAGAACGGCCGCCTGGTGCGGCTGCGCGGCGTGCTGCAGGACATCGACGAGGCCAAGCGCGCCGAACAGGGCCTGCGCCAGTCGGAGGCGCGCTTCGCGCAGATGTTCCGCGCCATGCCCTACCCCATGGGCCTCACGCGCCGCACCACCGGCGCCTACATCGACGTCAACCCGGCCTGGGAGCAGATCACCGGCTTCAGCCGCGAGGAGGCCCTGGACAGCACGGTGGTCGGCCTGGGTCTCTACACCGCCGAGCAGCGCAATCATTTGAAACGGGAGGCCGAGCGCCACGGGGAGCTGCTGTCCTTCGAGGCCGAGATGCGCACGCGCAGCGGCGAGCGGCGCATGCTGCTGCAGTCCATGACCCCGGTCGAATCCAACGGCGAGGCGTGCTGGCTGTTCGTGCTGCACGACATCACCGAGCGGCAGCGGGCCGAGCAGCGCGTGCGCGAGCGCGAAGCGCAGCTCTCGCTCACCATCTCGGCCGCCACCCTGAGCCTCTGGGACTGGAACCTGCAGACCGGTCTGATCACGGGCGACGCCCGCTGGCAGGCCCTGCACGGCCTGCAGCACGGCGAAGGCGACGCGGGCGTGCCCTGGCAGACCGCCATCGCGCCGCAGCACCTGGAATCCATCGAGGCCGAATGCCGGCGCCACGCCGCGCAGAGCGCCACCCCCTTCGACGCCACCTGGCAGGTGCGCAGCCAGGGCGGCGGCGCCCGCTGGCTGCGCAACCTGGGCACCATCATCGAGCGCGACCTGCAGGGCCGGCCGCTGCGCATGGTGGGTGTGGGCATCGACGTGACCAGCCAGCATGAAAAGCAGGCCGTGCTGCAGCTGCTGGCCCACCACGACGCGCTGACTGGCCTGCCCAACCGCGTTTTGATGGGCGAGCGCCTGCAGGAGGCGATGGACGCCTCCCGCGAACACGGCAAGCTGCTGGGCCTGGCCTATCTGGACCTGGACGGCTTCAAGCCCGTCAACGACCGCCTGGGCCACGGCGCGGGCGACCAGCTGCTGGTGGTGATCGCCGACCGCCTGAGCCGCTCTCTGCGGCCGATGGACTGCGTGGCGCGCCTGGGCGGCGACGAGTTCGCCGTGCTGCTGCCCGAGCTGGAATCGCGCAAGGAATGCGAACGCCTGCTGCGCACGCTGATGGACAGCGTGGCCGCGCCCTACCAGCTGGAAGGCGAGCGTGTGGTCGTCACCGCCAGCATCGGCTACACGCTCTTTCCCGACGACGAGGCCGACGCCGACACCCTGCTGCGCCATGCCGACCAGGCCATGTACGTGGCCAAGCAGGCCGGGCGCAACCGCTACCACGCCTTCGATGCGGCGCAGGAGCGCGCCCAGCTGGTGCGCCGCGCCCAGGCCACCGAGCTGGCCGAAGCCCTGGCGCAGGGCCAGTTCGCGCTCTATCTGCAGCCCAAGGTGGACATGCGCCGGGGCACCGTGATCGGCGCGGAGGCGCTCGCCCGCTGGAACCACCCGCAGCGCGGGCTGCTCGCGCCCGGGGCCTTCCTGCACCTGATCGAGAGCACCGAGGTGCAGGCCCTGTTCGGCGAATGGGTGACCGACACGGCCCTGGGCCTGATCGCCGGGCTGTACCGCGCCGGGCTGGAGCTGCCCATCAGCATCAACATCTCCGCCGAGCACCTGCAGCACCAGGGCTTCGCCGACTGGATGATCCACCGCATCACCATGCAGCCCGAGGCGCCGCCGCACCTGCTGGACATCGAGATCACCGAAAGCGCCGCGCTCTACGACATCGACCACGTCGCGGTCGAGCTCGAACGCCTGCGCGCCCTGGGGGTGATGGTGTCGCTGGACGACTTCGGCACCGGCTACTCGTCGCTCGCCTACCTGCGGCGGCTGCCGCTGGACCACATCAAGCTCGACCGCAGCTTCGTGCACAACATGACCACCGACGCGGGCGACCGCGCCATCGTGCGGGGCGTGATCGGCCTGGGGGATTCCTTCGGCCACCGCATCATCGCCGAGGGGGTGGAGACCATCGAACAGGGCGAGATGCTGCTGGACATGGGCTGCACCTGGGCCCAGGGCTACTGCATCGCCCGGCCCATGCCGGCCGATGAATTCGCCGACTGGGTGAGCCAGTGGCAGGCGCCGCGCGCCTGGCTGGTGCGGCCGGCGCCCTGGCAGCACGCCTTCGGCGGGCTCTGAGCCCGTCGCACCACCCCGCGGGGCTTGCAGGCATTCCGCCCGCAAGCCCTTGCCCAGCAAGCGCCATCAGCTATGCAAACGATAGCAATCCGGAGCTACTGCTGCGCATGGGGACCATCACCGCGCCATCAGGTCCTTCACCTGCTGCAGCGCGGCGGGGTCGTCCAGCGTGGTCAGGTCGCCCGGGTCGCGCCGCTCGGCCACCGCCTGCAGGGCGCGGCGCAGCAGCTTGCCGCTGCGCGTCTTGGGCAGCAGGCTGACGAAGAGCACGCGCGAAGGCCGGGCCACCGCGCCCAGCTGTCCATCCACGCGCTGCATCACCTCGCCCTCCAGCCGGCGCGCCGCCTCTTCATCGGCGAGGGCCGCCGCATCGCGCGGCACGGCGAAGGCCATGGCCACCTGGCCCTTGATCGCGTCGGCCACGCCCACCACCGCCACCTCGGCGATGCCGGGATGCGCGGCGATGCTTTCCTCGATCTCGCGCGTGCCCAGGCGGTGGCCGGCCACGTTGATGACGTCGTCGGTGCGGCCCAGGATGAAGTAGTAGCCGTCTTCGTCGCGGATGCCCCAGTCGAAGGTGCTGTAGCGCATGGGCCCGGGCAGGCTCTTCCAGTAGGTGTTGACGAAGCGCTCGTCGTCGCGCCACACGGTCTGCATGCAGCCGGGCGGCAGCGGCCCGTCGATGGCCAGCACGCCCTTCTGGCCGGGGGCGGTCAGCTCCTCGCCCGTCGCCTCGTCGATCAGCTTCACGTCGTAGCCATAGACGGCCCGGCCCGGGCTGCCCAGGCGCGGAGCCTGGGGCGCCACGCCCATCGCCAGCGTGAGGATGGGCCAGCCGGTCTCGGTCTGCCAGTAGTTGTCGATGATGGGCACGCCGAGCGCCTTTCCGATCCATTCGGCCGTGGGCGCGTCCAGCGGCTCGCCCGCCAGCCACAGGGCCTTGAGCGATGAGACGTCGTGGCGCGCCAGGCAGGACGCATCCTGCTTCTTGAGCACCCGCACGGCCGTGGGCGCGGAGAACATGTGCGTCACCCGGTGCCGCTCGACGATGCTCCACCACACGCCGGCGTCGGGCCGGGTGGGCAGGCCTTCGTAGAAGATGGTGGTCATGCCCGCCAGCAGGGGGCCATAGACGATGTAGCTGTGGCCCACCACCCAGCCGATGTCGCTGGTGGCGAAGAACACCTGGCCGGCCTGCGCGTCGAAGAGGTGCCGCATGCTGGCCGCCAGCGCCACCGCATAGCCGCCCGTATCGCGCTGCACGCCCTTGGGCCGGCCGGTGGTGCCGCTGGTGTAGAGCGTGTAGCTGGGATGGGTGGCGTCCACCCATTCGCAGGGCACCTGGGCGTCCAGATGCCGCTCGCGCAGCGCCGCCCAGGCATGGTCGCGGCCGGGCTGCATGGGCAGGGGCGCGAGGCCCCGGTCCAGCAGCAGCACGGCGGCCGGCTGGTGGCGCGAGAGGCGCAGGGCCTCGTCCAGCAGCGGCTTGTAGGGCACGACCTTGCCGCCGCGCGAGCCCGCATCGGCGCTGACGATGGCCACCGGCTCGGCATCGTCGATGCGCGAGGCCAGCGCCCCGGCCGCGAAGCCGCCGAAGACCACGCAGTGCAGCGCGCCGATGCGGGTGCAGGCCAGCATGGCGAAGGCGGCCTCGGCCACCATGGGCATGTAGATCAGCACCCGGTCGCCGCGCTGCACGCCCAGCGACCGCAGCATGGCGGCCACGCGCTGCACCTCGGCGTGCAGTTCGGCATACGAATAGCTGCGCTCGGTGCCTGTCTCGGTGGAGATGGCGACCAGCGCCGGCTGCCCGGCACGCTCGGCCAGGTGCCGGTCCACCGCGTTGTGGCAGAGGTTGGTCGTGCCGCCGGCGAACCAGCGCGCGAAAGGCGGGTGGGAGTGGTCGCAGATCTGCGACGGGGGCGTGTGCCAGTCGATCAGGCGGGACTGCTCGGCCCAGAAGGCGTCGCGGTCCTCGATGGAGCGGCGATGGAATGCGGCGGCGGGGTCCACGGTGGGGGCGGTCATGGGCTTGTCTCCTGGTTGTTGGTAGTGCCTGCCCGCACGATTGTGCTCAGGCGCCTGTCACCAACCTTGCGCCAGGGCAAGTACCTAGTCTGCCCCGCCCATCCCACTCGCCTGACCTGCGCAAGGCCAGGGCTGGGCGCCCCGCGGCTACTTCACCAGCGCCAGCACGTCCTTGAAGGCCGGGTGCTCGCAGCCGCGCAGCCATTCGAAGGCCACCATCTCGGTGGTCACCAGCTCGGCGCCGGCGCCGGCCAGCCGGTCGAAGGCCGCATCGCGGTTGCGCTCGGTGCGCGAGCCGCAGGCGTCGGTCACCACCCAGACCTCGAATTCGTCTTCCAGCAGGTCCAGCGCCGTCTGCAGCAGGCAGACATGGGCCTCGCAGCCGGCGATGACGATGCTGCCGCGCTCATCGGCGCCGCCCTGCGGCTGCTGGGGCTTTTGCAGATGGCGCGGCAGGCTGCGGGCGTTGCCGCCCTGCTGGGGCTTGGCGGGCGGGCGCAGCCATTCGCCCAGGCCTTCGTCGGCCGCGCTGAACTGCATCTTGGCCAGCGTGCGGCGGCAGGCGGCGCGCACCACGGCATCGTTGGGGCCCAGGCGCGAGGGGTTCTGCTCGGTGCCCCAGACGGGCACCTCCAGCGCCCGCGCGACCTGCGCGAGCAGCCGGGCATTGGCCAGCACGGCCGCGCCATCGGCAATGGCGGGCATCAGGCGTTCCTGGTAGTCCACCAGGACGAGTTGGGATTCGAGGGCGTCGAGGAGCATGGCGTGCCTTTGTCCGGCTGGTCCGGCTGGAAAGAGATGGAAATGAGCCGCCCGCGCTTGCAGCGCCAGCGCAGGCAGCTATCAATCATATAGCAGCGGGCATGCCGGGGCTCGGCGCCGGGGCCTCAGGGCTTGAGCCGCAGCAGCTGCCCGTCCGGGCTGTCGGTCAGCAGGTAGATCCAGCCGTCCGGGCCCTGCCGCACGTCGCGGATGCGGCTGCCGGCCTTGTCCAGCAGGTATTCGTCGCGCACCACGCGGCCCGATGCGTCGAACTGCAGGCGGTGCAGGCGGGCGAAGCGCAGCGAGCCGACGAAGAGGCTGCCCTTCCAGGCGGCGCCATAGCGGTCGCTGGTCAGAAACGCCATGCCCGAGGGCGCGATGGACGGCACCCAGTAGTGCAGCGGCTGCTCCATGCCGGCCTTGGCCGTGCCCTCGCCGATCTTGCCGCCGCCGTAGTTCTCGCCATAGGTGATGACCGGCCAGCCGTAATTGCGCCCGGCCTGCACCACGTTGATCTCGTCGCCGCCCTGCGGGCCGTGCTCGTTCACCCAGAGGTGCCCGTCCGGCCCCAGCGCCGCGCCCTGCACGTTGCGGTGGCCCCAGCTCCAGATCTCGGGCAAGGCGCCGGCCGGCGCCGGATTGCCCGGCGCGGCGCCGCCTTCGGTACGCACATGCACGATCTTGCCCAGGTGGTTGTCCAGGGTCTGCGCGTCGTCCTTGCGCTGGAAGCGGTCGCCCAGCGTGAGGAACAGGCCGCCCTGCCCGTCCTGCGCGATGCGGCAGCCGAAATGCGCGTTGCTGCGCACCTTGGGCTTCTGGCTGAAGATCACCTGCACGTCCTTGAGCGCCTTTTCGTCGGGCGAGAGCGTGGCCCGCGCCAGGGCCGTGCTGTTGGTGCCGGCACCCTGGGCGTCGGGTTCGGAAAAGCAGAAGTACACGCGGCGGTTGCGCTCGAAGTCGGCATCGGTGGCCACATCCAGCAGGCCGCCCTGGCCGCCGGCGGCGATGGGCGGCAGGCCTGCCAGCGGTGGGCTCAGGCGCCCGTCGGGCTCCACCACGCGCAGGCGGCCGGGGCGCTCGGTCACCAGAAAGCGCCCGCCCGGCAGGAAGGCCAGCCCCCAGGGATGTTCCAGCCCGCTGGCCACGACTTCGGTGGACACGGCCGTGCGCGCCGCCACGGGCGCGACCGGCTTTTGCGGCCCGGTGGCTGCATGCACGGGCATGACGGCCCAGGCCATGGCGGTGGTCAGGATGATGGCCGTTGCTACATTAAGCATAGCGGACTGTGGCCTGTGCATCAGGGCGGCGCCTGCATTTCGTTGCAAATTCATGGAGGACTCCTCAAGGGGCGCCGCGCGCGGGGCCCACACACCCCGCAAACCCGCATGGTTGCGTGCTTTCCGGGCATTTTTCGTCGGCAAAGACCATGACTGTCGCCGGGCCAAAGACCCTCCGAAAGCAGGCGGGCAGGCATTTTTTTGTAGGACTTCAGCGCAAGCCATGCTACTCTCGCGCCCCATGTCACGTTGGATTTGCTTTTTGTTACTTGTTGGCGCCCAGGCTGTCCATGCAGCACCCGCCGCCAGCAAGATCAGCGACGATGAAATCGACCGCATCCTCAAGGAACGCGGTCTGATGACCCAGCTTCAGGAAGTGCGGAACGACGTCACCGACCGCACGACCACCCTGGTCTCCACGGCCATGGGCTTTCTGGGTGTTCCCTACCGCCGCGGCGGCAGTAGCGCGGAAACGGGCTTCGACTGCAGCGGTTTCGTCCGTACCATCTTCGAACAGGCCAAGGGCCTGGTGCTGCCGCGCCGCGCCAAGGAACAGGCCGCCGCCACCGAGGTCATCGACAAGAAGGACCTGAAGCCCGGCGATCTGGTGTTCTTCAACACCATGCGCCACGCCTTCAGCCATGTCGGCATCTACCTGGGCGACGGCAAGTTCATCCACTCGCCCCGCAGCGGCTCCGAAGTGCGCGTGGAAGACATGACGGGCAAGTACTGGCAACGCCGGTTCAACGGCGCCCGCCGCGTCCTGGCGGAAGACGATGCCGCCGCCGACGCGATCGCCAATTCCGCGCGCCGCTAAATAGCCGCTGAATCGCCACCGCAGCGCTGGCGCCCGCCAAGCCGGGCACCTCGCCGCGACAAGCCGCCTCCGGGCGGCTTTTTTTCGTCCCTACGGCACGGAAAGTGCATTTCGCAGGCGCCTGCGCCGTGCCCGCCATCCCTTGGGCGCGGGGTCTGTGGCGGAGCCCAGCCGGGCTGCAGAACGCGCGGCGTCGTCCTGCAAGCAAGGTTTCAGCGGCTGGCCACAATGCGGGCCTGCGGCGGAACCGGGAATTTCCCGGCTCCGTTTTCATCCACCTGTTGTACGGGAAAGCCTTTCATGATGTCTCTACTCGGAACCCTCTTCGTCGGCCTGATCGTCGGTCTGCTGGCGCGCGCCCTCAAGCCCGGTGACGACAAGCTCGGCTGGTTCATGACCATGCTGCTCGGCGTGGCCGGCGCCTTCCTCGCCACCTACGTGGGCGTGGCCATGGGCTGGTATGTCCAGGGCGAAGCCGCTGGCTGGATCGCCTCCATCGTGGGCGCCATCGTGCTGCTGGTGCTCTACGGCATGATCCGCCGCAAGGGCTGATCCGGGGCCCAGGGCTGACGGAGAACACCTCGCATGTTCAAGAAGAAAGCCGCCCGGCCCTCTGCCGAACAGCTGGCGGATGGCGACCCCGCGCTGCAGGCCGCCATCGAAAGCAGCCGCCGGCTCCTGCACCGCCGCGCGCTCTATGCGGCCGTGGCGGGCACGGTGCCGGTGCCCGGGCTCGACTGGGCGGTGGATGCGGCGCTGCTCTCGCGCCTGGTGCCACAGATCAACGCCCGCTTCGGCCTGAGCGCGGCCCAGCTCGATGCGCTCACGCCCCACAAGCGCGAGCAGGTGCAAAAGGCGGTGTCGATGGTCGGCTCCGTGCTGATCGGCAAGCTGGTCACGCGTGAACTGGTGATCCGAGCCAGCCGCGCCATCGGCATGCGGCTCACGGCCAGCCAGGCCGCCAAGTTCGTCCCGCTGGCCGGCCAGGCCGTGTCGGCGGCGCTGGGCTATGCCACGCTGCGCTATCTGGGCGAGCTGCACCTGCAGGACTGCGTGCGGGTGGTCAAGCAGGCCCAGCTGGCCTTGCCTCCGCCCCAGGCCTAAGAACGTGTTTACGATCTCCCAGGGGTCGCGCAGCTACGTCGGCGGGATGGGATGCAAGGCGCGGTGCGCAGTGGATAGCACGGCTATCCACAAGCGCCGCAACGCCGCAGACCGCCCGCCGACGTAGCTGCCCTTCGGGTTGGAGCGAAATCGGGCGATTGAACGCCCCGGCTGCTTGCATGGGCATGAGTCCATGCGGCGCATCCGAGGCATCCACTCATCCCGATTGCGTTCCAACGCGATCCCCTGCGAGATCGTAAACACGTTCTAAGGCCGCTTCCTGCCCCATCCCTCTTCGGCGCCTCCCCGGGCTCCCGCTCAGTCGGCCTTGAACCCCGTTGCGGCGACCGCCTTGCCCCAGGTGGCGGTGTCCGCCGCGATGATGCGGGCGAACTCCTGCGGACTCGTGCCCGTGGCCTTGAAGCCCGCGTCCTCCAGCCGGGCCCGGCCCTCGGGCGACTGGGCGGCGCGAGCCACGTCGGCGCCGAGGCGGGCCACGAGGGCCGCTGGCGTGCGTGCCGGCGCGACGATGCCGAACCACGACGAGAACTCCACCGCCGCGTAGCCCTGTTCCTTGAAGGTGGGCACGCCCGGCAGCGCGGCGCTGCGCGTGGCGCCCGTGCTGCCCAGCGCCACCAGCTTGCCGGCCTTGACGTTGGGTGCCGCCAGGCCCACGCTGGCGAAGAGCCCTTGCACGTCGCCCCCGAAGAGGCCTGCCAGCGCATCGGAGGTGCTCTTGTAATGCACGGGTTCGGGCTTGAGCTGCACGGCCTCGCCGAACAGCGCGGCGCCGAAATGCCCGGGGGTGCCGGCGCCGAAGGTCGCCATGAAGAGGCCCTGCCGAAGTTCCCGAGCCCAGGCGACGAAGTCGCGCACCGCCCGCGCCGGCACCTTCTGCGGGTCCACCAGCAGCACGAAGTCGGAGGTGGCGACCTGGCTCACCGCCACGAAGTCCTTCTGCGGCGCATAGGGCAGGCGGCTGTAGGTGCTGGGGGCGATGCTGAGCTGGCCGGTCTCGCCCAGCATCAGCGTGTAGCCGTCGGGCGCAGCGCGCGCGGC
The DNA here is from genome assembly GCF_900113035.1 of Paracidovorax wautersii. Taxonomy (GTDB): domain Bacteria; phylum Pseudomonadota; class Gammaproteobacteria; order Burkholderiales; family Burkholderiaceae_C; genus Paracidovorax; species Paracidovorax wautersii. The sequence goes on along the minus strand of NZ_FONX01000005.1, from coordinate 145,718 downwards.
CTCGCTCGCGGCGATCAGGCCGGCCGCGCCGGGCTTGTTGTCCACGATCACGCCGACGCCGCCCCAGCCCTCGGAGAGCCGCTGCGCCAGCAGCCGGGCCACGATGTCCGGCCCGCTGCCCGCGGGAAAGCCGACGATGATGCGCACCGGCCTGCTCGGGTAGCCGCCGGTACCGGCGGGTTGCTCCGGTGCCGCCGGCTGCGCCTGCGCAGGGGCGATGGCGGCTGACACCGCGCCCATCAAGGCGACGACGGCGCAAGCCAGCATGCGGCGGCGCTGCGGTCGGGCGGGGTGGACTGGGGGCTTGTGCATTGGTGTCTCCTCTTTCGTTTTTTGTCGTTCAGGTGCAGCGAGCCCCGGTCCCACGGGGCGGCTGATCGTGAGCTCGGGCCGTCAGGTCAGTTCGAAGAAGCGCATGGCCACGCGGTCCGGATAGCGGGCGCCGGTGCCGACGAAGCAGCGCTCGGAGATCCAGGCGAGCGCTGCGCAAGCCGTCTCGAACCGCGGGTGGCAGCGAAAGTAGATCTGCGCCGGGTCCACCGGCTCGCCGCGGCCCAGCCGGGCGATCAGCTCGGCCGGCCCGCAGCGGATGGCCTGGTTCTGCACGTAGATCCGGTCGCCGGCATCCGTCTCCAGCACGTAGCGCGCGTCCAGCTCCGACAGGCTGCCGTTCACGATGCGCTGGAAGTCCGCCCCGCCGGGCAGCACGCGCGCAGCCCATCCGTCGCCCCTGGCCGTGCCGCCGACGATGGGCACCACCCGCCGCAGGCCCTGCGCGGTCTGGCCGACTTCCTGCGGCGGCCCGACCTGCACGGCCAGGTCGGCGAAGAACTTCAGCACGGGCGTCGGCAGCGCTGCGGGCGCTCCGGCGGAATCACAACCTGGGTAATCATTCATGCGCTCAGCGTAAATCCCGATGCCTGCGCTGTCTGTCCTCCCGGAGGATGACAGGCCCATGCCCCGCCACGCCCTGCTCCCGAAGGCCCCATGAGACATTGGCTGCCTCCTTCCGCCCGCCCCGACGGGCCTGGCCACGCTACCGGCACCGCCGGCCTCGCCGTCGAGCATCTCGTGGACCGGCTGGGCGATGCGGGCTTCGCGGCCGGCATGCTCGAAGCGCTGGAGCCCCTGCTGCCCGCTGCGTCGTGGTCCATGTACCGCACCGGGCGGCGCTGCCAGCCCGCGCTGTTCCTCTCGGCCAGCCGGGGCGTTCCCGACACCACGCGCGACTGCTGGCAGGCCTATCTGTCGGGGCCCTGCCGCAGCGACGGCACCTGGGGCGCGGCGCCGGCCGCTCCCAGGCCCCGGCTCTGCCACGTCACGGCCGGCGAGATCGCGGCCGAGCACCGGGCGCGGGTCTATGAGGCCCACGGTGTGGCCGAGCGCGTCTCGGTGGCGCTGGACGACGCGCAGGACGGCTCCGTGCTGGCGCTGAACTTCTACCGCCACGCGCACCAGCCGCCCTTCCACGACCGCCATCTCAGCGCCTTCGAATCGGTGGCGCCGGTGCTGCTGGCGCTGGCGCGCAAGCACATCGCCCTGATCCGGCCGGCCCCGGGGCCCGGCCTTTGCGCGCTGCGCGAGCGCCTGCTGCGGCTGGAAGGCGGCCTGACCCCGCGCGAGGTCGATATCTGCGCGCGCCTGCTGCAGGGCATGACGCACGACGGCATCGCCAGCGATCTGGGTCTGGGCCTGCCCACCGTGAAGACCTACCGCAACCGCGCGTTCGCTCGCCTGGGCATCCACTTCCGCAACGAGCTCTTCGCCAGGGTGCTGGGCGATGCCTGACGGGCCGCTGCGTCGGCCCGCGCCTGCGCCGCACGGCACAATCGCGGGCCAGTGACTGCACCCGGCCCTTCTGCCCCTCCCCTCGATGCCGACCCGTCGCCCGCCCACCGGCAGGCGGTGATCGCGGCCTGGATCGCCGCCTTGCGGCGCCGCGCCGGCCCGGCCGAGCTGCAGGCCCTGCCCACTCCGACCGATGCCGAGGCCGCCCGCGTGATGGCGCTGATGCGCGGCGCCGAATCCACGGCATCGGTGCCGGCGACGTCTGCGCCACCGGAAGGTGCCATCGCCGGGCACTTCCAGCCCACCCTCACCCTGATGACGCTGGGCCGGGGCGACGGGCTGCTCGGCCTGGAGCGCCAGGGCGCCATCGGCCCGCGCGGCGACAGCGTCACCATGGCGCAGATCGACTGGACCTACCGGCAACCCGGTACCCGCGGCACCACCGGCACGCCGGGCCCGGTGCTCTGGCAGACGCCCGCGCCCACCACCATCCTCAACAGCCGCCCCGCCGCACTGCAGGAAGTGCCCGGCCCGGGTGGATGTGTGCAGCGCCTGCAGCGCGACCTGGCTGCCGAGGCGGACGCGATCGACCTGGTGCGGGAGCTGGGCCTGCTGCCCATCGACCTCCGCACGCTGCAATGGCGCAGCGCCGATGCGGGCGCCGGCCTGGGCCCGCTGTGGACGCTGGCGCAGGAGGCTGCATTCGGCGATTTCTGGGCCGACGCCGTGCCCCGCCTGCGGTCGCAGGGCTGGCGCGTGGTGGTCCGGCCCGGCTTCGCGCATGAAAGCGTGCCGGTGCAGCGCTGGAAGCTGGTGCTCTCCCCCAACACCGGCGAGGCCGACGCCAAGGAGGTGGACGGCCCGCTGGGCACCCGTCCGCGCCCCGTGCAGAAGCTGCGGCTGCCCGAGCGCGAAGGCGCCTGGCTGCTGAGTCTGGGCGTGGAGATCGACGGAGAAACCCTGGACCTGGCGCCCATGCTGGCCGACCTGCTGCGCCGCGAGGCACGCTGGCTGGATGCGCGCCGCATCGCCGCCATCGACGACACCGAGGTCATCACGCTGCGCGCGCCGGGCGGGCGGCGCATCGAGGCGCCGGCCGAGCCGATCAAGGCCATCGTCGGCGCGCTGGTCGATCTGCTGGCCGACCCCGCCCGCCAGCAGCGGCGCGAGGGCGAGCCGCTGCGCCTCGGCGCCTGGGAGGCGCAGCGCCTGCACGCCCTGCACGCCGGGCTGGGACAGGGCGCGCACGACTGGCAGCTGCAAGGCGAGGCCGGCCTGGCCTGGCTCGCCCGGCGGCTGCAGGCCATCGGCACGCCGCAGCCCGTGGCGGCGCCGCAGGGCCTGCAGGTGGCGCTGCGCGCCTATCAATCAGAGGGCCTGGCCTGGCTGCAATACCTGCGCGCCCAGGGCCTGGGCGGCATCCTGGCCGACGAGATGGGCCTGGGCAAGACGGCGCAGGCCCTGGCCCATGTGCTGCTGGAAAAGGAAAGCGGCCGCCTCACCCGCCCGGCGCTGGTGGTGCTGCCCACCTCGCTGCTCTTCAACTGGCAGGCCGAAGCCGCCCGCATGGCACCCGGCCTGCGCGTGCTGGCCCTGCAGGGCCCGGACCGGGCGAGCCGCTTCGCCCACATGGCCGGGCACGACCTGGTGCTGACCACCTATCCCCTGCTTTGGCGCGATGCGCCCGCCCTGGCCGCGCAGCCCTTCCACCTGTTGATCCTCGACGAGGCGCAGATGGTCAAGAACGCCGCCAGCCGCAGCGCCCGCGCCCTGCGCAGCCTGCAGGCCGCGCACCGGCTCTGCCTGACGGGCACGCCGCTGGAAAACCACCTGGGCGAGCTGTGGGCGCAGTTCGACTTCCTCATGCCCGGCTTCCTGGGCGACGCGCGGCAGTTCGCCCAGCGCTGGCGCAAGCCCATCGAGGAGAACGGCGAGACCCTGCGCGCGCAGCTGCTGGCCCAGCGCGTGCGCCCCTTCATCCTGCGCCGCCGCAAGGCCGACGTGGCGGCCGAACTGCCGCCGCGCACCGATATCCTGCAGCGCGTGCAGCTGCAGGGCCGCCAGCGCACCCTGTACGAAGCCGTGCGCACCGCGGCCGACAAGCAGGTGCGCCGCGCACTCGCGCGCCAGGGCTGGGCCGGCGCACAGATCGCGGTGCTGGACGCGCTGCTCAAGCTGCGCCAGGTCTGCTGCGACCCGCGCCTGGTGCGAGGCGCCCAGGTCGCGCCCGGCACCGAAAGCGCCAAGCTCGAATGGCTGGCCGCCACCCTGCCCACGCTGGTGGAACAAGGCCGGCGCGTGCTGGTGTTCTCGCAGTTCACCGCCATGCTGGCCCTGGTGGGCGACAGCCTGCAGGCGCTGGGCCAGCCCTATCTGCGCCTGACCGGCGAGACACCGCCCGCGCAGCGCGCCGAGGTGGTACGGCGCTTTCAGGAGCAGGACAGGGGCGGGGCGCACGGCAGCGCCCCCGTGCTGCTGGTCAGCCTCAAAGCCGGCGGCACCGGCCTGAACCTCACCGCCGCCGACACCGTGATCCACCTGGACCCTTGGTGGAACCCCGCCGCCCAAGAGCAGGCCACCGCCCGCGCGCACCGCATCGGGCAGGACCAGCCCGTCTTCGTCTATCGGCTGGTGGCCGAAGGCAGCATCGAAGAGCGGCTGCTGGAGCTGCAATCGCGCAAGCAAGCCCTGGCGGACGGCGTGCTCGGCCACGATGCCGAGGGTGCGGTCAAGTTCGATGAGGCCGATCTGCGGGCGCTGCTGGCGCCGCTGGCCTCCGCGCGGGACGCCGTGCCGGATGTGGGCGGCATGGGCTGAGCCTGCAGGACTTTGTCGGAAAATCCCGCCATGGCTCCCGCTTCCGCCCCCACTCCCGACACAGCACCGCCCCGCCCAGCCCGCTACTGGCTGATGAAGTCCGAACCCGAGGAATGCTCGATCGACGATGCGCTGGCGGCCCCTGATGCCACCGTTGCCTGGACGGGCGTGCGCAACTACCAGGCGCGCAACTTCATGCGCGACGAGATGCAGGTCGGCGATGGCGTGCTTTTCTACCATTCCAGCTGCCCCGAGCCGGGTATCGCAGGCATCGCCCGGGTGGCCTCGGGCACCCGCGCGGACCCGACGCAATTCGACCCGCAATCTCCCTACTTCGATGCCAGATCGGCCCCCGCCCAGCCGCGCTGGCTGCTGCTGGACGTGCAGGCGCTGCGCAAGATCCGGCTCATCGCGCTGGCCGATCTGAGGGCGCAACCGGCCTTGGCCGACATGCGCGTGCTGCAAAAGGGCAGCCGGCTCTCCATCACCCCGGTCGAGGCGGCCGAATGGGACTTCATCACCCAGCGGATGGCGCAGCCGGCCTGACTGCGCCTGCGCGCCTCCACGCCGGATCAGCGGCAGCCAGAGGCGTCTAGAAACGGAAATCCAGCGTCCTGGGCGACTTGCCCACCTCGACGCTCTGGCGCTGCGTCTTGCCGGCCATCTCGGCTTCCACCGCGTACCGCCCGGCGGGCAGGTTCAAGAGGCAGATCGGCCCGCTGGCCGTGAAGCTGTGCGGCTCACCCGCGCCTTCGGGCTTCACGGTGACGCGCACGTCGGCCTCATAGGCGCCACCGGCTGCGGCGAACAGCAGCGAGAGAGGGTGCTCCTTCATCGCGGCCCGCATGGCGGTCGATTCATCCAGCCCGATGCCGCCGCAGCTGTAGCGCAGGCTCCCCTGCGTGTGGGCCTGCGGCAGGCTGCCTTGGGCGGACACGCCTGCGCTGAACGATGCGGCCATCACGGCCGCCAGTGCCATGGCGAGGGTGGAGGAAGTGAAACGCCGATCGGAGTGCCGGGGGGCGGGGGTCATGGTGGAAGGGCTCCAGGGTGAATGCTAGAACGCCATGCTCTTACCGGGAGGGCTCCTCAGGTGTCAGCAGGCGTAAGCACAGTTTGTCGGCCGGCATGACCGTGTGCGGGCTCTGCAGGCGCGATGATGCGCCTTGTCGGCAGTGGCTGAAGCGGACGGCCGTCTGCACGATGTGGCCTCATCCCTTGGAAGAGCTGCCGGGCTTTTTCAATGAAGCCTCAAAACCATATGACTCTCACGGACTGAACATCAGATGACCTTGAACCTATCCCTCGGCGACACCCTGGGCGACGATGAAGTGATCGCGCTCTACAAGGCGAATGTGTGGTCGTCGGCAGAGAAGCCCCGCCAGCTTCTGGCGGCGCTGCGCAACTCGCACACCCTCGTCACTGCGCGTGTGAATGGGCGGCTGGTCGGGCTCGGCAATGCGATCTCAGACGGGCATCTGGTGGTTTATTTCCCGCACATGCTGGTGCACCCGGAATTCCAGCACCAGGGGATCGGCCGAGCGATGATGGGTGCGCTGCTGGAACGGTATGTCGATTTCCATCAAAAGATGCTGACGGCCGATGGAGATGCCGTCGAGTTCTACAAATCCATGGGTTTCGAGCGGGCCGGCAAAACGGAACCCATGTGGATCTACGCCGGGAACGAGCACTGATTCCATCCACCAGTTCCCGGCATGTCTTTCGTGGATAGGCCCTGGGCCTTGGCTGAAAGGCGCAAGGCCCAAGGCCCAAGGCCAGCGCCATTCAGGCGACGGAGACCGGTAGCGGATCCGCCCGGTACACCACCACCTTCAGCGCCCTGCCCTCATCCACATCCGCGAACACCGCCGGATTCGCCACGCGCTCCACGAAGCGGAGTTCGGGGGCCAGCTCCGCCATCTGATCCTGCAGGAAGCCGAGGCCCAGCTCGGGCGCATTCAGGCACAGCAGCGCATGTCCGCCCGGGGCCAGCAGGTCGGGCAGGCGGCGCATCAGGCGGGCGTAGTCCTTGGTGGCGACGAAGCTGCCCTTTTGGTAGCTGGGCGGGTCGGCGATCACCAGGTCATAGGGGCCGCTGCGGTTGATCTTGCCCCAGGTGCTGAAGATGTCGTGGGCCAGAAAGCTGGCGCCTGCGGTCAGCCCGTTGAGCTGGTGGTTCTGCTGGCCGATGGCCATGGCGCCTCGGGCCATGTCCACATTGACGACCTGCCGGGCGCCGCCTTGCAGCGCGGCGACCGAGAAGGCGCAGGTGTAGGCGAACAGGTTCAGCACCTTGGCGCCGCGCGGCTCCCGGGCCTTGCGGGCGGCGATGTGCTCGCGCACCCAGCGGCGGCCTTCGGCCATGTCCAGGAACAGGCCGTGGTTCTGGCCTTTATCGACATGCACGCGGTAGCGGGCGCCGTGTTCGGTGACGACGTGCGGCTCGGGCACGCTGCCGGCCATGAGGCGCGTCTCGCGCTGCTGCTCGTGCCGGCACTGGAAGACCCAGTTCAACGGTTCGCCGGGCGCGATCCGGGCCCAGCGGGCCTGCAGCGCGGTGCCGATGGCGGCCAGCGCCTCGTCCGCCAGGGGCTCGAAGCTGGTGAGCACGAAGACCGGCTGATAGACGTCGAGCGCCAGATGCTCGCAACCGGGAAAGCGCCCGCCGCGTCCATGGAACAGGCGCTGGGCGTCGTGGCAGAGGGGCATCGCGGCGATGGCGTCGAACAGGGCTTGCATGCCGGCATTGTGACAAAGTTCCATAGCCCTTTGGCCCTACAGCGCTTGGTGCGCCTTCATATGTAGCTATTCAAAAGATAGCAAACCATGCCGGCAGTGAGGATATGGGAGAAATCGGGGGCATTGTCACTTGGTCGTAACGGTCGGGGGCGACCATTGCGCTCAAGGCGCCTTGCCTGCCCTGCAGGCAAGGCGCCTTCGCTTTTTCGCTTTTTCTCCCCCACCCCACGTTTGACTGGATTTGCAAGTTATGGACCGCGTATCTTTCTCCACCGAATCTTCCGCGCAGATGCCCTCGTCGCAGCGCCGCTCCCTGCTGAAGCTGCTGGCCGGCACGCCCATGCTGCCCCTGGGCGGTACCCTGGCCGCCACCGTCCTGGCCGGCTGCGGCGGCGGTGACGACTCCAACGGCGCCGCCCCCGCATCGCCCAGCACTCCGGCTGCCACGATGACCTCGGCGTCGTTCGTCAGCATGGCCGCTCCCGATCTGACCACCCCCAACGCCATGGCTACCTGCACCGTGGGCTCGCAGCTCAAGGTGAGCTTCAGCGACGGTAGCAGCCGCACGTTCAAGCTGGGTTACCAACCGTTCTTCCTGACGGGCGACAAGGTGCCCGACGGCAATGGCGGCACGCTGATCGCCGGCGGCATCTACGACATCAACAACCGCCCCCTGATGGACACCTCGGTGCCCGGCAAGGAGCGCCAGTTCTTCTCGGACTGCCCGGACGGCACCTCGCTGCTCACCGTGCCCAATGCCAAGGTGCCGGGCGTCAAGGGCAACCCGGTCTTCGCCGTGGTGCAGTTCGAATACACCGACACCAACCTGGCCAACACCGACAAGACCGACCAGCTCTGGGCCGAGCTGCCCTCGCCCATCGCCGTGCTGACGCTGGACCAGGACCCGACCACCGGCAAGCTGTCGCTGGTGAAATACCACAACGTGGACACCACGAGCGTTCACGGCCTGTGGGTGACCTGCGGCGCCAGCCTGTCGCCCTGGGGCACGCACCTGTCGAGCGAAGAGTACGAGCCCGATGCCTTCCGCCAGGGCCTGGGCGGCGCGACCACGGTCAAGCTCGACCGCTACAGCGCCAACCTGTACGGCGACGCCTCCAAGGCCAACCCCTACCACTACGGCCACATCCCCGAAGTCACCGTGAACCCGGACGGCACGGGCAGCATCAAGAAGCACTACTGCATGGGCCGCTTCTCGCACGAGCTGATCCAGATGATGCCCGACGAGCGCACCGCCCTGATGGGCGACGACGCCACCAACGGCGGCTGGTTCATGTTCGTGGCCGACAAGGCGCGCGACCTGTCCTCCGGCACGCTCTACGTCGCCCACTGGACCGAAAAGTTCACCGACACCAGCACGGCCGCCATGCAGTGGATCAAGCTCGGCAGCGCGACCAGCGCCGAGATCGAGGCCATGATCAACGGCGGCATCAAGCCGACGGACATCATGGACTCTGTCACCACCGACCCCAATGATTCCTCCTACACCCGCATCGTCCTGAACAAGGACAACACCAAGTGCTGGGTCCGCGTGAAGCCCGGGATGGAAAAGGCCGCGGCCTTCCTGGAAACGCACCGCTATGCAGCGCTCAAAGGCGGCAGCCTGGCGCTGACCAAGAGCGAAGGCGTGACGGTGAACGTGCGCGACAAGGTGGCCTACTCGGTGGCTTCCAGCATCCGCGACTCGATGGTGGTGGGCGCTGCCGGCTATGTGGAGTCGCACAACGTGGCCTTCCCCAAGCGCGTCAACGCCGGCGCCATCCTGGCCCACGACCTGACCGGCGGCCAGAAGGACACCGCCGGCAACGCCATCAACAGCGATTGGGTGCCCAAGCAATCCCGCGTGCTGCTGATGGGCGAGGACATCCCTGCCGACCTGCTGGGCAACACCGCCAACCCCGAAAAGATCGCCAGCCCGGACAACATCAAGTTCTCGGAAGGCATGCGTACCCTGTTCATCGGCGAAGACACGACGGACCACGTCAACAACTTCCTGTGGGCCTACAACGTGGACACCAAGCAGCTCAGCCGCGTGCTGTCCACCCCGTCGGGCGCTGAATCCACCGGCCTGCACGCCGTGGACAGCATCAACGGCTGGACCTACATCATGAGCAACTTCCAGCACGCAGGCGACTGGCAGTCGGTGCACAGCAAGGTCAAGGACACCCTGGACCCCATCGTGCGCAAGAACTACAACGACCGCTTCTCGGCCGCCGTGGGCTACCTGACGGCAACGGACGCCGCCATCTCGTTCCGCGCGTAAGCGAGGCACGGCCTGCCCGCGCGCCCTGCGGCGCGCAGAAGGCGCAAAAGCCCGGACCAGCCATGGTCCGGGCTTTTTTCTTGGGGGACATCAACCCCAGTGGCGCCGGATCGGGTGGGCAGCGCCGCGGGCTACTACTGCCGCCCGGGAGCGCGCACCACGCCCAGCTTGAGCCCCACCACGCCCAGGATGCGGTTGAGCGTCTGCACCGTGCCCGAGCTGCGGCCCTGCTCGATGTCCAGCAGCGTCTTCTGCGACACGCCCGACACACGGGCCAGCTCGGCGCTGGTCAGGCGCAGGCCGCTCTGGAGATGCCGCACGGCCTCGGCCAGCGTCCACTCGGGATGGGCCAGCACCTCGTCGATGGCCTGGCGGCGCAGCGCGAGCTGCTCGGGCGGGGAAAGCGGCTTGTAGCGTTTGTCCATGTTCTTTACCAGGGAGGTGTGGTGCGCCTGGGGTCGTCGTGTGGGCTACTGCAGCCGCGCGAGGCGTTCGGCCATGGCGACCAGGCCGGGCTGCAGAGAGGCATGCACGTCGGATTCCAAACCCAGGTGCGGCCCCTCTTCGGCGATCCGGGCGAGCGGCTCGGCCATGGCCTGCAGGCCGCGCCGCAGCGCGCCGGGGTCGAGCCGCGGGCCGGCCGAGGCGCACACCGTGTCGATCACCCGTCGCCAGTCGGGCTGGCCGCCGTCGTTGCCGTCACAGCGGATGCGACGCGCGATGCCGTCCGGGTGCAGGTACATGGGCGCGAAGTCGAACAGCGGCGTCAGCGCGATACGTCCGTTCCAGTCCCGCTGCAGCGCGGTGTTGCAGGCATGGTTGTCCTTGTTGCCCAAGGCGATGTTCGCCACGTCGCGCCGCAGGTATTCCAGCACCTCGGCCTGCGGATCGGTGCAGTGCGCCACCAGCCGATGGCAGACCTCGTAGCCCGCATAGGTCTTGCAGCGCCAGCCCTGGTCCGCATCGCCCCACAGGGCAACGGTGGCCGCGTCGTGCCAGCGGCCCTGATGGTGGATCTACAAGGTGCAGCGCGGCTGCATTTCAGTGGATTTCTATATTGATCACAGGAGATATCGACCTTACTTTGTATAGAAAACCACTTTATTGCAAATGACCGGAGATGGTGGCGAGCTCTCCCGCAATAAAACGGCTGCATCAGATGCGCCCGAGACGGCAATGAAAAAGGCAGCCGAAGCTGCCTTTGTCGTGGGTAAGAAAGGGCGAGGCACGGCCGAAGCCGCATCGCCCCGCCACTCACTTCTTCTGCGGCGGAACGTCCGTGCAGGAGCCGTGGGCGATCTCCGCGGCCATGCCGATGCTTTCGCCCAGCGTGGGGTGCGGGTGGATGGTCTTGCCGATGTCCACCGCGTCCGCGCCCATCTCGATCGCCAGGGCGATCTCGCCGATCATGTCGCCGGCGTGGGTGCCCACGATGCCGCCGCCCAGGATCTTGCCGTGACCATGGGCCTCGGGAGAATCGTCGAACAGCAGCTTGGTGTAGCCCTCGTCGCGGCCGTTGGCGATGGCGCGGCCGGAGGCCGTCCAGGGGAACAGGCCCTTCTTGACCTTGATGCCCTGGGCCTTGGCCTGGTCTTCGGTCAGGCCCACCCATGCCACTTCGGGGTCGGTATAGGCCACGCTCGGGATCACGCGGGCGTTGAACGCGGCGGAAGCCAGCGCCTTGTCGCCCGTGAGTTCGCCGGCGATGACTTCGGCCGCCACGTGCGCTTCATGCACCGCCTTGTGCGCCAGCATGGGCTGGCCCACGATGTCGCCGATGGCGAAGATGTGCGGCACGTTGGTGCGCATCTGGATGTCCACGTCGATGAAGCCGCGGTCGGTCACGGCCACGCCGGCCTTCTCGGCGCCGATCTTCTTGCCGTTGGGCGTGCGGCCCACGGCCTGCAGCACCAGGTCATAGACTTGTGGTTCGGGGGCGGTGCCGCCCTCTTCCGCTGCGGCGAAGCTGACCTTGATGCCCTCGGGCGTGGCCTCGGCTCCGACCGTCTTGGTCTTGAGCATGATGTTGTCGAAGCGGTGGGCGTTCATCTTCTGCCACACCTTGACCAGGTCGCGGTCGGCGCCCTGCATCAGGCCATCCATCATCTCGACCACATCCAGGCGGGCGCCCAGCGTGGAATAGACGGTGCCCATTTCCAGGCCGATGATGCCGCCGCCCAGGATCAGCATGCGCTTGGGCACTTCCTTGAGCTCCAGCGCGCCGGTCGAATCGACCACGCGCGGGTCCTTGGGCATGAAGGGCAGATGCACGGCCTGCGAGCCGGCGGCGATGATGGCGCGCTTGAAGGCCACGACCTTCTTGCTGCCCGTCTTCTCCTGGCCCTTGGCGCCGGTGGTTTCCTCCACTTCGAGGTGGTTGGCACCCACGAACTGGCCCACGCCGCGCACGGTGGTCACCTTGCGCATCTTGGCCATGGCGGCCAGGCCGCCGGTCAGCTTGCCGATGACCTTTTCCTTGTGGCCGCGCAGCGTGTCCACGTTGACCTGGGGCGTGCCGAAGTCGATGCCGGCCGCCTTGAGGTGGCTGGCTTCGTCGATCACGGCCGCCACGTGCAGCAGCGCCTTGGAGGGAATGCAGCCCACGTTCAGGCAGACGCCGCCCAGGGTCGAGTAGCGCTCGACGATGACGACCTTCAGGCCCAGGTCGGCCGCGCGGAAGGCGGCGCTGTAGCCGCCGGGGCCGCCGCCCAGCACGAGCACGTCGCACTCCACGTCGGCCGTGCCGCCGAAGCTGGCCGCTTCGATTTTAGGAGCAACAGGCGCTTGCGCAGCGGGCGCTGCAGGCGGTTTGGCTTCGGAGGCCGCAGGCGCTGGCGCGGCAGCGGGTGCCACCGCGGCGCCGGCATCGGCCGCTTCCAGCGTCAGCACGACGGAGCCTTCGGCGACCTTGTCGCCCAGCTTGACCTTCACCTCCTTGACGACGCCGGCGTGGCTCGACGGGATTTCCATCGATGCCTTGTCGGATTCGACGGTGATGAGGCTCTGTTCCACCTTGATGGTGTCGCCGGCGTTCACCAGCACTTCGATCACGCCCACTTCGGCGAAGTCGCCGATGTCGGGCACCTTGATGTCGATCACTGCCATGTCAGCTTTCCTTTCACAGCACGATGCGGCGGTAGTCCGCCAGCACCTGGCCCAGATAGGCGTTGAAGCGCGCGGCAGAGGCACCGTCGATCACGCGGTGGTCGTACGACAGCGACAGCGGCAGCATCAGGCGCGGCACGAACTGCTTGCCGTCCCACACCGGCTTCATCTGGCCCTTGGAGAGGCCGAGGATGGCCACTTCGGGCGCGTTGACGATGGGGGTGAAGTGCGTGCCGCCGATGCCGCCCAGGGACGAGATCGACATGCAGCCGCCCTGCATGTCGGCCGCGCCGAGCTTGCCGTCGCGGGCCTTCTTGGCGAGCTCGCCCATTTCCTGGCTGATCTGCATGATGCCCTTCTTGTCGGCATCCTTCAGCACCGGCACCACGAGGCCGTTGGGCGTGTCCGCCGCGAAGCCGATGTGGAAGTACTGCTTGTAGACGAGCGTGTCGCCGTCCAGGCTGGTGTTGAACTCGGGGAACTTCTTCAGGGCCGCGACCAGGGCCTTGATGACGAAGGCCAGCATGGTCACCTTGACGCCGGACTTCTCGTTCTCCTTGTTGGTGGAGACGCGGAAGGCTTCCAGCTCGGTGATGTCGGCCTCGTCGTTGTTGGTGACGTGGGGGATCATCACCCAGTTGCGGTGCAGGTTCGCGCCGCTGATCTTCTTGATGCGCGACAGGTCCTTGCGCTCCACGGCGCCGAACTTGGCGAAGTCCACCTTGGGCCAGGGCAGCAGGTCCAGACCCGCGCCGGAGCCGCCGCTGGCAGCAGGCGCCTTGGCGGCCTGGGCCTTGGTCTGCAGGCCGCCGGACATCACCTGCTTGGTGAAGGCCTGCACGTCCGCTTCGGTGATGCGGCCCTTGGGGCCGGAGCCCTTCACTTCTTCCAGCGGCACGCCGAGTTCGCGGGCGAACTTGCGCACCGAGGGCGATGCGTGCGGCAGGCCGATGGGCGCAGCACCCGGAGCGTGCGGCGCGGGCGCAGCAGCAGCAGCGGATGCGGCAGGCGCAGCAGCGGTAGCCGGTGCCGGCCCAGCGGCCTGGGCCGCAGGCGCTGCCGCAGCGGGCGCAGGTGCCGGTGCAGCGGAGGCAGCGGGCGCGGAGCCTTCCAGCACGGCCACGAAGTCACCCACGTTGACGGTGTCGCCCACTTTGATCTTCAGCTCCTTGACCACGCCGGCGGCGGGCGAAGGGATCTCCATCGAGGCCTTGTCGGATTCGACGGTGAAGAGCGACTGCTCTTCCTTGACCGTGTCGCCCACCTTCACCAGCAGCTCGATGACGGCCACGTCCTTGAAGTCGCCGATGTCGGGCACGCGCACTTCGATCGGGCCCGCTGCGGCAGCGGCAGCGGGAGCGGGAGCCGGTGCAGGCGCCGCCGCGGCCGGCGCAGGAGCCGGTGCTGCGGCGGGGCTCGCAGCAGGCGCTGCGGCCGGGGCGGAAGCGCCGGCATCGGCAGCCTCCAGCACCACGATGACGGAGCCTTGCTTGACCTTGTCGCCCAGCGCGACCTTCAGTTCCTTGATGGTGCCGGCGTGGCTCGACGGGATCTCCATCGAGGCCTTGTCGGACTCCACCGTGATCAGCGATTGCTCGGCCTTGACCGTGTCGCCGGGCTTGACCAGCAGTTCGATCACGCCCACTTCGTCGAAGTCCCCGATGTCCGGGACCTTGATATCTACCAGTGCCATGTGTTGTCTCCGGTGCGGCTTATGCGTACAGGGGGTTGATCTTGTCGGTGTTGATGCCGTACTTCTGGATGGCCTCGGCCACCTTGGATGCGGGCACGACGCCGTCTTCGGCCAGGCCCTTGAGAGCCGCCACGACGATGTAGTGGCGGTTGATCTCGAAGTGCTCGCGCAGCTTGCTGCGGAAGTCGCTGCGGCCGAAGCCGTCGGTGCCCAGCACCTTGTAGGTGCGGCCCTTGGGGACGAAGGGGCGGATCTGCTCGGCGTAGGCCTTCATGTAGTCGGTGGAGGCCACGACCGGGCCGGCCGTCTTGGACAGCTGCTCTTCGACGTACGACACGCGCGCCGTCTCGGTCGGGTGCAGCAGGTTCCAGCGCTCGGCTTCCTGGCCGTCGCGGGTCAGCTCGTTGAAGCTCGGGCAGCTCCACACGGAAGCGGCCACGCCCCAGTCCTTTTCCAGCAGTTCCTGGGCGAAGAACGATTCGCGCAGGATGGTGCCGCTGCCCAGCAGCTGCACGGCGGGCGCGCCCTGCGGCAGCGCGGGAGCCTGCTTGCAGAGGTACATGCCCTTGATGATCTGCGCCTCGGTGCCGGGCTGCAGGCCGGGCATGGCGTAGTTCTCGTTGAGCAGCGTCAGGTAGTAGAAGACGTTTTCCTGGCGCTCGACCATGCGCTTAAGGCCTTCATGCATGATCACCGCGACTTCGTGCGCGAAGGTCGGGTCATAGCTCACGCAGTTCGGGATGGTATTGGCCAGGATGTGGCTGTGGCCATCTTCGTGCTGCAGGCCTTCGCCGTTCAGCGTGGTGCGGCCCGAGGTGCCGCCCAGCAGGAAGCCGCGCGCCTGCATGTCGCCCGCTGCCCAGGCCAGGTCGCCGATGCGCTGGAAGCCGAACATCGAGTAGTACACGTAGAACGGCACCATGATGCGGTTGTTCGTCGAGTACGACGTGGCGGCAGCGATCCAGCTGCTCATGCCGCCGGCTTCGTTGATGCCTTCCTGCAGGATCTGGCCGGCCTTGTCTTCCTTGTAGTACATGACCTGGTCCTTGTCGACCGGGGTGTACTGCTGACCGTGCGGGTTGTAGATGCCGATCTGGCGGAACAGGCCTTCCATGCCGAAGGTGCGGGCCTCGTCCACCAGGATGGGCACCACGCGCGGGCCCAGGGCCTGGTCACGCAGCAGCTGCGTGAGGAAGCGCACGTAGGCCTGCGTGGTCGAGATCTCGCGGCCTTCGGGCGTGGGGTCGAGCACGGCCTTGAAGGTTTCCAGCGCGGGCACTGTGAAGCTCTCGTCGGCCTTGGTGCGGCGGTGCGGCAGGTAGCCGCCCAGGGCCTTGCGGCGCTCGTGCAGGTACTTCATTTCCGGCGTGTCGTCGGCCGGCTTGTAGAACGGCAGATCGGCGATCTGGCTGTCCGGGATTGGGATGTTGAAGCGGTCGCGGAAGGCCTTGATGTCCTCGTCGCCGAGCTTCTTGGTCTGGTGGACGGTGTTCTTGCCTTCACCGATCTTGCCCATGCCGAAGCCCTTGACGGTCTTGACCAGCAGCACGGTGGGCTGGCCCTTGTGCTCGTTGGCCGCGGAGAAGGCCGCATAGACCTTCTGCGCGTCGTGGCCGCCGCGGCGCAGGTTCCAGATCTCGTCGTCGCTCATGTGCTCGACCATCTTCAGCGTGCGCGGATCGCGGCCGAAGAAGTTCTTGCGCACGTAGGCGCCGTCGTTGGCCTTGAACGACTGGTAGTCCCCGTCGTTGCACTCCATCATGATCTTGCGCAGCGCGCCGTCCTTGTCGCGCGCCAGCAGGTCGTCCCAGCCCTTGCCCCACAGCAGCTTGATGACGTTCCAGCCGGAGCCGCGGAATTCGCCTTCCAGCTCCTGGATGATCTTGCCGTTGCCGCGCACCGGGCCGTCCAGGCGCTGCAGGTTGCAGTTGATGACGAAGATCAGGTTGTCGAGGTTCTCGCGCGCGGCCAGGCCGATGGCGCCCAGCGATTCGACTTCGTCCATTTCGCCGTCGCCGCAGAACACCCAGACCTTGCGGTTCTCGGTGTTGGCGATGCCGCGGGCGTGCAGGTACTTCAGGAAGCGCGCCTGGTAGATGGCCATCAGCGGGCCCAGGCCCATCGAGACCGTGGGGAACTGCCAGAACTCGGGCATCAGCTTGGGATGCGGGTAGCTGGAGAGGCCCTTGCCGTCCACTTCCTGGCGGAAGTTCAGCAGTTGCTCTTCGGAGAGGCGGCCTTCCAGGTAGGCGCGGGCATAGATGCCGGGCGAGACGTGGCCCTGGATGTACAGCAGGTCGCCGCCGTGGTTTTCGCTCTCGGCGTGCCAGAAGTGGTTGAAGCCCGCGCCGAACATGTTGGCCAGCGAGGCGAAGGAGCCGATGTGGCCGCCCAGGTCGCCGCCTTCGGGCGGATGGTGGCGGTTGGCCTTGACCACCATGGCCATGGCGTTCCAGCGCATGTAGGCGCGCAGGCGGCCTTCGATTTCCAGGTTGCCGGGGCAGCGCGCTTCCTGGCTGGTTTCGATGGTGTTCACGTAGCCCGTGTTGGCGGAGAACGGCATGTCGATGCTGCTCTGGCGGGCGTGTTCGAGCATCTGCTCGATCAGGAAATGCGCGCGCTCGGCACCTTCTTTGTCAATGACGGCGGACAGGGCATCCAGCCACTCCCGGGTCTCTTGCTGATCGATGTCGGTGGGGGTCGAAGCGACACCAGCGCCCTGCTGCGCGGTCTGATCTGACATGCCTTGTCTCCTTTAGATAACGGCTACGGTAAACGATCGGCGCGGAGTTTCTCATAAATTAATGCGATTTCAAATTGTGCTTTCCATTTTCATAATGCGAGATATTGCTGCATCCGCACATATTTTCTTCAGATGAAAAACAGCCCGGTTGCCGGCCCTTCGGAGACCGGGCGGCAGGCGAGGCGCCCTACACTCGCCACCCATGGATTCCCCGGCTTCTCCTGGCGCGCCCGCCACCCCTGCCACGCCTGCGGCAGCCATTCACATGCCCGTCCGATACTGGAGGCGGTGGTGGCGCAGCCTGTCGCCCACCCGGCAGGACCGCTTCGCCGCCGTAGCCCCGCTGGCGGCCGTGATGATGTTCCTCGCGGCCATCGTGGCGGCCTTCTGGTATTTGCGCATGGAGGAAGTCGAGCGCGAGAAAGAAGCCCTGCGGCGCGACGTGGAATATTCCCAGCAGCGCGTGCGCCTGCGCTTGCTGGAGCGGCAGGAGCAGATCATGCGCATCGCGCGCGACATCTCCAACCACGACCTGGACCGGGCCGACTTCAACAGCCGCGCCGAGGCCCTCATCAGCCAGTACCCCGAGCTGCAGGTGATCACCTGGGTGGACGAGCGCCGCCGCATCCGCGCCAGCCAGTCGGCCCCCACGGTGCCCACGGCCCAGCTGCGCGTGGCGGGCGAGGAGCTGAAGACCGGCGACGCGGCCGACACCTTCAGCCTGGCGCGCGACCTGCAGCAGCCGGTCTATTCGCAGCCCAACACCTCCCCCGGCGAAAGCGCGCCCCTGCTGCAGCTGCAGGTGCCGCTCGCAGCCCAGGGCCGCTTCAGCGGCGTGGTGCTGGCCGAATATTCCATCGACAGCCTGCTGCGCTACGGAATGCCCACCGAGGTGCTGGCGCGCTATGCCGTCACCCTGCTCGACAGCAACGGCCAGGTGCTGGCGGGCACGCCGCTCGCGCCGCGCAATGCCGGCCTGCTGCCGTGGCCCGCGCCGGCCAACGAATACGAAGTGCCGGTCTCGCCCGTGGGCAATGGCCTGCTGCTGCGCGCCCAGGCCTACCGCACGTCGCTGGGCCTGGTGGGCAGCGGCCTCTTCTGGCTGGTGGGCGCCCTGAGCGCCATGACGGCCTGGCTGCTGATCGCCACCTGGCGCCACACCCGCCGGCGCATGCAGGCGCAGCAGGCGCTGGTGGCGGAAACCAACTTCCGCCGCGCGATGGAGAACTCCATCCTCACCGGCATGCGCGCGCTCGACATGCACGGCCGTATCACCTACGTGAACGCGGCCTTCTGCCAGATGACGGGCTGGAGCGAGGCCGAGCTGGTCGGCCAGATGCCGCCCTACTCCTACTGGCCCGAATCCGACCATGAGAACCTGCACGCCAAGCTGCGCGACGAGATGTCGGGCAAGCACTTCGCGGGCGGCTTCCAGGTGCGGGTCAAGCGCCGCAGCGGCACGCTGTTCGACGCGCGCCTCTACGTCTCCCCGCTGATCGATGCGCACGGGGTGCAGACCGGCTGGATGACGTCGATGACCGACATCACCGAGCCCAACCGCGTGCGCGAGCAGCTCTCGGCCTCGCACGAGCGCTTCACCATCGTGCTCGAATCGCTCGACGCCTCGGTGTCGGTCGCGCCGCTGGGCAGCGAAGAACTGCTCTTCGCCAACAAGCTCTACCGCCAGTGGTTCGGCTCGCAGACCGCCGGCCACCTGCAACTGGTGGCGCAGGCCGGCGTGCTGCCCAACCGCGACGCCTACCAGGCCACGGGCCTGGACGACGAGGACGGCCTGATGGGCCTGCCCACCGACCCGCTGACCAGCGCCCGTTCCGAGAACGCCGAAATCTTCCTGCCCGACCTCGGCAAGTGGCTGGAAGTGCGCTCGCGCTACCTGAACTGGGTGGACGGGCGCCTGGCCCAGATGGTGATCGCCACCGACATCACGCCCCGTCGCCTGGCCGAAGAGCAGGCCGCGCGCCAGGCCGAGCGCGCCCAGTCGGTCAGCCGCCTCATCACCATGGGCGAAATGGCCTCCAGCGTGGCGCACGAACTCAACCAGCCGCTCACCGCCATCAACAACTACTGCAGCGGCATGGTCTCGCGCATCCAGAGCGGCCAGATCACCGAGGAATCGCTGCTTTCC
This sequence comes from Paracidovorax wautersii, assembly GCF_900113035.1. Classification (GTDB taxonomy): domain Bacteria; phylum Pseudomonadota; class Gammaproteobacteria; order Burkholderiales; family Burkholderiaceae_C; genus Paracidovorax; species Paracidovorax wautersii. Next base: position 126,406 of record NZ_FONX01000005.1, on the reverse strand, counting down.
GCGCTGCAGAAGACCTCGCACCAGGCGCAGCGGGCCGGGCAGATCATCCAGCGCATCCGCGCCTTCGTGAAGCGCAGCGAACCCAACCGCACGCTGGCCGAAGTGCCCGCCATGGTGAGCGAAGCCGTGGAGCTGGCCGACATCGAGCTGCGGCGCCACAACGTGCGGCTCTCGCACTACGTGGCCGCGCGGCTGCCCAAGGTCATGGCGGACGCCATCCTCATCGAGCAGGTGCTCATCAACCTGATGAAGAACGGCGCCGAATCCATCGCCAACGCGCAGCGCCCGCCCGCCCGCCGCAGCGTGGAGCTGCGCGTGCTGCCGCGCACCGTCGAAGGGCGCGAGGTGATCGAGTTCTCGGTGCAGGACACCGGCCGGGGCCTCGCGCCCGAGGTGCTGGAGCATCTGTTCGAAGCCTTCTACTCCACCAAGCAGGAAGGCATGGGCATCGGCCTCAACCTTTGCCGCAGCATCGTGGAGTCGCATCAGGGGCGGATGCAAGCCGAGAACATCTACAATGGATCAGAGGTAACCGGCTGCCGGTTCTCCTTCTGGCTACCGCTGGCGCAGCCTGCGGATGGCACTACGAATTCAATAGCAAACACGCCCAACCCAAGGACCGTTGCATGAGCTTGATTCCGAAAAAAGGCACCGTCTATGTCGTCGATGACGACGAAGCCGTCCGCGATTCACTGCAATGGCTGCTGGAAGGCAAGGACTACCGAGTACGTTGCTTTGATTCGGCCGAATCCTTCCTCTCGCGCTACGACCCGCGCGAAGTGGCCTGCCTGATCGTGGACATCCGCATGGGCGGCATGACGGGCCTGGAGCTGCAGGACCGCCTGATCGAGCGCAAGTCGCCGCTGCCCATCGTCTTCATCACCGGCCACGGCGACGTGCCCATGGCCGTGAACACCATGAAGAAGGGCGCGCTGGACTTCATCCAGAAGCCCTTCAACGAAGAGGAACTGGTCGGCCTGGTCGAACGCATGCTGGACCACGCCCGCGAAGCCTTCGCCGGCTACCAGCAGGCCGCCAGCCGCGACGCCCTGCTCTCCAAGCTGACCAGCCGCGAGGCGCAGGTGCTCGAGCGCATCGTCGCCGGCCGCCTGAACAAGCAGATCGCCGACGACCTGGGCATCAGCATCAAGACGGTGGAGGCGCACCGCGCCAACATCATGGAAAAGCTGGGCGCCAACACCGTGGCCGACCTGCTCAAGATCGCACTGGGCCAGACGGCCGCCAAGGTCTGATCCGCCCAGCGCGCCAAACCACTCACTTTTTGATAGCTGCCTGCGCACGCTGCATCAGCGCCAGGCGGCTTTTTTTACTTACTGCCAACCCTTTTTCGACCATGACCGCTCAACTGATCGACGGCAACGCCCTCTCCCGCCAACTGCGCACCGAAGTCTCCCAACGCGCCGCCGCCCTGAAAGCGCGCGGCGTCACGCCGGGCCTGGCCGTGGTGCTGGTGGGCGACAACCCGGCCAGCCAGGTCTATGTGCGCAACAAGGTCAAGGCCTGCGAAGACAGCGGCCTGCATTCGGTGCTGGAAAAGTACGAAGCCTCCATGACCGAGGCCGAGCTGCTGGCCCGCGTCGAGGCGCTGAACGACGACCCTGCCATCCACGGCATCCTGGTGCAGCTGCCGCTGCCCGCGCACATCGACGCGCAGAAGGTGATCGAGGCCATCTCGCCCGCCAAGGACGTCGATGGCTTCCACATCGCCAGCGCCGGCGCGCTCATGACCGGCATGCCCGGCTTCTGGCCCTGCACACCCTACGGCTGCATGAAGATGCTGGAATCCATCGGCTACGACCTGCGCGGCAAGCACGCCGTGGTCATCGGCCGCAGCAACATCGTGGGCAAGCCCATGGCGCTGATGCTGCTGGGCCAGAACGCCACCGTCACCATCTGCCACAGCGCCACGCGCGACCTCAAGGCGCAGACGCTGCAGGCCGACGTGATCGTCGCCGCCGTGGGCAAGCGCAACGTGCTCACGGCCGACATGGTCAAGCCCGGCGCCGTGGTGATCGACGTGGGCATGAACCGCAACGACGAAGGCAAGCTCTGCGGCGACGTGGACTTCGAGGGCGTCAAGCAGGTGGCCGGCTGGATCACGCCCGTGCCCGGTGGCGTGGGCCCCATGACCATCACCATGCTGCTGGTCAACACCATGGAAGCCGCCGAGCGCGCCGCCGGCGCCGCCTGAGAGGCCTGCGCCAGCCGGCCGGGCCCTCGCCCGGCCGATCGCCGCGATTGCCAGGTTCTATCGCCCCGTCATTGAAACCCAGCGGCACGGCCGCACAATGCTTCGCATGAGCAATCCTCTCCTCGACTTCTCCGACCTCCCCCTCTTCGACCGCATCGCCCCTGCCGATGTCGCACCGGCCATCGACGTGCTGCTGCAGCGCGCCGAAGCGGCGCTGGAAACGGTCACCGCGCCGGACTTCCCCGCGGGCTGGAACGACATCTCCCGCGTGCTGGACGTCGCCACCGAGGAACTGGGCCGCTCCTGGGGCGCCGTCAGCCACCTCAACAGCGTGGCCGACACGCCCGAGCTGCGTGCCGCCTACAACGAGGCCCTGCCCCGCGTCACCGAGTTCTGGACCCGCCTGGGCGCCGACGAGCGGCTCTACGCCAAGTACAAGGCCATCGACCCGGCCACGCTCAACCCCGAGCAGCGCCGTGCGTGGGACAACGCCATGCGCAACTTCGTGCTCTCGGGCGCGGAGCTGCAAGGCGCTGCCAAGGAACGCTTCGCGCAGATCCAGGAACGCCAGGCCGAGCTGAGCCAGAAGTTCAGCGAGAACGCCCTCGATGCGACCGACGCCTTCGCCTACTACGCAGGCGCCGACGAGCTCGATGGCGTGCCCGCCGACGTGCAGCACGCCGCCCGCGCCGCAGCGCAAGCCGAGGGCAAGGAGGGCTACAAGCTCACGCTCAAGATGCCCTGCTACCTGCCGGTGATGCAGTTCGCCCGCAGCAGCGCCCTGCGCGAAACGCTCTACCGCGCCTACGTCACCCGCGCGTCCGACCAGGCCAGCGCAGACGCCGCCCGCTTCGACAACAGCGCGCTGATCCGCGAGATCCTCGCGCTGCGCAAGGAAGAGGCGCAGCTGCTGGGCTACGCCAGCTTCGGCGAAGTCTCCGTCGTGCCCAAGATGGCCGAATCGCCCACCCAGGTCGTCGGCTTCCTGCGCGACCTGGCGCACCGCGCCCGCCCCTTCGCCGAGCAGGACGTGGCCGATCTGCGCGCCTTCGCCGCCGAGCACCTGGGCCTGACGGCGCCGCAATCCTGGGACTGGCCCTACATCTCCGAAAAGCTCAAGGAAGCGCGCTATGCCTTCAGCGAGCAGGAGGTCAAGGAATACTTCACGGCACCCAAGGTGCTGGCCGGCCTCTTCAAGATCATCGAAACCCTGTTCGACGTGGCCATCCGCCGTGACCAGGCCCCGGTCTGGAACCCCGCCGTCGAGTTCTACCGCATCGAGCGCAGCGGCGAGCTGGTGGGCCAGTTCTATCTGGACCAGCCCGCCCGCGTGGGCAAGCGCGGCGGCGCCTGGATGGACGACGTGCGTGCCCGCTGGCTGCGCCCCGACACCGGCAAGCTGCAGACGCCCGTCGCCCATCTGGTCTGCAACTTCGCCGAAGGCGTGGGTGGCAAGCCGCCGCTGCTCACGCACGACGACGTGATCACGCTGTTCCACGAATTCGGCCACGGCCTGCACCACATGCTGACCCGCGTGAACGAACGCGATGTGTCCGGCATCAGCGGCGTCGAATGGGATGCCGTGGAGCTGCCCAGCCAGTTCATGGAAAACTTCTGCTGGGAATGGGACGTGCTCAAGCACATGACCGCCCACGTCGAGACCGGCGAGCCGCTGCCCCGCGCGCTGTTCGACAAGATGATCGCCGCGAAGAACTTCCAGAGCGGCATGGCCACGCTGCGGCAGATCGAGTTCGCCCTGTTCGACATGCTGCTGCATACCGAGCACGATCCCGCCCAGGATTTCATGCCCCTGCTGGATCAGGTCCGCGCCGAAGTGGCCGTGCTGCAGCCGCCGGCCTTCAGCCGCACGGCGCACACCTTCAGCCACATCTTCGCGGGCGGCTACGCTGCGGGCTACTACAGCTACAAGTGGGCCGAGGTGCTGAGCGCCGACGCCTATGCGGCCTTCGAGGAGGCCACCGGCCCCGACGGCCTGACCGACCCCGCCGTGGGCCGCCGCTACCGCGAAGCCATCCTGGAAGCCGGCGGCAGCCGGCCCGCCATGGAGTCCTTCAAGGCCTTCCGCGGCCGCGAGCCCAGCCTGGATGCGCTGCTGCGCCACCAGGGCATGACGGCCCCGGCGAACGCCGCTGCCGACGCCGTGGCCGCCTGAGCGAGCCTGCTGCGCTCACCGCACTCATCACCGGAGACACCTGCATGAAGATCGCCGCCCACTCCACCACCCTGCTGTCGCTGATGCTGCTGCTGAGTGGCGTGGGCAGCGCCGTGCAGGCCCAGCAGGTGTATCGGTCGGTGGGGCCGGATGGGCGGGTCACCTTCTCCGACCGGCCTCCGGTGGAGGCCAAATCGCAAGCCACGGCGGAGACGACCGGCACGCAGGCCGCGTCCTCCGCCAACGACAACCTGCCCTATGCGCTGCGGCAGGTGGCTTCGCGCTTTCCCGTCACCCTCTACACGGGTGCCGACTGCGCCCCGTGCGCCAGTGCGCGCAGCCTGCTGACCGGCCGGGGCGTGCCGTTTTCGGAACGCACCGTCACGTCGAACGACGACATCGATGCACTGAAACGGCTGAGCGGTGCCACCAGCCTGCCGTTCGGCACCATCGGTGCGCAGCAGCTGTCGGGTTTCGCCGAGTCGGAATGGACCCAATACCTGGATGCGGCAGGCTATCCCAAGCAGTCGCAGCTGCCTGCCAATTACCGCAGGCCGCCGGCGCAGCCACTGGTTCCGGCCGCGGCCAAATCGGCTGCGCCGGCAGAAGCCGCCAGCCGCGACCGCAGCGCGGCGCCACGCACCCGCAACGAAGCGCCGAGGCCAGCGCCTGCGGCCAACCCGTCCAATCCGGCCGGCATCAGCTTCTGATCGTCGCCATGGCGGGTGCGCGCCGCACCCGGCGAGCGGCCTTGCCGTGTTGAATCACACGGGAAGGCCTGGGAAAAGCCTCCCGCCTTCGTCCGATCAGTAGCTCAGCGTTTCGACGCCCTGCGCCGTGCCCAGCAGGCAGACATGGGCGCGCTGATGCGCGAACACGCCCACGGTGACCACGCCCGGCCACTGGTTCACGGCCGATTCGAACGCCAGCGGATCGCGGATCACGAGGCCCCGCACGTCCAGGATGTGCTGGCCGTTGTCCGTCACCAGCGGGCTGCCGTCCTTCAGCCGCACGGTGGCTTCGCCGCCCATCGCGGCGAAGCGGCGCTGGATCTGCGAGGTGGCCATGGGAATGACCTCGACAGGCAGCGGAAAGCCGCCCAGCGCCTCGACGCGCTTGGAGGCATCGGCGATGCAGACGAAGCGCTTGGCCAGCGCTGCGACGATCTTCTCCCGCGTCAGCGCGGCGCCGCCGCCCTTGACCATGTAGCCGCTGCCGTCGATCTCGTCGGCGCCGTCGATATAGACCGAGAGCGACTCGACTTCGTTGGCATCGAACACGGGGATGCCGAGCTGCTGCAGGCGCTGGGTGCTGGCGGTGGAGCTGGAGACCGCACCCTTGATGCTGTCCTTCATCGAGGCGAGCGCATCGATGAACTTGTTGACGGTGGAACCCGTGCCCACGCCGACGATCTCGCCGGGCACCACGTATTGCAGGGCCGCCTGGCCGACCAGCGTCTTGAGTTCGTCTTGGGTGAGGGATGCAGGTGTCGTCATGGGGGAGAATCGGGAGTGAATCCCGAATTATCTCCATGTCGCTCATTCCCTATTCCATCGCCCGCCCCTTTCTTTTCCGCCTGGACGCCGAGGCCGCGCACGACCTGACGATGGACTGGCTGGCCCGCGGCCAGCGCACGCCCCTGCAGCACGCCTGGGCGCAGCCCGTGGTGGAGGACCCCGTGCAACTGGCGGGCCTCACGTTCCCGAACCGCGTGGGCATGGCCGCAGGCCTGGACAAGAACGCACGCTGCATCGACGCCCTCTGCGCCATGGGCTTCGGCTTCGTCGAGGTGGGCACCGTGACGCCGCGCGCCCAGCCCGGCAACCCCAAGCCCCGCATGTTCCGCCTGCCGCAGGCACGCGGCCTCATCAACCGCCTGGGGTTCAACAACCAGGGGCTCGACGCCTTCCTGCACAACGTGCAGCAGGCCCGCTTCCGGGAGCAATCCCGGGCCCATCCCATGCTGCTGGGCCTCAACATCGGCAAGAACGCCAGCACGCCCATCGAACAGGCCACGAGCGACTACTTGGCCTGCCTGGACGGCGTCTATGCGCATGCCGACTACGTGACCGTGAACATCAGCTCGCCCAACACGCAGAACCTGCGCGCCTTGCAGAGCGATGAAGCGCTGGACGCCCTGCTGGGCGCCATCGCCGAGCGCCGCGAGGCGCTGGCGCAGCAACATCGCCGCAGCGACGGCACATCGCGGCGCGTGCCGATCTTCGTCAAGATCGCGCCCGATCTGGACGAGAAGCAGGTAGAGGTGATCGCCGCGACGCTGGGGCGCCACGGCATGGACGGCGTGATCGCCACCAACACCACCATTGCCCGGGACGCGGTCCAGGGCCTGCCCCACGGCACCGAAACCGGCGGCCTGAGCGGCGCCCCGGTGCTCGCCGCCAGCAACCGCGTGATCGCGCAACTGCGGGCGGCCTTGGGCTCGGCCTTCCCCATCATCGGCGTGGGCGGCATCCTGAGCGCGGAAGACGCAGTGAGCAAGATCCGAGCAGGCGCCGACGTGGTGCAGATCTACACCGGGCTGATCTACGAAGGCCCGGCACTGGTCACGCGCTGCGCGCAGGCCATCCGCGCTCTGCGTAGCAGCAGCCGCGCCTGAACCGAAGGCAGCGTCCGCAGGGGCAGCTCAGGGGCCAGTTGGCCCTGCTGCAGATCCAAGAACAAAGGGCCGCTTGAAGCGGCCCTTTGGGTTTCAGCGTGACGACGAGCACTTGCGGTGTCGTCGCTGCCTTTGTCAATGTGGCACCTTAGCGGCGCAGCCGGCTGATCAAAGGCATGGCAATGCCGGCCCAGCGCACCAGGCGCGACGGTCCCGCGACGATCGCCGCTGCAGCAGCCACCGCCACCGCGACCGGGTGCAGCCGGGCGAACGTGATGAGCTTGACGCTCAGCGGCGCTTCTGGGTCGATGGACTGCTGCTCCTGCCGCAAGGCCAGCGCCTGCCGCTGCGCCGCGCTGCGAGCGTGAAGGCGCTCGCGTTGCTGCTCGATGCGTTCCAGCACCTTGCGCTGCTCCAGGCTGGGCTCAGGCACGACGGGGTGGTTGTCAGGGGAAGCCATGTTCACAGCCGCTCCTTGATGAGGCGCCAGTCGGTGGCGATCTCGCGACGCGTCAACGCGAACGCATTGCCGGCCTTGCGAGCCACCGAGATCAAAGATGCCAGCACGGCAGCCCAGATGACGATCCAGCCCGCGGCCAGCAGCCACGCCGCCGTGAGACGGTGGGGCGTGTCCCAGAACTGCACCACCACGGCGATGGACAGCATGGTGAGCGCCACCACGGTGATGCCACCCAGTGCCACGGTGAACACCAGGATCATCGCCAGACGGCGCTTTTCGTCGGCCCATTCGAGGCGGGCCAGGTCCAGCCGGTCTTCGGCCGCGATGGCGGCCTCCATGACGTTGGCGCGCCAGCGCGCGATCCAGCCTTCCATTCCAAGAAGGGAAATCCAGTTCATGCGCGGCGCTCCTGCATCAGCGTTGCCATCGATTCAGATGGTGTGCCCGGCTCGGCCAATCAGCGACGAGCCAGCAGGAAACCCACCAGGGCGCCGACTGCCAGCGCAGCGCTGGCCACGCGCCAGGGTTCGTCGTGGGCGTACCGGTCGGCAGCGCGGGCCGCTTCCTTGGCCTGGTAAGTGGCGTCCTGCGCGACGCGCACGGCGGAGTCACGCACGGAATGGATGCCGTCGTCCAGGCGCTGGCGGAGCTGCTTGATTTCGGGAACGCCATCGAGGTCTTTGCTGGAAAGCAGACCCTTCAGATCCGTGACCAGCTTGTCCAGTTCACGTTGAGCGGTGGAGACGGTTTCGGAAGCAGAAGACATAGACAAACCCTTTCTTGTATTAGGTTGCAAAGGTAATCCGCCGGGCGCCACAGGGGTGTAGGCGGATGACCTATCTTAGCCAAGGCAGAGGCTGGCGAATGCCTCGCAGGCCTCGGCCGGCCAAAGCCTTCGAGAAAAGTTGCCCAGCATCAGCAAGTGGCGAGTCCGGCCTTGCTCGCGGCCCACTCGCCGATGGCCAGTGCGCTGGTCAGGCCCGGCGACTCGATGCCGAAGAGATTCACCAGGCCGGCGACTCCGTGGTCGGCAGGGCCCTGGATCATGAAGTCCGCAGCAGGCTCGCCCGGGCCGTGGATCTTCGGGCGGATGCCGGCATAGCCCGGCAGCAGCGCGCCGTCGGGCAACTGCGGCCAATACCTGCGCACTTCCGCATAGAAGCCCTGCGCGCGGCGCGGGTCCACGAGGAGGTCGTCCGGGCTCTCGACCCATTCGACATCGGGGCCGAACTTGGCCTGCCCGCCCAGATCGAGGGTCAGATGGACGCCCAGCCCTGCGGCCTCGGGCACCGGATAGATCAGGCGAGAGAAAGGTGCAGCGCCCGCCAGGGCAAAGTAGCTGCCTTTGGCGTAGTGCGCCTGGGGCACCAGGGCCTGTGCCAGCCCGTGGCAGCGGCGCGCCAGTGCCGGCGAACTCAACCCGGCGGCATTCACGACCGTGCCGGCCTGGAGCTCGGTGCCATCTTCCATGTGCAACGCCAAGCCGCCCTCTTCCAGCACGCGCATCGACTCGACCGGCGAACGCAGCGCCACCATGCCGCCGGCATTCTCGATATCGGCTTGCAGGGACAGCATGAAGGCATGGCTGTCGATGATGCCTGTCGAGGGCGACAGCAGCGCCGCCACGCATTCGAGCTGGGGCTCCAGCGCCCGGGCTTGATCGCGGCCGAGCCAGGCGAGATCCGTCACGCCATTGGCCCGGGCTCGCTGCTCGATCTGCTGCAGCGCGGGCATCTGGGCCTGGGACGTGGCCACGATCAGCTTGCCGCAGCGGCGGTGCGGCAGATGACGTTCAGCGCAGTAGGCGTAAAGCATTTCGCGGCCCGTGACGCAGAGCCGGGCCTTGAGCGAGCCTGCCGGGTAGTAGATGCCCGCGTGGATGACCTCGCTGTTGCGCGAGCTCGTGCCGGTGCCGATCGCCCCGGCGGCCTCCAGCACCAGCACTTCGCGCCCTCGCAGCGCCAATGCCCTCGCCACGGCCAGGCCCACGACGCCTGCGCCCACCACCACGCTATCCACCCGATCCATGCCTTGCCTCCGCCATATCGTTGGAAAACGCTGATTGTTGACGCAGACACTGGGCTGCGCGCAACCGGAGACGGCGCAGGCTGTGCGATTCCCAGCCCGCAGAACGCAAAAAAGCCCGCACTAGGCGGGCTTTTCTACAGAATCTGGTGGGTCGCAGAGGGGTCGAACCTCTGACCCCCGCCGTGTGAAGGCGGTGCTCTACCACTGAGCTAGCGACCCGAATTCTTGAATTTCGTAAGCCTCAGATTATAGCCTGCTTTTTGCGGCGCATTTCAAAGTTATCGATCATCGCGCGGCACCCGCACCATTCGGGCCCGGGCCAGCCGGCGTTTCACTAGACCCGGTCCTGCCCCAGATTGGCAAAGCGCGCGGGCTGGCTACGGCCCAGGCGGCGCGCGAGCAAGTAGCCCGCCCCCGCTGCCAGCGGCACCAGCGCCACCAGCGCGACGGAGATCAGGCCGCTGGCTCCGGTGAGCACATGGAAGTTGCGCACTGCGAGCGCCAGCACCAGCAAAAGGCCCAGGATGGACAGCACGGGCAGCACCCGGGTGCGCATGCGGCCATAGCCGCGGGTATCGTTTCGGAAGAAGCGCACCACCGCGTACGCCGTGCCGATCATCAGCACCAGCAGGCAGACCGTGGCCAGGTTGCTCAGCCAGGCGAATTGCGTCAGCACCGGGTCGGCGCCGACGACGGCGAAGGCGATCACCACCACGGCGCACAGCGCGCTCTGCAGCATCGAGGCCATGTGCGGGCTCTTGTGGCGCGGATGGGTCCAGCCCAGCCAGGCGGGCAGCAGGCCTTCGCGCCCCATGGCGTAGAAGTAGCGTGCCGTGGAGTTGTGGAAGGCGATCAGCCCGGCATAGATGCTGGCGATGAACATGCCGCGCAGCAGGCTCGTGAAATGCGCGCCTGCGTAGCCGTCGGACATCACGTACAGGAACTGCGTGGGGTCGTGCAGCGCGGTGATGCGGGCCACCACGTCGCCGCTGCCCGCGCCCAGCACCAGGCACCAGAGCGAGAACGAATAGAAGCTGCCCACCAGCAGCAGCGCGCCGTAGGTGGCGATCGGGATGCTGCGTTTCGGGTCCTTGGCCTCTTCGCTGTAGATGGCGGTCGATTCGAAGCCGATGAAGGCCGCGAAGCAGAACAGCAGTCCGATGAACGGGTTGCCGCCCGCGATGACCTGCGGATCGAAGGAGCGCAGGTCGATGCCCTGTGCGCCGCCCTTGTGCAGGATGAGCACATCCAGCAGCAGCACGACCACGTATTCGGCCACCACGAAGGCCGCGAGGATCTTGGCCGAGAAGTCGATCTGCCGGTAGCCGAACACGGCCACCGTCGCCATGGCCGTGAGCGAGCAGCCCCACCAGGGCACGGCGAGCCCGAACTGTGCCTCCAGCGCCTCGGAGGTCACCGCGCCCAGCAGGCCATAGAGGCCGAACTGCAGAGTGACGTAGCCCAGCACCGCCACCATGGCGGCAGCGCCGCCCGCATGCCCGTTCCAGCCGCGCGCGATCATGGCGTAGAAGCCGCCGGCATTGGTGACGCAGGTGGCCATGGCGGTGTAGCCGGCCGCGAAGACCAGCAGGATCAGCAGCGCCACCAGCACCAGGGCGGGCGTACCCGCGCCGTTGCCCAGCATCATGCCGATGGGAAAGCCGCCGGCCACCACGCTGAGCGGGCTGGCCGCGGAGATCACCAGCAGCGTGATGACGCCGGCGCTCAGGCTTGCGCGGCGAAGGTCGGTGGAGCGAGCCGGCAGGCCATCTCCACGAGGCTGCGCCACAGCATTCAGGACTTGCATTTCGAGAATCTCCAAAGGCCTGGTCTTGCCAGGAACGTTGACGGCCCCCCAGCGCCTGCACGGCCATTGGAGCGGGGCGGTTGCCGGGCGTCCGGGGCTCCGGCGCGGCGATGCAGGGCAGTCTAGGAGGGCTCGCCGCGCGGCGATAACCCGTATCGGCACACCGTGGGGCGCCCTGCCCCAGGCGCGCCCGTCATTGCCAGGTGGCCACCACGCGGCGCGTCTGCGACGGCAGTTCCCCGAAGAGTTCCTGGTATTCGGCCGCGAAATGGCTCAGGTGGTAGAAGCCCCAGCGCGCCGCGGCATCGCCGATCGATAGCTCCGACGGGTGCGTGGACATCAGGCTGCGCCGCACGCCGTTGAGCCGCACGGAGCGCAGGTAGTTCACGGGCGTGGTTTCCGCTACCGAACGGAAGCTGTTCTGCACGGTGCGCCGGCTCACCTGCAGCCGCTGGCAGAGATCCATCACGCTGGGCGCGCTCAGGGTTTCGGACATAGCCAGGCGGTGGCATTTCTCGACGATGAAGCTCTGCGTGGAGCTGCCGTTGCGCTGGCGCCGGTCGCAGTCCGGGTCGGTCATCAGCTGCAGCATCTCGTGCAGCATGCCCTGCTCCAGTGCGGCCTCGCGTTCCGGGTCGGCGCCGGCATCGTCGCAATCCACCGCTTCGGAGAAAATCGCCAGCAGGCGCTGCCGGCAGGCCGCCAGGCGCTGCTCGGGCAGCTTGATGACGGGCTGCCTCAGCAGGGTTTCCACCTCCCGCGCGGAGGCGATGCGCGACAGGGCCGCCTCGAACAACTCGCGCTCGAAGGTGATGGCCAGCATGTCCATGCCGGTGGGCATGTGGAACATGAATTCCTCGCCGCCGCGCAGGAAGAAGAGGCTGTTGGTGTCCGCCTCGCGCCCCTGCATCCGGATCGCGCCGGGCACCGACAGCGGCAGCGCGAAGCAGACCTGGCCCTCCGGCGCCTTGCCGTGCTGCACCACGCGCTGGTTGATCTGCTCGCGGAACACGTGGCAGCGGTCGCTGGAGAACTGCACCAGGCAGCTGTTGAGCGTGCCAGCGGAGATCTGGTGGTAGGTCTGGTCCCAGTGCTGGACCGACGCCGCGTGGGAGTAGACGTCGTCGAAATGATGGATGCTCTTCATGAAAGACACCTTCGCAGGGAGGGGGCGTGGGTCGCCATTTAATTTGCACAATTTCCGCATAGGCGAAATTTTGCAATTCCCAATGCAAAGATCGCGCCAGTGGAAACCCGGGGCGCACGCACCTGTTTGGCGCGCAAGGGGGCAGCCCGGACCAGCAGACCGCCCCGTGCGCCCGCCCCTTGTCATTGACGCGCCTTCCAGGCTCAGCCGGGATTCGGCCGTCTTCTCATGAGGCAAGGACCATACCCAGCCCGCCCCTCTGCCGGGCACTAACCGGCCGGATGTGTTGCTTATTTGGGCTAACGCGGCAGTGCCGCCCCCCACCACACTGCTTGCGCGAGGTGGCTCGGCCGCGCCCGGCCCATGGGCGGGCCTCTGCGGCCGGGACCGCCTGTCGCTCGTTCAACCCGCCTGCGGCCCCGGCGCCGGCAGGCCCCTTCCATCAAGGCAGAGCATTCCATGACCCAGCACCTGAAACACTTCATCGCCGGCGCCAGCGCGGAGGCCTCCGACGGCGCCCGCATGCCGCTCGTGAACCCCGTGGACGAACAGCCCTACGCCAGCGCCGCGCGCGGCACCGCCGCCGACGTGGATCGCGCCGTGGCGGCCGCGCATGCACAGCTGGAGGGCGGCGCCTGGTCGCGCCTGCCCGGCAGCCAGCGGGGCCGCCTGCTGTCACGCCTGGCCGACCTGGTGGAGCGCGATCTGGAGCAGCTGGCCGACATGGACGCCCACGCGATCGGCCGCTCGCCCATGGAGCCGCGCATGATGGACGTGCCCAATGCCATCGCCAACCTGCGCGCCGCAGCCGGCTGGGCCAACCAGCTCGAAGGCCGCACCATCCCCACCGCAGGCTACATGGGCCAGCGCACGTTCTCGTACACCCTCCGCGAGCCGATCGGCGTGGTGGGCGCGATTCTTCCGTGGAATTCGCCGCTGATGATCACCGTCTGGAAGCTGGCCGCGCTGCTGGCCGCAGGCTGCACCGTGGTGGTGAAGCCCTCGGAAGAAACGCCCCAGTCCGTGCTGCACCTGGCCCGGCTGGCCCAGGAGGCGGGCTTTCCCGATGGCGTGATCAACGTGGTCACGGGCTATGGCGACGTGGTGGGCCGGGCCCTCTGCGAACACCCCGATGTGGCCAAGATCAGCTTCACCGGCAGCCCGGAGGCGGGCCGCGCCATCCAGCGCATCGCCGCGCCGCTCTTCAAGCGCGTCACGCTGGAGCTGGGCGGCAAGAGCGCGCAGATCGTCTTCGACGACGCGAGCTTCGACGATGCGGTGCGCGGCTGCGCCATGGGCATCTTCGTCAACCAGGGGCAGGTCTGCGCGGCGGGGTCGCGCATCCTGGTGCAGCGCGGCATCGCCGACCGCTTCGCCGCTGCGCTGGCCCAGGCGGCCAAGGGCGTGCAGGTGGGCGACCCGCGCCAGCCCGGCGTGCAGATGGGCCCGGTGGCCAAGAAGGCGCAGTTCGAGCGCGTCAACCGCTATGTGCAGATCGGCATCGACGAAGGCGCGCAGCTGCTGGCCGGCGGTGTTTCGCACCCGGACAAGGGCTGGTTCGTGCAGCCCACCATCTTCGCCAACGCCACCAACACGATGACCATCGCCCGCGAGGAAATCTTCGGCCCGGTGGGCACCGTCATCGCCTTCGACACCGAGGAAGAGGCCATCGCGCTCGCCAACGATTCCGCCTACGGCCTGGCCGCCACGGTCTGGACGGGCAGCCTGGCGCGCGCGCACCGCGTGGCCGCCGCCGCCAAGGTGGGCGCCGTGGGCGTGAACTGCTGGAGCCCGCTGGACGCCAACTTGCCCTGGGGCGGACTCAAGACCAGCGGCATCGGCCGCGAAGGCGGCCTGCCCGGCGCACTGGCCTATACCGAGGAGAAGGTCGTCACCGTGCTGCTGCCGGAGTGATCTGCCGGCATTGACGGCGGCGGTCTGGAACCGCACCACCTTGCATCGCGCTGGGTGCCCCCGCTGGATGGGGCGGCCCGGCGCCGCTGCCTGCACCTCATCCGCAGGCCGCCCCCATCCATCGGCATGGCCCCGTCTTTCTGCAGACGCCCGCCATGCCCCCGCCGCGCCCGGCCGCAGCCACCTGCGGACCCGGGCGCGGCGCTTTTGAGTTCCTGCGTTCCCAGACCCATTCACGCGCGTTTTCCGCACGGAGTTGGTGCGCCCGCGCCCGGCCCTCGCGCCAGTTTGGCGCGGCGTCCGACCGCCCTGCGCGGCAGCTGTTTGGCGACCCGTGCGAGGGCTGGCGAGACGTGCTGATTTGGGCTAACGCCGCGCTGGCACGCACTCGGACACTGACCGCGTGCCGTGATGGCGGGTGCAGCGATGCGCATGCGACTGCCCCCCGAAGCGACGGCCTTTCCCCTTCGACCGAAGTCAGCCAACCCTCTGGAGATCCCATGCCACGTCTGAAGAAGAACCGGGCGCTCGCGCCTCTGTCCCGCGCCACATGGACCGCCGTCCTGGCCGCGCAACTGCTGGGCGCCCCGCTGGCGGCCGGCGCCGCCGACATCGCCCAGCTGGACAAGCTCACGCCCTCGGGCGCGGAAAAAGGCGCCAGCAAGGACGGAAGCATTCCGGCCTGGCAAGGCGCCGAGGCACCGCTGCCCGGCTGGGAATGGGGCAAGCTGCGCCGCGATTTCTGGAAGCACAAGGACGAGAAACCGCTCTTCTCCATCGACGCCTCCAACGCCGACAAATACGCCGACAGGCTGAGCGCGGGCCAGCTCGCCATGCTCAAGCAGCGCAAGGACTACCGCATGGACGTCTACCCCAGCCACCGCACCTGCGGCGTGCCGGACTTCGTCGCGGCCAACACGCGCAAGAACCTGGGCACGGCCAAGCTCGCGGACGACGGCTGGAGCCTCAAGGAAGCCACGGTGCCGGGCTACCCCTTCCCGATTCCCGCCTCGGGCGTGGAAGCCATGTGGAACTCCAAGATGCGCTACCGGGGCGTGGGCATCGACTACAAGGGCACCATCACCGCCGTGTCGCCGCGCCGCGGCAGCACCGAATGGATCCGCGCCGATTCCGAGCAGACGGTGTTCATCCCGACGGGCGCGAAGGGCGCGACCCAGCTCTCCTCGCTGCCGCCGGTCGAGTTCTACGTCTATTTCGGCTACGTGGCGCCGGCGGCGCTCGCGGGCCAGGCCGTGGCCATCACGCAGTACCTGAACCAGGCCGAGAACGAGACCTTCTACTACTTCCCCGGCCAGCGGCGCGTGCGGCGCATGCCCGCCTATTCGCATGACGCGCCGCAGATCGGCATGGAGAACCAGTACACGCTGGACGAGCCGCAGGTCTTCAACGGCGCGCTGGACCGCTTCGACTGGAAGCTGGTGGGCAAGAAGGAAATCTACGTGCCCTACAACGCCTTCGGTGCCTACGACTTCAAGGCCAAGTTCGAGGACGTCGCCCAGCCCGACTTCATCGCCCCCTCGCACCGCCGCTACGAGCTGCACCGCGTCTGGGTGATCGACGCCACGGTCAAGGCCGGCATGCGCCACTCCGCGCCCAAACGCACCATCTATCTGGACGAGGACAGCTGGGCGCCCCTGCTGATGGACGACTTCGACGGCCAGAACAAGCTGGCCAAGATGCGCGAAGGCTTCCTCATCCCCGTCTATGAGACCGGCAGCTGCGACGTGATGGCCATGGTGCAGAACAACCTGGCCGAAGGCCGCTACGTGTTCGACACGCACACCGTCGGCGTCGGCAAGGACATCCGCTGGTTCACCGAGCCCAACGGCCCGCGCTTCAAGGCGAGCTTCTTCACCTCGGACAACCTGCGCGCCATCAGCGAACGCTGAGCCAACGACAACGAGAACACCACCACAGCAAGCCAGACCAAGGACAGGGAGAACGCCATGCACCAGCCTTTCCAACGCCGCCCCCAGCGGCACCCGCGGCACCACCGCCTTCCGCTGCGCTCGACGGCGCTCGCCGGCCTCGCCATGCTGGGCACGCAGGCCGGAGCGGTGACCTTCGAGACCGAGAACCTGCGCGGCAGCTTCGACTCGACCATCACCATCGGCACGGGCATCCGGGCCAAGTCGCCGGACTGCTCGCTCATCATCGCGGGGGCCACGGGCAACGGCGCGCCCGGAGGCTGCCTGGCGCCCACCTCGTCCCTGGGCGACCAGGGCAACCTCAACTACGCCCGGGGCGACGCCTTCACCACCTACATCAAGGGCAGCCACGAACTGCTGCTGAAGATGCCCTCGGACATCACCTTCCTGGGCCGGGTGAACTGGCTCAAGGACTTCACCGCCACCGACACCACGGGCTACCTGAGCGCCGGCACGCCGCCCAACCTCACGGACGGCCTCGCCTCCGACGCGCGCCGGGACCTGAACTTCAAGGCCCGGCTGCTGGACTTCTGGGTCAGCAAGTCCTTCGACATCGGCGACCAGCGCGCCCGCGTGCGCATCGGCAACCAGGTCATCAACTGGGGCGAAAGCCTGTTCCTCTCGGGAGGCATCAACAGCACCAACGCGGTGGACGTGATGCGCGCCTCGCAGCCCGGCACCCAGCTCAAGGAAGTGCTGCTGCCCGCGCCCATGATCAGCGTGGCCAGCGGCCTGGGCCATGGCCTGAACATCGAGGGCTACGTGCAGACGCGCTGGAACGGCAACTACATGCCGCCCACCGGCAGCTACTGGTCCACCGCCAACGGCCTGGGCCGGGGGCATGAGGCCTATGGACTGGCCGAGATCAAGCCCAAGAACAGCGGCCAGTGGGGCCTGGCCCTGCGCTACCAGCCCGAGGGCACCTCGCTGAACCTGGGCGCCTACATCCTCAACTACCAGGACAAAGGCGCCAACTTCAGCACCAACGCGGGCGGCACGGGCCGTGCCGGCTGGGTCTTCGCCGAGGACCGCCGCCTCTACGGCGTGAGCGCGAACATGCCGCTGGGCGACTGGTCGATCGGCACCGAGCTCTCGTACCGCCCGCGCGATGCGGTGTCGCTCAACACCAGCGGCGGCTGCCTTTCGCAGAACGGCAACTGCTGGGTGGACGAGAAGAAGTTCCAGTGGCACCTGACCGGGCTCTACAGCATGACGCCCAGCAACTCCCAGGGCATCCTGAACTTCCTGGGCGCCGATACCGCCACGCTGAGCGCCGAGGCGGTGGTCGTGCGCTACCCCCACCTGAAGCAGATGTACGGCGCTGACCCGATCTCCGCCGGCGCATGGGGCTGGGGCCAGGAATACAACGCCGGCGCGGCGGCCATGCCCATGGGCTCGAAGACCGCCTGGGGCTACAACGTGGACTTCAGCTGGGTCTATGACGGCAGCCTGATTCCCGGCTGGCAGGTGATCCCGGAGATCTACTACTTCCAGGCGGTGAAGGGCCGCACGCCGAACGCCTCGGGCCAGCTGATGGAGGGCGCCAAGTCGGTCAACCTGATGGTGAGCTTCGTGCAGAACCCGGCCAAGTGGCAGGCCACGATCAACTACGCGGCCTTCTTCGGCGGCAAGCGGGTGTTCGACCAGCCGCTGCGCGACCGCAACTACGTGGGCATCACGCTCTCGCGCAACTTCTGACGATCCGGGCGGCGGCGCCTGCGCAGGCCCGCCGCCGCCGTTCACGCCTCCCGCGCCGGGGCCGGCCTCGTGCCGGCGCCGCCGGCGCCTTCCCTTTCCGACCGTCTGTTGAAAGCCGCCCGTGCCAGACTCCTCCCCCTCTCCTTCCCGCATCGTGCGCGCCGTGCAGCGCGTGGAGCGAATCGTCTTCCGCCGCCGCACCGCCCTGCTGGCCGTTCTGGCGCTGTTCACCGTGGTGATGGCCTGGTTCGCCGTGCAGCTGCGCATGGATGCCGGCTTCGACAAGCAGATGCCGGCCGGGCACGAGTACATCGCCACCTTCCAAGAATACCGCAACGACGTGCTGGGCGCCAACCGGCTCAACATCGTCGTCAAGGCCCGCCACGGCAGCATCTGGAACGCCCAGGCGCTCAAGCGCATCTACGAGGTGACCCAGGCCGTCACCTACCTGCCCAACGTGCAGCGGCTGGGCGTGAGCTCCATCTGGACGCCCAACAGCTTCGTCAACGAGATCACCGAGGAAGGCTTTCGCGCCGATCCGCTGATCGACAGCACCATCACCCCCGAGCAGCTGACCCCGGACGCCATCGCCAACATCCGGCGCGCCACGTCGCAGGGCGGCTTCCTGGGCACCCTGGTCTCGCGCGACGAGACCAGCGCCATGATCACGGCCGAGCTGCTGGAGTTCGACGCCGACAACCACAAGCTCGACTACGTGGCCTACAACCACCTGCTGGAAGACCGCATCCGGGCGAAGTTCGAGGACGCCGACTTCGAGATCCAGATCATCGGCTTCGCCAAGCAGATCGGCGACATCGCGGACGGCGCCCGCTCGGTGCTCAAGTTCTGCGCCATCGCGCTGGTGCTCACGGCCTTCGCCGTGTACTGGTACTGCCGTTCGCTGCGCTTCACGCTGCTGCCCATCGTGTGCTCGCTCACCTCGCTGGTGTGGCAGTTCGGCACGCTCAGGCTGCTGGGCTTCGGGCTCGATCCGCTCGGGGTGCTGGTGCCCTTCCTGGTGTTCGCCATCGGCGTGTCGCACGGCGTGCAGCAGATCAACTTCATCGTGCGGCAGATCTCGCAGGGCCGCAGCAACTACGACGCCTGCCGCGACAGCTTCACCGGCCTGCTGATCCCCGGCACGCTGGCGCTGGTGACGGCCTTCGTCTCGTTCGTCACGCTGCTGCTGATCCCGATCCCGATGGTGCGCGAGCTGGCCATCACCGCCTCGCTGGGCGTGGCCTACAAGATCGTCACCAACCTGGTGATGCTGCCCGTCGCGGCCTCGTACTTCGACATCGGCAGGCACTATGCGGATTCGGCCCTGGTGCTGCGCGAGAAGCGCTCGCACTGGCTGCGCACCCTGGCCCGCGTGGCCGAGCCGCGCAACGCCCTGGTGGTGCTGGCCGTGACGGCGGTGGTGTTCGCCGCCGCGGTGTGGCAAAGCCGCGACCGCGTGGTCGGCACGCTGCAGCCCGGAGCGCCCGAGCTGCGCGAGGACTCGCGCTTCAACCGCGACGCGGTGGCCATCTCCAGCCACTACGACACCGGCCTGGACTGGATCACGGTGATCTTCGAGGCCCCACCCAACAGCTGCGAGAACCCCAACGTCGGCCTCTACCAGGACCGCTTCACCTGGGCCATGCAGCCGGTCGAAGGCGTGCTCTCGGTGGCCTCCTACGCCGGCCAGCTGCGCCTCTACAACGAGGGCTACAACGAAGGCAACCCGAAGATGGCCGTGGTGCCGCTGGACCCGGGCAACTACGCCGCGCTCTCCACCGAGATCTCCCGCATCCCCGGCACCATGCGCAAGGACTGCAGCATGACCGCCGTCCACCTCTTCCTCACCGACCACAAGGCCACGACCATCCAGCGGGTGATCGACGCCGTCAAGCAGTTCCGCAGCGCGCACCCCATGCCCGGCATGCAGGTGCGGCTGGCCTCGGGCAATGCCGGGGTGCTGGCCGCCATCGACGACGAGGTCGAAAAGAGCGAGCTGCCGATGATGCTCTACGTCTATGCCGCCATCGTGGTGCTGGTGTTCGCGGTCTATCGCGACCTGCGCGCGGTCATCGCCTGCTGCCTGCCGCTCACCGTGGGCACCTTCATCGGCTACTGGTTCATGAAGGAGCTGCAGATCGGCCTCACGGTGGCCACCCTGCCGGTGATGGTGCTGGCCGTGGGCATCGGCGTGGACTACGCCTTCTATATCTACAACCGCCTGCTGATGCATCTGGCGAACGGCCAGCCCATGGTCAAGGCCGTGGAGAACTCGATCCTGGAGGTAGGCACGGCCACCATCTTCACCGCCATCACGCTGGCCATCGGCGTGGCGACCTGGTCGTTCTCGCAGCTCAAGTTCCAGGCCGACATGGGCAAGCTGCTGGCCTTCATGTTCATGGTGAACATGGTGATGGCCATGACCGCCCTGCCCGCCGTCGCGGTCTGGCTGGAGCGCCTCTTCCCGCGCCGCAAGCCGGTGCAGGCCACGGGCCTGCAGCACCACTGATGCCCACTGATGCCGTTCCTTTCCTGCCGACTGGTTTCCCACCCATGAGATCCACCACACCCCCGCCCAAGACTCTCCCCGCCCTGTGGCTGTGCGCGGCGCTCGCGCTGCCCGCCACCGGCGGGGCCCAGCCCGCGCCGGCCACACCGCCGGCTGCCGCGGCGGCGGCCCTGCCCGCCACCCCGCAGATCGCGCCCGCTCAGCTCGTGCGCCACGCCAGCCAGGCCATGCTGCTGGCCAGCGCCCACGCCGGGCCGCGCCTGGTGGCCGTGGGCGAGCACGGCGTGGTGCTGCTCTCGGACGATGGCGGCAAGACGCACCGCCAGGCGCGATCCGTGCCGGTGGACATCACCCTCACGGCCGTGAGCTTCGCGGACGACCGCCAGGGCTGGGCCGTGGGCCATGCCGGCGCCATCCTGCACACGTCCGACGGCGGCGAGACCTGGACGCTGCAGCGCAAGGACCTGCAGAACGACCGCCCCCTCTTCGCCGTGCATTTCTTCGATGCGCGGCACGGTGTGGCGGTGGGCCTCTGGTCCCTCGTGCTGGCGACGGACGACGGCGGCGCCACCTGGCAGACGGTGGAGATGCCGGTGCCCGAAGGCGCCCGCAAGGCCGACCTGAACCTGCTGGGCCTCTTCGCCGACGCCAAGGGCCGGCTCTTCGCCGCGGCCGAGAAAGGCACGGTGCTGCGCTCCGACGACCAGGGCCGGCACTGGACCTATCTGCACACCGGCTACCAGGGCTCGTTCTGGACCGGCGCCGCCCTGGCCGATGGCACGCTGCTGGCGGCCGGCATGCGCGGCGCGCTCTACCGCAGCACCGACGACGGCCAGAGCTGGCAGCGCGTGGACACGCACAGCCAGTCGTCGATCACCGCGCTGGCCGCATCGGGCAGGCAGGTGGTGGGCGTGGGCCTGGACGGGCTGGTGCTGCGCAGCCAGGACGGGGGCGCGAGCTTCGAGACCGAGAACCGGCCCGACCGACTGGGCCTGACCTCGGTGGCGCTGGGGCCCCAGGGCCGCGCCGTGCTCTATTCGCGCCAGGGTCCGGTAGCCACCGGCGGCGGCACCAGCGCGCAGCCCTGAAACAGCCCTGGAAAGCAAAAAGGGCGCAGGCCTTTCGCCTGCGCCCTCGGGCGTCACGTCACATCACGCAGCCGTTCACGCCACGCCGGAGCCGAAGCGCCCTTCGGCCGCCAGTGCGCTCAGGGGCTTGCGGCCGCTGGGCTGCTCCATGGCCTGCAGATACTCGGGCAGCGCAGCCTTGTCGCCGGGCCGGCCGATGGCCACCACAGCGTGGATCGCATAGCCCTCGGGCAGGCCTATCGCGCTCTGGAGCGCATCGGCGTCGAAGCCAGCCATGGCATGGGCGGCCCAGCCCGAGAGCGTGGCCTGGAACGCGAGGCTGGCCCAGGCGGCGCCGGCATCGAAGGCATGCGAGGCATTGGGCGCTGCCGCCTCGGCCCCGGGGAAGACGGCCTGCTCCGCAGAGATCACGACCACCAGAGCCGCCGCATGCTGCGCCCAGCCCTGGTTGAACTCCACCAGCGAACCGAAGATGGGCGCCCAGGCGGCCGTGTCGCGGCGCGCATAGACGAAGCGCCAGGGCTGCGCGTTGTAGGCCGAAGGCGCCCAGCGCGCGGCTTCGAGCAGGCTCAGCAAGGCGGGTTCGGGGATCGCGGTGCCGGCGAAGGCGCGGGGCGACCAGCGGTTGGTGAAGAGCGGATCGATGGGGTGGTCGGGCGTGCGGGGTGCGGACATGGGTTCTCCGTGAAACGGGCGAGAGTATGAAGGAATGGACAGGTGGAGCGGATGACAGGCGGGTGACGCCTCAGAACGTGTTCACGATCTCAGATGCCCGCCATGTTGATGTATTTGATGGTCAGATAGTCCTCGATGCCGTGGCGCGAGCCCTCGCGCCCCAGGCCGGACTGCTTGATGCCGCCGAAGGGCGCGACCTCGTTGGAGATGAGGCCGGTGTTCACGCCCACCATGCCGTATTCCAGGCGCTCGGCCACGCGCCAGACGCGGCCCAGGTCGCGGGCGTAGAAATAGCTGGCGAGGCCGAATTCGGTGTCGTTCGCCATGGCGACCACCTCGTCCTCGGTGCGGAAGCGGAAGATCGGCGCCATGGGGCCGAAGGTCTCCTCGCGGGCCACGCGCATCGCCTGCGTCACGCCCACCACCAGGGTGGGCTCGAAGAAGCTGCGCCCCAGCGCGTGGCGCTGCCCGCCCGTGAGCACGCGCGCGCCCTTGGCGGTGGCATCCGCCAGGTGCTCCTCCACCTTGCGCACGGCGGCCTCGTCGATCAGCGGGCCGATGCGCACGCCCTCCTCGTCGCCCGGGCCCACCTTCAGCGCAGCAAGCGCGGCGGCGAGCTTGTCCGCGAAGGCGTCATGGACGCTGTCGTGCACATAGAGCCGGTTGGCGCAGACGCAAGTCTGGCCGGCATTGCGGAACTTGGAGACGATCGCGCCTTCCACGGCGGCGTCCAGGTCGGCATCGTCGAACACGATGAAGGGCGCGTTGCCGCCCAGCTCCATCGACACCTTCTTGACCGTGGCGGCGGTCTGCTGCATCAGGTGCCGTCCGACCTCGGTGGAGCCGGTGAAGCTGAGCTTGCGCACCAGCGGGTTGGTGGCCAGCTCGGTGCCGACCTCGCCGGCCGCGCCCGTGACCACCGACAGCACGCCCGCCGGAATGCCGGCGCGCTCGGCCAGCGCCACCAGGGCCAGCGCCGTGAGCGGCGTCTGGCTGGCCGGCTTGACGACCATCACGCAGCCGGCGGCGAGGGCCGGCCCGGCCTTGCGCGTGATCATGGCGGCGGGGAAGTTCCAGGGCGTGATGGCGGCGCAGACGCCCACCGGCTCCTTGACGACCACGATGCGCTGCGAGGCGATGGGCGCGGGAATGGTCTCGCCATAGACCCGCTTGGCCTCTTCGGCGAACCACTGGATGAACGAGGCGGCGTAGCCGATCTCGCCACGCGCCTCGGCCAGCGGCTTGCCCTGCTCGGCCGTCATGATGCGCGCCAGATCGTCCTGGTGCTCCAGGATCAGCGCATGCCAGCGCACCAGCAGCGCCGAGCGCTCGTGCGCCGTGCGGGCGCGCCAGGCGGGCCAGGCGCGGTTCGCGGCGGCGATGGCCTCGCGCGTCTCGCCCTGGCCCAGGCGGGGCACCTGGCCGATGACGGCGCCGGTCGCGGGGTTGGTGACGGCGATGGTGCGCTCGCCGGATATCCAGCGGCCGTCCACCAGGCATTGGTCGCGCAGCAGCGAGGGGTCTTTCAGGTTCAGCATGGGCAATGGGTCCTGGGAGAGTCGGGAAGTGAAAAGGGAAAGGCTCAGACCTGCGTGACCATCTTGGTCACCAGGAAGGCGTCGAACGATTCGGTGCCGCCTTCGCTGCCGAAGCCGCTGTCCTTGACGCCGCCGAAGGGCAGCTCCGGATGGGCCATGCCGGAGTGGTTGATGTTGACCATGCCGGCCTCCAGCCCCTGGGCCACGCGGTGCGAGGTGCGCAGCGAGGTCGTGAAGACATACGAGGCCAGCCCGAAAGGCAAGGCGTTGGCGCGCCGCAGGGCTTCGTCCACCGTGTCGAAACGGGCCAGCGCGGCGACGGGGCCGAAGGGTTCCTCGCGCATCACGCGCGCCGTCTCGGGCACGCCTGCCAGCAGGGTCAGGGCATGGAAATGGCCGGCGCCCGGCAGGCGCTGGCCGCCCAGCACCACGTCGGCACCGGCCTGTTCGGCATCGCGCACCAGCTCGCTCACGGCCTGCAGGCGCCGTTCGTGGATCAGCGGGCCCATCTGCACGCCCTCTTCCAGGCCATGGCCCACGCGCACGGAGGCCAGGGCTTCGGCGAAGGCGGCGAGGAAGCGGTCATGCACGCCGCTCTGGACGAAGAAGCGCGTGGGCGACACGCAGACCTGGCCCGCGTTGCGCGACTTCATGCGCGCCAGCATGCTGGCGGCCTGGGGCACGTCTGCATCGTCGAACACCAGCACCGGGGCATGGCCACCCAGCTCCATGGTCATGCGCTTGAGGTGGGAGGCGGCCAGCGCCGCCAGCTGCCGCCCCACCGGCACCGAGCCGGTGAAGGAGACGACGCGCACCTGCGGCGCCTCGATCAGCCGGCGGGATATCTCGGCCGGCGGACCCCAGAGGATGTTGAAGACGCCCGCGGGCAGGCCTGCGTCGTGGAAGAGCCGGGCCATCGCCACGATGGCGCTGGGCGATTCCTCCGGCCCCTTGAGCACCATGGTGCAGCCGGCCGCGATGGCTGCCGCGGCCTTCTTCATGGCTTGGCCGAAGGGGAAGTTCCAGGGGCTGAAGGCCGCGCAGACCCCGGCCGGCTCCCGCGCCACCCACTGCCGCACGGCCGGGTCGCGCGAGGGCACCACCCGGCCGTAGATGCGCCGGCCTTCCTCGGCATGCCACTCGATGTGCTCGGCGGCGTTGAGGACTTCGGCCACCGCATCGGCCAGCGGCTTGCCGTTGTCCTGCGTGATGGCGCGGCCGATGGCGGCCGAGCGCTCGCGGGTCAGCGCGGCGACGCGGCGCAGCACGTCCGAGCGCTCCAGCGGCGAGACCTGGCGCCAGGTCTGGAAGGCGGCGTGGGCCGCGTTCAGCGCGTGGTCGATGTCCGCGCTGGTGGCCCAGGGCAGCCGGCCCAGCGGCTCCAGGGTGGCGGGGTCGCGCACTTCCTGGAACTGGCGTCCGGCCAGGCCGTGGAAGCGGCCGTCGATGTAGAGCAGGAGTTCGGGGTACATGGTCGTAGTGAATCTGGGGCGAAGGCGCCCCGGTGATGGACCGAAGGGATGGGATGCCAAGGGAGCGGGCGGCCGGTGATGGCAGCCCGCCTCAGCCTCAAGCGCCGGCTCAGGCAGCCAGGGCGTCGGCCGGCGCGGCGTGCTGGGCCTCGGACGCGGGCACGGGGCCATCGGCCAGCACGTCGCCGCAGAAGGCCGTCAGCTCGGGCACGGCGTCGGACGCCGCGCCCACGGCGGCGATGAAGCGGTCGGGCCGGATCAGCACCCAATCGACGCCCGTGCGCTGGAACCAGAGGCCCAGGCTGTTCTCCACGTCCTGGATCACCGCGCCGGTGATGGCTTCGACCGCGGGCGAACCCCAGTCGCGGGCACCGCAGCGCGAGCGCAGGGCCACGTAATGGTCGCAGCCCAGGCGGGCCAGGCTCTCGCGCAGGCTGGCGGGCGCATCGGCCAGCGGGTCGCTGCGCCAGCTGACGAGCGCGAAGCGCGGGCCCACCAGGTCGTCCAGCCGCTGGGTGAAGCCGCAGCGGAACTCGACGTTGGGCTGGATGAACATGCGCCCCACCAGTTCGTCGCGCTGCGCCACGCCGCTGTTGCGCACGATACCGCGGGTGAAGCGCGGCATGGGCTTGAACTTCATCTGCAGCACGTAGTCGCGCACCTTCGGAATGTTGCGGATCGAGAGGAAGAAGCGGTCGCGCAGCCAGGCCACGAAGCGGTTGCGCTGCGAGAGCACGGCGCCGAACAGGTCGGCCAGATCGATCATGGCCTTGGCATGGGCGTGGCGCTCTTCCTGGTAGCTGGAGAGCAGCTCGGGCTTGAGCCGGCCCTGGAGGATCCAGGCCAGCTTCCAGGCCAAGTTGAAGGCGTCGCGCACGCCGGCATTGAGGCCCTGGCCGATCCAGGGCGGCGTGATGTGGGCGGCATCGCCCGCCAAGCACACGCGGCCCACGACGAAGGAGCCGGCGACGCGCGAATTGTGGGTATAGACGCGCGCCCGGATCACGTTGAGCTTTTCCGGCTCGGCCACATGGCTGCGCAGCAGCTCGCAGACCTTGTCGGGCGCCAGCATCTGCTCGCCGTCCTCGCCCGGGAACAGCATGAACTCCCAGCGCCGCAGGCCATAGGGCAGGCGCAGGCAGACATGGGGCCGCTGCGGCTCGCAGTGCAGCGCGGTGTAGGGCGCATCCAGCGGGTCCGCATCGCATTCGATCACCACCCACTTGGCGGCATGGGTGCGGCCTTCGTAGGGGAGCTTGAGGATGCGCTCGCGCACCAGGCTGCGGCCGCCGTCGCAGGCCACCACGTAGCTGGCGCGCACCTGGGTTTCCACGCCGGCCAGGTTGCGCAGCGTGGCGGTCACGCCGTCTTGGTCCTGCACCAGGTCGAGCAGTTCCACGCCCACGCGCAGCTCCACCTCGGGAAAGCGCGCCAGGCCCTGGCGCAGCGTGGCCTCGCCCAGCGGCTGCGAGAACAGGTTGCGGCGGAACCAGCCGAATTCGCGGGTCGAGGGCAGGATCTCGGCGAAGCACTGGCGCGAGCCGGTGTACATGCGCATGGGCACGTTCTGGATCATGTCGCGCAGCATGTCGTCGGCCAGGCCCGCGGACTGGAAGGTGCGCAGGGCCTCGTCGTCCAGCCCCACGGCGCGGGGGTAGTCCAGCACCGCCGGGCTGCGGTCGATCACGAGGGCGCGCACGCCGTAGGTGCCCAGCAGGTTGGCGATGGTCACGCCCACGGGCCCGGCGCCGACGATCAGCACGGGCACGGTCGTCGGTGTTGTCATGGAAGCCTCCATTCTTGTCGTCTCATGCAGGGGGCGCAGGCGCCCCGTCAGGCCGGGCTCAGCAGGCGGCTGTCCTGCTGCACCAGCAGGTGGCGCACCTGCTTGCGGAATTCGGTGAAGCGGGCATCGGACAGCAGCTCGCCGCGGCGGCGGGAACGCTCCTCGAGGCTGTCGAAGCGCCAGTGGAAGACCAGCTGGTTGAGATCGCCGGTCTCCGGCGTCATGAGCGCGACGAGCTGGCCCAGCACCTGGGTCTGCACCTCGCGGCCCAGCTCGTTGTAGATGCGCAGGTATTCGCGCACGCCGCCGGGCACCAGGGAATAGGTTCTGATTTCGTGGATCACGGGGTCGTCTCCGGGAAAGTCGTTGTCGTTGTGTCCGCCGCCTGGGCCGCTGCTGGCGACGGGGGCCGCTGCAGGAAGCCCTTGACCGCCTGCGCGAACAGTTCGGCCTGGTCGTCGTGCACGTAGTGCCCGGCATCGGGGATTTCCGCCGCTTCGATGAGCGGGTTGGCGGCCCGCATGCGCTCCACCATCTCGGGTTGCAGGTAGTCGGACCGGCCGCCGCGCACCACCAGGGTCTCGCAGGCGATGGCGCTCACGTAAGGGACCAGATCGACGACGCGCGCCGGGTCGGGGCACAGCCGCGTGCGGGCGATGCCCACATGGTCGTAGCGCCAGGTGAGGCCGCCGTCGGCCAGCGGCTTGAGCATGCTGCGCAGGCGCTGCTGGCGCGCCTCTTCCGTGACCGTGGGGCGCAGCGTGCGCATGAACTCGCTGGCCTGCTCCCAGCTGTCGAAGCGGCTGGGGGTGGTGGCGAATTCCTGGCGTATGCGCCGCGCGCCTGCGCTCGCCTCGAAGGCGCCGGGGCCGGCGTCTTCGATGACCAGGCGCCGCACTTGGCGCGGGTTCTGCGCCGCATAGACGATGGCGTTGATGCCGCCCATCGAATGCCCGAGCAGGTCGAAGCGCTGCAGCTCAAGCGCCTGCACCACGGCCTTCAGGTCGGCCACATAGGCATCGGTGTAGTAGTCGTGCAGCGGGTCCCAGTCGGTCTCGCCGCGGCCGCGCTGGTCGAACGCGATCACGCGCATGCCCGGCTGCAGCGCCTGCGCGAGGCCGGCGAAGGTCTCGGCATAGCCGCGGATGCCGTGCAGCATCACGACCGGCCAGCCCGTGGCGTCGCCCCATTCGGTGACGTGGAAATGAAGCCCGCGCAGGGCGAGCGTGCGGTCGCGGCGTTGCATGGTGGGCGGCTCTGCGGGGTCGGGCGGGCGCCGGTTCAGTACAGGCCGTCCTGGCCCTTGACCTCGGAGGCGGCGAGCCCGCCCAGGCGGGCGTTCAGCCGGCCGCGCGTGGCGAAGGCCCAGATGACGAGCAGCTCGTCGCGGTTGGGGCCGTCGCTGAAGTGCGCGGTGACGGTGTCGTAGTGCGAGCGCACGTAGAGCGCGTCCTTGTGGGCCAGCGGAATGTCGATCACGGTGCCGGGGCCGCCGCGCTTGCCGGTCGATGGCACCCAGGACTTGCCGCCGCCGATGCCCTCGCGCACCGGGTTGGCGGCGGGGTTGGTGAGCAGCGCGTTGCCGTGCTCGTATTCGCCGTCGATGCCCACCAGGCAGGCCTTGCCGTAGCTCTCGATGGGCTGGCCGGCAGCGGCCTCGCGGATGCGGCGGGCGAATTCGCGGCCCAGCGCGGGCGAGGGATCGATCAGCGCCGACAGGTCCTGCTCGAAGCGGCCGGCGAACGGGTTCTTCAGGCAGGCGGCGATGACGATCTTGCGCAGCGGCGCGCCGTCGGCCGGGGCGCCGGTCTCGCCGGCGTGCGTGTCTTCGATCTGGAGATACCACTTGCGGATGTGGAAGGCGCTGAGGTCGGAGGTGGTCATGGGAAAGGTTCCGAAGGTTGGATGCAGGGAATGGGGATGAGCGTTGCGGACGCGGCTGCGCAACTCAGAGCGGCTTCAGGTCGAAGTGGCCGCTGGGCGCGTTGTATTGGCCCAGCAGCTGCTTGCCCTCTTCGTCGTCGTGCACGGTTTCCAGGAAGAACTCGAAGCGGTGCCCGTCGGGGTCTTCGAAATAGAGGCCGTAGCCGACCTTGTGGTCGGTGGTCTTCACGACCGGAATGCCCTTGCGCAGCAACATGCCGTGCAGGCGGCGCAGGTCGTCCATGTCGCCCTCGATCTCCAGCCCGTAGTGCTGCAGATTGATCGTGCCGCGCGTGGCGGCGGCGGGGTCGTCCACCTGGATCAGCGCGATGTCATGGTGCTTCTGTCCGAAGGTCAGGAACACCCAGCGCTCGCCGCGCGCGGTCACCGTCATGCCCAGCACGTCCTCGTACCAGGGGGCGGAGGCGAAAGGGTCCTTGACGAAGAGCGCCAGGTGGGTGCGGCGGATGCGGGCCTTGACCTCGACGCCGCCGGGCGGGAGAGCGGGAATGTGGTCCGACATGGTGGGCCTCCTCGCCGCTCAGTGGATGGACTGCGGATGGGCGTGGACCGGCGCCGTGAAGGGCGTCCAGGCCACTGCCGTGATCTCGCTGAAGTCGCGCCATTCCTTGTACCAGCTCAAGCCGCCGTCGGTGGAGCGCAGCAGGTGGCCGTACTTGGTGCCGGCAAAGAGCAGCGCCGGGTCGCTGGCGTGCGCGCCGAAGGCCCAGACGGTGGAATTGGGCGTGGTGTGCAGCACCGTCTGCGCCCAGGTCTGGCCGCGGTCTTCGGAGCGGTAGATGCGGGTCTGGCGGCCGGGCGTGCCGTCGCCGATCGCCAGCAGCAGCTGTTTGCCGGCACGGTCCAGCACCTGCACCGTGCGGGTGTAGTACAGGCCGTCGAAGCGGTCCTTGGAGGGCGAGAACGCGAAGGTCTTCGCATCGTCGGTGCTCTCGCACACCGAGTTGACCGTGACCACCACATGCTTGGCGGGCGCCTCGGCCGTGGCCGGCAGCACGGCGATGGCGTGGATGTCGGAGTTGTTGATGCCGCGCCCGGGCGTGTCCACCCGCTCCCAGGTGTCGCCCGCATCGTTGCTGCGCCAGGCGCCGCCCTCTTCCACGCCGAACCAGACCTCCTCGGCCCGCTCGGGGTGGAAGGCCACGGTGAGGATGCGCGGGCGGTGCACGCCCGAGCAGAACTCGGGCAGCTCCACGTCCAGCTGCGTCCAGGTCAGGCCGCCGTCGCGCGAGCGGAACATGCGCGCCCGCGACGGCGCGCCCGTGCCGGCCAGCACCAGCTGGGGGTTGGCCGGGCTGAAGGCCATCGCCCACACCGTGAGCCCGTCGGCGGGCGACGGCACGCGCTGGAAATGCGCGCCGCCGTCGGTGCTGAGGCAGATGCCCACGTCGGCGCCCGCCAGCACGCGGCTGGGGTCGGACGGGTCCACCGCCAGCGAGCGCACCGTGCCGTCGAACTCGATGGCCTCCTTGAGGCCCAGGCGGTGCCAGGTACTGCCGTTGTCCGCACTGCGCAGGATGCCCTGCCCGGCCGTTGCGACCAGAATCGTTCCGTTCATGTCTGCTGCTCCTTCGATGTGCAATGGGTTCAGAGGAAGACGCCGCGCGTGATGCCGCCGTCCACGGCGATGGATTCACCCGTGATGGCCGCGGCCCGGTCGGAGGCGAGGAAGAGCACCACGTCGGCGATCTCCTCCACCTGCAGCACGCGGCGGATCGGCGTGGCCTTGGCGTAGTTGGCCTCGACCTGCTCGGGCGTCAGGCCCTGCAGCTTGGCTTCCTTGGCGTAGAGCTCGTGGATGTGCGGGGTCTCGACCACGCCGGGGTGGATCACGTTCACCGTGATGCCGGCCGGGCCCAGCTGGTCCGACAGGGTCTTGGTCAGGTGGCAGATGGCCACGTTGCGCATGCCCGAGAGCTGCTTGCTGCCCCGGCCCGTGAGGCCGCCGATGTTGACGATGCGCCCCCAGCCGCCGCGGCGCATGTGGGCCGCCGCCGCCTTGGCGAAGCGCATGTAGCCCACCACCTTGATGTTGATGTCTTCCAGCAGGCCTTCGGGGCTCGCGTTCTCGATCTCGCTGCGCACCAGGCCGCCCGGGTGCGCGGCGCCGTTGACCAGGATGTCGATGCGCCCGAAGCGCGCGCCGACCAGTTCGACCGCGGCTTCGACCTGCGCCGTGTCCGCCACGTCGGCGGGGGCGGCCATCACCTCGGTGCCGGTGGCCTCGGTGATCTCGCGCGCCACCTGTTCCAGCGTGGCCTGGTTGCGGGCCACGATGCCCACGCGCACGCCTTCGGCGGCCAGCGCCTGCGCCACTGCCCGGCCGATGCCCAGGCTGCCGCCGGTCACGATGGCCACCTTGCCGTTGAGTTTCAAATCCATGTCTGTTGCTCCTTCGATGAGCGCGGGCCGCCTCGGGCTGCGCTGTTGGGGGGTGATGTGCTGCGTCGCGGACGGGCCGTCACAGCGCCATTTCGATCAGGGCCGGGCCGCTGCGGGCGAACGCCTCGCGCAGCTGGCCGGCCAGTTCCTCCGCCGTGGCGGCGCGCGTGGCCGGCACGCCGTAGGACTCGGCCAGGCCCACCCAGTCGATGCGGGGAGAGTCCAGCGCGGTCATGGCCTCGGCGCGTGCACCCAGGGCCGCGCCGCCGCGCCGCAGTTCATTGCGCAAGATGGCGTACTGGTGGTTGGCCGCGACCAGCACCACGATGTCGAGCCCCTCGTGGGCCATCGTCCACAGCGTCTGGATGGTGTATTGCGTGCTGCCGTCGGAAACCAGCGCCACCACCTGACGGTCCGGGCAGGCGATGGCCGCGCCCAGCGCCACGGGCAGCCCCTGGCCGATGGCGCCGCCGGTATTGGTGAGCGTGGTGTGCGCGGGCGCTGCGGCCGAGGCCGCATAGAACGGATAGCCGCAGGTGCCGCCCTCGACGGAGACGATGGCCTGCGCGGGCAGCGCGCGCGCCAGCACGGCGGCGATGGCGGCGGGCGTGAGCGGCCCTTCGGGCTGCGGCGGCAGCGCATGCACGGGCGCGGCATAGGCAGGCGCCTCCAGCGCGTCGGCCAGCCGCTCCAGCCGCTCGGCCACCGGCAGGCCCGGCTCGGCGATGGTCAGCAGGCGTTCGGGCTCCACCAGCGCGCTGGGGTGGCCGGCATAGCCGAAGTACGTCACCGGCGGCATGGCGCCGGCCAGCACCACCAGGTCGCACGGGTCCAGCACGGCGCGGGCCGGCTCGGGGAAGTACGGCAGCCGGTCGAAGGCGGGCAGGCCCTGGCCGCGCTCGGAGCGGGAGGGAAAGGTCTCGGCATAGGCTGCGGCACCCAGCACCGACGCCAGGCGCGAGACGGCGCGCTGCGCGCGAACGCCCAGGCCGCTGAGCTCTCCGCCCCCGCCCAGCAGGAAGACGATGCGGCGCCCGGCCCGCAGGCGGCCCAGGGCCTGGGCATGGTCGTAGCCATCGGCCTGCGATGCCTTCTGAGGCTCCTGGGCAGGCGCGGCGCCGGGCGGCGCGGACACGGGATCGGCCTGGTAGTCGGCCGGGAAGATGAGCGTGGCGCCCTGCCCGCCCGCGGCGAGGCTCTGGCGCACCGCATCCTCCGCCGCCGGCACCACGTCGTCCGTGCCGGCGATGCGATGCACCCAGCCCGAGACCGGTCGCGCCAGCGATTCGATGTCCGAGGTGAGCGGCGCGTCGTAAGGCAGGTGCCAGCTCATGTGGTCGCCGATCACGTTGACGATGGGCGTGCGCGCGCGGCGGGCGTTGTGCAGGTTGGCGATGCCGTTGGCGAAGCCCGGGCCCAGGTGCAGCAGCGTGGCGGCGGGCCGGCCCCGCATGCGGCCGTAGCCGTCGGCGGCGCCGGTGCAGACGTTTTCCTGCAGGCCCACCACGCAGCGCATCTCGGGCAGCGCTTCCAGGCCGCGCACCAGGTCGAGCTCGGTCGTGCCCGGGTTGGCGAAGCAGGTATCCACCCCTTGCGCCGAAAGCGCGGCCCACAAGGCCTGCGCACCACTCGTTTGCTTCATTGCCGATCCTCTGTTGATTTCGGTTGGTTCATGTCAGGCAGCCCCCGGCGTCACTGGGCCTTGATCCCGCGCTCGCGCACCAGCCGGCCGATGCGGACCTTGTCGTCCTGGATGCGCGCATCGACGTCCGCGGCGGTCGAGGGCCGGGCCTGCAGGCCGCGCGCGGCCGTCCAGGCCTGCAGGGCCGGCTGGAGCAGCACCTTGGTCAGCGCGGCGTTCATGCGCTCCAGCACCTCGGGCGGCGTGCCGGCCCGGGCGTGGAAGGTATAGGAGGTGGACATCAGCATGTCGGCCGAGCCGCCCGCCTCTGCGATGGTGGGCACCGAAGGCGTCACCGGCAGGCGGGCGGGCGCGCCCACGGCCAGCAGCTTCAGCGAGCCCTTCTGCACGTGGGGCAGCATGGCCTCCACGCCACCCGAGGTGGCCTGCACCTGCCCGCCCAGCATGGCGGGCAGCACCTCGGCCAGCGCCTTGTAGGGCACGTGCAGGAACTGCACGCCGGTGCCTGCCTGCAGCAGTTCCATGTTCAGGTGCATGACGCTGCCCACGCCGCCGGTGCCGAAAGTGACCTGGCCGGGATGGGCCTTGGCGTAGGCGATGAACGAGCGGAAGTCGTTGGCCGGCACGTCCCGCGCCACCACCAGGTAGAGCGCCACGTCGGCCACGTTGCCGACCGACACCAGATCGCGCGCCGGATCGAAGGGCAGCGGGTAGAGCAAGGGGTTCACGGCGAGCGTGAGCCGGTCCACCAGCAGGAAGGTGTAGCCGTCCGCCGGCGCCTTCACGACCTCGCCCGTGCCGATGACGGCATTGGCGCCCGGCTTGTTCTCCACGATCACGCTGGTGCCCAACTCTTTGGACACGCCCTCGGCCACCAGCCGCGCCATCACGTCGGGCCCGGTGCCCGGCGGATAGGGCACGACGATGCGGATCGGCCGCGCAGGCCAGCCGGAGCCGGCCGCAGCGGACGCCTGGCCGGCCGCCATCAGCAGCGCCATCAAGACCCACACACCTCGCAGCAGCATCTTTCGCATCACTCGGCTCCTTGTCCAACGGACCTACGGCGCGCCTGCATGGCCGCATTTCGCGGCATCCGCAGCACCTTTATTTTTTGCAACTTTATCGTTTAAACGAAATTTAGCAATGAATTTTCTGAAAATCTTTGAAGCTCAGTGCCTGATTGGCAAACCAAGGCCGTGGCCGGCTCCTCGCGTTTTCGACGGGAAGCCGCAGGCGCCCGGCGCCTCAAGGCCGGGTCTGCGAACTTCGGGAAAGGAGCCCGCCGGGAGCGGGCTCCCAAGGGACATGGCGTGCGCCTGCCGGTCGCCCGGCGGGCAGCGGCAAGCTCTGCGGGGACCCGGCGGATCGGATCGCCTGCAGCCCCGCCTGTGGGGACGGCCCGGGAGCAGCGCGGCAGGCTCCAAGGCACCGCGCAGGCTCCCGGTTCCGGCGCGCCGCGCTCAGAGCGTCTTCAGGCCTTCGCCGAACACTTCGAGCGCCTTGAAGAGCAGCGAGCGGGGAATCGTGAGCGAGGGCATCACCCGCATCACGTTGCCGTAGCGCCCGCAGGGAACCATCATCACGCCGTGGGTCAGCACGTAGCCCATGAGCTGGCCCATCTTCTCGCGGCCCAGCGGCTCCTTGGTGGCGGCGTCTTCGACCAGCTCGATGCCGATCATCAGACCACGGCCGCGCACTTCGCCGATGTACGGGCTGTTCAGCTTGCGGAGGTAGTCCTGGGCTTCCAGGCCCAGCGCGTGGGCGCGGTCGATCAGGCCCAGGGCCGGGTCCTGCAGCAGTGCGATGTTGGTCAGCGCCACGGCGGCGGAGACGGAGTTGGCGGCGAAGGTGTTGGGCGCAGAGCCGTCCGGGATCTTCGCGGCCAGATCGGAGCGCATCACCAGGCCGGCCATGGGCACGTCGCCGCCCACGCCCTTGCCGAAGGTCAGCATGTCGGGCTTGACGCCCGAATGCTCCACCGCCCACATCTTGCCGGTGCGCCCGGCGCCGGCCTGCACCTCGTCCACGATCAGCAGCGCGCCGCTCTTGTCGCAGGCCTTGCGCAGCAGCTGCAGGAATTCGGGGGACGGCGGCACGTAGCCGCCCTCGCCCTGCACCGGCTCCACGATCACGGCGGCCACGTCGTCGGCGGCCGTGTAGGGCGTGTTCAGCAGGTAGTCCACGTATTCGCCCGCGATCTGCTCGGCGCTCTTGTGCGTGGTGTCGAACGGAAAGCGGTAGGCATAGGGATAGGGGGCGTGGATCACGCCGCCCATGAACGGGCCGTAGCCCTTGCGGTAGGCCGTGCCGGTGGTGAGCGCCACCGATGCGTTCCACACGCCGTGATAGCCGCCGTGGAAGGCCACGATCTGGTGCCGGCCGGTGACGCGCTTGGCGAACTTCACGGCCGCCTCCAGCGCATCGCTGCCGCTCTGGGTGAAGAAGGTCACGCAGTCGCCGCGCAGGCCCTCGGGCATGATTTCAGACAGCTTGGCGGCCAGTTCGGTGCGGCGGGTGCTGTTGACTTCCATCGAATGGGCCAGCACGCCGGCCTGGGCGCGGATCGCCTCCACCACCTTGGGATGGCAGCGGCCCACGCTGCTCACGCCCACGCCGGCCGACAGGTCGATGTAGGTGTTGCCGTCCGGGTCCTTGAAGGTCACGCCCAGGGCCTGGTCGATGACCACCGGGGCGCGGCCGGCGCCGCGCGCCATCGATTCGGTACGGGCCGACAGCTCCAGCGCGGCGGCCGATTTCGGGCCGGGGAAGTCGGCGGACACCATGCGCGGTGCATCGGGGAAATTCAGGGCTTCCAGTTCGGTTTCAGTCACGGCCATACCTTTTCGTTCAGTCGATTGCATGAGGGCGGAAGCGAAGGCGCTGCAGGCAATCCCTGGCAGCCCGGAGCCGGGCCGCCGCCGGGAATGTTGTCCAGCGCCCTCGGGTGCAGTCGATGGTCGTGGAGATTGCCGCGGCTCGGTAGCCCGAATCGGCAAGGGGTCGGCAGGGCCGCAAGCCACCCCTGCGGAAGGCTCTTCAGAGCCTGAAAACGAGCACCGCCTGCTCCATCTGCCCGGCCTGCGACTTGAGCGCTTCGGTGGCCGCGGCCGCCTCTTCCACCAGGGCCGCGTTCTGCTGGGTGACCTGGTCCATCGTGCCGATGGCCTGGCTCAGCTCGCCGATGCCCGCGCTCTGCTGCGCGGTCGCCGTGCTGATCTCGTGCGCGATGCGCGATACCTCCTGGATGCGCTGGACCATGGTCTGCATGGCCTGGCCGGCCTGCGCGGCGCGCTGGCTGCCGGCCTCCGCCTGGCGCACCGATTCGGCGATGAGGCCCTTGATGTCCCGCGCCGCCACGGCCGAGCGCTGCGCGAGCGCGCGCACCTCCTGGGCGACCACGGAAAAGCCCCGTCCCTGCTCACCCGCACGGGCCGCCTCCACCGCCGCGTTCAGCGCCAGCAGATTGGTCTGGAACGCCAGCCCGTCGATGACGCCGGTGATGTCGGCGATCCGGCGCGAGGCGCCGTCGATGTCGCCCATGGTCGTGACGACCTCGCCCACCAGCCGCCCGCCATCGACGGCGAATTCCGCCGTCTCGGCCGCCAGTTCGCTGGCATGGCGCGCGCTGTCGGCGTTCTGCCGCACGGCCGTGCTCCACTGCTCGACCGAGGCCGCCGTCTGCTGCAGGGCGCTGGCCTGCTCCTCCGTGCGCGAGGAAAGATCCTGGTTGCCGTCGGCGATCTGGCTGGAGGTGAGCGACACGGTCTGCGCCTGTTCGCGCACCCCCGCCACCAGCTCGGTCAGGCGCCGCTGCATGGCGGCCAGCGCGGCCATCAGGCTCGCCTCGTCGCCGGCGCGCACCGGCACCACGGTGGTCAGGTCGCCGGCCGCCACGCTCTGCGCCAGCGCCACGGCGCGGGCGGGCTCGCCGCCCAGCGGCCGCAGCACCAGCCGCTCCAGCAGCCAGGCGAGGCCGGCCATCACCACCACCAGGCTCGCCAGGGCCAGCACCAGCGCCACGTGCCGCAGCCGGACGACGGGCGCGAGCAGTTCGTCGTCGGGCACCGTCACCGCCAGCGACCAGGGGGTGCGGGTGTCGCCCACGCGCAGCGGGGCGTAGATGCGGGTCATGGCCTGGCCGGTGGCGGGATCGGTCCAGCGCACGGTGAGCGGCTGGCCGGCCTGGATGGCGGCCTTGGCGCCGGCCTGCATGCCGCCCGCCTCCACGTCCTGCCCCAGGAGTTCGCGGTGCGGGTCGCCGATGATCTCGCCGGCATGCGAGACCAGGGTGGCGTAGCCGCTGCCGTAGAGGCGGATGGCCGCCACGGCGGCCTGCACGTCGGCCACGGCGATGTCCAGGCCGGCCACGCCGACGACCTGCCCCGCCACGCGGATCGGCACAGACACGCTGGTGACCCGCACCTTCGTGCCGCCGATCTCGTAGTCGTAGGGGTCGAAGAACATCTCCTCGCCCGTGCGCACGGCTTCCAGGTAGAAGTCGCCCGCACCGGGCTCGTCGTAGCCCTTGGTGGGCTCCAGGTGGAAAGTGCCCCCGCTGCGGTACCAGTAGGGCACGAAGCGCCCGCTGCGGTCGTGGCCTGGGGTGTTGGCGAACTCGGCATCGCGGCCGTCGAAGGCATTGGGCTCCCAGGTGGTGGAAAGGCCCAGCAGCGTGGGGTTGCCTTCCAGCACGGCGCGCAGTTGGGCGTTGGCGATGTCCCGGTCGGGCTTGCGCGCGGCCCGCAGGCCGCCCAGCGACTGGGCCGTCGCCCGCAGCGTCTGCAGCGCCTGGTTGAAGGGCCGGCCCAGCCGGTCGGCCTCGGCGCGGGCCAGCTGCTCGGCGTACATCAGCGCGGTGTCGCGCTGGGCCTGGCTGGCCTGCTGGGTCAGCAGCGCCACCGTGGCGAGAAAGCCCGCGCCGACCAGCGCGAAAGTGGCAAGCAGCACCTGCAGGCGCAGGCTGAGTCTTCTGGGGTGCACGATGGAGTCCTCGAAAAGCCCGGTGGATGCGCAAGGCGCACCGGGCTCTTCCGGGGCCGCCATGGCGAAGCGGCCCGCGGGGGGCATCCCGACTGTCCTGGCCTCTCCCGGATCAGCCTATCCCCGTGTTGGCCAGGGCAGTAGCCGATTTCGGCATCTCCCGCACAGCGCCCGCCGGGGCGCCCTCCATCGCAGCGCGCCGCCCTACTGCTGGGCGATGCGCGCCGTCAGCTCGTTCGCCGCATCGACGACCAGCTTGCAGAGGAAGGACTCCTGGAAGGCCTTGAAGCGCTCGCTGCGCCCCACCAGCGTGATGCTGCCCAGCACGCGCTGCTTCTCGTCGAAGATGGGCGCGGCCAGGCCCGAGCGGCCGGGGTGCAGCTCGCTTTCGCTGATGCAGTAGCCCAGCTTGCGGATGGCCAGCAGGCTCTTGGAGAACTGCTTCCACTCCAGCCCCAGGTGCTGCAGCTCGGGGCGGAAGGCGTGGGCGTCGTAGATGCGGCGGATCTGGCGCGGCAGCAGATAGGCCAGCACCACCTTCGCCGTGGCGCTGTGGAAGAGGTCGATGGGCCGCCCCCGGCCGCCGCCGGCCGGCCCGCCGTCGGGGCCGCGCTGCACCAGCACGGTCACGACCGAGTCGCCATACCACTCGCTGATCAGCGCATCGAGCCCGGTTTCGGCCACCA
The DNA here is from genome assembly GCF_900113035.1 of Paracidovorax wautersii. Lineage (GTDB taxonomy): Bacteria > Pseudomonadota > Gammaproteobacteria > Burkholderiales > Burkholderiaceae_C > Paracidovorax > Paracidovorax wautersii. Next base: position 87,699 of record NZ_FONX01000005.1, on the reverse strand, counting down.
GCTTGTCCACCAGGTCGCGCCCGCGCACCAGCACCGGGTCGTAGGCGCTCATCTGGTGCTCCAGCGCGATGATGCGCGGCCCAAGCGCATAGCCCCGCGAGAGGCGCACCAGCAGGCCCACGTCGCCCAGCTCGCGCAGGTAGCGGTAGGCGCTGGCCGAGGTGTAGCCCAGTTCCTTGCAGATGGTTTCCACGTCGATCACGGGCTGATCGGGGCGAAAAAGATCCAGGACATCGAGCATTCGGCGCAGGCTGTTCATTGGCGGGAGCGTGAGGAGACCGTGAAAGACATGCTGCCTGAAGGCGCAGCAAGAGCCAGAAGCCGGCACTGCAATGCTGCCGGCGATGGCTGCCATTCTCCACGACTCCGGCATGCGGACAACCGCTCGCAGCCGGCTTCACGTCACTCCCGCGCCGCCTCGCCGTCTTCGAGCCGCATCAAGGGCCTTGACAGGAAACCCGCCAGGATGACCACCGTGCCCAGCGTGCCCGTGACCACGAACAGCCAGCGCACGCCCAGCCATTCGCCCAGCGGCGAGGCCAGCGCCAGCCCCAGGGGCGACGCCAGTCCCTCGACCATGTGCAGCAGCGAGAGCACACGCCCCTGCAGCTGATGCGGCACGATGGTCTGCAGCAGCGCGGTGAGCGGCGCATGGCCCAGCGCGAAGGCGATGCCGCTCACCGTCCACCACAGCACGGCCACCGCGAACAGCCGGCTCGGCGCCAGCGCGGTGAGCGCCATGGCCAGGCACGACAGCGCCAGCCCCCAGAGCACCCAGGGCATCTGCCGGCGCGGCGCCACCGCCGCCACCAGCAGGCCGCCCAGCACCATGCCCCCGCCGGCCAGGCCCTCCATCCAGGCCACGTCCATCGCGCCCCCACCGAAGTGCGTCTTGACCAGCAAGGGCACCAGGGTGAAGGTGGGCATCACCACCAGCATGGCCGCGCCCAGCAGCGCATAGAGCCGCCGCAGTCCGGGCGACCGCCACACGGTCTGCACGCCTTCGCGCAGCTCATGCCCGATGCCGGTGGGCGCACCCGGCGCCCGGCGGGGCTGCGGTATGCGCAGGAACAGCAGCGGCGTGATGCCCAGCACCACGGTGACCACGTCGATGCCCAGGGCCCAGCCCATGGGCAGCAGCGAGACCGCCAGCGCGCCCAGCGGCGCAGCCGCCACCAGCGTGAGACTCTGCATCATCTGATTGAGCCCTGCCGCACGCGGCAGGAAGTGCCGGGGCACCAGCATGGCGACGCTGGCCGAGGCGGCCGGCAGCTGGAAGGCCTGCATGGCGCTGCGCACCGCCATCATCGAATAGGCATGCCAGAGCTCGATGCGGCCGCTGAGGAACAGCGCGATCAGCACGCACATGCAGAGCGCGCTCACCGCATCCGCCGCGATCATCAGCAGGCGCCGGCTCCAGCGGTCGGCCAGCGTGCCGCCCAGCGGGCTCAGCAACGCCTGGGGCAGCAGCGCCGCCAGGCCCGCGAAGGCCAGCGAGGCAACGCTGCCCGTGGTGTCCGTGATCCACCACAGCAGCACGAACTGGCTGAGCGCCGAGCCGATCAGCGAGAACGCCTGGCCGCCGAAGACCAGGCCGAAGCGCCATGCCCAGCCCGGCCCCGGATCGGGCGCCTCGGGCGGCGCGGCGCCCTGCGCCGGCAGCGGCACCGTCATGGCGTGCGCCCCGCAAGCGGGCCGCGCTGGAGATCGGCGGCCTGGTCGGACAGGCCGCCACCCAGCGCCTTGTAGAGCGCGACGGCATTGCCGATCTCGGCGCGCCGCAGCTCCAGCAGCGTCTGCCGGGCGGCATAGCCCTGGCGCTGGGCGTCCAGCAGTTCGAGCCGGCCGTCCAGGCCGGCGCGGTAGCGCAGGTCCGACAGCGCCAGCCGGCGCTCGGCGCTGCGCAGCACCTGCGACTGCGCCTCGATCTGCTGCCGGTAGGTCGCGCTGCCCGCCAGCCCGTCCGCCACCTCGCGGAAGGCGGCCTGGATGGCCTTTTCATAGGCGACGACGGCTTCGGACTTGCGCACCTCGGCCAGCCGCAGCTCGCCGCGCAGCCGCCCTGCCTGGAACAGCGGCTGGCTGATCTGCGGAGCGAAGCGCCAGCTGCGCGAGCCGGCATCGAACAGCCCGCCCAGCGTGGGGCTCGCGAAGCCCAGCGACGCGGTGAGCGATAGCTGCGGGAAGAACGCGGCGCGCGCCGCGCCGATGTCGGCATTGGCGGCCCGCAGCAGCTGCTCGGCCTGGGCGATGTCGGGCCGTACCTGCAGCAGATCCGAAGGCAGGCCCGCCGGCAACCGCGTGAGCACCGCCGGCGCGGCCAGCGTCAGGCCCTCGGGCAGATCGGCAGGCAGCGAGGGCATGCCGACCAGCAGTTGCAGGGCATTGCCGGCCTGGGCCTGGGCCCGCTGGCGCGCCTGCCAGTCCGCCTGGGCCGTGGCGACCTGGCCCTCGGCCTGGGCCAGATCCAGCCCGCCGCGCTGGCCGGCCTGGGCCCGCAGCTGCACGAGCCGCAGCGATTGCGCCCAGTCCGCCAGGGTCTGCTCGGCCAGGCGGGACTGCTCCAGCGCGAGCCGTTCGGCGTAATAGGCATCGGCCACCGCGCCCACCAGCGCCAGCTGCGCCGCCAGCCGGCCCTGTTCACTGGCCAGGTAGCGCGCCAGCGCCGCGTCGGAAGAGGCGCGCAGGCGGCCGAAGAGGTCGATCTCGAAGGCGCTGATACCCAGGCCCACCGCGTGTCGCGTGCCGACGCCGGCCCCGGTGCCCGCAGTGCCGCCGCCCTGACCGGCCGCCCCGCCCCGCTCGCGCGTGCTGGAGGCCTCGGCCGCCACGCGCGGCCACTGGTTCGATTGCTGGATGCGGTATTGCGCGCCCACGGCCTCCACGTTCAGCGCGGCCAGGTGCAGATCCTTGTTGTGCTCCAGCGCCAGTTCGATCAGGCGCTGCAGCCGCGGGTCGCCGAACATGGTCTTCCAGCCGATATCGGCGGCGGGCAGCCGGCCCGGCGCCTCGCCGGCCTGGGCGTAGGCCGCAGGCACTGGCGGTGGCGGGGTCTGCAGGGCGGGCGTGAGCGAGCAGCCCGCCAGCGAGGCCAGCAGCGCGGAAAGGGAAAGGCAAGCAATCCGGCGCATGGTCATGCCTCCTTCTCGGGACCCGGCAGCGCCAGGGGTGCGGCCGCCCTGCGCGCCCAGCGTTCCTGCAAGCCCACCACCAGCACGAAGAAGACGGGCACGAAGAACACGGCCAGCACCGTGGCGGTGACGATGCCGCCGAACACGCCCGTGCCGATGGCCTGCTGCGTCTCGCGGCTGGCGCCCGTGGCCAGCATCAGCGGCACCACGCCCAGCGCGAAGGCCAGCGAGGTCATCAGGATGGGCCGCAGCCGCAGGCGCGCCGCCGTCACGGCCGCATCGACCAGGCCGTGGCCCTGCTCGCGCAGCTGCTTGGCGAATTCGACGATGAGAATCGCGTTCTTGGCCGATAGGCCGATCACGGTGATGAGCCCCACCTTGAAGAACACGTCGTTGGGCATGCCGCGCAGCAGCACGGCGGCCACCGCGCCGACCAGGCCCAGCGGCACGACGAGCATCACGGCCGCGGGGATCGACCAGCTCTCGTAGAGCGCGGCCAGCACCAGGAACACCACCAGCATCGACAGCGCCAGCAGCAGCGGCGCCTGCGCGGCCGACTGCCTCTCCTGCAGCGACTGGCCCGTCCAGCCGATGGCGAAGCCCTTGGGCAGCTGCTGCGCGAGCCGCTCCATCTCGGCCATGGCCGCGCCGCTGGCGACGCCCGGCGCCGCCGAGCCGGTGATGCGCGCCGCCGGATAGCCCTGGTAGCGCGCCAGCTGCAGCGGCGTTTCGGTCCAGACGGGCGTGACCATCTCGCCCAGCCGGGCCATGGCGCTGCCTGCGCCGGGCACGGGCAGCTGCAGCACATCCTGCAGCTGCATGCGCGCCGGGGCGTCGGCCTGCACGATGACCTGCTGCATGCGCCCGCGGTTGGGAAAGTCGTTCACGTAGAGCGAGCCCAGCGCCGCGGAGAGCGTGTCGCTGATGGCGCTGAACGGCACGCCCAGCGCTGCGGCCTTGCCCCGGTCGATGTCCAGCCGCACGCTGGCGCCCGAGGGCAGCCCGTCGGCATAGACCTGGGTCAGCAGCTTGCTCTGCGCCGCCAGCTCGATCAGCCGGGCCTGCGCGGCCAGCAGCGCCGCCTGACCCTGGCCGGCACGGTCCAGCAGCCGCAGGGTGAAGCCCGACGAGGTGCCCAGCTCGTCGATGGCCGGCGGCATCAGCACCATGATCTCGCCTTCGCGCACGCGCTGCATGGCGTGCTGGGCGCGGGCGACCTCGTCCTGCGCCGTGGCGCCATCCCGCTGGTTCCAGTCCTTGAGCATGGTGAAGGCCTGCGCCGAATTGGGCCCCGAGCCGGAGAAGCCGAAGCCGATCACCGTCTGGTTGGTGGCGATGCCGGGGCGCGCGGCCACGTAGGCCTCGTAGTCCTTCACCACGGACAAGGTGCGCTCCATGGTGGCATCGGCCGGCAGCTGGAACGAGGTCATGAAGTAGCCCTGGTCTTCCTCGGGCAGAAAGGCCGATGGCAGCCGCAGGAAGGCCCAGCCCAGCACGGCCAAGATGGCGGCGAAGCCCAGCATCACCCGACCCGGCCGGCGCAGCAGCGCGCCCACGCCCGCGCCGTAGCGATCGGTCAGGCGGGCGAAGCCCCGGTTGAAGCGGCCGAAGACGCCGCGCTTTTCATGGTGGCCGGGCTGCACGGGCTTGAGCAGCGTGGCGCACAGCGCGGGCGTGAGCGTGAGCGCCAGGAAGGCCGAGAACAGGATGGACGTGGCCATGGAGAGCGCGAACTGCTGGTAGATGACCCCCACCGATCCGCTGGCGAACGCCATGGGGATGAACACCGCCGTGAGCACCAGGGTGATGCCCACCACCGCGCCCGTGATCTCGCGCATGGCCTTGATCGTGGCCTCCTGCGGGCCCAGGCCCTCGGCCGCCATCAGCCGCTCGACGTTCTCGACCACCACGATGGCGTCGTCCACGATGATGCCGATGGCCAGCACCATGCCGAACATGGTCAGCACGTTGATCGAAAAGCCCGCCACCTGCATGACCGCGAAGGTGCCCAGCAGCGCGATGGGCGCGACGATGGCGGGAATGAGCGTGTAGCGCACGTCCTGCAGGAAGACGTACATCACGATGAACACCAGCGCCATGGCCTCCAGCAGCGTCTGGATCACCTTCTCGATGGAGATCTTCACGAACGGAGCCGTGTCGAACGGCGTGGTGTAGCGCATGCCGGCGGGCAGCGTGGCGCCCAGCTCGGCCAGCCGGGCCTGCACCGCCTCGGCCGTGCGCACCGCATTGGCGCCGGGCGAGAGCTGCACGGCGGCGCCGGCCGAGGCCCGGCCGTCGTCCCGCGTGGCGAAGCCGTAGGACTGCGCACCCAGCTCCACGCGCGCCATGTCGCCCAGCAGCACCCGGGAGCCGTCGCGGCCCGAGCGCAGCACCACCGCCGCGAACTGCTCGGGCGTGGACAGCTGGCCCTGCACCGTGAGCGGAATGCTCACCCGCTGGCCGGGCAAGGTGGGCGAATCGCCCACGCGGCCGGGCGCGATCTGCGCGTTCTGCTGCGCGAGCGCCGTGGAAAGGTCGCTCATCGACAGCCCGTAGCCCTGCAGCCTGGCCGGGTCCACCCAGATGCGCATGGCCTGCTCGGCGCCGAAGAGCTGCACGCGGCCCACGCCCTCGATGCGGCGCAGCTCCTCCACGCCGTGGCGGGCCAGGTAGTCGCTCAGCTCCAGCTCGCTGTGGCGGCCGTCGTCGGACACCAGGCTCACGATCATCAGGAAGCTGGAGGTCGAAGATTCCACGCTCAGCCCGTTCTGGCGCACGGCCTGGGGCAGCCGCGCCTCGATGGCCTTGAGGCGGTTCTGCACGTCCACCTGGGCCAGCTCGGGCTGGGTGCCGGGCTTGAAGGTGGCGGAGATCTGCGCGGAGCCGGAGGTGTCCACCGACGACTCGAAATACAGCAGATGCTTTACGCTGGAGAGCTCGCGCTCGATCAGGCTCACGACCGAATCGTTCATGGCCTGCGGCGTGGCGCCGGGATAGGTCGCATACACGGTGACGGCCGGCGGCGCGACCGAGGGGTAGCGGGCGATGGGCAGCTGCGGCAAGGCGATCAGGCCCAGCAGCACGATGAACGCGGCCACCACCCAGGCGAAGACGGGCCGGCGTATGAAGAATTGAGGCATCGGGGTTTCCTGCTTCGGGGGGCCTCAGCGGGCCGCGGTCGCTGCGTTTTCCGAGGCGGCCACGGTGGGGGCATGCCAGGGCTGCGGCGCCACGGCCGTGCCGGCGGCAAGGCGCTCGGCGCCCTCCACCACCACGCGCTGGCCGGCCTGCAGGCCGCCCACCACGCGCCAGTTCTGGCCGACGGCCTCGCCCAGCTGCACGGGCAGCAGCCGGGCCACGTCGCCCTGGGCGCCCTTCTCCACCGTCCACACCTGCGCCTGGCCGGCGGAGCGCTTCACGGCCTGCTGCGGCACCAGCAGCGCCTGCTCGTAGCGGCCCTTGACCAGCTGCGCGCGCACGAACATGCCCGGCAGCAGCAATCGCCCGGGGTTGTCCACCAGGATGCGCAGCAGCACGTCGCCCGTGGCCGGGTCCACGTTGATGGCGGAAAACAGCACCTGCCCGCGCATGGGGTACGGGCGGCCGTCTGCGCGCAGCAGCGTGACGGGCGGGCTGGCGCCCAGCGTCCGCAGCGCCTCCAGCGCTGCGGCGGGCTGGCGCACGTCCACATACACCTTGTCGATCTGCTGGATGCGGGCCATGGGCGTGGCATCGGCCGCGCCCACCAGCGCGCCCTCGCTGACCAGGGCCTGGTCGATGCGGCCGGCGATGGGCGCATCGACGCGGGCGAAGCGCAGGTCCAGCCGGCGGCGCGCCAGGCTGGCCTCGGCCTGCGCCACTTCCGCTGCGGCCTGCTCGCGCTGCGCGACGGCGTCTTCGTATTCCTGGTGGCTCACGGCCTCGGCCTGCATCAGCGGCTTGAGCCGCTCGGCCTGCGCCACGGCCCGGCGCCACGCGGCCTGGCTGCGCTGCAGCGCGGCTGCGGCCATGTCCGCATCGGCCTTGAAAGGCGCGGCGTTGATCTGAAAGAGCGGCTGGCCCGCAGCCACGTCCGCGCCCTGCTCGAACAGGCGGCGCTGCACGATGCCGCCCACCTGGGCGCGGATCTCCGCCGAGCGCAGGGCGGCCACGCGGCCGGGCAGCTCCTCGTGCACCGTCACCGCCTGCGGCTGCAGGACCAGCGCGGAAACGCGCACCGGCTCCGGCGGTGCCGCCGGCTCCTGGGCCGGGCTGCAGGCAGCCATCGCCAGCGCCGCTGCGCAGGCCAGTCCATATCCCATTCGTCGTCGCGTCGTCATGGCGTCCACCCTCTCGTGCATGCGTGCACCGGAACTCTCGAAGGGCACGATTCTGGGCGGGCCTCCTCGCGCTTCGTTGGACGAACCATGGAAGCAGGATGGAGCGGCGCAGGCTCCACCGCAGCGGCACAATCGCCGCCATGAATGATTCCCTGCCGCCCCCGACCGACGCAGCCATCGCCGGGGCGCTCGTGCTGCTGGTGGAAGACGAAACCGAGATCGCCGAAATCCTCGGCGCCTATCTGCGCCGCAGCGGCCTGCGCGCCACGCATGCCGCCACGGGCACGGCCGCGCTGGACATGCACCTGTCGCTCAAGCCCGATCTGGTGCTGCTCGACGTGCAGCTGCCCCTGGCCAGCGGCTGGCAGGTACTGTCGGAGCTGCGCCACCGCGGCGACACGCCGGTCATCATGCTCACGGCGCTGGACCAGGACATCGACAAGCTCATGGGCCTGCGCCTGGGCGCCGACGATTACGTGGTCAAGCCCTTCAACCCCGCCGAGGTGGTGGCGCGCGTGCAGGCCGTGCTGCGGCGCACGGCCACGCACGGCGCGCGCGGCGCGCAGCGGGTGCTGCGCGTGGGCACCTTCCAGATCGACCCCGAAACCCTGGAAGCCAGCGCGGAGGTGGACGGCGAACGCCGCACGCTGCCGCTCACCCTGACCGAATTCAACCTGCTGGCCCACATGGCGCGCGCGCCCAAGCGCGTCTTCAGCCGCGCCGAGCTGCTAGCCGCCTGCCTGCCCGAGAGCGATGCGCTCGAACGCACGGTGGACAGCCACATCAGCAAGCTGCGCAAGAAGCTGGAACTGCTGAAGCTGGAGGGCGTGCCGGCCAGCGTGCGCGGCGTGGGCTACCGGCTGGGCATCGCACCATGACGGCGCGCTACGGCGGGCTGCGCCGGCAGCTGGTGATCTCGCTGGCGGTGATGGCCTTCGGCATCGCGCTGCTGTTCCTGCTGGGCTCCTACGCGCTCTACGCCCTGCTCACGGCCTATTCGCCCTCCAGCATCTCCTACGACTTCGTGCCCTCCCCCATCGAGGCGATGTGGATGCTGGGCAGCGTGATCGCCGCGCTGGTGCTGGCCGTGGTCACGGCCAGCAAGCTCTCGCGCCGCATCGTCACGCCGCTGAATTCGGTGGCCGAGAGCCTGCACCGCATCGCCGAGGGCGACCTCTCCGCGCGCGCCCACACCGACGCGCATTCGCTGGGCGAGGCCGCGCAGCTGGTGGAAGACTTCAACGGCATGGCGCAGCGGCTGCAGCACATGGCTCAGGGACGCGCCTTCTGGAACGCCGCCATCGCCCACGAGCTGCGCACGCCGGTGACCATCCTGCGCGGCCGCCTGCAGGGCCTGACCGAAGGCGTCTTCGAGCCGAGCCCCGCGCAGTTCCAGGCCCTGCTCAAGAACGTCGAGGGCCTGGCGCGGCTGATCGAAGACCTGCGGCTGCTGGGCCTGCGCGACAGCGGCCACCTCGAACTGCGCCTGGAACTGGCCGATCTCCCGGCAGAAGTCCGCGCAGCCGCCCTGGCGCTGGAGCCGCAGCTGACCGGCGCAGGCTTTGCGCTGGCGCTGGACCTGCAGGCCGATGAAGTGGTGTGCGACCCGGTCCGCATCCGCCAGGCGCTGCTGGCCCTGCTGGAAAACGCGCTGCGCCATGCCACGCCGGGACCGATCGCCATCCGCAGCTGGCAGGAAGACGGGCGGGTCCACCTGCGCGTGGAAGACAGCGGCCCCGGCCTGCAGGCCGCGGAAGCCGCCCGCCTCTTCGAAGCCTTCCAGCGCGGCGCCGCCTCGCACGAGCGGCCCGGCAGCGGCCTGGGCCTGGCCGTGGTGCAAGCCATCGCCCAGGCCCACGGCGGGAAGGCCCTGTGGGCGCCATCACGCCTGGGAGGGTCGGCCTTCGAGCTGCAGTGGGCGGGATGAGGACTGAATCCGGTTGCCCAAGCGCGAGCGCGTGCGCCGGCGTCTTCGACTGCATCGAGGTGGTCTATAACTCTGGTCGGCACCGCGAATCACAGGTGTCCAGGAAATCCAGTGGGATTCCATCGTCTCTCGATAGCCGCCACCAGCAAAGGATTGCGCATGTCCACCTCGGTTTCCGCCTATTTGAATCGCTCGACGCCAGGCGTCTACATCAATGAGATAGCCTCTTCAGGGATTTCCATCGTCGGCGTGGAAACGGCCGTGCCGATCTTCATCGGCTATACCGAAGTGGCGGGCGACCCGGCAACCGGCAGGCCGCTCTACGACACGGCGGTGCCGATCTCGTCGATGGCGGAGTTCATCCAGCACTTCGGTGGCCCTATCCCGATGCGGTACCAAGTCGTGGCACTGGGCGATTCTTCCCCTTTCCCGAGCAGTTCGGGCTATTCGGGCAGCACTTCCGGGGGCGCGCATGACCGGCCGGCCGTGCAGCAGCCTCCGTCCTTCCACGCCGCTTTCTCCGATGCGAACGGCGCCATCTCGACACAACCTTTCCTGCTGCAGTCCGCCGCGCTCGCCGGCGAGCCCCGTCGGTTCAACCTGTACTGGAGCATGCAGGCCTTCTTCGCCAACGGCGGCGGAAAATGCTTCGTGGTGTCGGTGGGAAGCTACTGGGCCAACGAGTTTCCGACCCCGGGCAGCCTGCCCGCGCCCATTCCCGTCAGCTGGACCGCCGGCACCATCGAACTGGGCGATCCCAGCGGTGCCCTCGACAGCGGCAAGCCCGGCCTGAACGTGGGGCTGAGCGTCGCCGGCAACACCATCGGCCCCACCATGATCGTGGTGCCGGAAGCCTGCCAGCTCTCCCGTCCGGACTACGCGTCCATGGCCTGCAACATGCTCCAGCAGGCGTCCCGGCGACAGGACCGGATGGCCATCCTGGAGCTGCCCGGCGCCCTCACCGCCGACACCTGCGAGGCCATGCAGGCCGCGCAGACGGAACTCTCCGAAGCCATCGCGCCCCAGGTCTCCAGCGTCAGCTACGGCGCCTGCTACGGGCCCGCGCTCAGGACTTCCATCGTCGGCACAGCCGACATCCTCTACACCTGCCTGCAAGCCCCCGACGGCGACAACCGCACGCTCAACAACCTTCTCACCACGCAGGCCACCGCGCTCTACGTCGGCCATCCTGATGCACTGGCCGACCTGCAGTCAGCCATCGCTGCGGCCTTTCCGGTTTCCGCCTCGGCCACCGGAAAGGCCTATTCGATCGGCGGCGGCTACGCCCCCGCGCCCACCGACGGCACCGCGCTGGCGCAGTGGATGGCGAGCCTGAACCAACGGCTGCTCAACGCCTTGCCGCTGTTCCAGCAGATCGCGCAGCTGATCGCCGCCGACATGAACGTGCTGCCGCCCAGCGCCTTGCTCGCCGGCGTCTGGACCACGAGCGACAACCTCAACGGCGTGTGGAGCGCTCCGGCCAATCTGGCGCTGGCTTCGGTGGCGGCGCCGCTCTACGCCATGACCGATGCAGAGCAGAGCGGATTCAACGTGCCGACCAATGGCGAGGCCATCAACATCGTGCGCGCCCTGCCCTCGCGGGGCAACGTCGTGTGGGGCGCCCGCACGCTGGACGGCAACAGCGACGACTATCGCTACATCCAGGTCCGGCGCACCCTGATCTACCTGGAGCAGTCGATCAAGCTCGCGCTGCAGAGCTATGTCTTCGCCGCCAACGACGCCGCCACATGGGCGACCGTGACGGCCGCCATCGGCAGTTTCCTGACGGGTGTCTGGCAACAGGGGGGCCTGACGGGCAGCCAACCCAGCGAGGCGTTCTCGGTAAGCTGCGGACTGGGATCGACCATGACCGCCCAGAACGTGCTGGACGGCAACATGCTCGTCGCCGTGTCCCTGCAGATGATCCGCCCTGGCGAATTCATCGAGATCATGTTCACACAGGCCATGAGCGGCTGAGTGGCCTGGCCGCGCATTAAGCCGGCACGATGGAACCTTCGTGAGCACAGTCCTCCGGCAATGCCGCGCTCGCCGAGCGGAGCTTCGCGTTGCGCATGGCCGGCGTCGACGCCGATTTGACCCGCAAGCGCACACGCGCCAGCCGACCGGGAACTTCGGGGATGCACGGCAGGCAGCAGGTCCAAGAAAAAACCCCGCAGACCATGGATCTACGGGGTTTCGATGTTGGTGGGTGATGCAGGGTTTGAACCTGCGACCCCTGCCGTGTGAAGGCAGTGCTCTACCGCTGAGCTAATCACCCTAGTCGTCGTTGCGACAAGACCATGATTATGGCACAGTTTTTCAGGCCTGGGCCGAGGTTTTCCAAATTGTTTTGCCGCCGCTGGCCTTGTCGATCTGCGCGAGCGTCGCATCGTGCTCGGCCAGCTCCGCTTCGCTCGCGCGCAGCACCTGCAGGGTGATGCTGCTCAGGTCGATGGGCGCGATCTTCACGCCGCCCTCGTCCTCTTCCGACTCGTCGGAGATGAGCAACGCGTCCTGCCCGCGCGTGAGGTTGATATAGACATCGGCCAGCAGCTCCGCATCGAGCAAGGCGCCGTGCAGGGTACGGCTGGAGTTGTCCACGCCCAGCCGGTCGCACAGGGCGTCGAGCGAATTGCGCTTGCCGGGGTACATCTCCTTGGCCATGGCCAGGGTGTCGGTGATGCCGGCCACGAAGCTGCCGAAGGCCGGGCGGCCGGTCAGTTCGAGCTCCTTGTTGAGAAAGCCCACGTCGAACGCCGCGTTGTGGATGATGATCTCGGCACCCTGCAGGTAGCGCAGGATGTCCTCGGCCATGTCGGCGAACTTGGGCTTGTCCTTCAGGAACTCGTTGCTGATGCCGTGGACCTTCAGCGCGTCTTCATGGCTGTCGCGCCCCGGGTTGAAATAGAGGTGCAGGTTGTTGCCGGTGAGCTTGCGGTTGAACAGCTCCACGCATCCCAGTTCGATGATGCGGTCGCCGCCCTCGGCCGAAAGGCCGGTGGTTTCCGTATCGAGAACGATCTGGCGGGACATCAGTGGTTTTCCTTGGCGTGGTTGATCGTGTACTTGGGGATCTCCACCGTCACATCCGCCTGCGCCAGGATGGCCTGGCACGACAGGCGCGATTGCGGCTCCAGGCCCCAGGCGCGGTCCAGCAGGTCTTCCTCTTCCTCTTCGGCCTCGTTGAGCGATTCCAGCCCCTGGCGCACGATGACGTGGCAGGTGGTGCAGGCGCAGCTCATGTCGCAGGCGTGCTCGATCTTGATGCCGTTGTCCAGCAGTGCCTCGCAGATCGAGGTGCCGGCGGGCGCGGAGATTTCGGTGCCGGCGGGGCAGTATTCGGCGTGAGGAAGAATCTTGATGACGGGCATGGGGCTCGGGGTTTCTTGCTGTGGGGGGTGGGAGCGCGGGTCAGAGCTTATCGACGTTCTTGCCGGCCAGCGCCTCACGGATGCCGCGGTTCATGCGCTGGGCCGCGAAGGCCTCGGTGCCCTTGGCCAGCGCCTGCGTGGCGGCCTCGATCTCGGCGGCGTCTTCGGACGTGTCGCGCAGCGACTTCAGCGCCTGCGCCAGGCCATCGATGGCCTCGCGCTCGGTGGCGCTCAGCACGTCGCCATCGGCCTGCAGGGCGCTGTCGATGGCGATCAGCATGCGGTCGGCATCCACGCGGGCCTCGACCAGGGCGCGGGTGCGCACATCCTGCTGGGCGGTGGCGAAGCCTTCCTGCAGCATGCGGGCGATCTGGTCATCCGAGAGGCCGTACGACGGCTTCACGTCGATGCGCGCCTCGACGCCGCTGGTCTGCTCGCGTGCGCTGACGCTCAGCAGGCCGTCGGCATCGACCGTAAAGGTCACGCGGATGCGCGCCGCGCCGGCGGCCATGGGCGGAATGCCGCGCAGCTCGAAGCGGGCCAGGCTGCGGCAGTCCGCCACCAGGTCGCGCTCGCCCTGCACCACATGGACCGCCAGGGCGGTCTGGCCGTCCTTGTAGGTCGTGAAGTCCTGCGCCTTGGCGGTGGGAATGGTTTCGTTGCGGCTGACGATGCGCTCGACCAGCCCGCCCATGGTCTCGATGCCCAGCGACAGCGGGATCACGTCGAGCAGCAGCAGATCGCCGGCCGAGTCGTTGCCGGCCAGCTGATTGGCCTGGATGGCCGCGCCCAGGGCGACGACTTCGTCGGGGTTGAGGTTGGTCAGCGGTTCCTTGCCGAAGAAATCCGCCACCGCCTGGCGGATCTGCGGCATGCGGGTGGAACCACCCACCAGGACCACGCCCTGGACTTCGTCCTTTTGCAGACGCGCATCGCGCAGGGCGCGGCGCACCGCGGCCAGCGAGCGGGCCGTGAGCTCGGCCGTGGCGGCCTCGAAATCCTGACGCGTCACGTCGAATCGGGCTTCCGCGCCCGCGATGATGGCGCTGAATGCTACCTTTTCCGTAGCAGTCAGGGCCTCCTTGCAGGCGCGCGCCGCCACGCGGGCGGCCGACTTGTCCTGCGGGGACACGGCCTGCAGGCCCAGCTGCCCCAGCACCCATTCGGCCAGGGCTGCGTCGTAGTCGTCGCCGCCCAGGGCCGAATCGCCGCCGGTGGAGATGACCTCGAACACGCCTTGCGTGAGCCGCAGCACCGAGATGTCGAAGGTGCCGCCGCCCAGGTCGTACACCGCATAGACGCCCTCGGAACCGTTGTCCAGCCCGTAGGCGATGGCCGCGGCCGTCGGCTCGTTGATGAGGCGCAGCAGATTCAGGCCCGCCAGGCGGGCAGCGTCCTTGGTGGCCTGGCGCTGTGCATCGTCGAAATAGGCCGGCACGGTGATGACGGCGCCATACAGGTCGTCGTTGAAGGTGTCTTCCGCCCGGTAGCGCAGGGTGGCCAGGATTTCGGCGCTGACCTCCACCGGCGACTTCACGCCGCCAGCGGTGGAGATGGCCACCATGCCGTGGGCGGAGCCCTCGGCGGCACCCTCCCCGGCCGGTGCCGCTTCAGTGAAGCTGTACGGCAGTTTCTCGCGTCCGGCGATGTCGGCCAGGCCGCGTCCCATGAAGCGCTTGACCGAGACGATGGTGTTGACCGGGTCCGTTGCCTGGGCACCCAGCGCCTCGGCGCCGATCTGCCGGCCGCCCCCTTCCAGGTAGCGCACGGCCGAAGGCAGCAGCACGCGGCCGGCATCGTCGGGCAGGCATTCGGCCACGCCATTGCGCACGGCGGCCACCAGCGAATGGGTGGTGCCCAGGTCGATGCCCACGGCGATGCGCCGTTGGTGCGGGTCGGGGGATTGGCCGGGTTCGGAGATCTGCAGAAGCGCCATGAAGAATGTTCGTGTTGTGGTGAGCCTGCTTCGCCGGCCCCCGGGGCCTGGTTTGCTCGCTCTTGTCTTGATGCGGGTGGGTACGGGCGCGCCGAAACGGCTGCGGCGCGATGAAAAGGCGCCGGGCCCTTGCTCAACCGGCTATTGTCCCAGTTGGTCCCGGCGGGCCTCGATGTCCAGGCCAAAACGCGCAATGAACATGAGGGCTCTGACCTCCTGCGCCGCCCCGGCATAGTCGGCCTTCTCGTCGATCAGCTGCCGGCAGCGCGCGATCGCGGCGGCCTGCGACTGCGCCACGTCGTCGTCCAGCGCATCGAGTTCGGCGGTGCTGCCGGCTTCTTCCAGCGCCTCGCGCCACTCCATCTGCTGCATCAGGAACGCGGCGGGCATGGCGGTGTTGTCTTCGGCGCGGATGGGCGCGCCGTGCAGCTCGCACAGATAGGCGGCGCGGCGCAGCGGGTCTTTCAGGCGCTGGTAGGCCTCGTTGATGCGCACCGACCACTGCATGGCCACGCGCTGCGCGGCCCCGCCCTGCGCGGCGAAGCGATCCGGGTGGGCCTCGCGCTGGAGCGCCTTCCAGCGCGCATCCAGCGCGGAACGGTCCTGCTCGAAGCGTCGCGGCACGTCGAACAGTTCAAAGTCGTCGGATTGGAGGTTCATAAGGGCCAGGCCTGCTGCCTGCCAGTGATGAAAAAACCGCCAGCGCTGGGGGCGCTGGCGGTCGCAGCGGTCAGCGCGTCGAGGGAAAGCTCAAACGCGGAAGCTCTCCCCGCAACCGCAGCGGTCGCGCTCGTTGGGGTTATTGAACTTGAAGCCTTCGTTCAGGCCTTCACGCACGAAGTCGAGCTCGGTGCCGTCGATGTAGGCCAGGCTCTTGGGATCGATCAGCACCTTCACGCCGTGGTTCTCGAACACCACGTCTTCCGGCTCCTGCGAATCCACATACTCCAGCTTGTACGCCAACCCGGAACACCCCGTGGTCTTCACACCCAGGCGAACGCCCACGCCCTTGCCCCGTCGGGACAGATAGCGGTTGACGTGCCGGGCCGCGGCTTCGGTCAGGGTGATGGCCATGGCGTCAGGCGGCCTGAGCGTCGGCGGGAGCGGCTGCCGCGTGCTTGGTCTTGTAGTCCAGCACGGCGGCCTTGATGGCGTCTTCCGCGAGGATGGAGCAGTGCACCTTCACGGGCGGCAGCGCCAGCTCTTCGGCGATCTGGCTGTTCTTCAGCGCAGCCGCTTCGTCCAGCGTCTTGCCCTTGACCCATTCGGTCACCAGCGACGAAGAGGCGATGGCCGAGCCGCAGCCGTAGGTCTTGAAGCGTGCGTCTTCGATCACGCCGGTCTCGGGGTTCACCTTGATCTGCAGCTTCATCACGTCGCCGCATGCCGGCGCGCCGACCATGCCGGTGCCTACGGACTCATCACCCTTGTCGAACGAACCCACGTTGCGGGGGTTCTCGTAATGGTCGATCACTTTGTCTGAATAAGCCATGATGTTTACCTCGTCAATTCTTCAATGTGCGGCCCACTGGATGGCGCTGATGTCGATGCCGTCCTTGTACATGTCCCACAGCGGGCTGAGCTCGCGCAGCTTGGCCACGTTGTGGCGGATGGTGGAGACGGCGTAGTCGATCTCTTCCTCGGTCGTAAAACGGCCGATGGTCATGCGCAGGCTGCTGTGCGCCAGTTCGTCGCTGCGGCCCAGGGCGCGCAGCACGTAGCTGGGCTCCAGGCTCGCGGACGTGCAGGCCGAGCCCGACGACACGGCCAGACCCTTGATGCCCATGATCAGCGACTCGCCTTCGACGTAGTTGAAGCTGATGTTCAGGTTGTGCGGCACGCGGCGCTCCAGGTCGCCGTTGACGAAGACCTGTTCAATGTCGGTCAGGCCGTCCAGCAGGCGCTTTTGCAGCGCGCGGGCCTTGGCCAGGTCCTGCGCCATCTCTTCGCGGGCGATGCGGAAGGCTTCGCCCATGCCGACGATCTGGTGCGTGGGCAAGGTGCCCGAACGCATGCCGCGTTCGTGGCCGCCACCGTGCATCTGCGCTTCCAGGCGCACGCGGGGCTTGCGGCGCACGTACAGCGCGCCGATGCCCTTGGGGCCGTAGGTCTTGTGCGATGCCAGGCTCATCAGATCGACGGGCAGCGTGGCCATGTCGATCTCGACCTTGCCGGTGGCTTGCGCGGCATCGACGTGGAAGATCACGCCTTTTTCACGGCACAGCGCGCCGATGGCCGGGATGTCCTGGATCACGCCGATCTCGTTGTTCACGAACATCACGCTCAGCAGGATGGTGTCGGGGCGGATGGCCGCCTTGAGCACGTCGAAGTCGAGCAAGCCGTTTTCCTGGACGTCGAGGTAGGTCACCTCGAAGCCCTGGCGCTCCAGCTCGCGGGTCGTGTCGAGCACCGCCTTGTGCTCGGTCTTCACCGTGATGATGTGCTTGCCCTTGCCCTTGTAGAAGTGCGCGGCACCCTTGATGGCGAGGTTGTTGGACTCGGTGGCGCCACTGGTCCACACGATTTCACGCGGATCGGCGCCGATGAGCGCGGCCACGTTGGCGCGGGCCTTCTCCACGGCCTCTTCGGCTTCCCAGCCCCAGGCGTGGCTGCGGGAGGCCGGGTTGCCGAAATGCTCGCGCAGCCACGGAATCATGGCGTCAACGACGCGCGGGTCCACGGGCGTGGTGGCACCGTAGTCGAGATAGATAGGGAAATGCGGGGTCATATCCATGGCTGGCTCAAACAAAGACTCTGGCTGGCAAGGTCGGGCGGATGCCCGGCACTCAGGACTTGGCGAACACGTTGCCCAGTGCGAACACCGAGTTGGGCGCGTTCACGCGGATGGGTTTGACGACGGGCGTGGTCGAGATGGCGCGGCGCACGACCGGCTTGTCTTCGACCTGCACGCCCTTGGCGAGCTGGTCGTCCACCAGCTTCTGCAGGGTGACGGAGTCCAGGAACTCGACCATTCGCTGGTTCAGCGAGGCCCACAGCTCGTGGGTCATGCAGCGGCCGGCGTCGCCCAGACAGTTTTCCTTGCCGCCGCACTGGGTGGCGTCGATGGGTTCATCGACCGAGACGATGATGTCGGCCACGGTGATGTCGCCGGCCTTGCGGGCCAGCGTGTAGCCGCCGCCGGGGCCGCGCGTGGATTCGACCAGTTCGTGCCGGCGCAGCTTGCCGAAGAGCTGTTCGAGATACGACAGCGAGATCTGCTGGCGCTGGCTGATGGCAGCGAGGGTGACCGGGCCGTTGTTCTGGCGCAGTGCCAGATCGATCATCGCGGTGACCGCAAAACGGCCTTTGGTAGTGAGACGCATCGCAAGCTCCTTGTCTTCAGGCTTGTTCGTTATAGAAATCCGAAAGCTGGGAACCAGCCTCCGGCACCGTCTCCGCCCCTACTCCGACAGGCACCTGAACCTCGCGGAGCCCTATTCATCCTGGGCTTTTCTTTTCTTGACTATTTCAGACAAGTATAGCACAAACCCTATTGTTTTTGTCGGGTACCCGGACACCCCGGTCGCGGGAGCTACCTCCCGGTAAGGCACCGGCACCCCTGTGACCTTGGTTC
This sequence comes from Paracidovorax wautersii, assembly GCF_900113035.1. GTDB lineage: Bacteria > Pseudomonadota > Gammaproteobacteria > Burkholderiales > Burkholderiaceae_C > Paracidovorax > Paracidovorax wautersii. Next base: position 69,441 of record NZ_FONX01000005.1, on the reverse strand, counting down.
GCCGGCTCAGAACGTGTTCACGATCTCAGACCGCCACCTGGTCTCCGCCGTGCGCACCGAATGCGCGGTCTTTCAGCCGGGTCAGCTGGTCGCGCACCCGGGCGGCCTGCTCGAACTCCAGATTGCGCGCGTGCTCCAGCATGAGCTTTTCCAGGCGCTTGATCTCCCGGGCGACGTCCTTTTCGGACATGTCTTCCACCTGGGCCCGCTGCATCGATTCCTGCTCGAGCCGCTCGGCTTCCTTGCCCGACTTCTCGCTATAGACCCCGTCGATGAGATCGCGCACCTGTTTGACGATGCTGCGCGGCGTGATGCCCTGGGCTTCGTTGTGTGCGATCTGTTTGGCGCGGCGGCGTTCCGTTTCGTCGATGGCCTTGCGCATCGAGTCGGTGATGCGGTCGGCGTAGAGGATGGCCTTGCCGTTCAGGTTGCGGGCCGCCCGGCCGATGGTCTGGATCAGGCTGCGCTCGGCGCGCAGGAAGCCTTCCTTGTCCGCATCCAGGATGGCGACCAGCGACACCTCGGGAATGTCCAGCCCCTCGCGCAGCAGGTTGATGCCCACCAGCACGTCGAAGGCGCCCAGGCGCAGGTCGCGGATGATCTCCACGCGCTCCACCGTGTCGATGTCCGAGTGCAGGTAGCGCACCTTGACGCCGTTGTCGGTGAGGTAGTCGGTCAGCTGCTCGGCCATGCGCTTGGTCAGCGTGGTAATGAGTACGCGCTGATTCTTTTCGGAGCGAATGCGTATTTCCTGCAGCACATCGTCCACCTGATGGGTGGCGGGGCGCACTTCGATCTCCGGGTCAACCAGGCCCGTGGGGCGTACCACCTGCTCCACCACGCGGCCGGCGTGGGTCTTTTCGTAGTCGGCGGGCGTGGCGGAAACGAACACGACCTGGCGCATGCGCTGCTCGAACTCGTCGAACTTGAGCGGCCGGTTGTCCAGCGCCGAAGGCAGGCGGAAGCCGTATTCGACCAGCGTGGTCTTGCGCGCCCGGTCGCCGTTGTACATGGCGCTCAGCTGGCCGATCATCTGGTGGCTCTCGTCCAGGAACATGATGGAGTCGGGCGGCAGGTAGTTGGTCAGCGTGGGCGGTGGGTCGCCCGGCTGCGCGCCAGATAGGTGGCGCGTGTAGTTCTCGATGCCCTTGCAGTGGCCGACTTCGCTCAGCATCTCCAGATCGAACCGGGTACGCTGCTCCAGCCGCTGGGCCTCGACCAGCTTGCCTTCGGAGACGAACTGCTTGAGCCGGTCGGCCAGCTCCAGCTTGATGCTTTCGACGGCGGCCAGCACCTTGTCGCGCGGCGTCACGTAATGGCTGCTGGGGTAGATGGTGAAGCGCGGGATCTTCTGCCGCACCCGGCCGGTGAGCGGATCGAAGAGCGAGAGCGACTCCACCTCGTCGTCGAACAGCTCGATGCGGATGGCCAGTTCGGAGTGCTCCGAGGGGAACACGTCGATGGTGTCGCCGCGCACGCGGAAGCTGCCGCGCGCGAAGTCCTGTTCGTTGCGCGTGTACTGCATGCGGATCAGCCGGCCGATCACGTCGCGCTGGTTCAGCTCGTCGCCCACGCGCAGGATGAAGCGCATCTGGGTGTAGTCCTCCGGGGCGCCGATGCCGTAGATGGCGCTCACCGTGGCGACGATGACGACGTCGCGGCGCTCCAGCACGCTCTTGGTGGCCGACAGGCGCATCTGCTCGATGTGCTCGTTGATGGCCGAGTCCTTTTCGATGAAAAGGTCGCGCTGCGGCACGTAGGCCTCGGGCTGGTAGTAGTCGTAGTAGCTGACGAAGTATTCCACCGCGTTCTTGGGGAAGAACTCGCGGAATTCGCTGTAGAGCTGCGCAGCCAGGGTCTTGTTGGGCGCGAAGACGATGGCCGGCCGGCCCAGGCGGGCGATGACGTTGGCCATGGTGAAGGTCTTGCCCGAGCCGGTCACGCCCAGCAGGGTCTGGAAGACCTCGCCGTCGCGCACGCCTTCGACCAGTTCCTCGATGGCCGTGGGCTGGTCGCCGGCGGGCGGATAGGGCTGGAACAGCTCGAAGGGCGAATCGGGAAAGCGCACCAGCTGGCCCTCTTGCGCGGGCGGCATGGCTTCAATGGGTTTTGGCATGGGGTGGCGGGAAGTGGAGCCCTTAAAATCGGGCCGTCCCGGCAGACTACAACAGGCCCGGACCTCCGCTCTGACATCCTTTGTCGATATTTCCCCAAGGAAAGAACTCCATGTCTCTCTTCACCGCCGTCGAAATGGCACCACGCGACCCCATCCTGGGTCTGAACGAGCAGTTCGCTGCTGACACCAACCCCAACAAGGTCAACCTGGGCGTGGGCGTGTATTTCGACGACAACGGCAAGCTCCCCCTGCTGCAGTGCGTGCAGGCTGCGGAGAAGGCCCTGATGGACAAGCCCACCGCGCGCGGCTACCTGCCCATCGACGGCATCGTCGCCTACGACAACGCCGTCAAGGCGCTGGTGTTCGGCGAAGGCAGCGAGCCCGTCACCTCCGGCCGCGTGGCCACCGTGCAGGCCATCGGCGGCACCGGCGGCCTGAAGATCGGCGCCGACTTCCTGAAGAAGGTCAGCCCCGACGCCAAGGTGCTGATCTCCGACCCGAGCTGGGAGAACCACCGCGCCCTCTTCACCAACGCCGGCTTCACCGTCGATACCTACGCCTATTACGACGCCGCCAAGCGCGGCGTGAACGTCGAAGGCATGCTGGCCAGCCTGAAGGCTGCCGCGCCCGGCACCATCGTCGTGCTGCACGCCTGCTGCCACAACCCCACCGGCTACGACATCACCGCCGAGCAGTGGGACCAGGTCATCGCCGTGGTCAAGGCCCAGGGCCTGACGCCTTTCCTCGACATGGCCTACCAGGGCTTCGGCCACGGAATCCAGGAGGACGGCGCCGTCATCCAGAAGTTCGTGGCCGCCGGCCTGAACTTCTTCGTCTCCACCTCGTTCTCCAAGAGCTTCAGCCTGTACGGCGAGCGCGTGGGCGGCCTGTCGGTGCTGTGCGCCGACAAGGAAGAGGCATCGCGCGTGCTGAGCCAGCTCAAGATCGTGATCCGCACCAACTACTCCAACCCGCCCACGCACGGCGGCGCGGTGGTGGCGGCCGTGCTGGGCAACCCCGAGCTGCGCGCCCTGTGGGAAAAGGAACTGGGCGAGATGCGCGTGCGCATCAAGGCCATGCGCCAGAAGCTGGTCGATGGCCTGAAGGCCGCCGGCGTGCAGCAGGACATGTCCTTCATCACCCAGCAGATCGGCATGTTCAGCTACTCGGGCCTGACCAAGGACCAGATGGTGCGCCTGCGCACCGAGTTCGGCGTGTACGGCACCGACACGGGCCGCATGTGCGTGGCCGCGCTCAACAGCAAGAACATCGACCACGTCTGCCAGTCCATCGCCAAGGTGGTCTGACGGCAGCTGCCGACCAGACCGGCAGCGGGCTCGATGCAACACAAAAAAAACCGCCCTCGGGCGGTTTTTTCATGCCTTTTCGGCCTGCAGCGCTTGATCTGCCTGCATGTTCAGCTATCAAAAGCAGAGCATCAAGACTTCCAGGATCTCATTGCGGACTGCGGTTGGTGTAGCTCGCATTGCCCAGGCCCGTGCCCACCGTCAGCACCGCCCAGCGCTTGACGTCCTGGGTGAAGGGCAGCTCCGAGAGGCCCTGCACCACCGCGTCGTTGTGCAGACAGACCTGGGTGCGACCGCCACTGATGAGCGGCAGGCGTTCGTACAGGTCGTGCGACAGGCGAAAGCGCGTGCTCTCCCAGTTGCCGGGCAGGTTCTGGGCGCCGCCGGCGATGGAGCCGTCCTCGCAGATCAGGCCCGGGCAGGCGACGCCGATGAAGGGCGCCACGCGGATGCCCTTCTTCTCGGCGTGCTCCAGCAGCTTTTCCAGCATGCCGGCGATGCCTTCGATCAGCGCATCGCGCGTGGGCGTGTCGCCCGCATGGCCCCACTTGTCGCGCTTGACCACTTCGGCGCGCGACATGTCGGGCGTCTTGTGCAGATGGGTGAGCACGATGCCGCAGCGCACGTTGGTGCCGCCGATATCGACGGCCAGGATCGCGTCGTAGCTCTGCAGCAGCGCGGTGGGCGCCAGATGCACCCAGCCGACCAGCCCGCCTTCGTCGGCGTGATGGCGCAGCGTGCGCAGCTCCACGGGCACCTTCGCCGCCTTCAAGAGCGCGGCAGCACGCCGGATGGCGCCCTGCCCCACTTCGCTCTGCTGGAAGCCCCCGCCCACGATCACGCGCTCGACGCCCTTCCAGCTCTTTTCCTTGAGAAAGCGCGGCACCACGTCGGCCAGCTGCAGCGCGTAGTCTTCCTGCGCCGCGCGGATGGCCTGCGCGGCCGGGCCGCCCTCTTCCAGCAATTCGTCGAGCCGCGACTTGCCGATGTCCACCGTGGGCTTGGAGCCGAACGGGTCCTTGCCCGCCATGTCGGTGAACAGCACGCGCCAGGCATCCAGCATCTTGCGGAAAGCCGTGCGGCTCGCGGCATCGCCGATGAAGCCATCGCCGTCGCCATCGCGCAGCTCCAGGCTGTAGCCGTCGATGGTCACCGACGGCAGTTCCATTTCTCCGTGGGGGCCGAGCGTGGCGAGCCGGCGCTGGGCCCTGAGCTCCCGCTCGCTCGCCGGGCGTGCGTCCGGCTCTGCTTCGTTCGACGAATCCTTGTGCTTGTGCTTCTCGGCCATGCCATCCCTCGTTGGAGCAGCCCTCCAGGGGCACTGTAGACATGCTGCCGGCAAGCCGAGGTGCAGCACGTCAGCCGAGAGCGCATTCCCTGGCGGGCGCAGGCCATGCCGGCCAGCGAAGCCGCCAGCCCAGGAGACAACGAAGAAGAAACCGCAGCCACCGCCACCATGCCTCACCCCCGCGAAGACAAAAAAAAGCCCGCACGCAGCGGGCTTGAAAGGAGACCCCCCTACTGACAAACCTGCAGTGGCGGGAACATGGCCCCGGCGACAGCGCCGCGAAGATCCGCAGCGACCCTGGTGCCGGCTCGGTCAGGCCATGCCCGCCCCTGCGTTATTTCGTGGCCCAGACCGTACCGGCCAGCGCCGTGTTGCTGGCCCAGGCATCGGCAGTACCGGGCACCAGACTGGCGGGAATCAGCGTCCTGCCGATGCCATGGACCCATGAGCGGATGACCGTGTGGTGCAGTGCAGCTGCCATGTCGAAATGCTCCCTGGTGATGAGTGAACGCAAGCGATGAAGCGGGCCGGAGGCGGATCGCCGCCCTGGGAGCCGGCGCCCAGCGCCCGGGCTGGTGAAGCCAATGTAGCCAGCGCCCCCCGGCCGGCCAACCAAGCAAAACGCGCTTGCTTATGCGTAAAGCTCAGGTCTTCGCGCCGCGCGCCGGACTTCGGCCTCCGGGCAGCCCCTGCCCGGGTGCGGACCAGCCGGGCTCGGCAGGTAACATCGCATGTCAATTCGTAGCCGGGGATTCGCGCCCCCATCACAGCCATGCCTCAGCAAGCCGTTTTCCTGCCCGACTTCCACCCCCTGCGCGCCTGGCGCCTGGGCGCCGTGGCCGCTGCCGCCGCCTTGCTCGCGGCCTGCGGCAGCACGCCGCTGCCGCCCTGGCCGGCCACGCCGCCCAAGGCCGCCCAGACGGCGCCGGCCCCCACGGCCACCCGGGCGGTGCCGCCGCCGCTGGGCACGCAGCGCAGCGGCGTGGTGACGACGCCCATCGCGCCCAGCCCGCTGATGACGGTGGAGCCCGAGGCCCCCGCGCCCACGGCTGACGCCCTGCCCTACAGCGAGGCCGTGGCGGCGCGCTTTCCGGCCCCGTCCGTGCGATACGAGACGCCGGGCCTGGCCGACGGCCGCCGCGCCTTCACCACCCATGCCGAAATGGCGCAGTGGCTGCGCGGGCTGGCCACGTCCGTCAAGGGCAGCACCAAGGCCGAGCTGCTCGACATCGGCCGGTCCCAGCGCGGCGTGCCCCTGCAGGCCCTGGTGCTGACCCGCGCTGGCGGCACCGACGTGGCCGCGCTGGACGCGAGCGGCCGGCCCACGGTGCTGCTGATCGGCCAGCAGCACGGCGACGAACCCGCCCCCGCCGAGGCGCTGCTGGTGATGGCCCGCGAACTGTCGCAAGGCCTGCTGGAGCCGCTGCTGGACCGCATCAACGTGATCGTCGTGCCGCGCGCCAACCCGGACGGCGCCGAAGCCGGCACCCGCGTGACGGCCAACGGCATCGACATGAACCGCGACCACCTGCTGCTCAACACCCCCGAGGCGCAGGCCCTGGCCAAGCTGGTGCGCAACTACCGCCCTGCGGCCGTGGTGGACGCGCACGAATACACCGTGGTCGGGCGCTTCCTGCAGAAGTTCGGCGGCATCCAGCGCTACGACGCGCTGCTGCAGCACGCCACCACGGCCAACATGCCGGAATTCATCAACAAGGCCGCGCTGGAATGGTTCCGCCAGCCCATGGTGAGCGCGCTCACCGCGCAAGGGCTGACCAACGAGTGGTACTACACCACCTCGACCAACATGGACGACCGCACCATCTCCATGGGCGGCACGCAGCCCGACACGGGCCGCAACGTCAACGGCCTGAAGAACACGGTCAGCCTGCTGGTGGAAACGCGCGGCGTGGGCATCGGCCGCACCGACATCCAGCGCCGCGTCCACACCCAGGTCACGGCGCTCACCAGCGCGCTGCGCAGCGCGGCCGAACGCGCGGTCAACCTGGAGCAGGTGCGCTCCTTCGTAGCCCGCGACACGGCTGCCCAGGCCTGCCGCGGCCAGGTCGTCGTCGAAGCCGCCCCGACGCCCACGCAGCGCGACCTGCTGATGCTCGACCCGCAGACCGGCGCCGACCGCGCGCTGCGGGTGGAATGGAACTCATCGCTGGAGCTGCGCACGGTCAAGAGCCGCGCCCGGCCCTGCGGCTACTGGCTGGCAGGCACCGCCGCGCCTGCGGTGGACCGGCTGCGGCTGCTGGGCCTGCAGGTGATGCGCGTGGCCGAACAGGGCTCGGTGCTGGCCGACACCTACCAGGAAACCGGCCGCGACACCGCCGCGCGCCAGGACGTGCGCGGCACGGTGGCGGGCTCCGGCGACGTCGTGAATGTGCAGACCACGCTGACCCGCAGCGCCATCGACGCACCGGCCGGCAGCTTCTACGTGCCGCTGAACCAGCCGCTCGCCAACCTGGCCGTCGCGGCGCTGGAGCCGGACACGCAGAACAGCTATTTCGCCAACCACCTCATCGGCAGCCTGAACGAAACCGCCCGCGTGATGGCGCCGCCGTCGCTGGTGTTCGAGGGCGACTGACGGCGGATCTGCGGATGGGCCCTATCGGCCGGCGCGGCCCTTGGGCGGCTGCGGCCGGTGCGCTCGCCGCCGGGGCTGCAGCCGGCCTGGCGGCATCGGCGAGCATGCCCAGGGCCTCTCATGTCTGCAGAGGCACATCGGCTCCCGGCCGCCCCAAGCCATTTGCTACTGATTCGATAGCTAGCAGCGCTTGATCAGCCTGGGCTTGCGGCCCAAAAGCCTTGAAGAAGCCTCAGGCGCGATGCTCGTGCAGGCCGCCCGGCGCCGTGGCCGCCGACGCATGGCCGCCCCCCGCATGCCGCTGGTGCGCGCTGGCAACGACATGCTCCGTCATGGCCACGGCCAGCGCCTCTTCGCCCAGGAACACCTTGCCGACGCCTTCCTGCTCCAGCAGCCGGGCCTCTTCGTCGTTATGGCTGCGCACCACCGTCTCGATCTCCGGGTTGAGGATGCGCGCGGTTTCGACGATCTGGCGCACGTTCAGCGTGTCCGGCGTGGCGATCACCAGCATGTGGGCCCGGGCGATGTGCGCCTGGATCAGCACCGCCGGGTCCACCGCATCGCCATAGACCGCGGCCATGCCCTGGTTGCGCAGGGATTCGACCAGTTCGCGGTTCTGCTCGGCCACCACGAAAGGCACGTCCTGCGCCACCAGCGCGGCGGCGATACGCTGGCCCACCCGCCCGTAGCCCACCAGCACGACCTGGCGGGCAAGGAACTTCTCGTCGGTCGTCATGGGCAGCTCGGCCAGCGGATCGTCGCGCTGGTCCAGCCGCCGCGCCAGCGCGGAACGCGCCCGCAGCCATTGCTGCAGCGGCGCGATGGCGCGGAACAGCACCGGGTTCACCGCGATGGAAATCAGCGCGCCGGCCAGCACCAGGCTGGCCCCTTCGGGCGGCAGCAGGCCGAGCGAGGAGCCCAGGCCCACCAGGATGAACGAGAACTCGCCGATCTGCGCCAGGCTGGCCGACACCGTGAGCGCCGTGTTCAGCGGGTAGCGGAAGGCCAGCACCAGCGCCGCCGCCGCCAGCGTCTTGCCCAGGATGATGATGGCCACCACGCCCAGCACCTGCAGCGGCCGCTCCACCAGCACCCAGGGGTTGAACAGCATGCCCACCGACACGAAGAACAGCACGGCGAAGGCATCGCGCAGCGGCAGCGACTCCTGCGCAGCGCGGTGGCTGAATTCGGACTCGCGCATCACCATGCCCGCGAAGAACGCCCCCAGCGCGAACGACACCCCGAAAAGCGCCGCCGAGCCATAGGCGATGCTGACGGCCGCGGCCACCACGCACAGCGTGAACAACTCGCGCGAACCGGTGCGGGCAACCTGCCACAGCACCCACGGGAACACCCGCCGCCCCACCACCAGCATGAGCACGACGAAAGCGCCCACCTGGGCCAGGGTGATGCCGACCGCACGCCATACGTCAGCGGCCGGCGTTTCGGCGCCGCTGCCGCCCAGCCAGCCGGCCAGCGGCGGCAGCAAGACCAGCACCAGCACCATCGCCAGGTCTTCCACCACCAGCCAGCCCACCGCGATGCGGCCGGTGTACGAATCGAGAATGCCCTGCGTCTCCAGCGCACGCAGCAGCACCACGGTACTGGCGACCGACAGCGACAGGCCGAACACCAGCGCGCCCCCCAGGCCCCATCCCCACCAGGTCGCCAGGCCCATGCCCAGCAGCGTGGCCACCACCATCTGCACCACCGCCCCGGGCAGCGCGATGCGCCGCACCGCCAGCAGATCGCCCAGCGAGAAATGCAGGCCCACGCCGAACATCAGCAGCATCACGCCGATCTCGGCGAGCTGGCTGGCCATTTCGCGGTCGGCCACGAAACCCGGCGTGAACGGACCGATCATCACCCCCGCCAGCAGATAGCCCACCAGCGCCGGCAGCTTCACCCGCGTGGCGATGAAGCCCAGCAGCAGGGCCAGGCCCAGGCCGGCGGCAATGGTGTTGATGAGCGACAGGCTATGGTGCATGGGGTGTGGCGGATGGCGGGCAAACGAAGGCGATGGGGCCGCACGGAAAAGGCGGGAGGCTGGGCGCAGGTCCTTAGAACGTGTTCACGATCTCGCAGGGGATCGCGTTGGAGCGCAATCGGGATGAGTGGATGCTTCGGATGCGCCGCATGGACTTATGTCCATGCAAGCAGCCGGGGCCTCCAGTCGCCCGATTTCGCTCCAACCCGAAGGGCAGCGGTGTGGGTGGGCCGTCTGCGGCGTTGCCGCGCTTGTGGATAGCCGTGCTATCCACTGCGCACCGCGCCTTGCATCCCGTCCCGCCCACACCGCTGCGCGCCCCCTGGGAAATCGTGAACACGTTCTTATAACCCCAACCCTCGCACCCCTGCAAAAACGAGGCCCGGGCGCGGAAAGGTCGCAGCCGGCGCAGTTATCATCCACACCCTCGCGTTCACCGCGAATGCGGCTTGGCCACGGGATGCCAGCATCCCGCTCCTTTCGGCGCGCCGCTTTCTGCCTGCACCTGCCCGTAGCTCAACTGGATAGAGCAATTGCCTTCTAAGCAATAGGTCGGGGGTTCGAGTCCCTCCGGGCAGGCCAATCACGCAGGCCGGCCATCAGCCAGCGTCTCCACGCACGCCCCTGCAGGCTCCTGACAAACCCGCAAACGGACGGGCCATCAACCCGTAATTCGGGTTGATCCTCATGCTTTGGCCCATATATCAGCGGTACACCTGATATCAGCGGTACACCTGAGGCATAGCACATAAAGGAGACAAGGCCATGACCCCCACCCTGATGATCCTTGGCATCGGCGCCTATTTCTTGCTGGGCACGACCTTCCTCGCCATGGCTTCTGCAGCCGGCCGCGCAGACCGGGCAGAAGACCAGCAGCACGCGCGCGAGGCAGCGCGGCGGCGCCATGAGCGTCTGGCCCTGCTGTCGAGGGCCGGCCGCTCGTACCACAGCCCGCTCGTGCACGGCTGATCCCGCCGGACGTGACCCTGCAGCCTGACCGGCTGCAGGTGGCGCGTTCAAGGCGCGCGAGTATCGAGCACCTCACGCGCCCTGCGCAGGCCCGAATCGAGGCTTATCAGCCCGCGTCCGCCTGCGACATCTCCAGATCGGTTCGCACGCGCACCGCTTCGGCGTGCAGCGCTTCGCTGAGCTGGTCGACCGTCAGCGCCCAGGGCGCATCGGCCTTCCATTGCTCAGCCAAAAACTGGCGCTGCGAGTCGTTCCAGAACGGCGCCTCGACCAATCCCACGTCCGTCGGCAGCTGATGCGACTGGATGAAGGCGTCGATGGCTTCCGCCTTCTCGTCCAGGCCCAGTTGCAGGAACAGGTTCGTCATCGTGGGGTCCGAGGTCATCATGGTGGCTCCTTGCGTGCAAATTGGAAGAATGCGCCAACTTAGCGGCAAACAAAACCGGCCTGCGTAAGACAAGGCAGCAAACGCCGGCGGCTCGCCCACCCGCGTCGTCACGCCCCTCCCCTCGGAATGCGCTCCACGCGTTGTTGCCGCCACGCATCACGATGAGCACCTGCAGGCTGCGCGTGCTAGGCTGCACGATCGTTTCAGCATCGAGAGGGCCCCATGCCAACCGCAACCCATAGCGCAGATCGCCAGAGCGAATTGCGAGCCGCCCTGCCTCATATCCAGAATCTGCTGAAGACCAATCAGGCCGGCCAGATCGGCGACGACGTGATCGACGAGCTGGTGAAATGCTTCTGGATGGAATGGGACGGCGGAGCGCTCAAGCTGACCGCCACGGGCTTGAACATCTGCCGGCAGTTCACGATGGAAGCGCAGCAACGGGCTGTGTGAGCACGCGGTACACGGCGCCTGAAGGGTGGCATCCAGCCCGCCCTGCCGCACTGAACCCCGAAGGAAAAAAGGCCTGCCGCTCCCCAAGGAACGGCAGGCCTTTTCGCATCAGGCGCCGCTATGCAGGCGCCTGACCTTCACCACTCCGGCGGCAGCAATGCGCGCCGGAACTGCGGTAGATCGATCACTTGGGCAGCAGCACCTTGTCCACCACGTGGATCACGCCGTTCGATTGATAGACGTCCGCGGTGGTGACCGTGGCCGTGCCGCCCTTTTCGTCCGTCAGCATGACCTTGCCGCCGCTGGACTTGGCCGTGAGGGTGCCACCTTCCACGGTCTTGATCTTGGCGGAGCCGTTGCCGTCGGCGATCATCTTGGAGATGGCTGCGGCATCCCACTTGCCGGGCACCACGTGATAGGTCAGCACCTTGGTCAGCGTGGCCTTGTTCTCAGGCTTCAGCAACGTGTCCACCGTGCCGGCCGGCAGTGCGGCGAAGGCTTCGTTGGTAGGAGCAAAGACGGTGAACGGGCCCGGGCCCTTCAGCGTATCGACCAGGCCCGCAGCCTTCACGGCAGCCACCAGCGTGGTGTGGTCCTTCGAATTCACGGCGTTGTCGATGATGTCCTTGGTGGGATACATCGGCGCGCCACCCACGGTCACCTGAGCGATGGAGGGCATGGCCACGGCGGAAAGAGCCAGGGTCAGGCCGGCTGCGGCCATGCGAGCGGTCGTGCGAAAGGTCATGTGAGTTCTCCTGAGTGTGTTGACTGAAAGTCGCTGCCCGAAGAACCGGGCAGCTGTGGGCTCTTACGCGGCCCATCGGGCAATGGATTGCAAAGATTCAGGCAACACCGCAAAAAGAGGAACGTCGGGCATTTCGCCTACATCGCGGGCGGGCCCCGGCTCACACGGCGGGGTGGCCCGCAAATCTGGATAGAATCGCGCCACCAAACCTGCGGCCCAGCAGGTTTCGCAGACTCAGCCGGCACTCGGCCCGGCCGCTGATGCGGGTGTAGTTCAATGGTAGAACGGCAGCTTCCCAAGCTTCATACGAGGGTTCGATTCCCTTCACCCGCTCCATCTCTCGTTCTCGTGCCAGCGGCCACCGCACGGCAACTCCCCAATCCCCGCACACTCACTTCGGCCCAGCAGCTTCCAGCGCCTGCAAGGGCAGCAGTTCGCGCCGGCTTTCGAAGCGGCGCAGCTCGCCCGTGACCGGGTCGGTGAATTCCAGTGAGCGCGCCAGCAACTGCAGCGGCCGCGAATAGTCGCCAGCCGGCGGATCGTTCACCACCGGGTAGAAAGCGTCACCCCAGAGCGGCAAGCCCAGCGCGGCCATGTGCACGCGCAGCTGGTGCCGCTTGCCGGTGACGGGCGAGAGGCGATAGCGCGCCCAGCCGCCGCTGCGCTCGATCACCTCCATGTGCGTGCAGGTGTTGGCCTCGCCTGGCACTTCGTGCATGCGAAAGAACTGCGGGCTTTCCTCGACCCGGCTGACATGGCTGCGCGGAAAGGCGACGTCTTCGCGCCAGGGCGCGATGGCTTCGTAGGTCTTGCCGACCATGCGATCGCGGAACAGCGCCTGGTAGGCCCCGCGCGTGGCGCGCTGCACCGACAACAGCACCAGGCCTGCGGTCGCCCGGTCGATGCGGTGGACCGGCGACAGCTCGGGCAGGCCCAGCTGGCGTTTGAGCCGCACCAGCAGCGTGTGCTGCAGATACGGGCCGGTGGGCACCACCGGCAGGAAATGCGGCTTGTCCGCCACGACCAGATGCTCGTCCTGGAACAGCACGGCCTCCTGGAAAGGAATCGCGGCCTCTTCGGCCAGCTCGCGGTAGTAGTAGAGCCGCAAGCCAGGCACGAAGGCGCGATCCGGCGTGGCGGGCTGGGCATGCTCATCCACGACCTCTCCGGCCTGCATGCGAGCCTGCCATTCGGCCCGCGTGACGGCCGGCAGGCGCTGCGCCAGGAAGTCGAGCAGCGTGCCCGAGCCCTGCGACGGCAGCGCCACGCAGCTCGGGCTCACGCCGTCGCGCATGGGCAAAACCTTGGGATCCTGACGGTTGTACATGCGCGGCGATTGTAGGCGGCCTTCCAGTTCCGCCACTATGAAAGCCATAGCACGCAACGGCCCAGACACGGGCGCTGCAGGCGCATGGCGCCGCCCCAAGCGACGCTGCACGAAACCTGTAGGACAAACGCGGCAAACGGGGCCCAATACCGCCATCGCATCAGGCGCCGCAATAGCATCCAGCCAACGGGCCCTTGCATAGGGGCTGCAGGCCTTGCCGCCCCCGTTGCGCCCCGGCCCCCGAAAGGCTCGCAACGGCCCCACCCCATTGATGATTCCATGCCCACCTCAGCCCCCACGCCCTCTCAAGACAACGCCGCTCCAGCCCCTCCGCCCACGCACACGCCGGGGCGCCTGATGCGCTGGACGCTCGGCGTGCTGGGCCTGGTGGCAGCCTTGGCCGTCGCCGCAGTGATCGTGCTCACGCACTGGGACTGGAACCGGCATCGCCCGTGGATCAACGCCAAGGCCAGCGAGGCCACGGGCCGCCACTTCGCCATCAACGGCGATCTGTCGGTCAAGTGGCACTGGCCGCAGCCCCTGGAGGCCGGATGGCGCCGCTGGATCCCGGGCGTGACCATCCAGGCCCAGCAATTGACGCTGGACAACCCGCCCGGCTTCACGGTGGCCGAAGAACCCGCGCGCGGCGACAAGGAATTGCCGGCCCTGCCCCGCAAGCCGCCGGCAGCGGCCGCTCCCCAACAGGCCATGGCGCGCACCGCAGCGGCCTCGCAGCCCGCCACGGCGGCCAGCGGCCCGGCCTCCAGCGCCTCGGCAGACGCCCAAGCGCAGGCCCGTTCCGCCGATGCCGCACGCGCCCTGTCGCTCGAAACAGCCCATGCCGACACGGCCGCGCCACCGGCCCGCGGCGCCCAGACCATGGGCACGCTGGCCAGCGTGAGCGCCACGCTGCGCCTGTGGCCGCTGCTCGCGCGCAAGGTGGTGCTCGATACGGTGGTGCTGACCGCCCCCGATGTGGTGCTGGCACGCAAGGCGGATGGCACCAACAACTGGACCTTCCAGGCTCAGCACAATGACGCCGCGTCGGAATCAGGCAGCGACAACCCCTGGGATCTGAACGTGGGCCAGCTCATCGTTCGCCAGGGCTGGCTGGGCTATGCAGATGGCAAGAAGGACCTGGCGCTGCGCGCGCGGATCGACACCATCGACCCCGCCGCCGAAAACGCCGGCAAGGCACAGGCCGCGAGCCCCTACGGCGTGCGCCTGGCGCTGCAGGGCCGCTACGCCAAGGCGCGCATCGAGGCCCAGGGCGAGGCCGGGCCGATGCTGTCGCTGCGCAAGCAGGTGGTGAACTACCCGATCCGGTTCCGCGCGCGCGCCGGCAGCGTGCAGGCCGAGGCCGAAGGCATTCTGGCGAACCCGGCCGATCTGTCGGGCCTGGACTTCCAGGTGATGCTCAAGGGCGCCAGCATGGCCGACCTGTACGACCTGACCGGCATCGTGCTGCCCAATACGCCGCCCTTCCAGACCCGGGGCCATCTGGTGGGCAGCCTGGCGCCCAAGAGCGCCACCTGGCAATACCAGGACTTCAAGGGCACGGTGGGCGAAAGCGACCTGCAGGGCAGCCTGACCTACACCTCCGCCGAACCCCGCCCCCAGCTCAAGGGCACGATGACGTCGCGCCAGCTGCGGCTGGCCGACCTGGGCCCCGTGGTGGGCGCGCCGAGCGGTGAAGGCCGGCCAGAGCAGGGAACTTCCAAGCGCCCCGGCAAGGTCTTGCCTGATTCCCCCTTCGCCACCGACCGCTGGAACGCAATGGACCTGGACCTGACCTTCACCGGCCAGCGCATCGTGCGGCCGGACAGCCTGCCCATCGAAGACCTGAGCGTGCACGCCAAGCTGCAGGACGCCCAGCTCACGCTCGCTCCGCTGCGCTTCGGCGTGGCACAGGGCAAGATCGATTCGCGCGTGGTGCTCGATGCCCGTGACGGCCCGCTGAAGACGCAGCTCAACGGCTCGGTCGAAGGCCTGCGCCTCTCGGCGCTGTTCCCGAAGGTGGAGCTGATGGAAAAGAGCTTCGGCCGGCTGGACGGTGGCGTGGCACTGTCGGCCACCGGCAATTCGGTGGCCCGCATGCTGGGCAGCAGCTCGGGCGAAGCGCGGCTCTACATCCGGGACGGCACCTTCAGCAAGCAGATGCTGGATCTGGCGGCGCTCAACGTGGGCAGCGTGGTGGTGGCCAAGCTCTTCGGGGAGAACGAGGAAGTCAAGCTGCGCTGCGCGGTCGCCGACTTCGCCGTGCGGGACGGCGTGGCGCAGGCGCGCTCGGTCAAGCTCAGCACCGACGAAGCGCTGGTGGAAGCCACCGGCACGGTGGATCTGCGCAACGAGCAGCTCGACCTGCGCATCAAGCCCGAATCGCTGAACTGGAAGTTCCTGTCGCTGCGCACGCCGCTCTACGTGCGCGGCACCTTCGATAAGCCCCGGGTGGGCCTGGAAGCCGGCCCGCTGTTGCTGCGTGCCGGCGCGGCGATCGCCGCTGCCGCCATCGCCCCCGTGGCGCTGGCGCTGGTGCCCATCACGGTGCCCGCCGCCGAAGACGATGAACGCTGCGCCGACATGCTGGCGCGTGCGGGCGATGCGGTGAAGGCCGGCAAGGCGGGCGCGGCTGCACGGCCCCCGGCCAAGGGCAAGGCCCCCTGAACGGCCACGGCAGGCCGGCGCACAAGGCGCAGCGGCCTGCCGCAGTGCATCAGGAGCCCGAAGCCTTGGTGCCGACGAAGACGAAGCCGCTGTTGCGGCTGGCGTTCAACCCTGCAACGTAGAGGCGGTTGCTCGCCGGGTCGAAGTAGGCGGCTCCGCTCTGGGTGGAGGTGCCCGCCAGGCATTCGCCGCCGTTGTAGCGGATGGACACGTCGAACGCGCCCACGCCATTGCGCGGAGACACCGTGCCGTTGAAGGAGCAGCCCAGGCTGCTGGTGCCGGAAATCGCGCCTGAGGCATTCACGGTCAGCGACACGGATTCCGGCCCTGCGGGGCTCACCGACGTGCCGGTGAAGCGGCCGGTGACGGCCGAGAGCGTGGCCGGCGTGTCGTAGGTCGCGCTGTAGTTCGCATTGAGCGTCACGCTGCCTGCCGCGCTCGCATAGTTGAGCTGGCTGTTGAAGGAGCTTCGGGGCTGGTAGGTGCCCACGATCGACGAGATGGAGAGCACGCCGTCGCCCTCCAGGTTGTAATCGCGGCCATCGGACGAAGCGAAGCTGCTGCCGTTCACGGTGTAAGTACCTTGCACCACACCGCCGATCACCGACGGCTTGCCGACGGCGGAATAGATCGCCCAGTAGGTCCCGTTGTCGAGCACCAGGAGATTCACGGCGCGATTGGCGCTGGAAGAGCCCAGCCAGAGGCCGTCGGCCTTCTGCGCGGAAGGGCTGGCGCCACTGCCGCCGTTCCCACCTGCAGCGCCGCTGCCGTCACTGCTGCTGGAGCCACCACCTCCACCGCCGCAAGCCGCCAGTGTCGCAGCCGCCACGACCAGAAGTCCTTTGATCCATTTCTGCATGTCACCCTCTCTTTGCGAGTTGAAGATGACGCGCAGGTTATCGGCGAAGCGGCAATGCTTTTACCAAAGCTGTAAGAACGTGTTCACGTTCTAACTTCAGGTTGGATCTGGAATCGTAATGTGAACGATGAGGCCGCTGAACAGCAGCTTTTACTCAACTGCCAGGCTGCTCTAATGAGCGCGGCAGATAACTCATGCCACCACAGCCCTTCAAGCGAGCGAGGCAGAGATACTGCAATGAGTTACTAAGCACCCCACTTTGCCTCCAGCGGTGGCCTGACGCTGCGCCACACACACACACACATGCGCTCGGCTCCCGTCCCCGAGCTAGCAATCCCAGTGCCCTGAAACTCCCGGTCACCGCTAGTGGAAATCCCGGCTGCCGTCCAGCGCCCGGGCCATGCGGCCCAGCAGCGGCGTCAGGTCACGGAAGCGCTGCGCCACCAGGTGACGCACGGGCGTGCCGCCGCCTTCGGGGACAGTGCTCTGCCACTGGCCCTGCACGGCCAGCAGGCGCGAGCGCAGCAGCGGCGCCCGCCAGCGCTCCACCAGCGCGGGCCAGACGATGACGTTCACCGTGCCGGTTTCATCCTCCAGCGTGACGAACATCGTGCCCTTGGCCGAGCCCGGCCGCTGGCGCACGGTGACGATGCCGCAGGCCCGCACCGTGCGCCCGTGCGGCACGGCCTGCAGCTGCAGCGCGCTCAACAGGCGCCAGCGGTCCAGGCGCGGGCGCAGCAGCGCCAGCGGGTGGCGGCGCAGCGTGAGGCCGGTGGCGGCGTAGTCGAACAGGATCTCTTCGCCCTCGGGCGCTTCGGGCAGCGCGAGCGATTCCTCCTCCACCGGCGCATCGCGCAGCAGCGGCGGCGCGCGCAGCTGGGCCGCCGCGTCCCAGACCTGCTGGCGGCGGTGGCCCGCGAGCGAGCGCAGCGCGTCGGCCGCAGCCAGGGCCTGCAGGTGTTGCCGGTCCAGCCGGGCGGCGAGCGCCATGTCCTGCACCGATGCGAAAGCGCCTTGTGCCGCATGGCGAGCCACCACCAGCCGGGCGGCAGCAGCGGTCTCCAGCCCGGCCACCAGCCGCAGGCCCAGGCGAACGGCCGGCTGCGGCAGGGCCACGCCGGGCAGCGGCTCCATCGGTTCTTCCAGCGTGCTGTCCCAGTCGCTGTGCGATGCGTCGATGGGCAGCACGCGCACGCCGTGGCGGCGGGCGTCCTGCACCAGTTGCGAAGGGCTGTAGAAGCCCATGGGCTGCGAATTGAGCAGCGCGCAGAGAAAGGCCGCCGGCTCGTGCCGCTTGAGCCAGCTGCTGGCATAGGCCAGCAGCGCGAAGCTGTAGGCATGGCTTTCGGGAAAGCCGTATTCGCCGAAGCCCAGGATCTGCTGGAAGAGGCGGTCGGCGAACTCCTGCGGATAGCCGCGCGCCAGCATGCCCTGCTTCAGCTGATCCTCGAAGCGGTGCACGCCGCCCTTGCGCCGCCACGCGGCCATGGAGCGGCGCAGGTCGTCTGCCTCGCCCGGGGTGAAGCCGCCCGCCAGCATGGCGATCTGCATCACCTGCTCCTGGAAGATCGGCACGCCCAGCGTGCGGCCCAGGGCATCGGCCAGCGCCGGGAACTCGATGGGCAGCGGCTCGGTGTGGCCCGCCGCCCGCCACTGGCGTTCACGCTCGCGCGCATGCAGGTAGGGATGGACCATGCCGCCCTGCACCGGCCCGGGCCGCACGATGGCGACTTCCACCACCAGGTCGTAGAGCTTGCGGGGCTTCAGGCGCGGCAGCATGCTCATCTGCGCCCGGCTCTCGATCTGGAACACGCCCACGGTATCGGCGCGGCAGATCATGTCGTAGGTGGCGGGGTCTTCCCGCGGGATGTCGGCCAGGCCCCAGCGCTCGCCGCGCAGCGTGGCGCGCAGATCCAGCGCCCGGCGCAGCGCGCTGAGCATCCCCAAGGCCAGCACGTCCACCTTCAGGAGGCCCATGGCGTCCAGATCGTCCTTGTCCCACTGGATGATGGAGCGCCCCGCCATGCTGGCCGGCTCCACCGGCACCAGCCGCGTGAGCGGCCCCTGCGTGAGCACGAAGCCGCCCACATGCTGGCTCAGGTGGCGCGGAAAGCCGTGCAGTTCGCGCGCCAGCGCCAGCCAGTAGGCGGCGGTGTGCGCGGGCAGCGGTGTGCCGCAGGCGGCGGCCAGCTCCTGCAAGCGGTCTTCGGCCACGTCGTCGTCGAACCAGTGGTGGTCCTTGGCGAAGGCGTCGATCAGCGCGGGGGCCACGCCCAGCGCCCGGCCCATGTCGCGCAGCGCGCTGCGCGTGCGGTAGCTGATGACCACCGCGGCGATCGCGGCGCGGTCGCGGCCGTATTTGCCGTAGATGTACTGGATGACTTCCTCGCGCCGGTCGTGCTCGAAGTCCACGTCGATGTCGGGCGGCTCGCTGCGCTCCTTGCTGATGAAGC
Organism: Paracidovorax wautersii; assembly: GCF_900113035.1. Lineage (GTDB taxonomy): Bacteria > Pseudomonadota > Gammaproteobacteria > Burkholderiales > Burkholderiaceae_C > Paracidovorax > Paracidovorax wautersii. The sequence goes on along the minus strand of NZ_FONX01000005.1, from coordinate 50,292 downwards.
GCTCGAAGAGCAGGTGCGAGTGCGAAGGGTCCACGGCCGTGATGCCGAGGTAGTAGCACACGGCCGAATTGGCCGCCGATCCGCGCCCCTGGCAGAGGATGCCCTGGCTGCGCGCGAAGCGCACGATGTCGTGCACCGTGAGGAAGTACATCTCGTAGCCGCGGTCGGCGATGAGGTCCAGCTCCTTGTGGATCTGCGCCTCGATGCGCGGCGGAATGCCTTCGGGGTGGCGCCCGCGCACGCCCTCCCAGGTCAGCCAGGCCAGGGTCTGCTGGGCCGTCATGCCGGGCAGCACTGTCTCCAGCGGATAGCGGTAGCGGATCTGGCGCAGGTCGAACGTGCAGCGCGACGCCACCTTGAGCGTGGCGGCCGTGAGGTCGGGCGGGTAGATGCTGGCCAGGCGCACGCGCGGGCGCAGGTAGCGTTCGGCATTGGCCTGCAGCGCCCAGCCGCATTCGGCCACCGGCCGGCCCAGGCGCACGGCGGTGATCGCATCCTGCAACGGCTTGCGGCTGCGGCTGTGCATGTGGACGTTGCCCGCGGCCACCAGCGGCAGTGCCAGGGCAGCGCCCACATCGCGCAGGCTCTGCAGCCAAAGGCCGTCGTCCAGCGAGAGATGCAGCTCCACCGCCAGCCAGGTGCTGCCCGCGCCGTGCGGCGGCAGGCATTCGAGCGCGGCGGCCAGAGCGGTGCGGAGGACCGCCTCGTCGCCCGCATCGGGAAAGTGGCTGCGATCGGGCGCCAGCAGCAGCTCGCAGCCCTGCAGGAGCGCGAAGGGCGAATCCGCATCGACGCGGTAATCGCCCTTCGTGGCGGCCCGGCGCGCCGCGGTGATGAATTCGCACAGGCCGCCCCAGCCTTCCACGTCGCGCGCCAGTGCCACCAGGCGCAGCGGCCCCCAGGCGAACTCGGCCCCCACGATCAGCGGCAGGCCCACGCGCAGCGCCGCCGTGTGGGCGCGCACCACGCCGGCCACCGAGCACTCGTCGGTCAGTGCCAGCGCCGCATAGCCGCGCTCGGCGGCGCGCTCCACCAGCTCGGCGGGATGCGACGCGCCGCGCTGGAAGCTGAAGTTGGAGAGGCAGTGGAGTTCCGCGTAGTCGGGCAGTGCAGGCACCGCCGCATTGTGGCGCGCCCCTCGCGGCGCTGCAGCGGGCGGGCCAGCCGCCCCGGCTTCATTCAGCCCAGCACGCGCTGCGGCACCGGCGCGTAGCCGTGGTTGAGCGGGCCGTGGCCCCGGCCGGTGTGCACGTCGGCCCCGGCCGCGATGGCGCCCAGGATGTAGCTGCGCGCCGCCTGCACGGCCTGCGCCAGCGGCAGGCCCAGCGCCAGGTGCGAGGCGATGGCCGACGACAGGGTGCAGCCCGTGCCGTGGCCGTTGTGCGTGGCGATGCGGGCGGACTGCAGCCGCTCGCGCTGGCCGCCCGTGCAGGCCAGCACATCGACCACCCAGTCGCCCGGCAGGTGGCCGCCCTTGAGCAGCACGGCCTGCGCGCCCATGGCCAGCAGCGCGTCGGCGGCGGCATCCAGCGCCTCGATGCCTTCGACCGGCCGGCCCAGCAGCCAGCCGGCCTCGTCCAGGTTGGGGGTGATGACCTCGGCCAGCGGGAACAGCTCCTGAACCATGGCGCCCACGGTCTCGGTGGCGATCAGCCGGTGGCCGCTGGTGGCGACCATCACCGGGTCCAGCACCACATGCGGCAGGCCGTGGGCGCGGATGGCCTCGGCCACCACGTGCACCACCTCGGGCGAGTGCAGCATGCCGATCTTCACGGCATCGACGCCGATGTCCTCGACCACCGCATTGATCTGCGCCTTCAGCATCTCCGGCGGAATGCCGTGGATGCCGCGCACGCCCTGCGTGTTCTGCGCGGTGATGGCGGTGATGGCCGTCATGCCGTAGCAGCCGAGCGCGCTGAAGGTCTTCAGGTCGGCCTGGATGCCCGCGCCGCCGCCGCTGTCGGAGCCGGCGATGGACAGCACGCGCGCATAGCGCCGGCCTGCGGGCCGCGCTTCGTTGTTGTGGTGGTTCATGGGCAAAAATTATCCGGCATGCGGACGGTGCCATCAGCCATGGCGGCCCCATCGCGGTCCCATGGCAGACCCTGCGGCAGATCAACCGACAGGGTTATGTCGATGTGCTGTAATCCTCCCCACGGACGAAACAGGGGTGTCCCGCCACGGCAAAGCCCATGGCGAGCGACTGAGAAATACCCTCGGGCCTGCCGCCATGGCCGGCCCCGCTACCCGATCCAGGTCATGCTGGCGTGGGGAGTTTCAACATCGGAATCACCCCCGTTTTGTCTGCCCCTGCAACGGCCCGACCAGAACGATGACGATGTCCGCCCCCCTCATCCACAACGCATCCGCCTCCATCACCGTGCTGGGCGCCGGCCTCATGGGCCGCCTGCTGGCCGTGGCGCTGGCCCGCCAAGGGCACCGCGTGGCCCTGCACGACGCCGGCGGCCCGGGCGCCGAAGGCTCCGCCGCGCGCGTGGCCGCCGCCATGCTGGCGCCGCTGGCCGAATCCGCGGTGACCGAACCCGGCGTGGTCCGCATGGGCCAGCATGCGCTCGCGCGCTGGCCCGCGCTGCTGGCCGAGCTGGCCGCGCCCGTCTTCTTCCAGCAGAACGGCACGCTCATCCTCTGGCACCGGCAGGACGCGGCCGATGCCGCCCGCCTGCGCGCCACGCTGGAGCGCAACCAGGCCGCCCAGCCCGATCTGCCCGCCATGCAGCCGCTGGACAGCGTCGGCGTGGCCGCGCTGGAGCCCGCCGTGGCGAACCGCTTCGCCCAGGGCATGTACCTGCCCGGCGAAGGCCAGCTGGACAACCGCCAGCTGCTGGCCGCGCTCGAAAAGACGCTGCAGCAGCTGCAGGTGGCGCTGCACTGGCACAGCCCGCGCTCGCCGCAGGACTTCGCCCCCGGCACGCCGGGCCAGCCCGACTGGGTGATCGACTGCCGGGGCCTGGGCGCCCGCACGCACTGGCCGGCGCTGCGCGGCGTGCGCGGCGAGGTCGTGCGCCTGCATGCGCCCGAGGTCACGCTGCAGCGGCCCACGCGCATCGTGCACCCGCGCTACCCGATCTACATCGCGCCCAAGGAAGACCATCTCTTCGTGATCGGCGCCACCGAGATCGAATCGGACGACCTCTCCCCCGCCAGCGTGCGCTCCACGCTGGAGCTGCTGAGCGCGGCCTATGCGGTCCACAGCGGCTTCGCCGAGGCGCGCATCATCGAAGCCGCCACCCAGTGCCGCCCCACCCTGCCCGACAACCTGCCCGCCGTGCGCGTGACGGCGCCGGGCGTGCTGGAGGTGAACGGCCTCTACCGCCACGGCTTCATGATCGCCCCCGCGCTGCTCGACGTCGCGCTGCAGGTGCTGGACACCGGAGAATCGCCGCTGGCAGCGCGCTTCGATCTTTCGCTGCAGCTGCACGGCCAACCCGACTGCATCCCCGCCTGACTGAACACCGCCCCATGAACGTCTTCATCAACCAGCAGCCCGCAGAGCTGCCCGCGCCCGCCACCGTGGCCGACGCCGTGGCCCATGCCGGCGCCCGCCCGCCCTTCGCCGTGGCCGTGAACCTGCAATTCGTGCCCAACACCCGCTATGCCGCCCATGCGCTCCAGGACGGCGACCGGGTGGAGATCATCGCGCCCGTGACCGGGGGCTGAGCCCCTCCGCCCGCCACGCTCCTTCATCGCTTCACCGCCCACCCATGCCCTCCACCACCACTCCCGAGACCGCACCGGCCGATGCGCTGGTGCTCTACGGCCAGACCTTCCAGAGCCGCCTGCTGCTGGGCACCGCCCGCTACCCTTCGCCCGCCGTGCTGGAGGCCGCCGTGCGCCGCGCCAGGCCGGCCATGGTCACCGCGTCGCTGCGCCGCCAGGGCAGCAACGCCGCCGAAACCGGCGCCAGCTTCTGGGAACTGCTGCGCCAGCTGGACGTGCCCGTGCTGCCCAACACCGCCGGCTGCCACAGCGTGCAGGAGGCCGTCACCACCGCGCAGATGGCGCGCGAGGTGTTCGGCACGCCCTGGATCAAGCTCGAACTCATCGGCGACGACTACACCCTGCAGCCCGACACGCTGAACCTGGTGACCGCCGCCGAGCAGCTGATCCGCGACGGCTTCCAGGTGCTGCCCTACTGCACCGAAGACCTGGTGCTCTGCCAGCGCCTGGTGGACGTGGGCTGCCAGGCCGTCATGCCCTGGGCCGCGCCCATCGGCACCGGCCGGGGCCCCGTCAACCCCTATGCGCTGCAGCTGCTGCGCGAGCGGCTCGACGTGCCCATGCTGGTCGATGCCGGCCTGGGCCTGCCCTCGCATGCCTGCCAGGTCATGGAATGGGGCTATGACGGCGTGCTGCTGAACACCGCCGTGGCTCTGGCCTCCGACCCGGTCGCCATGGCCGGCGCCTTCGCCGACGCCGTGGCCGCCGGCCGCGCCGCCCGCACGGCCGGCGCCATGACGGCGCAGGACGCCGCCCAGCCCAGTACCCCCGTGCTCGGTACCCCCTTCTGGCACCACGACCATGGCTGAAGCACACATCACCGCCCCCGATACCGTGCAAGCCATGGCCGACGCCATCGTGCAGCAGCACGGCGCCGCCTACGAAGCCTTTCCGCCGCAGCCCGCGCCGGCGGCCGGCGAGAGCCGCGACTCTGTGCACCGCGCCGCGCTGCAGGCCTGCAGCCAGCTGGGCTTCATCGCGCACGACGCCGAGACGCTGGCCCGCGCCTGGGCCGCGCAGACGCGCCGGCTGGGCGGCTTCGACGCGGCGCGCTGGCCCGACGAGCCGGCCGACTTCGGCCTGCAGCCGCGTCCGCACGCCCAACCCTTCGCCGCCTGCCCGCAGGACCTGGGCCTCTACGCCGTGCTGCCCGATGCGCAATGGGTCGGCCGCATGGCCCGCGCGGGCGTGCCCACGGTGCAGCTGCGCTACAAGTCGGAAGACGCCGATGCCATCCGCCGCGAAGTGCAGGCCGCCGTGCAGGCCGTGCGCGGCACCTCGGCCCTGCTCTTCATCAACGACCACTGGCAGGAAGCCATCGCCGCCGGCGCCTACGGCGTCCACCTGGGCCAGGAAGACCTGGACGCGCTGCAGCCCGCGCAGCTGCAGGCCATCCGCGACGCCGGCCTGCGCCTGGGCGTCAGCACCCACGGCTATGCCGAGATGGTGCGCGCCGATGCGGCCAGCCCGAGCTATGTGGCCATGGGTGCGGTCTTTCCCACCACGCTCAAGAAGATGGCCACCGTGCCCCAGGGCGTGGCACGCCTCACGGCCTACGCGCGGCTGATGCGCGGCTACCCGCAGGTCGCCATCGGCGGCATCGGGCTGCCGCAGTTCGCCGAGGTGCTGGCCACCGGCGTGGGCTCCATCGCCGTGGTGCGCGCCCTGGTGAACGCGCCCCATCCTGAGGCGGCCGCCGCCGAGCTGATGCAGGCGCTGCGCGAGCGGGGGCAGGCCCAGCCGCCGGCACGTTGACCGCACAGGGATGGGGGGCAGCCCCAGCGGCCCACCAGCCCACACCGCCATGAAAAAGGGGCCCTGCGGGGCCCCTTTCGTTAGGTGATCGACGGCGAGCGTCAGTCGGTCTTGCGCGGCCCTTTCGGGTCCAGTTCGAGATGCAGGTCGAACGGATCGTCCAGCGGGCTGTTCGGAACCTTCGGATAGGCAGCGGGGGCCGGCGCCTTTGGGGCCACCGGCGCGGGCGTGAAGGCGGACAGGTCGAGATCCAGCCCCAGATCTTCCGCCTGCGGTACGGGAGCCGGCGTCTGGGCCGTGGCGTTGGCGGAAGGCCCGCGAGGCTCCAGCGACAGGCCCTCGGCCAGGGAGTCGAAGTGGATGTCCGGCAGCGTCTGCATACCGATGGCCGACAGAGAGAACGGATCCGATGCATCGCCTGGAGCACCTGCGGCCAAGGCAGCCTGAGGGGCGCCCAGCGGTGCGGCGAACGCAGCGGCCTCGGCGCCCGGAGCCGCAGCCTGCGGCGTGGTGCGGGTGCGCGGGGGCGGCAGGCCGCGCTGGCCGGCAGGCGTGGTCTGCGCGATGGCCAGCAGCAGCAGCAGGTCTTCGTAGGCAGCGAGGTCGAACGGCTCGGGGCAGGCCGCGTCGTCGCTGCGCACCACGCAGGTCTGGATCAGGCCGACGACCGTCTCGGTGGACCAGATGGCTTCGATCTGGGCGAGCGTTTCCGGGTACTCCATCAGCGTGCGGCCCTGGCGATGGAACGCGCTGAAGACCGGCACATGCGCATTGAAGAGCGCCTGGAAGCGCTCGCTCAACTGATTGAAGGCCTCTGCGCGGCTGAGCGTATGGAAGAGGCGCAGCAGTTCGAGATAGGCGGTGGGCGACGAATCGCCGTGCGTGGCGATGTAGGCCTCCAGCACGCCGATGGCCTGGTCGTGCTCGCCGACGGACACGAAGAATTCGGCCTGCTGCTGCACATCGAACAGCTCTTCTGGATGGACTTCGCCGAAGTGGTGGGCCGGGCGGGCCACCGGCGCCGGAGCGGCGGCCACCGCGGCTGCCGCCGCCGTTGCCACGGCAGCCGTGGCAACGGCCGCACGGGGGGCGGCCGGGGCCGGTGCGACGGGGGCCTCGTTCGGTGCCCAGCGGTCATCCGGATGCGGCTCGACCGAGAGCGACTCCGCTCCCTCGGAACCCGCGAGGATGGCGCCGCCACCGGCGTAGCCGCTGGCCTGCACGGAATGATCCCAGGCGCTGACGGCTGCGCGGCGCGCGCGGCTCCAGAGCCAGTAGGCGAGCGCCAGCGCCGCCAGCAGCAAGGCGATCAGGCTGTAGACAATGATTGCCGGAAAGCTGCTGGACTCCACCGTTTCCAGGCGCTGGCGCAGATCGGCGGCCGCGGCGCGCTCGGCATTGACCTGGGCCCGCTGCCCTGCCGCAGCGGCTTCGAGCTGGGTGATGCGGCCGGCGGCCTGCTGCACCTCTTCGGGCGGCGTGTTCAAGGCGCGCCACAGGGCGGCGGCTTCGGCGCGCTGCGCGTCGGTGGTGGTAGCCACCGGCGCGGGCAGTTCCTGCGCCGTGCGCAAGGTCAGCGGAGCGTCGAGCCAAGCACCGCCCAGCGAATCGAGCGGCTCCATGATCAGGCGCGGACGGGCAGACTCCGCAGCGGCGGACGCCCCACCCCGCGGAGATGCGGAGGCACGCCGCTCGGCCTGCGCAGCTGCGCGGGAGGCCCGCGGCGGTGCGGCCTCGCGGCGCCTGGCCGGCGCGGCGGAAGAAGACGCAGCCGTGCCGGCGCCGGCCCGGCCCGTACCCGATCCACCGGCCAGGGAACCCGAAGCGGCCGGCACGCCCGGCGAGAGACGTGCCAGGTCGAGCGGCAGGCTGCCGGCGGACGAGGCGGAAGCGGTGGCCGCCGATTCGGGCAGCTCGGCCAGGAAGGTGTATTGCCGCGTGATGGCGCCGGAGCAGCCGCCCGTCAGCGTCACCGTGAGCACGGGCTCATCGGCCGTGATGAACGCACGCACCCGCACCTGCGACGCGCCGGGGCTCTGCACGGGCGTGACCTGCACCTTGGAGTCGGAAACCGGCGTCGAGCCCGAGACCAGCTTGGCGCTGATGCAGGACGAGGCCACGTCGCTGCCCGGATCGGGAGTGACGTTGAAAGTCAGATCCACGGGGGTGCCCAGCACCACAGCACCCCGGCTGCTCCCCAGCGACAACGCTGCAGCGCTGGAAGCCGCCGCAGCCAGACTGACACCGACGATTGCGTTACTTATCTTCACAATAGTTTCTTTTTTTCTCTCGTCATTCTGGCACATGAGCCCCTCCCGGAATGGGTCGCGATAATGCGCCCCATGATCAAACCATTCAGTACAGTCGGTATCGTAGGCGCTGGAGCGATGGGGCAAGGCATCGCTCAAATCGCGGCCCAGGCCGGCATCCATGTTTCCTTGTTCGACACCCGCCCGCAGGCGGCAGGCCACGCCATCCAGGCCATTGCCCAGCAGTGGCAGCGCATGGCGGACAAGGGCCGCATCGAGCCCGCCCAGGCGGCGCAGTGGCGAGAGTTTCTGTCTGCCGCCGACACGCTGGATGCCTTCAAGAGCTGTGAACTGGTGGTGGAAGCCATCGTTGAACAACGAGACGCTAAACGCGATTTATTTCTTCAATTGGAAACCATTGTTGCAGCAGATGCGCTCTTGGCAAGCAATACCTCGTCGCTTTCCATCACGGCGCTGGCTGCGGGCTTGACAAGGCCCGAACGCTTTGCCGGTTTCCACTTCTTCAATCCGGTGCCTTTGATGAAGGTGGTGGAGGTGATCGGCGGCCTGAAGACGGCGCCGGAAACCTGCGAGCGCCTGTCTGCACTCGCCCGCCAGATGGGCCACGCGCCCGTGACCGCGCAGGACACGCCGGGCTTCATCGTCAACCACGCCGGCCGGGGCTTCGGCACCGAGGCGCTGCGCATCGTGGGCGAAGGCGTGGCCGATTTCGCCACGGTGGACCGCATCCTGCGCGACCAGGTCGGCTTCCGGCTCGGGCCGTTCGAGCTGATGGACCTGACCGCGCTCGACGTGTCGCACCCGGTGATGGAATCGATCTACCACCAGTATTACGAAGAGCCGCGCTTTCGCCCGAGTGTGATCACCGCGCAACGCCTGGCCGGCGGCATGCTGGGCCGCAAGACGGGCGAAGGCTTCTACCGCTACGTGGAGGGCGCCGCCCAGGTGCCGGCCGAGCAGCCCGTGCCGCAGGTGAACGAGATCCCGCCGGTGTGGGTCTCGCCCCGCGCCTCGCGCCGCGCCGAGCTCTACCAGCTGCTCAAGGATCTGGGCGCGCGCATCGAGACCGGCACATCGCCCTCGCCCACCGCCATCACCCTGGTCGCTCCGCTGGGCTTCGACGTGACCACCGTGGCCGTGGTCGAGCGCCTGGACCCGGCGCGCACCATCGGCATCGACATGCTGGTGGAAGACGCCGCCACCAAGCGCCGCGTGCTGGCCACCAACCCGGCCACGCGCCGCGACATCCGCGATGCCGCGCACGCCCTCTTCGCGCGCGACGGCAAGGCGGTGAGCGTGATCCGCGACAGCGGCGGCTTCGTCACCCAGCGCGTGGTGGCCACCATCATCAATATCGCCAGCGACATCTGCCAGCAGGGCATCTGCACGCCCAAGGACCTGGAAACCGCCGTCACGCTGGGCCTGGGCTATCCGCTCGGGCCGCTGGCCATGGGCGACCGCTGGGGCCCGACCAACATCCTGGAAGTGCTCTTCAACATGCAGACCGTCTATGGCGACACGCGCTACCGGCCCAGCCCCTGGCTGCGCCGCCGCGGCGCCATCGGCCTGAGCCTCACGCACGTCGAAGAAGACTGAACCCACCGCGCCCGAACGGCCCGGCCCCCTGCCCGCGACATTCACGCCCTCCTCATGCCCGCAGAACTCCTCAGCACCAGCCAGGGCCAGACCCTGATCCTCACCCTGCGCAACCCCGAGGCGCGCAACGCCTTCGACCCCGCCATCTACGCCGCCGGCATCGAGGCGCTGAGCGTGGCCGAGCGCACCGACGACGTGCGCAGCGTGGTCATCACGGGCGCGGACGGCATCTTCAGCGCCGGTGGCAACCTGCAGCGGCTGCAGGCGCGCCGCCAGGAAGGCGCCGAGGCCCAAGCGCAGGGCGTGGAAGGCCTGCACAGCTGGATCGAGACCATCCGCACCTACCCCAAGCCGGTGATCGCAGCCGTCGAAGGCGCGGCGGCCGGCGCGGGCTTTTCGCTGGCGCTGGCCTGCGACTTCATCGTGGCGGCGCGCAACGCGGCCTTCGTGATGTCGTATTGCCGCATCGGCCTTTCGCCCGACGGCGGCGCGTCGTGGAGCCTGGCGCGCGCCCTGCCCCGCCAGCTGGCGACCGAATGGCTGATGTGCGGCGACCGGGTGGAGGCCGAGCGCCTGCATGCGCTGGGCCTGGTCAACCGCCTGTCCGAGCCGGGCCGGGCCCTGGCCGACGCGCTGGCGCTGGCCGCCACGCTGAACGAGCGCGCGCCCAACGCGCTCGCCAGCATCAAGGAACTGCTGAGCGAAGCGCCCGGGCAGACGCTGGACGCGCAGCTGGGCGCCGAGCGCGACCACTTCGTGCGCAACCTGCAGCATGCGAATGCGGGCGAGGGCATCGCCGCCTTCCTCGAAAAGCGCGCGCCTCGCTATCAATAGCATAGCTGCATGCGCTTGATCCGCGAGCGCTAGCGGGCTTTTTCGCTCCTCTCTTCATCCCACCGAACCGGCCTCGCCGGGGCGAGCGCAGTGGCGCCCGCTCCCGCGGGGCCGGCGGCATGGCGCGCCTTGCGCTGGCGGGCCTGCGCCCCTTCCCTGCCGCTTGACACGCAGGCGACAAAACCCGACGGAGCGGGCCGGTCCCCCACGCGACAATGGTCCGCATCCCAGTCACGCAAACGACAGAACATGGACGACCCCATTCTTACCATCGAAGAACGAGAGGCGATCAACACCGGTCGCTGGTTTTCATCCCTATCCCCTTCACTACGGCACGACATTCTTCGATGCGCCTACGTCAAACGCTTCAAGGACGGCGGACTGATCGCCGCACGCGGCGATCCGCCCGAGGAGTGGATCGCCTGCGCCAAGGGGGCCGTGCGCGTCAGCTCCACCTCCATCTCGGGCAAGCAGATCACGCTGACCTATGTGGAGCCGGGCATCTGGTTCGGCGACGTGGCGATCTTCGACGGGGACCGGCGCACGCACGATGCCTATGCCCACGGGGACACCACCATCCTCTGCGTGGCCAAGGCCGACTTCCGCAAGATCCTGGGACTGCACACCGAGCTCTACGAAGCCATGCTGCGCCTGCACGCGCGGCGCATCCGCCAGCTCTTCGGGCTGGTGGAAGACCTCAACACCCTGCCGCTGCGCTCGCGGCTGGCCAAGCAGCTGCTGCACCTGGTGCGCAGCTACGGCATCCCCAGCCTCTCGCATGGCGACGAGATCCGCATCGGCCTGCAGCTGGCGCAAGAGGAACTGGCCCAGCTGCTAGGCGCCTCGCGCCAGCGCGTGAACCAGGAACTCAAGGCCATGGAGCGCGAGGACATCATCCGCATCGAGCCGGGCGGCCTGGTGGTGCGCGACCGCGACGCGCTGATGCGCATCGCCGACTCCGATAGCTGACGCCCTCCTCCACACCGACCGCACCGCCCGATCCATGAGCAACTTCGACCATTTCGTCGGCACCCGCCCCGTTTCCGATCAGCACGCCTTCGACGTCCAGGCGCTCACGGCCTGGCTCGCTGCGCACCTGGACGGCTTCGCCGGCCCGCTGACGGTGGAAATGTTCAAGGGGGGCCAATCCAACCCCACCTACAAGCTCATCACGCCCACGCAGAGCTACGTGATGCGCGCCAAGCCGGGGCCGGTCGCCAAGCTGCTGCCCTCGGCCCACGCCATCGAGCGCGAGTTCGCGGTGATGAGCGGCCTGGCAGGCACCGATGTGCCCGTGCCCCGCATGCTGGCGCTGTGCGAGGACGAGGCGGTGATCGGCCGCGCCTTCTACGTGATGGAGTTCATGCAGGGCCGCGTGCTCTGGGACCAGTCCCTGCCCGGCATGCAGCCGGCCGAGCGCGCCGCGATCTACGACGAGATGAACCGCGTCATCGCCGCGCTGCACACCGTGCCCTTCGCCGAACGGGGCCTGGCCGGCTACGGCAAGCCGGGCAACTATTTCGAGCGGCAGATCGGCCGCTGGAGCCGCCAGTACCAGGCTTCCATCACCCAGCCCATCACCGAGATGGACCGGCTGATGGAATGGCTGCCCGCGCACATGCCCGCAAGCGCCCGCGACGAGCGGCGCGTCTCCATCGTGCATGGCGACTTCCGGCTGGACAACCTGATGTTCCACGCCACCGAGCCGCGCGTGATCGCCGTGCTGGACTGGGAGCTGTCCACGCTGGGCCATCCGCTGGCCGACTTCAGCTACCACTGCATGGCCTGGCACATCCCGCCGGGCATGTTCCGCGGCATCGGCGGGCTGGACCTGCCCAGCCTCGGCATTCCGAGCGAGGACGACTACATCCGCCGCTACTGCCAGCGCACGGCCCAGGCCACGCCCGAAGAACTGCGCGAAGGCTGGAACTTCTACATGGCCTACAACCTGTTCCGCCTCGCCGCCATCCTGCAAGGCATCGCCAAGCGGGTGGAAGACGGCACGGCCTCCAGCGCCCAGGCCCGCGCCTCGGGCGAAGGCGCCCGGCCGCTGGCCGAAATGGCCTGGCGCTTCGCGCAGCAGCAGTGACATTGGCTACATCCCTACCGCAGCCAACGCCCATCGCTGAAGACCGGCGCCGCCGCGCACTGCACCCGATTTCACACGGAGACCCCATGGACTTTGACTATTCCCCCAAGACCAAGGACCTGCAGGCACGGCTGCTCGGCTTCATGGACGAGCACATCTACCCGGCCGAGGCGACCTACGCGGCGGAGCTGGCGGCCAACACCGCCGCCGGCCGGCGTTGGACGGCACTCAAGACCATCGAAGACTTGAAGCCCAAGGCGCGCGCCGCCGGGCTCTGGAACCTCTTCCTGCCGGTGGACAGCGCCGCCGCATCGGGCTACGAAGGCGCGGGCCTCACCAACCAGGAATACGCGCCGCTCGCGGAGATCATGGGCCGCGTGCCCTGGGCCAGCGAGGTGTTCAACTGCTCCGCGCCCGACACCGGCAACATGGAGACCATCGCCCGCTACGGCAGCGAGGAGAACAAGGCGCGCTGGCTCAAGCCCCTGCTCGAAGGCCAGATCCGCTCGGCCTTCGCCATGACCGAGCCCGAGGTCGCCTCCAGCGACGCCACCAACATCGAGACGCGCATCGAGCGCCAGGGCGACGAATACGTCATCAACGGCCGCAAGTGGTGGATCTCCGGCGCGGCCGACCCACGCTGCGCCGTCTTCATCACCATGGGCAAGACCGACCCCGAGGCCGCCCGCCATTCGCAGCAGAGCATGGTGCTGGTGCCCGCCGACGCGCCCGGCATCACCGTGCTGCGGCCGCTGAACGTGTTCGGCTACGACGACGCGCCCCACGGCCACGTGGAGATGACCTTCGAGAACGTGCGCGTGCCCGTCTCCAACATCCTGCTGGGCGAAGGCCGGGGCTTCGAGATCGCCCAGGGCCGCCTCGGGCCCGGGCGCATCCACCACTGCATGCGCCTGATCGGCCTGGCCGAGCGCGCGCTGGAACTGATGTGCCGCCGCGCCTCCTCGCGTACGGCCTTCGGCAAGCGGGTGGCGCAGCAGACCGTCACGCAGGAACGCATCGCCGAGGCCCGCTGCAAGATCGACATGGCCCGCCTGCTCACGCTGAAGGCCGCCTGGCTGATGGACATGGCCGGCAACAAGGTCGCGCGCACCGAGATCGCGATGATCAAGGTGGTGGCGCCCAGCATGGCCTGCCAGGTGATCGACTGGGCCATGCAGGTGCATGGCGGCGGCGGCATGTGCGACGACTTCCCGCTGGCCTATGCCTACGCGAACGCGCGCACGCTGCGCTTTGCCGACGGGCCCGACGAGGTCCACCGCAACGCCATCGCCAAATGGGAGCTGGGCAAGTACGGCAGCTACGGCGCCGATGCCGGCGTGCCGATCACGCGCGGCAGCTGACGCAACGGAACGGGCCGCGAAGGCCTGGCCGCAAGCAAAGCAAAGCGAAGCAAACAAAGCAAAGGGGGGCACGAAGCCCCCTTTTTTCATGCTCGATGCGCGCCTGCGCGGCGGGGTCAGGCGGCTTTCGACGACGCCTCGATGGCCTGGGCGATGAGGTCCAGCATCCGGTCGTCCGTGCGCGCCACGTTCAGGCGCACGAAGGACGCCATCTCGGCCCGGTAGCTGAAGGCTTCGGCATTGGCGATCAGCTCGCCCTGCGCGAACAGGGTGCTCCAGACGGCCCGGGCCTTCACGCCCTGGCCCAACGACACCCACAGGTACATGCCGCTGCCGGTGTCCAGCGCCTCCCAGCCGCGCGCACGCACCTTGTCCAGCAAGGCCTTGCCGGCCTGCGCCAGCTGCTTGTGCAGCCGCTCGCAGTGGCGCTCGTAGTCGCCCTGCACCAGCAGGTGGTGCACCAGCTGGTCGGTCAGGGCCGGCGCCTGGATCGACGAGACCGAACGCATGAGCAGGATGCGCTCCAGCCGCTCGCTGCTGGCCGCCACGAAGCCGGAGCGCACACCCGGGCCCAGCGTCTTGGAGAAACTGCCGATGTGTATCACCCGCTCCAGCTGGTCCAGGGCCGCCAGCCGGGCGACCGCGCCCAGGCGGCTGCGGGGCAGCAGGTCGCCATAGGTGTCGTCGTCCACGATCCACATGTCGTACTGCTCCGCCAGCTTGAGCATCTGGTGGGCCTTGCGCATGGACAGGCTCGTGGAGGTCGGGTTCTGCAGGATCGAGCTGCAGAAGATGGCCGAAGGCCGGTGCTTCTCGCACAGCTCCGCCAGCTGCTCCAGATCGGGGCCGTCTTCCTGGCGGCGCACGTGCAGCAGATTCAGGCCGCTGGCCAGCAGCCGCTGGATGTGGATGAAAGGTGCAGGGTCTTCCACCACCACCGTCTTGCCGGGGGCGAGGAACGACCACACCACCAGGTGCAATGCATCGCTGGCACCGGCCGTGGTCACGATCCGCTCCGGCCCGGCCTCGATGCCGGCCGCGCCCAGCCGGGCGCTGATCGCCTCGCGCAGCGGCAGTCCGCCCTGGCTGCCCGCATAGCCGAACAGCTCGTTGCGCGGATGCGCCGCCAGCACCTGCAGCGCGGCCGAAACGCTCTTCGCGTCCATCCAGTCGGCCGGCAGCGAGCCTGTCGCCGAGCCGCCCGGGAACCGGTCGGCCTGCACCAGCCGCTCCCAGTAGGTGGTCGATGGCCGGGACCAGGCCTCCAGCGCCGCCGCCTTGCCCACCTGCCGGGCGCCCTGGGCCACATAGAAGCCGGAACCCCGGCGCGCCTGCAGATAGCCCGCGGCCGTCAGCTTGTCGTAGGCGCGCAGCACGGTTTCGTTGCTGATGCCCCGGCTCGCCGCCATGGCACGCACGGAAGGCAGGCGCTCCCCGATCTCCAGGGACATCTGCTCGATGCGCCCCTTGATGTCATCGAAGATCTGGTCGAGGAGCGGACTGGCGCCGTGCGCTGCTGCGGCGGCGGTCTTCTGGCGGGTGGGCTGGGGTTTGGCTGGATGGGTGGCGGACATGGCGGCGGGAAGGCGCGAACCGGGGAAAGCTGACGGTCCAGCATAACAGAGCCCTGCCGCAGAAAGAAACTGCTTCCCACAATTCACCGACACCTGCCCAACCGGCTCCAACACTTTCAGGATGGCACGACCGAGCGCCCCGTGCACCAGCTCCGCGCAGTCGGCGCTCCCGCCGCACCATCTCAAGCCAGAGCGCACCACCGCCGTGCGACATTCCAGTGACAGATCGGTGAATACCCCAATCCCTCGCAATCCGTCCTATGCAAAAATTCAACTGTTACGAACACTTTCCGAAGAAGCTTTCCTGAATTTCGTGCTTGGCCTTCCTCTATGGGCGCCAGGAAGATAGAACGAGACAGATGCAAGGCAATGCGTATGGAACGCTTATTGCATTTGTTCACAGCGATTTCCCAACCCACGTCCTGAGGACCCCGCAATGTCTCACCTTCAACTCCTGAGCGCTCGTTCGGCCCCCTTCCGTCATTCCTTGATCTGCGCAGCCATGGCCCTGGCCCTGCCAGCCGCCGCACAGGCCCAGCAAGGCGGCGCCACCGCCCCGGCGAAAGCCGCAGCGCCCGCCGGCAAGCGCTATACGATTCCGGCAGGCACACTGTCGGCAACACTGAAGGCGATCGCCGCCATCAGCGGCAAGGCCGTCGCTTTCGACGAGGGCGACGTGAAGGGTCTGAACGCCCCGGCCATCACCGAAGCGCCCAACGAGACGGCGGCCGTGCAGGCGGCGATCTCCGGCAGCGGCCTCACCATGGCCAGCAATGCCGATGGCAGCATCCGGGTCTTCGTGCAGCAGATGGCCGCCGTCGCCGTCACCGCCAAGCGCGACGAAGCCGAAACGGGCTTCCGCGCCACGAGCTCCTCCACCGCGACCCGCGGCGGCGCCGACCTGCTGGACGTGCCCCAGTCGGTGACCGTGCTCACGGCCAAGGTGTTCGAGACGCAGCAGGCCCCCACGGTGGAGGACGCGCTGCGCAACGTGGCCGGCGTCATCACCCGCCCCGGCGCGCAAGGCGCCAGCAGCTTCACCATCCGCGGCTTCGACACCAAGAACAGCACGCTGTCCAACGGCCTCAGCGACCCCAACTCGGTCAAGGGCAACATCGCCGGCGTGGAGCGCGTGGAAGTGCTCAAGGGCCCGCAGGCCCTGCTGGCAGGTGCCTACGGCCAGGGCGGCACGCTGAACATCGTCACCAAGAAGCCGACGGCCGAGCCCATCCGCGAAGTGACGTTCAGCTACGGCAGCCATGCGGAACGCACAGGCACCGTCGATCTGGCCGGCCCGCTCAACGAGAGCAAGGAACTGAGCTACCGCCTGATCGCGTCGGCCACCCGCGCCCATGACAATTCCGGCGGCTACGACGGCCGCACGCAGAACTACGGCATGGCGGCCCTGCGCTGGAAGGATTCGGCCACCGACGTCATCGCCGGCCTGTCTTCCGACGACTCCACCATGCCGCCCGGGGGCTACACCGTGGCCATCCGCGGCTTCATCGACCGCACGCCCACCATGCGCCTGGGCAACCCGGACAACAGCGCGGGCTTCAACACCAAGACGGCCTACTACAGCCTGGAGCACTCCTTCTCCGATGCGCTGAAGTTCACCAGCCGCATGCAGCGTGCCGAAACCACGACGGACCTGCAGCTCTGGACGCCGCTCTTCCCCATCAGCACGCCCAACGTGGTGCTGAACTACACGCCCACCAACCAGCGCGCCACCGAAACCACGATCAGCGGCGACCACTACCTGAGCTACGGCTTCAAGACGGGCCCGGTGGATCAGCGCGCCGTGGTGGGCTTCAACCACAGCCGCTACGACCTGGACACGCTCGAATACCAGGGCGCCCAGATACCGGTGGCCATCCTGCAGCCGACGCAGTACCCCTTCCCGCCCATCGTGCGGGACTCCAGCACCTTCTTCTCGAAGTCGGCCAACAAGACCAACCAGCACGGCATCTACCTGCAGGACACGCTCAAGTGGGGCCAGTGGACGGCGGTGGCAGGCGTGCGCCGCACCACCTTCGACACGGGCCCGACAAGCACGAACTACGCATCGCCGCGGATGAAGCCGCAGCTCATCGACAAGAAGTCCTTCGGCAAGAACACCTTCAACGCCGGGCTGATCTACAACCTGGACTGGAACACGTCGATCTACGGCAGCTACGGCGAGAGCTTCTCGCCCCTCTACACCAGCCAGCCGATCTGCTCGACCCGCTCGCTCGATGTGCCGCCCACCCAGTCCAAGAGCAAGGAGCTCGGCGTCAAGAGCAATGTGGACGACCGCTTCTCGTGGTCTGCCGCCGTGTTCCAGATCGACCAGACCAACGTGCTGCGCCGCAATGCACGGCTGAACTGCTACGACCTGCTGGACGGCCAGCAGTCCAAGGGCGTCGAGCTGGAAGCCGCAGGCAAGCCCATGCCCGGCCTGAACCTGATCTTCAACTACAGCTATCTCAAGCAGAAGAACGTGGCCGACCCGACCGTCGTGGTCAGCGCGGCCCCGCGCAACCAGTTCAGCGTCTGGAGCACCTACGACTTCCAGTCCGAGCCGCTGCGCAACGTGAGCCTGGCCTTCGGCATCAGCGCCTGGACCGACGCCTACCTGGGCACGCGCACCAGCGACCCGACCTCCCCGGGCGGCGCGCGCATCGATGCCGGCATCGCCTACACGCAGCCTGAATGGTCGGTGCGCCTGGGCGTGAAGAACCTGGCCAACCGCACGCTGTACGGCTATTCCACCTCGGCGATGTTCGTGCCCATCTACGACAAGCGGACCTTCATGCTGACCTATCAGCGCAAGCTCTGACCCCGCCAGTGCCCGGCCGGCGCGGCGCCATGCCGCGCCGGCCCGCATTCCCGCAGTGCCTTCCCGAAAGCCACCCGTCACGCCCATGAACACCCAAGGCACCCGCCCCCGCCTGCTGGATCTGATCCTGCCCTACTGGACCTCGCGCGAAAGCTGGCGCGGCTGGATCCTGCTCGCCATCAAGCTGGTGCTGATGTTCACCAGCGTCTATCTGGCCGTCTGGTCCAACGACCTGGCGGGCCAGGTGGTCGATGCCATGGTCAAGCGGCAGTGGGACGGCCTGCTGCCCGTGCTCGCCCTGTCGTGGACGGCCGGCATGCTCACCATGCTGGTGTCGATGGTGGTGTCCTTCGCCGTCTCGGAATTCCTGCAATACGAGTGGCGCACCTACATGACGAACTGGTACGTCACCGAATGGACCCAGCGCCGCGCCTTCTACGCCATCGAGCGCGACGACTGCGTGGACAACGCCGACCAGCGCATCTCGCAGGACATCCCCCGGTTCGTGGAGCTGACGCTGTTCCTGGCGCTCAACCCCATCCACGTGCTGATCACGGCGGTGTCGTTCACCGTGATCCTCTGGAAGCTCTCCGGCACGCTGAGCTTCACGCTCTGGGGCATCGGCTTCGCCATTCCGGGCTACATGGTCTATCTGGTCTATCTGTACTCGGCAGGCGCGCTGCTGGTCTCGCACTACGCAGGCCGGCCGCTCATCCAGCTCTTCAATCAACGCCAGACGGTGGAGGCCAACTTCCGCTACCAGGGCATGCAGCTGCGCGAGAACGCCGAGCAGGTCGCCTTCTACGACGGCGGCCCGCAGGAGCAGCGGCGGCTGATGACGTCCTTCGAGGCCGTCCGCGCCAACTGGCGCCACATCATCATGCGCACCGTGAAGATGATCGTGGCGCGCGAGACCTACATGCACACGGGCTCCATCCTGCCCACCGCGGCGGCGCTGCCGCGCTACCTCTCGGGCGCCATCACGCTGGGCGACGTGACGCGGGTGACCGGCGCCTTCGGCCACGTCAGCAGCAGCCTGGCCTTCTTCACCCATGCCTACGCCAATTTCACCGAATGGTGGGCGCTGGGCAACCGGCTGCGCGCCCTGCTCGGCGGCATCCACGAAGTCAACCAACGGCCGGCCGGCATCCATGTCTCGCGCCAGGAAGGCAGCGCCATCGCCTCGCAGACGCTGGCGCTGCGCAAGCCCCAGGGCGAGCCGCTGGCGACCATCCCGCCGCTGCGCATCGGCCGCGGCGAACGCTGGCTGCTGCGCGGCGCCTCGGGCGCCGGCAAGAGCACGCTGCTGCGGGCCATCGCCGGCATCTGGCCGTATGGCGACGGCGAGATCGCGCAGCCGGCCGACGGGAGCCTGATGTTCCTGCCCCAGCGCAGCTACATCCCGCAGGGCACGCTCAAGGCCGCCCTCTGCTACCCCGGCCAGCCGGACGACTTCGCCGACGAGCGCGTGCGCGAGGCGCTGCGCGAGGTGCGCCTGCCCGCCCTGCAAGAGCGCCTGCACGAGAGCGACCGCTGGCAGCAGAAGCTCTCGGGCGGCGAACAGCAGCGGCTGGCCATCGCCCGTGCGCTGCTGCACCGCCCCGACTACCTCTTCCTGGACGAGGCCACGAGCGCGCTCGACCCCTCCACCGAACAGGCCATGTACCAGGCGCTCCTGAACGCCCTGCCCGAGGGCACCCTCATCAGCGTGGCGCACCGCGAATCCCTCGCCCAGTACCACGACCACGTGCTGGACCTCACGCCGCAGCAAGGCGCCGGCACCCCCGGCAGCCTGCCGGTGCCCGCCTGACACGAACGACGCCCCCCCTCATCCCTGCCCCCTTCTTCCGGAGACCCTCATGATCTCAGCCACCGTCAAGATCAACGACGACAACTTCAACGAACAAGTCCTGCAGTCCAAAGGCCCCGTGCTGGTGGACTGGTGGGCCGAATGGTGCGCGCCCTGCAAGCAGCTGCTGCCCATCGTGGACGACATCGCCGACGAATACGCGGGCGAAGCCCGCATCTGCAAGATCAACGCGGACGAGAACAAGGAATATTCCAAGCAGTTCAACGTGCGCGGCCTGCCCACCATGATCCTGTTCGTGGACGGCAAGGAGAAGACCCGGCTGGTGGGCCTGGTCTCCAAGACCCGCATCGCCCAGCTCCTCGACGAATGTCTGGAAGGCTGAGCCCATGGACATGCTCGCATACCACGGCAATCCGCAGCTGCGCCAGCAGGTGCTCGACCGCCTCCAGGCGCTGGTGCAGGCCGAGAAATGGGTCCACCGGCCCATCCACTGGAACGGCGAGGCCGGCAGCGTCGTCGGCAGCCTGCTGCAGAGCGAAGACCTCGATGCCTGGGAAGCCGACTTCGGCCTGCCCAAATGGCTGGCGCTGGTGATCGACGCCATGACCGCCTCCAACCCGGCAGGCGGCGTGCCCTGGAGCCTGCGCGTGCTGCAGGGCATCGAGCCCGGCACGCCGATGGACACCGCCGGCAGCCGCTGCGTGCTGGAGCTGCTGCAGGGCGAGCGCCATGGCCTGGTGCAGCAGTCCGCACCGGCCGAGCTGGCCGAGGCGCTGGCCACCGTCACCGCGCTGCACCAGGCACGGCTCGCGGGCCAGGACGTGGCCCCGACGCAATGGCGCCAGGCCCGGCGCGCCGCCGTGGCAGCGACCAACCTGCATGCCGCCGGATCGCTGGGCGCCGCCCTCGGCACCTGCATCGAAGCCGCGGCCTGGGACCCGGCGCAGTCCCGCACCGCCGTGTCCGACACCCTGCGCGGCTGGATGGGCGTGAAGATCTGCGCCGCCATGGAAGCCTACCCCTGGGGCAAGGCCGAAGACGAGCAGATGCACGCCATGCTCGGCGCCCTGCATGCCGAGGCCAAGGCCGCCCGCCCGCCCGAAGAAGCGGGCAGCATCAACGTCTTCGCGATGCTCGAAGAGCGGCACCCGGAATGGGCGCGCCGCGCCTCGGAAGTCAACCGCTTCCGCAACAGCCAGTACGTGGAGCAGTGGCTGCGCGCCACGCTGGCCATCGAAGACATCCTGTGCGCGCCCGCCGCCCCCGCCACCGCGCCGGCGCTCATTGCCCGCGCGCACTTCTTCGCCAACCCCGCGCGCGCCGCCATCAGCATCAGCCCGGACGGCCACTGGCTCGCCTGGCTGGCCGACAGCGACGGCGTCATGAACATCTGGGCGGCACCCGCCGACCGGCCCGCCGAAGCCCGCCAGATCACGGCCGACCGGCACCGGGGCATCCAGAGCTTCAGCTGGACCTATCTGCTCGGCCAGCTGCTGTTCTCCCAGGACCGCGATGGCGACGAGAACTGGCAGCTCTTCTGCGCCGACCTGAGCGACGGCTCGGTGCGGGCGCTGACGCCCTCCACCCCCGGCGTGCGCACCGGCGTGCAGAGCGTGAGCCGCCACCGGCGCGAAGAGATCGTGATCATCACGAACGCCCGCGACCGGCGCTTCTTCGACCTGCACCTGCTGAACCTGCTCACCGGCGAGCAGCGGTGCCTCGAAACCAACACCGGCTTCGCCGGCTTCCTGCTGGACGACCGCTACGAGGTCAAGCTGGCCCTGCGCAACCTGCCCGACGGCGGCAGCGAATGCCTCAAGCGTGACGCGGCAGGCGCCTGGCAGCCCTGGCTCACGTTCTCGGCGGAAGACGCGCGCAGCTCGCGCCCATCGCACTTCGACGCCGAAGGCCGCACGCTCTACTTCTACGACAGCCGGGGCCGCGACACCGCCGCCCTGTGCGCGATCGACTGGAGCGGCGGCGCCGTCACCCAGCTGGCCGAGCACCCCCGCGCCGACATCGGCGGCATGCTGACCGCGCCGGACAGCTACCGCCCCCTGGCCTACGGCGTGATGTACGAGCGCTTCTCGCTCTACGTGCTGGATGAATCCATCCGCGCCGACATCGACTACCTGAACGCCCAGGCCGCCGGCGGCGAATGGCGCGTGGCCGCCCGCACCGAAGACAACCAGCGCTGGATGATCAGCATGTTCTCGGACACGCGCGCACCGTCCTACTGGCTCTACGACCGCCCGGCCCGCACGCTGCAGCACCTGCTGGACGTGCGCCCCGAGCTGGCCGACGCCCGGCTGGCGCGCATGCAGCCGGTGGTCATCGCCGCGCGAGACGGCCTACCGCTCGTCTCCTACCTCACCCTGCCCGTGGACAAGGACGCCGGCCCCCTGCGCAGCACCGAGCCGCTGCCCCTGGTGCTGCTGGTGCACGGCGGCCCCTGGTCGCGCGACGGCTTCGGCTACAACGGCATGCACCAGTGGCTGGCCAACCGCGGCTACGCGGTGCTCAGCGTCAACTTCCGCGGCTCGACCGGCTTCGGCAAGCGCTTCGTCAACGCCGGCGACGGCGAATGGGGCCGCAAGATGGACGAAGACCTGGAAGACGCCGTGGCC
Source organism: Paracidovorax wautersii (assembly GCF_900113035.1). Lineage (GTDB taxonomy): Bacteria > Pseudomonadota > Gammaproteobacteria > Burkholderiales > Burkholderiaceae_C > Paracidovorax > Paracidovorax wautersii. Next base: position 27,820 of record NZ_FONX01000005.1, on the reverse strand, counting down.
TGGGCGCTGGCGCGCGGCATCGCCGACCCGCAGCGGCTGGGCATCCTGGGCGGCAGCTACGGCGGCTATGCCGTGCTGTCCGCGCTCACGCGCTACCCCACGCGCTACGCCTGCGGCATCGACATCGTGGGCCCGTCCAACCTGCAGACGCTGCTGGCCTCGATCCCGCCCTACTGGGAGGCCGACCGCGTGCGCCAGTACCGGGCGCTGGGCGATCCGCGCACCGAAGCGGGCCTGGCCCAGCTGAACGACCGCTCGCCGCTGCACCGCGCAGCGCAGATCCGCACCCCGCTGCTGATCGCCCAGGGCGCCAACGATCCGCGCGTGAAGCAGGCCGAGGCCGAGCAGATGGTGGACGCGCTGCGCCGCAACGGCATCCCGGTGAGCTACGCGCTCTACACCGACGAAGGCCACGGCTTCGTGCGCGAGCCCAACCGCATGTCGTTCAACGGCCTGTGCGAAGACTTCCTGGCCCGCCACCTGGGCGGCCGCGCCGAGCCCTGGACCCTTGCCGACCACCCGGGCAACACGCTGCAGCTGGCCGAATACGCCACGCACGAGGCCGCATGATGGACGCAGCCCTTGCCCCCCTGCGCGCGCACGTGCCCCCCGGGCCGGGCCGCAGCCGCCAGCGCGCCTGGGAGGCCGAGTGCATCGCGCGCATCGAGGCGGACTTCCGCCGCTCGGCCGACACGCACCTCATCCCCCTGCCGCTGCCCGGCTATCCGGGCATCGACGCGTACCTGAAGGACGAGTCCAGCCACCCCACGGGCAGCCTCAAGCACCGGCTGGCGCGCTCGCTGTTCCTCTACGCGCTCTCCAACGGCTGGCTGCGCGAAGGCGCGCCGGTGATCGAGGCCTCCAGCGGATCGACGGCCGTTTCGGAGGCCTACTTCGCCCGCCTGCTGGGCCTGCCCTTCATCGCCGTGGTGCCCGCCTCCACCTCGCCCGAGAAGATCGCGGCCATCGAATTCCATGGCGGCCGCTGCCACTTCGTGGAGCGCGCCTGCGACCTGCATGCGGCCTCCGTGATGCTGGCCCGCGAAAGCGGCGGCCACTTCATGGACCAGTTCATGTACGCCGAGCGGGCCACCGACTGGCGCGCCAACAACAACATCGCGGAATCGATCTTCCGGCAGATGCAGCTGGAGCCGCACCCGGTGCCCGACTGGATCGTCTGCAGCCCCGGCACCGGCGGCACCTCCGCCACGCTGGGCCGCTACGTGCGCTACCGCCAGCACCCCACGCGCATCCTCTGCGCCGACCCGGAGATCTCGGTGTTCTTCGACTACTACGAAGACGTGCAGCAAGGCCGCCCCGACATGTCGCTGACCGTTCCCCAGGGCTCGCGCATCGAAGGCATCGGCCGCCCGCAGGTGGAACGCAGCTTCATCGCCCACTGCGTCGATGCCATGGTCAAGGTGCCCGATGCGCTCTCGCTCGCCGCCATGCGCCATGTCTCGCAGGCGCTGGGCCGCCGCGTGGGCGGCTCCACCGGCACCAACTTCGTCGGCCTGCTCTGGGCCGCGCAGCAGATGGCGGCCGAAGGGCGTGAAGGCTCCATCGTCTCCATCCTCTGCGACAGCGGCGAGCGCTACGCCCAGAGCTACTACGACAGCGCCTGGTACGCGCGCAACGGCATCGACATCGCGCAGGCGCAGCAGCGGCTGCAAGGCTTCCTCGATGGCGCGCCGCTGGCCCCGGCGCTGCGCTGCGCGCACAGCCGGGCCTGAGACCCGTGAACCGCACGCGCACCCACAGCCTGCAGACACCGCACCGGAAGGCCTGGACATCATGAACAGAAAGCCCCCCAAGAAAGAACTGCGCGACCGCGTGCCGGGCCTGGCGGTGGTCGCCGCCCTGCACGTCGGCCTGGCCTACGTGCTGGTGACCAGCACCGACCTGCTGCCCAAGAAGGAACCCGAGAAGGACGCGCTGCTGGTCACGCTGGTGGCCGAAAAGCGGCCCGAGCCGAAGATCCAGGTGGCGCCGCCCCCGCCGCCGCCTGCACCGCCGCCTGCACCGCCGCCCGCTCCGAAGCCACCGCCTCCCACGCACCAGCCCAAGCCACCGGCGCCGAAGCCGCCGCCCCGGCCGGCGCCGCAGCCCCGGCCCGTGGAGGCGCCTCCGCCCGCACCTGCGGCGCCGCAGCCACCGGCGCCACCCGCCCCGGCTCCGCCCCCCGTGCAGCCGCCCGCTCCGGCGCCCGCACCCACGCCGGCACCGGCTCCGGCACCGGCGCAGCCGGCCATGGCCTCGGTCGAACTGGCCTGCCCCAACTACGCCGCCGTGCGCGACGCGGTGGGCTACCCCTCGCGGGCCCGCCGCCAGGGGCTGGAAGGCACGGTGATGGCCGAGTTCAACCTCTCGCCCAGCGGCGCGGTGGAAGACCTGCGCATCGCCAGCGCCAGCTCGGACGTGTTCGAAGGCCCCGTGCTCGAAGCCATGCGCCAGCTGCGCTGCGTGGGCCAGGGCCGGCCGGTGCGCGTGCGGGTTCCCTTCAGCTTCCGCCTGAAATGACCTGACGCCCCGCCGCCCCGTTCCGCCCGCCCACCCCGTCCCACCTTTTGCCTTGATTCCTAGAGAAAGAGCCATGTCCCAACGCCCGTTCCACACCGTTTCCCTGCGCCACCTGGCCGCTGCACCGCTGATCGCGCTGACGCTGCTGGCCGCGCCCATCGGCGCCTCCGCGCAGGCCACGCCCGCCACCGATGCGGCGCAGACCGCGCCAGCCACGGCCACGGCCACGCCCGCCGCCGCACCCACGGCCTCCGTGGCCGCCGCGCCGCGCAAGGACCCCGAGCAGAACCCCTATGGCTTCAAGGCCATGTGGGAGCACGGCGACCTGGTCTCCCGGGGCACGCTGTTCATCCTGCTCATCATGTCGGCCACCAGCTGGTACGTGATCATCGTCAAGCTGCTGGAGCAGCGCGGCGTGCACCGCGATGCGCAGCAGGTGCAGGGCGACTTCTGGCGCCAGGGCGACCTGCGCGCCGCCTCCAAGGCGCTGCCTGAGCGCAGCGTGTTCCGCTACGTGGCCGAATCCGGGCTCATCGCCCAGAAGCAGTACGAAGGCCCGCTCACCCAGCAGGTGGACCGCAACAGCTGGCTGAGCCAGTCGGTGCTGCAGGCCATCGACGCCATCGGCGACCGCCTCCAGGGCGGCCTCGCGGTGCTGGCCACGGTCGGCTCGACGGCTCCTTTCGTGGGCCTCTTCGGCACCGTCTGGGGCATCTACCACGCGCTCACGGCCATCGGCCTGGCGGGCCAGGCCAGCATCGACAAGGTGGCCGGCCCTGTGGGCGAGGCGCTGATCATGACCGCCATCGGCCTGGCCGCCGCCGTGCCCGCCGTGCTGGGCTACAACTGGCTGGTGCGCCGCAACAAGGTGGCGCTCGATGAGGTGCGCGACTTCGGCACCCACCTGCACACCGCGCTGCTGGGCGGCAAGCCCGCCATCACGCTGGAGGCCTGACCATGGCGATGAACGTCGGCCAGGACAGCGGCGACCCGCTGGTCTCGTCCATCAACACCACGCCGCTGGTGGACGTGATGCTGGTGCTGCTCATCATCTTCCTCATCACCATCCCGGTGGCCACGCAGACCGTGCCCGTCGTGCTGCCCAAGGAAAGCAACGACCCGCGCCAGGCCAAGGTGGAAGACATCGACCTCTCGGTGACGCGCGACGGCGGCATCTACTGGAACGCCGTGCCCATCAGCCTCGATACGCTGCGCCAGCGCTTCGCCGAAGCCGCGGCCCACAAGCCCCAGCCCATGGTGCAGGTCTATGGCGACGCCTCCGCCACCTACCTGCCGGTGGGCCGCATCGTGCGCGCCGCGCAGGACGCCGGCATCGAGAAGCTGGGCTTCGTGACCGAACCGGTCCGCACCCCCTGACCCCGGAGAACCGCCATGGCCTTGCCGAGACAGGGAAAGAAGCCCGACACCGCGCTGATGATGGAGATCAACACCACGCCGCTCATCGACGTGATGCTGGTGCTGCTCATCATGCTGATCATCACCATCCCGATGCAGCTGCATACCGTGGAGCTGGACCTGCCCGCGCCCACCGACAGCCCGCCGCCACCGCCGAAGGAAATACGCATCGTGCGCATCGGCATCGGCCCCAAGGACCGCATCCAGTGGAACGGCGAGACCATCGACCTCGCCACGCTGAACGAACGGCTGACCGCCGCCGCCACCCAGCCGGACCACCCCGAGCTGCACGTGCGCCCCGACGCGCTTGCCAACTACGCCACCGTGGTGCATGTGATGGCCTCCATCAAGCAGCACGGGCTCACCAAGGTCGGGCTGACGGGCCAGGAACAGTTCGACTGAACCGCTCCGCGCCACGCCACCCCGAACGAACCGGACACCTCTCCATGAAATTCCAACTGCAATCCTTCGCCACCCCCGCCCGACTGCTGGAAGCCGAATGCGACTGCCTCGTCGTCGGCATCACCGCCCCCAGGTTCAAGGGCCTCGCCAAGGCCATCGACCAGGCCACGGACGGCCTGCTGACGCGCCTGCACGCCGAAGGCGAGCTCGCCGGCAAGGCCGGCCAGACGCTGCTGCTGCAGGCCGTGGCCGGCCTGCGGGCGCGCCGCCTGCTGCTGGTGGGCACCGATGGGCCCGCCGCCGGCCCCGCGCCGGAGCCCGCCGCCCTGGCCCGCGCCGCGGCCAAGGCCCTGGCCGCCACCCGCGCCGCGCACATCGTCTGGGCGCTGGGCGACGACGAAGAAGCCTGGGCCCACGCCGTGCTGGAGATGCAGCAGGCCGACTACCGCTTCGACGCCTACCGCACGGGCGAGCAGCCCGCGCCGCCGCCCGAACGCACGCTGAGCTTCGCCACGCCGGACGAGAAACGCCACGGCGCCCTGCGCGCGCGGCTCTCGCAGGCGCAGGCCATCGCCAACGGCGTGGCCCTGGCGCGCGACCTGGGCAACACGCCGCCCAACGTCTGCACCCCCGTGCATCTGGCCGAGGCCGCCCAGGCGCTGGGCCGGGACTGGGGCCTGGAGGTGGAGGTGTTCGACCGCGCCGCCATCGAGGCGCTGGGCATGCGCTCCTTCCTCGCCGTGGCGCAGGGCTCCACGCAGGAGCCGCGCCTGATCGTGCTGCGCTACCAGGGCGACAAGGCCAAGCGCGCGCCCGTGGCGCTGGTCGGCAAGGGCGTGACCTTCGACTCCGGCGGCATCTCGCTCAAGCCCGGCGAGGCCATGGACGAGATGAAGTACGACATGTGCGGCGCCGCCAGCGTGCTGGGCACGCTGCGGGCCTGCGCCGAGATGCGCCTCAAGGTGAACCTGGCCGCCGTGATCGTGGCCTGCGAGAACATGCCCGCCGGCAATGCGCTGAAACCCGGCGACGTCATCAAGGCCCTGAGCGGCACCACCATCGAGGTGCTGAACACCGACGCCGAGGGCCGCCTGATCCTCTGCGACGCGCTCACCTATGCGCAGCAGCGCTTCGCCCCGGCCGAGACCATCGACATCGCCACGCTGACCGGCGCCTGCGTGATCGCGCTGGGCCATGTGCGCAGCGGCCTCTACGCCAACAACGACGCGCTGGGCCAGGCCCTGCTGGCGGCGGGCGACAAGATGGCCGACCCGGCCTGGCGCATGCCGCTGGATGCGGCCTACCACGAGTCGCTCAAGTCGCGCGTGGCCGACCTCGCCAACATCGGCGGGCGCCCCGGCGGCAGCGTCACGGCGGCCTGCTTTCTCTCGCGCTTCGTGCAGGGCCCCTGGGCCCACCTGGACATCGCCGGCACCGCCTGGAAGAGCGGCCAGGACAAGGGCGGCACCGGCCGGCCCGTGCCCCTGCTCGCCCAGTACCTGATCGACCGCGCCGCATCGTGAACCAGTTCATCCACGCCACACTCCCCACGCCCGCCGACGGCACCCCTCTGGCCCGGCTGCGCCGGCACATGCAGGACCACGGCCTGGCCGCCTGCCTGATCCCGTCGGCCGACCCGCACCTGTCCGAATACCTGCCCGGCCACTGGCAGGGCCGGCGCTGGATCAGCGGCTTCGACGGCTCGGTCGGCACGCTGGCCGTCGGCCTGCAGGCCGCGGAACTCTGGGTGGACAGCCGCTACTGGGAGCAGGCCGAGCGCCAGCTCGCCGGCAGCGGCGTCGCCATGCGCAAGACCCTGCCTAGCGCGCCCCACCAATACCTCGAATCGCTCTGCCACCTGGCCGGCCCGGGCGGCGTCGTGGCGGTCGATGGCGACGTGCTCTCAGTCGCCGTGCTGCGGCAGCTCGAAGCCGCCTGCGCCGCCCACGGCCACCCGCTGCGCACGGGCGCCGACCCGCTCGCCGGTGTCTGGCCAGACCGCCCGGCCCTGCCCGCCGCCCCCATCGCCGCCCTGCCCCCGGGCGTGCAGGGCCACGAGCGCGCGGACCGCATGGGCCTGCTGCGCGAGCGGCTGCAGGCGCACGGCGCCGAATGGCATTTCCTCTCCAGCCTGGACGACATCGCCTGGCTGCTGGGCCTGCGCGGCAGCGACGTGCCTTACAACCCGGTCTTCCTCGCCCACCTGCTGATCGGCCCGCAGGGCGCCACGCTGTTCGTGGACGCGGCCCGCATGCCGGCCGGGGTGCAGCAGGCGCTGCTGGCCGACGGCATCGCGCTCGCGCCCTATGGCGATGCCAAGCGCGCGCTGCAGGCCATCGCCCCCGGCAGCCGCGTGCTGATCGACCCCAGGCGGGTGACCGCCGGCCACCTGCATGCATTGGCGCAGGGCGTGGTGGCGGTGCAGGCCACCAACCCCTGCGTGCTGATGAAGTCGCGCAAGAGCGAGCAGGAAGCCGCAGCCATCCGCCGCACCATGGTGCACGACGGCCTGGCGCTGGCAGAATTCTTCGCGGCGCTGCAAGCCCAGCTGCAGCGCGGCGAAGCGCCCACCGAGCTGGACATCGACACGCAGATCACCGCCGCGCGGGCCCGCCAGCCGGGCTTCAAGGGCCCGAGCTTCGCCACCATCGCCGCCTTCAACGCCAACGGCGCCATGCCGCACTACCGGGCCACCGAGGCCGCCCATGCCCGCATCGAAGGCGACGGCCTGCTGCTCATCGATTCCGGCGGGCAGTACGCGGGCGGCACCACCGACATCACCCGCATGTGGGCCGTGGGCCGGCCCAGCCATGCCCAGCGGCGCGACTGCACGCTGGTGCTCAAGGGGATGATCGCGCTGTCCACCCTGCACTTTCCGCAAGGCACGCGGGCGCCCATGATCGACGCCGTGGCCCGCGCGCCGATCTGGCGCGAGAGCATCGACTACGGCCACGGCACCGGGCACGGAGTGGGCTGGTTCCTCAACGTCCACGAGGGGCCGCAGTCGATCTCGGTGCGCGGCGACTCGGGCGAGGACTCGGTCATCCACGCCGGCATGGTCACCTCGGTCGAGCCCGGCATCTACCGCCCCGGGCGCTGGGGCGTGCGCATCGAGAACCTGGTGCTGGCGGCCGACGCCGGCGAAAGCGCCTTCGGCCGCTTCCTGGCCTTCGAGACGCTGACGCTCTGCCCTATCGACCTGCGCTGCATCTGCCACGAACTGCTGACGGCCGAAGAGGTGCGCTGGCTCAACCGCTACCACGCCACCGTGCGCGAGGCGCTGCTGCCCGGCCTCGCGGCCCTGGACAACGACACCGCCTGCCAGTGGCTGCTGGAACACACCCAACCCCTCATTCCATGACGCAAGCAACACCCGACACCGCCCAGCCCGCTCCCTGCGCGGGCCCGGGCATCGCCTTCACCGGCATCGACCCCGCAGGCATTCCCGCCGCCATCGGCCAGCGCCTCGACAGCGCACGCCAGGCGCTGGACGAGCTGCTGCGCCTGCCCGACATGGACTGGCCCACGCTGGAACGCCTGCTGGGCGTGCCCAACGACCAGTTGAGCCGCGACTGGCTGGTGGTGCAGCACCTGGCCGCCGTGAACGACAGCCCCGCCCTGCGCAAGGCCATCGGCGAGACCATGCCCAAGGTGGTGGAGTTCTGGACGCAGCTCGGTGCGAGCGCGCCGCTGCACCGCCTCTACGAGCGGCTGGACCCGGCAACGCTCACCCCCGCCCAGGCCCGCGCCCGCACCCTGGCGCTGCAGGGCTTCGAGCTGTCGGGCGCCCATCTGGCCGGCCCGGCGCAGCAGCGCTTTGCCGCCATCAAGGCACGCCTGGCAGCGCTGAGCAAGCAGTTCAGCGAGAACGCGCTGGACGCCACCGACGGCTGGCACTACCTCGCCACCGAGCAGGAGGTGGCCGGCCTGCCCCAGGACACGCTGCAGGCCGCCGCGGCCGCGGCCCGGGCGGACGGCCACGAAGGGCAGTTCAAGCTCAGCCTGAAGATGCCCGTGTACCTGGCCGTGATGCAGTTCGCCGAAGACCGCGAGCTGCGCGCGCGCCTGCACCGCGCCAACAGCACGCGGGCATCCGACCTGGCCCCGCCCGAACAGGCGCAGCTGGACAACACGCCGGTCATCGACGAGATCCTCGCGCTGCGCCGCGAGCTCGCCGCCATGCTGGGCTTCGCCAACTACGCAGAGCTGTCGCTCGCCACCAAGATGGCGAACAGCCCCGCCGAGGTGCAAGCCTTCCTGCGCGACCTGGCCGCACGGGCGCGCCCCTCGGCGCTGAAGGACGTGGCCGCGCTGCGCGCCTTCGCCAGCGAGTCGCTGGACATCGAAGACCCCCAGCCCTGGGACTGGGCCTTCATCTCCGAGAAGCTCAAGCAGGCCCGCTACCGGTTCAGCGCGCAGGACCTCAAGCCCTACTTCCCGTTCCCCACGGTGCTGCAGGGCCTGTTCAAGCTGGCGGAGAAGCTCTTCGGCATCTCCATCCACGCCACGGCGGCCGACGGCTGGCACCCGTCCGTACTGCCCTACCGCATCGAGCGCGGCGGGCAGACGCTGGGCCACTTCTACCTGGACCCCTTCGTGCGCCCGGGCAAGCGCGGCGGCGCCTGGATGAACGGCATCGTCAACCGCTGGAAGCGCCCGGGCGAGAGCCAGCCGCGCCTGCCCGTGGCGGTGCTGATCTGCAACTTCGCCGAAGGCGTGCAGGGCCGGCCGGCGCTGCTGGAGCACGGCGACGTGGTCACGCTGTTCCATGAATTCGGGCACGCGCTGCACCACCTGCTGACCCAGGTGGACACGCTGGACGTGGCCGGCATCCGCGGCGTGGAGTGGGACGCCGTGGAACTGCCCAGCCAGATGATGGAGAACTTCTGCTGGGAATGGCCCGTGCTGCAGGCCATCACCGCCCACGCCGACACCGGCGAGCCGCTGCCCGAAGCGCTCTACCGCAAGATGCTGGCCGCGAAGAACTTCCAGTCCGGCATGCAGACGCTGAACCAGGTCGAACGCTCGCTGGTGGATCTGCGCCTGCACACCGACCCCGCCCCGCAGACCGTGCCCACCATGCAGGCCGTGAGCCGCGAGATCGCCGTGCTGCCGCAGGCGCCCTACGTGCGCTACACGCACGCCTTCAGCCACATCTTCGCGGGCGGCTATGCGGCGGGCTACTACAGCTACCAGTGGGCCGAGGTGCTGAGCGCCGACGCCTATGCCGCCTTCGAGGAAGAAGCGCGCGAGCCGGGCGTGGCCGAGCGCAGCACGGGCGAGCGCTACCTGCGCTCCATCCTGGAAGCGGGCGGCAGCCGCCCGGCCATCGAGTCGTTCCAGGCCTTCCGGGGCCGGGCGCCGGCCATCGACGCCCTGCTGCGCCACCGCGGCATGGCGGACGCGGAGTCCGCCACGGCCTGAGTGGGTGCGAGCGCGGGCGCGGGCGCGGGCGCGGCCTGGAGGGTGCACCTCTTTTGATAGCAGGCAGCGCAGCATCCAGGCGCGCTGCGGGCCTATCAGGCCGTCACGAGGCGCGGGAGCGCAGGCGTATCATGCTGCGCACCGCCCGCCTCCGGGCCCCCCGCATCCACAGGACGCCACCATGCACTCCATCGCCCCGCCCACCTTCGACGACGTCACCGATGCCGCGCGTCGGCTGCAGGGGGTAGCGCACCGCACGCCGGTGCTGCGATCCAGCACGGCCGATGCGCAGCTGGGCGCGCAGCTCTTCTTCAAGTGCGAGAACCTGCAGCGCATGGGCGCCTTCAAGTTCCGCGGCGCCTACAACGCGCTCAGCCGCTTGAGCGATGCGCAGCGCGAACGCGGCGTGCTGGCCTTCTCGTCGGGCAACCACGCGCAGGCCGTCGCGCTGTCGGCGCGACTGCTGGACATGCCGGCGCTGATCGTCATGCCCGAAGACGCGCCCGCGGCCAAGATCGCCGCCACGAGCGAATACGGCGCCCAGGTGGTCACCTTCAACCGCTTCACCGACGACCGCGAGGCCATCAGCCGCCGCCTGGCCGAGGAGCGCGGCATGACCCTGGTGCCGCCCTTCGACCATCCGCACGTCATCGCCGGCCAGGGCACGGTGGCGCTGGAGCTGCTGCAGGAGGTGCCCGACCTGGACTACCTCTTCGTCTGCCTGGGCGGCGGCGGCCTGCTCTCGGGCTGCCTGCTGGCGGCGCAGGCCCTGGCGCCGCAGTGCCAGGTGATCGGCGTGGAACCGGCTGCCGGCAACGACGTGCAGCAGTCGCTGCGCGCCGGCCACATCGTGCGCATCGACACGCCGCGCACCATCGCCGACGGCGCGCAGTCCCAGGCGCCGGGCGAGATCACCTTCCCCATCATCCAGCGCCACGTGGCCGACATCGTCACCGCCACCGACGAGCAGCTGGTGGCGGCGCTGCGCTTCTATGCCGAGCGCATGAAGATCGTCGTCGAGCCCACCGGCGCGCTGGCCCTGGCAGGCGCGCAGCACGGCGGCATCGACCTGCACGGCCAGCGCGTGGGCATCGTCATCAGCGGCGGCAACGTCGATATGGACCGCCTCTCGCGCTTTCTCGCCGCCTGACGCAGCGCGGCCCGGCGCTGCAGGCGGCAAAATCGCAGCCTGCGGCAGCGGTGCGCAAGCGAGCCTTCCGCCTGCCACCCACCACCTTTCCCTTTCCAGCGATTCCGCTTTTCCCCAAGAAGAGGCCCAGCCCATGAGCAACGTTCACGTCATCACCCATCCCCTGGTGCAGCACAAGCTGACCCTGATGCGCCGCAAGGACGCCAGCACCAACAGCTTCCGCCGCCTGCTGGGCGAGCTGAGCACGCTGATGGCCTACGAGATCACCCGCGACATGCCGCTCTCGGACCTCGAGATCGAGACCCCGCTGGAGACCATGACCGGCCGCGTCATCGACGGCAAGAAGCAGGTGCTGGTGTCCATCCTGCGCGCCGGCAACGGCTTCCTGGACGGCATGCTCAACGTGATCCCGGGCGCGCGCATCGGCCACATCGGCCTCTACCGCGACCCGGACACGCTGCAGCCGGTCGAGTACTACTTCAAGATGCCCTCCGAGATGCAGGAACGCGACGTGATCGTCGTGGACCCGATGCTCGCCACCGGCAACTCCGCCGCCGCCGCCGTGGACCGCATCAAGAAGCTGAGCCCGCGCTCGATCAAGTTCGTCTGCCTGCTGGCCGCGCCCGAAGGCGTGGCCACGCTGCAGAAGGCCCACCCCGACGTGCCGATCTACACCGCCGCCATCGACCGCGAGCTCAACGAGCACGGCTACATCCTGCCGGGCCTGGGCGACGCGGGCGACCGCATCTTTGGCACCAAATAAGGGCATTTCGGGCGGGCATGCCAGCGGTGCAGCTGGCATGCATCTTGCCAATCCAGGGGATCGCTTCTACATCCCGGCTCGAACCCGAGCCCGCCCTGGACACCGCCATGCACAACCGCCGCCTCTTCACCGGACGCCTGCTCTGCACCTCGCTCGCCATCTCCGCCACCCTGGGCATGGCCCCGCTGGCGGCACTGGCGCAGGAGCCCAGGCTGAAGGTGGCGGCCATCTACACGGTGCCCTACGAACAGCAATGGGTGAGCCGCATCCACAAGGCCCTGAAGGCGGCCGAGGCGCGCGGCGAAATCGAATACAAGAGCAGCGAGAACGTGGCCAACGCCGACTACGAGCGCGTGATGCGCGAGTACGCCAACGGCGGCAACCAGCTGATCTTCGGCGAGGTGTTCGGCGTGGAATCCGCGGCCCGCAAGGTGGCTAAGGACTTCCCCAAGACCGCTTTCGTGCTGGGCTCCTCCGGCAAGCCGCAGGCGCCCAACTTCAGCGTCTTCGACAACTACATCCAGGAACCGGCCTACCTCAGCGGCATGATCGCGGGCGGCATGACCAAGACCAACAAGATCGGCATGGTCGGCGGTTTCCCCATCCCCGAGGTCAACCGCCTGATGCACGCCTTCATGGCCGGCGCCAGGGAGGTGAACCCCAAGGTGGAGTTCACCGTCACCTTCATCAACAGCTGGTTCGACCCGCCCAAGGCCAAGGAAGCCACCTTCGCCATGATCGACAAGGGCGCGGACGTGCTCTATGCCGAGCGCTTCGGCGTCAGCGACGCGGCCAAGGAAAAGGGCAAGCTCGCCATCGGCAACGTGATCGACACCCAGCCCCAGTACCCCGACACGGTCGTCGCGTCGGCCCTCTGGCACATGGAGCCCACGGTGGAGCGCGCCATCGGCCTGGTCAAGGCCGGCAAGTTCACGGCGGAAGACTACGGCCCCTATTCGATGATGAAGTACAAGGGCTCGTCGCTGAGCCCGCTGGGCACCTTCGAGAAGAAGGTGCCGGCCGAGGTGGTCGCCAAGGTCAAGGCCCGCGAGGCCGAGATCCTGGCCGGCAAGTTCACAGTGAAGGTGGACGACAGCCAGCCCAAGTCCACGGCCAGGTAAGCCCGGCTTGGACGAGGCCCCCGCCGCCCACGCCCCTTCTCCATGCTCGCACCACCGCCGGTCCCTGCGCCGGGCACCGTGCTGCAGCTCTCGGGCATCACCAAGCGCTTCGGCAGCCTGGTGGCCAACGACGACATCTCGCTGACGCTCCTGCGCGGCGAGGTGCTGGCCCTGCTGGGCGAGAACGGCGCGGGCAAGTCCACGCTGATGTCCATCCTGTTCGGCCACTACGTGGCGGACGAAGGCGACATCAAGGCCTTCGGCCGCCCCCTGCCGCCCGGCCAGCCGCGCGCGGCGCTGGCGGCCGGCATCGGCATGGTGCACCAGCATTTCACGCTGGCCGACAACCTGAGCGTGCTGGACAACGTGCTGCTGGGCAGCGAGCTGCTCTGGCAGCCGTTCTCGCGCCGCAGCGCGGCCCGTGCGCGGCTGCTGGAGGTGTCGCGGCGCTTCGGCCTGCCGGTGTCGCCCGATGCGCGCGTGGGCGACCTCTCGGTGGGCGAGCGCCAGCGGGTGGAGATCCTCAAGGCGCTCTACCGGGGCGCGCGCATCCTGATCCTCGACGAGCCCACGGCCGTGCTCACGCCGCAGGAGAGCGAGGCGCTCTTCGCCACCCTCTCGCAGATGGTCGCCGAGGGCCTGTCCATCATCTTCATCAGCCACAAGCTGGGCGAGGTGCTGCGCGTCTCGCACCGCGTGGCCGTGCTGCGCCAGGGCCGGCTGGTGGCCGAGGCGCCCGCCCAGGGCACCACGCAGGCCCAGCTCGCGCAGTGGATGGTGGGCCACGCCGTCGAACGCGCCGAGCGCCGCCCCGCCCGCCACGTGGGCGATGCCGTCTGCACGCTGGAGGGTGTCCACACCGCCGGCGGGCGCGATGCGCTGCACGGCGTGAACCTCACGCTGCGCGCGGGCGAGATCACCGCCATCGCCGGCGTCTCGGGCAACGGCCAGGTGGCACTGGCCGACGTGCTGTGCGGCGTGCGTGCGCCCACGCAAGGGCGCGCCACCCTGCACGGCATGCCGCTGCCCGCCCAGCCCCAGCACCTCGTCGCCCAGGGCGTGGCCCGCATCCCCGAAGACCGCCACGCCGTGGGCGTGGTGGGCGATCTGCCGGTCTGGGAGAACGCCGTCTCCGAACGCCTGGGCAGCCGCTGGTTCTCCCACCCCTGGTTCACCGCTGGCTGGATCAAGCGGGGCCAAGCCCGCCAGCACGCGCGCCGCGTGGCAGAGACCTTCGACGTGCGCGGCGGCGGCCCTGACGTGCCGGCGCGCTCGCTCTCGGGCGGCAACATGCAGAAGCTCATCCTCGGGCGGGCGCTGCTGTCGCCCGATCCGGGCACGCAGGAGCCCCCACGGCTGATCGTGGCCCACCAGCCCACCTGGGGCCTGGACATCGGCGCCGTCACCTTCGTGCAGCAGCAGCTCATCGCCGCGCGCGACGCGGGCGCCGCCGTGCTGCTGATTTCAGACGACCTGGACGAGGTGCTGCAGCTGGGTGACAGGGTGGCGGTGATGCACGGCGGCCACCTGACCGCCGCCCTGCCGGCCGAAACCTGGACGCGCGAGGCCATCGGCCTCGCCATGGCCGGCGAGCACACCGCGGCGGAAAGCACCTCGCCGGCCGCTATGGCCGTCGGTGCGGGCAACGTACCGGACACCCCATGAGACTCGAAAAACGCCACCGCACTTCCGCCGCCGCCTACGTGGCCGCGCCCGTCGGCGCCGTGGCCTTCACCCTGCTCGTCTCCACGCTGCTGGTGCTGTGGGCCGGCGCGCCCGTGGGCCGCACCTATGCGCTGCTGGCGCAGGGCGCGTTCGGCTCCGTCTTCGCGCTGACCGAAACCCTCACGCGCGCCACGCCGCTGATCCTCACCGGGCTCGCGGCGGCCGTGGCCTTCCGTGCACGGCTCTTCAACATCGGCGCCGAAGGGCAGCTCTACGCGGGCGCGATCGCTGCCGTGGCCGTGGGCGGCATGCACGGTGGCACGGGGCTGGAATGGTCGCCCTGGGTGCTGTTCCCGCTGATGATGCTGGCCGCGGCCCTGGCCGGCGCCGCGCTGCTGCTGGGCCCGGCGCTGATGAAGGCGCGCCTGGGCGTGGACGAGGTGGTGACCACGCTGCTGCTCAACTTCGTGATGCTGCTGCTGGTCTCCGCCCTGCTCGACGGCCCCATGAAAGACCCGCTGGCCCTGGGCTGGCCGCAGAGCGTGGCGCTGCAGGGCGATCTGGAACTCTCGCGGCTGGTGCCGGGTTCGCGCCTACACACCGGCCTGCTCATCGCCGTGGGCCTGGCCGTGCTGCTCTGGGCGCTGCTGGCGCGCACGGTGCCCGGCTTCGACATCCGCGCGGCTGGCGCCAACCCGCGCGCTGCGGCGTTCGCGGGCGTGCCGGTCACGCGCACCGTGGTGCTGGTGGCCCTGCTCTCGGGCGGGCTCGCGGGCCTGGCCGGCGCCATCGAGGTCGCGGGCCGCACCGGCTACGTGACGCTGGACATGTCCCCCGGCTACGGCTACAGCGGCATCGTGATCGCCATGCTGGCCGGGCTGCACCCGCTGGGCGTGGTGGCGGCAGGCATCTTCGTGGCCGGCGTGCTGGTGGGCGCGGACAGCATGAGCCGTGCCATCGGCGTGCCCACCTACATCGCCGATGTGATCGTCGCCGCCTCGCTGATCGCGGTGCTGGTGGCCGGGCTGCTCGCGCAATACCGGGTCCGCTGGAAATGACCGAACTGCTCGACATCCTCGCCAACCCGGCCTTCTGGATCGCCACGCTGCGGGTGGCGACGCCGCTCATCCTCGGCACGCTGGGCGTGCTGCTGTGCGAGCGCGCGGGCGTGCTGAACCTGGGCATCGAAGGGATCATGGTCGCAGGCGCCTTCACGGGCTGGCTCACCGTGTATGCGGGGCATGGCCTGTGGACGGGCGTGGCGGTGGCGGCGCTCACGGGCGCGGTGTTCGGCCTGCTGCATGCCTGGCTTACCGTGGGGCTGGCGCTGTCGCAGCACGTCTCGGGCCTGGGCATCACGCTGCTGGCGACAGCCCTCAGCTACTACGGCTACCGCGTGGGCTTCCCAAAGGTGAACACGCCGCCCACCATCGCGCCGTTCGCGCCGATGGAATGGCTAGGCGTGCCGGTTCTCTCAGGCCAGACACCGCTCACGCTGCTGGCCCTGCTGCTGGCGCCGCTGCTCGCCTGGGCGCTCTACCGCACGCCGCTGGGCTTGGCGGTACGCATGGTGGGCGAGAACCCGCAGGCGGCCGAGGGCCAGGGGATTTCCGTGGCGGCCACGCGTACGGGGGCCATCGTGGCGGGCTCCGCGCTCATGGGCGTGGCCGGCAGCTTCCTCACGCTGTCGGCGTTCAATGCGTTCTTTTTCAACATGGTCAACGGCCGCGGCTGGATCTGCGTGGCGCTGGTCGTATTCGCCTCGTGGCGGCCCGGCAAGGCGCTGCTCGGCGCCCTGCTGTTCGCGTTCTTCGATGCGCTGCAGCTGCGCCTGCAGCAGGCGGGCGATGCCTGGCTGCCCTATCAGGTGTACCTGATGCTGCCTTATCTGCTGTCCATCCTGGCGCTGGTGCTGGTGGCCCGCAGGGCGGCGTACCCGCAGGCGCTGATGAAACCGTACCGCAAGGGCGAGCGATAAGGGCCACGGGCGGCGGGGACGCGCGACCCACTACCATCGGCGCATGCCGAACCCTGCGACACACCTCGCCGTACCGAAGGACACGGTGGACAGCACCGTCTCCATCGACCCCACCCTGCTGCGCTCACCCCGGCTGCGCCTGCGCCAGTGGACACCCGCGGACCGCGAGCCTTTTGCCGCGCTCCACGCCGACCCGGTGGTGATGGAGCATCTCCTACCACTGCCGGACCGCGCGCACAGCGACGCACTGGCCGACCGCATCGAATCGCTGATCGACGAGCAGGGCTGGGGTTTCTGGGCGGCAGAATCGCTGGAAGACGGTGGGGATGGCGGGGGCCGCTCCCGCTTCATGGGCTTCATCGGCCTGCATCGCCCCACGGCTGCGCTCCCCTTTGCGCCCTGCGTGGAGATCGGCTGGCGGCTGGCCCGCCCTTTCTGGGGCCGGGGCCTGGCGACGGAAGGCGCACGGCTCGCGCTGCGGATCGGGTTCGAGGCGCTCGGGCTGGATGAGATCGTTGCCTTCACGGCGCAGCGCAACCTCCGGTCGCAAGCGGTGATGATCCGCCTGGGCATGCATGCATCGCCCGCAGAGGCCTTCGACCACCCGTCCGTGCCCGAGGGGGATGGGTTGCGCTCCCACGTGCTGTACCGGCTGCCGCGCACACGGTGGCTCGCTGCCACGCACGGCGGCTGACCGAACCGCAGCCCCCGGCTCAATCCGACTGCACCGGCGTGCACAGCTCCACCAGCACGCCGTCGCCGTCTTCCACATAGGCGATGGTCTGCCCCCAGGGCATGCGCTCGGGTGCGCGCACCTGCCGGGCCCCGGCGGCCACGGCGCGGGCCAGGGCGGCGGGCACGTCGTCGGTGGTGAGAGCGATCTCGAAGCTGGGCGCATCGGCACGGGCGCGCTGCGGGTTCTTGCCCAGCTGCGTCATGAGCTGGTGCGACGAGAACGCCAGCGTGGTCGCTCCCGTCTCCAGCTCCCCGTAGTCACCGCCTTCGTGCAGGAAGCGGCGCTGCAGGCCGAAGGCGGCCTCGTAGAAGGCGATGGAGCGGGCGACGTCCTGGACGTAGAGGATGGTGTAGGCGAACTGCATGGCGGGCTGGGCTGGAAGGGGCCGATGGATGGGGAACACCGAGCCTACCCTTCGCGGCCGGCGGCGCCTCTTGAAGCCCCTGGGCTGGCCCAGAATATGCACGCCACCGGCACAGCCTTTCGCCCACTCCCCACCGCCCGAACCCCGCCCATGCTCGACCTGCTGATCCACCACGCCACCCTGCCCGACGGGCGCCAGCACATGTCCGTCGCCGTCCAGGACGGGCGCATCGTGGAGGTCGCGCCAGGGCTGCAGGCCCCCGCGCACCAGGCGGTCGATGCCGGCGGCATGCTGCTGTCGCCGCCCTTCGTCGATGCGCATTTCCACCTCGATTCGGCACTGAGCTACGGCCAGCCGCGCGTGAACGAAAGCGGCACGCTGCTCGAAGGCATCGCACTCTGGGGCGAGCTGAAACCCACGCTCACGCACGAGGCCATCGTGGAACGCGCCCTCGCCTATTGCGACTGGGCCGTGGCGCGCGGCCTGCTGGCCATCCGCAGCCATGTGGACACCAGCGACCCGAACCTGCTCACCGTGCGCGCCCTGCTCGACGTGAAGGCCCGCGTGGCGCCCTACCTCGACCTGCAGCTGGTCGCCTTCCCGCAGGACGGCGTGCTGCGCCGGCCCGGCGGGCTGGACAGCCTCACGCGCGCGCTGGACCTGGGCGTGGAGGTGGTGGGCGGCATTCCGCATTTCGAGCGCACCATGGCGCAGGGGGCCGAAAGCGTGCGCCTGCTGTGCGAGCTGGCCGCCGAGCGCGGCCTGCGGGTGGACATGCATTGCGACGAGTCCGACGACCCGCTCTCGCGCCATGTCGAGACGCTGGCCGCCGAGACCGTGCGCCTGGGCCTGCAGGGCCGCGTCACCGGCTCGCACCTCACGTCCATGCACAGCATGGACAACTACTACGTCAGCAAGCTGATCCCGCTGATGGCGGAGGCGCAGCTGGGCGTGGTCGCCAACCCGCTCATCAACATCACGCTGCAGGGCCGGCACGACAGCTACCCCAAGCGCCGCGGCATGACCCGCGTGCCCGAGCTGATGGCCGCCGGCCTGACCGTCGCCTTCGGCCACGACTGCGTGATGGACCCCTGGTATGCCGGCGGCAGCGCCGACATGCTCGAAGCCGCCCACATGGGCCTGCACGTGGCGCAGATGACCGGCCAGCAGGCCATGCGCCAGTGCTTCGATGCGGTGACGGTGAACCCGGCGCGGCTGCTGGGCCTGGAGGGCTACGGCATCGCCCCCGGCTGCCATGCCGATCTGGTGCTGCTGCATGCCCGCGACCCGGTGGAGGCCATCCGCCTGCGCGCCACGCGGCTGGCGGTATGGCGGCGCGGCCAACAGGTGGCCGGCAGCCCTGCGCCGGTGGCGCAGCTCTCGCTGCCCGGCAGGCCGGCGCAGGTCAGCCTGCTGGCCGGCTGAAGCGGCACCCCCTCAAGAAAACGGCCTGCAGCCCTTGATAAAAGGGCGCAGGCCGCTATCAAAAGCGAAGCAGAAAGCCTCAGCCCTTGAGGCCGACGAACATTTCCTGCACGTCGTCGTGCGCGTCGATGGCGGCCAGGAAGCTCTCCACCTCTTCCAGCGCCTCGGCGCTCAGGTTGGCCGGATCGACCGGGTTCTTGGGCTGGTAGCCCAGCTTGGCCGACAGCACCGTGAAGCCCTGGGCCGGCAGCGCACGGCTCACCAGGTCCAGATCGGCCGGATCGGTGATGAACAGCGTCGTGCCTTCCTGCTCGCCGGGCTCGAAGTCCTGCGCGCCGGCCTCGATGGCGGCCACCTCGGCATCGGCACCGGCGTGGCCGGCGGTGGGTTCGGCTTCGATGAAGCCGACGTGGTTGAAGTCCCACGAGACAGAACCGGACGTGCCCAGCTGGCCCTTGCGGAACAGCACGCGCATTTCGGGCGCGGTGCGGTTCACGTTGTCGGTCAGGCATTCGACCATCACCGGCACCTGGTGCGGCGCGAAGCCTTCATAGATCACGCGCTGGTAATCGACGGCATCGGCGCCCACGCCCGAGCCCTTCTTCACCGCACGCTCGAGCGTGTCCTTGGGCATGGAGGCCTTGCGGGCCTGCTCCATCGCCAGGCGCAGGCGCGAATTGCCGGCCGGATCGGCGCCGCTGCGGGCCGCCACGATGATTTCCTTGACGAGCTTGCCGAACAGCTTGCCCTTGGCATCGGCGACCTGCGCCTTGCCCTTTGCTTTCCATTGCGCACCCATGGTGGCGCCTCCTGCGATTGATGGCGGGGGCCTGCCTGCCGCAGGGCGCCCCGAGCGGCAGACCGCCCCGATGGTGGGGCGGCTTGCCGGTCTTGAACCGGGCAAAGGCGCTCTGATGGCCTGCCCGGCTGCAGCGGGCGATTCTAGGCGCGCGGCAGGGGCTGGTCGCCGCCCGCAGTGCGCCGGCCAGCGTCACGGCACAACTGTTCAGAAATGGAACAGGTGGCACACCCGGACTGCGCCACGGCACAGGCGGAACACCCCGCTCGCCGCCTCGTTTCTGTCGCAAAGCCGCCAAGTGCCTGCGCAGCGGGCCTGATCGCGGCCCCAAACCAAGGGTTGTCCCGTAGCGCCGAGCCCTTCACGCCCAGCGGAAAAGCGCTGGCATGCGACTTGCCCTTGAAGGAGTGCGAGTGCGCCACGGCGCGCAGCATTCCACTGAAAACCATCTCAGGAGACAAGCACCATGAACATGGCAGAAATCGCAAGCCTCGGTATCGCCAACCCCTACAAGAAGCAGTATGGCAACTACATTGGCGGCCAGTGGGTACCGCCGGTGGATGGTCAGTATTTCGAGAACAGCTCGCCCATCAACGGCCAGGTGTTCACCGCGGTGCCGCGTTCCAACGACAAGGACGTGAACGCCGCGCTCGACGCCGCACACAAGGCCAAGGCCGCCTGGGGCAAGACCTCCACCACCGACCGCGCGAACATCCTGCTGAAGATCGCCGACCGCATGGAAGCCAACCTGCTGACCATCGCCGTGGCGGAAACCATCGACAACGGCAAGCCGCTGCGCGAGACCATGGCGGCCGACATTCCCCTGGCCATCGACCACTTCCGCTACTTCGCGGGCGCGGTGCGCGCCCAGGAAGGCGGCATCAGCGAGATCGACCACGAAACGGTGGCCTATCACTTCCATGAGCCGCTGGGCGTCGTCGGCCAGATCATTCCCTGGAACTTCCCCATCCTGATGGCCGTCTGGAAGCTGGCCCCGGCCCTGGCCGCCGGCAACTGCGTGGTGCTCAAGCCCGCCGAGCAGACGCCCGCCTCCATCCTGGTGCTGCTGGAAATCATCGGCGACCTGCTGCCGGCCGGCGTGCTGAACGTGGTCAACGGCTTCGGGCTGGAGGCCGGCAAGCCGCTCGCGTCCAGCAACCGCATCGCGAAGATCGCCTTCACGGGCGAGACCACCACCGGCCGGCTGATCATGCAGTACGCCAGCCAGAACATCATCCCCGTCACGCTGGAGCTGGGCGGCAAGAGCCCCAACATCTTCTTCGAGGACGTGCTGGCCGCCGACGACGCCTTCTTCGACAAGGCGCTGGAAGGCTTCACCATGTTCGCCCTGAACCAGGGCGAGGTCTGCACCTGCCCCAGCCGCGTGCTGATCCAGGAATCGATCTACGACCGCTTCATGGAACGCGCCCTGAAGCGCGTGGCCGCCATCACCCAGGGCCACCCGCTCGACAAGAGCACCATGATCGGCGCGCAGGCCTCGCAGGAGCAGCTGGAGAAGATCCTCTCGTACCTGGACCTGGGCAAGAAGGAAGGCGCCGAATGCCTGATCGGCGGCGAGCGCAACATGCTCGGCGGCGACCTGGCCGGCGGCTACTACATCAAGCCCACGGTGTTCAAGGGCCACAACAAGATGCGCATCTTCCAGGAAGAGATCTTCGGCCCGGTGGTGTCCGTCACCACCTTCAAGACCGAAGAAGAAGCGCTGGAGATCGCCAACGACACGCTCTACGGCCTGGGCGCCGGCGTGTGGAGCCGTGACGGCGCGCGCGCCTTCCGCATGGGCCGCGGCATCCAGGCCGGCCGCGTGTGGACCAACTGCTACCACGCCTACCCCGCGCACGCTGCCTTCGGCGGCTACAAGCAGTCCGGCATCGGCCGCGAGAACCACAAGATGATGCTCGACCACTACCAGCAGACCAAGAACCTGCTGGTGAGCTACAGCCCCAACAAGCTGGGCTTCTTCTGAGGCGAAGGCGAACTCCGGTCCCCGCGATGCGGGGCGCTCCGATGGGTGCGGATGCGCAACTGCGCAGACCGCACCCGGCAGCAGTGCGCCGCACGCGAGGGACCAGGTTCACCGTCGCGCTCACGGTTCTGCAGATGGCTTGACCTGCGTCAGCAGGTGCTGCGGGAGGGCGGCTTATGGTCAAAGCCTGCCCTCCCGATCACTCCATCCGCGCAGAGAAAAAGGAACCCGAGCCATGACCGCCAAGACCATGAAAGCCGCCGTCGTCCGCGAATTCGGCAAGCCCCTGACCATCGAAGAGGTGCCGGTGCCGACGCCGGCCGACGACCAGATCCTCGTGAAGATCGAGGCCTCCGGCGTCTGCCATACCGACCTGCACGCCGCCGAAGGCGACTGGCCCGTCAAGCCCAATCCGCCGTTCATTCCCGGCCACGAAGGCGTGGGCTTCGTCGCCGCCATCGGCAAGAACGTCAAGCACGTCAAGGAAGGCGACCGCGTGGGCGTGCCCTGGCTGCATTCGGCCTGCGGCTGCTGCACCCACTGCCTGGGCGGCTGGGAAACGCTGTGCGAATCGCAGAGCAATACCGGCTATTCGGTCAACGGCGGCTTCGCCGACTACGCGCTGGCCGACCCGAACTTCGTCGGCCACCTGCCCAAGGACGTGAGCTTCGTGGACATCGCACCCGTGCTGTGCGCGGGCGTCACGGTGTACAAGGGCCTGAAGGTGACCGACACCAAGCCCGGCGACTGGGTCGTCATCTCCGGCATCGGCGGCCTGGGCCACATGGCCGTGCAATACGCCCGCGCCATGGGCCTGAACGTGGCTGCCGTGGACGTGGAGGACGACAAGCTCGAACTCGCCCGCCAGCTGGGCGCGAGCGTCACCGTCAACGCCCTCAAGAACGACCCCGCCGCCTACCTGCAAAAGGAGATCGGCGGCGCCCATGGCGCGCTGGTCACCGCGGTTTCGCCCAAGGCCTTCGAGCAGGCCCTGGGCATGGTGCGGCGCGGCGGCACGGTCGCACTCAACGGCCTGCCGCCCGGCAACTTCCCGCTGCCCATCTTCGACATGGTGCTGCGCGGCGTCACGGTGCGCGGCTCCATCGTCGGCACGCGCCTGGACCTGCAGGAGTCGCTCGACTTCGCCGCGCGCGGCCAGGTCAAGGCCACGGTGAGCACCGAGAAGCTGGACAACATCAACGACATCTTCACCCGCATGCACAAGGGGCAGATCCAGGGGCGTATCGTGCTGGACATGGCGGCCTGACACGCGCCCCCTCTTCCCGCCCGCGCAGGGCGGGGAGCAGCCTGCAGCAAGGCGCGTGGCACGGGCTTCCACCGGACGGACCGCACAACAAGAAAGGCCCCACCCGGGGCCTTCACGGAGACGAAAGACCATGCCAGACACCCACTTGCAGGAAGCCACGGCCACCGCACCCCAGGCGGCCACGCGCGTATCGGCCACGCCGGAAGCCGTGGCGCTCATCGAACGGCTGCGCGCCCAGCACGGCCCGCTCATGTTCCACCAGTCGGGCGGCTGCTGCGACGGGAGCGCACCCATGTGCTTCGCCCAGGGCGAGTTCATGCTGGGCGACTCCGACGTGCTGCTGGGCGAGATCGCCGGCACGCCCTTCTACATGAGCCGGTCGCAGTTCGAATACTGGGAGCACACGCACCTCATCATCGACGCGGTGCCGGGCAACGGCGGCATGTTCTCGCTGGAGCGGCCCACCGGCCTGCGCTTTCTCACGCGCTCGCGGCTCTATGGCGACGAGGAATGGGCGGCCATCGAGGCACTCGGCCCGCCGCAGAGCGGGCAAGGCTGAAGGACACCTGCGGTCGGCTCGCTCCGGAGCCTCGCCTCCGCTGCCAGGTGGCCCTGGTGGCCCTGTGCCCGGATGCCAGAACCGCACTGCCGAAACCGCCGCTGCCTCGCTCGGCGGCACAGCCCGCGCCGTCAGCCCAGCAGCGCTGCAGCCTCCGCCAGCGTCTGTCCGACATCGCTCTGCAGCTTGAGGGCGAAGAGCGCGTCTCCGCGCGTGCGGCCCTGGTTCACCGCCGCGATGGGCTTGCCGGCATCCGCCGCCGCCTGTACGAAGCGAAAGCCCGAATACACCATGAGCGAGGAGCCCACCACCAGCGCCGCATCGGAGCGCTGCAGGGCCTCGCGCGCGGCCGTCACGCGCTCGCGCGGCACGTTCTCGCCGAAGAACACCACGTCCGGTTTCAGCGGCCCTTGGCCGCAGGCCGGGCAGGCCGGCACGGCGAAGGTGGAGAAATCCAGCCCGTCCAGATAGGCATCGCCGTCGGGCGCCGTTTCCGCCTGGAGATGGGCCCAGGCGGGGTTGGCCTCCAGCAGGCGCTGCTGCAGCGCGGCGCGGGGCATGCGCGCCTCGCAATGCATGCAGCGCACGGTATCGATGCGGCCGTGCAGATCGACCGTGCTCCGGCTGCCCGCCGCATCGTGCAGGCCATCGACGTTCTGGGTCAGCAGCATTTCCACATGGCCCAGGGCCTCCAGCTGCGCCAGGGCCCGGTGCGCCGCGCCCGGCTGCGCATGGCCAATGACGCGCCAGCCGACCAGGCTGCGCGCCCAGTAGCGCTGGCGCGTGGCCTCCTCGCCCATGAAGGCCTGGAAGGTGACGGGCTGCGGCCGCTTCCACTGCCCATCGGCATCGCGGTAATCGGGAATGCCGGAGGCCGTGCTGCAGCCCGCCCCGGTGAGCACGAAAAGCCGGGGGTGGGCGCGGATGAAGGCGGCCAGCCGGGCCGGCTCCGCCAGGGCGCCTTCGGGCTGGGCCGCATCGAGCGGCAGGAAAGCGGGCGTGCCGGACATGGCTGCGCCTACATCGCCGGCGCGATGCTCTCGGCGTAGTCGTAGAGCGCGCCCAGGATCTCTTCGCCGCGCTCGTCGGCCTCGCCGCCCAGCGTGTCCAGCCGCGCGAACAGCTCGTCGAAGGTGAGCGCGCCGCCCTGTCCCTCCATCAGGCAGGCCACGCGGTGTTCTTCCCAGCGCTCCAGGTCTTCCTCGGTGAGCGTGTGCGGGTAGTTGCGCGCCCGGTAGCGCCAGGCCAGCTCTTCGAGCCGCTCGTCGTCGAAGCCCGGGCGGGCCTCGGCGAGCTTTTCGGGCGGCAGGCTGCGCAGGCGCTCCAGGCGCCGGCGGTCCTCGTTGCCGACGAAGCCGCCGTAGAGGTCTTGATCCACATCCGGCGCCGGCCCGTCCTGCGGGCGGGAGAACACCTTGGCCCAGATGGCGGTGAGGTCCGGCAGCGCGCGCGCCGCCGCGGCATGCCGCGCGGCCTGCTCCAGGTCGATGCCCCAGCGCTCGGCCGTGTCGCGGGTCAGCGTGTTGACGTTGCCCACCACCATGGGCGACTTGTTCAAATGCACCGTCTTGACCGGCAGTCGTGTGACGCCTTCGGGCAGTTCATCACTGCGGGTGAACATGCGCAGGCGGATGGTGTCGGCATCCAGCCGGGCCAGCTCGGACGGGTCGTGCGACAGGTCCCAGGCGATCAGCTCGTTGCGGTTGGTCGGGTGGCTGGCCAGCGGCCACATCACGCCCAGGCAGCCGCGCTCGGTCGGGAACATGCCCGAAACGTGCAGGAAGGGCCGCGCCGTCTCCACCGTGGCGGGCAGGCGCAGTTCGGCCGCCACGCGGTCCTTCTTGTGCAGGCTGAGGGCGAAGTCGAACAGCTTGGGCTGGCGCTGGCGGATGAGCCGCGCCAGCGCGATGGTGGCGCGAACGTCGGAGAGCGCATCGTGCGCGGCCTCGTGCGCCAGGCCGTTGGCCTTGGAGAGATGCTCGAGCTTGAAGCTGGGCGAGCCATCTTCCTTGCGCGGCCATTCGATGCCGTCGGGCCGCAGCGCATAGGTCATGCGCACCACGTCCAGCAGATCCCAGCGGCCGCACTGGTTCTGCCATTCGCGGGCATAGGGGTCCATCAGGTTGCGCCAGAACATGAAGCGCGTGATCTCGTCGTCAAAGCGGATGGTGTTGTAGCCCACGCCGATGGTGCCGGGCCGGGCCAGTTCCGCCTCGATGCGGGCGGCGAATTCATGCTCGGGCAGGCCGCGCTCCAGGCACAGCTGCGGCGTGATGCCGGTGATGAGGCAGGCCTCCGGGTCGGGCAGATAGTCGGGCGCGGGCCGGCAATAGATCATCAGCGGCTCGCCGATCTCGTTCAGCTCCGCATCGGTGCGGATGCCCGCGAACTGGGCCGGCCGGTCGCGCCGGGTGTTGGCACCAAAGGTTTCGTAGTCGTGCCAGAGAAAGGTGTGCATGGGTTCGCGGCTGCAGGAAACACAAAGCCGCAAGTATGCCGGGGCCGACGACAATGGCGCATGCTCTTCACATCGAATCGCCCGTCGTTCACCGCACTGCCGCCAGGCGCCGCCCCGCGCCGCCTCCTGCCCTGGACCTTGCCGCTCGCCTCTGCCGCGCTGGCGCTGGTGGGTGGCTGCGCCACGCCCGTGGTCCCCACCGGCCCCGCCACGCCTCCCAGCAGCCCTCCCGCCGTGCCCGCACCGGCCACCACGGCACCCGGCACGGCACCCGGCACGGCTGCGCCGTCCCCTGAAACTGCCGCACAGGTCGCCGAAGAGAAAAGCTTCAAGGCCTGGCTCGATGCCTTCGGCCGCGAGGCGCTGGCCGCCGGCATCCGCCCCGCCACCGTGCAGCAGGTGCTGCTGAGCGCCCGCCTGCTGCCCCGCGTCATCGAGCTGGACCGCGCCCAGCCCGAATTCACGCGCACGCCCTGGGCCTATCTGGACAGCGCCGTCTCCCCGCAGCGCGTCGCCGCCGGCCGCGCCAAGCGGATGGAATACCGCGTGCCGCTGGAGGCCGCCGAGGCGCGCTACGGCGTGCCGGCATCGATCATCACCGCCATCTGGGGCATGGAAAGCAACTACGGCGGCAACTTCGGCAGCTTCCGCGCCGTGGATGCGCTGGCCACTCTGGCCTTCGAGGGCCGGCGCCGCGACTGGGCGCGCTCGGAGCTGCTGGCGGCCTTGCGCATCGTGGACCAGGGCGATATTCCGGCCGATCGCATGGTCGGCTCCTGGGCCGGGGCCATGGGGAACACGCAGTTCCTGCCCTCCGTCTTCCTGGCCCATGCCGTGGATGCCGACGGCGACGGCCGCCGCGACATCTGGGGCAGCATTCCCGATGTCACCGCCGCCACCGCCAACTACCTGGCCAGCGCAGGCTGGCGCCGGGGCGAGCCCTGGGGCGTGGAAGTGCGCCTGCCGGCCGGCTTCGACCACAGCCGCGCAGAACTGAACGTGCGGCAAACCTCGGCGCAATGGGCCGCCGACGGCGTGCAGGCCATGGACGGCACGCCCCTGCCCGCCTTCGACGCGGCCTCGGTCATCGAGCCGGCCGGCGCGCGCGGCCCGGCCTTCCTGGTCGGACCCAACTTCCGCGCCATCCTGCGCTACAACAACTCCATCAACTACGCGCTGGGCGTGGGCCTGCTGGCGCGGCAGATCGAGGGGGCGCCCGGCCTCACGGCCACCTGGCCCCGCGATCTGCAGCCGCTCTCGCGCAGCCAGGTGCTGCAGCTGCAGAACGGGCTGAACCAGCGCGGCTTCGCCGCCGGCACGGCCGATGGCGTCTTCGGCCCCGCCACCCGGGCGGGCCTGCGGCAGTTCCAGCGCAGCCTGGGGCTGGAGGCAGACGGGTATCCGACGACGGAGCTGCTGCAGCGGCTCATGACTCCGGCCTAAGAACCTGTTTACGATCTTCGACACAGCAAAGCCAAGAATGCCAAGTGGACGAACTGCAAGCTGGTGTTGAGCGACCTCTCGCAGTTCTTCCATAAACGCCTGTTCTTGTCCAACCAGGCAAAGCTGCGCTCCACCACCCAGCGCTGAGGCATCACCTTGAACGCGTGCAACTCGCTTCGCTTGGCGATCTGAACGGTGACGTGCTCGCCCAGGATCTCTTGCACGCCCAGGGCGAACGGCTTGCCCACGTAGCCGCTGTCGCACAGCAGGCTTCGCACCCTGCCCAGCGCAGGTCGGCAGCGCTGCAGCGCCTGCAAGGCTCCTTTGCGGTCCGTCACTTCTG
>NZ_FONX01000003.1:280125-454836 GCF_900113035.1 Paracidovorax wautersii | reverse complement strand
AACTCGACGATGAGCAGCGCCTTGGATTCGTCGATGGCCCGGGGCGAGCGCGTTGGTCTGGAGGATGCATCGGCCAGGGCGGCTTCGCCACCGCTCAGATACCGGCCCAGCCACTTCCTGGCTGTCTGAGCGGTGACGCCTTGGGCGAGAGCTGCCTGGGCGGCGTCCTGGCCATGAATGGTCATCTGTTGAACCATCTCAAGTCGGCGGGCGAAGGTAAGTCGGGCATGCTTATGGGTGTTCATCCGGTTGGGTGTCCTGAGTCGATTGGGTGTTTGGCGACTTCCAGTCTCTCAAATCCAACCAGGATGAACACCGGATACAACCTATTGAAGCTTCACATCTAGCCCTGGGCCAGGTCCTGCTGCCCGAGCGGGAGCGGCCTGCTCCTGCGCTCAGGCGGGCACGGCGCTTTCGGCGTTGCGTGCGCCGGCCGGCCTGTCCGACGGCTCGCGCGCCTCGCTTGCGAGGTAAGGCGACAGCAGGCTCAGGAGCTGCTCCGCCCCCCGGGTGATCGAGGGGGACTCGCTCTCCGATTCCAGTGCGTGGCGCGGGTTGTTCACATACTCGAAGCTGAACCAGTAGGTCGCCAGCAGCACCAGGCTGGTGGCCAGGCGGGGCACCTCTGCCTCTTGCACGAGCAGCGTCCCGTCTCGTCGCAGGCCGTTCAGCAGCTGCATGACGGCTCGCACCTTGCGCGCCTGCAGGGACTGGATGTGAAGCTCCAGTTGCCGGTTGCGCGACATGAGGTCGTTCAGGTCGCGGTAGAGGAAGCGGTACTGCCAGACCAGCTCCAACAGGGAGCGCAAAAAGGCCTTGGCCTCCTCCAGCGTGCGCAGCTCCTCGCAGGATGCGAGCAAGTTCTCCAGGGTGGCTTCGTAGCGGGCGAAAAGCGCATTGATCAGCGCTTCCTTGGCAGGGTAGTGGTAATAGAGATTGCCGGGGCTGATTCGCATTTCCGCAGAAATGGCCGTGGTCGACACATTGGGTTCGCCAAACCGATTGAACAGCTCCTGCGAGGTTTCCAGGATGCGTTCGGCCGTGCGGCGCGGCATTTTCTTGGTCATGGCGGCCTTCCCTGTCTCTGCGGGTTTCTTGTTGCGAACCACTGTAAACCAGCGCTGTATTTTCGGCACGCTGCACTGCACTATCTACGGAAAAGCGATTGTGTTGTCTGTCGCTGGTTAACGCATCAGGTTACGGCGGCATGTCAGTCCAATGTGATAATCCATCGCCTGTCAAAGGCATTCCAGAAACACATAGACACATATCAAACAATGATTCTCGTCACAGGCGGCGCAGGCTTCATCGGTGCCAATTTCATCCTCGACTGGCTGGCGGGTTCCCAGGAGCCTGTCGTCAACCTCGACAAGCTCACCTATGCAGGCAACCTGCAGACCCTGGCCTCGCTGCAGTCGGACGGGCGCCATCACTTCGTACAGGGCGACATCGGGGATGCCGAGTTGGTCGCGCGGCTTTTGGCCGAGCACCGGCCGCGTGCCATCGTCAACTTCGCGGCCGAATCGCATGTCGATCGTTCGATCCATGGGCCTGAAGATTTCGTGCAGACCAACGTCGTCGGCACCTTCCGCCTGCTGGAGGCCGCACGGCATTACTGGCAGGCCTTGCCGGCGGGCGAGAAGGAAGCCTTCCGCTTCCTGCACGTGTCCACAGACGAGGTCTATGGCACCCTGTCCGCAGACGCTCCGGCCTTCACGGAAAGCCATGCCTACGAGCCCAACAGCCCGTACTCGGCCAGCAAGGCCGCCAGCGACCACCTCGTGCGTGCCTGGCACCACACCTACGGCCTGCCGGTGCTCACCACCAACTGCAGCAACAACTACGGCCCGTTCCACTTCCCCGAGAAGCTCATCCCGCTGATGATCGTCAACGCGCTGGCCGGCAAGAACCTGCCGGTCTATGGCGACGGCATGCAGATCCGCGACTGGCTCTACGTCAAGGACCACTGCAGCGCCATCCGCCGCGTGCTGGAAGCCGGCCAGTTGGGCGAGACCTACAACGTGGGCGGCTGGAACGAGAAGCCCAACATCGAGATCGTGCACACCATCTGCGCACTGCTCGACGAGCTGCGCCCGCGCGCGGATGGCCGCTCGTACCAGGAGCAGATCACCTATGTGACCGACCGCCCCGGCCACGACCGCCGCTACGCCATCGACGCACGCAAGCTCGAGCGCGAACTGGGCTGGAAGCCCGCGGAAACCTTCGACACCGGCATCCGCAAGACCGTGGAGTGGTATCTGGCCCACCAGGAATGGGTCGCCAACGTGCAAAGCGGCGGCTACCGCGACTGGGTCGCCAAGCAGTACGGCAACGAGGCGGTGAAGGCATGAAGCTGCTACTGCTGGGCAAGGGCGGCCAGGTCGGCTGGGAGCTCCAGCGCAGCCTGGCGCCGCTGGGCGAGCTGGTGGCGCTCGACTTCGACAGCACGGACTATCCGGCGGACTTCAGCCAGCCCGAACAGGTCGCCGACACCGTGCGGCGCGTGCGCCCCGACGTCATCGTCAATGCCGCGGCGCATACGGCCGTGGACAAGGCCGAGAGCGAGGCCGATCTGGCCCGCAAGCTCAACGCCACCACGCCGGGGGAGGTCGCACGGGCCGCCGAAGAACTCGGCGCTCTCATGGTGCATTACTCCACCGACTACGTCTTCGACGGCAGCGGCAGCACGCCCTGGCGCGAGACCGATGCGACGGGACCCTTGAGCGTCTATGGACAGACCAAGCTCGAAGGCGAGCAACTCGTCGCGCAGCACTGCAGCCGGCACCTGATCCTGCGCACCAGCTGGGTCTATGCCGCGCGCGGTGGCAACTTCGCCAAGACCATGCTGCGCCTGGCCAAGGAGCGCGACCAGCTCACGGTGATCGACGACCAGTTCGGCGCACCCACCGGCGCCGAACTCTTGGCCGACATCACCGCGCACGCCATCCGTGCCACGCTGCAAGACCCTTCCAAGGCCGGGCTCTATCACGCCATCGCGGCGGGAGAGACCACCTGGCACGGCTACGCGCGATACGTGCTGGCCCTGGCGCAGCAAGCCGGTGTCGAACTCAAGGCCGGCCCCGATGCGGTCAAGGCCGTGCCGACCAGCGCATTCCCCACGCCGGCCCAGCGGCCCCACAACTCCCGGCTCGATACGTCCAAGCTGCAGGCCACCTTCGGCTTGCGCCTGCCCCCCTGGCAGGACGGCGTCGCCCGCATGCTCAGAGAAATCCTGTAGGCCGACAGGCGCCTGGGTCGCCGTAATCCCTCTCAGAGAAAAGAACACATGCATTCCACGAACAAGCAACGCAAGGGCATCATCCTTGCCGGCGGCTCCGGCACGCGCCTGCACCCCGCCACCCTCGCGATCAGCAAGCAACTGCTGCCGGTCTATGACAAGCCCATGATCTACTACCCGCTCAGCACGCTGATGCTGGGCGGCATGCGCGACATCCTCATCATTAGCACGCCGCAGGACACGCCGCGCTTTCAGCAACTGCTGGGCGACGGTAGCCAGTGGGGCCTGAGTCTCCAGTACGCCGTGCAGCCCAGCCCTGATGGGCTGGCCCAGGCCTTCATCATCGGTGAGCAATTCCTGGACGGCGCACCCAGCGCCCTGGTGCTGGGCGACAACATCTTCTACGGCCATGACCTGCAGCAGCAACTGATGGCCGCTGGCGAGCAGGCCGATGGCGCCACCGTCTTCGCCTATCACGTGAACGACCCCGAGCGCTATGGCGTGGTCGCTTTCGACCAGGGCGGCCGTGCGGTGAGCATCGAAGAAAAGCCTGCCCATCCCAAGAGCAACTATGCCGTCACCGGTCTGTACTTCTACGACCGGCAGGTCGTGGACATCGCCAAGGCCGTCAAGCCCAGCGCCCGAGGCGAGCTGGAAATCACGGCCGTGAACCAAGCCTATCTGGATCAGGGCAGTCTCAACGTGCAGATCATGAAGCGCGGCTACGCGTGGCTGGATACCGGTACGCATGAAAGCCTGCTGGAAGCCGGCCAATTCATCGCCACGCTGGAACAGCGCCAGGGCCTGAAGATCGCGTGCCCCGAAGAGATCGCTTGGCGTGCAGGCTTCATCGACGCTGCACAGGTCGAGAAGCTGGCCACCCCTCTCAAGAAAAACGGCTATGGCCAATACCTGATGCGCCTGCTGCGCGAGGAGTACCACGGATGAAGGTGACGAAGACCCAACTGGAAGGCGTGCTGATCCTGGAGCCTAAAGTCTTCGGTGACGAGCGCGGCTTCTTCATGGAAAGCTTCAACCAGCGCGTGTTCGACGAAGCGGTGGGCCAACATGTGGAGTTCGTGCAGGACAACCATTCGCGCTCGACCAAAGGCGTGCTGCGTGGATTGCATTACCAACTCCAGCAGCCGCAGGGCAAGCTGGTGCGTGTGACGCGTGGAGCCGTGTTTGACGTGGCGGTGGACATCCGCAAGAGCTCGCCGACCTTCGGTCAGTGGGTGGGGGTGGAACTGACCGAGAGCAATCACCGGCAGCTGTGGATCCCGGCCGGCTTCGCGCATGGGTTCGTGGTGACCAGCGATAGCGCGGATTTTCTGTACAAGGCGAGCGACTACTACGCGCCGGCGCATGAGCGAAGCATTCTCTGGAATGACGCTGATATTGGGATTGAATGGCCTGATATTGACGAGGAACCTAAGGTTTCTCCCAAAGATGCGTCTGCGAATTGTCTCACTCACGCAGAGGTTTTCTAACTGATGCAAGATCGTGCCACCAATCCCCTGTCTGTCTTGGTAACGCTTCTGCAGCATCGTACGCTTATCGGCCAGTTGATCAAGCGTGAAATTGCCGGACGTTATCGAGGCTCCTTCTTGGGTGTTTTTTGGTCTTTCCTGAATCCGCTGTTGATGTTGAGTATCTACACCTTTGTTTTTGGTGTGGTCTTCAAGTCGCGGTGGCGTCCGGATGCCGTCAATCAAATGGAGTTCGCGGTCGTGATGTTTGCTGGGGTCATGCTTCACAGCCTGATTTCAGAATGTGTCATGCGTGCTCCTTCACTCATTGTGAGTAATGTGAATTTTGTCAAGAAGGTTGTTTTTCCACTTGAGATATTTGCATGGGTCAGGGTGGGGGCTGCTCTTTTCCATACTGCCATTGCCATGGTTATCTTGCTGATTGCTATTTTCATATGGCAGGGGCATATCATGCTGTCGGTGTTGTGGGTGCCTGTTTTGCTCATGCCGTTCGCTTTGCTGACGGTCGGCCTGGTGTGGTTCATCTCTTCGCTCGGTGTGTTTTTGCGGGATATCGGCCAGCTCATGGGAATCGTCTCGTCCTTGTTGATGTTCATGGCCCCCATCTTTTATCCTTTGCATTCTGTGCCGGTTGGGTTTGCGGAGTTTTTATATCTGAATCCGCTGACTTTTATTGTGGAGCAGGTTCGTAACGTGGCGATCTGGGGTTCGCCTGTCGATTGGATGGGCTGGGCGCTCTATTGTTTCGTCGCCTATGTGGTGGCTTGGTTGGGTTTAATGTGGTTTCAGCGAATGCGCGGGGGATTTGCGGATGTCCTCTGATGCGATTATCAAAGTCCAGGATCTCAGTAAGCGTTACGAGATCTACAAGCAGCCCCGTGATCGCCTGCGCCAGTCATTGATGTCACCTATCCGGAGAATTCTGGGGCTGGCAAGGAAAAATTATTTCCAGGAGTTCTGGGCACTCAATGGCGTGAGCTTCCAGGTGGGGCGCGGTGAAACCGTAGCGATTGTTGGTCAGAACGGTTCGGGTAAGTCCACTCTATTGCAGCTGGTATGCCAGACGCTCTCTCCTACAACTGGGAGTGTCCACATTTCGGGACGGATCGCCGCATTGCTCGAATTGGGGGCCGGCTTCAATACAGAGTTCTCTGGGCGGGAGAATATCTTCCTTAGCGGCCTACTCTACGGCATAAGCCAGGATGAGTTAGCCAAGAGGTTCGAGAGTATCGTCAAGTTCGCTGAGCTTGAGGATTTCATCGAGCAGCCTGTAAAAACATATTCAAGCGGCATGTATGTGCGGCTTGCATTCGCTATTGCTGCGCATGTCGATGCAGATGTACTTATTATCGACGAAGCGCTATCCGTGGGAGATGTGCGCTTTACGCAGAAATGCATGCGTTACCTACGCGATTTCCAGAAGACGGGAACGCTTCTCTTCGTGAGTCATGACACCAGCGCTGTCATCGGATTGTGTTCAAGAGCTGTATGGTTGGATCATGGTGGACTACGCATGGATGGTCCGGCGAAAGAGGTTGTCGAAACCTATCTTGCAGCGCAGCACGCCCTTGACCGAGAGGGCGAAGGAACTGCCGTTGCGCTGCGATCGGGGCGCCGTACTTCTGCTGCGTTGAAAAGCGAGTCTGATGACATCAAGGATGCGCGCTTGCCGAAATTGGCTGAGCATGGGGCGCTGACGAAATTCGAATTTTTTGAGTTTGACCCTGACCGTGCTGCTGCGGAATTCGGCGCTGGTGGTGCGCGAATCGTCGATTCCAGCTTTCTGGCTGAGGATGGCAGCCCTTTGCACATGAGCCATGGCGGCGAAATCGTTCGGCTTTCTGTAAAGGCTGAGGTGCTTCAGCCACTCTCCAATCTGATCTTCGGATTTTATTTTAAAGATCGGATGGGTCAGCGTCTGTTTGGTGACAACAGCTTTATCACCACGATGGATGCGCCGATCAGCGCCGAGGTCGGTGAAACGATGACGGCCTGCTTTCGCTTTCGGATGCCGATTCTTCCATCGGGCCTCTATTCGATGGATCTTGCGATCGCATCAGGAACGCAAGACAACCATACCCAACAGCATTGGTTGCACGATGCCTTGGAAGTACGTGCCACGGATACCACGATGAAGCATGGCTTGGTAGGTCTGCCCATGCTGGAGATATCGGTCAGGAAGGTTGCGCATGATTAATTTTACGGGTGAGCGCTTTGTGCCTACGGAGAGTGGTGAAATTCGCTATGAGCATATGCACCGATATGCTTGGGTTACCCGCTTTTGCCAGGGTAAGAGAGTTCTGGATATAGCCTGTGGTGAAGGGTATGGCTCTGCTTTGCTGGCCGCACATGCCGATTCGGTTATGGGTGTTGACATAGCGCACGAGGCGGTCTTGCATGCTCGCGAAAAGTATGCCGCCAAGGGTAATTTGCAGTTTCTTCAGGGGAGTGCAACGGCTATCCCTCTCCAGGCGCATAGCGTGGATGTAGTCGTTTCTTTCGAGACAGTCGAGCATTTGCCGCAGCAAAGTGAGATGCTGGCGGATATTCGGCGTGTGCTGAGACCTGACGGCTTGCTGATCATATCCTCCCCCAATAAGAAGGTCTACTCCGACGATCGAAACTATGTCAATGAGTTTCACGTCAAGGAGCTTTACTTCGAGGAATTCGATGCGCTGCTGCGCGAGCAGTTCTCCGCTGTCACTTATTTGGGGCAGCGGTTGCTGACGGGATCTGTCGTTGCGCCAATGGGGCAGCAAGATGCTTACTATGAGGCGATTGGTCTTAAAGGTGACCATCTTGTGAAGCAGACCCCTCCGTCCACTGGCATCATGTATTTTGTTGCCGTTTGTGCGGCGGACGATGGCCATTTGCCGAAGACGGATCCTTCGTTTTTTGTAGATGAAGACATCGATCTCTATGCTGAGGCCCAGAAGTCCTTGCGCTGGGCCTCTACGCTTGACCTCGAACATCGTGACCTCGACAAGCGACATGCACAGTTGAGAGCTGAATTCGAAGACCGGACTGCGTGGGCGCTGCAGTTGGATGCGGAACGTGCCCGGCTGGTGGCCGAGATAGAGCGCGCTTCCGGAAATTCGGAATCTCCAAAGCTGAAGGATGAATTGGCTCTCCGTCTCCGGGAAAATGCAGAGCTGGAAAAAAAAGTGGCGGATCGATCCCGTCAGGCTGACATATTGCATGTCGAACTGCAGGGTTTGCAAGAGGCCCACGCAGAGTTACGCCTTCAACAGGATCAGTTAGGGCAGCGCAATCTTTCTCTTCGTCTGGAGCTTGAAAAATATCAGGCGCGTGTCGATTCAGAGCTACGACTGCAAGAAGAGGTTCTGGCGCTCAAGGCCCGTATTGCCCAACTCGATGAGCAGAATTCTCGGCTAAGCCAGGAGCTGGAAGTTCAGCTGGCAGAGCAAAAGGCGTGTCAGGAAAAGCAGTTCGACGCTGATCCCCGAATTCAGGCACTCCGCGCTGAGTTGCAGGGGCGCGATGCGTTGCTGAAAGGGTTGCAAGGAGAACTGGCGGAGCGAGCCCAATATGCCGACGAGATGCATGCTAAGTTGCAGTCACTGTTAACTACGCATGCACAATTTCGTGCCCAGCATGACCTGTTGAGTCGGCGTAATTTAGAGTTGGCCAAACAGGTCGAGCGCCTCGCGGCAGTTGACGAACGACTTGTTCAACTGCAATCAGAATTCGACGAGCGTACAGCGTGGGCGCTGCAATTGAACGCACGGTGCGCTGAATTGGAAGCCCGATGGACTGACGGGGGGGCTGCGGCCGCTACTGTTTCGGTGCCGCCCATCGTGCAGCCGCACCTGGACTCTGCTCAGCAGCTCGAACGTACCAGACGAATTGCCTTACTGGAGCAGCAGGTCTGTGCCTTGACGGCTGTGCAGAGCCAAGATCGCTCTGAACTGGACAGGCTAAGGCTTGCCAATACTGATTTGAGCCAACAGATCAATGCCATCAGGAAGTCGCACTCCTGGACTCTCACCATGCCTTTGCGG
Source organism: Paracidovorax wautersii (assembly GCF_900113035.1). GTDB lineage: Bacteria > Pseudomonadota > Gammaproteobacteria > Burkholderiales > Burkholderiaceae_C > Paracidovorax > Paracidovorax wautersii. Next base: position 446,086 of record NZ_FONX01000003.1, on the reverse strand, counting down.
ATGTCGGGCCGGGTGCTGCGCGGCGAGTGGGGGACGCTGGCATCCATGTTGTCCCCTCATGCTATCCGCTGGGGCAAGCGAGCCTATAGAGCCCTGCCTTTGTCTAGGTCGATAAAGGATCGCTTGGTCACTACCGCTTATCGCGTGGCTGGTCCATTATTCAAAGGCATGGTTCACTACGAGGTGTGGCGGCGCCAGAGCGGTCAGTCTCCTGCAGTTCCGGTGGGTACTGGACCCATTGCTGTTGATGATGTTGCTGATGTACTGGCTTCGCTGAGTTTTCCTGTTGTGAACGCCCCTGAAATCAGCATCATTATTCCAACATACGGGAACTTGCATCACACTCTCATGTGCCTGCAGTCGATTGCTCGGAACTTGCCGGTTGCATCGGTGGAAGTCATGGTGGCAGAAGATGCCTCGGGTGATGCCGAGATTCAGCGCCTTCAGGCCATCCCCGGTTTACGCTTCGTCAATCATGCAGCCAATATGGGTTTTCTCCGCTCATGCAATGCTGCGGTGCAGCTTGCACATGGGCGGTACGTCTATCTGCTGAATAATGACACTGAAGTGACCGCCGGTTGGTTGGATAGCATGTTGTCGCTGTTCGAGAAATTCCCCGATTGTGGAATGGTAGGTTCGAAGCTGGTGTATCCGGATGGACGTCTGCAGGAGGCTGGCGGTATTCTGTGGCGTGATGGCTCTGCGTGGAATTATGGTCGGCTGGATGATCCCACTCGTAGCATATATAACTACGTCAAGGAAGCTGACTATTGTTCTGGCGCGTCTCTGCTAATTCCGAAGCAGTTGTGGGATCATCTAGGTGGGTTTGATGAGCATTATTTGCCGGCCTACTACGAAGATACTGATCTTGCCTTCCGGGTGCGTTCTGCCGGAAAGAGTGTTCTTTATCAGCCGGACTCCGTGGTGATTCACTATGAGGGGATTTCGCATGGGACGGATACTGCCTCTGGAGTCAAGGCGCATCAGGTGACCAACCAGAAGAAATTCTATGAACGCTGGAAAGATGAGCTAGAACGCAATCATTTGGATAACGCGATTAATCCGTTTCTCGCGCGCGATCGATCTGTGAAGAAAAAGACGATACTGGTCGTTGATCACTATGTTCCTCAGCCGGATCGTGATGCAGGCTCGCGGAGTACGTGGTGTTTTTTGCAAGAATTTGTGGCGATGGGGCTGAATGTGAAATTTTGGCCTGCTAACCTATGGCATGACCCATATTACTCCCCACTGCTGCAGCAGGCAGGAATAGAGGTCTTCTATGGTGGGGATTATGTTGGGCACTTTGCGGAATTGATGCAGGAGCATGGATCCAGCCTGGACTATGTCCTGCTGAGCCGTCCGCATATTACGGAAGACCACTTGGATGCTGTTCGGCAGAATACCTCTGCCAAGGTGCTTTATTATGGGCATGATTTACATTACGCCCGTTTGCTTGGGGAGTATGAAAAAACCAAGGAGCCGCAGCTTCTTCGCGAGGCCGAAGATTTTCGTGCCCTGGAGGAGTCTATTTGGCGGCGGGTGGATGTGGTTTATTACCCATCTGCTTCAGAGACCGATGCTGTAAAGGCTGCGGTCCCGGCTGTTGTGGCTCGCACAGTCCCTCTTTATTACTTCAACGAGTCCGACGTCATGCCCGGGCGAGAGTTGCGTCAGCGGACGGATCTCCTATTTGTTGCAGGTTTTGGTCATCCGCCCAATGTGGATGCAGCCAAATGGTTGGTGCAGGAGATATTTCCAAAAGTCAAGCATCGCCAGCCTGGGGCTTTCCTCACCCTTGCAGGCTCGAATCCCACAGACGAGGTGAAAGCCTTGGCGAGTGATTCCGTACGGGTGACTGGTTATTTGAGTGATGCGGCACTGGACGCGCTTTACAAGCGTGCAGGCGTGGCCGTCGTTCCGTTACGTTTCGGCGCTGGGGTGAAAGGTAAGGTGCTAGAAGCCTTGAACCAAGGGGTTCCGATAGTGACTACTTCAGTCGGTGTCCAGGGCCTTGATGGATTGGATGTTGTTGTTCCTGTGCATGATGAGTCACAGGCAATTGCAGATGCAATCTTGAGAATCATGGTTGATGATGACTATTGGGACCGGGTCTCCGTAGATGGGCGGGATTTTGTGCTGGCACGTTTTTCCCAGGCTGCCGTCAGGAATGTCTTTACGGCGGATATCCATGTCTAGGATTGCCTCCTGTAACCATCAGCCATTGGGAATGGGGCTTGCCAGAAATGCGGGAAGAGCAAAGGATCATGCGTGAATCACGACGAGTGCGAAGGCGCTTATGGCGCCGGCAGCTAACCCGGCAGTCAAGCTGACCCGCCACAGGCGGGCCGCTTACTTTGGCCGTTAGGGAAGGTCTGCAAACCCCCGCCGCTGACTGGCGCGTGCAGTGAGCCGCAGGCAAGATGGCGAGCATGACGCAAGAGCGGCAGCAGATGCTGGGGTTCGATCCCCTGCCCAAGAAGACCCGCAAGGAGATCTTCCTTGAAGAGATGAACCGGGTGGTGCCGTGGGCGGCGCTGGTGGCACTGATCCAGCCGCATGCGCGCGGCGTCCACCAAGCCCTGGGTGGACGCCCTCCAACGTCAACGATGTCACTCAGGCTGCACGACTGCTGCACGGGCAGGAGCAGGAGCAGGAAGCCTTTGGAGACGCGGGCTACCAGGGAGTGGACAGGCGGCCCGAAGCCCGGGGCCTGAAGGTGAGATGGCACATTGCCATGCGCCCGGGCAAACGAGTCGCGCTGGACAGGAGCCGACCACTGGCCCAGGCCATCGAGCGGGTCGAGCAGATCAAGGCCAGCATCCGGGCGAAGGTGGAGCACCCGTTCCGGGTGATCAAGCAGCAGTTCGATCACGCCAAAGTGCGCTACCGGGGCCTGGCCAAGAACACGGCGCGGCTGCAGGTGATGTTTGCGCTGGGCAATGTGTGGATGGCACGCCGGCAGTTGCTGGCGCTGCAGGCATGAGTGCGCCTGAAACGCACCCAGGGGCCGCTGTACGGGCCAAATCTGCCTGCTGGATGGGCCTTTCGCGCGGGAAATCAGGCTGATCTCGCACATCGCGAAAAATCACTCCGAGTCATCCGGCCACGGGGCGCTGGGAAGGGGTTTTGCAGACCTTCCTTAGTTACTCCTGTCGGAGGCCTCTAGTCGGCGCAAGCGCCAGAAAGCGCTCGACAGCCATACTTTCACCAAGCTGCTCAAATGCCAGTAAAGATGCCGGCCGCGGCCGCGGCGGCGGCTAGCCCTCTGCGCTTCATGCCGGATCTGCAGGTCTTCGCCCACCTGGATCTTCCAGCCTGTCAGGCGTAAGCGAGCACAGATGTCGAAGTCTTCCCCATACATGAAGAACCTCTTCTCGTCGAAGCCGGCAATATGCCGGTACGCCTCGCTGCGAAAAAGCATGAATAGGCCCGGCACCCAGGCCGGTCGGGGAGGGCGTCGGTAGCGCTGGTGGTTGCGCGTGAGGATTTCCAGCGGAGTGAGGAGCGCGCGGTGCTGCTCGGGTTCGAGCTTGCCTGGCTCTCGGACGCGAGGTGTGAGTAGTCCCGCGTCCGGCGTGGCCTGGGTCAGCAAGGGTGCCAGTACATCGCAGTCGAAACGGATGTCGGGGTTCAGTACCAAGAACCAGGGCGTACGGCAGTGCTGGAATCCCTGGTTGTGATTAGCCCCGAATCCGTGGGGTGTGCTGTTCACGAGGCGCCTGATCGGAAAGCGCCAGGATGCCTCTTCGGCTTCGGTCAGGAGATCTGTTTCGGGGATGTTGAGGGTGAGTACGACTTCCGCCACCCACTGGTGGCTGTGGCGGTCCAACTGTTCCAGCAATGGACGGATCAGCGCCTGTTGGCCGTGACTCACGATGGAGACGGTAACGCTTTTAAGGTCTGGCTGTGTGTTGGTCATGATCTAATTTGTGTGGCTGTCTTGCCAGTCGGCAAGCTTTCGGGGCAAGTCGAAAGACCGATGCTTTATTTCTATCAAAGAGCAGCTTGCAACTGCTTTTCACTCACGACTGCATGATTGCCCTTATCGTTCTGAGCTTCTTGTGTGCGGCGCTCACGACTTTTTTTATTACGCGTGTAGCTCGTCGCCATGCGCGCCGTTACCGGCAGGACATGCCGCAGCGCTTCCATAGCGGTCATGTGCCTCGCATCGGCGGCCTGGGCATCTTCATCGGACTGGGTTGTGCGGTGCTGTTCGCGGCGTCGCCTATGGGGCAGCATTTGAACGTGAATCTGCCGTTCTGGTCTTCCCTGGCCGGTTTGCTGTGCATGGTACCGGCGGTGGGGGCCGGGTTGGTCGAGGATGTGACGCAAAAAGTGCCGGCCAAAGTCCGGTTGGGTTTGACGGCGCTGTCGGCCATGTTGCTGTGCGGTTTGCTGGGGCTTCAGACGAATCGCCTGGGCCTGGGGCCGGTGGATGCCTGGCTGCAGGTCAGCCCCTGGGCTGCCGCGGCCTTCGCCGTCATCGCGATTGCGGGCTTGCCGCATGCCTTCAACCTGATCGACGGCTACAACGGGCTGGCTGGGGTGGTGGCACTCATCATCAGTCTGGCGCTGGTCCACGTCGCGTTGCAGTTGGGGGATCGGCAATTGGCCGCCGCCCTGGTGTGCCTGGCTGGCGCGACGGCCGGCTTTCTGCTGTGGAACTACCCCAGGGGCAAGGTGTTCGCCGGAGATGGCGGGGCCTATGTCTGGGGGCTCGTCATCGCGGTGGGCTGCATCATGCTGGTGCAGCGCCATCCGGCCGTGTCGCCCTGGTTTCCGGTATTGCTGCTGATCTACCCCGTCGGGGAAACCTTCTTTTCCATCTATCGCAAGCTGGTGCGCGGCCAGTCGCCCGGCATGGCGGATGCGCTGCATCTGCACCAGCTGATCTTTCGGCGGATCGTCCGGGTGGCGCTGCAGGATGACGAGGCGCGTGAATTGCTCTCCCGCAACAACCGCACCTCGCCCTATCTCTGGATGTTCGCCGGCGCGTCGGTGGTGCCGGCGATGCTGTTCTGGCGCAACACCACGGTGCTGGTGATCTGCTGCCTGGTGTTCGCTGCGGCCTATGTGGGGGCGTATCTGATGATCATCCGCTTCAAGGTGCCGCGCTGGCTCAGGATGTAACGACTGCGCACCTACAATCGCGCCAGTTTTGTCTCAGGAACGTTCAACGCCATGTCCAACTCCACGGAACTCGACTTGTCTTCCATCGCGCCCCGCACCAAGGCCGAAATCCTGGCCCAGGCGCTGCCCTACATCCGCAAGTTCCATGGCAAGACCATGGTGATCAAGTACGGCGGCAACGCCATGACCGATCCGGCGCTGCAGGCGGACTTTGCCGAGGACGTGGTGCTGCTCAAGCTGGTGGGCATGAACCCGGTGGTGGTGCACGGCGGCGGGCCGCAGATCGAGACGGCGCTGAACCGCTTGGGCAAGAAGGGCGAGTTCATCCAGGGCATGCGCGTGACCGATGCCGAGACCATGGAGGTCGTCGAATGGGTGCTGGCCGGCGAGGTGCAGCAGGACATCGTGGGCCTCATCAACCAGGCCGGCGGCAAGGCCGTGGGCCTGACGGGGCGCGACGGCGGGATGATCCGTGCGCAGAAGCTGCGCATGGTGGACAACAAGGACCCGAGCATCGAGCACGACATCGGCCAGGTGGGCGACATCGTTTCCATCGACCCGAGCGTGGTCAAGGCGCTGCAGGACGACGCCTTCATCCCGGTCATCAGCCCGATCGGCTTCGGCGAGGACAACGAGAGCTACAACATCAACGCCGACGTGGTGGCCAGCAAGCTGGCGACGGTGCTGCAGGCCGAGAAGCTGGTGCTGCTCACCAACATTCCCGGCGTGCTGAACAAGGCGGGCGAGCTGCTGACCGACCTGACCTCGCGCGAGATCGATGCGCTTTTTGCCGACGGCACCATCTCCGGTGGCATGCTGCCCAAGATCGCCGGCGCGCTGGATGCGGCCAAGGCGGGCGTGAATGCCGTCCACATCATCGACGGCCGCGTGCCGCATGCCATGCTGCTCGAGATCCTGACCGAGCAGGCCTACGGCACGATGATCCGCAGCCACTGATCGAACGAAGCCGCGCAGCGTGCCATTCGCTTTCCAGGCCGCCGCCGCGGCTGTGACCCGCAGGGCCGGCCGCTGACATGCGCCTCCTGCTGGTCGAGGACGACGTCATGCTGGCCAGCGGCATCAAGCTGGGCCTGACGGACGCCGGCTATGCCGTGGACTGGGTGGGCAGCGGCGAGCGCGCCGAAGAGGTGCTGCTGGCCGAGTCCTTCGATGCGGCGGTGATCGACATCGGCCTGCCGGGCATGGACGGGCTGGAGCTCACGCGGCGGCTGCGCCGGCCCGAGATGGCGCACCCCTCCATGCCGGTGCTGATCCTGACGGCGCGCGATGCGCTGCACGACCGGGTCCAGGGGTTGGACCTGGGGGCTGACGACTACCTGGTCAAACCCTATGAATTGCCCGAGCTGCTGGCCCGGTTGCGCGCCTTGCTGCGCCGCTCGCAGGCCGCCACCACGTCGGTGCTGAGCTTCGGCCCGCTGGAGCTGGATGCGGCCCACCGCACGGCCAGCATTCGCGCGGCAGACGGAGTGGCTGGCCCAGGCGCTGCGCCGCCATGGCCCGGCATGCAGCATGGTGGGCCGGGGCCGGGAGTCCACGCGCTGGAGCTGGGGCCCCGCGAGTGGACGGTGCTCGAATACCTGATGATCCATGCGCCCAAGCCGGCCAGCAAGGACAAGCTGCTGCAGGCCCTGACCGGCTGGGACAAGGAGATCACGCCCAACGCCGTCGAGGTCTATGTCTCGCGCCTGCGCGGCAAGCTGGAGCCGCACGGCGTGGCGCTGCGCTCCATTCGCGGCTTCGGCTACCGGCTCGAACTGCGGCCTGCGTCGCCGCCGGGCTGATCGGGGCATGGCGCCGCGCCGCCCTGCGCTTTCACTGCCTGAACCCCCGTGACCTCCGACCTGCGCAACCGCCTGCTGCTGCTTCTGCTGGCGCCGCTGTGCCTGCTGGCGCTGGCGGGTGCCTGGCTGGACTACCGCTCCGCCGACGAAGCGGCCGGCCGCCACGACCAGCGGCTGATGCGGCTGCTGCCGGCGCTGGCCGACTCGATCCTGTCGCCCGCCATCACGGAGGAGGGCGAGCCCATGCTGCTGCTGGCGCCGCCCGTGGAGGAGTTCCTGCGCCAGAACAGCGGCGCCTCCGGCTTCAGCGTGCTGGACCTGAAAGGGCGCGTGCTGCTGGGCGACGACTGGCTGGGCAATGCCGTGCCCACCACGCAGGTGCCCGAGTTCCACAGCGTCGAGCACGACCGCGCGCTCTACCGGGTGGCGGTGCAGCGCAGTCACACGGGCGCCGGCGAGCTGGTGGTGGCGCTGGCCGACGGCTCCGACCCGCGCCAGCAGTGGGGCCGCCAGATGCTGCTGCGGGTGCTGCTGCCCAACCTGGCGCTGATCGCGGCTGCGGCGCTCGCCATCCACTGGGCCGTGCGGCGCGCCGTCAAGCCGCTGGTGGAGCTGGCCGAGGCCGTCGAGCGCCGTTCGCCGCGTGACCTGAGCCCCATCGACGAGGCCGCGTCGCCGGCCGAAGTGCGCCCGCTGGTCGATTCGCTCAACCGCCTGTTCGCGCTGGTCAATGCGCAGGCCGAGAGCCAGCGCCGCTTCGTGGCGGATGCCGCCCACCAGCTGCGCACGCCGCTGGCGGGCCTGCAGGCGCAGGTCGAGGCCTGGGCGCTGGCGGCTCGGGGCGGTGCGGCGGGCGCTGCCGGCGCGCAACCGTCTGGTTTGATGCCGAATATGGCCTCTGCGCTTGTCCCGCTTGCGCAAGGTGCTATTGTTTTGGGAGCGGAGGAGATCGAGAAACTGCTCCAGGCCACGCGGCGCACGTCCAAGCTGGCGCACCAGCTGCTGGCCCTGTCGCGGGCCGATGCGCGCAGCCTCGATGCGCTGGCGCCCCAGTCCGTCGATCTGAAAGCGCTGTGCGAAAGCCTGCTGGAGGACTTTCTCGACGCGGCCACCGCCAAGGGGCTGGACCTGGGGCTGGAGGCCGCGCCGGCCCGCACCCAGGGGCACGGCTGGCTGCTGCGCGAGCTGCTCTCCAACTTGGTGGACAACGCCATCCAATACACGCCCTGCGGCGGCACCGTCACCCTGCGCTGCGGCATGGAGGCCGGCCGCGCCTTCCTGCAGGTGGAAGACGACGGCCCGGGCGTTCCCGGTGCCGAGCGGGCGCGGGTCATGCAGCGCTTCTACCGCCTGCCGGGCTCGGCCGGGGAGGGCACAGGCCTGGGTCTGCCGATCGCCGACGAAATCGCGCGCGCCCATCAGGCCGAGCTGGCACTGGGCCAGGGCGCGCACGGCCGGGGGCTGCTGGTTTCCGTGCATTTCGCCGCTTGAGCGCAGCCGCCTGGGCTGGCGGAAAGCCCTGTCAAAACGCTGTGCGAGAATGATTCGCACACACCCGCAGGCCATGCCCGATATCCCCAACGATTCCGCTGCCTTCGACGGCGCAGCCACCGAGTCCGCTGCGCCCGCGGGCGTGGATGAGGCCGCATCGCCCGCGGCGGCTCCTGCAGGGGCCCGCCGCCGCCCCAAGCCGGGTGAGCGCCGCCTGCAGATCCTGCAGGCCCTGGCCGGCATGCTGGAGCAGCCCGGCGCGGAGCGCATCACCACCGCTGCGCTGGCCGCCCGCCTGGATGTGAGCGAGGCGGCCCTCTACCGCCACTTCGCCAGCAAGGCCCAGATGTTCGAGGGGCTGATCGACTTCATCGAGGAAAGCATCTTCACGCGCGTGCAGCAGATCACCCAGGGCCTGCAGGTGCCGGTGCCGGCCGGCGCGGGCAGCGGCGAGGCCGCACCGGGCGAGGAGGGCGCGCAGTGCGCGGCCCGCATCTGCGCCCTGGTGCTGCAGTTCGGCGCGCGCAACCCCGGCATGGTGCGGGTGATGGTGGGCGATGCGCTGGTGCTGGAAAACGACCGCCTGCTGCAGCGCATGAACCAGTTTTTCGACCGCATCGAATCGTCGCTGCGGCAATGCCTGCGCCCGGCGGCGGACGCCGCCGGCTCAGCCACGCCCACGGCGGAGGCGCAGGTGCGCGCCGCCGCGCTCTGCGACCTGCTGCGTGGGCGGCTGCAGCGCTATGCCCGCACGGATTTCCGCCGCTCGCCCGTGGAGCAGCTGGAGGCCACGCTGCAGCTGTGGCTGGGGCCTCTCCACGCCGCTTCCGCCCGCTGACGCGGCGGCTAGGGGTTTTCCCGCGCATCTCCCCATGGGCCCTCAAGGGCTATCGCCGATCCGGGTTTTTCATGCAAAATAGCACGATCGTTCGTTTTATTTTCCATGACTGACACGTCCGCTCCCCACAAACCCGTCCGCGCCGCGGCGCGGGAAGGCCGTGCGCTCCAGAAGGGGCAGCAGACCAAGGCCGTCATCGTCGAGGCGGCGCTGGGCCTGGCCACCCACATCGGGCTCGAAGGCTTGTCCATCGGCGCGCTGGCCGACGTCACGGGCATGAGCAAGTCCGGCGTCTTCGCCCATTTCGGCTCGCGCGAGGAACTGCAGATCTCCGTGATCCGCGAATACCACGTGCGCTTCGAGCAGGAGGTTTTCTACCCTGCGATGAACGCCCCGCGCGGCGTGGCGCGGCTGCGCGCCATGTTCGACCACTGGATGCAGCGCACCTCCATCGAGATCGATTCCGGCTGCATCTACATCAGCGGCGCGGTGGAGTTCGACGACCGCGCCGGCCCGGTGCGCGACGCGCTCGCGAGTTCCGTGCTGACCTGGCTGGCGGCCATGAAGCGCGCCATCGAGCAGGCCAAGGAACTGGGCCAGCTGCGCGCCGACGTGAGCCCCGATCAGATGCTGTTCGAGATCCACGGCCTGATCCTGGCGCTGCACTACGAAGCGCGCTTCCTGCAGACGCCCGGCTCCATCGACCGGGCCAATGCCGGCTTCGACAACATCCTGGCGCGCTACGGCGAGCCTGATTCCGGCAGTAGCGGCGGCGGTTGAACCCGCCCGCACTGCCTTCCGTGTTCCACCCATCGGTCGCTTCGACACCGTTCGTTTCCCCTTCCAGCCTTTTGAGGAGCCCACATGCCCAGCTACACGCCTCCCCTGCGCGACATGCAATTCGTGATGCACGAGGTCTTCCGCGTCTCCGACGAGTTCAAGGCCATGCCCAAGCATGCCGAGGTCGATGAAGACACCATCAACGCCGTGCTGGAAGAGGCCGGCAAGTTCGCCGCCGGCGTGGCCTTCCCGCTCAACATCTCGGGCGACGAAGAGGGCTGCACGCTGGACAAGCAGACGCACGAAGTGACCACGCCCAAGGGTTTCAAGGAAGCCTACGCGCAGTACGTCGAAGGCGGCTGGGCGGCGCTGTCGTGCGACCCCGAATACGGCGGCCAGGGCCTGCCCTTCGTGGTCAACCAGTGCCTCTACGAAATGCTCAACAGCGCCAACCAGGCCTGGACCATGTACCCGGGCCTCTCGCACGGCGCCTATGAAGCGCTGCTGGCGCACGGCACCGACGAGCAGAAAAAGACCTATCTGCCCAAGCTGGTGAGCGGCGAGTGGACCGGCACCATGTGCCTGACCGAACCCCACTGCGGCACCGATCTGGGCATGCTGCGCACCAAGGCCGAGCCCGTGGCCGGCGCACCCGAAGGCACCTACCGGATCACCGGCAACAAGATCTTCATCAGCGCCGGCGAGCACGACTTCACCGAGAACATCGTCCACCTGGTGCTGGCCCGCCTGCCCGACGCGCCCAAGGGCAGCAAGGGCATCAGCCTGTTCGTGGTGCCCAAGTACCACGTCAACGCCGATGGTTCGCTGGGCGAGCGCAACCCGATCTTCTGCGCCGGCCTGGAGCACAAGATGGGCATCCACGGCAACGCCACCGCCCAGATCGCCATCGACGGCGCCATCGGCACCCTGGTGGGCCAGCCGCACAAGGGCCTGCAGGCCATGTTCGTGATGATGAACGCGGCCCGCCTGGGCGTGGGCAACCAGTCTCTGGGGCTGACCGAAGTGGCCTTCCAGAACGCGCTGGCCTACGCCAAGGACCGCATCCAGATGCGCAGCCTCTCGGGCACCAAGGCCAAGGACAAGGACGCCGATCCGATCATCGTCCACCCCGACGTGCGCAAGATGCTGCTCACGGCCAAGGCCTATGCCGAAGGCGCCCGCGCGCTGCAGATCTACTGCACGCTGCTGCTGGACAAGGCCCACAGCCACCCGGACGAGAAGGTGCGCAAGGACTCGGACGAGCTGGTCGCGCTGCTGACCCCCATCGTCAAGGCCTTCATCACCGACAACGGCCACATCTCCACCAACGCCTGCATGCAGGTCTTCGGCGGCCACGGCTTCATCAAGGAATGGGGCATGGAGCAGTTCGTGCGGGACAACCGCATCAACATGATCTATGAAGGCACCAACACCATCCAGTCGCTGGACCTGCTGGGCCGCAAGGTGCTGGGCAACAACGGCGCCACGCTCAAGAAGCTGGGCAAGCTGGTCGCCAGGCTGGTGGAGGAAGAGGGCGTGAACGAGAAGATGGCCGAGTTCATCAACCCCGTGGCCTACCTGGGCGACCAGATGACCAAGTTCACCACCGAGATCGGCTTCAAGGGCTTCCAGAACCCCGACGAAGTGGGCGCCGCCGCCGTCGATTACCTGCGCGTGGCCGGCCACTTGGTGTTCGGCTACCTGTTCGCCCGCATGGCCCAGGTGGCGCTGCGCGAGATCGCGGCCGCGGAAAAGGAAGGCAAGCCGACCGACCCGTTCTACCAGGCCAAGCTGCAGACGGCGCGCTTCTACTTCGCCAAGCTGTTCCCCGAGACGGCCACGCTGATGCGCACCGCGCGTGCCGGCGCCAAGCCGCTGATGGACACCGACGCCGCGCTGGCCTGATCCGGGCGCCCGCCCCGCCGTTTATCAACGTTTTTGCCAAGGAGCCCTTATGAATAAAGCGCTAGCAGCTATCTTTTGTGTAGCAACCGCCGCCCCCGTCTGGGCCCAGGTGACGCCCGTGGGCACCTGGCGCAGCATCGACGACAAGACCGGCGAGGCCAAGGCCCAGATCCGCATCGGCGAAGCCGCCGGCGCGCTGACCGGGCGCATCGAGAAGTCGCTCAAGAAAGACACCGCCCCCGACGCCACCTGCGTGGAATGCACCGATGACCGCAAGGGCCAGCCCATCGCCGGCCTGGAGATCATCCGCGGCGGCAGGAAGGCCGACGCCAAGGACGTGTGGGAGGGCGGCAAGATCCTCGACCCCGAGAACGGCAAGGAATACCGCGCCAGCTTCACGCCCATCGAGGGCGGCGCCAAGCTGGAAGTGCGCGGCTATCTGGGGCCCTTCTGGCGCACGCAGGTCTGGCAGCGCGTGCAGTAACCCATTCGACAAGAAACCACCATGTCCCGATTCCAAGTGAAGAAAGTCGCCGTGCTCGGCGCAGGCGTGATGGGCGCGCAGATCGCCGCCCACCTCGCCAATGTGAAGGTGCCCGTGGTGCTGTTCGACCTGCCAGCCAAGGAGGGTCCGAAGAACGGCATCGTCACCAAGGCCATCGAAGGGCTCAAGAAGCTCAAGCCCGCGCCGCTGGGCGTGGCCGAAGACGCCGCGCTGATCGGCCAGGCCAACTACGAAGAGCACCTGGACCAGCTGCGCGAATGCGACCTCATCATCGAGGCCATCGCCGAGCGCATGGACTGGAAGCTCGACCTCTACAAGAAGATCGCGCCCTTCGTCGCGCCGCAGGCCATCGTGGCCTCCAACACCTCGGGCCTGTCGATCACCAAGCTCTCCGAGGCGCTGCCCGACGCCATCAAGCCGCGCTTTTGCGGCATCCACTTCTTCAACCCGCCGCGCTACATGACGCTGGTGGAGCTGATCGACACGCCCACCACCCAGCCCGCCGTGCTCGACCAGCTCGAAGCCTTCGTCACGAGCGGCCTGGGCAAGGGCGTGGTGCGCGCGCACGACACGCCCAACTTCATCGCCAACCGCGTCGGCATCGCCGGCATGCTGGCCACGATGAAGGAGGTGGAGAACTTCGGCCTCACCTACGACGTGGTGGACGATCTCACCGGCAAGAAGCTGGGCCGCGCGTCCAGCGGCACCTTCCGCACCGCCGACGTGGTGGGCCTGGACACCATGGCCCACGTCATCAAGACGCTGCAGGACAACCTGACGGAAGAGACCGATCCGTTCTACGGCAGCTTCGGCACGCCCGAAGTGCTGAACAAGCTGATCGAGATGAAGCACCTGGGCCAGAAGTCCAAGGCCGGCTTCTACAAGAAGGTGGGCCGCGACATCCTGCGCTTCGACCTCGCCGAAGGCGACTACGTGCCCGGCGGCCAGAAGGCCGACGAGGTCTATGGCCGCATGCTCAAGAAGCCCGCCGCCGAACGCCTGAAGCTGCTGCGCAATGCCGAGGGCGCGCAGGGGCGCTTCCTGTGGGCCATCCTGCGCAACAGCTTCCACTACGCCGCCGTGCACCTGGCCACCATCGCCGACAACGCGCGCGACGTGGACCAGGCCATGCGCTGGGGCTTCGGCATGAAGCAGGGCCCGTTCGAGCTCTGGCAGGAAGCCGGCTGGCTCGACGTGGCGAAGATGATCCAGGAGGATATCGACGCAGGCAAGGCGCTCAGCAAGGCGCCGCTGCCCGAGTGGGTCTTCAAGGGCCCGGTGGCCGAGGCCGGCGGCGTGCACACCGCCGAAGGCTCGTGGAGCGCGTCGAAGCAGAAGTTCGTTCCGCGCCGCCAGCTGCCCGTCTATGAGCGCCAGCACTTCCCCGAACGCCTGCTGGGCGAAACCAGCCTGCCCGACTGGCGCACGGCCGGCACCACGGTCGCCGAATCCGATGCGCTGCGCACCTGGACGCTGGACGGCAAGGTGCTCATCGCCAGCATCCGAAGCAAGATGCACGCGATCAGTCCCGACGTGATGGAGGGCCTGGTCGAAGCCATCGACACCGCCGAGCGCGAATACGACGGCCTGGTGATCTGGTCCGGCGACGCGCCCTTCAGCGTGGGTGCCGACCTGCAGGCCACCATGCCCGCCTTCGTCGTGGCCGGCATCTCCGCCATCGAAAGCGTGGAGCAGGAACTGCAGAACCTGATGCTGCGCCTGCGCTATGCCCAGGTGCCGGTCATCTCGGCCATCCACGGCATGGCGCTGGGCGGTGGCTGCGAGCTGGCCGTGTATTCGGCACGCCGCGTGGCCCACATGGAAAGCTACATCGGCCTGGTCGAAGTCGGCGTGGGCCTGGTGCCCGGTGCCGGCGGCCTGACCTACATCGCCCGCCGCGCGGCCGAGAACGCCGCCGCTTCCACCGGCAAGGACCTGCTGCCCTTCCTGACCGAAGGCTTCACCGCCGCCGCCATGGCCAAGGTGGGCACGAGCGCGCTGGAATCGAAGAAGCTCGGCTACCTGCTGGAAAGCGACATCGTCGTGCCGCACAAGGACGAGGTGCTGTTCGTCGCGCTCAACGAGGCGAAGGCCATGGCCGCCAGCGGCTGGCGCGCGCCGAACAAGCGCCTCTTCCCGGTGGCCGGGCGCAGCGGCATTGCCACCATCCGCGGCTCGCTGGTCAACATGCGCGACGGCGGCTTCATCAGCGACCACGACCAGCACATCGCCACCCTGATCGCCGAGATCGTCTGCGGCGGCGACGTGGATGCCGGCACGCTGGTGAGCGAGGAATACCTGATGGCGCTGGAGCGCAAGGCCTTCTGCGCCCTCATCCAGCACCCCAAGACGCAGGAACGCATCCTGGGCATGCTGAGCACCGGCAAGCCGGTGCGCAACTGAAGCCCCGCCGCTCGCCGCCATGACGACCACCACCGACATCGCCCCCAACCGCATGCAGCTGCAACTGCAGCAGGTGGACGAATTCCCCCGGCTGCTGCGCCCCTGGGTGCGCAACCTCGTGCTGCGCCGCGCCGTGCCGTTCACCCGCACGGCGCGCGTGGAGTTCGTGGAGATGTCGCCCAGCCGGGTGGAAGTGCGCCTCGGCAACGAGCCCCGCGTGCGCAACCACATCGGCGGCATCCATGCCTCGGCCATGAACCTGCTGGCCGAGACGGCCACGGGCATGGCCGTGGGGCTGAACGTGCGCGACGACTGCCTGCCGCTGGCCAAGGACATGAAGATGGCCTTCCGTAAGCGCGCTACCGGCGCCCTGCGCGCCGTGGCGGTGCTGAGCGACGCGCAGCGCGCAGCCATGCAGGCGAGCGACAGGGGCGAGATGCAGGTGCAGGTCACCGTGACGGACGAGGCCGGCGTGGAGCCGGTGGAGTGCGAATTCACGTGGGCCTGGGTGCCCTCCAGCCGCCCCGCAAGGTGAGCGCCGGCGAGCCACCGAACCCACCCACAAGATTGACAGACTGACCGATCGACGGATCGCTTGAAGGAGCCTTCTCCATGGCAAAACAACTGCAGGACGCCTACATCGTCGCCGCCACGCGCACGCCCATCGGCAAGTCGCACCGCGGCTATTTCCGCAACACCCGCCCCGACGACCTGCTGGCCACGACCCTGAAGGCCGCGCTGGCCCAGGTGCCGGGGCTGGACCCGGCCTCCATCGAGGACATCATCTGCGGCTGCGCCATCCCCGAAGGCGCGCAGGGCCTGAACGTGGCGCGCATCGGCGCCGTGCTGGCCGGCCTGCCCACCAGCGTGGGCGGCATCACCGTCAACCGCTTCTGCGCCTCGGGCCTTTCGGCCGTGCAGATGGCGGCCGACCGCATCCGCGTGGGCGAGGCCGAGGTGATGATCGCCGCCGGCGTCGAAAGCATGAGCATGGTGCCCATGATGGGCAACACGCCCTCGCTCTCGCCCAGCATCTTCGCCAAGGACGGCGACGTGGGCATCGCCTACGGCATGGGCCTCACGGCCGAGAAGGTCGCCCAGCAGTGGAAGGTGAGCCGCGAGGACCAGGACGCCTTCGCGCTGCAGTCGCACCAGAAGGCGCTGGCCGCGCAGCAGGCCGGCGAATTCACCGACGAGATCACGCCGATCGAGGTGACCGACCGCACGGCCGACCTCGCCACCGGCGAGACCATCGCCAAGACCCGCACCGTGACGCTGGACGAGGGCGCCCGCCCCGACACCAGCCTGGAAGGCCTGGCCAAGCTCAAGACCGTGTTCGCCGCGCGCGGCTCGGTCACGGCCGGCAACAGCTCGCAGACCAGCGACGGCGCGGGCGCGCTCATCCTGGCCAGCGAATCGGCCGTCAAGCGCTTCGGCCTCACGCCGCTGGCGCGCTTCGTCAGCTTCGCCAGCAAGGGCGTGCCGCCCAGCATCATGGGCATCGGCCCCATCGAGGCGATCCCGGCCGCTTTGCGCTACGCCGGCCTGCAGCATGGCGACATCGACTGGTTCGAGCTGAACGAAGCCTTCGCCGCGCAGTCCCTGGCCGTCATCCGCCAACTGGGCCTGGACCCGGCCAAGGTCAACCCCATGGGCGGCGCCATCGCCCTGGGCCACCCGCTGGGCGCCACGGGCGCCATCCGCGCCGCCACGGTGGTGCATGCACTGCGCCGCAAGAACCTCAAGTACGGCATGGTCACCATGTGCGTGGGCATGGGGCAGGGCGCCGCCGGCATCTTCGAGCGGGTGTGAGTCCATCCCCCTGAGCGGCTGTGCCGCTTTCTCCCCCTCTCTTGCGCTGGCGCGCGGGAAGGGGGACGGCGCCAGCGGGCGGGCGAAGCCCGTTCCCGGCGTCTGCTGGCGAAGTCCGGCTGAACCCTTCGCAGAGCACACAGTCGCGGGCACGACGGCGCACCGCTTTCAACCACGGCACACTCATCCACCATGACCGATGCTCTGCACCCCTTCGACGACGCCATCGCGCTGGAGCCAGCCGGTGCCCACCGCTACGCCGGCCGCACCACGCCGGCCTACTGGAACATGGTGGGGCCGTTCGGCGGCATCACGGCCGCCACGCTGCTGCAGGCCATCATGCAGCACCCCGACCGTCTCGGCGAGCCGCTGTCGCTCACGGTGAACTATGCCGGCGCGGTGGCCGAGGGCCCGTTCACCGTGCAGGCCGTGCCGGTGCGCACCAACCGCTCCACCCAGCACTGGACCCTCTCCATCACCCAGCCCGGGCCCGACGGCGAGCCCGTGACGGCCACCACCGCCACGGCCGTCACGGCCGCGCGCCGCGACACCTGGAGCGACAGCGACACCCCCATGCCCGCCGCCCCTGCGCCGGACACGCTGGAGCCCCTGGGCCCGGGCCTGGGCACCGCCTGGCTGGACCGCTACGATCTGCGCCCCGTGGCGGGCAATATGCCGCAGCGCTGGGACGGCAGCCGGGGCGAAGGCACGCTCACGCAGCTCTGGATGCGCGACGCGCCCGCGCGGCCGCTCGACTTCTGCGCGCTCGCGGCGCTGGCCGACGTGTTCTACCCGCGCGTCTGGCTGCGCCGCGCGCTGCGCGTGCCGGCCGGCACCGTCTCGCTCACGGTGTATTTCCATGCCGGCAGCGCGCAGCTGCAGGCCAGCGGCGCCGGCCACGTGCTGGGCCAGGCCCGCGCGCAGGAATTCCGCAACGGTTTCTTCGACCAGACCGCGCAGTTGTGGAACCATGGCGGCACGTTGCTGGCGACCAGCCACCAGATCGTCTATTACAAGGAATGATGCGGCGCCCCCCACCCAGCCGCAGCACGCAAGAAAGGACCTCCGCATGACCGATTCCACCGCCACCGCATCCCCGCAGGCCGAAGGCGCCTCGCAGGACATCCTGATCCACACCGAAGCCGGCATCACCACCATCACCTTCAACCGGCTGGACAAGAAGAACTCCATCACCCGCGCCATGTACGCGACCCTGGCCGACGCCCTCGACGCCGCTGCGCAGGACCCGGCCGTGCGCGTGGTCGTGCTGCAGGGCGACGTGGCCATCTTCAGCGCGGGCAACGACATCGGCGACTTCCTGGAGCAAAAGCCTTCGGCGCAGGATTCGCCCGTGTTCCGCTTCCTGCGCGGCATCGCCACCTTCCCCAAGCCCGTGGTCGCCGCCGTCTGCGGCCCGGCCGTGGGCATCGGCACCACCATGCTGTTCCATTGCGACCTGGTCTATGCGGGCGACAACGCCGCGTTCTCCATGCCCTTCGTGAACCTCGGCCTGTGCCCCGAGGCGGCCTCCAGCCTGCTGGTGCCGCGCATGTTCGGCTACCACCGCGCGGCCGAGGCGCTGCTGCTGGGCGAGCCCTTCATGGCCGAGGCCGCGCTGGAAGTGGGCCTGGTCAACCGCGTGGTGCCGCCCACCGAGTGCAACATGGTCGCCCAGACCCAGGCCCGCAAGCTCGCCGCCAAGCCGCTCAGCTCGCTGA
Organism: Paracidovorax wautersii; assembly: GCF_900113035.1. Classification (GTDB taxonomy): domain Bacteria; phylum Pseudomonadota; class Gammaproteobacteria; order Burkholderiales; family Burkholderiaceae_C; genus Paracidovorax; species Paracidovorax wautersii. The sequence goes on along the minus strand of NZ_FONX01000003.1, from coordinate 427,702 downwards.
TCGAGACCAAGCGCCTCATGAAGGGCGCCGGCCAGGCCGCCGTGCTCGAGCGCATCGCCCATGAAGGCGAGAGCTTCGGCCGCATGCTCACCCAGCCCGCCGCCCGCGAAGCCTTCACCGCGTTCATGGAAAAACGGCGTCCTGATTTCAGCGCCTGCTGAAATCAGGGGCTACCGCGAGGTAGCGTGCCGCGTAGCGGCGCAGAGGTTTTCGTCAAAAACGGCGCCCTGATTTCAGCGCCTGCTGAAATCAGGGGCTACCGTCAGGTAGCGTGCCGCGTAGCGGCCCAGAGGTTTTCGTCAAAAACGGCGCCCTGATTTCAGCGCCTGCTGAAATCAGGGGCTACCGCCAGGTAGCGTGCCGCGCAGCGGCGCAGAGGTTTTCGTTAAAAACGGCGCCCTGATTTCAGCGCCTGCTGAAACCGGCCTTCGGCTCTCGGCCTTGGGCCGAGGTGCCGGGGAGCGCTGCGCTCCACCATCCGGGATGCCCGCTGTGTGCCGCTGCAAACCCTGCAAGCGCATGCAACGAACGAGGGGTTTCGTTACCGTTATTGCCGGATGCGGGGATATTTCCCGCAGCAGCCCTCCTAGCATGGCCTCTCTTTTCAAGGAGATCTGATGGCCGTGCAAAACCCGTTCTTTGGCAAGCGTGAACCCGACGCATTCCAGCCCCGCCAATCCAACTCCGTGCTGGGGGGCGCGACCACCCCGGGCACCCTGAATCCCGCCGCCGGCGCCAGTGCCGCCGGCAAGCCCCTTACGGCCAGCCCCGCCGCGACGGCGGCATCGGCCGTCACCGAGGGCGCCGGCAGCAAGCTCACCGTGGGCCCGAACATCAAGCTCAAGGGCGTGGAGATCACCGACTGCGACACGCTGGTGGTCGAGGGCACGGTCGAAGCCACGATGGATTCGCGCGTGATCCACATCGCCGAGCAGGGCGCGTTCCGCGGATCGGCCGAGATCGACATCGCCGAGATCCATGGCGAGTTCGACGGCACCCTCACCGTGCGCCAGAAGCTGGTGATCTACAGCACCGGCAAGGTCACGGGCAAGATCCGCTACGGCAAGGTGGTGATCGAAGAAGGCGGCCAGCTCTCGGGCGAGATCGAGGCGGGCATGAGCGCCAGCCGCAGCAGCAGCGCAAGCAGCGCGCCGGCCTATACCGCGCCACGCAACGAAACGCCGGCCCTCGCTGCGGCCTGAGCGGCAGCTGCGGCGGGCCCGCCCGGGCGCCGCAGCTCGATGGCTTTCCACCGGGCGCGCTCTCGCTGCCCGGTTTCCGTTTCACTCCATCAACCAGCCAATCAATTAATTCATCAATTAATCCAGCAATCCCTCGTGCGCTGACTCACTCCGTGGTCAGCGTTCCGTCCGCCGCGTCGTCTTCCGCACGCGGCGGGATCGGCCGGGGCCGGCCGGAGGCGTCGATGGCCACATAGGTCAGGCGCGCCTCGGTGACCTTCAGGTACTTGCCCTGGGTGGCGAAGCGTTCGGCATAGACCTCGACTTCCACCGTCACCGATGTGCGGCCGATGCGCTGCACGCTCGCGTAGAACGAGAGGATGTCGCCCACCCGCACCGGCTGCTTGAAGACGAATTCGTTCACCGCCACCGTGGCCATGCGGCCCTGCACGTAGCGCGCGGGAAGCACCGATCCGGCGAGATCCACCTGCGCCATCACCCAGCCGCCGAAGATGTCGCCGTTGGCGTTGCAGTCGCCGGGCATGGGGATGACCTTGAGCACCAGTTCCTTGTCTGCGGGCAGGGTGGTCAGCATGGCAGGCGCACGCGCTGCGGCACGCGCGGGGCTGGGGGATTCGGTCATGGGCACAATCTCGGTAAAAACAACAACCGGAATTGTCCCTCATGCGCCCCCACGGCGAATCTGCAGCCCACCTCCGCCCGGCCGCCTCGGCCCCGGCGTCCCTCTCCGCTTCGCCACGCTCCGACTGGGGCACCATCGCCCGGCTGCTGCCCTATCTCTGGGATTACAAGTGGCGCGTGGCCGCCGCGCTGGCCTTCGTCTTCATCGCCAAGAGCGCCAACGTGGGCGTGCCGCTGCTGCTCAAGCACCTGGTCGATGCGATGACGATCCCGCCCGGCAGCCCCGCCGCCGTGGTGGCCGTGCCCATGGCGCTGATCGTGGCCTATGGGCTGCTGCGGCTCTCCACCTCGGTGTTCACCGAACTGCGCGAGCTGGTCTTCGCCAAGGCCACGCAGGGCGCGGCGCGCGCCATCGCGCTGCAGACCTTCGAGCATCTGCACGCGCTCTCGCTGCGCTTCCACCTGGAGCGGCAGACCGGCGGCATGACGCGCGACATCGAGCGCGGCATGAGCAGCATCCAGTCGCTGATCTCGTTCACGCTGTTCAACATCGGCGCCACGCTGGTGGAAGTGTTCATGGTGCTCACCGTGCTGGCCGTGCGCTTCGATGCGGGCTTCGCCTGGATCACGCTGGCGGCGCTGGCCTGCTACATCGCCTTCACCGTGAGCGTGACCGAATGGCGCACGCACTTCCGCCGGCAGGCCAACGAATTCGACTCGGCCGCGCATTCCAAGGCCATCGATTCGCTGCTGAACTACGAGACGGTGAAGTACTTCAACAACGAAGCCTTCGAGGCGCAGCGCTACGACGAGAGCCTGCAGCGCCTGCGCCGCGCGCGCCTCAAGAGCCAGAACTCGCTGTCGCTGCTCAACACCGGCCAGCAGCTCATCATCGCCACCGGGCTGGTCGCCATGCTCTGGCGCGCGGCCCAGGGCGTGGCCGACGGGCGCATGACGGTGGGCGACCTGGTCATGGTCAACGCCTTCATGATCCAGCTCTACATCCCGCTCAACTTCCTGGGCGTGATCTACCGCGAGATCAAGCAGAGCCTGACCGATCTGGACAAGATGTTCACGCTGATGGACCGCGAGCGCGAGGTTGCCGACGCCCCCGGCGCCGCACCGCTGCAGCTGGCGGGCCCGCCCGCCGTGCGTTTCGAAGGCGTCCGGTTCGCCTACGACCCGGCGCGGCCCATCCTGCGCGGCGTGAGCTTCGAGATCCCGGCCGGCCGGACGGTGGCGGTGGTGGGCCCCTCGGGCTCGGGCAAATCGACCCTGGCGCGGCTGCTCTACCGCTTCTACGACATCCAGGCCGGCGCCATCACCATCGGCGGGCAGGACCTGCGTGCCGTGACGCAGCACAGCGTGCGCCGCGCCATCGGCATCGTGCCGCAGGACACCGTGCTGTTCAACGACACCATCGCCTACAACATCGCCTACGGCCGGCCCGGCGCCACGCAGCAGGAGGTGCAGGCCGCCGCGCAGGCCGCGCGCATCCACGGCTTCATCGCCGCCACGCCGCAGGGCTACGCCACGCCGGTGGGCGAGCGCGGGCTCAAGCTCTCGGGCGGCGAGAAGCAGCGCGTGGCCATCGCCCGCACGCTGCTCAAGGACCCGCCCATCCTCATCTTCGACGAGGCCACCAGCGCGCTGGATTCGGCCAACGAACGTGCCATCCAGGCCGAGCTGAAAAGCGCCGCCGAAGGCAAGACCACGCTGCTCATCGCCCACCGCCTCTCCACCGTGGTCGATGCCCACGAGATCCTGGTGATGGACGCCGGCCAGATCGTGGAGCGCGGCACCCATGCCGAGCTGCTGGCCCGCGGCGGGCGCTACGCCAGCATGTGGGCGCTGCAGCAGAGCCATGGCGAAATCGCCGGCTAGCGCGCGACCCACCTGGGCAGTTTGCTATTGAATTGATAGTGATTGATTAATTGATTGATTGATTGATTGATCGATCGAATGGAAGACCGACGATGGATGTACCCGCCCTGCAGCGCCAGCTGCGCGACTTCGCCGCGGCCCGGGACTGGCAGCCGTTCCACACGCCCAAGAACCTGGCGATGGCGCTGATGGTGGAATCGGCCGAGCTGCTGGAGCTGTTCCAGTGGCTCACGCCCGAAGAGTCGCAGTCGCTCACGCAGCAGCGCGAGGGGCGCGAGCGCGTGGGCGAGGAAATGGCCGACGTGCTGCTCTACCTGCTGCAGCTGGCCGACCACACCGGCGTGGACCTGGAAGCCGCCGTGGCCCGCAAGCTGGCGATGAACGCGGTCAAGCACCCGCCCGCGCTGCGCTGAAGCGGCCATGAAAAAAGCCCCGCCGGGGCGGGGCTCGGGTGGCGCAAGCCGGCTGAGGTTCAGGGCTTCTTGCGTGCGGCGATGGCCTTCTCGGCCGCGCCCACCAGGTCGGCGCCGATGGCGCCCTTCCACTTGTCCACCACCGGCCGCGTGGCCTGCACGAAGGCCTGGCGCTCTTCGGGGCTGAGCTGCGTCACCGTCACGCCGTGGCTGGCGATCTCCTTGAGCAGGGGCTTGTCGGCCTCCACCAGGCCCTTGCGGGCGATGGCGATCTGCTCCTTGCCCGCGTCGATGGCGGCCTGCTTCACGATCTCGCGGTCGGCCGGGGTCCAGCTGTTCCAGATGTCCTTGTTGACCACGAAGATCAGCGGGTCGTTCATGTAGTTCCACAGCGTGACGTACTTCTGCGCCACGGTGTAGAGCTTGGCCGCCATATAGACCGACAGCGGGTTCTCCTGCCCATCGACCGCGCCGCTGGCCATGGCGGGCTGGGCGTCGGCCCAGCTCATCTGCGTGGGGTTGGCGCCCAGGGCTGTGAAGGTGTCGAGGAACAGGGGCGAGCCGACCACGCGGATCTTCATGCCCTTCAGGTCCGCTGGGGTCTTGATGGGGCGCTTGGAATTGGAGATCTCGCGGTAGCCGTTCTCGCCCCAGGCCAGCGGCACCACGCCGGCCTTGTCCAGCGTCTGGAAGATCGTCTTGCCGGCCTCGCCCTGGGTCACGGCATCGACGGCAGCGTAATCGGGGAAGAAGAAGGGCAGCGAGAACAGGTTGAGCTGCTTGACCTGCGGCGACCAGTTGATGGTCGAGCCGATGGCCATGTCGATCACGCCCTGGCGCAGCGCGCTGAATTCGCGCGTCTGGTCGCCCTGGATCAGCGACACGCCCGGGTAGAGCTTGATGTTGATGCGGCCCTGCGTGCGCTCGCGGACCTTGCCCGCCCAGATCTCGCCGCCCTTGCCCCAGGGAAAGGCCGTGCCCAGCACCAGCGACATGCGGTATTCGCTCTTGTAGTTGCCCTGCGCCAGCGCGGGCGCGGCGCTGAAGGCGAGGGCGGCGGCGGCCGCCACGGCGGAGGCGAGGAAGGTGCGCAGTTTCATGGTTTCAGTCTCCTTGTCGTATGAATCGGTATTCGGTCAGTAGCCCAGCCGGGCGGGCAGCCACAGGGCCAGTTGCGGGAAGGCGATGACCAGCAGCATCACCAGGCCCATGGCCAGCAGCATGGGGCCCACCCAGCGCACGGTGGATTCCATGCGCACGCCGGCGATGCGGCACGACACCATCAGGTTCACGGCCAGCGGCGGCGTGAACTGGCCCAGTGCCACCTTGAGCGTGAGGATCACGCCGAACCACACCGGGTCCCAGTGGTAGTGGTTCATGATGGGCAGCAGCAGCGGCACGAAGATCAGGAAGATCGAGATGCCGTCCAGGAACATGCCCACGGTGATCAGCAGCAGGATCAGCAGCGCCAGTACGCCGTATTCGCCCAGGCCCGAATGCACGATGGCGTTGGCCACCGGGTCGATCACGCCCAGCGTGGACAGCGAGAACGCGAAGATGCCCGCCAGCGATACCACCAGCAGGATCACGGCCGAGAGCTCGCCCGCCTCGCGCAGGATGGGGAACAGGTCGCGCCAGGTGATGGTGCGGTGGATGCACATGCCCACGAACAGGCCGTAGAACACCGCCACCACGGCCGCCTCGGTGGGCGTGAACCAGCCCGCGCGCATGCCGCCCAGGATCAGCACCGGCGCGGCCAGGCCCCAGGAGGCTTCGTGCAGGCTCTTCCAGAATGCGGGGCGCGGCATGGAGGCTTCGAGCGCTCCCATCTTGTGCTTGCGCGCCAGCCACACGGCGGGAACGATCAGCGCGATGCCGGCCAGCACGCCAGGGATCATGCCGGCCGCGAACAGCGCCGGCACCGAGGCGCCCGGCACCAGCACCGAATAGATGATGAAGGCGACCGAGGGCGGGATCAGGATGTCGGTGGCCGCCGCCGCGCCCACCACGCTGGCCGAGAAGCTGCCCGGGTAGCCCGCGCGGCTCATGGCCGCGATCATCACGCCGCCCACGGCCGCCGCGTTGGCCGGCCCCGAGCCCGAGATGCCGCCCAGGAACATGGCCACGGCGATCGCCACCAGCGGCAGCATGCCGGGGCCCCGGCCCACGATGGCGACGGCGAAGTTGACCAGGCGCAGCGCCACGCCCGAGCGGTCGAAGATCGAGCCCACCAGCACGAACATGGGAATGGCCAGCAGCGGGTACTTGCCCAGGCCGGCATAGAAGTTCTGCGGCACGGCCAGCAGGCCGAACCACTGCGCGTCCTGGTTGGCCAGCGCGATGGCGGCGGCGCCCGCCAGGCCCAGGGCCGCGCCGATGGGCACGCCCACGAACATCAGCGCCAGGAAGGCGACGAAGAGCAGGGTGGCGATCATGGCTGGCGCTCCTGCGGCAGGCCCGGCGTGCCCGGGGCCGCTTCGGCATCGGTGAAGAACGCATCGGGCTGGCGGCCCCGGCGGATGTAGAGGCCGATGGCGCGCCAGGTGATGAGCAGCGACAGGATCGGCAGCCAGACCGAATACCACCACTGCGGCACGCCGATGCCGGGCGAGGTCTCCTCGAAGCGGAAGTCGTCATAGACCACGCGCACGCTGAGCACGGCGATCACGCCGAACAGCACCGCCACCAGGGCCGCGCCGAACTGCGCGAGGAAGCGGCGCCGCGCGGGCGAGCCGCGCTCTGCGAACCATTCGATGCGGATGTGCCGGTCGCGCGCCACGGCGGCGGAGCCGGCCACCAGCGCCAGCACGATCATCAGGAAGACGGAGATCTCCTCCGTCCACGCGAACGAGGAATTGGTGAAGTAGCGCACCAGCACGTTGGCGAAGGTGATGAGCGCGAGCAGCGCCATCACGATCACGGTGAGCCAGTCTTCGATGCAGAGGGAGCGGGGCGGGTCGTTGGCGTCGCTGCCGGGGCCGCGAGCGGGTGCGTCCGGCGCGGAGCCGGGCGAAGGATGGGCGGACATGGGTCGGGAAGGAGGGCGGGAAAAGGGAAGCGCTTCAGGGAATCGGCGGAACGGCAGCAAGGGCGGACATCGCCCATGCAGGTGCGCAAGGGTGCTGCGGCTGCAGGGCGCCTGACGGCATCGTGCGCCGCAGGCCTGGCGGGGAAAGCCCCTGGGGCGCGGTGGCGCCCCGAGCCATTTTGCAACCAAAGGTGCGCGCGCCGTCGTGGGGTGTTCCCGCAGCGCAGCAAAGCCGGCGCGGGGTGCGCGCCGCCTGGGGCGGCGCCCTGCCGTGCCCATAATGCGCGCCATGGAAACCAAGTGGCTCGAGGACTTCGTCAGCCTGGCGGAAACACGCAGTTTCAGCCGTTCGGCGCAATTGCGGCATGTGACGCAGCCGGCTTTTTCGCGCCGCATCCAGGCGCTCGAAGCCTGGGCGGGCACCGATCTGGTGGACCGCAGCTCCTATCCCACCCGGCTCACCCCGGCGGGCAAGACGCTCTACGACCAGGCGCTGGAGATGCTGCAGGCGCTGCAGAACACCCGCGCCATGCTGCGCGCCCACACCAGCGCGGGGCAGGACATGGTGGAGTTCGCCGTGCCGCACACGCTGGCCTTCACCTTCTTTCCGGCCTGGGTGTCCAGCCTGCGCGAGAAGTTCGGCCCGCTCAAGAGCCGGCTGATCGCGCTCAACGTCCACGACGCCGTGATGCGCCTCGTCGAAGGCGGCTGCGATCTGCTCATCGCCTACCACCACCCCTCGCAGCCGCTGCAGCTCGATGCCAACCGCTACGAGATGGTCACCCTGGGGCAGGAGGTGCTCTCGCCCTACGCCAAGGCCGGGCCGGACGGCCAGCCGCTTTTCGCACTGCCCGGCCGCCCCGGCCAGCCGCTGCCCTACCTGGGCTATGCGCCCGGCGCCTACCTGGGGCGGGTGACAGAGCTGATCCTCAAGCAGTCCGGCACGGCCATCCACCTCGACCGCGTCTATGAAACCGACATGGCCGAGGGCCTCAAGGCCATGGCGCTGGAGGGCCACGGCGTGGCCTTCCTGCCGCACAGCGCCGTGAAGAAGGAGCTGCGCTCGCGCCGCCTGGTCAGCGCCGCGCCGCCTGGCGTCGAAGACCTGCAACTGGTGATGGAGGTGCGCGCCTACCGCGAAAAGCCGTCGGCCAAGGATGGGGCCAAGGGCATGGCCGAGGCGCTGTGGAGCTACCTGCAGCAGCAGAGCACCGAAACGGTGCGCCCCTCCGCCTGAGCCTCGCCGCACGCCGAACGGGGGGCGGAGGCGCCTGCGGCATAGGCAGGGTTATGCAAGGGTTAACCCGAGTTATGCGTTCCAGGCATAAAGTGGCGCCCAATTGGCATTGGTCACCGGGCCTGCGGCGCAATTACAGTCTGCGGCGCACGGGCAGAACGGCATTTTTCGCTGTGCTGCGCATGAGGCACCACAGTATCTGGCGCAGAGCTTGCTTGGATTGGGTCTATACGGGTTGGCATGGCGTCTTCGGGCGTTCACCGCGCTTTCCCGGAATGACCCGACCGAACAGGCCGTGGTGGTGCCGGCTGCATGATGGCCGGGCATCCCTGTTCCGGGGGGTGGTTTATGCGGTATGACCGCGCCAGTCCGACCCCTAGAATGAAAGCCTCAGTTTTTTGTATCGCAAGTTAAGGAGATATGCATGAAGAAACATCTGTTGGCCCTGGCCATTACCGCTCTCGCAGCGGGCAGCGCGTTCGCACAGGCCAATGACACCCTGGCCAAGATCAAGGCTTCCGGCACGATCACCGAAGGCGTGCGTGAATCCTCCGGCCTCTCCTTCACGCTGGGCGATGGCAAATACACGGGCTTCCACTATGACGTGTGCGCCCGCGTGATCTCCGACATCCAGAAGCACCTGGGCCTGGCCAAGCTGGAAACCAAGTACCAGCCCGTGACCTCGCAGAACCGCATTCCGCTGGTGCAGAACGGCACCGTGGACATCGAGTGCGGCTCCACCACCAACAACCAGGCCCGCCAGAAGGACGTGGCCTTCGCCGTGACCACCTACGTGGAAGAAGTGCGCATCGCCACCAAGGCCAACTCCGGCATCACCGGCATCAAGGACCTGAACGGCAAGACCATCGCCACGACGACCGGCACGACCTCGGTGCAAACGCTGCGCAAGAACAAGCGCGCCGATGGCCTGACCTTCAAGGAAGTGTTCGGCAAGGACCACTCCGACAGCTTCCTGCTGCTCGAATCGGGCCGCGCTGACGCCTTCATCATGGACGGCTCCATCCTGGCCGCCAACATCGCCAAGTCCAAGGCACCTGCCGACTACAAGATCGTCGGCGAAGTGCTGAGCGTGGAGCCCATCGGCATCATGATCCGCAAGGACGACCCCGCCTTCAAGAAGGTGGTGGACGACAGCCTGAAGGCGATGATGAAGTCCGGCGAGATCGCCAAGCTCTACGACAAGTGGTTCATGCAGCCCATCCCGCCGAACAACGTGAAGATCGGCCTGCCCGCCAGCGAAGCCACCAAGGACGCATGGGCGCACCCGAACGACAAGCCGATGGAAGACTACAAGCTGAAGGACTGAAGCACCCAGGTGCGGCTCTCCCCGGAAAACGCCCACATGAGTGGGCGTTTTTTGTAAGCCGACCGCTGCAGGGCGACCTGCAGGCCACCGCGATGCCTGATAAGACAAACGATTAGAAAAGAAGGATTTCCCATGGGATCGAATTGGGATTGGCAGGTGTTCCTGCAGGACCCGGGCGGCGAGTACCCGACCTACCTGCAGTGGATGCTCTCGGCCTGGGGCTGGACGGTGTCCGTCTCGCTGCTGGCATTGGTGATCGCCCTGGTCGCCGGCTCCATCATCGGCACTATCCGCACGTTGCCGGACAACAAATTCCTGGTCGGCCTCGGCAATGCGTGGGTGGAACTGTTCCGCAACATCCCGCTGCTGGTGCAGATCTTCCTCTGGTACCACGTGCTGCCGGCGATCTTCCCGGTGCTCAAGGGTTTTTCCAGCTTCATCCTGGTGGTGCTGGCGCTGGGCTTCTTCACCTCCGCGCGTATCGCCGAGCAGGTGCGCGCCGGCATCCAGGCGCTGCCGCGCGGCCAGCGCTACGCCGGCATGGCCATGGGCTTCACCACGGTGCAGTACTACCGCTACGTGCTGCTGCCGATGGCGTTCCGCATCATCATTCCGCCGCTGACCAGCGAGACGATGAACATCTTCAAGAACTCGTCCGTGGCGTTCGCCGTGTCGGTGACCGAACTGACCATGTTCGCCATGCAGGCGCAGGAAGAAACCTCGCGCGGCATCGAGATCTACCTGGCGGTGACGGGCCTCTACGTCATCTCCGCATTCGCCATCAACCGCATCATGGCCTTCATCGAGAAGCGCTCGCGGGTGCCGGGCTTCATCGTCTCCAGCGGCGCGGGTGGAGGCCACTGACATGATGAATCTCGACTTCTCCTTCTACAGCTGGGACATCATCAGCAAGTTCGTGCTGAAGGGCTTCTACTTCAGCATCATGCTCACCGTGGTGGCCACGCTGGGCGGCATCCTGTTCGGCACCGTGCTGGCGCTGATGCGCCTGTCGGGCAAGAAGTGGCTGGACGTGCCGGCCACCATCTACGTCAACGGCATGCGCAGCATTCCGCTGGTGATGGTGATCCTCTGGTTCTTCCTGCTGGTGCCCTTCATCGTCGGGCGGCCCATCGGCGCCGAGATGTCGGCGGTGATCACCTTCATCGCGTTCGAGGCGGCCTACTTCAGCGAGATCATGCGCGCGGGCATCCAGTCCATCTCGCGCGGCCAGGTCTTCGCGGGCCAGGCGCTGGGCATGACCTACGGGCAGAACATGAAGCTCGTGATCCTGCCGCAGGCCTTCCGCAACATGCTGCCGGTGCTGCTCACGCAGACCATCATCCTGTTCCAGGACACCTCGCTCGTCTATGCCATCGGCGCCTACGACATGCTCAAGGGCTTCGAGACGGCCGGCAAGAACTACGGCCGGCCCATCGAGGCCTACCTGCTGGCGGCCGTCGTCTATTTCGTGATGTGCTTTGCGCTGTCGTGGGTCGTCAAGCGCCTGCACCGCAAGATCGCCATCATCCGATGAGCGCCGGGCGGCAAGAAACAACGGATCCACCGGCTTCGACGAATGAACGACGAACGACTCCCTCGGCGAGTCAGTGAGTGAGGAATAAAGCAAATGATTGAACTCAAGAACGTTTCCAAGTGGTATGGCAGCTTCCAGGTGCTCAACGACTGCTCCACCACCATCAAGAAGGGTGAAGTGGTCGTGGTCTGCGGCCCTTCGGGTTCCGGCAAGTCCACGCTGATCAAGACCGTGAACGCGCTGGAGCCGGTGCAAAAGGGCGAGATCTGGGTCAACGGCGTGCCCGTGCACGACCCCAAGACCAACCTGCCCAAGCTGCGCAGCCAGGTCGGCATGGTGTTCCAGCACTTCGAGCTGTTCCCGCACCTGTCGGTCACCGACAACCTGACCATCGCCCAGATCAAGGTGCTGGGCCGCAGCGCCGACGAAGCCAAGACGCGCGGCCTGAAGATGCTCGACCGCGTGGGCCTGCTGGCGCACAAGGACAAGTTCCCCGGCCAGCTCTCGGGCGGCCAGCAGCAGCGCGTGGCCATCGCCCGTGCGCTGTCGATGGACCCCATCGTGATGCTGTTCGACGAACCCACGTCGGCGCTGGACCCCGAAATGGTGGGCGAAGTGCTGGACGTGATGGTCGCGCTGGCCAACGAAGGCATGACCATGATGTGCGTGACCCACGAAATGGGCTTCGCCCGCAAGGTCGGCCACCGCGTGATCTTCATGGACGTGGGCGGCAAGATTCTGGAAGACTGCACGAAGGAAGAATTCTTCGGCAACCCCGATGCCCGCCAGCCGCGCACCAAGGACTTCCTCAACAAGATCCTGCAGCACTGATCGGGCTGAAGTGCCGGGCACGGGCCGGCGGCGGCAAAAGCCGCCACGCCGGTGCTCCCACGAAAAAAGCAAAGGCGCCTTCGGGCGCCTTTGCTTTTGGGCGGCCAGAATGGCGGGCGCCGTCTCTCCCATCGCACGAGCCCATCACCCCGCAGCCATGCCTGATCGCCGACCCGCAGCAAGCCCATCGCCCGCCGCACCGCGCGGCCCGGGGCTGCCTGCCGAATGGCAGGTGGTGCAGTGGCACAGCGATGCGCCGCCCCAGCCGGCCTGGGGCGAGCCCTGCAACGGCTGCGGCCTGTGCTGCCTCGCGGAGCCCTGCCCGGTGGGCATGCTGGTGTCGCGGCGCCGCAGCGGCCCCTGCAGCGCCCTGCGCTGGGACGAGGCGGGCCGGCGCTATCGCTGCGGGTTGCTGACCGATACGGCCGGCGTCACGGGCTGGCGCAGCGCGTGGTGGCTGCGCGGTGTGCGCGCCGTGGCGCGGCGGTGGATCGCGGCAGGGCAGGGCTGCGATGCACAGCCGCTGCGGGTGGAGCCGCCTGAGGCCGGGTAATTCCCGGTATGCTATTGAATCGATAGCTATCAGCCCAGGTCCCGATTGCGCTGCAGGCCTTTTTTGTGCTCAGCCTGCGGTGCTCCCATTCCTGTACCGGCTCACAGGGCCGCAAGGTCCGAGACCTGCGCCGCCGCCATCGGCGAGCCGGAGCGCAGCGGGGCCGGCGCTGCTGGCGCGGTGACGGCTTCGGATTCCGCCGGCTCCGCTGCGGCCTGCAGGCGCCATGGGGGTGCTTGGCAGGGCAGCCCGATGGGCGACACGAAAGGCTGGAGCCGCATGGCCTGCCCGCCGTCGGCAAGCTGCAGCAAGCCCGACCCGTTCGGCCCGTTCGGCACCGGAGCGAGCTGTGCGGTGGCTACGCCTTCGGTCGGATGCGCGAGTGCCAGACGCGCCAGCGCATCGGCCGCCTCCGCTGCGCGCATCGCGGAGCGCGTGGGCGCGACCTGCGCCGTGTACATCAAGGCCGACGGGCCGTGCAGGACCAGCTGGCGCCCGCCTGGCTGCCCTGGCGCCATGGGGCGGATGAAGCGGCTGTCGAAGCGCATGCGTTCGAAGGCGATGCGGCAGGCCAGGTGATCGATCAGGGTCAGCCCCCACATGTCGGCGCCCGTGACGGGTTTTGGGGGTGACAGCCCGGCGAGGCTGCTACTGCCCGCTGCCTCCACTGGCACGATGGCGCAGTCCAGCCCATGGACGGCGGTGAATGCCGCAGCCTGACCTTCGCCCACGGCGGACACCCGCAGCGCGCCCGGGCAAGCCGCCACGGGCGGCAGCGGCGCACTCAGCGGCTGGGCCAGATCGATGGGGCGGGGCTCGGCGGTGCGTGTGCTGGCGGCTGACGCTGGCGTCAGGCCGAAGATGGCAAGCTCTGCCGTGGCGGGTTGCAGCAGCGCGGCCAGGCCCACGGCCGCAAACACGGCCAGCGCTACTGCCAGGCCGCGCCGGGCGGCGCGGGGCACGGGCCCTTCCAGGCCGCGCAGGAACCAGGGCGTGGCCATGACCAGACCCAGCACCCAGAGCACGTCGCCCCGGGCGGCCAGCGCCCAGGCGTTCAGGCCCGACTCCCACAGCGACCATGCGAGCGTGAGGCCCAGCAGCAGCGCATGGGTGGGCAGCGCCGCCGGATTGCCCTGCAGCAGCAGCAAGCCCGTGAGCACCAGCAGCAGGCTGGCGGGCAGGTAGTACCACGACCCGCCCAGCGCCATCAGCCAGACACCGCCCGTGCCGATCACCAGCCCGACGAGCACGAGCAGCAGCCCCAGGGCGGTGGGCGCGACACGGTGATGCGTCATGGAGCTTCCTTTCCGGAAACGGACGGGGGAGGGCGAGGGGCTGAGGGCCGCCGGATGGCCGGCGTGCGGAAAAGGCGGGTGGGGCGCCGGCTGGACTGTGAAGGCGTGCAGCGGGCAGCGGATGGGAAGGTATGCGGCCCCTGGCGTGGCCCATGTCGGTGCCCTGCGGCGCACGGTGTAGGAAAGCGCGCCTGCGCCGGGGCGTGCTGCGGTGGGCCCCTGAAGAGATCGGTGGTCTGCTATCTAAAGCATAGCTGCATGCGCAGGACTGGAGCACGCTGGGCCGCGATGAGGCTCCAGGTTTCGCCGCGATGCGATGACGCTTGGGCGACAGCCGGTGCGGGTTTCCGGCGTAGGGCCTGCGGCCTGCATCGGCTGCAATGCGGGCACTGCCATCGTCAGCCACTCACCCAAGGATTCTTCTCCATGCAGCGTCGCCATCTCGTGCAACTCGCCGCCGCCAGCCTGGCCGCCCCCGCGCTTCTCGCCCGGGCCCAGGCGCCGGCCTTTCCGTCCAAGCCCATCAAGCTGCTGGTGGCCTTCCCGGCCGGCGGGCCCACCGACATCACCATGCGCATCCTGGCCGACGAAGCCGGCAAGCTGCTGGGCCAGCCCGTCATCATCGACAACAAGCCCGGCGCGGGCGGCACGCTGCCGGCCCAGGCGCTGCAGACTTCCGCGCCCGACGGCTACACCGTCGCGCAGATCCCGCTGGGCGTGTTCCGGCTGCCCTACACCACCAGGATCAACTGGGACCCGGTCAAGGACATCAGCTACGTGCTGAACCTCACCGGCTACGCCTTCGGCGTGGTCGTGCCGGCCAACTCGCCGTTCAAGAACTGGGCCGATTTCGTGGCCTATGCCAAGGCCAACCCCGGCAAGCTCAGCTACGGCTCCACCGGCACGCTGACCAGCCCGCACCTGACCATGGAGCTGATCGCGCAGCAGCTCGGCATCGAACTGCTGCACGTGCCCTACAAGGGCAGCGCCGACCTGATGCAGGCCACGCTGGGCGGCCAGCTGATGGCTGCGGCCGATTCCACCGGCTTCGCGCCGCAGGTGGAAGCCGGCAAGCTGCGCGTGCTCAACACCTGGGGCGCCGAGCGGCTGGCCAAGTTCCCCGATGCGCCCACGCTCAAGGAACTGGGCATCGACCTGGTGCAGAACTCGCCCTTCGGCCTGGGCGCGCCGCGCGGCACGCCGCCCGAGGTGGTGAGGCGCCTGCACGATGCGTTCAAGCAGGCGATGGAGCAGGAAAGCTACCGGGCCGCGCTCGCTCGCTACGACATGGTGCCGATCTACATGGGAACGGCCACCTACCAGAAGTTCGCCGAAACCACCTTCGCGCGCGAGAAGGCGCTGGTGGCCAAGCTGGGGCTGGCCAAGGCCCCGTGACATAGCGGTCGCTGCGGCCACGCATGGCCGCACCGGGCCCATTCGAGGCCGGTGCCTTGTGCGCGCCGGAGCGCTGTGCGATCGATCCGGCGCAGTGGCGAATGCGATGGGCGAAAGGCCCGGGCGCCTCAGTCCAGGCCGAGGGCCCGGGCGTCTTCCAGGTGCGCGTCCCAGGCCGGCGCGGGGCGCGGCTCGGGCAGCTGCGTCAGGTAGGTGCAGCCACGCGCGGCGCGCAGCAGCAGGGCGCCGCCGGTGGCAGCCTGCACGGCGGCCGTGCCGCGCCGTTCAGAGCGCAGGGAGACGGCAATCAGGGCCAGGCCGAGGCCGGCCACGAGAAGGTTTTCGCCGGGCAGGGAGGGGCGGGAGCGGTCGAAAGCCTGCCATTGTCTGAGAGTGTTGATCGGGTCCATACGGCACTCTAGCGCAGCTTTGGGGAGTCTGCCGCATGGCTTCGCATCAACGTGTAGCCAGCAGCCGTTTCGCCACCTCGGCAAAGCCCGCTCCGCGCTCGCTGCGCGTGACGTAGCGGGGCCGGAATTGCAGCTGCGGCACGAAGCGCGCGATGTTCGCCACGCCGATGCTGTGCGGCAGGTGCTGGAACATCCGCTGGTCGTTGGTCGAGTCGCCCACATAGATCCAGCGGTCGATCTCGGCATCCAGATCGCGCTGCAGCAGGGTGCGGACGATCCAGCGCGCGCCCTCCAGCTTGTCGTGGCTGCCGTACCAGCCGTTGATGTGGATGCTGCTGACCGTGGCGTTCATGCCGGCCGCGCGCATCAGCGCCACGCATTGCGCGATGCGCTCGGGCGGCAGGTGGGTGAATTCGCTGTGGTCGATGGCGATGTCGCACTCGCGGCCAGGCGAATCGGTGGCGCGCACGGCGCCGGGCACCTCGCGCTCGATCCGCTCCAGCACCGCCTGCATGCGCGCGAAATTCGCGGCGCGCGTCGCCGCGTCCTGCTGGTGGAGCTTGACCAGCGGCGCCCCCGGCCCGCCGGGCACGAAGGCCAGCGCGCCGTTCTCGGCCACCACCGCATCGACGGGCCAGGTCGCGGCGAAGGTTTCGCTCCAGCCGGCCGGCCGGCCCGTCACGGGAATCACCACCAGGCCGGCCGCCTTTAGCGCGGCCAGGGCCTCCAGCGCATCGGGGGTGATGGCGCCTTCGGTCGTCAGCGTGTCGTCGATGTCGGTCAGCACGCCGGCAGGATGCTGCGGCGGGCTCCATTCGGCCAGCGGGCGCAGTGTGTCGCTGGAGTGTTCGGCAGCGGTCATGGGATGGGCCATCAATCAGCGAGGGCTAGCGGCGGAACACCAGATAGCGCGCCGCCGCGAAGTTGAACGCCAGCCCGGCCACGCTGCCCGCCGCCACGCCCAGCATGGGTGCCAGCGGCCCGTGCAGCCACTGCAGCACCAGCGAATAGGCCGCGTAGTTGACCAGCCCGCCCACCGTCATCGAGGCGAGGTACTTCGCATATTCACGCCACCAGGGCACGCCCTGCGCGCCGGACTCGGCCGCCTGCGAGCGGAAGGCATGGCGGCGGTTGATCCACCAGGTGGTGGTCGCCGCCGCGAGGAACGACACCACCCGCGCCGCATACCAGCCCAGCCAGGGCGCGAGGGCATAGAGCACGGCCGTATCCACCACCAGGCCGACGACGCCGGCGATGGCGAACAGCAGCAGCTGGCGCAGGGTGGTGGAGCCGGTCTTCACGCGGCGGGGCCCTGCCAGACGGGAACGGCCAGATAGGCCAGCAGCTTGGCCTCGCGCCGCCCCAGCGTGACCGAGTGCATGACGATGCCGCAGACCAGCGACAGCGCGGCGCAGAGCATGATGCCCGTGGCGGCCACGCCGGTGGGCAGGCGCGGCACCAGGCCCGTGTGCAGGTAGGTCGTCAGCAGCGGAATCGCCAGCCCCAGCGACGCGGCCGCCAGCACGGCGGCGATCAGGCTGAAGAACATGAGCGGCTTCTCGCTGGCGAAGAGCTTGGCGATGGTGCCCAGGATGCGCCAGCCGTCGCGCAGGGTGGAGAGCTTGCTGACCGAGCCCTCGGGCCGCGCGCGGTAGTGGATGTCCACCTCGGCATAGGGCATGCGCAGCACCAGGGCATGGACGGTGAGCTCGGTCTCGGTCTCGAAGCCCCGCGCCATGGCCGGGAACGACTTGGCGTAGCGGCGCGAGAACACGCGGTAGCCCGAGAGCATGTCGGTATATCCCTGGCCGAAGATGCCATGCACCGAGCCCGTGAGCAGCCGGTTGCCCAGCCGGTGGCCGGGGCGGTAGGTCTGCGGATTGCTGCCGTCGTCGCGCCGGCAGCCCACCACCATGTCCAGCCGCTCGGCCAGCAGCTGGCCGATGTGCTGGCGCAGGTCGCGCAGGTCGTAGGTGGCGTCGCCGTCCACCATCACGTACACGTCGGCATCGATGTCGGCGAACATGCGCCGCACCACGTTGCCCTTGCCCTGCGAGCGCACGGCGATGACTTCGGCGCCGCAGGCGCGGGCGATGGCCACCGTGTCGTCGGTGGAGTTGTTGTCGAAGACGTAGATGCGCGCTTCGGGCAGGCAGGTCTTGAATTCCTCGATGACCTGGCGGATGGCCAGGGCCTCGTTGTAGCAAGGCAGCATCGCGGCGATGCGGACCGGCGGCAGGTGCGTGTCGGTGGGCGTCATGGTGTGGAAGGCGAGGGGGCGGCGGCTGGGTCCGCCTTCAGGCGGTAGAGCCGGATGGTGCCGTCGGCATGCAGCAGTTCGAAATATTGCGCGAAGTCGCCCTGCGCGAGTACGGGCAGTTGCCGGTCGGTGCGGATGATGAGTGCGGTGAAACCCTGTTCGGCGAGTTTGCGGTGCAGGGCCTGCGGCGAGAGGGACTGGTAGTCCCGGTAGCGCCAGGGGCCGAAGATGTCGCCCCAGATGGGGCGTGGCGCGTAGTAGAGGGATTCCTCCAGCCCCAGCTGGTAGATCCTGGCCTGCGGGTGGTCGCGAAGGTAGGTGAGCACGCCGTAGCCCGGAATGTGCTCCTGCAGCACGGCCTCGCGCTGCGCGGGCGTGGCAGCGACGTTCTTCCAGTGCTTGCGGGCCATGCCGGCGCTCGACAGGCCGACGCCGGCCAGCAGCGCCAGCGCCACCCAGCCCGGCCAGCGGGTGCCGGCGGGCCGGCGCGACTTCCACCATGCACCCAGGTGGCGCAGCCCGTGCATGACGCTCGCGGCCGACAGCAGGGCCAGCAGCGGGAAGGCGAACATCAGATAGCGCGGATAGCGTGAGCTGGCCGCCCAGATCAGCAGCATGTAGGTACCCACGATGGCGCCGTGCCGCAGCGCCCGCTGGCGCCGCAGGGCTGGCACGAACGGCACGGCGGCGGCGGGCCAGAGCGCCCAGTGCGGCCAGCCGGCGTTGCGGCGCAGGTCTTCGAACTGCCCGCGGTAGTCGTCGAGGTTCCAGTCGGTGAAGCCGAAGATGCGGCCCCCCACCGGGTTGAACGGGTCGCCCGTCAGCAGCGCGTTGCGCGCATACCAGTAGAGGCACGGCAGGCAGAGGCAGGCCAGAGTGCCCAGCCAGGTGGCGGGCCGGCGGTCGCGCCAGGCCAGCAGCACCGCGAAGAGCGGCAGCAGCGCCAGCATCTGGTACTTGATGCCGACCGCCACGCCGATCAGGAAGGCGCTGGCGAAGGCCCAGCGGCGGTCCGGCCACCGAGCCGCCGTTCGGGCCGTTTCCGAGCCGCTCGCATGCCACTCCTGCAGCGCCGTGCAGGCGGCCAGCACGAAGAGGGCCGTGCCCAGATCGACATAGGCCGTGCCGAACAGGCCGCGGCCCAGCAGCAGCCAGGCCAGCGCCGCTAGGGCCGCCGTGGCTCGGTCCTGCAGGTGCTGCACGCCCAGCCGGTAGATCAGCCAGGCGCAGACCCAGCCGGCCGATGCGTGCAGCAGGTGTGGCAGCACGTCGTTGCCCAGCGTGAGCGCCGCGGCGAAGAGCAGGTCGAAGTTGTAGGGGAACCAGGGGTAGCGCAGCCACTCGTTCACCTGCAGCGAGCCGCTGAGCGCCCATTCGCGGGCATGCGGCAGGTGGTACATCAGTTCGTCCCAGGCGCGGGGCGGGCTGAGCGGCGTCACCAGCGCGGGCAGGCTGCACAGCACGAACAGCGCGGCGATGTACCTTTCAGCGGGTGTGCGGGCCTGCCACCACTGCCGGACGGAGCCCTGCGCGGGTAGCCCTGCGCGCCGTTGCAGGTTGCGCCAGCCGTGCCAGCCCGCCGCCAGCGCGCCCAGGCCCGTCACGGCCAGCACCGTAGCCGCATGCAGCTGGTGCAGCACGGCCAGCGCCTGCAGCGCGCAGATGAAGACGCCCATGCCCAGGGCGACCGCGAGCGGGTTGCGCGTGGGCAGCGGCGCATCGCGGTGCCAGCGCAGCAGCGTTTGCCCGAAGCCCCAGCATGCTGCGAGGAAGATGAACAGCTGGGCGTACTGGCCCAGCGCGAAGAACGCCTTCTGCATGGCGGGCGGTCAGCCCGCGCTGCCCAGCGAGAGCCCGGCGTGCTCGCGCAGCGGGTGGAAGTGGATCTTGGGGAAGCGCTCCTGCGCCAGGCGCACGTCGTAGGGGCTGGTGCAGAGGTAGGCCAGCGTGTCGGCCGCGTCGTGGGCCAGGCGCAGCGGGTAGGCGTCGGTGAAGGCGCGCAGGTCGGCGGCGCTGTCGGCCGTGATCCAGCGGGCGCCGGTGTACTGGCAGTTCTCCAGGCGCACGTCGGCGTCGTATTCGGTCTTCAGGCGGTGCTGCACGACTTCGAACTGCAACTGGCCCACGGCGCCCAGCAGCATGTTGCCGCCGGCGTCGGGCTTGAAGACCTGGATGGCGCCTTCCTCGCCCAGCTGGGCCAGGCCCTGCTGCAGCTGCTTGGTGCGCAGCGGGTTCTTCAGCACCACGGTCATGAACATCTCGGGGGCGAAGAAGGGCAGGCCGGTGAACTGCAGGCTGGCGCCGTCGGTGATGGTGTCGCCCAGCTGCACGCCGCCGTGGGTGGTGAAGCCGATGATGTCGCCCGCGTAGGCCTCTTCCACCGCCTCGCGGCGCTGGCTCATGAAGGTCACCACGCTGGTGGGGCGCAGTTCCTTGGCGGTGCGCTGCACCTTGAGCTTCATGCCGGGCTGGTACTTGCCGCTGGCCACGCGCACGAAGGCGATGCGGTCGCGGTGGTTGGCGTCCATGTTGGCCTGTACCTTGAACACCACGCCGGCGAAGCCCTCGTCCTCGGGCTGCACGGTCTTGACCACGGGCTGCTTGTTGACCTGCAGCGTGCTCACGCGCGGGCCGGGCGAGGGCGCCATGTCCACCAGCGCGTCCAGCACTTCCATCACCCCGAAGTTGTTCACGCCGGAGCCGAAGAAGACGGGCGTGAGCTTGCCGGCCAGGAAGGCTTCATGGTCCCAGGCGGGCGATGCGCCCACGGCCAGTTCCATGCTTTCCAGCGCGGCGTCGAATTCGGCGCCGAAGCGCGCGCGCAGCGTGGCGGCGTCGGAGAGCGGAATGGTCTCGAAGTCCTGCGGGCGGCGTTCGCTGCCGCTTTCGAACACGGTCATGGCCTGCGTGCGCAGGTTGATGATGCCGCCGAAGCTCTTGCCCTGGCCCACGGGCCAGGTCATGGGGCAGCAGGGCATGCCCAGTTCGCGCTCGACCTCGTCCATGATGTCCAGCGGGTCGCGCACCTCGCGGTCCATCTTGTTGACGAAGGTGATGATGGGCGTGTCGCGCTGGCGGCAGACCTCGATCAGGCGGCGCGTCTGCGCCTCCACGCCGTTGGCGGCGTCGATCACCATCAGGGCCGAATCGACGGCCGTGAGCACGCGGTAGGTGTCTTCGGAGAAGTCCTTGTGGCCCGGCGTGTCCAGCAGGTTGATGACGTGGTCGCGGTAGAGCATCTGCATGACCGAGGAGGCCACCGAGATGCCGCGCTGCTTTTCGATCTCCATCCAGTCGCTGGTGGCATGGCGGCTGGCCTTGCGGCCCTTGACGGCGCCCGCGATCTGGATCGCGCCCGAGAACAGCAGCAGCTTTTCCGTCAGCGTGGTCTTGCCCGCGTCGGGGTGGGAGATGATGGCGAAGGTGCGGCGGCGCCGGGTTTCTGGGGCGTAGGACACGGAAAGGGACCCTGGGGAACGAGCAAACCTTGGATTGTCGCAGGTTGCCATCCGCCAGGGCGCGGGCGGGGGCTCAGCCGCCGCAGCCGGGCAGCGAGCGCGCGTTGCCGTCCGCGATGAACCGGCGCGAGGCCTTGGGGTCGCGGAACACCAGGGGCCGGGCCTGCGCCTCGCCGGCCTCGGCGCGGCGCACGGCCTCCAGCACCACGCTGTGGTGCGGGCTCTTGGGGCAGACGGGGTCGGCGGCTTCGGCGTCGCGGGTGAGCATGTAGGCCTGGCAGCGGCAGCCGCCCAGGTCGATCTCCTTCTGGTCGCAGCTGGCGCAGGGCTCCTTCATCCAGCCGGTGCCGCGGTAGCGGTTGAAGCCTTCGGATTCCTGCCAGGCGTGCTGCACGCTGGTCTTGCGCAGGTCGGGAAACTCCAGGCCCGGCAGCATGCGCGCCGTGTGGCAGGGCAGGGCGATGCCGTCGGGGGTGACGGTCATGAACATGTTGCCCCAGCCGTTCACGCACTTCTTGGGCCGGCCCTCGTGGTAGTCGGGCGCCACGAAGAAAAGGCGCATGCGGCCTTCCAGCCGGCGCCGCCAGTCGTCCGCCACGGCCTCGGCGCGCTGCAGCTGCTCGCGGGTGGGCAGCAGCTGGTCGCGGTTTTCCAGCGCCCAGGAGTAGTACTGGGTGTTGGCCAGCTCCAGGTATTCGGCGCCCATGGCCTCGGCCATCTCGATGATGCGGCCGATGTGGTCGATGTTGAGGCGATGGATCACCACGTTCATCACCATGGGCCAGCCCTGGTCCTTGATGAGCCGGGCCACGCGTTGCTTGAGGTCGAAGGTCCTGGTGTGCGAGAGGAAGTCGTTCATCTCCCGCGTGGAGTCCTGGAACGAGAGCTGCACGTGGTCCAGCCCGGCGGCCTTGAGCGCGGCGGCGCGCGCCTCGGTCAGGCCCACGCCGGAGGTGAGCAGGTTGGTGTAGTAGCCCAGGCGGTGCGCCTCGGCCACCAGCAGCTCCAGGTCGTCGCGCAGCAGCGGTTCGCCGCCCGAGAAGCCGCACTGCACGGCGCCCAGGGCGCGGGCCTCGCGCAGCACGCGCAGCCAGTCTTCGGTGCCCAGTTCGTCGCCGTGGCGGGCGTAGTCCACCGGGTTGTAGCAAAAGGCGCAGTGCAGGGGGCAGCGGTAGGTGACCTCGGCCAGCAGCCAGAGCGGCGGGCCGGGCGGGGCCGGCGGGTGGGGCTGCTGCGCGGCCACGGCCATCATGTTCATGCCTCCTGCACCCAGCGCTGCTGGAGGGCGATGGCGAGGAAGGCGCGCACGTCGCCTTCCAGCCCGGTGGTCTGGAAGGCGGCTTCCAGCTCGGCCACGATGGCGGCCACGTCGCGCTGGCCGTCGCAGCGCTGCAGGATCTCGCCTGCGCTCTGGTTGAGCTTGACCATGCCTTCGGGGTAGAGCAGGACGTGGGCGTTCTGCGCCGGCTCCCACTGCAGGCGAAAGCCGGTGGCGATGCGCGGCACCCGCAGGGCGGCGCCGTCGGCGGCGGGGCTGCCGGCGCTCATGCCGCCACCCCGTAGCGTGCGGCCATGGCGTCGTTCATGGACCAGAGGATGTCGAGCTTGAATTGCAGGATGTCGAGCGCTCTCTCTTGCAGCGCGCGGGTGTCGAAATGGTCCAGCGTCAGGGCCAGGCCCTGCTCCACGTCGCGCCGCGCCTGGCTCACGCGGTTGCGGAAATACTGCAGGCCGGCGCTGTCGATCCAGGGGTAGTACTCGGGCCAGCCGGCCAGGCGCTGCTTGTGGATCTCGGGCGCGAACAGCTCGGTGAGCGAGGAGCACACGGCCTCCTGCCAGGGCGCGCGGCGCGCGAAGTTCACGTAGGCATCCACCGCGAAGCGCACCGCTGGCAGCACGTGGCGCAGGTCGGTGATCTCCTCGCGGCTCAGGCCGGTGGCCATGCCCAGGGCGATCCAGGCCTCGATGCCGCCCGGGTCGGTGTCGGTGCCGTCGTGATCGACGATGCGCTGCACCCAGCCGCGCCGCACTTCGCGGTCGGGGCAGTTGGACATCACGGCCGCGTCCTTCACCGGAATGGCGATCTGGTAATAGAAACGGTTGGCCACCCAGCCACGCACCTGCTCGGGCGTGGCCCGGCCGCTGTTGAGCATGACGTTGAAGGGGTGGTGGATGTGATAGCCCTTGCCCTTGCCGAGCAGCTGGGCTTCGAACTCGGCGTGGCTCCAGGCGGGCTCGGTGCCGGCGGGGCGTGCGGGGGCGAGGGCGGTGTCGATCAGTGCCATGGGAATGTCCTGTGGGGAGAGGGCGCCGCTCAGAGCGCGATCTCCATGCCGTCGTAGGCCACCTCGATGCCGTGGCGCGTCAGCTTGGCGCGCTGGGGCGAGTCTTCGTCGAGGATGGGGTTGGTGTTGTTGATGTGGATGAGCACCTTGCGGGTGCCGGCCGGCAGGCTGGAGAGCCATTCGAGCATGCCGCCTTCGCCCGACTGCGGCAGGTGGCCGATGCTGCGCGCGGTCTTCTGGCTCACGCCCAGGGCGACCATCTCGTCGTCGGTCCAGAAGGTGCCGTCCACCATCACGCAGTCGGCGCTGCGCATGGCGGCGTCTACCTCGGGGCTGTGCGCGCCCAGGCCCGGCGCGTAGAAGAGGCTGCGGCCGCTGCGCTCGCAGGTCATGGTCAGGCCGATGTTGTCGCCCGGCACGGGGTCTTCGCGGTGCGGCGAATAGGGCGCGGCCTTGCTGGCGAGCGGCAGGGCCGAAAAGCGCACGCCGGCCACGCCATCGACGTGGAAGCTGCTGCCGTCGATGGGCAGCACGTGCCGGTCCACGCCGCAGAAATGCTCCAGCACCTTGAGGATGGGGTTGCCCCGGGTCAGGTCTTCATGGACCGGGTCGGCGCACCACAGCGGCAGCGGGCGGCCGCGCTCGCGCAGCATGTAGAGGCCCGTGGAGTGATCGACCTGGCCGTCCATCAGCAGCACGCCGGCGATGCCGGTGTCGCGCAGGCTGCGGTTCGGCTGCAGGGCCGGCGTGGCGCGGATCTGCTCCAGGATGTCGGGCGATGCGTTGATCAGCGCCCAGTCCTGGCCGCCCTCGCCGGTGACGCAGAGGGACGACTGGGTGCGCGGCAGCGCGCGCAGCGTGCCGGCGCGCAGGCCCGCGCAGTTGGGGCAGTTGCAGTTCCACTGCGGAAAGCCGCCGCCGGCGGCGGAGCCAAGGACACGGATGAGCATGGACTTCGGAAAAAAGGGAAACGGCGTGGCCTGAAACGGCAAAGCCCGCCAAGGCGGGCTTTGCCTCGTGTGCGTGCAGCGGGCTCAGCGAGCGGCCACGTACATGGTGATTTCAAAGCCGAAACGGAAATCGCAGGCTTGCGGGGTGGTCCAGGTCATGTGAGTCTCCTTGTGGATGGATGCTGGGACGGGGTGTCCCGGAAGCGGCAGGCAACGCAGGGCGCGGTGACTGCTGCTGGCCCAAGCGTAGTCGGCGTGGCCGCTGGCGATGTGGGCCGGGTCTGGAGATTGGCCTCATGATTTTCATGAATCACGTGTCGGCCGCCGCCTGATAGCATCGGCCGCCATGTCTTCCCCGGGCGCGCCACTGGCCTCATCTTCCCTGGCGGCGCCCCCGGGCCCGGCCGGTTCCCTGGCCGTGGGCGACGGCCATGTGCTGCACTGGTCGCAGGCCGGCGATGCGGGCGGCCTGCCGGCCCTGGTGCTGCACGGCGGGCCGGGTTCGGGCCATTCGCCCGCGCTCTGGCGCTTCTTCGATCCGGCCCGCTACCGCGTGATCGGCTTCGACCAGCGCGGTTGCGGCCGCAGCACGCCGCGCGGCGAAACCCGCCACAACACCACCGCCCACCTGATCGCCGACATCGAGGCCCTGCGCCGCCATCTGGGCGTGGACCGTTGGCTGGTGGTGGGCGGCTCCTGGGGCGCCACCCTGGCCCTGGCCTATGCCTGCCGCCACCCCGGCGCGCTCAGCGGCCTGCTGCTGCGCGGCCTGTTCGTGCCGTCGCCGTCCGAACTGCACGGGTTCTTCCAGGGCGCGGCGGCCCGCCACCCCGAGGCCTGGGCGCGCTTCGCCGCGCCGGCGCCGGCCGATCGGCGCGCGCAGCTGCTGCCCTGGCTCACCGATCTGTTCGCGGGGGACGACGTGGCGCTGCAGCTGCGCGCCACGCTCGCCTGGCGGGCCTGGGAACATGCCCTGGCCGGCCTGCCGCCGCCGCCCGAGCCCACGGGCGATGCCCTGCAGCAGGCGCTGGACCGCTACCGCGTGATGGCCCACTACCTGGCCCACGGCTGCTGGATCGGCGCGCAGCAGGGCGCCGCCGGCTGGGGCGATGCCGCGGGCCTTGCCGGCCTGCCGATCCAGTTCCTGCACGGCAGCCAGGACGAGGTCTGCCGCCCCGCCGCGGCCCGCGCCGTGCAGCAGGGCCTGCCGGGCAGCCGCTGGTGCGCAGTGCCGGGCGCCGGCCACGACCCGTTCCACCCCGCCATGGCGGCGCACATGGGGCAGGCGCTGGCCGGCTTCGCCGCGCACGGCCGCTTTCCCGACGGCCTGGGGCGCGATGAACCCGGAGCCCCCGCATGAGCCTGCGCCTGAAGATCAACCTGATCGTGGCCGGCGTGATCGCCCTGCTGGTAGCGGCCATGATCGGCTTGCAGATCGCCAGCCTGCGCAGTGCGGTGCGCGAAGAGGTGCAGGCGGCCAACCGCGTCACCACGCAGCTGCTGCAGCGCATCGACGGGGTGTACGCGCCCGAGGGGCCTGAGAGCCTGCTGCGCTTCCTGCAGCGCCTGGGCCGGGTGCGGGCCAACGACATCACGCTGGTCGATGGCGAGGGCCGGGTGCTCTACCGCTCCCCGCCCTTCACCTACAAGCAGGGACGCGAGGCGCCGGCCTGGTTCTCGGCCCTGGTCGTGCCGCAGATCTCGCGCCAGGTGATCGCGCTGCCCCACGGCTATCTGGCCATCGAGGCCGAGCCCTCGCGCGCCGTGCTCGACGGCTGGGACGACCTGCTCACCCTGGCCGGCGGCGGCGCCGCCATGCTGCTGCTGGTCAATGCCCTGGTGTTCTGGGCCATGGGGCGGGCGCTTCAGCCGTTCTCGCAGATCGTCGCGGGGCTGAACCGGCTCGAAGGCGGCGACTTCGGCGTGGTGCTGCCGCCGCTGCGCGGCCAGGAGGCGGCGGCCATCGGCGGCGCTTTCAACCGCATGACCGCCGTGCTCAAGGACCATCTGGCCATGCACCGCCGCGCCTACGAGGCCGAGCGGCGGCTCTCCGATTCGCGCGAGCTGGCCGGGCTGATCGAAGGCCACATCGAGGCCGAGCGGCGCGAGATCGCGCGCGCGCTGCACGACGAACTGGGCCAGTCGGTCACGGCCATCCGCAGCCTGGCCATGTCGGTGGCGCGCCGCTGCGAGCAGACCGACGCGCAGGCGGCCCAGGCCGCGCGCGTCATCACCGAAGAGGCCGGCCGCCTCTACGACCACATGCACGGGATGATCCCGCGGCTGGCGCCCATGGCGCTGGACTCGCTGGGCCTGGGCGATGCGCTGGACGACCTGGTGGAGCGCGTGCGCGCCAGCCAGCCGGCGGTGGCCATCGACTTCGAGCGCGCGCACCTGCCCGAAGGCCTGCCCGCCGTGCCGGCCCTGGCCGCCTACCGCATCGCGCAGGAGGGTCTGACCAATGCCCTGCGCCACAGCCAGGCCCGCCGGGTGCGGCTGGTGGTGGAGGCGCGGGAAGATGGCTTTCTGCACATCCAGGTGCAGGATGACGGCGTGGGGCCGCCCGCCGACTGGCAGCGGCCCGGGCATTTCGGCCTGCGCTGGCTCGGCGAGCGCGCCGAGGCCCTGGGCGGCGAGCTGCGGCTGGCCGCACGGGAAGAGGGCGGGGCGGTGCTGCAGGCGCGCCTGCCGCTGGGGCCCTTGGAGCCCACGCAACAGGAGATGACATGATCCGGGTGATGCTGGTGGACGACCATGCCGTGGTGCGCATGGGTTTTCGCATGCTGCTGGGCACGGCCGACATCGAGGTGGTGGCCGAGGCCGACAGCGGCGAGCAGGCCTGCCGCGACTACCCGCAGCAGCGGCCCGACGTGGTGGTGATGGACATCTCCATGCCCGGCATGGGCGGGCTGGAGGCGCTGCGCCGCCTGCTCGCGCACGATGCCGCCGCGCGCGTGCTGATGCTGTCGGCGCACGAGGCCACGGCCTATCCGCAGCGGCTCTTCAAGGCCGGCGCGCTGGGCTACCTCTGCAAGCGCAGCGCACCCGAGGCGCTGATCGACGCGGTGCACGCCGTGGCGGCCGGGCGCCGCTATGTCGATGCGCAGCTGGCCCAGCGCCTGGCGCTGGCCCAGATCGAGGGCGATGCCAGCCCGTCCGACGTGCTGAGCGAGCGCGAGTTCGAGGTCTTCCTGCAGCTCGCCCGGGGCCAGAGCGTGGCGCAGATCGCCGAGAACCTGAGCCTGGCCAGCAGCACCGTGGGCACCCATCTCTACAACGTCAAGCAGAAGCTGGGCGCCGCCAACCAGGCCGAACTGACGCTGGTGGGCCTGCGCTGGGGGCTGATCCAGCCCTGAAGATGCGCCCCCTGAAACCTCTCGTTTCCATATAATCGGCGCTTCCGAGGAGCGTTGCAGCGCCATCAGGCGCGAGGCTCGGACCCTTCCCTTCGCAACGACGCTCGCCCACGCTGTCCAGTGCGGTGAGTGCGCCTTTCCCTCCATTCCCCCTCGAACGCGTGGTTTGTCCTTCTTGACGGAGAAAACCAAACCATGAGCGCAGTTCTCAAGCCCCAGGCCGATCAGGCCATCGCAGACATTTCCCTGGCCGATTGGGGCCGCAAGGAAATCAAGATCGCCGAAACCGAGATGCCCGGCCTGATGGCCATCCGCGAGGAATTCGCGGCGGCGCAGCCCCTGAAGGGCGCGCGCATCACCGGCTCGCTGCACATGACCATCCAGACGGCCGTGCTGATCGAGACGCTGAAGGAACTGGGCGCCGACGTGCGCTGGGCCTCGTGCAACATCTTCTCGACGCAGGACCACGCCGCCGCCGCCATCGCCGCGGGCGGCACGCCGGTGTTCGCCATCAAGGGCGAATCGCTGGAAGACTACTGGGACTACACCCACCGCATCTTCGACTTCGGCCCCAAGGGCTCGGCCGGCGAGGGCCCCAACATGATCCTTGACGACGGCGGCGACGCCACGCTGCTCATGCACCTGGGCCAGCGCGCCGAGAAGGACCTGTCGGTCGTCGCCAACCCGACCAGCGAGGAAGAGCGCATCCTCTTCGCCGCCATCAAGGCCAAGATCGCCCAGGACCCGACCTGGTACACCCGCAAGTCGGCCGAGATCATCGGCGTGACCGAAGAGACCACCACCGGCGTGCACCGCCTGAACGAGATGTCCGCCAAGGGCACGCTGCTGTTCCGCGCGATCAACGTGAACGACTCGGTGACCAAGTCCAAGTTCGACAACCTCTACGGCTGCCGTGAATCGCTGGTGGACGGCATCAAGCGCGCCACCGACGTGATGATCGCCGGCAAGGTCGCCGTGGTGGCCGGCTACGGCGACGTGGGCAAGGGCTGCGCCCAGGCCCTGGCCGCCCTGCGCGCCCAGGTGTGGGTCACCGAGATCGACCCCATCAACGCCCTGCAGGCCGCCATGGAAGGCTTCAAGGTCGTGACCATGGAATACGCCGCCGACAAGGCCGACATCTTCGTGACCACCACCGGCAACAAGGACGTGATCCGCCACGAGCACATGGTCGCCATGAAGAACGAGGCCATCGTCTGCAACATCGGCCACTTCGACAACGAGATCGACGTCGCCTCGATCGAGAAGTACCAGTGGGAAGAAGTGAAGCCCCAGGTGGACCACGTGATCTTCCCGGACGGCAAACGCATCACCCTGCTGGCCAAGGGCCGCCTGGTCAACCTGGGCTGCGCCACGGGCCACCCCAGCTTCGTGATGTCCAGCTCCTTCGCCAACCAGACCATCGCGCAGATCGAACTGTTCACCAAGCCCGACGCCTACCAGGCCGGCAAGGTGTACGTGCTGCCCAAGGTGCTGGACGAGAAGGTCGCGCGCCTGCACCTGAAGAAGGTCGGCGCCCAGCTCACCGAGCTGACCGACACCCAGGCCGCCTACATCGGCGTGAAGAAGGAAGGGCCCTACAAGCCCGACAGCTACCGCTACTGATCCCCGGATCGGCATGCGGCACGGCGCAGCGCCCGCCCTGTGAGGGGCGTGGTGCTGTGCTATTGAATTCATAGCTTCAGGCGCTTGAGGAATGGGCGCCTGAAGCATTTCTGAGTCTTGAAAAAGGAGGGGTGCATGCGTGCAGACGTGTACCTGGTGGACAAGGGCCATGCCACGACCCGCTCGCAGGCGCAGCGCCTGATCGCGGCGGGCGTGCAGTGGCGGCTGGCGGCCAGCCTGCCCTGGAACACCGTCGCCAAGAACGGCGACGACATCCCCGAGATCGCCGAAGTGCAGCTGCTCGACCAGTCCGAGGCGCGCTACATCTCGCGCGGCGGCCTCAAGCTCGAAGGCGCGCTGGACGCCACGGGCCTGGCCGTCGCCGGCTGGCGCTGCCTGGACGTGGGCCAGAGCACCGGCGGCTTCACCGATTGCCTGCTGCAGCGCGGCGCGGCCCAGGTGATCGGCGTGGACGTGGGCCACGGCCAGCTGCACGAGCAGCTGCGCGAAGACCCGCGCGTGGTGGGCGTGGAGGGCGTCAATGCCCGCTCGCTCACCGCCGGATCGCTGCAGGAAGCCTGCGAGGAAGCGCTCTCCGAGCGCGTCGAGCAGGACCTGGAGGACAACGAGACCCAGCCCGAGGCGCCCTACAGCTGGATGCGCAACGGCGGCCTCGTCGATGAGGAATATGACGACAGCGACGACGCCAAGGAGCACGAGGTGGAAGCCTTCAAGGCCGAGCGCCAGGCCAAGGCCCGCGCGCGTGCCGAAGGCGCGCTGCCCACCGTGCGCCGCCGCCGCGCCGGGCGCGAGCAGGTGGACGTCACGCCCGTCTTCGACCTGGTGACGGGCGACGTCTCGTTCATCTCGCTCACGCTGATCCTGCCGGCCGTGGCGCCGCTGCTCAAGGCCGGCGGCGAGCTGCTGATGCTGGTCAAGCCGCAGTTCGAGCTGCAGCCCGGCCAGGTGGGCAAGGGCGGCATCGTGCGCGATGCGGCCCTCTACCCGCTGGTGGAGCAGCGCATCCGCGACTGCTGCACGGGCCTGGGCCTGCAGGTCGTCGCCTGGCTGGACAGCGCCATCGAAGGCGGCGACGGCAACCGCGAATTCTTCATCCACGCACGGAGCGCCGCATGAGCGAGACGACCACTCCAGCGGCCGGGGCCGCAGCCGCAGCAGGCCGCTTTCCGGTCAGCTTCGAATTCTTTCCGCCCAAGACGCCCGAAGGCGCCGAGAAGCTGCGCGCCGTGCGCCAGCAGCTCTATGCGCGCCAGCCCGAGTTCTGCTCGGTGACCTACGGCGCAGGCGGCTCCACGCAGGAAGGCACCTTCGGCACGGTGCGCGAGATCCTGGCCGAAGGCTTCAGCGCGG
This sequence comes from Paracidovorax wautersii, assembly GCF_900113035.1. GTDB lineage: Bacteria > Pseudomonadota > Gammaproteobacteria > Burkholderiales > Burkholderiaceae_C > Paracidovorax > Paracidovorax wautersii. The sequence goes on along the minus strand of NZ_FONX01000003.1, from coordinate 396,669 downwards.
CCTCGCACTTCTCGTGCATCGGCGCCACGCGCGAGTCGGTGCGCGGCCAGCTCGCCCAGCTCAAGGCCATGGGCGTCCAGCGCCTGGTGGCGCTGCGCGGCGACCTGCCCAGCGGCTACGGCGCGGGCGGCGAATTCCACTACGCGAGCGATCTGGTGGCCTTCATCCGCGCCGAGACGGGGCGCGACTTCCACATCGAAGTGGCGGCCTACCCGGAAACGCACCCGCAGGCGCGCTCTCCCGAGGCGGACCTGCAGGCCTACGCCGCCAAGGTGCGCGCCGGTGCCGATTCGGCCATCACGCAGTACTTCTTCAATGCCGACGCGTACTTCCGCTTCGTGGACGACACGCGCCGTCTGGGGCTGGACGTGCCGGTGGTGCCGGGCATCATGCCCATCATGGGCTCCACCCAGCTGATGCGCTTTTCCGACGCCTGCGGCGCCGAGATCCCGCGCTGGATCCGGCTGCGCCTGCAGGCCTTCGGCGACGACGTGGCCAGCATCCGCGCCTTCGGGCTGGACGTGGTGAGCGAGCTGTGCGCGCAGCTGCGCGCGCGCGGCGCGCCCGCGCTGCACTTCTACACCATGAACCAGAGCGGCCCCACGCTGGAGCTGTGCCGGCGGCTCGGGCTGTAAGAACGTGTTCACGATCTCGCAGGGGATCGCGTTGGAGCGCAATCGGGATGAGTGGATGCTTCGGATGCGCCGCATGGGCTCATGCCCATGCAAGCAGCCGGGGCCTCCAATCGCCCGATTTCGCTCCAACCCGAAGGGCAGCGGTGTGGGCGGGCGGTCTGCGGCGTTGCGGCGCTTGTGGATAGCCGTGCTATCCACTGCGCCCCGCGCCTTGCATCCCATCCCGCCCACACCGCTGCGCGACCCCTGGGAGATCGGGAACACGTTTTAAGCACCTGACCGGGGGCCTGCCGCGGCGTGCAGTCCTGCGGCAGATCCCGGTGAACTTCCGGGTCTGTGCGTGGACTGGCGGGTGTCCACCGGCATTCGCTAACATCGCGCCGATGAAAATTTCCCTTGCCCTCTCCACGACCGGTAGCGCCCGCTGCCGTGCCCGGGTGCCGGCACGCGCGGCATGAGCGGCGCGGCAGGCAACGCGTCAGTCCCTGATTCGCGGTTCGTGCCGGCAGCCTGGCGTGCTGCGCGCTGGCTGGCCCTGGCTGCCGGCGTGGGCCTGATGGCCGCCTGCGCGGCTCCGCCAGCGCCTCCGCTGCCGTCCGGATCTCCGCCCGTTCCCACGCAGCGGCCCAAGCCAGCACCGGCCGCTCCTGCGGCTGCGCCCAAGGCCGCATCGCCTGCCGCCGCCCCGGCGCCCACGGCATCGGCCCCAGGCACGACGGGCCGGGCGCAGCGGGCCGCCGAGCTGCCCCCGGTCTCCACCGTGGTGCCGTCCGTCGCGCCCACCGGCGTGCCGGGGCCGGGCGGCCTGTATTCGCTGGATGAAGACAAGACATCGGAAGGCCTGCGCAAGCCTTCCGATAGCGAGGCGGAGTCCGACCAGCAGGGCATGGCCTCCTGGTACGGCTCGCGCTTCCATCGCCGGCGCACGGCCAGCGGCGAGCGCTTCGACATGTACGCCCTCACGGCGGCCCATCCCACGCTGCCGTTCGGCACCCGCGTGTGCGTGCGCAGCCTGATCACGGGCAAGACGGTGCAGGTGCGCATCAACGACCGGGGGCCGCATACCCCCGGGCGGATCATCGATCTGAGCCAGGCCGCCGCCAAGCGCCTGGGCATGCTGGGCCTGGGCACCAAGCAGGTGGCCATCACGCCGCTGGCGGACGATGACCAGAACGGCTGCCCCGAGCAGCAGGATTCGGACGACGGCCAATAGCCCCGCCGATGGCCGCCGGGCCGCAGGGCCCGGCAGGGTGGTGCGTCAGCCGCCCGATTCCAGGCTGTGCGCGGCGTGCTTGTCCTGCTGCAGCAGCTCGGCCATCTGCGGCAGGGCGTCCTTCAGCGCGGCTTTGAGCGTGAACGGCGGGTTGATGAGGAACATGCCGCTGGCCGGCAGGCCCGGGCGGCGCTTCTCGCCGTCGGCCGCTTCCACCAGCTTGCTGTTCTTCACCGTCAGCGTGGCGTGCAGCCAGGGCTTGCCGGCCTTGGTCGCCATGGTCTTGAGGCGGCGCGGCAGGTCGTGCGCCTCGGGGCGGGGAATGATCGGGTACCAGACGGCGTAGGTGCCGGTGGCGAAGCGCTTGAGCGAGTCGGCCACCATGTCCAGCACGCGGCCGTAGTCGCTCTTGATTTCATAGCTGGGATCGCAGAGCAGCAGCGCGCGGCGGGCCGGCGGGGGCAGGAATTTCTTGACGCCCTCGAAGCCGTCCTCATGCAGCACGGCCACCTGGCGGCCGGCTTCCAGCTGGGCCACGTTGCCGGCCAGCGAGCGCAGGTCGGTCGGGTGCAGCTCGAACAGCTTGAGCTTGTCGTGGCTGCGCAGCAGGTGCTGGGTGATGAAGGGCGAGCCGGGGTAGGTGCGCGTGGCGGCGCCCTGGTTGAAGGCGCGCACCACATCCACATAGGCCTGCAGGGCGGGCGTGAGCGGCTGCGGCGACGCGAGCAGCCGCAGGATGCCGTCGGCCGCCTCGCCGCTGGTGCTGGCGTAGTCGCCATCCAGGCGGTAGAGCCCGGCCCCCGCATGGGTGTCGAGCACGGTCAGCGCCGCGTCTTTCTGGGTCAAATGCTGCAGGGCGGCAATCAGCACGGTGTGCTTGAGCACATCGGCGTGGTTGCCTGCATGGAAGGCGTGGCGATAACTGAACATCGTCCAATGGTAACCAGCGCAGCGGGCCGTGCCCGGGCGGCACCCGTGCCGGAGCCTTGCGCGCACGCTACGATGCGCGGGCTGCGGCGCCTGCCGCACGCCTCCAAGGCCCCGCCCCACCCGCACCGCACCCGCTACCGTTCCGCGCTCCACCATGCCCAGTCACACTGCCGCCGGCACTGTCCACCATGTCGATGCCCTGGCTCCGGGCGCGCGGCTGGGGGAGTTCGAGGTGCTTTCGCTGCTGGGCGTGGGCGGCTTCGGCATGGTCTATCGCGCTTACGACCATTCGCTGCAGCGCTTCGTCGCCATCAAGGAATACATGCCGGTGGCGCTCGCGGGGCGCACGGAGGGCCAGTCGCTGCGGGCGCGCTCCTCCGGCGACGAGGCTTCGTACCAGGCGGGGCTGGCCTCGTTCGTGAACGAGGCGCGGCTCCTGGCGCAGTTCGACCATCCCTCGCTGGTCAAGGTGTTCCGCTTCTGGGAAGCCCACGGCACCGCCTACATGGTGATGCCGCTCTATTCCGGCATGACGCTCAAGCAGGCGCGCGCCCGCATGCGCACGCCGCCGCCCGAGGCCTGGCTGCGGCAGGTGCTCTGGTCGGTGCTGGGCGCGCTGCGGGTGCTGCACGGCGCGCAGATGCTGCACCGCGACATCTCTCCGGACAACATCTTCCTGCAGCACGTGGGCCCGCCGGTGCTGCTGGACCTGGGCGCCGCGCGCCACGCCATCGGCGGTGGCGGCGATGGCGACCACCAGCACACGGCCGTGCTCAAGGTGAACTACGCGCCCATCGAGCAATACGCCGAGGCCGGCAGCGACCTGCGGCAGGGCGCCTGGAGCGATCTCTATTCCCTCGCGGCGGTGGTCCACGGGTGCCTGTGCAACGACACGCCCATGCCGGCCACGCTGCGGGCCATCCGCGACCGCATGGTGCCGTTCGAGCGCGTGGCGCAGACGGTGCAGCAGCAGTGGGGGCTGGCGTACTCCGAGCCTTTCGTACGCGGCATCTCGCAGGCCTTGCAGCTGCAGCCGCAGGACCGGCCTCAGTCGGTGGACGAATTCGTGCGGCTGCTGGAACTGCAGCCGCCGGCCTCGGGCCTGGAGCATTTCGACTTCCGCGCCGAGCTGGGCGATCTCTGGACCGAGCCGGGCGAGGCCGCCGCAGCACCGGCGCCTGCCATCGTGCGGCCCGACGTGCCGATCACCGCGACGCTGAGGCTGCCCGAGAGGGGACGCGATACCACCCATCCGGCACCCGCGGCGGTGCATGCGTCACAGACGCCATCGGTGGCTGCCGAGCAGGATGCTGCGCAGGCCGACACCACCCCGTGGATGCCGCACGAGGCACCGGAGGCCAGCGGCAGCAGCGATGCCGGGCAGCCGATGCTGGGCGTGTCCATGTCACCGGCAGCCCCCGGCGCTGCAACGCCACCGGAGGCCGCGCCTGCCCGCAGGCGCTGGGCACCGATGGCCGCGCTGGCAGGCGTGCTGGTGGCCGGCGTTCTGGCGGCCGTCCTGCCCTGGCGCAGCGAGACCCCGCCTGCCCGCACGCCCGACAGCGACATCGTCACCGAATGGGCCCGGCCTGCGGTGTCCACGCCCGCTGCAGCGCCCGAACCTGCGGCGGCCGCGCCGTTGCCGGAGCCGGTGGCATCGCCCTCGCCGGAGCCGGCTCGGCAGGCCGCCACCCCGCCGGCCGAACCTGCCTCTCCGTCCAGATCCCATACCCGGCGCCATGCGAAGGACGCTGCGCCGCCCGCCAAGAGCAATGCCGCCGCTGCGGCTGGTTCCGGCAGCGGCAGTCCGTCCACCAGCGGCGCAGCGGGAAGCGCGCCGCCGCAGCAGCCCGCGGCCGAGACCAAACCCGCGCACCCGCGGGTGCGCGGCCCCGTGGAGGCCTGCGCGGACGCCTCGCTGCTGACGCGGCCGATGTGCATCTACCGCGAATGCCAGTCGCCCGCCCTCACGCACCACCCGGTGTGCGTCGATCTGCGCCGGCGCGCGGCGGAAGAGGCCCGCCGCCGGGAGACCTTCTCTCCGTAGAGCCGTGGGGCCCGCCCCGCAGCGGCTGCATCAGGCCGTCCGGGCCGTTGTTTTGGCGCCTTTGCACGTTGCGCGGCCGGCTTTGTATAATGGCGGGCTTCGCAGCGATTCCCAGGTCCCGCGGCGAGGTTTCAACTGCCACCTAAGAGGCTTCCTTCAGAGAAGCACCGACCGTGGAAAAGGACCGACCAAACCCTCTTTTTCTCGAGAGAAACACATGACTACTTTCAGCGCAAAGCCCGCTGAGGTCGTGCATGAGTGGTTTGTGATTGACGCGACCGACAAGGTCCTCGGACGAGTAGCCAGCGAAGTTGCTCTCCGTTTGCGCGGCAAACACAAGGCCATTTACACGCCTCACGTCGATACCGGCGATTTCATTGTCATCATCAACGCATCCAAGCTCAAGGTCACCGGCACCAAGTCGCTCGACAAGGTGTACTACCGCCATTCGGGCTATCCCGGCGGCATCACGGCCACGAACTTCCGCGACATGCAAGCCAAGCACCCCGGCCGCGCGCTGGAAAAGGCCGTCAAGGGCATGCTGCCCAAGGGCCCGCTCGGCTACGCCATGATCAAGAAGCTCAAGGTCTACGGCGGCGCGGAACATCCGCACACCGCTCAGCAGCCCAAAGCGCTGGAAATCTAAGGAGCCTTGAATGATTGGTGAATGGAACAATGGCACCGGCCGTCGCAAGTCCAGCGTCGCCCGCGTGTTTCTGAAGAAGGGCTCCGGCAAGATCACTGTGAATGGCAAAGACATTCAGCAGTACTTCGGCCGCGAAACCTCCATCATGATCGCCAAGCAGCCGCTGGTGCTGACCAACCATGTCGAAACCTTCGACATCCAGGTCAACGTCCACGGCGGCGGTGAATCCGGCCAAGCCGGTGCCACCCGCCACGGCATCACCCGCGCCCTGATCGACTACGACGCAACGCTGAAGTCCGCACTGAGCCAAGCCGGCTTCGTGACTCGCGATGCCCGTGAAGTCGAACGTAAGAAGGTCGGTCTGCACTCCGCACGCCGCGCCAAGCAGTTCTCCAAGCGTTGATTCGCTGGCCGCAGGGCTTTGCCGCCCTGCAGGCTTTCTCTCTCGCAAGAGAAGAGCTCTGCCCTTTGCAAAAACCGCCCTCGTGGCGGTTTTTGCGTTTCATGGACATCGGCGAGAATCCGCCCTTTTTCCGGAGCGAGAAAAGAGCCCATGCGATTTCGCCTGCTGCGCCGCCGCCTGACCATCTCCGCGCCCCGCGTCGCGGTGCGCAACGCTCTGCCGTGGCCGCTGCGCTGGCTGCTGGCGGCCGTGCTGCTGGGCTTTTCGGCGGCCCTGGCGCTCTGGGCCTTCGAATTCGGCAAGAGCATCGCCGGGCTGGATTCGGGCTCGCGCGAGGAACTGGTGCGGCTGCGCGAAGAGGTGGGCCGGCTGCATGCCGAAAGCCGGCAGCAGCAGGAAGTGGCCGCCACCGCCGGTAGCCTGCTGACCGCCGAGCGCGCCGCCCTGGAGCGTGTGCAGACGCAGATGCGCCAGCTCGAAGCCGACAACCGCGCCCTGCGCGACGACCTGGGCTTTTTCGAGAAGCTCATTCCCGCCGGCAAGTCCGACGGCATTTCCATTCGCGGGCTGCAGGCCGAGCGGCAGGGCGGCCCGCACATGCGCTGGCAGGTGCTGGTGATCCAGCCGGTGCGCAATGCGCCCGAATTCAAGGGGCGGCTGGAACTGGTGCTGTCGGGCACGCAGAACGGCCAGCCCTGGAGCAGCGCGCCGCCCGCCGTGGCGCAACCCCTGCAGTTCCAGCAATACCGGCGCGCCGAGGGGATGCTCGATCTGCCCGAAGGGGTCATGGTACAAACGGTTACCGCCCGGGTGCTGGAAGGCAATACGGTGCGAACCGTTCATAGCGTGGACGTCGATTAACCATGCGCGCGCCGCGCGCGTTGCCGCCCAGGAGCCTGCCGCCATGTTCTCCCGCAAGAAACAGCCCCCCATCAAGAGCCTGATCGCCCAGGGCACGCGCGTGCAGGGTGACGTGCTGTTCGCCGAAGGCCTGCGCATCGATGGCGAGGTGGTGGGCGAGGTCCGCGCCGAGGCCGGCCAGCCGAGCATCCTGGTGGTGTCGGAGTCGGGCCGCGTGGAAGGCGCCCTGCATGCCATGCACGTGATCGTGAACGGCACGGTGGTCGGCCCGGTGCATGCGGGCGAGCTGCTGGAGCTGCAGCCCAAGGCGCGCATCACGGGCGACGTGCACTACAAGGCGCTCGAGATGCACCAGGGCGCGACGATCGCCGGCCAGATGTCGCCCACGGCCGAGGCCCTGCTGGAAGCAAAGCCCACACTGAAACTGGCGTCAAACGCCTCTTGATCTGAATCGCCGGGGCGATTGCAGTAGCATTGACCGCAAACCCTCCCGAAGGAGCACCCGATGAGCGCAGTAGCAGACAACGTACAGACCGAAATGCCCGCCCCGATCCTCTTCACCGACAGCGCCGCTGCCAAGGTGGCGGATCTGATTGCCGAAGAAGGCAACCCCGACCTCAAGCTGCGCGTGTTCGTGCAGGGTGGCGGCTGCTCCGGCTTCCAGTACGGCTTCACGTTCGACGAGATCACGAACGACGACGACACCACCATGACCAAGAACGGCGTCTCCCTGCTGATCGACGCCATGAGCTACCAGTACCTGGTGGGCGCCGAGATCGACTACAAGGAAGACCTCCAAGGAGCGCAGTTCGTCATCAAGAACCCCAACGCCACCACGACCTGCGGCTGCGGTTCCAGCTTCTCGACCTGAGCCCCGCGTCCAGTACCCGTCCAGCCGCCTTCAGGGCGGCTTTTTCGTTCCCGCTCGCATAAGAACGTGTTTACGATCTCCCAGGGGTCGCGCAGCTACGTCCGGCGGGATGGGATGCAAGGCGCGGTGCGCAGTGGATAGCACGGCTATCCACAAGCGCCGCAACGCCGCAGACCGCCCGCCGACGTAGCTGCCCTTCGGGTTGGAGCGAAATCGGGCGATTGGATGCCCCGGCTGCTTGCATGGGCATGAGCCCATGCGGCGCATCCGAGGCATCCACTCATCCCGATTGCGCTCCAACGCGATCCCCTGCGAGATCGTAAACACGTTCTAAGAAGCCATGGCATCTCCCAGCGCTGAAGCAACAACGCCCATCGTGCCGGACCCCGGTCCGGACCATCGCCGCATCCTGCTGTGGGTCGTCGCGGTGGGCGTCTTCATGCAGACGCTGGATGCGACCATCGTCAACACGGCCCTGCCCGCCATGGCTGCCAGCCTGGGCGAGAGCCCGCTGCACATGCAGTCGGTGATCGTGGCCTATTCGCTGACCATGGCCATGCTGATCCCCGCCTCGGGCTGGCTGGCGGACCGCTTCGGCACGCGCAAGGTCTTCCTGTTCGCCATCACCGTGTTCTCGCTGGGCTCGCTGGCCTGCGCGACTTCGCGGCACCTGGGCGAGCTGCTGGCGGCGCGCGTGCTGCAGGGCCTGGGTGGGGCGCTGCTGCTGCCCGTGGGGCGCCTGGCGGTGCTGCGCACCTTTCCGCGCGGCGAGTTCCTGGAGGCGATGAGCTTCGTCGCCATTCCCGGCCTCATCGGGCCGCTGCTGGGCCCCACGCTGGGCGGCTGGCTGGTGCAGAGCGCCTCGTGGCACTGGGTGTTCCTCATCAACCTGCCGGTGGGCCTGATCGGCCTGATGGCGACGGCGCGCTTCATGCCCAACCTGCGGGTGCCCAAGCCGGACCCTTTCGACACCGCCGGCTACGTGCTGCTGGCCTTCGGCATGGTGGCCATCTCGCTGGCGATCGAGGCCGCGGGCCTGGTGGGGCGGGGCGGCGCGGCGGCGCTGGGCGTGGGCGGCCTGGTGGCGCTGGTCGTCTATTGGCTGCATGCGGCGCGGCATGAGCGGCCGCTCTATTCGACGCAGCTCTTTCGCGTGCGCACGCTGTCGGTCGGGCTGCTGGGCAACCTCTTTTGCCGGCTGGGCAGCGGCGCCATGCCGTTCCTGATTCCGGTGTCGCTGCAGCTCCTGCTGGACTTCTCCCCGATGCACGCCGGGCTGATGATGCTGCCTACCGCGCTGGCGGGCATGGGCATCAAGCGAGCGGCGACGCCGCTGATCCGCCGCTTCACCTATCGCAACGTGCTGGTCGTGAACACGCTGCTGCTGGGCCTGCTGATGGCCAGCTTCGCGCTGCGCCAGCCCGGCTGGCCGCTGGCCTGGCAGGTGCTGCAGCTGGCGGCCTTCGGTGCCGCGAATTCGCTGCAGTTCACCGCGATGAACACCATCACGCTCAAGGATCTGGATGGTGCCAGTGCCAGCAGCGGCAACGGCCTGCTCTCCATGGTGCAGATGCTGGCGATGAGCCTGGGTGTGGCGGTGGCGGGGGCGGTGCTGTCCGAATGGAGCCAGGCCTATGGCGGCACGGAAGTGCCCGGCGCGGTGCTGCATGCCTTCCAGTCCACCTTCCTGACGGTGGGCTTCATCACGGTAGTGTCGGCGGCCGTCTTCTGGCAGCTGCCGCGCGAGGCACGCACGCCGCCGCGTGACGGGCCCGAGGTGTCGGGCCAGGGCTGAGGCGCTGGCCGGCGCTGGGCGGGGCTTTAGAACGTGTTCACGTTCTTAGGCCGGGTAGATCGCGCCCAGGACGCGGGGGCCGGCGGCGCCCGTGACCTGGGGCAGGTTGCCGGGTAGGGCGTGCACCGTCTGGCGCGCCAGCCAGGCGAAGGCGGCGGCTTCGACCTGCTGCGAGGGCAGCCCCAGTGCATCGGTGGCCTGCACCGCCACACCCGGCAGCGCCGCGGCGATGCGCTCCATCAGATAGCCATTGCGCGCGCCGCCGCCGCACACGGCGAGCCGTTTGCTCTTGTTTCCATAGCTGATGACGCTGGCTGCACAAGCGCGGGCGGTCAATTCGGTCAGGGTCGCCTGCACGTCGGCCGGGGCCGCGTCGCCGTGGGCCTGCAGGTGGGCCTGCAGCCAGGCCGGGTGGAACAGGTCGCGCCCGGTGCTTTTGGGCGGCGGCTGGTGCAGATAGGGCTCGGCCAGCAGGCGCTGCAGCAGATCGGGCAGCACACGCCCCTGCGCGGCCCAGGCGCCGCCTGCATCGTAGGGCTGGCCGGTGTGGCGTTCGCACCAGTGGTCCATCAGCGCATTGCCGGGGCCGCAGTCGAAGCCCAGCACCTCGCCCTGCGCGCCCAGCACGCTGAGGTTGGCGATGCCGCCGATGTTCAGCACGCAGGCGTCCGAGCCCGCCTGCCCGAAGACGGCCTGGTGGAAGGCCGGCACCAGCGGCGCGCCCTGGCCGCCGGCCGCCACGTCGCGGCTGCGGAAATCGGCCACCACGGCGATGCCGGTGCGCTCGGCCAGCAGGGCCGGGCTGTTCAGCTGCAGCGTGTAGCCCGTGCCGTCGAAGAGGCCCGGCCGGTGCCGCACGGTCTGGCCGTGCGCGCCGACGGCCCGCACATCGGCGGCGCCCAGCTGCGCCGCCTGCAGCAGCTGGCGGACCACATCGGCATAGATCCCCACGAGCGCGTTGGCCGCCAGCGCGGCGCGGTGCAGCTCGTCCGCCCCGCTGGTGTTGAGCGCCAGCAGCTCGGCCTTGAGCGCGGCGGTAAACGGTGCAGATGCGAAGCCCGCCACGCGCAGCCGATCACCAACGAACTCGACCAGCGCCCCATCCACCCCGTCGAGCGAAGTGCCCGACATGAGTCCGATATAGCGATCGATGGAAGCGGAGGAGTTCACAGGGAAAGCAGGAAGTAGGGCGAAGCGCCTTGCCGGTTGAATCAGTTCGCAGCGTGGAAGCCGGCGCGGCCAAAGGCCAGAGACGCCGTGGATCCGGCTCCGCCGGTCCACTGGCGTCGTCCCCCTTCCCGCGCGCAGCGAGAGAGAAGGGGGAAGGCGCGCAGCGCCTCAGGGGGATGCACCCCTACTGCGCGCTGGCCTGCTCGAACTGCCCCGCCGAGGCCAGCTGGATGCGCATGTTCGACGCCAGCTGCTTGAAGGCGGCACGCGATGCGGCCGACACGGGCTGGGCGGCCTCGCTCTGCTGGGCGATGGTCATCGGGTCTTGATGCTGGCCGTTCACGCGGAATTCGAAGTGCAGGTGCGGGCCGGTGGCCCAGCCGGTGGCGCCCACGGCGCCGATCTTCTGGCCCTGCTCCACGGCCTGGCCGGCGCGCACGTCGATGCGGCTCAGGTGGGCATAGACGGTCTCGTGCTGGTTGCGGTGCTTGATGTAGATCACGTTGCCGTAGCCGTTCTGCACGCCGGCGAACTCCACCACGCCGTCGCCCACCGTGCGCACGGAGGTGCCTGTGGGCGCGGCGAAGTCGGTGCCCAGGTGGGCGCGCCACTTCTGCAGGATGGGGTGGAAGCGCATCTGGAAGCCGCTGGAGACGCGCGAGAACTCGACCGGCGAGGCCAGGTACGCGCGGCGCATGCTCTCGCCTTCCAGCGTGTAGTAGGAGCCCTTGGCGGCGCCGGGTTCCTGGAACCAGATGGCGTCGTGCGTCTTGCCGTTGTTGTGGAACTCGGCGCTCAGCACGCGGCCGCTGCGCAGCGGCTCGCCGTCGGCTTCCAGCGTTTCATAGACCACGGAGAAGCGGTCTTCCTTGCGCAGCGCGCGGTGGAAGTCGATGTTGCTGGAGAACACCTCGGCCAGCTGGATGGCCACGGCGTCGGGGATGTTGGCCGCGTCGGTGGCAGCGAAGAGCGAGCTGCGGATGATGCCGCCCGCCAGCCTCGAGCCCACCGTGAGCGGCGCGGTCTCGATGCGCGAGGCGAAGCCGCCGCCGTCCTGGCGTTCGACCACCAGGCGCTTGAAGGTGCCGCTGTCGTCGGGTGCCCAGCGCGCCACCAGCCGCATCAGACGGTGGTCTTCGGTGGCCTCGACGGTGAGCGAGCGGCCGCCGCGGCCCAGCAGGTTCTGGCGGACCTGGTTGTCGCCGCGCAGGAAGCCCGCGGCTGCCGGGTCTGCCACGCCCATGCGCTGCAGGATGCTTTCAGCCGTGTCGTTGCTGCGCGTCTGGTCGGAGCGGTAGAGCGTGTAGCTGGGGATGTCCACCAGCTGGGTCAGGGGCGTGTCGCCGGCCAGCGAATCCACCGCGTACGACACGGTGCTCACGGGCAGGTCGGACGCATCGGGCGCGAAGGACGCCACGGCGAAGGCGCCGCCGCCGCCGGTGAGCAGCAGGGTCGCCACGGCGGCGGTGATGCGTTTCGGATGCTTGCGGGCGGTATCTGCCAGGCGCTGGCGAACCCGCTCGAGCAGGTCCAGGCAGGCGGAAGTCAAGCCATTGGTCAAAAGTCGTACCCCAAATGGATGCACCCGGGCCATGCCCTGCGGCCTAGCGTGCAGCAGAGGGCGGAAGGCGGGGTGCAGGAATGTCGTCGTGCGCAGTGGCTGGGCCGGGCCGTGACGGGCGGGCCACTAGAATCCGCCATTGCGATGTGGGTCGAAGTATAGCCATGCACCTACGGCCGGACCCGGAAAAAACCCTTATGAATCAATCTGCTGTTACAACCTACCCGATGACCGATGGTGTAGGACAAGCCCTGGAAGTCACGTTGCGGGGCGTGGAGGAACTGCTGCCGCGCGACGAGTGGGCACGCAAGCTCGCGCGCTCGGAAGCCACCGGCCAGCCGCTGCGCATCAAGCTGGGCCTGGACCCGACGGCGCCGGACATCCACATCGGCCACACGGTGGTGCTCAACAAGATGCGCCAGCTGCAGAACCTGGGCCACCAGGTGATCTTCCTGATCGGCGACTTCACCACGCTGATCGGCGACCCCTCGGGCCGCAACACCACCCGCCCGCCGCTCACGCCCGAGCAGATCAAGGCCAACGCCGAGACCTACTACACCCAGGCCGCCAAGGTGCTGGACCCGGCGCGTACCGAGATCCGCTACAACAGCGAATGGTGCGAGCCCCTGGGCGCCGTCGGCATGATCCAGCTGGCCGCCAAGTACACCGTGGCGCGCATGATGGAGCGCAACGACTTCCACCAGCGCTTCACCGACGGCAGCTCGATCAGCCTGCACGAATTCCTCTACCCCCTGCTGCAGGGCTACGACTCGGTCGCGCTCAAGAGCGATCTGGAGCTGGGCGGCACCGACCAGAAGTTCAACCTGCTGATGGGCCGCCACCTGCAGCAGGAATACGGCCAGGAGCCGCAGTGCATCCTGACCATGCCGCTGCTGGTGGGCCTGGACGGCGTGGACAAGATGTCCAAGTCCAAGAACAACTACATCGGCATCACCGAAGAGGCCAACACCATGTTCGCCAAGGTGCTGTCCATCTCCGACACGCTGATGTGGGACTGGTACACCCTGCTGTCGTTCAAGAGCCTGGCCGAGATCGAGGCGCTCAAGGCCGAGGTGGCGGGCGGCCGCAACCCCAAGGACGCCAAGGTGGCGCTGGCCAAGGAGATCACCGCGCGCTTCCACAGCGCCGCGGCGGCCGATGCGGCCGAGCAGGACTTCATCAACCGCAGCAAGGGCGGCGTGCCCGACGAGATCCCCGAGGTGTCGCTCTCCGGCGCGCCGCTGGGCATCGGCGCATTGCTCAAGCAGGCCAACCTCGCGCCTTCGACCAGCGAGGCCAACCGCCTGATCGACGGCGGCGGCGTGCGGGTGGACGGTGCCGTGGTGAGCGACAAGGGCCTGAAGCTTCCGGCCGGCACCTTCGTCGTGCAGGTGGGCAAGCGCAAGTTCGCCCGCGTGACGCTGGGCGCCTGACGCCCAGGCCTGCGGCGTGCCGCCCGGCCGGCTTCAGCCGCGGCCGCCAGCGTCGCCCGGCCGGGCCTGCCAGAGGCGCAGCAGCTCGGCCGAGTCGAGCACCAGCCCCAGGTGCAGCGACACCATGGCCAGCGCCGCGCCATCCAGGTGGTCGTCGGTGCCGCGCACCAGGTCGCGCAGCACGATCACGCGGTAGTTGTGGTTGTTGGCGTCGAAGGCGGAATTGAGCACGCAGCAGTCCGAGAAGCCGCCGTTGAACACCACCGTCGTGATGCGCTGGTTGCGCAGCAGGAAGTCGAGGTCGGTCGGGTAGAAGGCCGACAGGCGGCGCTTGTTCTCCACGCGCAGGTCGCCGGGCTCCACCCGGGTGACCCATTCGGTCCAGCGGCTGCCCTCCAGGGCGTGCTCGGCGGCATTCGGAATGTCTCCGACGTAGAGCGGAAAGGTCCGCCGCCAGGCCGCGGGAATGCCCTTCAGGTCGTCTTCCCCGCCCGGGCGCAGCACCGACTTCACATGTGCGATGCGCACGCCCAGCGCACGCGCCTGCGCATGGAAGGCGTCGATGGGCGCCACCACGTCACGCGCGCGCGGGGCGGGGCAGGGGCAGTCGGGGCTGTCTTCCAGGTGTCCGCGGTGCATGTCGATGGACACCACGGCCGTGGTGGCCGGGTCCAGGTAGTCGGGAAAAAGCGCGTCGTCCACTTCGCGCGCCTCGTTGTAGATCCAGGCCTTCATCGCCGTTCCTCACGGACATAGGGTTCGCCGAGTGCGCCCGGCTCGCCGTCGAGCCGGCGGCGGCCCAGCGCCACCCACACCATCACGCCCAGCGTGACGACGTAGGGCGTCATCAGCACGAAATACTGCGGCAGCTGCACGCCCGCGGCCGCCAGCTGCGGGATCAGCGCCTCGATGCAGCCGAACAGCAGCGCGCCGGCCAGCGCCTTCCAGGGCGACCAGCGCGCGAAGATCACCAGGCCCACGGCGATCCAGCCGCGCCCGCCGGTCATGCCCGCGATCCACAGCTTGGTGGACAGCAGCGAGATATAGGCCCCGGCCAGCCCCACCAGCGCCGCACCCGCCACCACGGCGGCGAAGCGGTAGGCCGCCACCGGAATGCCCGCTGCATCGGCGGCCTGCGGGTTCTCGCCCACGGCGCGCAGGCGCAGGCCCGAACCCGTGTGCTGCAGGTAGTGCACCACCGCCCAGAAGATCAGCGGCGTCAGATAGACCACGGCGTTCTGCGACAGCAGCCGGCCCAGCAACGGCAGCTGCGCGAGCGGGCCGAGGGGGATGGGGCCGGCCGAGGTCACGGGCTGGTTGGTCCAGCCCATCAGCGTGCCGACCAGGCTGGTCAGGCCCTGGCAGAAGAAGACCAGCGCCAGCCCGGCGATGACCTGGTTGATGCGCAGCCACACCACCAGCACCGCGAACAGCACGGAGACGAGGCTCGCTGCCGCCATGGCCAGCACCAGCGAAATGCCGGTGGCGCCGAAGGCCAGCTGCGCGCCGATGGCGGCCAGCGCGCCGACCAGCATCAGCCCCTCGGCGCCCAGCGAGAGCACGCCCGAGCGTTCGGCGAGGATCAGGCCCAGCGCCGCGAGGGCGTAGGGCACGGCGAAATCGGGAATGCTGCCGATCCAGTGCGTGAACAGTTCCATGGCGGTTCCCGGGGAGGGTCAGTCGGCGGCCACGCGGCGCAGCCGGTGGCGGATGAAGAAGTCGGACGAGGCCACGCACACCACGACGATGGCCTGGATCAGCTGCACCATCGAAAACGGGATCTGGTAGAAGACCTGCAGGTTGCGCCCGGCCACGAAGAGTGTGGCCACCAGCGCCGCCACCACCGTCGCGGCCACCGGGTGGTTGCGCGCCAGGAAGGCGATCAGGATGCCGGAGAACCCGTAGCCCTGGTAGAAGGCCTGGGTCAGCCGGCCCTCCTGCCCGGCCGCCACCAGGAAGCCGCCCAGCCCGGCCAGCGCGCCCGAGCCCAGCACCGTGCCCAGGATGATGGCGCGCACCGGCACGCCCACCGCATCGGCCACGCGCGGGCTGGCGTTGACGAAGCGCAGGTACAGCCCCGCGCGGCTGGCCTGCACGAACCACCAGGCCAGTGCCATGGCCAGCAGCGCCAGCAGCACGGCCATGCCCGAGGGGCCGAAGAACTCGGGCAGGCGCTCGAAGCTGCGGAACTGCGGCGAGTAGGGGAAGGAATCCTTGGGGTCCTTCCAGGCGCCATAGACCAGGTGCAGCAGGAAGTTGCTGGCGATGTAGTTGAGCATCAGCGTGGAGATGATCTCGTTGACGCCCAGGCGCAGCTTGAGCAGCGCCGGCCCCAGCGCCCACAGCAGGCCGCCGGCCAGCGCGGCGATGGCCATCAGCGGCAGGCGCAGCGCGGGCGGGCCGATCTCGTGGAGGGACACGGCCGTGGCGCCGATCGCGCCCCAGATCATCTGCCCTTCGAGCCCCAGGTTCCAGAAGCGCGCGCGGAACGCGATCGACGCGGCCAGGCCGATCATGATCAGCGGCGCGGCCTGGAACAGCACGGCCTGCAGGCTCTGCAGGTCGAACAGCGTGGTGACGATGAATTCGTTGAACAGCTCGCCCGCAGGCACGCCGGCGGCCACCAGGATGAGCCCGGAGATCGCCAGCCCCGCGAGCACGGCCAGCCCCAGCACCAGGGCCTGGCGCGGCATGGACATCTGCTGGCGGATCTCCAGCGTGTAGCGCCGGCTCGCCAGGGGCTGGCGGCGGGCGGGCGCCTTGGGCGCGGCGTCGGGGATGAGGGTGGCTTCAGTCATGGTGGACCATGGCCTGGCCGATGGCCTGGCGGTCGGCGGGTTGATCGAATTCGGCCACGATGCGGCCGCCGGCCATCACGCCGATGCGGTCGGCCAGGGCCAGGACTTCGTCCAGGTCTTCGCTGATGAGCAGCACGGCGGCGCCGGCGTCGCGCGCCGCCAGCAGCCGCGCATGCACCTGGGCGGTGGCGCGCACGTCCAGGCCCCGGCTGGGGCTGTGCGCGAGGATCAGGCGGGGCTGCTTGCTGAACTCGCGCGCGATCACCAGCTTCTGCGCATTGCCGCCCGAGAGCAGCGCGGCCTTCTGCCGCAGCGAGCGCACGCCCTGCACGTCGAAGGCGGCGACCGCGTCGCGCGCTTCCTGGTCGATGCGGCGCTGGCGCAGCCACCAGGGCGAGCCGTAGCGCCCGCCGTGGACCTGGCCGATGGCGAAGTTCTCCGCGATCGACAGGCCGCCCGCCAGCGCATGGCCGTAGCGGTCGGCCGGAATGACGGCCAGGCCCAGCGCCCGGCGCGCCGTGGCCGGCGCCGCGCGCAGGCTGCCGAAGCCCTCCAGCACGATGTCGCCGCCGGCCTCCGGGATCAGCCCCATGATGGCGGCGGCCAGTTCGCCCTGGCCGTTGCCGCCCACGCCGGCAATGCCGTAGATCTCGCCCGCGTGCACGTCCAGCGTCACGCCGGCCAGCGCCTGCCGGCCGCCTTGCGCGGGCGTGCTGAGCCCCTGCAGCGACAGGCAGGCCGGGCCCGGCGCGCTGCGCACCCGGGGCACGGGCGGCGCGGTCTCGCCCACCGTCAGGCGCACCAGTTCGGCGGCCGGCGTGGTGCGCGGGTCCAGCGTGGCCACCGTGCGGCCGCCGCGCATCACGGTCACGCGGTCGGCATAGGCCTTCACGTCGGCCATCTTGTGCGTGACCAGCACCACCGCGCAGCCGCGCTGCGCCAGGCCCTGCACCGTGCGCAGCAGGCGCTCGGCCTCCTGGTCGGTGAGCACGGCGGTGGGCTCGTCCAGGATCAGGATGCGCGCGCCGGCCAGCAGCACCTTGAGGATCTCCACGCGCTGCTGCTCGGCGATGGACAGGCTGTCCACGCGCTGGCGCGGGTCGATGGCGAAGCCCAGCTCGCCGGCCTGCGCGCGGATGCGTTCCTCCAGCGCCGCGAGCTGGCGGCGGTGGCCGGCTTGGTCGGCCGGCAGGCCCAGCAGGATGTTCTGCGCCACCGTGAAGGGTCGCACGAGCTTGAAGTGCTGGTGCACCATGCCGATGTGGTGCTGGGCCGCATCGCGCGGTCCGGCCAGCCGCACGGCGTTGTCGTCCACCAGCATCTCGCCGCGCTCGGGTGCGTAGAGGCCGGCGGCGATGTTCATCAGCGAGGACTTGCCCGCGCCGTTCTCGCCCAGCAGGGCATGCACCTCGCCCCAGCGCGCATCGAATTGCGCATCGTCCAGGGCGAGGAAGCCGTCGAAACTCTTGCGGATGCCCCGCAGGGCCAGTGCGCTGGACATGTGTGGCCGTTCCGCTTATTTCTGCGTGACCACGCCCTTGACGAACCAGTCCATCTTCCAGAGGTCGGCATCGGAGAGCACGGCGCCTGCGGCCACGCGCTCCTTGCCATCGCGGTCCTTGAGCGGGCCGGCGAAGATCTGCTTGCCCTTGAGCAGCGCGTCGCGCTCGGCCAGGATCAGCTTGGCCTTGTCCGGCGGCACGCCGGGGCCGAAGCCGGCGATGTCGGTGCCGCCGCCGCTCATCGGGATGAAGGCGCCGTAGGGCGCGGGCTTCCAGCCGCCGGCGATGATCTTCTTGAGTTCGGTGACGAGGAACTTGTCCCAGACCCAGACCGACGAGCACAGCGTGGCCTTGGGGGCGAACTGGCGCAGGTCCCGGTGGTGGCCCGTGCCATAGACGCCGCGCTCCTGCGCCACGATCTGGGGCGTGGGGCTGTCCACGTGCTGGCCGATCACGTCGGCGCCCTGGTCGATCAGGGCCGAGGCCGCCGCGCGCTCCTTCACCGGGTCGTTCCAGCTGCCGGTGTAGATCACGTTGACCGTGGCGTTGGGGTTCATCTTCTGCGCGCCCAGCGCGTAGGCGTTGATGGTCCAGTTCACCACGCCGAAGGGGTTGGCCGCGACGAAGCCGAGCTTGCCCGTCTTGCTGGCCGCGCCGGCCGCCATGCCGCACAGGTACTGGCTTTCGTAGGTGCGGCCGTAGAAGGATTCGAGGTTGGGGCCGTTGGTCGTGCCCGAGGCGTTGAGGAAGGCCACGTCCGGGTGCTTGGCGGCTAGGTCCTTGAACGCGTCGGAGTGGCCGAAGGCCGTGCCGATCACGATGTTGGCGCCGCGCGAGATGAAGCGCTCGGCCGTGGGCTTGATGACCGAGGCGTCTTCGGAGATGTTCTCGGCGTACTGGATCTTCTGGCCCAGCGCGGCCTCGATCTTCACGCGGGCCTCGTCCAGCGCCTGCGTCCAGCCCCCGTCGTTCTTGGGGCCGTAGTACAGCATGGCGATCACCGGCTTGCCCTTGAGGGTGAAGCCGGCCTGCTGCGCCAGGGCGGCAGGAGCGGTGGCGGCGGCGGTGCAGGCGAGCAGGGCCGTGGCGGAGAGACGCTTCAGGAGGCGTGACATGGCTGGACCTTTCTTGGAAGGACGGCGGGGCGTGGGACGGAAAAGAGGGAAGGGAGCGGTGGACGGCGCGACGGCGCGGCGCGCGTCACAGCATGTGGTTGATGCGGAACACGTTGCCCTCGGGGTCGAGCAGCACGGCCTGGTACCAGTGGTAGTAGGTCTCGTAGGGCGGCTTGACCAGCGTGGCGCCGGCCGCGACCGCCACCGGCACGCGGCGGTCCACGTCCTCGCGGCTATCGACGTCGATGTTGAGCAGGAACTTCACGCCCCGGGTGTCCGAGAACTCGGACAGGTGCAGCAGCTCGTAGGCGTCGAGCGCGTTGAAGCCGAGGCTGCTCCTGCCGGTGTCGAGCCCGCGGAAGATGGGCGAGCGGATCGCCTCGATCTCCGGAAAGCCGAACACGCGCTGGTAGAAGCCGCTGAGCGCCACCACGTCCCGGGCGAAGACGTTGACGTAGGAAAGATGTGCCATGTGCCGTGCAGCCCCTGCTTCAGGCGACGGCCTTGGTGCCGCCGAAGGTGGTTTGCTTCACGAACTTGGACGTGAGGTGCTCGCCCGAGGTGACGGGCGCGTGGCGCGGCTGCTCGCCCGGGGCCAGGCAGCTGGGCAGGCATTCGGCCACGGCGTCGTAGTTGGGCTGGTGGAAGAAGACCAGCGACTGGCGGCGCGTGTTGCGCAGCGTGTCGTCGAACGGCGGGTTGGCCACGCGGTGCAGGGTGGAGACCCAGGTGTCGTTGGTCCACTGCATCATCAGGTCGCCGATGTTGATGGCGAAGCCGCCCTCCACCAGGGGCACGTCCACCCACTGGCCGGCCTTGTTGAAGACCTGCAGGCCGGGGCCGTCCGGGCGCACGATGGTCAGGCTGCCGTAGTCGCTGTGGGCGCCCGCGCGCATCTGGCCGGGCAGCGGGGCCTCTTTCTGCGGCGGATAGCTGAGCACGCGGAACATGCTGATGTGCCGGTCGATCTTGTCGTCGAAGAAGGTCTCGGGCAGCTTCAGCGCGGTGGCGAAGATGCACATCAGCGAGCGCGCCAGATCGCTCATGGCTTCGAAGTACTCGGTGTAGGCCTCGCGAAAGCCCGGCAGGTCGGGCCAGGCGTTGGGCTCGAAGTGGGCGCCGGCCGCGGGGCCGCGATGGTATTCGTCGTCGGGCACGCCGGAGGGGCCGATGGAGAACGATTCCTTCAGGTCGCCGGGCGTGGCCTCTTCCAGGCTGTACGACAGCCCTTCCTCGCCCACGGCGCTGTAGCCGCGCACGGCGTCTTCGCGCGGGCGGTCCACGCGGCGCTTGGTTTCCAGCGGCAGGGCGAAGAATTCGCGCGAGGCATCGGACACGCGCTGGACCAGCTCCGGGGAGATCCGGTGGTTGGTCACGACCAGGAAGCCGATGTCGCGGCAGGCGCTGTCCACCTGGCTCGCCACCAGGGCCTTGCCAGCCGGCGTGCCGCCGAACCAGGGTTGCAGGTCGATCACGGGAACGTTCAGAACGGGCATGGCACAACTCCGGTGCTAAGAGGGTGAGACCCGCTCTCATGCAACGACCGTGCCACTTGGACCAAATGGACAAATGCCGTTCAGAATGCCTCTGGCGGGGTTGGAGTGCGGCCGTGCGCGCATCTTCGCGGCGCCCTCAAGGCGTGCTGTCTGCCGCCGGCTGGTGCGCACGGAACGTGCTGCACGCACCGCGATCGCACATTCCCCTGTTCCATCGACCCAGGAGATTTCATCCCATGGCAACCAGGCAAAAGACGGTGAGTGCAGGGGGCACGGACGCGCAGGGCCAGCCGCCAGCCCCCCCGCGAGCGCCGCGCATGCCCCGTGCGCCGCGCGATACCCGCCCGGTGGCGGACAAGCGCAGCGCCATCCTCGCCGCGGCGCTGGCGCTGTTCTCGCGCTACGGCCTGCACGGCACCAAGGTCGAGCAGGTCGCGGCGCAGGCCGGGCTCTCCAAGAGCAATCTGCTCTACCACTTCCCGGGCAAGGAGGCGCTGTACGTGGCCGTCCTGCGCGATCTGCTGGACGTGTGGCTCGCCCCCCTGCGCGCCTTCAGCGCCGACCAGGACCCGCGCGAGGCCATCGCCAGCTACATCCGCGCCAAGCTCGCGCTCTCGCGCGACCGGCCCGAGGCCTCGCGCCTTTTCTGCCTGGAGATGATCCAGGGCGCGCCGCTGCTGCGCGACGAGCTGGCGCGCGAGCTGCGCGAACTGGTGCAGGCCAAGTCCGCCGTGATCCACGCCTGGGTGGCGGACGGGCGGCTCAAGCCGGTGCAGCCGCACCATCTGGTCTTCGCGCTGTGGGCGCTCACGCAGCACTACGCGGACTTCGCCGTGCAGGTGCAGGCGGTGACGGGCCGCACGCTGGACGATCCGGCGTTCTTCGAGGAGACGGTGCGCGAGGTCTGCGCGCTGGTGCTGGAGGGCGTGGCGTAGCGCCCTCTCTTCTATCTCTCATCCACGGTGGCGGGGCGTCTCAGGCCAGGTCGTCGTTCAGGTCCGGGTCGGGCACTTCGCCGATGGCCTTGCGCGTGGCCTCGGCCTGCAGCAGCAGCCAGTCGCAGAAGGCCTTGATCTCGGGCCGCTGGGCGCTGCGCGGGCCCACCACCAGCCAGTAGGCCAGCGGCGAATCCAGCCGCAGGCCGGGCAGCACCTCCACCAGGTCGCCCGTGGCCAGGGCATCGGCCACCAGCGGCATGCGCGCCAGCGCCAGGCCCTGTCCGGCCAGCGCCGCCTGCACGATCTGCTGGGCGTAGTTGAAGTACAGCCAGCGCTTGGGCTGCAGCTTGTCGTGGCCGTTCAGCTCGAACCAGCGGCGCCAGCTCAGCCATTCCAGGTTCTGCGTGCGGTGGGCGTCGCCGGCTTCGATCAGCGTGAACTGGGCGATGTCCTCCGGCCGGCGCAGGGGAGGCGCGCTGTTGAGCAGCCAGGGGCTGGCCACCACGGCCAGCTGTTCGCCGAAGAGCCGCTGGGCGCCGGGATCGACGGTGCCCGGCAGGCAGTAGCGCAGCGCCAGATCCACGTCCGAGGTGTCCAGATCCACGATGGTGTCGGTCGCGTCGATGCGGATGTCGATGTCGGGGTTGTCGTGCTGGAAGCCTTCCATGCGCGGGATGAGCCAGACCGACGCGAAGCTGGCCCAGGTGGTGATGGCCACGCTGCGCCGCCCGGAGGTCTGGCGCACCAGCCGCACGGTGGCGTCGATGCGCTCCAGCGCCGGGGCCACGGCGCGCTGCAGCTGGGCGCCCGCGCTGGTCAGCTCCACCGCCCGGGTGTGGCGCAGGAAGAGCATCACGCCCACCTCGTCTTCCAGCGCCTGGATCTGCCGGCTGACGGCTGACTGGGTGAGCGCCAGCTCTTCCGCCGCGGCACGGAAGTTCAGGTGCCGCGCCACCGCGAGGAAGGCACGCCAGTGGCCGGCGGCCACGGGCCGGGTGCGCAGATGGGCGGTGGGGTGCGACGCGGGTGCATTCATGGCGGCGGTGGGTTTGATGTGACTTTCGAATCAATAGGGCGGCTTTGATTCATCAATGCCGATACGGCTCGATTTCCCTGAAGGATGCGCGCCCTGTACGCCTGGAGAATACCGCCATTGATGCGAATCGGGAATGGTTCTGCAAGCTGCTTTTCATTGGACGCGGGCCTGCCCGCCGAGCACCATCAAGGCCGTTGGGGTCCATGGTGGGCCCCGCTTCCGGAGCCGCAGCAATGAACCCGATCCATGTCCTGACCCAGAAAACGTCCTCCCTGTCCGGCGACGTGGCCGTGCAGGATGCCGACATCCACACCCTGCCCATGGGCCAGGCGAAAAGCCTGCTGTCGCCCACGGCCATGTCGCTGCGCGTGATGCGCGGCCATGCCTGGGTGACGCTGGATGACGGCCCGAACGGGGCCTGCGACCAGGCGGCGGGCGACATCTTCCTGCACGCCGGGCAGATCCTGTGGGTGGTGGCCGGCCAGCGCGTGGTGCTGGAGCCGCTGGGCCGCGAGGCGCTGCAGTTCTGCTGGCGTGTGGCCGGTGCGGCCAGCGTGGCGAATGTCGCCTGCGATGCGCCGGCGCGGGGCGCGGCCGCCCATCCTGCTGCGCAGGGCGCCTGAGGGCGGTTCACTGCCGTTCCCGCGCTCTCCCCAAGGCAAAAAGAGCTGCCAGCGCCCATCGGATGGGCGCTGGCAGCTCTTTTTTTGATAGCGTTTGCCGGCTGGTTCAGCCAGCGCCGCTCATTCCAGCTCGACGGGCAGATCCGAGAAGGCCCGCAGCGCCGTCAGCCCGCGCAGGGATTGCAGCCGCTCCAGCGCGGTCGCGTCTTCGAGCGTGCTGAACGCCAGGCTGAAGTTGCGGAAGCGGCGCAGGGTGATGGGGCCGTCGTGCAGCACTTCCACATAGAGATGGCGCGGATCGTCGCGGATGCGCTGCAGCAGGGCGCGGACCTCGTCCTCCGGCCCTTCCAGCTGCTGGCCGAAGCGCTGGCCGTCGAACACCAGCAGGCCGGTGATGCCGCGCCTGAGGTTCTCGCGGCGGGCGTGGCTGGCGATGCTGGCGATGGCACTCAGGGGCTGGTCCTGCGAAAAGAGGCTGGTGTAGAGGATCTCGTACAAAGGCTGGGAAGAATGCGACATTGGCGGCACTGTGGGCCCGTACAGGGTGGGTGCGCAATGTCAAAAGACATGACGCCTCCCGGCGCTTCCCGTGCGTTGCGCCGGAGCCGCATTCACCCCTTATCTTTACCTCTTCGTGCGGCATGGCTGCCTCTAGAATCGCGCCCGCCATGAACGCAGTCGCCCATCCCTCCGTGTGCCCACGTCAGTGCGAGGACTGCGGTCTGCGCCGTTCTCCCGCCTTCACTCCCGCCAGCGCGGCGGAGCTCGAGACCATCGAGAGCCTGCGCAGCGGCAGCCTGTCCGTGCCTGCCGGCGGCACGCTGATCCGCGAGCGCCAGCTCAATGCGCGGCTCTACACGCTCTATTCGGGCTGGGCCATGCGCTACAAGACGCTCTCCGACGGGCGCCGGCAGATCCTCAACTTCCTGCTGCCGGGCGATCTGGCCGGGCTGCAGCAGCAGTTCGGCGAAGTCTCTTCGCACGGGGTGGAGGCCATCACCGACTGCCATTTCTGCCTGTTCGAAGACGACGCGCTCTGGAGCCTCTACCGCGAACATGCCCGCATGGGCTACGACGTGACCTGGCTGGCCGCCCGCGAGGAGAGCCTGGTGGATGAGAACCTGCTCACCACCGGCCGCCGCAGCGCGCCCGAGCGCGTGGCCATGCTGCTGATGCAGCTGCACCGGCGGCTCGAGCGGCTGGGGCTGACGGCGGCCGACGGATCGGCGCCGTTCCCCATCAACCAGCAGCACATCGCCGACGCGCTGGGCCTGTCGCTGGTCCACACCAACAAGACGCTGCGCCGGCTGGCGCAGATGGGGCTGCACGAGCTTTCCGGCGGGCGCCTGCGCATCCTCAACGCGCGCGTGCTGGCGCGCATCGCCGAGTTCTACGACAGCATCCCGCGGCTCGCGCCTCTCCTGTAGCGCCTGTCGCCCGCTGGCCGCAGGGCAGGGGGCGCTGCCGCAGCGCCGCACATAATCAGGGCTCTCTTTCTCCGTCCGCCGCCTGCGCCCCCGCACCTGCGGGTGCGCCGCGGCGTCCCGATGCTTTTGCCCTCTTTGCCCATGACCGCTGCCACTGCCCAGGCCACGACCTCCGCCGCCGCCTCTTCCTCCTCGCCGTCCGCGCTGGACATCATCATCATGGCGGCCGGCAAGGGCACGCGCATGAAGAGCCGCACGCCCAAGGTGCTGCAGCGCCTGGCCGGCCGGCCGCTGCTGTGGCATGTGCTGGACCAGGCCGCCAGCCTGCAGGCCCGCCGCGTGGTGGTGGTGACGGGCCATGGCGCTACGGAAGTGGAAGCATCCACCGCAGGCGCGGCGGGGGCCGGCGGCGATTTCGACCTCAGGTTCGTGCGGCAGGAGCCGCAGCTGGGCACCGGCCACGCCGTGCAGCAGGCCGTGCCGGCGCTGGCCGGCGACGGCACGGTGGTTGTGCTCTCGGGCGACGTGCCGCTGACCCGGGCCGACACGCTGGCCGCGCTGGTCGCCGCATCGCGGCCCGACGCCGCCCAGCCCGCGCGCCTGGCGCTGCTCACGGTGACGCTGGCTGACCCCACCGGCTACGGCCGCATCGTGCGCGGCGCGGACGGCGCGGTGCAGGGCATCGTCGAGCACAAGGACGCGAGCGAAGCCCAGCGCGCCATCGACGAGGTGTACAGCGGCATCATGGCCGTGCCCGCGCCCCTGCTGGCCGGCTGGCTGGCGCGCCTCTCGAACGACAACGCCCAGGGCGAGTACTACCTCACCGACATCGTCGCCATGGCCGTTGCCGACGGCGTGCCGGTGGTGGGCCACCGCATCCGCGATGCGCTGCAGGTGGCCGGCGTGAACAGCCCGCTGCAGCTGGCCGAGCTGGAGCGCGCCCACCAGCTGGCCCAGGCCCGCGCGCTGATGGAGCAGGGCGTGCGCCTGGCCGACCCGGCCCGCTTCGACCTGCGCGACGACCCGCGCACCGGCGCGCGCGGCCAGCTTGTGTGCGGGCAGGACGTGGAGATCGACGTGAACGCCGTCTTCACCGGCCGCGTGGAGCTGGGCGAGGGCGTGCGCATCGGCGCGAACTGCTGCATCGCCAACGCCACCATCGCCGCGGGCGCGGTGATCCACCCCTACACCCACATCGACGGCGAGCGGGCCGGCGTGCAGGTAGGCGAGGGCGCGCTGATCGGCCCCTTCGCGCGGCTGCGGCCGGGCGCGGAGCTGGGCCGCGAGGTCCACATCGGCAACTTCGTCGAGGTGAAGAATTCCACCCTGGCCGACGGCGCCAAGGCCAACCACCTGGCCTACCTGGGCGACGCCACGGTGGGCGAGCGCGTGAACTACGGCGCAGGCAGCATCACCGCCAACTACGACGGCGCCAACAAGCACCGCACCGTGATCGAAGCCGACGTGCATGTGGGCAGCAACTGCGTGCTGGTGGCGCCCGTCACCATCGGCGCGGGCGGCACCGTGGGCGGCGGCTCCACCATCACCAAGAGCACGCCGCCGGGCTCCTTGAGCGTGGCGCGCGGCAAGCAGATCGTGAAGGACAACTGGCAGCGGCCGGCCAAGGCATGACGGCAGACGCTACTCACGGTTACGAGGGCCTGGACGCGCCGGCCTTGCGCGCCCTGCTGGCCCGGCGCGACCAGGCGCTGGCCGATCTGGCCGCCACGCAGGACGAGCTGCTGCGCGCCGTCTCGCACGACCTGCGGGCGCCGCTGCGCCACATCACCTCCTACGGCCCGCTGGTGCGCGAGCTGATCGACGAAGCCACGGCAGCCGGCAGCCTGACGGCCGAGGCCAGCGGAGAAGCGCTGGCCTTCCTTGCCACCATGGACCAGTCCGCCCGCCGCATGGGCCGCATGCTGGACGGGCTGCTCACGCTCTCCCGCGCCGCGCGCGCGCCGCTGCAGCCGGTCACGCTCGATGTGCAGGCCCTGGTGGCCGAGGCCCGTGCCGTGCTGGCCGGCGCCGCCGAAGGCCGCGCGGTGCAGTGGTCGGTCGATGTGCGCGGCCTGGCGCTGCGGGGCGACGCGGCCCTGCTGCGCCAACTGCTGGCCGAGCTGCTGCGCAACGCGCTGCAGTTCACGGCCGGCGCCGCCCCGGCCTGCATCGCCGTCTCGGCCGAGCGCCTGCCCGGCGGCGGTGCGCGCCTGCAGGTGCGCGACAACGGCAGCGGCTTCGACCCCGCCCGGGCCGGCGTGCTGTTCGGCATCTTCCAGCGCCTGCACCACGATGCCGACCAGGCCGGCGTGGGCACGGGGCTGGCCACGGCCCGCACCATCGTGCAGCGCCACGGCGGGCGCATCGCCATCGCCGCGCAGCCCGGGGCGGGCTGCACCGTCACCATCGACTGGCCGGCCGAGGCGGTGGCCGGTGCCGGTGGCTGAGCCCACAGCCGGGCATTCCTTTGCTATCGATTCAGTAGCTCAAGGCGCAGGCTTCATGGGCGCCAGCGGCACTTTGGTATCGAACTTGGCGCGCTTGACGGCGAAGAAGGCCTTCACGTTGCGCACGTTGGCGTCGGCCGTGAACAGCCGCTGCGCCAGCGCCAGATAGCCCGGCATGTCGGGCACATGCACCACCAGCACGAAGTCCGGCCCCGGCGCCACGCGCCAGCACTGCTGCACTGCTGATTCGGCCACGGCTCGGGCCTCGAAGGCGTCCTGCAGCTCGGCGCCCTGGCGGTCCAGCGTCACCTCGGCCAGGGCCGTGAGGCCATGGCCCTGCCAGGCCGCCAGCCGATCCGGCTGCAGGATGGCGACCTGCCGTTCGATCAGCCCCAGCTCGTGCAGCCGCTTGATGCGCCTGAGGCACGTGGGCGGCGAGATGTGGGCGCGCTCGGCCAGCGCCTGGTTGCTCAGGCGGGCATCGGTCTGCAGCCAGTCCAGCAGGCGCAGGTCGATGGCATCCAGCGTGAAGGATTCCATTTTTTCAAGGTTTATGGTGGTTTATTTCAATGATGACATCATTGGAAATAAACGGTCATATCCGGTTGAATTTCAATCGGAAATTTCATGGCAGCGTGCCTACCATGCGCTCAGTTTGTAGGGATCGACCTACAGAGAGCACAGCGGCCGGGCCGGCGTTTCCATCCGTCGCCCGGCCCGTGTCACACACACCCATCACTCGTTCATCGCAGGAGCTTCATCCATGTGCGGCATCGTCGGCGCGGTTTCCACGCGCAACATCGTTCCCATCCTCGTGCAAGGCCTGCAGCGCCTCGAATACCGGGGTTATGACTCCTGCGGCGTGGCCGTGCATGAGGCCAGCATGGGCAACCAGCCCACCGGCGGCCTGCGCCGCGCCCGCAGCACCTCGCGTGTGGCCGAACTGCTGGAGCAGGTGGTGGTGGACCGCGTCGAAGGCGCCACCGGCATCGCCCACACCCGCTGGGCCACGCACGGCGCGCCGGCCGTCCACAACGCGCATCCGCACTTCAGCCATGGCGCGGGCGTGGGTGCCGATCCGGACGCTGGCGAACCCCTGCGCCTGGGCCGCGTGGCCCTGGTCCACAACGGCATCATCGAGAACCACGAAGAGCTGCGCGCCGAACTGCTGGCCCGCGGCTACATCTTCACCAGCCAGACCGATACCGAGGTCATCGCCCACCTGGTCGAAAGCCTCTACAACGGCGACCTGTTCCAGGCCGTGCAGGCCGCGGTGCAGCGGCTGCATGGCGCCTACGCCATCGCCGTGATCCACAAGGACGAGCCCCATCGCGTGGTGGGCGCGCGCGCCGGCTCGCCGCTGATCCTGGGCGTGGGCCAGAACGAGCACTTCCTGGCGAGCGACGCCATGGCGCTGGCCGGCGTGACCGACCAGATCGTCTATCTGGAAGAGGGCGACCTGGTGGACCTGCAACTGGGCCGCTACTGGATCGCCAACAAGAAGGGCCAGCCGCTGGACACCACCCAGCGCCCCGTGCGCACCGTGCTCGCCCACAGCGGCGCGGCCGAGCTGGGCCCCTACCGCCACTACATGCAAAAGGAAATCTTCGAGCAGCCGCGCGCGATTGCCGACACGCTCGAAGGCGTGCAGGGCATCACGCCCGAGCTGTTCGACGGCCAGGGCCTGCACGGCGAGCCTGGCACCGCCGCCTGGCGCGTGTTCAAGGAGATCGACTCCGTCCTCATCCTGGCCTGCGGCACCAGCTACTACAGCGGCTGCGCGGCCAAGTACTGGCTCGAATCCATCGCCGGCATCTCCACCCAGGTCGAAGTGGCCAGCGAATACCGCTACCGCACCAGCGTGCCCAACCCGCGCACCCTGGTCGTCACCATCAGCCAGTCCGGCGAAACCGCCGACACCCTGGCCGCGCTGCGCCACGCGCAAAGCCTGGGCATGCACCACACGCTGACCATCTGCAACGTCTCCACCAGCGCCATGGTGCGCGAATGCAAGCTGGCCTACATCACCCGCGCGGGGGTGGAGATCGGCGTCGCCTCCACCAAGGCCTTCACCACGCAGCTGGCCGGCCTCTTTTTGCTGACGCTGGCCCTGGCCCAGTCGCGCGGCCGCCTGAGCGAAGAGCAGGAATCCGCCCACCTCAAGGCCATGCGCCACCTGCCCGTCGCGCTGCAGGCCGTGCTGGCGCTGGAGCCACAGATCATCAGCTGGGCCGAAGATTTCGCCCGCATGGAAAACGCACTCTTCCTGGGCCGGGGCCTGCACTACCCCATCGCTCTGGAAGGCGCGCTCAAGCTCAAGGAAATCAGCTACATCCATGCCGAGGCCTACGCCGCCGGCGAACTCAAGCACGGCCCGCTGGCACTCGTCACCGCCGCCATGCCGGTCGTCACCGTTGCGCCCAACGACGCGCTGCTGGAAAAGCTCAAGAGCAATATGCAGGAAGTGCGCGCCCGCGGCGGCGTGCTCTACGTGCTGGCCGACGCCGACACCCGCATCGACAGCAGCGAAGGCGTGAACGTCATCCGCATGCCCGAGCACTACGGTGCGCTGTCACCGCTCCTGCACGTCGTGCCGCTGCAGCTGCTGGCGTATCACACCGCGTGTGCGCGGGGAACGGATGTGGACAAGCCGCGGAATCTGGCGAAGAGTGTGACGGTGGAGTGAGAGCGGGGCCCGCTGTCAAAGCTTGGAGGTGCTGACAGTCGGGCCGGAGGTCACGGCCACGCTGCGCTCGGTAACCACCTTGGCCGCCTCAAGCTTGAAATTGCGGCTTAATGTCCTTCTTCTTCTTCTCTCGATGAACCGCCGCTAGTTTCATGCTCCACCTTAACAAGGTGTCATCGAAAATGGCTGCAGCCCAGAACTCTTGAAGAAGAATGGCGCGGAGGGTATGGGTGTTCTCATGCGGCCTAACGCCGGTGCGTTTCCGTGTCGAACGACCTGTTAGAGCGCATCTTTCAAAAGCTCAAGCCGTCGACTCATTTCCGTCCGCGTTGCGTTAATGCTCGCGGTCATTCCTTCGAACTCCCGCAAGTAGCGCCTAGCCTCCTCAATAGTCACTGTCTCGAATCCGCTTTCAAGGTCCTTCTTCATCTTCAGCACGTGCTGATGGGACGATTCAAAAGTTGAGCGGACTTGAGCTACCCACTCCAAAACCGAGTCCTTCCTATTTTGAGACGCGGTCCCCTTCTCGACTCGTCGTGCGAAATGGTACAAGTCGTTCAGCACCGACTGCCATCCAACCTCAAGCTCGCGCACCTTCATCAGGCTTGCACGTCGAAGCTCGTCTAGTGCGTCCAAGTGATTCTGGCGCCTCGCCAAATACGCGTTCCACAAGGCAGCGAGCGAAACCGCCAAGGCTAGCGCGGAGAGGTTCATGCGCTCTAACGTTTGACTTAAGCGGCTGGCCGTAGGCCAGTCCGCTTGAAGGAATGGTTAGGCCGCATTCTGGACCTGCGAAAGACTTGCTGCTACCTCATAAAGCTTTCGCTTGGCTGCTACCGGGAACGGTAGAGAGACAGGCCTGACATTGGACAGAGACCAAGCCCAATAGCCCGGCTGCCAGCCTTCTGAACAGGCCGCTTCAACTTCGCCTTCCGACCATTCATGAACCTCGGTGACATCGACAAGCGCCACGGCGATGCCATTTGGATCACTTGGGCTGCTCTCAGTGAGATAGGAATGATTCTCGACGATGAGAAGGTTCCGCAAGGGAAGCTCAGCCGGAAGCCAAGAGCGGACCTCGATTGTCTTGCGACCTGTGGCGATGTTCTTTCCGTGCGGTGAGACGATCGAAAGCGCGAGCATGCTTGAAGTGTATTTGTGCTCGGACGCCTTGCATGCGCCGCTTGCGGTGATGTTTCGGTCGATACCAACGGGGAGTTACTCTGCGGCCTAACGTTTGACATGAGCGGCCAACGGAGGGCGTAGCCCGGAGTTGGTCCGCTCGATGGAAAGGTTAGGGCGCATTCTTCGGAGGCCAGCGATAGCCCAACACCGAGGACTTTGGATAGAAGTGTTCACGAACTTGCTCTAACTGGTTTCCGCCGAGCAAATGTATGTTGTCTTGATCGATGCGCAAGAAGAAGCCGACGTGACCCTTCCAGCCGGTTGGATCTTCGCGCGATAGAACCACAATGCAGCCAGGAACTGGTTCAGTCAAAGGCTCGCCCCATTCGAGCCATGAGCGTGCCAGAGCGGAGTTGGTGCCGACGATACCTACTTGCGCCAACGACCAGTTGATAAACGAGGAACACCACGACGCCTTGTCATCGTAGCCTGCGATGTTGGTGTGATCGTGGTACTCGGTTATGCGCGGATTGCTCTGACCTGGAGGGTACGTGCTGACGCCGACTTCCGCGAATGCGACAGGCATCCATGGTGAGTGGTGCATATGCGCTCTAACGTTCGACGTAAGGGGCCTGCCGCAGGCAGGTCCCCTTGACGGAGGGGTTAGGAGGCTGCGCGGTATGCATGCCACTTGCTGCCTTCACGAATGAGGACGCATTGGGAAAGAGCGTACCGCTTTTCTTCGAGTTCCTTACTGGCGACCTGTGCAAGGAACTGGCCAGCTCCTTCGTACTCGGATCCGGAGACAAATAGCAAATCGCGCGCTGGAACGACAGCCATAGGCTTGCCCGGCAACAGCTCAGCTAATTGATCCCACAGCCCATCAAGCAAGAGCAGGGTTGCTTCAAAGTTTCCACCCGCTGTGATCATGTAGCGAGGGGACTCGCCATGCATTTCGATCCTCGGCACTCGATTCGGAAGATTGCTCAGCGCGAGGGTGTGCAATTCCTCTTGATTCAAACCGTTCTCTTGCAGGTGCCTCCTGGTGATGAACTCAAAGCGGTCTGGATAGTCAAGCGCGTACATGACGATGAGTTCGGCTACCAACGGTATTGAGATCGGTGAATCATCCGATGGAAGCTCAATGACCTCACCACCCTCGTTTTCACCAACGACGGCCTTGACAAGTGGGACAACAAGGCTGCGGTCAAAGGACTGCACTGGCGACGAGGGCGATTTCACCGGCTCTGTGGACGGTGCTGTGTTTGTACTCTTGCGGCGAAAGAGTCCGAACATTGAGCCTCCTAACGTTCGACGTAACCGGCCGGCGGAGGCCGAAGGCCGGAGCGAACCTGGAAGCGCAGCTTGCAGGCGGTCCGGTTGACGGAGTGGTTGGGCCTCAGCGTGCGGGGAGCCATAGGAGTGCTGTGTCGACAGGGGTAAGTTTCAGAAGTGCTCGCGCCTGCGCGACCTCATGACCGACGACCTCAGAAGGCTCTGTGCTCGATGCGACGCGCTCAAAGAAAGTCTGCACCTTTGCTTTCAGGGCGACCATAAAGGGGGCATGATCTTTCGCACCGAGAAGAGCGCGAAAGCGCTTCTCCGCGTGCTCAACATCTCCGATGGCTAGTGCAGCCATCGCGGCGTGATAGCTGTGCCACGGGTTTTCGTCGGAGTTGCGAGCTAGATGTGCCGAGACTACAGCGAGTGACGAAAACCTCTGGGACAGAGAAAGAATCTCATCTCTTGCACGTGTGGCTAGCGAGTCTGCTACATCAGCAAACTGGTCGGTATCCTTGAACTCGTGGAACTTTTCTACTCGACCACCTTCATCAAAAGACCAATAGTCCTTGGCGTTCCATAACCACATCGCTGCCACGTTCAAGTAGCTACCCTTGCTCCACGAGCTTGGCTGGAACTCGACAACTCCGAGCCACCATCCATTGTCTTTGAACCACACGCGGGACTGTCCCTTGCGTTTCATACCAATGGGGGCGAGGTGCTTCTTTGCAGCCTTCGCAAGCTGGGTATTGTGAGTGGTGCCGGTGGTGGTCACTGTGAGGCCCAACGTTTGAGTTCAGGGGCCTTGCGCGGCTTTATGCGCAAGGTCCCCTGCAACGAGAGGTTAGACCGCATCATCGCAGGACCGCACACAGGAAATCGCCCATTGAGTACCAGTTACGTGCGGCACAAGTGAGGCCCAGCGCTAAAGGAATTCCCCAATCAACCACATAGATTCGGAACAACTGAGCGAAGTCGTGTGCTCGCGCCCTGGATCTCAGGTGGGCAATATCGTCCTTGTATTTATCAATTGCTTGTTCGGCTTCAATGCATATCCGATCTATTACTCCGCTCTGGCTCTTGATTGCGTTGACAACGGAGTCCTCATCGCTGGTCATCTTGCCGCGAATATAGCCAAGTTGATCCATCGTGCGACGAGTGTGCTCAACAACTTCTTTCAAGCGATCACCTTGGGCGTTATGGACAACGGAACGAGCGTTAAGCCGCCAAGCCATGTGGTCAATAGCGGCGTAAGTAACGAATGACAGTAATTCGTATGCCGCGACCAATGAGATGGCCCCCACAGCTATTGAGGCCGTAGCTGAGTCCTTAAGATCAATCCCAAAAACGTCCGTTAGCTTTAGCGCGTGTGCCGATAGGACAATGCCAAGCGACGCTGCAATTAGCAGATTACGCTTTACAGTTCTGGTGCTTTCTGAAAACTGATCTCTCAGTTTTCGTATGCTTAGATCATTGGCTGGAGAATTCATCGATGAGGTCTAACGGCTGAATTAAGCCGCGCCGCGAAGCGGCGTCGGCTTGAATGACTTGTTAGCAGGATAGCCCTTAAATCTGGTCAAGACGCGCACCAAGATCTGAGGCCAGCTGCAAGTAGCTCACCACCGAATCTGGGTTCGGCGAAAAATCAGGGTCATGTGCAGCGAGATTTCTCAGTTCTCGCATGTTCTCGATGATTGAGCGATCACTTGACGTGATCAGCTCTGACTTCATTAGCGCATCAATGGAGCCGCGTGGATAGCGCCTCGCAGTCGCATTTGTAAGCCCTTTGCGCATTGCCAAAGAGATAATTTGCTCTTCCAGACGGAGCCACGAATCCAACACCGCTCCTCGAGGATTCTGAGTTGCGATCAGAGCTGCGTTATCAGGGCTTTTAGTGCTTGGAAGTGCCTGAGCAGAGGACTCTAGCTCAAGGACATCTCTCTCAAACTCGAACTCAGCCATTCCGACCTTGCCGCGTTTCATGGTCTTGAGCAGGGCAGTAAATTCGCTCCGAAACAGCAAAACAACCACAACAACGGCGAGTGGCCATGCGAGGGCTTTGATGAGCTCAGCAATGAACGAGAGAGTATCCATGTCCTGCTAACGTTGAAATTGAGCGGCGCAGTAAGGCGTCCGCTCGGATGACCAGTTAGGCCGCACTCTGACCGCCGGGCACGGGTGATGAAGGTTGATACGGTGTACCTTGATGAAAGCGCATGACCCACCGGCCGTCGATACGAGACCAGATTGAACTTCGATGGGCGTACTCAACCACGTCGTTGTACAAGGCTTCCGAGTCGTAGGTGATCTGTATCGTATTGACATCCAACACGCGCAGCTGCAAGTTCGGCAGGGGCAGCCTCGCTTGGATGGGCGAGGCGTCAGTGCAAATGATTTGCTCGCGCGAGTAGGTTCGTCCGGATCTCCCGAACTCCACGAAGTCCGAAGCGAATCGCTGTTCTTGAAATGTCAGGTCGAAGCGTGACTCCACGCGCCACATGGACTCTTCAAGCTCGATCAGAGCGGCTTGATCTTCTTGGGACAGAGGTTGGGTAGTCACAGGAGCAGATCCGTGCGGCCTAACGTTGGAGGTCAGGCGCGGCCGAAGGCCGTCGACTGGACCGACTTGTTAGCCCCGCCCATCGCCTGACGATGAGGGCAGCGCCGGAGAGCCCGACCAGCGAAAAGAGTGAAACGCCCCAAAGAAGGAAGAAAGTAAGCACAGCTTCCTCCCACTGCCGTGATGGGTCATCAACGCCGGCCCAAGCTAAGACGGCCAAAGCCAACACAAAGATCCAGCCAAGCGCCACGAGCCAGCGCACGCCACCGCCCGCACGCCATAGTCGCCGCGAGAAGCCGAGCGATGGCGCAACCACAGCCAGAAGCCCGCAGATGGAAAGTGTCACGAAGCCAGCGGAGATCTGCATTTCAGGGCCTAACGTTGAAATTCAGCGGCCGCCGAAGGCGGTCCGCTGCAATGAGAGGTTAGGCTGAAGGCCGGTTACAAGAGCTTCCACCATGGTCGCTTTGCGCTTTCTATGTTTGGTGCGGCGACAACTGCTGGTTCCGCGACCATTGCTGCAATGGCTTTGTAAAAGCCGAGGACGGACTCGCCGTCCGAATCCGCCAGCTGCTTGCGGACCTTACTGAATGGGAACGCAGTGATCCGTTCGTTGACTCGGATACCCCAGCCCAATTCTGGATCTTGGACCCATGTACCGCCGAAAGATTGGCGGATGCACTCGCCGAGATACGAGCCAAGGGTGTTTGGTAGCTTCTCCTTGGTGGCATCGGCGGCGCCGACGCGCTGTCCGTCGATGTAGCGATCGAGCCACTGGATACCAGCTTCGTCGTACTCGACGGACACCCCCAACTGATCCCGCGCGACGGTCCGCACAAGTTCAGCGTTCGCGAAAAGACGGTCTTCCATGAAGCCTAACGCCCCGGTTAACCGGCGCCCATGCGAAGCATGGGCGTCCGAGTTGAACCGACAGTTAGGCTGGTGAAAGGTGTTTGGTTGACCGGGTTCAATGCTGCACGCTTCATTCGTTGACCTGCTGAGATTTCACTCGAAGCCAGGGCTGCCCAAGCCTGGTTCTAGAGGCTTCCCATCCGATTGGAAGGTCGGCAAGCTCGCATATCGTTGGATCTAATGCCACCACATTCTTGAGTGCGACAACCAATGCGTCGTCTGTTGAAAACTCACCGTTGGTTAAGAACTGCCAGCCCCCGTCCTCTTCATCGTGTACGACAAGCAAAATCGGGCTGTTCGAATGGAAGATCTGCTTGACGCTAATGGCTGCTACGTTTGGAGGATCGCTGAAGGGCCACGTGTTCATAGTGATGGTTGCATCTTTCGAATCGGGTGCGTGCAATCTTGCCGCGTTCGGGACATGAGGCCTAACTAGATTTAGACGACGCCAATCCTACAATCCGCAGTCTGCCAACACAACAGACCTGATTGCATCCCATAGGCAATCCTCTGTGCAACGCCGTTTAGGCAAGCCTAAATTTTTCCGGACCAGCCACTTCCCGGCTTCTCCACCCCACCTGCTTTCTATCGCCCGACGCGGCCGCCATCACCCTCTCCGGCACTGCTCCCCCGCGCCAGTTCCACAAACGCCTTCAAATAATCCGTCTGCAAATCCGCCTCCCGCGCCCCCAGGTGGATCTGCTTGGCGATGCCTTTGGCGCCCATCTGCACAGAGCATGATGTCCGTTTTCTCAATGGCCTTCTGGCGGCGGGGCGCGACGCCGGCCGGCAGCAGGAACTGGGTGTAGATGTCCAGCCGGTCGGTGGGCACGGGGTAGGTGATGAGTACTTCGCCTGCCGGGGCGCGCGAGCGGAGGCGGCTGACCCCGGCTATCGTGGGGGCTGCCGGCGCGACGGTCAGCACCTGTTCAGCGATTGATTCCGGCTGATCCGCTCGTCTCGGCGTGGGCGAAAAAAGCTTGGCCGTTCGTGGCTGCCAAGGATCGGGGCCCAGCGGATTCCTTGGGAGAACTGGCAGGGAAGCAGGCGCTTGCAAAACCATGACCGGCAAATCTGGCGCCTATCACCCGGAGTCACCGTGGTTCGGATCAACGACTTACAGTTTATTTGAGGCAGAATCATTAATGCAGTTCATCGGGCGGGTATTTCCAATGCGATTCAATATGCTGAATGGATTGAATCCTCTGCCCCATCAAGCTTTGCAAGAGCTTCCTGCTTCTTCCATGGCGGTAGCACACCGTCATTCATTCGTCAAAAATCTCTCGTTGACGATATAAAAAATCTTCTTTTTGTTTGAAACCGCATAATCTGCGGCCTTGCAACATTTGCATGGTTTATCGGTGGACAACCTGTAGTGAGCTTGCTAGCCTGTCCTCAGGACAGTCACAATTTCACACACATGCTTACTTCCATTCGCGCTCGCGTGATCTGCGCTTTCGTCGCGCTGGTCATCTTTGCCGTGCTGCTCAGCACCACGGCCAGCTACTTGATCGCCCGGGAGAGCATGTGGGATGCCACCGACAGCAGTCTCTCCACATCGGTGAATGACCATGCGCGCGTGATCGGCGACTGGGTGGAGGAGAAGACGCAGCTCGTCAATTCCTTGCAGGACGTGGTGCTGGCCCCCGAGCCCGATGCCATGCTCAAGCAGATCCAGGTGGCCGGCAGGTTCTTCGACGTCGGCGTGGGCTATCCCGACAAGAGAACCAAGTTCACCGACTGGCCCAATATCCCCGCCACCTACGACCCGACCAGCCGGCCTTGGTACCAGGGTGCGGTCAAGGCCGGCAAACCGGCGGCGATTCCCTACATCAGCACCAGCAAGGCTTTGCTGGTGGCGCTGGCCATTCCGGTGATGCGCGAAGGCAGTCTCAAGGCCGTGCTGGTGGGGGACGTGGCGCTCGACAGCGTGGTGGAGACCATCAAGGCCATCCACCCGACGCCCGAGAGTTTCGGGATGTTGATCGACCAGAACGGCCGCATCATCGCCCACCCCAATGCCGAACTGCGCTTCAAGCAAGTCACCGATATCGCCCCCGTATTCGGCCAGCTGAACGCCACGGCGGAAGCCAATGCCGCGGCACCGATGAAGGTCGTCGTCGATGGCCGCGTCAAGCTGGTGCGTGCCCAGAAGATCCGTGGCACGGACTGGAGCATCGTGATCGCCGTCGATGAAGCCGAAGCCATGGCGGGCGCGCGTTCCTTGCTCCAGGCCTCGCTGCTGGCCTTGATCGTCATCGCCGGCATCGCCTCGATGATCGGCGTGGCCGTGACCACCACGGCGTTCCGTCGCCTGGGCCAGGTCAGCCAGGCCATGGCGGCCATCGGCTCGGGCAGCGGTGACCTCACGCAGCGCCTGCCCGACCAGGGCAAGGACGAGGTGGCCATCATCTCGCGCTCCTTCAACCAGTTCGTCGGCCAGTTGCAAAGCGTGATGCTGGACATCCGCGATGCCAGCGAAGCGGTGCGCTCGGCTTCGGATGAGATCGCCACGGCCAACCAGGATCTGTCGTCCCGGACCGAGTCGGCTGCGGCCAGCCTGCAGCAGACGGCTGCCTCGATGGCGGAGATCTCTGAGACGGTGCAGCGCTCCACGGCCGCGACCGAAGAGGCCAACCAGCGCTCCAGCACCGCCACCGAGATCGCTTCGCAGGGCGGCAAGCTGGCCTCTGACGCCGTGTCCACCATGGGTGAGATCGAGAAGGTGTCCGGCCAGATCGGCGCCATCATCAGCGTCATCGATGGCATCGCTTTCCAGACCAATATCCTGGCCTTGAATGCCGCCGTGGAAGCCGCGCGTGCCGGCGACCAGGGGCGTGGTTTCGCCGTGGTCGCACACGAAGTGCGCACCCTGGCCCAGCGCAGCGCCGAGGCTGCGCGCGAGGTCAAGGATCTGGTGGAGACCACGGTGTCCCGGGTCTCTGCGGGCTCCGTGCAGGTGCGTCAGGCTGGCAAGACGATGGGCGAGATCGTCACCCAGTCGGCCGATGTGCAGTCCCTAATCTCGGGCATCGCCCGCGCGACGCACGAGCAGACGAGCGGCATCCAGGAGGTCAATCGTGCCGTGATCCAGCTCGATGCCATGGTGCAGCAGAACGCCGCGCTGGTGGAGGAATCGGCCGCCGCATCGGCCAGCCTGCAGACGCAGGCCAATGCCCTGGCCTCGACCATCGGCCGCTTCAGGATCTCCTGAGCATCACGCCTGCGGCAGGCGCGGCAGGCGCCACGAGCCTCAACGGTTCAGGGCGTGCTCCCTGATCGCCCGGCCAACGCAGCCGCTGCCCCCGCGAAGCCATAGGGCGAGAACCGGCTGTGGTTCTCGTCCACGTCCAGCGCGCGGCCTACGTAGGGAAAGGCGCGCTGGGGGCAGCCGTCGCGCTCGCAGACCTTGCAGCCCATGCCGATGGGGGTGGCGGCTTCCGGCGCCTGCAGGTCGAGGCCCTGGGCGTACACCAGGCGCGGTGCGTGCCGGATGTCGCAGCCCAGGCCGATGGAGAAGGTCTGGCGGGGCGAGCCGTAGCCGCGCTGGCCGCGCGAGACGCTGCGCGCGATCCACAGGTAGCGGCGGCCGTCCGGCATGCTGGCCAGTTGCGCCAGGGTGTGTTCCGGCCGGCCGAAGGCCTCGTACACGTTCCACAGCGGGCAGGTGCCGCCCGTGCGGCTGAAGTGGAAATGGGTGGCCGACTGCCGCTTGGAGATGTTGCCTGCCCGGTCCACGCGGATGAAGAAGAACGGCACGCCGGGCAGGCCCGGCCGCTGCAGCGTGCTCAGCCGGTGGCAGACGGTTTCGAAGCCGACGTCGAAGCGCTGCTGCAGCAGTTCGATGTCGTAGCGCAGCGCCTCCGCGGCTTCCAGGAAGGCCTGGTAGGGCAGCAGCAGGGCGCCGGCGAAGTAGTTCGCCAGCCCGATGCGCGCGAGCTTGTGCGATGCCGGATCGTTCAGCAGCGGCGGCGACTGCACCAGGGCATCGATGAGCGGGGCGTATTCCACCAGCGCAAGCTGCGTGGCCAGCTGGAAGGCGCGTTGCGCATCGTCCAGGCGGCTGGCCAGCGTCAGCGTGCGGCGGTCCGCGTCGAAGAGGCGCTTGCTTTGCTGCGGCTGCTGCGCGTCGATGAACTCCACCCGGATGCCGTGGCCTGCCAGCCGCTGCACCAGCCCATCGGTGCGTGACGCGCCCTGGTGCGGCGGCGGCTGTTGCCGCAGCAGCGCGGCAGCGCAGCTTTCTGCCGCGCGGTCGAGCGCGTCGAAGTAGTTCTGGTGGGCGAAGAAGAAGTCCCGCACGACCTCGAAGGGCATGGCGGCGCGGGCCGGGGGCGCTTCCGTGCGGCCATCGCCGAACTGCAAGGACAGCAGCTCTAGCTGTTCGCGCATCTCCAGGTTGCGCTGGTGCATCGCCAGCACGGCGCGGCCCAGGGCCGGCATCTGGGCCGCAACCTCCTGCATCTCCGGCAGCGAGATGGGCTCGTCCGCCCCGGCCAGCGCCTCGCGCAGTCCGGCGATCAGCCGCGATTCCTCGTCTTCCGAGAACTGCTGGATATCGACGCCCAGCGCCTTGTTCAGCTTGAGCAGCACCGAGACGGTCAGCGGCCGCTGGTTCTGTTCGAGCTGGTTGAGATAGCTGGGCGACAGGCCGAGCGCCTGGGCCAGGGCGATCTGCGACAGGCCGCGTTCCGAACGCAGCTTGCGCAGCTTGATGCCCATGAAGGTTTTTTTCATCGCTGGTGCTCGCAGGTGTTGCGGGGGATCTGCGCAAAGGCTCACAAGTCGGTTCGCAGGATTCGCAAATCGCTGGGATGCTTTCGCAAAAATTCGCTTTTTCAGTGCTATCGCTAGACGGCGGATATGCGTAGATTGCGAATTATGACTACACCCCAGGGTACCGTCGAATTGCGGGAGCTGGTGCTTCCCGCACTCGCCAACCACCATGGCACGCTGTTCGCGGGCCAGGGTCTGCAACTGCTGGCCAAGGCCGCCTTCCTCGCCGCGCGCAGCCTGGCGCAGCGCGAGGTCGTGATGGCGGCCGTGACCGGCGTCGATTTCTCGGCACCCGTGCCCGTGGGCCACGAGCTCGCGTTGCGCGGCTGGGTCAGCCGGGTCGGGCGCACGTCGATGACGGTCTGCGTGACCGGCGCATCGGCGTGGCCCGGCATGCCGTGCGAGGACGTGCTGCGGGGTGTGTTCGAGATGGTGGCCGTGGACGCGCAAGGGCGGCCCGCGGCGATCGATGCCTGCTACCTGACAACGGAGACCCACCCATGAGCGCCATGTCCGCCTTTTCTTCCGCCCCCGAGGCGCCGCCCGCTGCCGCTGCGGGATTCAAGCCCAAGAAGTCCGTGGCCCTGTCCGGCGTGACGGCCGGCAACACCGCGCTGTGCACCGTCGGCAAGACCGGCAACGATCTGCACTACCGTGGCTACGACATCCTCGACATCGCCGAGGTCTGCGAATTCGAGGAGGTCGCCCACCTGCTGGTGCACGGCAAGCTGCCCACCCGCGCCGAACTCAAGGCCTACAAGGCCCGGCTCAAGGCCCTGCGCGGGCTGCCGCTGAGCGTGAAGCAGGCCCTGGAGCAGCTGCCCGCCGCCAGCCACCCGATGGACGTGATGCGCACGGGCGTATCCGCCCTGGGCTGCGCCTTGCCCGAGAAGGACGACCACAACCTGCCGGGGGCGCGCGACATCGCCGACCGGCTCATGGCGTCGCTGGGCTCCATGCTGCTCTACTGGTACCACTGGAGCACCTCGGGCCGCCGCATCGAGGTCGAAACCGACGACGACTCCATCGGCGCGCACTTCCTGCACCTGCTGCACGGCACCCGGCCGAGCGCCCAGTGGGAGCGGGCGATGCACACCTCGCTGAACCTGTATGCCGAGCACGAGTTCAACGCCTCCACCTTCACGGCCCGCGTCGTGGCGGGCACGGGCAGCGACGTGTATTCGTGCATCACCGCCGCCATCGGCGCGCTGCGCGGCCCCAAGCACGGCGGCGCCAACGAGGTCGCGTTCGAGATCCAGAAACGCTACGGCTCGCCGGACGAGGCCGAGGCCGACATCCGCCGCCGCGTCGAGGCCAAGGAGGTCGTGATCGGCTTCGGCCACCCCGTCTATACGGTGAGCGACCCGCGCAACGTGGTGATCAAGGGCGTGGCCCGGTCCCTGTCGCAGGACGCGGGCAGCACCAAGATGTTCGACATCGCCGAGCGGCTCGAATCGGTCATGTGGGAGGCCAAGCGCATGTTCCCCAACCTGGACTGGTTCAGCGCGGTGAGCTATCACATGATGGGCGTGCCCACGGCCATGTTCACGCCGCTCTTCGTCATGGCCCGCACCAGCGGCTGGGCCGCGCACGTGATCGAGCAGCGCATCGACAACAAGATCATCCGCCCGAGCGCAAACTACACCGGCCCGGAAGACCAGGCGTTCGTGCCCATCGCAGACCGCGCCTGAGGCTGCCGCCGCCCGCCTTCGCCATTCCATTCGCCCCATGAACACATCCCATCGCCAGCGCCTTCCCGGAACCGCGCTGGACTATTTCGACGCGCAGGGCGCCATCGATGCGCTGCGCCCCGGCGCCTGGGCTGCCATGCCGTACACGGCCCGCGTGCATGCCGAGAACCTGGTGCGCCGCTGCGACCCCGCCATCCTGCAGGACTGCCTGCTGCAGATCGCCGAGCGCCGGCCCGACCGCGACTTTCCCTGGTACCCGGTGCGCGTGGTGTGCCACGACATCCTGGGCCAGACCGCGCTGGTCGATCTGGCCGGCCTGCGCGACGCCATCGCGGCCGAGGGCGGCGACCCCGCCCAGGTCAACCCGGTGGTGCCGGTGCAGCTGATCGTGGACCACTCGCTGGCCGTGGAATGCGGTGGCTCCGACCCCGACGCCTTCGCCAGGAACCGCGCCATCGAGGACCGGCGCAACGAGGACCGCTTCCACTTCATCGAATGGACGAAGAAGGCCTTCGCCAACGTGGACGTGATCCCCGCGGGCAACGGGATCATGCATCAGATCAATCTGGAGAAGATGTCTCCGGTGGTCGCGGTGCAGGACGGCGTGGCCTTCCCCGACACCTGCGTGGGCACCGACAGCCACACGCCGCACGTCGATGCGCTCGGCGTGATCGCGGTGGGCGTGGGCGGGCTGGAGGCCGAGAACGTGATGCTGGGCCGCGCTTCGTGGATGCGCCTGCCCGACATCGTCGGCGTGGAGCTGACGGGCCGGCGGCCGCCGGGCATCACGGCCACCGACATCGTGCTGGCCCTCACCGAATTCCTGCGCCAGGCCAAGGTGGTGGGCGCCTACCTGGAGTTCTTCGGCGACGGCGCGCGCAGCCTCGGCATCGGCGACCGCGCCACCATCGCCAACATGTGCCCGGAATACGGCGCCACCGCAGCGCTCTTCGCCATCGACGGGCAGACGCTGGAGTACCTGCGCCTCACCGGGCGCGAGGCGGATCAGGTGGCGCTGGTGGAAACGTACGCCAAGGCCGCGGGCTTCTGGGCCGACAGCCTGGCGGGCGTGCAATACGAGCGCACGCTGCGCTTCGACCTTTCCACCGTGGTGCGCAGCATGGCCGGGCCCTCCCAGCCGCACCGCCGCCTGCCGACCTCGGCCCTGGCCGAGCGCGGCATCGCGGATGCGGCCCAGCTGGAGGCGGGGCGCGCGCAGGAAGCGCAAGGGCTGATGCCCGACGGCGCAGTGATCATCGCCGCCATCACCAGCTGCACCAACACCAGCAACCCGCGCAACGTGATCGCGGCCGGCCTGCTGGCGCGCAATGCGCGGCGCCTGGGCCTGGTGCGCAAGCCCTGGGTGAAGACCTCGCTCGCGCCGGGCTCCCAGGCTGTCGAGCTGTACCTGAAGGAGGCCGGCCTGCTGCCGGACCTGCAAGCGCTGGGCTTCGGCATCGTGGGCTTCGCCTGCACCACCTGCAACGGCATGAGCGGCGCGCTGGACCCCGCCATCCAGCAGGAGATCATCGCGCGCGACCTCTACGCCACGGCCGTGCTGTCGGGCAACCGCAATTTCGACGGGCGCATCCACCCCTATGCCCGGCAGGCCTTCCTGGCCTCGCCGCCGCTGGTCGTTGCCTATGCCATCGCCGGCACGGTGCGCTTCGACATCGAGCGGGACGTGCTCGCCGTGGTGGACGGCCGCGAGGTGCGCTTGCAGGACCTCTGGCCGCCGGACGAGGAGATCGACGCCGTGGTGGCGCAGGCCGTGCGCCCGGCACAGTACCGCGCGGTGTACGAGCCCATGTTCGCCATCCGCCAGGACGACGGCACGCGCGTGGCGCCGCAGTACGGCTGGCGCCCGCAATCCACCTACATCCGGCGCCCGCCGTACTGGGACACCGAGGGCGTGGGCGCCCTGGCCGCGCAGCCGCGCACCCTGGCCGGCATGCGTGCGCTGGCCCTGCTGCCCGACAACATCACCACCGACCACCTCTCGCCCTCCAACGCCATCCTGCCGGACAGCGCGGCGGGCGAATACCTGCACCGCATGGGCCTGCCCGAGGAGGACTTCAATTCCTACGCCACGCACCGCGGCGACCACCTCACGGCCATGCGCGCCACCTTCGCCAACCCGCAGCTGGTCAACGAGATGGCGCGGGTGGACGGCGTGCAGCACAAGGGTTCGCTCGCGCGCCTGGAGCCCGAGGGGCGGGTGGTGCGCATGTGGGAGGCCATCGAAACCTATCTGCAGCGCCGCCAGCCGCTCATCGTCATCGCCGGGGCCGACTACGGCCAGGGCTCGTCGCGCGACTGGGCCGCCAAGGGCGTGCGCCTGGCGGGGGTGGAGGCGGTGGTGGCCGAAGGCTTCGAGCGCATCCACCGCACCAACCTCATCGGCATGGGCGTGCTGCCGCT
The DNA here is from genome assembly GCF_900113035.1 of Paracidovorax wautersii. GTDB lineage: Bacteria > Pseudomonadota > Gammaproteobacteria > Burkholderiales > Burkholderiaceae_C > Paracidovorax > Paracidovorax wautersii. The sequence continues at coordinate 352,270 of NZ_FONX01000003.1, read as the reverse complement.
GGAATTCCTGCCCGGCACCAGCCGCCTGACGCTGGGCCTGGACGGCACCGAGACCTACGATGTGTCCGGCCGCCCCACGCCGCGCGCCACGCTCACGCTGGTGGTGCGGCGCCGCGACGGGGCCGTGCAGCAGGTGCCCGTGACCTGCCGGCTGGACACGGCCGAGGAGGTGTCGGTGTACGACGCCGGCGGCGTTCTGCAGCGCTTCGCGCAGGACTTCCTCGCCGAGGCGCGGCAGGCGCCGACCCCTTCTGACCGAGGCACGCCATGACATCCGTTCCCCAGATCCGCATCCCCGCCACCTACCTGCGCGGCGGCACCAGCAAGGGCGTGTTCTTCCGCCTGCAGGACCTGCCGCCAGCGGCCCAGCGCCCCGGCGCGGCGCGCGACCGGCTGCTGCTGCGCGTGATCGGCAGCCCCGACCCCTACGGCAAGCAGACCGACGGCATGGGCGGCGCCACGTCGAGCACCAGCAAGGCGGTGATCATCGGCGCCCCCACGCAGCCGGGGCACGATGTGGACTACCTCTTCGGGCAGGTGGCCATCGACCAGGCCTTCGTGGACTGGAGCGGCAACTGCGGCAACCTCTCGGCCGCCGTCGGCCCCTACGCCGTGCAGGCCGGCTTCATCGACGCGGCGCGCATCCCGCAGGACGGCATCTGCACGGTGCGCATCTGGCAGGCCAACATCGGCAAGACCATCGTGGCCCACGTGCCCATCGCCGGTGGCGCGGTGCAGGAGACGGGCGATTTCGAGCTGGACGGCGTCACCTTTCCCGCGGCCGAAGTGCCGCTCGAATTCATCGACCCGGCGGACGAGGGCGACGGCACTGGTGCTGGCGGCGGCGCCATGTTCCCCACCGGCAATGTCGTCGATACGCTGGAGGTGCCCGGCGTCGGCGCCCTGCAGGCCACGCTCATCAACGCCGGCATTCCCACCGTGTTCGTGGAGGCGTCGGCCCTGGGCTACGACGGCACCGAGCTGCAGGACGCGATCAACGGCGACGCCGCGGCGCTGGCGCGCTTCGAGGCCATCCGCGCGCAAGGCGCCCTGCGCATGGGCCTGATCGGCCGGCTGCAAGAGGCCGCGGGCCGCCAGCACACGCCCAAGGTCGCTTTCGTGGCGCCGCCTGCCGGCTACACCGCCTCCAGCGGCAAGCCGGTGCGCGCGGCTGAGGTGGACCTGCTGGTGCGCGCGCTCTCCATGGGCCGGCTGCACCACGCCATGATGGGCACGGCGGCCGTGGCCATCGGCGCGGCGGCGGCCGTGCCCGGCACGCTGGTGCACCGGGCCGCTGGCGGCGGCGGCACGCGCGCGGCGGTGCGCTTCGGCCACCCCTCCGGCACGCTGCGCGTGGGCGCCGAAGCCGCGCAGGTGGAGGGCCGCTGGGTGGTGACCAAGGCGCGCATGAGCCGCAGCGCGCGCATCCTCATGGAAGGCTGGGTGCGGGTGCCCGGCGACTGCTTCTGATCCGTTATCGAATGAAGGAAACACCGATGTCCACACGCAAGCAACTGCGGGCCCTGGCGGAGGCGCGCCGCGGCGTGCTCGTTCCCGGGGCGTTCAACGCGCTCTCGGCCCGGGTGATCGAAGACCTGGGCTTCGAGGCGATCTACGTCACCGGCGCCGGCGTCACCAACATGTGGTTCGGCATGCCGGACCAGGCGTTCATGGGCCTGGCGGAGATCGCGGACCACACGGCGCGCATCCGCGACGCGGTGGAGCTGCCGCTGATCGTCGATGCCGACACGGGCTTCGGCAACGCGCTGAACGTGTACCACACGGTGCGCACGCTGGAGCGCGCCGGGGCGGACTGCATCCAGCTGGAAGACCAGGTGGCGCCCAAGCGTTGCGGGCACTTCTCGGGCAAGGAGGTCATCTCCACCGAGGAGGCCGTGGGCAAGATCCGCGCCGCGGTGGATGCCCGGCGCGACCCCGACCTGCTCATCATGGCGCGCACCGACGCTGCAGCGACCCACGGTTTCGATGCGGCGGTGGAGCGGGCGGAGCGTTTCGCCGAAGCGGGCGCGGACATCCTCTTCGTCGAGGCGGTGACCACGGCCGACGAGATCCGCGCGCTGCCCGCGCGCCTGGCCCGCCCGCAGCTGATGAACATGGTCATCGGCGGCAAGACGCCCATCTTCAACGCGCAAGAGCTGGGCGGGCTCGGCTACGGCCTCGTGCTGTATGCGAACGCGGCCCTGCAGGGCGCCGTCGCCGGCATGCAGAAGGCGCTGACGGTGCTGCGCGATGCGAAGGAGGTGCAGGAGTCGAGCGGCCTGGTCGCGCCTTTCGCCGAGCGGCAGCGGCTGGTGGGCAAGCCGCACTGGGACGCGCTGGAGGAGCGCTACCGCTGAACCCGGCGCGGCAGCGCCGCCCTCAACCGCCTGCCGGTCCGGCGGAGGCCGCCAGCGGGCCGCGCGCCAGTTCCACGAAGGCCTGCAGATAATCCGTATCCAGATCCGCCTCCCGCGCCCCCAGGTGGATCTGCTTGGCGATGCCCTTGGCGCCCAGGCGCACGGGAACGATGTCCAGGCGCGCGGCGTAGTCCTGCACCAGCCAGCGCGGCAGCGCGGCCACGCCGCGCTGGCTGGCGACCATCTGCAGCATGATGTCCGTGGTCTCGATGGCCTTGTGGCGGCGGGGCGCGATGCCGGCGGGCAGCAGGAACTGGGTGTAGATGTCCAGCCGGTCGGTGGGCACGGGGTAGGTGATGAGCACTTCGCCCGCCAGGTCGCGCGGGCGGACGTGGCCGGCCTGGGCCAGCGGGTGGCTGGCGGCGACGACCAGCACCTGCTCGTAGTCGAAGACGGGCTCGAAATGCAGGCCGGGCTTGTGCAGCGGGTCGGGCGTGACCAGCAGGTCGATCTCGTAGCCGAAGAGGGCGCCGATGCCGCCGAACTGGAATTTCTGCTTCACGTCCACATCCACGTCGGGCCAGGCCGCGAGGTAGGGCGAAACGATCTTCAGCAGCCACTGGTAGCAGGGATGGCATTCCATGCCGATGCGCAGCGCGCCGCGCTCGCCCCGGGCGAACTGGCGCAGCCGGTCTTCGGCCAGATCGAGCTGGGGCAGCACGCGGTGGGCCACGGCCAGCAGATATTCCCCCGCCTGGGTGAGCCGCAGGCTGCGGCCTTCGCGCAGCCACACGTCGGTGCCCAGCTGCTGTTCGAGCTTCTTCATGCTGTGGCTGAGCGCCGACTGGGTGACGTGCAGCACCTCGGCCGCGGCCGTCAGCGAGCCCTGCTGCTCGACCTCACGCACGATGGACAGGTGGATTCGTTCCAGCATTTGAATGAGTGGAGTTCATGGATTGGTGAGATAAAACCATTTTACTTCATGGGTCTGCAGACCTAGGATGCGCTCCGTTCTTCGATTTCCTGTTTTGCGAGCAGCCTCATGACCACCATTCACAACCTTGGATTTCCCCGCATCGGCGCGCAGCGCGAACTGAAGTTCGCGCTGGAGTCGTACTGGAAGGGCGCGTCGCCGCTGGGCGCGCTCGAAGCGCTCGGCGCGCAGCTGCGCCAGCGCCACTGGCAGCAGCAGGCGGGCCTGGATCTCGTGCCCGTGGGCGACTTCTCGTTCTACGACCAGGTGCTGGACACCAGCTTCCTGCTGGGCCATCTGCCGCAGCGCGTGCAGGGCCTGCCGGGCGATGCGCTGGACAACTATTTCCGCGTGGCACGGGGCCGATCGGCGCCTGCGGCCGAAGGGGCGGGCGGCCCCGCGGCGGGCGTTGCGGCCGGCGAGATGACCAAGTGGTTCGACACCAACTACCACTACATCGTGCCGGAGTTCACCGCGGCCACCACCTTCCGGCTCGATGCCTCGCGGCTGCTGGCGCAGCTGGCCGAGGCCAAGGCACAAGGCGTGCCGGCCAAGCCGGTGATCATCGGCCCGGTCACCTATCTGTCCATCGGCAAGTCCAAGGACGGCTCCAGCCGCCTGGCCCTGCTGGAGCGCCTGCTGCCGGCCTATGCCGAACTGCTGGAGCTGCTCGCCGCCCAGGGCGTGGAGTGGGTGCAGATCGACGAGCCCGTGCTGGTGACCGAGCTGGACGCGCAATGGCAGCATGCCTTCAACACGGCCTACCACCACCTCAAGACGGCCCGCGTGAAGATCCTGCTGGCGACGTACTTCGGCCAGCTGCAGGACAACGCCTATCTGGCGGCCAACCTGCCCGTGGCCGGCCTGCATGTCGATGCCGTCAACGACCGTGCGGGCGTGCTGCCGCTGCTCAACCTGCTGCCCGCGCACAAGGTGCTGTCGCTGGGCGTGATCAACGGCCGCAACATCTGGAAGACCGACCTCGCGGCCGTGCTCGACTGGGTGGAGCCGCTGGCGCAGCGCCTGGGCGACCGGCTCTGGCTCGCGCCCTCGTGCTCGCTGCTGCACGTGCCCGTCGATCTGGCCAGCGAGCGGCAGATGGATGCGGAGGTCCGCTCCTGGCTGGCCTTCGCGCTGCAGAAGCTGGAGGAGCTGCGCGTGCTCGGCCGGGCGCTGCGCGAAGGGCGCGGCGCCGTCGCCGCCGAGCTGCAGGCCAACCAGGCCGCGCTGGCCGCGCGCCGCGCATCGCGCCGCGTCCACAACCCGGCCGTGCAGGCCGCCGTGCAAGGCATCACCGCCCGGCAGGGCCAGCGCGCCAGCGGCTATGCCCAGCGCGCGCCCCGGCAGGCGGCCGTGCTGGACCTGCCGGCCTACCCGACCACCACCATCGGCTCGTTCCCGCAGACCGCCGAGATCCGCCAGGCGCGCAGCGACTACAAGGCCGGCCGGCTGGACGAGGCCGGCTACCAGGCCCTGATGCGGGCGGAGATCGAGCGCAGCGTGCGCGAGCAGGAGCGCCTGGGGCTGGATGTGCTGGTGCACGGCGAGGCCGAGCGCAACGACATGGTCGAATACTTCGGCGAGCAGCTCGAAGGCTACGCCTTCAGCCAGTTCGGCTGGGTGCAGTCGTATGGCTCGCGCTGCGTGAAGCCGCCCATCCTGTTCGGCGACGTGCGCCGGCCCCGGGCGATGACGGTGGACTGGATCGCCTACGCCCAGGCGCTCACCACCAAGCCGATGAAGGGCATGCTGACCGGGCCCGTCACGCTGCTGAACTGGTCCTTCGTGCGCGACGACCAGCCGCGCGCCGCCTCCTGCAGGCAGCTGGCGCTGGCGATCCGCGAAGAGGTGCTGGACCTGGAGCGGGCCGGGGTGAAGGTCATCCAGATCGACGAGGCCGCGCTGCGCGAAGGCCTGCCGCTGCGCCGGTCGCAGTGGGCGGACTACCTGGGCTGGGCCGTGGAGTCGTTCCGCATCGCGGCCAACGGCGTGCGCGACGAGACCCAGATCCACACCCACATGTGCTATTCGGAGTTCAACGACATCATCGCGTCCATCGCCGACATGGATGCCGACGTCATCACCATCGAGACCGCACGCTCCGACATGGAGCTGCTCGACGCGTTCGAGAGCTTCGACTACCCCAACCAGATCGGCCCTGGCGTCTATGACATCCACTCGCCCAACATCCCGGCGCAGGACCGCATGGTGCAGCTGATGAAGAAGGCCGCCGAGCGGGTGCCGGCCGAGCGCCTCTGGGTCAACCCCGACTGCGGCCTCAAGACCCGCCAGTGGGCCGAGGTGATTCCCGCCCTCGGCAACATGGTGGCGGCCGCCCGTGCGCTGCGCGCGCAGGCCTGAGGCCGGGGAAACGCGAACCCGCGAGCTGCCGGGCAGGGCGGGCGATCAGGTGGGCGGGGCACCCGTTGGTGGTGCCTGGCCGCCAGAGGGCTTGGAACCTCAGCACCTTCTCCTCCCTTGTCCGACAGCCTGGGCCGATGCGGGCGCGTAGCTTGGGGGCTGAATCACCCAGGAGCCCGACCATGGTCACACCGCAACATTCCCCCCGCGATCCCGCAGGTTCACCGCATCCCGCGCACGTCCAGGCGCAAGAGGCGGAGCACGCACGGCGCCGCGTGCCCTCGGTCCGCATCGTCCTGCTGGCCCTCGTCGCCGGCTTGATCCTGGCGAGTGCCGTGGGCTACCTGCTGCGCGACCAGATCTATGACCCGGCGCACAGCTACGGCACCGAATCGCCGCACGTGGTGCCGCCGGCCGGGAAGGCGCCCGCGAGCCCGTGATGGCGCGACGCCCCAGGGGCCTTGCCGGTCGCTCTTAGCATCGCGCCATGGCAAAGAAACCCGGCGGCAAAAGCGACCCACCCCGCGCATCAGGCGCCCATCGCGGCAACAAGGCGGGCCTGCCTGCCAAGCTCTGCGCGGCCTGCGGGCTGACCATGACCTGGCGGCGCAGCTGGGCGCGCAACTGGGAAGAGGTCAAGTACTGCTCCGAGCGGTGCCGCCGCAGCGGCAAGGGCTGACGGCGGGTAGCGCGGCTGGGGCCGTGCGCCAGCCCATCCCGCAGAATGCCGGCATGACGCAAGGCAAACGCATCTCCATCGCCATCGCAGACGAAGCGCTCGCGGCCATCCGCGCCCTGGGGGCTGCGGCCCGGCAGGCACGGCTCGCGGCCGGCGAGGGCCAGGCGCAGGCCGCCGCCCGGCTGGGCGTGCATGTGCAGACCATCGGCCGCATCGAATCGGGCGAGCCCGGCGTGGCCGTGGGCCATGTGCTGGGGCTGCTGGCGCTCTACGGCATCGCGGTGGATTGCAGGCCCGGCTGAAGGGCCTGCGCCGGTGTCGCGGACACCGAAAAGCGCACCGCCGCAATGCGGGTTGATTTGATTGACAACTAAACTAATAGCCCGCAGACTGGCCGCTCCAGTAATTGCGAAGGCGGCATGTCATGAAGATTGTGTGCATCGGCGGCGGTCCCTCGGGCCTGTATTTCGCGCTGCTCATGAAGCTGCAGGACCCGTCGCACGACATCCGCGTGGTCGAGCGCAACCGGCCCTACGACACCTTCGGCTGGGGCGTGGTCTTCTCCGACCAGACGCTGGGCCACCTGCAGGCGGCCGACCCGGTCACGGCCGGGCAGATCCTCGATGCGTTCAACCACTGGGACGACATCGAGGTACACATCCACGGGGAGATGGTGCGCTCCGGCGGCCACGGCTTCTGCGGCATCGGGCGCAAGCGCCTGCTCAACATCCTGCAGGCGCGCTGCGAGGAACTGGGCGTGCAGCTGGTCTTCGAGACCGACGTGCAAAGCGATGAGGACTATGCCGACGCCGACCTCGTGATCGCGGCCGACGGCCTCAACAGCCGCATCCGCACCAAGTACGCCGCCACCTACCAGCCCGACATCGACCTGCGCCTGTGCCGCTTCGTCTGGCTGGGCACGCAGCAGCTGTTCGACGCCTTCACCTTCGCCTTCGAGAAGACCGAGCACGGCTGGTTCCAGGCCCACGCCTACCGCTTCGACGCCAACACCTCCACCTTCATCGTGGAGGCGCCCGAGAGCGTCTGGCGCGCCGCGGGCCTGGACACGATGGAGAAGGAAGACGCCATCGCCTTCTGCGAAAAGCTCTTCGCGCGCCACCTGGGCGGCCATCCGCTCATCTCCAACGCCGCGCATCTGCGCGGCTCGGCGCAGTGGATCCGCTTTCCGCGCGTGATCTGCCAGCGCTGGGTGCACCACAACGGCCAGGCGCCGGTGGTGCTGATGGGCGATGCGGCGCACACGGCGCATTTCTCCATCGGCTCGGGCACCAAGCTCGCGCTGGAAGACGCGATCGAGCTGGCGCGCTGCATCGGCCGCCGGCCCGGCGACCTGGCCGCCGCGCTGGCCGACTACGAGGCCGTGCGCAGCGTGGAGGTGCTGAAGATCCAGAACGCGGCGCGCAATTCCACCGAGTGGTTCGAGAACGTCGAGCGCTACGCCAGCCTGCCGCCCGAGCAGTTCGCCTATTCGCTGCTCACGCGCAGCCAGCGCATCAGCCACGAGAACCTGCGGCTGCGCGATGCGGGCTATGTGGAGCGCTACGAAGACTGGATCGCCCAGCGCTCCGGCCTGCCCCAGCGCCGTGCCGACCGGCGGGCCGTGCCGCCCATGTTCACGCCCTTCACGCTGCGCGGCGTCACGCTCAAGAACCGCGTCGTGGTCTCGCCCATGGCCCAGTATTCGTGCGCCGGCGACGGCCTGCCGGGCGACTACCACCTCGTCCACCTGGGCGCGCGCGCCATGGGCGGGGCGGGGCTGGTGTTCACCGAGATGACCTGCCCCTCGCCCGATGCGCGCATCACGCCCGGCTGCCCGGGCCTCTGGAACGAGGCGCAGCGCGATGGCTGGAAGCGCATCGTCGATTACGCGCATGCGCACGGCGGCGCCCGCATGGCGATCCAGCTCGGCCATGCCGGCGCCAAGGGCGCCACGCGCCTGGCCTGGGAAGGCATCGACCAGCCGCTGCCCGAGGGCGAGCGCTGGCCGCTGCTCTCGGCCTCGCCGCAGCAATACCTCGAAGGCGTGAGCGATACCTCCCGCGCCATGACCCGCGCCGACATGGACCGGGTGCAGGGCGAGTTCGTGCAGTCCACCCGCTGGGCCGACGAAGCCGGCTTCGACTGGCTCGAATTCCACTGCGCGCACGGCTATCTGTTCAGCAGCTTCATCTCGCCGCTCACCAACCGCCGCAGCGACGAATACGGCGGCTCGCTCGCCAACCGGCTGCGCTATCCGCTGGAGGTGTTCGCCGCCATGCGTGCCGCCTGGCCGGGCGAGAAGCCCATCTCGGTGCGCATCTCGGCGCACGACTGGGTCGAGGGCGGCATCACCCCCGACGACGCGGTGGAGATCGCCCGCGCCTTCAAGGCCGCCGGCGCCGACATGATCGACTGCTCCTCCGGCCAGGTCAGCAAGCAGGAAAAGCCGGTCTATGGCCGCATGTTCCAGACGCCCTTCGCCGACCGGGTGCGCAACGAGGCGGGCATCCCGACCATCGCGGTCGGCGCCATCACCGAGGCGGACCACGTCAACAGCATCATCGCGGCCGGCCGCGCCGACCTCTGCGCCGTGGCACGCCCGCACCTGGCCAACCCGGCCTGGACGCTGAACGAAGCCGCGCGCATCGGCTACTTCGACGTGCGCTGGCCGGTGCAGTACCAGGCCGGCAAGGTGCAGCTGGAACGCAACCTGGAGCGCGAGCGCGCAGCCGCTGCGCAGGCGGCGCTCTCGCCGCTGCAACGCGCCCAGCAACAGGCGGAGGCGGGCTGATGGCTGCAGGCACCCACCCCATGGCAGCGAATGCGCTGCACGGCCGCCATGCGGTCATCACCGGCGCGGGGCGCGGCATCGGCGCGGCCATCGCCCGGCGGCTGGCGGCCGACGGCGCGCGGCTCACGCTGCTGGGCCGCAATCTGGACGTGCTGCAGGCGCTCGCCGCGCAGCTGCCCGCATCGGCCCAGGCGCTGCCGCTGGCCTGCGACATCACTTCCGAGGCCAGCGTGTTCCAGGCCTTCGCCGCCGCGCGCGCCGCGGCCGGGCCGGTGGCGGTGCTGGTCAACAACGCCGGCCAGGCGGAGAGCGCGCCCTTTCACCGCATGGACGCGGCCCACTGGCAGCGCATGCTCGACGTGAACCTGACCGGCACCTTCACCTGCACCCAGGCGGCGCTGGCCGACCTGCTGGCCGTGGGCGCGGCCGGCGGCGCGGCGCGCATCGTCAACATCGCCAGCACGGCGGGGCTGCGCGGCTATGCCTACGTGGCGGCCTATGCGGCGGCCAAGCACGGCGTGATCGGGCTGACCCGTTCGCTGGCGCTGGAGCTGGCGGCCAAGGGCGTCACCGTCAACGCCGTGTGCCCGGGCTATACCGACACCGACATCGTGCGCGAGAGCGTGGAGCGCGTGGCCGCCAAGACCGGCCGCAGCGCCGAGGCGGCGCGGGCCGAGTTCGTGCGCGGCAACCCGCAGGGCCGGCTGGTGGCGCCCGACGAGGTGGCCGACACGGTGGCCTGGCTCTGCGGCGCGGGCGCGGCGGCGGTCACGGGGCAGGCGATTTCCGTCTCGGGCGGCGAGGTGATGTGACATGGAGCGCAGCCGCAGCAACCACACCCCCCAGGCGCCGGCGCCCGTGCTCGACGACGAGCGCATCGGCCACGAGGCCCGCGCCGTCGCGGGCGACCATATCGACCTGAAGATCTGGCTGCGCCTGCTGGCCTGCAGCCGGCAGATCGAGCAGCAGATCAGCCAGCGCCTGCGGGCGCGCTTCGGCATCACGCTGGCGCGCTTCGACTATCTGGCGCAGCTCGAACGCCACCCGGGCGGCTTGCGCATGAATGCGCTCTCGCGCTACCTCATGGTGACGGGCGGCAACATCACCGGCCTGACCGACCAGCTCGCCAAGGAGGGCCTGGTCGAGCGCGTGGACGATCCGGACGACCGCCGCTCCTGGCGCGTGGCGCTCACGCCCAAGGGCCGGCGCGACTTCGCCGCCATGGCCGCCGAGCACGAGACCTGGCTCACCGCCATGTTCGAGAACCTGGGCGCGGGCGACAAGGACCAGCTCTTCGCCCAGCTGGGCCGCCTGCGCATGCAGCTGGCCCAGCACCAGGCGGCGCTCGCGGCGGAGCCGCCCGCATCGCCCGCAGCACCTGCCATGCCCGCCGCAGCGCCCCGCAAGCCGCGCGCCGCTGCGTCCCGCCCGTCTTCGTCTCCCCCGCCTTCCGCCCGCAAGGCACCTTCCCGCAGGAAAACCGCTCCATGACCGACCGCATCGACCCGGCCCTCGTCGCCGGCAACCGCACCACGCTGGCGGGCTACGCCGCCACCCATTTCCTCTGGCAGGTGGAGGCCGGCGTGGGCACCATCACGCTGAACCGGCCCGAGCGCAAGAACCCGCTCACCTTCGACTCGTATGCCGAGCTGCGCGACCTGTTCCACCGCCTGCGCCACGCCACCGACGTGCACGCCGTGGTGCTGCAGGGCGCGGGCGGCAACTTCTGCTCGGGCGGCGATGTGCACGAGATCATCGGCCCGCTGGTGCAGCTCAAGGCGCCCGAGCTGCTGATGTTCACGCGCATGACCGGCGCGCTGGTGTCCGAGATGCGGCACTGCCCGCAGCCCATCGTCGCGGCCATCGACGGCGTGTGCGCCGGGGCCGGCGCCATCATGGCCATGGCCTCGGACCTGCGCCTGGGCACGGCGCGCAGCAAGACGGCCTTTCTCTTCAACCGCGTGGGCCTGGCCGGCTGCGACATGGGCGCCTGCGCCATCCTGCCGCGCATCATCGGCCAGGGGCGGGCGTCGGAGCTGCTCTACACCGGCCGCTCGCTGCCCGGCGAAGAGGCCGAGCGCTGGGGCTTCCTCAACCGCCTCTGCGAGCCCGACGCGCTGCTGGCCGAGGCGCAGAAGCTGGCGCAGGACATCGTGGCCGGCCCCACCTTCGCCAACGGCATCACCAAGACCATGCTGCACCAGGAATGGGCCATGACGGTGGACCAGGCCATCGAGGCCGAAGCCCAGGCCCAGGCCCTGTGCATGCTGACCGGCGACTTCGAGCGCGCCTACCGCGCCTTCGTCGAAAAGCGCCGGCCGGTGTTCGAGGGCAATTGAGCCCGCGCTGCCATTTGCTATTGAATTGATAGCTGCATGCGCTTGCCAATCAAGCGCTGCAGCCATTTTCCGCCATGAATCAGCCGCACCACGGGGTGCCGGCCAAGGAGACCCGCATGAGCGACACCCGCTACCTCGACTGGCCCTTCTTCGAGGACCGCCACCGCGATCTGGCCCGCAGCCTCGATGCCTGGGCGGCCGAGCACATCGCCGATGCCCACGGCCGCGACGTCGATGAGGCCTGCCGCGCCCTGGTGCGCCGCCTGGGCGCGGCCGGCTGGCTGCGGCATGCGGTGGCCGCCGATGCCGGCGATGCCATCGACACCCGCGCCCTCTGCCTGATCCGCGAGACGCTGGCGCGCCATGCGGGCCTGGCGGATTTCGCCTTCGCCATGCAGGGCCTGGGCTCGGGCGCCATCTCGCTCGCCGGCGACGCGCAGCAGCGCGCCCGCTACCTGGGCCGCGTGGCGGCGGGCGAGGCGATCGCCGCGTTCGCGCTCTCCGAGCCCGAGGCCGGCTCCGACGTGGCCGCCATGGCCTGCTCGGCGCGTCAGGAAGAGGAGGGCGGCGACTACCTGCTGGACGGCGAGAAGACCTGGATCTCCAACGGCGGCATCGCGGACTTCTACGTCGTCTTCGCCCGCACCGGCGAGGCCCCGGGCGCGCGGGGCGTGAGCGCCTTCATCGTCGATGCCGGCACGCCCGGCTTCGAGATCGCCGAGCGCATCGAGGTGATCGCGCCGCACCCGCTGGCGCGCCTGCGCTTCACGCAGTGCCGCATTCCGGCCGCGCAGCGCATCGGCGCGGCGGGCGAGGGCTTCAAGATCGCCATGCGCACGCTGGACGTGTTCCGCACCTCGGTGGCCGCCGCCGCGCTGGGCTTCGCGCGCCGGGCGCTCGACGAGGCCCTGGCCCGCGCCACGCAGCGGCGCATGTTCGGCGGCGTGCTGGCCGACTTCCAGCTCACCCAGTCCAAGCTGGCGCAGATGGCCACCGCCATCGACAGCGCCGCGCTGCTCACCTACCGCGCCGCCTGGATGCGCGACCAGGGCCAGAACGTGACCCGCGAGGCCGCCATGGCCAAGCTCACCGCCACCGAGAACGCGCAGCAGGTCATCGACATGGCCGTGCAGATGTGGGGCGGGCAGGGCGTGGTGAGCGAGCAGCCAGTGGAGCGGCTCTACCGCGAGATCCGCTCGCTGCGCATCTACGAAGGCGCCACCGAGGTGCAGCAGCTCATCATCGCGCGCGACCTGCTGCGCGCCTGGAACGCGCCCGCGGCCGGCGCCGTCACATCAGGGTGATCCCGCTGGCCCGTTGATTGCTTTATTTCTAAAGTAATTGCGATTTCTGGACGCTTCGCACCAAAAGGGGTTCCCGCATGGCCAGCGCACACATCGACACCTTCGCCCGCGACCGGCTGCCGCCGGCCGCGATGCAGCCCGAATTCCTGTTCGAGCTGCCCGAGCTGCAGTTCCCCGAGCGCCTGAACTGCGCCACCGAACTGCTCGACCGCGCCGTGGAGCGCGGCTGGGGCGGGCGGCCCTGCGTGCGCGGCGCGGGCCTCTCGTGGACCTATGCCGACCTGCAGGCCCAGGCCAACCGCATCGCCAACGTGCTGGTGCGCCGCATGGGCCTGGTGCCCGGCAACCGCGTGCTGCTGCGCGCGCCCAACACGCCGCTGCTGGCCGCCTGCTGGTTCGCGGTGATGAAGGCCGGCGGCATCGCCGTGGCCACCATGCCGCTGCTGCGCGCCAAGGAACTGCAGGCCATCATCGACAAGGGCCGCATCAGCCACGCGCTCTGCGATGCGCGGCTGGCGGGCGAACTGCATGCCGCCGCCCGCGCCTGCCCGGTGCTGGCCCAGGTGCGCTGCTTCAACGATGCCTCGGCCGACGGGCTGGAGGCGGCCATGGCCGAGGAGAGCGAGCGCTTCGACAACGTCGATACCGCCGCCGACGACACCTGCCTGCTGGCCTTCACCTCGGGCACCACCGGCGTGCCCAAGGCCACCATGCATTTCCACCGCGACGTGATGGCCATCTGCACCTGCTGGCCCGGCCATGTGCTGCGGCCCTCGGCGGACGACGTCTTCATCGGCAGCCCGCCCATGGCCTTCACCTTCGGGCTGGGCGGCCTGCTGCTGTTCCCGATGAAGTCCGGCGCCTCCACCGTGCTGCTGGAAAAGGCCTCGCCCGCGCAGCTGCTGGACGGCATCCGCGACTACGGCGCCACCGTGCTCTTCACCGCGCCCACGTCCTACCGCGTGATGGCCGCGCAGGGCGAGGCGATCCGCGCGGGCACGCTGCGGCGCTGCGTCTCGGCCGGCGAGGCGCTGCCCGCCGCCACCCGCGCGCTCTGGAAGCAGGCCACGGGCATCGATCTCATCGACGGCATCGGCGCCACCGAACTGCTGCACATCTTCATCTCCGCCGACGAGGCCCATGCCCGGCCCGGCGCCACCGGCGTGCCCGTGCCCGGCTACCGCGCCCGCGTGGTCGATGCCGAGGGCCGGCCGCTGCCGCCCGGCTCCGTGGGGCGGCTGGCCGTGCAGGGCCCCACCGGCTGCCGCTACCTGGACGATGCGCGCCAGTCGCAGTACGTGCAGAACGGCTGGAACCTGACCGGCGACGCCTATCTGATGGATGAGGACGGCTACTTCCACTACCAGTCGCGCACCGACGACATGATCGTCTCGGCCGGCTACAACATCGCCGCGCCCGAGGTGGAAGACGCCCTGCTGCTGCACCCCGCCGTGGCCGAGTGCGGCGTGATCGGCGTGGCCGACGAGGAGCGCGGCCAGATCGTCAAGGCCTTCGTGGTGCTGCGCGCGGGCCATGCGCCGGGGGCGGAGATGGCGCGCACCCTGCAGGACTTCGTCAAGCAGACCGTGGCTCCGTACAAATACCCACGCGCGATCGACTTCGTGGAGGCCTTGCCGCGCACGGAAACGGGCAAACTCCAGCGGTTCCGGCTGGCGCAGCCCGCTGCGGCGCCGGTGGCGGCCTGAGCCCCCGGCCCGCGCCGCCGCCCCGGACCCCATTCCACCTTCCCTTCACGTGCCCATCGGCAGAAAGCCCGCTCCATGAAGACTCCGAACGCCTCATCGCTCAAGCCCCTGGCCCTGTCCGCGCTCGCCGCCCTGGCCCTGTCTTGCGCCGCCGCGCAGGCCGCCGATGCGGTCAAGATCGGCCTGCTCAGCACGCTCTCCGGCCCCGGCGCGGGGCTGGGCATCGACATCCGCGACGGCTTCCAGCTCGCCGTCAAGCAGGGCGGCGGCAAGCTCGGCGGCCTGCCGGCCGAGGTGGTGGTGGCCGACGACCAGCAAAGCCCCGACGTGGCGCGCCAGACGGCCGACCGGCTCATCAAGCGCGACAAGGTCGATTTCATGACCGGCGTGGTGTTCTCCAACGTCATGCTGGCCGTGGGCGCGCCCACCTTCGCCTCCAAGACCTTCTACATCAGCGCCAACGCCGGCCCCTCGCAATACGCGGGCGAGCAGTGCAATCCGTATTTCTTCAGCGCCAGCTACCAGAACGACAACCTGCACGAGGCCGTGGGCAAGACGGTGACCGACAAGGGCTTCAAGCGCGTGGCCCTGCTCGCGCCCAACTACCCGGCGGGCAAGGATGCGCTCGCCGGCTTCAAGCGCTTCTACAAGGGCGAGGTGGTGCTGGAGAGCTACACCCCGCTCAACCAGCTGGACTACGGCGCCGAGATCGCCAAGATGCGCGCCGCCAAGCCCGATGCGGTCTATATCTTCCTGCCCGGCGGCCTGGGCATCAACTTCATCAAGCAGTTCGTGGGCGCGGGCCTGTCCAAGGACATGACGCTCTTCGGCCCGGGCTTCTCGGCCGACGAAGACGTCATCAAGGCCGTGGGCGAACCCATGCTGGGCATGTTCAACAGCTCGCTCTGGGCGCATGACCTGGACAACCCCGCCAACAAGAAGTTCGTGGCCGACTTCCAGAAGGAATACGGCCGCCTGCCCACGCTTTACGCCGCGCAGGGCTACGACGCGGCGCGCCTGATCGACGGTGCCGTGCGCGACGTGAAGGGCAACCTGGCCGACAAGACGGCGGTGCGTAAGGCACTGGAGGCCGCGCGCTTCGAGTCGGTGCGCGGGGCCTTCAGGTTCAACACCAACCACTTCCCCATCCAGGACTACTACCTGCGCGTGGTCACCAAGGACCCGCAGGGCCGCGTGACCAACCGCACGCTGGGCACCGTGTTCAAGAACCATGCGGATGCCTACGTGGGCAGCTGCAAGATGCCGGCGGCATGACCGGCGCAGCGATTCGCGCCGATGCCGTGAACGGGGCTTCGCCATGACCGGAGTGCTGGTGCTGGAGCAGTCGCTCAACGGGCTGCAGTTCGGGCTGATGCTGTTCCTGCTGGCCGCCGGCCTCACGCTGGTGTTCGGCATCATGGACATGATCAACCTGGCCCACGGCTCGCTCTACATGGTGGGCGCCTACCTGATCGCCACGGCGGCCGCCGCCACGGATTCGTTCTGGATCGGCCTCGCCGCAGGCGTGGCCGGCACCGCGCTGCTGGGCATGCTGCTGGAGGTGACGGTGCTGCGCCGGCTCTACCAGCGCGACCATCTCTCGCAGGTGCTGGGCACCTTCGCCATCCTGCTGATGGCCAACGAGGGCGTGCGCATGCTCTGGGGCGCGCAGCCCATCGCGCTCAATCCGCCGGCCAGCCTCGCGGGCCCGGTGGAGCTGCTGCCGGGCTTCTTCTACCCGGCCTACCGGCTGCTCATCATCGGCGTGGGCCTGGGCGTGGCGCTGCTGCTCTACGTGCTGGTCACGCGCACGCGGCTGGGCATGCAGGTGCGCGCGGGCGCCTCCAACCGCGAGATGGCGCTGGCCATGGGCACCAACGTGCGGCGGCTCTTTACGGCGGTGTTCGGCCTGGGCGCGGCGCTGTGCGCCGTGGCCGGCGGCATGCTGGGGCCGCTGCTGGCGGTGCAGGTGGGCATGGGCGAGAGCATCCTCATCCTGGCCTTCGTGGTGATCGTGATCGGCGGCATCGGCTCCATCCGCGGGGCGCTCTTCGGCGCGCTGCTGGTGGGCGTGGTCGATACCGCCGGCCGCACGCTGATCCCGCTGGCCTTCGGCCACTGGCTGGGGCCCGAGGCCGCCAGCGGCGCGGGCCCGGCCGTGGCCTCGATGCTGATCTACCTGCTGATGGCCGCCGTGCTGTTCTGGAAGCCCCGGGGCCTGTTCCCGGCGCATGGCTGACCCCTGGGAAACCGCTGCATGACGACCACCACAGCCTCGACACCCGCCGCATCGGCGGCAACCCGCCCGCCCGCGCCCGGCCTGCTGGACCACGCGCTGCGCCTGCGCTGGGCCGGCCCGGTGCTGCTGGCGCTGGCCGCGCTGCCGCCGCTGGCCGCCGCGCTGGGCGAAGACTTCTACATCGGCCTCGCCACCCGCATCCTGATCTTCGCGCTGGCCGCCACCAGCCTCAACCTGATCCTGGGCTTCGGCGGCATGGTCAGCTTCGGCCATGCGGCCTTCGTCGGCACCGGGGCGTATGCGGTGGGCATCCTCATGCAGCAGGGCGTCATGTCGGCCTGGATCGCCTGGCCCGCCGCCGTGCTGGCCAGCGCGCTGTTCGCGCTGCTGGTGGGCGCCATCAGCCTGCGCACGCGGGGCGTGTACTTCATCATGATCACGCTGGCCTTCGCGCAGATGCTTTATTACCTGATGGTCTCGGTCAAGGCCTGGGGCGGCGAGGACGGCCTCACGCTGCCCGGCCGCTCGATGCTGGGCGGCGGCTTCGACCTGGGCGACGACACGCGCTTTTACTACGTGGTGCTGGCGCTCTTCGCGCTCTGCTTCGTGGGCATCCAGCGCCTCTTGAACGCGCGCTTCGGCCATGTGCTGCAGGCCATCCGCGAGAACGAGACGCGCATGGGCGCCATCGGCTTTCCGGTCTATCGCTACCAGCTGGCCGCGTTCACGCTGGCCGGCGCGATGGCCGGGCTGGCGGGCGCGCTGCTGGCCAACCAGTCGAGCTTCGTGAGCCCGTCGCTTTTGCAGTGGAACCAGTCGGGCCTTTTGATGGTGATGGTGATCCTGGGCGGCGTGGGCCATCTCTGGGGCGGCTTCATCGGCGCGGTGGTGTTCCTGCTGCTCGAAGAGCTGCTCTCGGCCTACACCATCCACTGGCAGTTCATCCTGGGCGCCTTGCTGCTGCTGGTGGTGCTGGCCGCGCCGCGCGGGCTGGCCGGGCTGCTGCGGCGCGGCGGGGGGCGGGCATGAGCGCCGCGCCGCTGCTGCACATCGACGGCCTGGTCAAGCGCTTCGGCGGCCTCATGGCCACCGACCATGCCGAGCTGCGCGTGCAGCCCGGCGAGCTGCATGCGCTGATCGGCCCCAACGGCGCGGGCAAGACCACGCTGATCCACCAGATCTCGGGCGCGCTCGCGCCCGATGCCGGCCGCATCGTCTTCGGCGGCGACGACATCACGGGCCTGCCCATGCCGCAGCGCGTGCTGCGCGGGCTGGCGCGGTCCTACCAGATCACCAGCATCTTCAAGCGCCTCTCGGTGCTCGACAACGTGGCGCTGGCCGTGCAGGCGCGCCAGGGCAGCAGCATGCGCTTCTGGCAGGCCGCGCGCAGCGAGCGCGCCCGCTACGACGAGGCCGCCGCCGTGGTCGAGCGCGTGGGCCTGGGCGTGCAGAAGGATGCATTGGCCGGCGCACTGGCGCATGGCGAGCAGCGCCAGCTGGAAGTGGGCCTGGCCCTCGCCACCGCGCCGCGCCTGCTGCTGCTGGACGAACCCATGGCCGGCATGGGGCCGGACGAATCCGAACGCATGGTGGCGCTGCTGCAGTCGCTGCGCGGCAGCACCACGCTGCTGCTGGTGGAGCACGACATGGACGCGGTGTTCCGCCTGGCCGACCGCATCTCGGTGCTGGTCTTCGGCCGCGTGATTGCCTGCGGCACGCCGGCCGAGATCCGCAACCACCCCGACGTGCGGCGCGCCTATCTGGGCGACGAGTTGCCCGTGGAGGACGAGGCATGACGACGACTTCGCAGACCCCCGCTGCGCCCACCAGCCGTTCCGCGCTGCTCGAAGTGGACGACCTGCAGGCCGCCTACGGCAGCAGCCAGGTGCTGTTCGGCGTGGGCCTGCGCATCGACGCGGGCGACGTCGCCACGCTGCTGGGGCGCAACGGCATGGGCAAGACGACCACCGTGCGATCGCTGCTGGGCCTGGTGCGCGCGCGCGGCGGCACGGTGCGCTTCCGCGGCGAGCGCATCGAGCGGCTGGAGCCCGACCGCATCGCCCGCATGGGGCTGGCGGTGGTGCCCGAGGGGCGGCAGATCTTCCCCAACCTCTCGGTGGCCGAGAACCTGCGCGCCTTCGGCGCCAACCGCAACCAGTCGCCCGAGCCGTGGACGCTCGATCGCGTCTATGCGCTCTTCCCACGGCTGGCCGAGCGCTCCCGCAACATGGGCAACCAGCTCTCGGGCGGCGAGCAGCAGATGCTGGCCATCGGCCGGGCGCTGATGACCAACCCCTACCTGCTGGTGCTTGACGAGGCCACCGAGGGCCTGGCGCCGCTGGTGCGCGAGGAGATCTGGCGCTGCCTGGCCCAGCTGCGCGCGCAGGGCCAGAGCATCCTGGTGATCGACAAGTACGTGCAGCGCCTGATCGGGCTGGCCGACCGACACACCATCGTGCAGCGCGGGCGCGTGGTCTGGCAGGGCGATTCGGCCGCGCTGGCGGCCGATCCGGGCCTGTGGCAGCAGTACATTGGCGTATGAATTCCCTGACCGCTCTTTCTCCTGTGTCGTCCTCCGCTGCCGGCGCTGCCGCACCGGATTCGCCGCTCGTCTTCGAGCGCCCGCTTCGCATCCGCTTCGCGCACTGCGACCCGGCCGGCATCGTGTTCTTCCCGCAATACCTCGTCATGCTCAACGGGCTGGTCGAGGACTGGTTCAACGACTGCCTGCGCGTGTCGTATTCGGGCCTGCTCGGGCCCCGGCGCATCGGCATGCCCATCGTGCGGCTGGAGTGCGAATTCCGCGCCGTCAGCCGCATGGGCGACGACGTGACCCTGGGCCTGGCCGTGGAGCGCGTGGGCAACAGCTCCATCACCCTGGCGATGCACTGCCGCGCCGGCGAGGAAGAGCGCATGCGCTCGCGCCAGGTGCTGGTGGCCACCGACCTCAAGACCCACAAGGCCCGGGCGCTGCCCGACGACGTGCGCGAAGCCCTGGCGCGGCTGCCGCGCTGACGCAACGGGGCCCCCGGGCCCCGCCGAATTCCCTTTTTCCGGAGACAAGCATGCAGACTCTTCTTCCCCCCGGCTGGCCCCGTCCGCGCGGCTACGCCAACGGCGTCACGGCACGCGGCCGCATGGTGTTCGTGGCCGGCATGATCGGCTGGGATGCCGAAGGCGTCTTCCATACCGACGACCTGGCCGGCCAGGTGCGCCAGGCGCTGCAGAACGTGGTGGCGGTGCTGGCCGAAGGTGGCGCCAAGCCGGAACATATCGTGCGCATGACCTGGTACGTGACCGACCGCAAGGCCTACGTGGCCGCCTATCCCGAGATAGGCAAGGCCTTCCGCGAGATCATCGGCAGCTTCAACGCCGCGATGACGGCGGTGGAGGTCGCCGGCCTGATCGAGGACCGGGCCCAGGTCGAGATCGAGGTCACCGCCGTCATCCCCGACTGAAGGCCGCGACCGTGCTCTACCGCGACTTCGCCACGCAGGAGCAGATCGACGCGCAGTACGACACGGCCATTCCCGTGGCCGACCGCGCCGCCGAGATGCGCCACTACCAGGATCGCAGCGCCCATGCGCGCGCCGTGCTGCCCTGCCGGCTGGGCGTGCCCTACGGCCCGACCCGCGCCGAGACGCTGGACATCTTCCCGGCCGATCCGCCGGATGCCGCCGGTGCGCCCGTCTTCGTCTTCATCCACGGCGGCTACTGGCGCGCGCTCTCGGCTGCCGATTTCAGCTGCGTGGCGCTGGGCCTCGCGCAGCGCGGCATCACCGTGGTGGTGCCCGACTACGCGCTGTGCCCGGCCGTCACCGTCGATGAGATCGTGCGCCAGATGCGCGCCGCCTGCGCCTGGGTGCTGCGCCACATCGCCGAGCACGGCGGCGACCCGCAGCGCGTGGCCGTGGGCGGCAGCTCCGCCGGCGGCCATCTGGCGGCCATGTGCCTGCAGACGGAGTGGGCGCGCGACTATGGCCTGCCGCAGGACCCGTTCAAAGGGGCGGTGATGGCCAGCGGCCTCTACGACCTGGCGCCGCTGCGCTACAGCTTCCTGCAGCCCAAGATCCAGCTGACCGAAGACACGGTGCAGCGCTGCTCGCCGGTGCTGCACGTGCGGCCCTCGCCCACGCCGGTGCTGCTGACCTGGGGCGGCCTGGAACAGCCCGAGTTCGCCCGCCAGTCCCTGGCCTGGCGCGAGGCCTGGCTGGCCGCGGGCAACCGGGCCGAGCTGCTGGAGCAGCCCGAGGCCCACCACTTCAGCGCCATCCACGGCTTCGAGGACCCGCGCAGCGCGCTGTGCGACTGGGTGGCGGCCGCGCTGGGCCGCTGAGACAGGTTCCCAGGCTGACGGCGCCCGCGCCTGCGGGCCGACAGGGCGCCGCCGGGGCTTCCTACAGGCCCGCGCAGCTCCCGCCGCGAACATCGAGGCTCTCTCTGAAAAGGAAACCTCCATGCGCAAGATGATCCTCATGGCCGTCGCCGGCTTCCTCTGGAAGAAGTTCCAGGCCAAGCGTGCGGCCGGCACGCCGGCAGCCGCTGCGGCCTACCGCCGCCGCTGAGCCGGAAACGAGCGAAAAAGCCCCCGGGCCGCCGTCTGCGCTGCCCGGGGGCTTTTGCGTTCCTTGCCGCTCCACGGGGGGCCTGGAGCGCTTTCAGGGCCGCATCAGGCTGCGGAGCAGGTGAAGCTCTCGGCCTTGGTCGGGTCGCCCGAGCCGTTGTAGCGCGGGAACTTCGGGTATTCGCACACCGGCCGCTGCTGGGCGGGCGCGGTGCTGCCGGTGGCGGGCACGGTGGTGGCCACCAGCCGGTCGGGCGCCTGTCCGCTCGTCACCCAGGTGTCGAGCGCGGCCAGCAGGTCCACCGGGCGCGGGCCGGGGCCGTCGAGGTTGTGGCCCACCGAAGGCGAGGTCAGCATGCGGGCGAAGCCCTGCACCTTGCTCGCGCCCAGGGTCTGCTTCACGCTGTCGAAGTACTGGGCCGTGCGGTAGAGCGAGACGCAGGTGTCCGAGAGGCCATACCAGATCAGCAGCTTGCCGCCCTTGTCGGCGAAGGCGGAGATGTCGGGGTCGGTGCCGTCGATCATCTCGGCCAGCCGCAGGTACTGGGCCTTGAACTGCAGCGGGTCGTGGCGCAGCACGTCCACGTCGGTGCGGCCTTCGACCACCTTGGCGGCCTCGCTCACCGCCATGTGGTTGAAGGAATCGCGGGCCTCGAAGCTGGTGCCGAACATGTAGGCGCCCCAGTCGCTGGTCGCGCTGCCGCCGCGGCCGTAGCGCGGATAGCCCGTGGCGCCGCGCGACTGCGGCACCTGCGTGTTCTGCGAGGCGTAGATCAGGCGGATGGATTCGATCTGCCCGGCGGTCAGGCAGCTGTCGCTGTCGGCGCCCTGGCACAGCAGGTCGGTGGGCACGTAGTTGCAGGCCTCGACGTTGCCGATGATGCCGTCCTTCAAGCCATCCAGCGCGTCGCAGGCGGCGGCTTCGGCCTTGGCGTAGAGCGCGATCTTGGCGGGGCTGAGCCAGTTGGCGCGGTCCTGGAAGATGTGGCGGATCACGTTGGGGCCCAGGTTCACCTGGTGGGCCTGCTGCGCGATGGCCGGCTCCATGGCGACCACGCCGTCGTAGTCCTGCGGGTACTTCTGCGTGGAGATCAGCCCCGAGCGGCCGCCGTTGGAATGGCCCAGGTGGTAGCGCTTGGTGGGCGCCTTGCCGTAGAAGCTGGTGGCGATGGCGGTGCCCACGCCCAGCACGAAGTGGTTGGCGTCGTAGGCATGGTTGCGCAGCGCCACGTCGTCCCTGGCCCATTCGAAGCCCCGGCTCTGGTGGCCCGAGTCCGAGCTCATGCGCACATAGGGGCCGGCCGAGGGGCCCACCAGGCTCTGGTAGAACGGATCGTCGGTGGGGATGAAGCCGTCCAGCGCGCCGCCGCCCACGGTGAGCGTCTTGCCGTTCCACACGCCTTGCGCGGGCAGCTCCACCGCCCAGTTGATGGTGGACTGGGGCGAGGACACGATCTTGCCGCGCACGATGCAGACATCGGGCAGTGCGCCCTGCGCCGGGCGGATCTCGGTGCCGGTCACGACGGCGCCGTGGGGCAGGCCGGTGGGCTTGTACGCGGGGCAGGCCTGGGCCAGCGGCTGCACGGCCACGGGGTCGCCCCCGTTGCCGCCGCCGCAGGCCGACAGCAGCAGGGCCGCGAGCGTGCCGGCGGCCGCCGTTGCCGCCGAAGTGGGTTTGAACATGTGCGGAGTCTCCTTGTACTTGTCGATGGACGATGTTGCGAAGCCGTTGCCCGGCTCCGGTCGCCACGATAGGCAGAGACCCTCCGCCTGCATCCCCTGCAAATGCAGAGGGGGCGGGAAAGCCCCAGGTCGCTGCGCAGGCAGCGGCCAGGAGGGGGGTGAAGTCAACGACCAGGCGCTGGTCGTGCCGGGCGCGGCACCGCCGCAGCCCGGCGGCGCGAGCGCAGGGGAGGGCGCTGCCCCAGTGCCCGCCCCTGCGCCGCTCTGCTAGACCGCCGTGGTGACCGGCGCCTTCGCGGCCGGGTCGGTGCTGCTGGCCGCGCCGGTCTCCACGTGGCCCGATGCGCGGCGCAGGTAGCCGGCGTTGCCGGCCAGCGTCACCTGCAGGTCGTACCAGCCGGCGTTGCAGCTCAGGTCCCAGGCATCTTCCACGCTCGTGCCGGCCGCCACCGTCACGGTGTGCGGCGCCGCGCCGTAGGCCATGTCGGTAACCGTGAAGGTGGCTGCGGCCGTGCCGGAGTTGGGCAGGGTCAGATAGACGTTGCCGTTGGCGACGTCGTAGCAGAAGGTCGGCTCGGGCACGGCCGGCCCTGCGGACACGGCGAAGCGGCGGAAGAAGCCGTTGGGGCCCATCACGGTGAGCGTGAGCGCGCCGGTGCCCGGCAGCGCCCAGCTGTCGGCCAGGCTCTTGCCGGCCTCGACGGTGTAGCGGCGCGGGGCGATGCCGGCGTCGCTGCAATAGACGTAGAAGCACGCGCCCTGCTTGCCGGTGTTGTCGAACGACAGCTGGTAGGACGGGCCCGACACCGCGCCCGAGACATGCAGCTCGTACGGCAGCGCGCGTGCCGGGCGCGCGCCGGCTTCCTGCGCCAGCACGCTCTGCGCCGCGCCGCTGGCCGGGGCGGCGATGCTGACCGGCCGCGCGCACTGCAGGTCGGACTGGCTGACGTAGCCGGCCGTGCTGGGCAGCGTGGGCCAGGTGACGTCGCGGCGGCTGAAGTCGAAGGCCGAGGTGAGGTCGCCGGAAACGGCACGGCGCCACGGGCTGATGTTGGTCTCGTAGACGCCGAAGCGCGTTTCGATGAAGCGGATCAGCGAGGTGTGGTCGAACACCTGCGAGCACACGAAGCCGCCGCGGCTCCAGGGCGAGATGACGGTCATCGGCACGCGCGGGCCCATGCCGTAGGGCAGGTTGTCGGCGGTGTAGCTAGCGGCCTGGTACGGGTTGACGACATCGTGGCGCTCGCCGTCGATGGCCACCGTGCTGAGGCCGGAGCCGGGCACGGTGGGCGGCTGCGGCGGCACCATGTGGTCGAAGAAGCCGTCGTTCTCGTCGTAGGTGATGAAGAACGCGGTCCTGCTCCAGACCTCGGGGTTGGCGGTCAGCGCGTCCAGGATGCTGGCGATGTATTCGGCGCCGTACAGCGGCGTGAACTTCGGGTGCTCGGAATACGCGGCCGGCGGCAGCAGCCACGACACCTGCGGGAGATTGTTGGCGAGCACGTCGGCCTTGAGCTGGTCGATGGTGCGCACGCTCATGCCGCGGGCCTGCAGCGCGGAGCCGGCCGGCGCGTTCACGAAGCTGGCGAACGCGGCCAGCATGTTGGTGCCGTAGTTGCCGGTGTGGTTGTCGAAGCCGGTGCCCTGCTGGTAGATCTGCCACGACACGCCCGCAGCCTGCAGACGCTCGGGATAGGTGGTCCAGGTGAAGGGCTGGCGCTGGATCGCGTCGAACGGGTTGTCGATGTAGTCGGTGTTGTCCAGCAGCGGGCCGCCGCTGGAGCCGGTGGGATCGACCATGCCGGTCATCAGGTACATGCGGTTCGGGTGCGTGTTGCCCGGGATCGAGCAGAAGTAGTGGTCGCACACCGTGAACGCGTCGGCCAGCGCGTAGTGGAAGGGAATGTCCTCGCGCACGTGGTAGCCCATCGTCATGTTGGTCTTCTGCGCGGCCCACATGTCGGCGCGGCCCCCGTTGATGGCGCCGTGCGTGGTGGCCCAGGTGTGCGGCAGGCCGCCGATGCACTGCGCGTTGAACGCCGGGTTGGTGGTGTCGTAGCGGAACGGTGCGATGGTCTTGGCCGGGTCTTCCTTGCGCGGCTGGAACCACACCGGCAGGCCGTTGGGCAGCGTCACCGGGAAGCGGTCGTTGTAGCCGCGCACGCCGGACAGGTGGCCCAGGTAGTGGTCGAACGAGCGGTTCTCCTGCATGAAGATGACGATGTGCTGAACGTCCTGGATCGTGCCGGTGACGGTGGCGGGCTCGATGGCCATCGCCCGGCGGATGGATTCCGGCAGCAGCGCCGACGCGGCGACGGTGCCCAGCGTGCCGGCGGAGGCCTTCAGGAAGTGGCGGCGGTCGAATGTGCTCATGGACGTCTCTCAGTGCGAGGCCGGCGCGGAGGCGCTCGGCGGGCAGCTCATGCGGGTGCCGACCAGCGCCTTGTTCTGGCAGGCCGAGGCGGTGATGGCGCTGTTCGGACGGGCGGTGCTGTCACTGGCGCCGCAGCCGGCAAGCGGCAGCAGCGCTGCAGCGGCGACGGCGACGAGCGCGCACGCGGCGTGGGAAGGGCGCGGGCAACGGGGGCGGGGCATCGGGGATCTCCTGGGATGGGGCCTGCAGCCTAAGAACGTGTTTACGATCTCGCAGGGGATCGCGTTGGAACGCAATCGGGATGAGTGGATGCCTCGGATGCGCCGCATGGGCTGGTGTCCATGCAAGCAGCCGGGGCGTTCAATCGCCCGATTTCGCTCCAACCCGAAGGGCAGCTACGTCGGCGGGCGGTCTGCGGCGTTGCGGCGCTTGTGGATAGCCGTGCTATCCACTGCGCACCGCGCCTTGCATCCCATCCCGCCGACGTAGCTGCGCGACCCCTGGGAGATCGTGAACACGTTCTAAGTACGCTCCATGGCGCAGCGGTGACAAAGCGGTGTCTTCAAAGTAAAGCCCGCTGCAGCGCCTGGCCCCTCCTGCGAGGCGCTGAAACTAGGGCTCAGCCCCGGCGCAGGGCC
This sequence comes from Paracidovorax wautersii, assembly GCF_900113035.1. GTDB lineage: Bacteria > Pseudomonadota > Gammaproteobacteria > Burkholderiales > Burkholderiaceae_C > Paracidovorax > Paracidovorax wautersii. Next base: position 326,262 of record NZ_FONX01000003.1, on the reverse strand, counting down.
GCCACCAGTTCCGTCTTGTTGCGCACGCCCAGGGCGGCGTAGGCGCTGCGCAGATAGGTGCGCACGGTGGCCGGGCTCAGGCCCAGCGTGGCCGCGATGTCCTTGTACGACTGGCCGTGCGCGTAGAGCGTGGCGGCGCTCATCTCGCGCGGCGCCAGCGGCGAGCCCGCGCCGCGCGAAGGCAGGCTCACGGCCACCAGCGGCCCGCAGGCTTCCAGCCGGAAGCGGTGCCGCCCCGCGGCCGGGGCGACGGTGCAGGGCAGGCGCGCGGCGCTCTGGCGCAGGTCATCGGGCAGGGCGTCGCCGGGCCAGTCCGGGTAGGCCTCGGCCAGCGCCTGCCCCATGCGCAGCCCGGCGAAGAGCAGGGCGCCGCCCGGCTCCGCCAGCGCGTAGCTGTCCCAGAGGTGCTGGGCCGATCCGGGCGCCCAGCGCTGCAGCGCATGGCTCCAGTGGCACAGCAGGTGGCGCGTGAATTCGCCCAGCAGCAGGGCCTGCGCGTCGGAGAACGGCGGCTGCGTCTCGGGCCGGTAGAGCGAGATGAAGAACAGCAGGCCGCTGCGCGGCAGCTCCACGGTGGTGGCCATGCAGCGGCGCAGCCCGTGGCGCTCGCTGAAGGCGATCAGCGTCTGCGCGTCGGCGTGGGTCACCGGCGCCTCGTGCTCGCGGATCACGGTGCCGAGCCGCTGCATGGAATGCCGCGCGAAGTCGTCCGCCACCGCCAGCTGGTTCCACTCGTCGGCGAAGCCACGGCTCAGGCCGATGCTGCCGTGCAGCCAGGTGCGCGGCGCATCGCCGGCGCCGCCCTGCGAGACCTCGCCCCACCAGGCCGCATCGAACGGGACCAGGCCGCGCAGCACCTGCATGGCATCGGCCAGCAGCGCATGCGGGCGGTTGCCATGCGCCAGCCCGGTCAGCGCCAGCAGCGCCCGGCTCAGCTCCTGCAGCGCTGTGGCGGCCTGCTGCGGGCCGGTTCCTGGCGGGCGGATGGGCGCGTTCATGGCTTGTCTCCTGGTTTTTTTTCGCCCGCGTTGCGGGCGGGCCGTGGCCTCGCGAATGCTACGTGCAACAGGGTTTTAGTTAACCAGGGTATCTATTGATGCCGGCCAAGGTCTCGGCCCCGCCTGCCCACGGCAGGTTCAGCCACTCGCCTACAGGCCCACCGGGCGGCCCGCGTGAGGCTGCGCCTCTGCCACGCAGAGCAGCCCGGCATGCGCTGCGCTTCTTTCCCCACGAACCGCGACAAGACACCACCGGAAGCCCCATGGACCACAACGCCCCCTTTCCCCTCTCGCGGCGCGATCTGCTGATCGCCAGCGCTTCATCGGCCGCCGCTTCGGCCGTGCCGGCCTCGGCGGCCACGCAGCAGGCTGCCGCGGGGCGCGATGCATCGCCCGCACAGGTGCCGGTGCAGGTGCCCGTCAGCCTGACCGTCAACGGCGCGGCGAAGCATCTCACCGTCGATACCCGCACCACCTTGCTGGATGCCCTGCGCGAGCATCTGCGCCTGACGGGCACCAAGAAGGGCTGCGACCACGGCCAGTGCGGCGCCTGCACGGTGCTGGTGGAGGGCCGGCGCGTGGTGTCGTGCCTGAGCCTGGCGGTGATGCACCAGGGGGCGAACGTGACGACCATCGAAGGCCTGGGCACGCCGGCCGCGCCGCACCCGCTGCAGGCCGCTTTCGTGCGGCACGACGGCTACCAGTGCGGCTACTGCACGCCCGGGCAGATCTGCTCGGCCGTGGGCGCCCTCGACGAGCTGCGCCGCGGCGCGCCCAGCCATGCCAGCGCGGACATCGTCGCCCAGCCGCTGCTGTCGGCCGAGGAACTGCGCGAACGCATGAGCGGCAACCTCTGCCGCTGCGGCGCCTATTCCAACATCGTGGATGCCATCACCGAAGTCGCGGAGGCTTGAGAAATGAAACCCTTCAGCTACGAACGCGTGGCCTCGCCCGCACAGGCCGCCGCGGCGGTGGCCGCCCGGCCCGGCGCCAAGTTCATCGCCGGTGGCACCAACCTGCTGGACCTGATGAAGCTGCAGATCGAGACGCCCATCCATCTGGTGGATGTGAACGGCATCGGCCTCGACAGCATCGATCCCACGCCGCAGGGCGGCCTGCGCATCGGCGCGCTGGTGCGCAACAGCGACCTGGCCGCCCATCCGCGCGTGCGGCGCGACTACGGCGTGCTCACGCGGGCGCTGGTGGCGGGCGCCTCGGGCCAGCTGCGCAACATGGCGACCACCGGCGGCAACCTGCTGCAGCGCACGCGCTGCCCGTACTTCTACGACACCCACATGCCCTGCAACAAGCGCCAGCCCGGCAGCGGCTGCTCCGCCATCGGCGGCTTCAGCCGCCAGCATGCGGTGATCGGCAGCAGCGACGCCTGCATCGCCACCCATCCGAGCGACATGGCCGTGGCCCTGCGCGTGCTCGATGCCACGGTGGAAACGGTGCGCCCCGATGGCGTCGCCCGCGTCATCCCCATCGCGGACTTCCACCGGCTGCCCGGCAGCACCCCGCACATCGAGACCGTGCTGCAGCCCGGCGAGCTCATCACCTCGGTGAGCCTGCCCGCGCCGGTGGGCGGCACCCATGTCTATCGCAAGGTGCGCGACCGCGCCTCCTATGCCTTCGCTCTGGTGTCGGTCGCGGCCATCGTGCAGCGCGACGGCTCCGGCCGCGTGGCGCTGGGCGGCGTGGCGCACAAGCCCTGGCGGGTCGAAGCCGCCGAGGCCGGCATGCGCCAGGGCGCCCACGCCGTGGCCGACCGGCTGCTGGACGGCGCCCGCCCCACCCCCGAAAACGCTTTCAAGCTGCCCCTGGCCGAGCGCACGCTGGCCGCAGCCCTTTCCCAGGCCCGGAGCTGACCGCCATGAAGTTCGACACCCCCGCTACCGCCAACCCCATCGACCAGCTCAAGGTCGTCGGCCAGCCGGTGAACCGCATCGACGGCCTGCTCAAGACCACCGGCACCGCGCCCTACGCCTATGAACGGCACGACGTGGCGCCCCACGCGGCCTACGGCTTCGTCGTGGGCGCGGCCATCGCGCGCGGCCGCATCCGCAGCATCGACCTGGCCGAGGCCCGCCGCGCGCCCGGCGTGCTGGCCATCGTCACCGCGCAGTCGGCCGGCCAGCTGGGCCAGGGCAAGATGAACACCGCGCCGCTGCTCGCCGGCCCGCAGGTCGATCACTACCACCAGGCCGTGGCGCTGGTGGTGGCCGAGACCTTCGAGCAGGCCCGCGCCGCCGCGCAGCAGGTGCGCGTGGACTACGAGCGCGCTCCCGGCCGCTACGACCTGGCCGCCGCCAAGGACGGTGCCACCCAGCCCGAAGACATCAACGGCGATGCGCCCGACACGTCCGTGGGCGCCTTCGGCGGCGCCTTCGCCGCGGCCCCCGTGCAGGTGGACGCCAGCTACACCACGCCCGATCAGTCGCACGCCATGATGGAGCCGCACGCCACCGTCGCCGCCTGGCAGGGCGATGCGCTCACGGTGTGGACCTCCAACCAGATGATCGCCTGGGGCCGGCGCGAGCTGGCCGCCACGCTGGGCATCCCCAAGGACAAGGTGCGGCTGGTATCGCCCTTCATCGGCGGCGGCTTCGGCGGCAAGCTCTTCCTGCGCGCCGACGCGCTGCTGGCCGCGCTGGGCGCACGCGCGGCCAAGCGGCCGGTGAAGGTGGCGCTGCAGCGCCCGCTGATGATCAACAACACCACGCACCGGCCGGCCACCATCCAGCGCGTGCGCATCGGCGCGGACGCGCACGGGACGATCCAGGCCATCGGGCACGAATGCTGGTCGGGCGATCTGCCCGGCGGCAAGGCCGACAGCGCGGTCGATCAGACCCGCCGGCTCTATGCGGGCGCGAACCGCATGACCGCCACGCGCCTGGCCGAGCTGCACCTGCCCGAAGCCAACTCCATGCGCGCGCCCGGCGAAGCCACCGGCCACATGGCGCTGGAGATCGCCATGGATGAACTCGCCGAGAAGCTCGGCATGGACCCGGTGGAGCTGCGCATCCGCAACGACACGCAGGTCGTGCCCGACACCACGGGCGAGAAGCGCCCCAAGGGCGCCACCGGCGAGCGCCCCGTGAAGCCGTTCTCGCAACGCCAGCTGGTGGAGTGCCTGCGCCTGGGCGCCGAGCGCTTCGGCTGGAACGAGCGCAGCGCGCGCCCGGCGCAGCGCCGCGACGGCCGCTGGTGGGTGGGCATGGGCGTGGCGTCGGCCTATCGTGGCGCGCCGGTGATGAAGTCCGCCGCGCGCGTGCGGCTGGACGGGCAGGGCCGCATCACGGTGGAGACCGACATGACGGACATCGGCACCGGCAGCTACACCATCATCGCCCAGACCGCCGCCGAGATGATGGGCGTGCCGCTCGCGCGCGTGGCGGTGCGGCTGGGCGATTCGGACTTTCCCGTCTCGTCCGGCTCGGGCGGCCAGTGGGGCGCGGCCAGCGCCACCTCCGGCGTCTATGCTGCCTGCGTGAAGCTGCGCGAGGCCGTGGCCGGCAAGCTGGGCCTGGACCCGGCCGCCGCTCGCTTCGCCGACGGCCAGGTCGTGGCCGATGGCCGCAGCCGGCCCCTGGCCGATGCCGCCCGCGACGCCGAGCTGGCGGCCGAGGACGGCATCGAATTCGGCGTGCTGGAGCAGCAGACGCAGCAGTCCACCTTCGGCGCGCACTTCGTCGAAGTGGGCGTGGATGCCTTCACGGGCGAGGTGCGCGTGCGCCGCATGCTGGCCGTGTGCGCGGCGGGCCGCATCCTCAACCCCAAGTCGGCGCGCAGCCAGGTGATCGGCGCCATGACCATGGGCGTGGGCGGGGCGCTGATGGAGGAGCTGGCCGTGGACACGCGCCTGGGCTTCTTCGTGAACCACGACCTCGCCGGCTACGAGGTGCCGGTGCATGCCGACATTCCGCACCAGGACGTCGTCTTCCTGGACGAGCCCGACCCGCGCGCATCGCCCATGAAGGCCAAGGGCGTGGGCGAGCTCGGCATCTGCGGCGTGAGCGCTGCCATCGCCAACGCCGTCCACAACGCGACCGGCGTGCGCGTGCGGGACTATCCGGTCACGCTGGACAAGCTGATCGGCAGCCTGCCGCCCGTGGCATGAGGCCCGGCATGGAAGCCGCCACGCATCTGCAGAGCCCCGCCGGCCACGGCGCGGGCGCGGCCCCCATGGACGACCTGGACAGCCGCGTGCTGCGCACCGCCAGCGCCTGGGTGGCGGCGGGCACGCCCGCCGCGCTCGTCACGGTGGTGCGCACTTGGGGATCGGCGCCCCGGCCGCCCGGATCGCTCATGGCCATCAACGACCGCGGCGAGACCGTGGGCTCGGTCTCGGGTGGCTGCATCGAGGACGACCTGATCGACCACATCCGCCAGGGCGGCGTGGCGTCGCTCTGCGCCACGGGGCTGCCCACGGTGCTGCGCTATGGCATCTCGGCCGACCAGGCGCATCGCTTCGGGCTGCCCTGCGGGGGCACGATGGAGCTGGTGGTGGAGCCGCTGGCGGCCCGCAGCCAGCTGGCCGAGCTGCTCGGCGCCTGCCAGCGCCGCGAGCACACCGCGCGCCTGCTGGATCTGCGCACCGGCAGCGTGGCGCTGGAGCCTGCGGGGCCGGAGGGGCCGCCGCGGCTCGATACCCAGGCCGGCACGCTGCGCAGCACCTTCGGGCCGCGCGCACGGCTCATCGTGATCGGCGCGGGCGACCTGTCGGCCTTCCTCTGCCAGATGGCGCTGGGCCTGGGCTTCGAGGTCATCGTCTGCGACCCGCGTGCCGAGCACCGCGCCACCTGGTGTGTGCCCGGCGCCACGCTGAGCCACGAGATGCCCGACGACCTCATCCTGCGCCTGCGGCCCGATGCCCGCACCGCCGTGGTGGCGCTCACGCACGACCCCAAGCTCGACGACCTGGCCCTGATCGACGCGCTGCAGTCGCGCGCCTTCTACGTCGGCGCCATCGGCTCGCGCCGCAATGCCGCGCTGCGCGCCGAACGGCTGCAGACGCATTTCGGCCTCTCCAGCGCCGACCTGCAGGCGCTGCACTGCCCGGCCGGGCTCTACATCGGCAGCCGGACGCCGGCGGAAATCGCCCTGTCCATCATGGCGGAGGTGGTGGCGGCCAAGAACGGCGTGCCGATCGCCATGCAGGCGCGGGTGGCCGCCGCCAAGCCGCTGCATGCCGCGTGACGACAATGCGGGCATGCCGCTGCACGAGCCTGAACGACGTCCTTTGAGCCCACTGCCACCCTGCGCCATCGTCCTCGCCGCCGGGCTGGGGCGGCGCATGGGCGGCTGGCCCAAGCCTGCGCTGCGCATCGGCGGGCAAAACCTGCTGGAACGGCTGGCGCAGGCCTTCCGGCAGGCCGGCGTGGCCGAGATCGGCGTGGTGCTGGGCCCGTATGCCGACGTGCTGCAGCCCCTGGCCGTAGCCGCCGGGGCGCAGCCGCTGCTGCACGCCGTGCACGGCCCCACGCTGGTGGATTCGCAGCGCCTCGCGCTCCAGGCCCATGCCGCCCGCCATCCGGGCCGGGATCTGATGCTCGTGCTGGCCGACCTGCCGCTGCTCACTGCGGCGCCGTTGCGCGCACTGCTGCAGGCCTGGGCGGCACGGCCTGCCGGCGTGCGGGCGCTGGTGCCGGCCGTGGAGGGCGTTCAGGGCCATCCGGTGCTGCTGTCGTGGCAGGCGGTGGAAGAGATCCGGCTCCAGCCGGCAGAGGAGGGCGTGCGCCACTGGATGGCCGGCCATGCCGCGCAGGTCCTGCGCCTGCCGTGCAGCGACCCGGGGCATGTCTTCGATCTGGATACGCCCGAGGATCTGGCTCGCCTGCGCGCGCTGCTGCATCCCGCGGCGGTGGAGGGCGGGCCGCCGCTGGCGCCTTGACCTTGATCTAGGCGCTGCGCAGCTCCGGCACCTCGGCTGCTGCGATGGCCGCAGTGCCATCCACCACGGCCGGATCGTTGGCCGCCACCGCACGGCGCTTGCGGGCGCGGCGCACGAAGTCGGGGTGGAAGCAGCGCCGGCTGCCGTCCGCGAACGACACGGTGACCGATTGCGGGTCGAAGGCGGTGACTGTGCCTTCGCCATAGCGCTTCACGCGCACCAGCGCACCCAGCTCGAAGGCGGGCGTGGCCGCGACTGCCACTGCCGCTGCCGCTGCGGCTTGCCGGGGCTGGGTGGCGGCGGTGGCCGCGCTGGGGGCGCGGGTGCCGGCCGCAATGGGGCGCAGCGTGTGCGTCGCCGTGCCCTTGGCTTGCGCTTCAGCCGCCGCCTTGCGGGCCGGGCGCGCCGCACTGCCGGCCGCAGCACGCCGCGCGGCGGATGTGGGGGCGGGTGCGGCCGCAGGGGCGACCGGATGGGGCGACAGGGCTGCCCGGGCTTCTGCCTGGGCCTGGGCCATGCGCCGGCAGTTGTCGCAGACGCCGCAGGGCTCGGCCTCGTCGTTCTGGCTCATGTAGGAAAGCAACAGCTGCCAGCGGCAGCGGCCGGTCTGCGCGTAGATCACCATGCGCTCCAGCGCTTCCTGGTCGTGCTCGCGCTTTTGCACGTAGTCGTCCACCAGCTCGGCGAGGGCTTCCGCGCTCAGGTCTTGGCTGCGCAGGGCGATATGGCCCTCGACGTTCTGCACGGCGATGCGCCGGCGGCGCAGCAGGCTCAGCGCCACCTGCAGCTTGGGGCCCGGGCGGTCCAGCACGCGCTGCAGGGTTTCCATGTCCCACGCGGTGCTGTTGCCGGGCGGCGGGTCCTGCAGGGCTTCGTAGAGGGCGGAGAGGTCTTCCAGCGTGGGGTAGCGCCCGGCCAGGAAGAACTGCTGCACGGCCTTGTCCTTGCGCAGGTAGAGCAGGGTGCAGTCGGCGGGCTGGCCGTCGCGGCCGGCGCGGCCGGCTTCCTGGTAGTAGGCGTCGAGCCCGCCCGGCATCTGGTAGTGCACGACGAAGCGCACGTCCTGCTTGTCGATGCCCAGGCCGAAGGCGTTGGTGGCCACGATGACGCGCGTGTCGCCGCGCATGAAGCCGTCCTGCGCCGCGCTGCGCTCTGCCGACGGCATGCGGCCGTGGTAGAGGCCCGCCGACTCGCCCTTGGAGAGCAGCAGCGCATGCACGGCCTCGGCCGCCTTCACGGTGGCGGCATAGACGATGCCCGAGCCGCTGGCCTCGCGCACGGTGCGCAGCAGGCAGTCGTTCTTCTCCGCCTCGGTGGTCAGCTGCGCGGCGTGGAAGCGCAGGTTGGGGCGGTAGGTGCCGGTGTCGAGCACGCCGGCGGCCGGAATGCCCAGCTGGCGGCGGATGTCCTGCGCCACGGCGCCGGCGGCGGTGGCCGTCAGCGCCAGCACGGGCGGGCGGCCCAGGCGCGGCAGGGCCTGGGCGATGTCGAGGAAGGCGGGGCGGAAGTCGTGCCCCCATTGCGAGATGCAGTGCGCCTCGTCCACCACCAGCAGGCCGACCGGGCCGCTGCCGCAGAGCAGGTCCATGAAGGCGGCGTCCTTGAGGCGCTCGGGCGTGGTGAGGATGATGCGGGCGCTGCCGTCGCCGATGGCGGCTTCGGCCTGCTGGGTTTCGGCGCTGGAGAGCGCGCTGTGCAGCTGCACGGCGGCCACGCCGCAGGCGCGCAGCGAATCGCACTGGTCGCGCATGAGGGCGATCAGCGGCGAGACGACGACGGTGCGCGTGTCGGTCAGCACGGCCGGCAGCTGATAGCACAGGGACTTGCCCGCGCCGGTCGGCATGATGGCCAGGGTGTTCTCGCCCTCCAGCACGCGTTCGATCACCTCGCGCTGGCCGAGGCGCAGGCTGCTCAGCCCGAACACGTCCTTGAGTGCAGCGCGGATGCGTGCCGGGCTGGGAGGGCGCGGCGCGCCGGGAGCCTTCGCGGCGGTAGCGGAGGACGAATTGCGGCGGGGCACGGCAGTGCTGCGTGCAGCAGAAGAAGCAGGCATGGTGTGGTCAGCGATGGAAACCGCGCGGTGCACGGCCATGCTCCTGATCGTCGCGGCTGCGCACATTCCGCTGCGTGGGACGGCGCTTACGTCGGCTGTCGTCCCGCAGCGCAAGCCGGCGGGGTTCTGCGGGTTGCCTGGCCGCTGATCCTGCGGGGCAGGGGGCAGCTCCCGGGGGCGTCAGCTCCGCTGCAGCGTCGGCGGGTGCAGCCGTTGCAGGCCCTGCAGGGGCTCGCCGCGTAGCAGGTCCAGCACCATCTCGGCCAGTTCCACGCCGGTGGCGGCGGAATCGGCCTGCCGCACGCAGAGCAGGCCGGGTGGCACCGCTTCCGGGGGCAGTTCGCCATAGACCGCCAGTTCCAGGTCCTGCCCCAGCCGCAGTCCCTGCTCCTTCACGGCCTGCAGCGCGCCCTGGCCGGCCAGGTCGTTGTCCACCAACACGGCCTGGGGGCGGCCGGCGCCGGGCAGCGCCAGCAGTTGCTGCATGGCACGGTAGCCCGAGAGCGCATCGAAGGCGTCGCGCCGCACGGCGGCGGGCGGCAGCGTGGCATCGCCGGCGGCCTGCACGGTCGCGGCGAAGCCCGCATGGCGCTGCGCGGCGAAGCTGTAGCCGGGCGGCGCGCCCACGTAGCCCATGCGCCGCAGGCCGCTCGACAGAAAGTGCTCCGCCGCCTGCCGGCCGCCCGAATGGTTGTCGAAGTCCAGCCAGGCATGGGCCGGCAGCTGACTGTCTTCGGTGCGGCCATAGGCCACGAAGGGCATGCCGTGCCGGGCCAGCAGCTGCAGGCGCTCGTCCTGCACCTGGGTGCGCGCGACCACGAAGGCATCGACGCGCCGGGCGGCGATGGCCCGTTCGTAGGCGCGCAGTTCGTGGTCCTGCGGGGCGGAGACCAGCAGCAGGTCCATGCCGTCGCGCGCCAGCCGCTCGGTCATGGCGGCGGCCACGGTCAGGAACTGCACGTCGCTCGCGAGCTGCCCGGGAACGATGGGCAAGACCATGCCCACCGCCTCCGCCTTGCCCAGCGCCAGCCGCCGCGCCGTGGCGTTGGGGCGGTAGCCCAGGCGCTGCGCGGCGGCCTGCACCTGCAGCCGGGTGCCTTCGGCCACCTCGGGGTAGTCGTTGAGGGCGCGGCTGACCGTGGTCAGCGAGAGCTTGAGTTCGGCGGCGATCTGCTTGAGGGACATGGTGGCGGCGAAAAACCGCCCTAGTGCAACTACTAAGGCGTATTCAAAGCGCTTTGGGAGAAAATCAAAGCGCTTTGAATTTGGGTGAACGATAAAAAGAGGGAGGCAAACCTGATGTGTGAATGTATGGCGAAGGCCTTGGCGGCCCGGGCATTCCTGGCAGTTGCAAGCGCTTTGATGATAGCGGCGGCCCCTGGCGCGCAGGCCGCCGAACCGGCGGGCGAATGGGAGTTCAGCGCCTATCTGCGCACTGGCGCGGCGCGCGCCTCGGTGGATGGCGCCCGGCGCGGCGGCTACAGCCTGGGCCTGCCCGGGCAGAAGCTGCGGCTGGGCAACGAGGGCGATTTCTACGGCGAAGCCCGGCTGGGCCGCAGCTTCGATCTGGGCTCGGGCCTGAAGCTGCGTGCGCTCTGGGGCGGCGCCCTCTACGACCCCACGCCCACGCCGGACAACCCGCGCTACACGCTCAAGCAGGCCTTCGTCGAGCTGCAGGGCCTGCCCCTGCTGCCCGCGCAGGCGGCAGTGTGGTTCGGCCGCCGCGCCTGGCAGCGCGAGCACCTGCACATCGTGGATACCGACTACCTGCTGCCCGACAGCGGCCAGGGCGCGGGCATCCACGGCCTGCCGCTCGGGCCCGGCCAATTGGGCGTGGCCTATTTCGGCAAGAGCATCCAGACGCCGGAGCAGGGCGTGCAGCGCGAGGTCGATGCCTCGCGCCTGAGCGTGGACTGGAGCGCCGTGCCCATGGGCGAACGCGGCGACCTGCGCGTGCAGGGCAGCCTGGTGCATGCCCGCAGCGGCGCGGCCGGCGAGCGCGACGGGCATTCGCTGTCGCTGCGCCACCGCACCTCGGCCGAGATGGAGCCGCGCAGCCTGCGCCACCTCACCTGGCTGCAGTTCGCGTCGGGCCGGGGCGCGCTGGACAACGGCTTCGGCTCCTTCGCCGGCACCGGCGGGCGCACGGCGCGGCGGCTGGTGCATGCGGTGGAGGGCCAGTTCGGCCCTTTGGGCGGACAGGCGCTGGCCGGCGTGGAGCGCGGCCGCAGCCAGGGCGCCTCCCGCAGCGACAACGGCTGGGTGGCGGGCGGCCGGATCAGCTGGGATGTGGCGCCCCACGCCAAGCTGCTGTTCGAGGCTGGGCACAACGAGCGCCGGCCCGATGACGGCAGCCCGCTGCAGCGCCTGAGCAAGTTCACCTTCGCCCCGGCGCTGGCCGGCAAGCCCGGCATCAATGGCCGGCCGGAGCTGCGGCTCTTCGTCACCCATGTCCGCATGAACGGCGCGGCATCGTCCGCGCTGGCCATGCCGGGCGGCGCCCGCAGCGTCACGCTGGTGGGCCTGCAGCTGGAAACCTGGCTGTAGGCCTGTCTCACCCTTTTTTCCTTGTCCCTGTCGTTCCTCCCGCCCCCGAAGGCCTGTTCCCATGAAAAACCAAGTCCAGCTCATCACCTACGCAGACCGCCTCGCAGGCCATTTCCCCGGCCTGGCCGAACTGCTGGCGGGGCCGCTGGCGCAGGCCATCGGCGGGGTGCACGTGCTGCCGTTCTTCGACCCCATCGACGGGGCCGATGCCGGCTTCGACCCCAGCGACCACACCGCCGTCGATCCGCGCCTGGGCGACTGGGACGACGTGCGCGCCTTGGGCGAGCGGGTCGAGCTGATGGCCGACCTGATCGTCAACCACGTCTCCGATGCCTCGCCGCAGTTCCAGGACTTCCTGCGCCAGGGCGATGCCTCGCCCTATGCCGGCATGTTCCTCACGCTCGGCAGCGTGTTCCCCGCAGGCGCGAGCGAAGAGGATCTGCTGCGCATCTACCGCCCGCGCCCCGGCCTGCCGCTGACCAGCGTGACCCTGGGCAACGGCGACAAGCGCCTGCTCTGGACCACCTTCACGCCCCAGCAGGTGGACATCGACGTGCAGCACCCCGAGGGCCAGGCCTACCTGCGCGCCATCCTGCAGCGCTTCCAGCAGGCCGGCGTGCGCGCGATCCGCCTCGACGCGGCGGGCTACGCCATCAAGAAGGCCGGCACCAGCTGCTTCATGATCCCCGAGACCTTCGACTTCATCGGCCGTCTGAGCGAAGAGGCGCGCGGCCTCGGCATGGAGGTGCTGGTGGAGATCCACAGCTACTACCAGACCCAGATCGAGATCGCGGCCAAGGTGGACCGGGTCTATGACTTCGCGCTGCCGCCGCTGGTGCTGCACGCGCTGTTCCAGGCCGATGCCGGGCCGCTCGCGCGCTGGCTGGCCATCAGCCCGCGCAACGCCGTCACGGTGCTGGACACGCACGACGGCATCGGCGTGATCGACGTGGGCGCGGACGCCGCCACCGGCAGGCCCGGCCTGCTGCCGCCCGAGGCCATCGACGCGCTGGTGGAAACCATCCACGCCCACAGCGGCGGCCAGAGCCGCCAGGCCACGGGCGCGGCGGCCTCCAACCTGGACCTCTACCAGGTCAACTGCACCTACTACGACGCGCTCGCCCGCGACGACGAGGCCTACCTGACGGCGCGCGCCATCCAGTTCTTCGCGCCCGGCGTGCCGCAGGTCTATTACGTGGGCCTGCTGGGCGGCGTGAACGACATGGCGCTGCTGGAGCGCACCCGCGTGGGCCGCGACATCAACCGCCACCACTACGCGGCCGCCGAAGTGCGCGACTGCCTGCAGACGCCCATGGTGCGCCGCCTGCTCGCGCTGGCCGCCTGGCGCAACAAGCACCCCGCGTTCGCGGGCGAGTTCGCCGTGCTGCCCGCCGCGCCCGGCCACCTGTCGCTGGCCTGGACGCAGGGCGCCGCCCAGGCCCGGCTGGACGTGGACCTGGCCGCGCGCAGCGCCGTCATCACCCAGCAGGGCGGCCCGGAAGGCGAGCCCGCGCGCTGGGTGGTGGCCGGCCCGGACGCCGCACGCTGAAGGGCGCGGCGCCCACGACATCCAGACATCACGAGGAGACAACGCCATGAACCCGAACGCCACCCTGCCGCAGCAGGCCCGCCAGCTGCGCTGGCTCACCTGCCTGATGTTCCTGATCTTCGCCATGACGACCGACGCGGTCGGCGTGATCCTGCCCGAGGTGATCCGCACCTACGGCCTGAGCATGACGGCCGCGAGCGCCTTCCACTACGGCACCATGCTGGCCATCGCGCTGTCGGGGTTCCTGCTGGGCGGCCTGGCCGACCGCTGGGGGCGCAAGGCCACCATCCTGCTGGGCCTGGGCCTCTTCGCGGTCGCCAGCGGCCTCTTCGCGGTGGGCGACGGCTTCGGCTTCTTCCTCGGCCTGCTCATGCTCTCGGGCGTGGCCATCGGCATCTTCAAGACCGGGGCGCTGGCGCTGATCGGAGACATCTCGCGCTCCACCAGCGAGCACACCGCCACCATGAACACGGTGGAGGGCTTCTTCGCCATCGGCGCCATCATCGGCCCGGCCCTGGTGACCTGGCTGCTGCATGCCGGCCTGCCCTGGAAGTGGCTCTACCTGGCCGCCGCCGTGCTGGCCCTGGTGCTGGTGGTGTCCGCCGCCGCCGTGCGCTATCCGCAGCGGCCCGCCGCCGTGCCCGCCACCCGCGCCGCGCCCGGCGCCAGCCTGGGCCAGTGCTTCGCCCTCATGCGCCAGCCCTACGTGCTGGGCTTCGCGCTCGCGCTCTTTTTCTACGTGGCGGTGGAATGCGCCATCTACGTCTGGCTGCCCACGCTGCTGCAGGGCTACGCAGGCCCGGCGGCGCTGCTGGCGGCCTATGCGCTGCCGGTGTTCTTCGCGCTGCGCGCCATCGGCCGCTTCCTGGGCGGCTGGCTGCTGCGCCATGTCGAATGGTCGCTGCTGACCTGCGCCATGGCCTTGCTGATCGCCCTGTGCTTTGCCGGCGCGCTCTGGGGCGGCGTGGCCTGGGCGGTGTATCTGCTGCCGGCGTCGGGCCTGTTCATGTCGGTGCTCTACCCCACGCTCAACTCCAAGGGCATCAGCTGCGCGCCGCGTTCGCAGCACGGCGCCGTGGCCGGGCTGAACCTGTTCTTCTCGTGCCTGGCGGCGGCGGCCGGCCCGTTCGCCATGGGGCTGGCGGCCGATGCCTTCGGCAGCATGCGCTACGGCTTCGCGCTGGCGGCGGGCTTCGCCGCGCTGCTCTTCGTCGGCCTGCTCTGGAACTGGCTGCGCCAGCCGGTGCGCGAGCACCTGGCGCGCTGCGACGAGCGCGACTATGCCGGCGCCTGATGCCATCAACGACGAAGAGGGAGGGCAACAACATGTTCGTGGTCTGCGGTGAGGCGCTGATGGATGTCTATGTGCGCGACAGCACGCCCACCGGGCTGCTGCTGGACGCGCGCGTGGGCGGCTCGCCCTTCAACATGGCCGTGGGGCTGGCGCGCCTGGGCCAGCCGGTGCAGCTGCTGGCCGGCCTTTCGCAGGACGTGTACGGCGAGCGGCTGCTGCAGACCCTGCGCGACGAGGGCGTGGGCGCGGCGCTGGTGGTCCACAGCCCGGCGCCCACCACGCTCAGCGTGGTCAGCGTCAACCATGCCGGCGTGCCCAGCTACGCCTTCCACGGCCATGGCGCGGCCGACCGCCAGCTGCACCCGCACACGCTGCCGGCGCTGCCCGAGGCGGCGCAGGTGCTGCAGTTCGGCTCGTATTCCATGGTGGTGGAGCCGGTGGGCGGCACCTTGCAGGCCCTGGCGGCGGCCGAGCGCGGGCGCCGCCTCATCGCCTACGACCCCAACGTGCGCCTGAACGTCGAGCCCGACGTGGCGCGCTGGCGCAGCGTGGTGGGCGAGATGGTGGGGCGCTCCGACCTGGTCAAGGTCAGCGACGAGGACCTGGGCCTGCTCTACCCCGACGAATCGCCCGCCCACGTGGCCGAGCGCTGGCTGGCGCAGGGGGCGCGGCTGGTGGTGGTCACGCGCGGCGCCACCGGCAGCGAGGCCTGGAACCGCCAGGGCCATGCCGCGGCGCAGTCGCTGCTGGTGGATGTGGTGGACACGGTGGGCGCGGGCGACACCTTCCAGGCCGCGCTGCTGACCTGGCTGGCCGAGCACGGCGGGCTGAGCGCTCAGGCGCTGGACACGCTCGATGCCCACCAGCTGGGCGCCATGCTGCGCTTCGGCGCGCGGGCGGCTTCCATCACCTGCTCGCGCCGGGGCGCCGACATGCCCCGCCGGGCGGAGCTGCTCTAGCTGCCGGCGCACCGCATCCCACCCGTAGGCGGCGGCTGACATCACCGTGCGGCGGCGCCCGCCGCACTGCCCCAGCGGGCCCGGCCAGAATCTCCCCATGCAAGCGCAGAAGGCACCGTTCACTACGTACACGGCATTGGGTCGTGGGGTCAGGCAGGGTGCGTCGGAGCGCTGCTCCCTTTTCGTGACTCCATGCCGCCTGCCGCGCTGAGCCCTCCGCAGCAGCCCGGCAGCGAGTCCGCCGGCGACCTCGTCGTCGCCCGGCCGCAGGGCCTGTATTGCCCGGCCGGCGACTTCTACATCGACCCTTGGCGGCCGGTGGAACGCGCGGTCATCACGCACGGCCATTCCGACCATGCCCGCATGGGCCACGCCCATTACCTGGCGCATACCGACAGCGCCGGCACGCTGCGCCAGCGGCTGGGCGCGGGCATCGACCTGCAGACGCTGGCCTACGGCGAGGCGATCGAGCACCACGGAGTGAAGCTCTCGCTGCATCCGGCCGGCCACGTGCTGGGCTCGGCCCAGGTGCGGCTGGAGCATGCGGGCCGCGTGTGGGTCGCCTCGGGCGACTACAAGACCCAGGACGACGGCACCTGCACCCCCTTCGAGCCCGTGCGCTGCGACACCTTCATCACCGAATCCACCTTCGGCCTGCCCATCTACCGCTGGCCCACGCAGGCCGAGCTGTTCGCCGGCATCGACGCCTGGTGGCGCGCCAACGCGCAGGAGGGGCGCCCCTCGGTGCTCTTCTGCTATGCCTTCGGCAAGGCCCAGCGCATCCTGCACGGGGTGGACCGCAGCATCGGCCCCATCGTGGTCCACGGCGCGGTGGAGCCGCTCAATGCCGTCTATCGCGCGGCCGGCGTCGATCTGCCGCCCACGCTGCGCGCCACCGATCCCGAGGTCACGCCCCAGCTTCTGAAGACGGCGCTGGTGCTGGCACCGCCCTCGGCCCAGGGCACGCCGTGGATGCGCCGCTTCGCCCGCCATTCCGACGCCTTCGCCAGCGGCTGGATGCAGCTGCGCGGCACGCGGCGGCGGCGTGGGGTGGACCGGGGCTTCGTCATGTCCGACCATGCCGACTGGCCGGGCCTGCAGTCGGCCATCGGCGCCACGGGGGCCGAGCGCGTCTTCGTCACCCACGGCAGCGTCTCCATCCTGGTGCGCTGGCTGCGCGAGCAGGGGCTGGATGCGCAGTCCTTCCACACCGAATACGGCGACGAGGACGAGCAGCCCGCCGCAGCGGCCGAGGCCGCGCCGGAAGCCGCCACACCCGAGCCGGAGCCGCCCGGCCCATGAAGGACTTCGCCGCGCTCTACCACGCGCTGGATGCCAGCACCTCCAGCCTCGCCAAGCAGGCCGCGCTGCAGGCCTATCTGCGTGCCGCCGCGCCGGGCGATGCGGCCTGGGCCGTGTATTTCCTGGCCGGCGGCAAGCCGCGCCAGCTGGTGCCCACCAAGCTGCTGCGCACCTTCGCCCGCGAGGCGGCGGGCCTGCCCGAATGGCTGTTCGACGAAAGCTACGACGCCGTGGGCGACCTGGCCGAAACCATCGCCCTGCTGCTGCCCCCGCCCGCGCAGACCCACGCGCTGGGCCTGGCCGACTGGATGGAGCAGCACCTGCTGCCCCTGCGCGGCCAGCCGCCCGAGGCGCTGCAGCCGCTGCTGCGAAGCCAGTGGGTGGCGCTCGCGCCCGATGAGCGGCTGGTGTATTTCAAGCTCATCACCGGCGCCTTCCGCGTGGGCGTGTCGCGGCTGCAGGTCACGCAGGCGCTGGCGGCGGTGAGCGGCGTCGATGCCAAGCGCATCGCCCAGCGCCTCATGGGCTACACCCACATCGGCGCCCGGCCTACGGCCGACGATTACCTGCGGCTGGTGGCGGCCACGGCCGACGACGGCACCGACGGCGCGGCCGACGGCGAGCTGCGCGGCCATCCGTACCCCTTCTTCCTGGCCCACCCGCTGCAGCTGCCGGTGGAGCAGTTCGACGCCGCGCTGGGCCCGCCCGCCGACTGGCTGGTGGAATGGAAGTGGGACGGCATCCGCGCCCAGCTGGTGCGCCGTGCCGCGGCCGACGGATCGGCCCAGGGCACCTGGCTCTGGTCGCGCGGCGAAGAACTGGTGAGCGACCGCTTTCCCGAACTCCAGGCCCTGGGCGACGCGCTGCCGCCCGGCACGGTGCTGGACGGCGAGATCGTCGTCTGGCGCGCCGCAGAGGGCGACGCGCCGGCCCGCGTGCGCCCCTTCGCCGACCTGCAAAAGCGCATCGGCCGCAAGACCCTGGGCCCCCGGCTGCTGCGCGATCTGCCCGTGGTGCTGCTGGCCTACGACCTGCTGGAAGAGGGCGGGCAAGACCTGCGTGCCCTGCCGCAGCACGAGCGCCGCGCCCGGCTGGAAGCCCTCGTCGCCCGCCACCCGCACCCGGCCCTGGTCGCCAGCCCGCGGCTGCAGGGCGGCACCTGGCAGCAGCTGGCCGAGCAGCGCGAGGGCGCCCGCGCCCTGGGCGTGGAGGGCATGATGCTCAAGGCCCGCAGCGCGCAGTACGGCGTGGGCCGCACCAAGGACGTGGGTGTCTGGTGGAAGTGGAAGATCGACCCGCTCTCGGTCGATGCCGTGCTGATCTATGCCCAGCGCGGCCACGGCCGGCGCGCCAGCCTCTACAGCGACTACACCTTCGCCGTCTGGGACGGCCCGCCCGAGGCGCCCGGCCGCCAGCTCGTGCCCTTCGCCAAGGCCTATTCGGGCCTGACCGATGCCGAGATGGCGCGGGTGGACGCCATCATCCGCAAGACCACCGTGGAGACCTTCGGCCCCGTGCGCAGCGTGCGGCCCACGCTGGTGTTCGAGCTGGGCTTCGAGGGCATCGCCCACAGCGCGCGCCACAAGAGCGGCATCGCCGTGCGCTTTCCGCGCATGCTGCGCTGGCGCGAGGACAAGCCCGTGGCCGAGGCCGATTCCCTGCAGACCCTGTCCGCGCTGCTGCCACAGGCCGATCGATGACAGCGGTTTGCTCTTGTATTGATAGCTGCCTGAGCCTGATTTCCAAGGGCTGCAGGCGCATTCGGCGCCCATAATCGCAGGCCATGACCGCCAGGCAGCTCGTCTCCCGCTGGTTCGCCGAACGCGGCTGGAAGCCCTTCGCCTTCCAGCGCGAGGTCTGGCGCGCCATCGCCGCCGGGCAGAGCGGACTGCTGCACGCCACCACCGGCGCGGGCAAGACCTATGCCGTCTGGCTCGGTGCGCTGCAGGCCTTCGCCGATGCGAAACCTGCACGAAAACGGGCCGCAGCGCAGGCGGATTCTGCGCATGTAGCTATTGAAAGCATAGCGAAAGCGCGCAAGCCCACGCCCGCGCCGCTCACCGTGCTCTGGCTCACCCCCATGCGCGCCCTGGCCGCCGACACCCTGCGCGCCCTGCAGACCCCGCTGGATGCGCTCGCGCCCGACCACCCCGTGCTGGCCCGCTGGACGGCCGGCGCCCGCACCGGCGACACCACCAGCGGCGAGCGCAGCGCCCAGCAGCGCCGCCTGCCCACCGTGCTGGTGACCACGCCCGAGAGCCTGTCGCTGCTGCTGGCCCGCGCCGATGCGCGCGAGACGCTGGCCACCGTGCAGCTGGTGGTGGCCGACGAATGGCACGAACTGCTGGGCAACAAGCGCGGCGTGCAGGTGCAGCTGGCCATCGCCCGGCTGCGCGGCTGGAACCCTGCGCTGCGCGTCTGGGGCATGTCGGCCACGCTCGGCAACCTGCCCGAGGCGATGCAGGCCCTGCTGGGCGAGCCCGAGGCCGGCCGGCCCCCGGGCGTGCTGGTGCAGGGCCAGGTGGACAAGCGCCTGGTGGTGGACACGCTGCTGCCCGACCATCCCGAGCGCTTTTCGTGGGCCGGCCACCTGGGCCTGGCCATGCTGCCGGCCGTGGTGCGTGAGCTGGCTTCGTCGGGCACCACCCTGGTCTTCGTCAACGTGCGCTCGCAGGCCGAGCTCTGGTACAAGGCCATCCTCGATGCGCGGCCCGACTGGGCGGGCGAGCTGGCCATCCACCACGGCTCGCTGGACCGGGCGGTGCGCGAATGGGTGGAGGCGGGCCTCAAGGCCGGCCGCCTGCGCGCCGTGGTCTGCACCAGCAGCCTGGACCTGGGCGTGGACTTCCTGCCCGTGGAGCGCGTGCTGCAGATCGGCTCGGCCAAGGGCGTGGCGCGCCTCCTGCAGCGCGCCGGACGATCGGGCCATGCGCCTGGGCGGCCCTCGCGCATCACCCTGGTGCCCACCCACAGCCTGGAGCTGGTGGAGGCCGCCGCCGCCCGCGCCGCCGTGCGCGCCGGCCAGGTCGAGATGCGCGCCAGCCCGCGCCGCCCGGTCGATGTGCTGGTGCAGCACCTGGTCACCGTGGCCCTGGGCGGCGGCTTCGAGCCCGAGGCGCTCTACGCCGAAGTGCGCCGCACGGCCGCCTACCGCGACCTGCCGCGCGAGGTCTGGCAGTGGTGCCTGGACTTCGTCCACCGGGGCGGCCCCTCGCTCGCCGTCTATCCCGACTACCAGCGCGTGGCGCCGGGCGATGACGGCGTCTGGCGCATGCCCAGCCCGCGCCTCGCGCGCCGCCACCGCGCCAACATCGGCACCATCGTGAGCGACGCCAGCATGAGCGTGCAGGTGCTGCACGGCGCCCGGCTGGGCAGCATGGAAGAGAGCTTCCTCTCGCGCCTCTCGCCCGGCGACTGCTTCGTGTTCGCGGGCAACGTGCTGGAGCTGGTGAGGATCGAGGACATGACCGCCTACGTGCGCCGCGCCGCGCGCGGGCGGCCCACCGTGCCGCGCTGGGGTGGCTCGCGCATGCCCCTGTCCACCGTGCTGGCCGACTTCGTGGTGCGCCAGCTGGCCCGCGCCGCGGCCGGCGACTTCGGCGAGCCCGAACTGCGCTGCGTGCGCCCGCTCTTGGAGGTGCAGCAGCGCTGGTCGGCCCTGCCCACGCCCGGCACCCTGCTGGCGGAAACCCTGCGCACGCGCGAAGGCTGGCACCTCTTTCTCTACCCCTTCGCCGGCCGGCACGCCCACACCGGACTGGCCAGCCTGTTCGCCTGGCGCGCCGCGCAGGGCCAGGCCGGCACCTTTTCCATCGCCGTGAACGACTACGGCCTGGAACTGCTCAGCGCCACCGAGCGCGACTGGGCCGCGCTGCTGCCCGGCCTGCTGCGCACCGAGGCGTCCGGGCCGCCGGCCGAAGACGACGCCGCCGGCCTGGGCGCCGACGAGGCCCTGGCCATCCGCAACACGGCCAACGCCCTGGCCGAGGTAGATGCCGATGCCGACGCGGAAGAGGGCGCCGCCGCCCGCCGCGCCCTGCTGCACGAGGTGCTGGCCAGCCTCAACGCCACCGAGATGGCGCGCCGGCGCTTCCGCGAGATCGCCCGCGTGGCCGGCCTCATCTTCCAGAGCCACCCGGGCGAGCGCCGCAGCGCCCGCCAGCTGCAGGCCTCGTCGCAGCTCTTCTTCGAGGTCTTCCGGCAGTACGACGCGGCCAACCTGCTGCTGCGCCAGGCCGACGAAGAGGTGCTGAGCCAGGAACTGGACGTGGCCCAGCTGCTGGCCGCGCTGCGCCGCATGCAGGGGCAGCGGCTCGAAGTGCGGGCGCTGGTGCGGCCCAGCCCCTTCGCCTTTCCGCTGATGGTGGAGCGCTTCCGCGAAAAGCTCAGCAACGAAGACCTGGCCGACCGCATCGCCCGCATGCTCGCCCAGCTCGACGGCGCGGCCGACGTGCCGGCCGGCGAGGGCGAACCCGCCGCCCCGCGCGTGCAGGACGTGGTGCCCGCCGATCCGCCCGAGCGACCCCGCAGGCGCCGCACGGCGGGCAAGGCGGGAACGGCCGCGCCAGAGGCTGCAGAGGCCGTGGAGCCGGTGGAGCCCGGCCCGCTGCAGGCCGCTGCCGCCTCGGTGCGGCGCATGCTCGACTTCTCGCTCACCAGCGCCGATGCGCCCGAGGGCGACGCCAGCCCGCGCCGGCCGCGCCGCGAGCGCAAGCCCTCGCGCCCCTTGCCGCGCCTGTGAGATCGTGAACACGTTCTGAAGCGCCTGGCTACCATCGGCGGCATGCCCTCCGTCTCCGCAACCGCGCCCTTCGTGCCCGATCCGCTGGCCGGCGCCCATGCCCTGCAGATCGCGGGCGAAGCCGTGCACCTGCTGCCCGAGCGCGCCCTGTGGTGGCCCGCCGCCGGCACCGTGTTCGTGGCCGACGTGCATCTGGGCAAGGCCGCCACCTTCCGCGCGCGCGGCATTCCCGTGCCGGGCGGCACGACGCAAGGCAACCTGCAGCGGCTGACGGCCCTGCTGGACGGCCTGGCGGCGCAGCGGCTGGCGGTGCTGGGCGACTTCCTGCACGCGGCCGAGGCGCAGAACCCCGCGCTGCTGGCCGCGCTGGCCGGCTGGCGCGCGCAGCATGCCGGCGTCGCCATGGCGCTGGTGCGCGGCAACCACGACAGCCATGCGGGCGACCCGCCACCCAGCCTGGACATCGCCGTGGTGGACGAGCCCTGGCACGCCGGCCCCTTCGCCGGCTGCCACCACCCGCAGCAACATGCCACCCAGCATGTGCTGGCGGGCCACGTGCATCCCTCCACCGTGCTGCGCGGGCCGGGGCGCGATGCGGTGCGGCTGCCGTGCTTCGCGGTGACGGAGCGGCTCACGCTGCTGCCGGCCTTCGGGCTCTTCACCGGCAGCGCGGCGCTGGCTGCGGAGCCGGGGCGGCGCCTCTTCGCCGTGGGCGGCGGGCGGGTCTGGCCGGTGCCGGCAGGCTACTGACCGGCCGCGCTGGCGGGTGGCGCGATGGCCGGCTGCGGGCGCGCCCCTGGGGCGTAAGCCACGGACACGCGGTTGCCGCCGCTTTTCTTGGACTCATACATCGCCTCGTCGGCATGCACCAGCAGGCGGTGTTCCTCATCGCCGTGGTCCGGGTAGCTCGCGATGCCGATGCTGGGCCGGATGTGCAGGCGGTTGCCTTCGAGATCGAACGCCTGGTCGAAGGCGAGCCGGACCTTCTCGGCCGTGCCGGCGGCATGCTCGGCCAGGTGGCAGCCCTCGATCAGCACCACGAACTCGTCGCCACCCAGCCGGGCCACCGTGTCGGAGGCGCGCACGCATTCCAGCAGGCGCTGCGCCACGCCCTGCAGCAGCAAATCGCCCATGGCGTGGCCCAGCGTGTCGTTCACCTCCTTGAAGCGGTCCAGGTCGATGAACAGCAGCGACAGCGGCTGCTGGTCGCGCCGGGCCCGCGCCAGCGCGGTCTTGAGGCGGTCCAGGAACAGCTGGCGGTTGGGCAGCTGGGTGAGCGGGTCGTACTGCGCCATGTGCCGCAGGCGTTCGAGCATCTGCTTGCGCTCGATGGCGGCCGTCACCTGGGTGGAAATGAACTGCAGCAGCTCCTGGTCCTTGGCGGTATAGATCGCCTTGTCGGAATAGCCCTGCAGCACCAGCACGCCGATGACGCCCAGCGCGCCATTGGAGGTCTGCAGCGGCACGCCCAGCCAGGAATGCGGCTGCGGCACGGGCAGGTGGGCCTTGAGCGCCGCCGGGGTGTCGGGCGTGAGCAGCAGCGCGGCCCCGGTGCGGATCACCTCCGCGCACAGCGGCGCCTGGGCCAGCGGCAGGGGCGGCGGGGCCGGGTGGTGCGTGTCGGCGTAGTAAGGGAAGCTCAGCGTCTGCGCCGCGGCGTCGTAGAGCGCCACGGAGAGATTGGTGGCGGGCAGCAGCCGGCCGATGATCCGGTGGATGCGCGCGAGCAGCGACTCCAGCGTCTGCTCGGCGTGCGCCGCCTCCGAGATGTCGTAGATGGCCGCCTGCAGCGCCTCGGTGGCCTTGCGCTCGGTGATGTCGTGCGCCACGGCCAGGCGCACCTGGTGTTCCTCGATCCAGCGCGCCGTCCAGCGGATGTGGGCGACGCGCCCGTCCTTGCGGATGTAGCGGTTCTCGAAGTGCAGCTGGAGCTCGCCGGCGTTGACGTTCTGCGCCTGCGTCTGGGTCACGGGCAGGTCGTCGGGGTGCACCATGTCGAGCATGCGCTTGCCGACCACCTCCGGCGGCGCATAGCCGAAGATGCGCTCGAAGGCAGCGCTCACGAAGACGATGGTGCTGTCCAGCTCGACGACGCACACGGCGTCGAGCAGCATGTCCACGATGTTCAGGGTCGAAATGCGTTGCATGAGGCAGAAATACGTCTCGTGGCCGGACCCATTGTGCCGCGATGCCATGACCGGGGCTGCCTGGGGCGTGAGGGTGTGGCGTGGTTTCCGCGGGGTTGTGCGCAAGATACACCACGGCGCCGGCCCGCCCGCCGGCTATACCCCGCGCGTTCGGCGAACGGCGTCACCCGGGCCGCGCCTTCGCCGATGCGCCTGGTGGCGCGCTGCCAGCCACCGGCTCCGACCCGGGACACTAGAATCGCGCCCTTTGCCGCCGGGCAGCGCCGGCCACCGCCCATCATGAACATCGTCGTCAACGAAGAACTCAAGGCCTACATCGACCCGCTCACCCCCCAGGAGCACGAGGCGCTGGAGCGCAGCATCCTCGCCGAGGGCTGCCGCGATGCGCTGGTGCTCTGGGGCGACCTGCTGATCGACGGCCACAACCGCTACGGCATCTGCACCAAGCACGGCCTGCCGTTCAACACGGTGCAGGCCACGCG
The DNA here is from genome assembly GCF_900113035.1 of Paracidovorax wautersii. Classification (GTDB taxonomy): domain Bacteria; phylum Pseudomonadota; class Gammaproteobacteria; order Burkholderiales; family Burkholderiaceae_C; genus Paracidovorax; species Paracidovorax wautersii. The sequence continues at coordinate 302,297 of NZ_FONX01000003.1, read as the reverse complement.
CTTCCAGACCATGGAAGACGTGCACCTCTGGATGATCGACCAGCACCTGGGCCGGCGCAGCGTGTCGGATTTCCAGCGCGGCGTGCTGGCCCTGCGCAAGAAGGAGATCGTGCAGGCGCGCCAGGCGCGGGCAGCGGCAGCCGCCCCGGCCGAGGGCGATGCGCCGGCGGCCGAAGCCGCACCCGCTGCGGCTCCCGCCGCCGCCGGTGGCGAGGAATCGCTGGCCAGCCGAGAGGCCATCGCCCGTGCGGCCCGCATCAGCAGCAACCAGGTGGTGATGATCGAGAAGATCCGCAGCCAGGCCGCGCCCGAGGTGGTGGAGGCGGTGAAGTCCGGCGTGATCTCCATCAACGCCGCGGCGGCCGTGGCCACGCTGCCGCAGGAAGAGCAGGTGGCGGCAGCCACCGCCGGCAAGGACGAGCTGCGCCAGGCCGCCAAGCGCGTGCGCGAAGCCAAGCGCAAGCCGGCCGCCACCGCTGCTGCCGACGAGAGCGCGGCAGCGCCCGAAGGCGGCGCCAGTGCCGCCGCCCCGGCCGACGAACTGCAGGCCCTGCGCGAACGCGTGGCCGCCCTCACGGCCGAGAACGCCGCGCTGCGCGCGCGGCTGCAGGCCCTGGGCGATCACGACGCGTCCGCGCCCTTCTAAACAATCCCTGCACCATCTGGCGGGCAGGCGGCTGCCGCATTCGCGCGCCGGGGCCGGGGGAGGCGGTTTGCAGGTCTTTGCCTACAAGCGGGCGGGCGGCCCAACCCTATCATCCGCCACCATTCTTTTTACCGACCTCTCCCGTGACCCCCTTTGTGGATGAAGACATGCGGCGCCTGGAGCGCCCGACCATGCCGCTGCGCCTGTTCATCGGCTTCATGCTGGCCGCCCTGGCCACGGTGGTGATCGCGGTATTCACTTACCAGAGCAGCCAGTACCGGGCCGTGGCCGTGGGCCGCATCAATGCGGGGGTGGAGGTCATATCGCAGGTGCAGGCCGTGCTGTCCACGCTCCAGAACGCGGAGACGGGCCAGCGCGGCTACCTGCTGACCCGCAAGGACCGCTACCTGGACCCGTACTCGGCCTCCGTGTCGGCGCTGAGCCAGGAGTTCACCGTGCTGCGCCGGCTGCTGGCCGACAGCGCCGAGCAGCTCGCCCGGCTGGACCGGGTCGAGGCCCTGACCAACGTCAAGATGGCGGAGCTGCGCCGTACCGTGGAGCTGCAGCGCGCCGGCCAGACCGAGGCGGCGCTGGCCGTGGTGCAGAGCGACGAAGGCCTGGTCGTGATGAACGACATCCGCGCCGTGCTGCAGCAGATGCTGGCGGCCGAGCGCGATTCGCTGGACGACCGCCGCAGCGAATGGGAGAACGCGGCCTCCTTCGCCGCCTATTTCACCTGGGGCAGCGCACTGGTGCTGCTGCTGATGATCTGCGTTTCCGCGGCCATGACGGCGCTGGACCACCGCAACAAGGCGCGCGAGAACTGGATCAAGAGCGGCCTGGTGGCGCTGAGCGCGCGCCTGCAGGGCGACCATCGCCTGGAGGAACTGGGCCAGCGGGTGGTGGAATTCCTCGCGCAGCGGCTGGATGCCAAGGTGGGCGCGGCCTACGTGACCGAAGGCCACGGCCTCTTCCAGCGCATGGGCGGCTATGGCCTGGAAGACGGCCAGCACAAGAATCGCGTGGCCAAGGGCGAAGGCCTGCTGGGCCAGGCCGCGCAGTCGCGCGAGCTGCTGCACGTGCGCGACGTGCCGCCGAGCTACCTGCCCATCACCTCCGGCCTGGGCCGGGGCCTGCCGACGGAAGTCGTCATCGTGCCCGCGCTGCTGCATGGCGCGGTGCACGGGCTGATCGAGCTGGGCTTCCTGCGCAAGCTCACGCGCACGGACATCGACTTCCTGCAGCGCGCGGCCGAGCAGGTGGCGCTGTCGATGCGTTCGGCCATCGACCGCACGCAGCTGGAGGCGCTGCTGTCCGAGACCCAGCGCCAGTCCGAGGAGCTGCAGGCCCAGCAGGAGGAACTGCGCGTCAGCAACGAAGAGCTGGAGCAGCAAAGCCGCGTGCTGCAGGAGTCGCAGGCCCAGCTGGAGGCGCAGCAGGCCGAGCTGGAGCAGACCAATGCCCAGCTGGAAGAGCAGACCCAGCAGCTCGAATACCAGAAGCAGCAGCTGCTGCGCGCGCAGGACGCGCTGAGCGACAAGGCCCGCGACCTGGAGCTGGCCAGCCAGTACAAGAGCGAATTCCTCGCCAACATGAGCCACGAGCTGCGCACGCCGCTCAATTCCAGCCTGATCCTGGCCAAGCTGCTGTCCGACAACAAGCAGGGCAACCTGACGCCGGACCAGGTGCGCTATGCGCAGACCATCCTGGGCGCGGGCAACGACCTGCTGGCCCTCATCAACGACATCCTCGACCTGTCCAAGATCGAGGCCGGGCAAGCCTCCATCACGGTGGAGACGGTCCATGTCGCGCGCTCGGTGCAGGGCTGGGTCGAGCCGCTGCGCGCGCTGGCCGAGGACAAGGGCCTGCGCCTGGATTCCAGCGTGGACCCGGCCGTGCCCGCCACCATCCAGACCGACCCGCAGCGCCTGGGCCAGGTGCTCAAGAACCTGCTGTCGAACGCGCTCAAGTTCACCGAGCAGGGCGAGGTCACCCTGCGCGTGCTGCCGCAGGCCGACGGCATGGTGGCCTTCGAAGTGAAGGACACGGGCATCGGCATCGCCGAGCACCAGCAGGAACTGATCTTCGAGGCCTTCCGCCAGGCCGACGGCAGCACCCACCGCAAATACGGCGGCACGGGCCTGGGCCTGTCGATCTCGCGCGACCTCGCCCAGCTGCTGGGCGGCAGCATCCGCGTGCAGAGCGCGCCGGGGCAGGGCAGCACCTTCACGCTGCTGCTGCCCGTGCAGGCGCCCGAGGCGGCCAGCGTGCCCGAGAAACAGACGCCTGCGGCGGCCGCCACGCCCGCTCCCGCCGCGCCGCGGGCCATGCCTGCGCCGGCCCCCATGGCTACGGACGCGCTGGCGCTGCCCCCGGATGCGGTGCTGCCCGAGCCCGCCGTGCCGCGCCGCCCCGGCAGCGTGAAGGACGACCGCGACCAGCTCGTATCCGGCCAGCGCACGATGCTGGTCATCGAGGACGATCCGCGCTTCGCCCGCATCCTCTACGACCTGGCGCGCGAGATGGGCTTCCAGTGCGTGGTCGCGCATGCCGGCGGCGAAGGCCTGGCGGCGGCGCTCGAATACCGGCCCCACGCCGTTGTGCTCGACATGAACCTGCCCGACTTCTCCGGCCTGGGCGTGCTCGACCAGCTCAAGCGCAACCCGGCGACCCGGCACATTCCGGTGCATGTGGTGTCGGTGGCCGACTATGCGCAGGAAGCCCTGGGCCGCGGCGCCATGGGCTATGCGCTCAAGCCGGTCAAGCGCGAGGAACTGGTGCAGGCGCTCGAGCGCATGGAGGCCAAGTTCACGCAGAGCCTGCGCCGCGTGCTGGTGGTGGAGGACGACGAGCGCCAGCGCCAGCGCGAGAGCGTGGGCCATCTGCTGGCCAACGGCGACGTGGAGATCGTCGGCGCCGACACCGCCCGCCGCGCGCTGGAGCTGCTGCGCACCAGCACCTTCGACTGCATGGTGATGGACCTGAATCTGCCCGACCTGAGCGGCTACGAGCTGCTCGAGCAGATGGCCAGCCAGGACGACGTGGCCTTCCCGCCGGTCATCGTCTATACGGGCCGCTCGCTCACGGCGGCCGAGGAGCAGCAGCTGCGGCGCTTCTCCAAGTCCATCATCATCAAGGACGCGCGCTCGCCCGAGCGCCTGCTGGACGAGGTCACGCTGTTCCTGCACCAAGTGGAATCGGCCCTGCCGGTGGAGCGCCGCAAGATGCTGCAGGTCGCGCGCGACCGCGACTCCAGCTTCGAGGGCCGCACCATCCTGATCGTGGAAGACGACGTGCGCAACGTGTTCGCGCTCTCCAGCGTGCTGGAGCCGACCGGCGCGCGCGTGGAGATCGCCCGCAACGGGCGCGAGGCCCTGGAAGCGCTGGAGCGCGCCCATGCCGCCGGCGGCACGCCGGTGGACATGGTGCTGATGGACATCATGATGCCGGAGATGGACGGCTTCACCGCCATGGCCGAGATCCGCAAGCGCACCGAATGGCGCCGCCTGCCGATCATCGCCCTCACCGCCAAGGCCATGAAGGACGACCAGGAGAAGTGCCTCGCCGCCGGCGCCAACGACTACATCGCCAAGCCGCTCGACGTCGAGAAGCTGCTCTCCCTGGTGCGCGTGTGGATGCCCAAATGATGCTGATGGAGAGGGAGGCCGCCGTGCCGCAGCGCAAGAAGACCTTCGACATCGAGCAGCAGCTGCTGATCGAGGCGATCTACCACCGCTACCACTACGACTTCCGCGGCTACGCGCAGGCCTCGCTCAAGCGGCGCCTGCAGACGGCGCTCACGCGCTTCGACTGCCGCACGCTGTCGCAGCTGCAGCACCTGGTGCTGCACGAGCCCGAGGTGTTCCCGGCCATGCTGGAATACCTCACCGTGCAGGTCAGCGAGATGTTCCGCGACCCGGCCTACTTCAGGGCCCTGCGCGAGAAGGTCGTGCCGCTGTTGCGCACCTACCCTTCGCTCAAGATCTGGGTGGCCGGCTGCAGCACGGGCGAGGAGGTGTATTCGCTCGCCATCCTGCTGCGCGAGGAGGGCCTGCTCGAACGCACGCTGATCTACGCCACCGACATCAACGCCACAGCGCTGCAGAAGGCCGAGGCCGGCATCTACGACATCGAGCGCGCGCGCGGCTTCACCGAGAACCATGCCGCCTCCGGCGGGCGCAGCTCCCTCTCGGAGCACTACACCGCCGCCTACGGCCGCATGCTGATCGACAAGACGCTGCGCCGGCACATCGTGTTTTCCGACCACAGCCTCGCCACCGACAGCGTGTTCGCCGAGATGCAGCTGGTGTCGTGCCGCAACGTGCTGATCTATTTCGACCGCGACCTGCAGAACCGCGCCCTCTCGCTCTTCGAAGAGGCGCTCTGCCACAAGGGCTTCCTGGGGCTGGGCTCCAAGGAGTCGCTGCGCTTTTCCACCCAGGCGCCGAACTTCGACGAATTCGTGCCCGAAGAGCGCATCTACCGCAAGAAGGCCGGTTTGTGACCGCGCCGGGCGATGAGGGGTGCGCGGGCGGTGCACCGGCCGCGCTGCCGCAAGAGCGCCTGCAGGTGGTGGTGATCGGCGGCTCGGCCGGCAGCATCGACGCGCTCGGCGTGCTGCTGCCGGCGCTGCCCGCCACGCTGCGCGCGACCGTGGTGGTGGTGGTGCATCTGCCCCGCGAGCGGCCCAGCCTGCTCTGCCAGATCTTCCAGCCGCGCTGCGCCCTGCCGGTGCGCGAGGCGCAGGACAAGGAGCCGCTCGAGCCCGGCACCATCTACTTCGCCCCGCCCGACTACCATCTGCTGCTGGATGCCGGCCCCACGCTGGCGCTCTCGGTCGATGAGCCGGTGCATTTCTCGCGCCCGTCGATCGACGTGCTGTTCGAGACCGCGGCCGACGCCTGCGGCAGCCAGCTGCTGGCGATCCTGCTGTCGGGCGCGAACGCCGACGGTGCGCAGGGCCTGGTTGCCGTGCAGGTGGCCGGCGGCACCACGCTGGTGCAGTCGCCGGCCAGCTGCGCCGTGCCTTTCATGCCCGAGGCTGCACTCGCCGTGATGCAGCCGGGCCACTTATTGACGCCGGAGGGCATGGCTGCGCTGCTGCTCGAATGGCATTCAGGGAGACGCCTGTGATTCTTTCCCCCTCTTCCTCCTCCTCCGCTTCCCCCGCAGGCGCCGCGGCCCAGCCGCCGCGCGTGAAGTGCCTCATCGTCGATGACGTCGAGGAGAACCTGATCGCGCTGGAGGCGCTGCTGGGCCAGTGCGACGTGGACATCCTCAAGGCCGCCTCCGGTCCGCAGGCGCTGGAACTCTTGCTGCAGCACACCGACGTGGCCCTGGCGCTGCTGGACGTGCAGATGCCCGAGATGAACGGCTTCGAGCTGGCGGAGCTGCTGCGCGGCAGCGAGCGCACGCGGCACATCCCGCTGATCTTCATGACCGCCGGCTCGCGCGACCAGAACTGGCAGTTCAAGGGCTACGAATCGGGTGCGGTGGACTTCCTCTACAAGCCCATCGACCCGCATATGCTGGTCAACAAGGCCAACGTCTTCTTCCAGCTGCAGCAGCAGAAGCTGGCGCTGGCCCGCGAGCTGCAGGAGCGCACCGAGGCGCTGCGCGTCAACGACATGTTCATGGCCGTGCTCAGCCACGACCTGCGCGGCCCCTTGAGCGCCATCCTGGCGTCCGCCCTGGTGCTGCAGCGCCCGCACGATGCCGACAAGGTGCCGCTGCTGGCCGGCAAGATCCAGGCGAGCGGCCGGCGCATGAGCCGCATGATCGAAGACCTGCTGGACGTGACGCGGGTGCGGCAGGCCGGCGGCCTCGCCATGAGCCGCAGCGAGCGGGCCGATCTGGCCGATGCCGCCGCGCGCACCGTCCAGGAGCTGCGCGACAGCCACCCCGAGCGGCCCATCGACCTGCAGCGCCAGGGCGACCTGCACGGCTGGTGGGATGCCGAGCGGCTCTGCCAGGTCATCGCCAACCTGCTGGGCAACGCCATCCACCACGGCACGCCCGAGCGGCCCGTGAGCCTCCTGCTCGACGGCAGCGCGCCGCACGAGGTGGTGCTGCGCACGAGCAACGGCGGCACCATCCCACCGGAGCTGCTGCCCCATCTCTTCGACCCGTTCCGGGGCAGCGCCCAGCAGATCGCGCCGGGCAAGCACCGCGGGCTGGGGCTGGGCCTCTACATCGTCCACCAGATCGTGCTGGCGCACGAGGGCCGCATCACGGTGCAGTCGCGGGGCGGAGTGACGGAGTTCGAGGTGCGCCTGCCGCGCGGCGAGGGCAGCGCGGCGGCGTGAGGCGAGGGCCGCTGCGGGCGGGGGCCCTGCAGCGCTTGGCGGCTCAGAACGTGTTTACGATCTCGCAGGGGATCGCGTTGGAGCGCAATCGGGATGAGTGGATGCTTCGGATGCGCCGCATGGGCTCATGCCCATGCAAGCAGCCGGGGCGTTCAATCGCCCGATTTCGCTCCAACCCGAAGGGCAGCTACGTCGGCGGGCGGTCTGCGGCGTTGCGGCGCTTGTGGATAGCCGTGCTATCCACTGCGCACCGCGCCTTGCATCCCATCCCGCCGACGTAGCTGCGCGACCCCTGGGAGATCGTAAACACGTTCTCAGGCCGCTTCCGGCGCCTGGTGGGCGGCCTGCACCTCTTCCAGCAGACGGTCGAGGGCGTCCATCTCGAAGGGCTTGGCCAGGGCGCGCACGTTGGGGCCCAGGACCTGCAGGTCGTCGCCCAGGTGGTAGCCCGAGCACAGCACCAGCCAGCGCCGTCCGTCCTTGGCCAGCAGCTTGCGCGCCAGCTCCGCACCCGACATGCCGGGCAGGCTCACGTCGGAGATGACCAGATCGAAAGGCGCCAGGCCATCGAGCTTCAGCGCCTCCTCGGCCGTGGCGCAGGTGATGACCTGGCGGCCATCGCTTTCCAGCAGCAGGCTCATGGCATCCCGCAGTTCGCAGTTCGCAGTTATCTTCGACGTACAGGAGGCGCAGGGGGGTCATGCAGGCAGCGGCAGGGCGCTGGTAATGGATTGTGGGAAGGCAGGGTGAACGCCGCGGAGGCCGCATAGAGCGGTGGGCTCGGGGACCGGGGAACGCTCGAGCCCGGCATCGTGCGGGGCCATCGGTCGATCTTCTGCGGCTTCGTCCGGCGGCCTTGTAGGACAAAAGCCCGCACCCTCGGAGAAAAGGCGGTCCTGCGCGGCCTGGCGGCATCTGCCGACAGGCCCGCGCCGCGGCAGGGCACATACTGTGCTTCTGCCTCGATGGCGTGCGTCTTGCATGGCCTGGCATCGACAGAGACTGCGACGCCCCTCCTATGATCCGAATCAAACTCCAAGTGGACTTGGCCTACACCGTGAACGGTCCGGGCGGCGATTTCCTTTTCAACATCCACGCGGCGCATACCCGCCACCAGACGGTGCAGGACGAGACCCTGGTCATCACCCAGCAGCAGGGCTCCGCGAGCGTTCCCGTGCCCGGCCGGCTCTCGACCGACCCGGTCACCGGCACGCGCTGCCTGCGCCTGCATGTGGGCCCCGGGCCGCTGCAGCTGGCCTATGCCGCCACGGTGGACATGCGCCACGATGTGGCCGACCCGGCCCGCATCCCCGAGGTGCCGGTGCGCGAGCTGCCCGACGACGTGCTGCAGTACATCTATCCCAGCCGCTACTGCCAGTCCGACCAGCTGACCACGCTGGCCTTCCGCGAGTTCGGCCACCTCTGGCAGGGCTACAGCCGCGTGCAGGCCATCCGCGACTGGGTCCACGGGCATGTGGAGTTCCGCTCCAACACCTCGACCTCGGCCACCTCGGCGCTGGACACCTTCGTGCAGCGCATGGGCGTGTGCCGCGACTTCGCCCACCTGATGATCGCCATCTGCCGGGCCCTGAGCATTCCGGCGCGCTTCGTCACCGGCACCGACTACGGCGCCGACCCGGCGCTGGGTCCGCCGGACTTCCATGCCTACGTCGAAGCCTACCTGGGCGGCCGCTGGTACCTGTTCGACCCCTCGGGCACGGCCATCCCCATGGGCATGATCCGCCTGGCGACCGGCCGCGACGCCGCCGACGTGGCCTTCGCCACCATCTTCGGCACCGTCGCCACCGAGGCGCCCAAGATCCTCGCCTGGGCCGTGCAGGACCCGTCGCGCGGCTTCGAGCTGCCGCACCACTCGTCGCTGGCCCTGTCCACCGACGGTCCCGCGCCCGAGCGCGGGCAGCTGCTGGCCCGCTGAAAAACTGGGTGGATGGGGCCTGCAGCCCTCGTTCCGCCTTGGGTTATTGCTATTGAAAGCGTAGCGATGGGGTGCTGGCATCCCGCGCGCCATCCGGCCTCATCAGCCCCGCGCCTGCAGGGCGGCCGGCTTGGGCCTAGCATCGGGGCTTTGGCTTTCAACCACCCCGCCGCCGGGGAATCCATCGCATGACCACCTCCGCCACCGCTTCCTCGTCCTCCCCCGTCCGCCTGCAGATCGACTTCGTCTCCGACGTCTCCTGCCCCTGGTGCGCCATCGGCCTGAATGCGCTGGAGCAGGCCGCCGGGCGGCTGCAGGGCGAGGTCGCGCTGGACCTGCGTTTCCAGCCCTTCGAGCTCAATCCGCAGATGGGCCCCGAAGGCCAGGACATCGGCGAGCACCTGATGGAGAAGTACGGCGCCACGCCCGAGCAGTCGCAGCAGACCCGTGCCGCCATCACCCAGCGCGGCGCGGAGCTGGGCTTCACCTTCAACATGGGCCAGCGCAGCCGCATCTACAACACCTTCGACGCGCACCGGCTGCTGCACTGGGCCGAGGAAGAGGGCGCGCCCGGCAGCCAGGCGGCGCTCAAGCACGCGCTCTTTCGCACCTATTTCACCGAAGGCCTGAACCCCGGCGACCACGCCGTGCTGCTGCGCCTGGCCGGCGAAGTGGGCCTGGACGTGGAGCGCGCCCGGGCGGTGCTGGCTTCGGACGAATTCGCCGAAGCGGTGCGCGAGCGCGAGGCGTTCTTCCAGCAGCACGGCATCCATTCGGTGCCGGCCGTCATCGTGAACCAGCGCCACCTCATCCAGGGCGGCCAGCCGGTGGAAGTGTTCGAGCAGGCGCTGCGCCAGATCGCCGCGGGGGGCTGAGCGCCGCCCAAGGCACAACGCCCACCGCTATCGAAAAAATAGCGGTGGGCGTTTGCTGGATGCGCGCTGCGGGCGCCTGGGGCTTGAAGCCCCGCTGCCGTCAGTCCTTGAGGGGGATGGGCGTGCTCCGGTCCACCGGCACGGCGGTGACGCTGTTTTGCGGCGAGCCGTCGATCAACCGGTCGGAATAGCTCAGATAGACCAGCGTGTTGCGCTTGGGATCGACCATGCGCACCACGCGCAGCCGCTTGAACAGGATGGAGGTGCGTTCGCTGAACACCTCTTCCTGCTTCTTGAGCGGCGCCTTGGCGAAGCTCAGCGGCCCGGTCTGGCGGCAGGCGATGGAGGCTTCGGACTTGTCCTCCGCCAGGCCCAGCGAGCCCTTGATGCCGCCGGTGCGGGCGCGCGAGACGTAGCAGGTCACGCCCTGCACGGCCGGATCGTCGTAGGCCTCCACGATGATGTCGTGGTCGCGGCCCAGCAGCTTGAAGGCCGTGTCCACGGTGCCGATGGTGTCCGCGCCGGCCTGGGCCGAGAGGGCGGCACCGGCCAGGGCCAGTGCCAGGGCGACGGCGCGCGGGGTGGTGGTGGTGCGGGGCATGTTCTCGATCTCCTCGTCAGGCGGCGGGGGGCGCTTCGGCGCAGCGGCGCGCCAGATGGGCCAGGGCTTCTTCCACCTGGTCCACCAGCACCAGGCACAGATCGCCCGGCTGCAGGCGGTCCAGCGCGGTGTCGATGGCGATGAATTCGCCGCGGATCTCTTCCACATGCTGGGTGCGTGCCGCTTCGCCCAGGCCTTCGCGCAGCAGCGCCATCACTTCGCCGTCGGCACGGCCGCGCTGGGCCGCGTCCTGGTAGAGGATCACGTCGTCGAACGCGGCGCCCAGGATGGCGGTCTGCTCGCGGATGTCTTCGTCGCGCCGGTCGCCCGCGCCGCTGATGACCACGCTGCGGCGCTTGGCGGGCATGGCGTCCACGGCCTGCACCAGGGCGCGCATGGCGTCGGGGTTGTGGCCGTAGTCGGCGATCACGGTGGCGCCGCCGAAGTCCATCACGTTGAAGCGGCCGGGCGCGTTGTCGCTGTCGTTCACGAAGCCCGACAGGCCCCGGCGGATGGTCTGCCACGGCAGGCCCACGCCCCAGGCGGCGGCCACGGCGGCCATCACGTTCTCGACCTGAAAGCCGATCTTGCCGCCCTGGGTGATCGGCACGTCGCGCAGGTGGATGGTCTCGCGCCAGGAGCCTTCGGCCGCGACGATGGATTCGCCGTCGCCATCGATATAGACCGAGCGGTGGCCCTGGGCGCGGTGCGTGGCCATGACCGGGTGGTGCCGGTCGCTGGCGAAGTAGATCACCTTGGCGGTGGTGGCCGAGGCCATGGCCGCGACGATGGGGTCGGCGGCGTTGAGCACCGCATAGCCGTCGGGCGAGACGTTCTGCACGATCACGCGCTTGAGCACGGCCAGGTCTTCGACCGTGTTGATGTAGTTCATGCCCAGATGGTCGCCCGCGCCGATGTTGGTCACCACGGCGACCGAGCAGCGGTCGAAGCCCAGGCCTTCGCGCAGGATGCCGCCGCGCGCCGTCTCGAACACGGCCGCGTCCACCTCGGGGTGCAGCAGCACGTTGCGGGCGCTCTTGGGGCCGGAGCAGTCGCCGCTGTCGATCTGGTGGCCGTTCACGTAGACGCCGTCGGTGTTGGTCATGCCCACGCGCAGCCCCTGGGCCGAGAACAGGTGGGCGATCAGGCGTGCCGTGGTGGTCTTGCCGTTGGTGCCGGTGACGGCCACGGTGGGGATGCGCCCGTCCTGGCCGTGGGCGAAGAGCTTGTCCACCATGGCCTGGCCGACGTTGCGCGGCTTGCCGTAGCTGGGCGTGAGGTGCATGCGCAGGCCGGGGGCGGCGTTGACTTCGACGAAGCCGCCGCCTTGCTCTTCGAGCGGGCGCAGCACGGTTTCGGCCACCATGTCCACGCCGCAGATGTGCAGGCCCACCATCTGCGCGGCGGCCACGGCGCGTGCGGCCACGTCGGGGTGGACGTCGTCGGTCACGTCGGTGGCGGTGCCGCCGGTCGAGAGGTTGGCGTTGTTGCGCAGGATGACGCGCTGGCCCTTGGCGGGCACGGAGTCGGGCGTGAGGCCCTGCAGCGCCAGGCGGGCGACGGCGATGTCGTCCAGCCGGATCTTGGTGAGCGAGGTGGCATGGCCTTCGCCCCGGCGCGGGTCGAGGTTGACCAGATGCACCAGGTCGCGCACCGTGCGCTCGCCATCGCCCAGCACCTGGGGCGGGTCGCGCCGGGCGGCGGCGACCAGCTGGTCGCCCACCACCAGCAGGCGGAAGTCGTGGCCGGGCAGGAAGCGCTCGACCATCACCGTGCCGTATTCGGCGGCGGTGCGGAAGGCCTCGTCCAACTGCGCGCGGTCGGTGATGTTCACCGTCACGCCCTTGCCCTGGTTGCCGTCCTGCGGCTTGACCACCACCGGCAGGCCCACCTTCTGGGCCACGGCCCAGGCTTCGTCCACGGTGGCGACGGGTGCGCCCAGCGGCACGGGCACGCCGGCGGCGTGCAGCAGGCGCTTGGTCAGGTCCTTGTCCTGCGCGATGGATTCGGCCACGGCGCTGGTGGAGTCGAGCTCGGCCGCCTGGATGCGGCGCTGCTTGGAGCCCCAGCCCAGCTGCACCAGGCTGCCGCGCGTGAGGCGGCGGTACGCAATGCCGCGCGCCACGGCCGCATCGACGATGGAGCCGGTGCTCGGGCCCAGGCGCTCGTCTTCGTCCAGCTCGCGCAGGCGGGCGATGGAGGCGTCGGCGTCGAAGTGGCTGCCCTCGAACGCTGCCTTGACCAGCGCCTGGGCGTCTTCGAAGGCCTGGCGGCCCACGGCCTCTTCGCTGTATTCCACGATCACCTGGTAGATGCCCGCGTCCGGCGTGGCCGCGGTGCGGCTGAAGCTCACCGGGCAGCCGGCCTGGGCCTGCAGCGCCAGCGCTGCGGCCTGCAGCACGTGGGCCAGGGAGATGTCGGTGTCGGTGTTCTCGGCATGCAGCACGCCGATGGCGGGGAACAGCGCGCGCAGGCGGCTCTCGAAGCCGGCGATCTGGTGCATGGCACGTTCATGTTCGGCGCATTTGACGATGGCCTCGATGGCGGTGTGCCGGCTCCAGAGATTGGGGCCGCGCAGGGCCCGGGTGCGGGATACGTCCATGACGAATCGTTCTTTCTTGTCGTGATCGTGCGGTCGGGGGGCGATGGGTGCGGGCCGGGCGCTGCGGGGGTCAGCGCACGCCGCCGGCGTTGGCGGCCAGGCCCGTGGCGGGGGCTGCGGGGGGCGTGACCGGCAGCGCTTCGGGCTCGAAGGTCTTGATGCCGGCGCCGATCAGGTCGGGCGCGATGTCCAGCGCCCAGGCGGTGGCGACGATGGCCAGCAGGGTGTCGGTGTCGATGGGCACGGCGTTGCGGCCGAAGGTCAGCTCGGAGACCGGGCCCAGCACATGTTCGGCCGAGCCGGTGGCCAGCACCACGCGGCCGTTCTTGACCAGCACGGCGCGGCCGTTGTCCTGGGCGCGGTGCTCGGCGATGGCCGGCAGGCTGCCGTCCTGCGCATAGAGCACCACGCTGCCGTCGCACAGCGGCGCCAGTTCCAGCACCTGCGGCTCGGCCGCGTTCAGCACGGCGGCGCCTTCGGGCAGCACCACGTCCACCTGGGTGCGCATGACCTTGTACATCTGGTCCTGCTCCAGCACGTCGAACTCGGCCAGCGAGGCGAGGCCGTCCATGTCGGTGACCACGCCCACCTGGCAGCGGTCGTAGGCCAGGCCGTCGCGCAGGATGGTGCGCGCGTCGTTCTCGATCACGGCGGCCTGCACCATGCGGTTCATCAGCAGGCGGTGGGCGGCTTCCCAGTGGGCGCTGTCGGTGGTGTCCACGCAGCGGCGGTCGAGGTAGAGGCCTTCGCGGCAGGCCAGGCCGGTGTGGTGGCCGCCCAGGTGCATGAGCCAGCCCACCACGCGGGCGATGGTGCTGGTGCCGCGCGTGCCGGCCACGCCCACCAGGGGGATGCGGCCCGCGCCGCCCTCGTCGGAGGGGAAGAGGTGGTCGGCGATGGCCTGGCCCACCGGGCGCGGCGCGCCCACGGCGGGCTTCAGGTGCATCAGCAGGCCGGGGCCGGCGTTCACCTCGACGATGGCGCCGCCTTGCTCCTGCAGCGGGCGGGAGATGTCCTGCGCGACCAGGTCGATGCCGGCGATGTCCAGGCCCACCACGCGGGCGGCGAGCTGGGCGATGTAGGCGACTTCGGGGTGGACGTCGTCCGTGCAGTCCACGGCCACGTTGCCGTTGCGCTGCACCACGATCTGGCGGCCGGCGGCGGGCACGGAGTCGGCGGCGAGATCCTGGCGCTTGAGTTCGAGCTGCACCTTGGCGTCGGTCGCCACGTTGATGATCTCCAGCGGGTACTCTTCCTCGTAGCCGCGGCGCGGGTCGGAGTTGAGCTGGCTGTCGATCAGTTCGCGCACGGTCGAGCGGCCGTTGCCGGTGATGCTCACCACCTCGCCGCGCGCAGCCGCCACGACCTTGCCGCCCACCACCAGCACGCGGTGCTCGTTGCCGGGGATGAAGCGCTCGACCATCACGTCGCTGCCCTCGGGGTAGGCCACGTGGTAGGCGCCTTCGATGTCTTCCTGGCGGCGCAGGTCCAGCGTCACGCCCCGGCCGTGGTTGCCGTCGGAGGGCTTGACCACCACCGGCAGGCCGATGTCCTGCGCGGCCTCCCAGGCTTCTGCGGGGCTGTTGACGACCTGGCCTTCGGGCACCGGCACGCCGCAGGACTTGAGCAGGCTCTTGGTCAGGTCCTTGTCGCTGGCGATGCCTTCGGCGATGGCGCCGGTCAGCTCGCTCTCGGCCGTCCAGATGCGGCGCTGCGAGGCGCCGTAGCCCAGCTGCACCAGGTTGCCGTCGTTCAGGCGGATGTGCGGGATGCCGCGGTCGGTGGCCGCGGCCACGATGCAGGCGGTGCTGGGGCCGAGGTACTGGTCATCCACCTCGGTGCGCACGCGCGACACGGCGGCCGGCACGTCGAAGGGCTGGTCGTTGATGGCGGCCATGATCAGGGCGTGGCCCTGCTCCAGCGCCACGCGCGCCACGCGTTCGTCGCGCGCCCGGAACACCATGCGATAGACGCCGCGCTGGCTGGTCGAGCGCGTCTGGCCGAAGCCCGTGGGCATGCCCGAGAGGTTCAGCAGCTCGATCACGATGTGCTCCAGCACGTGGCCGCACCAGGTGCCGTTCTCCAGCCGCTCCAGGAAGCCGCCGCGCTCGCCCACGCCGCAGTGGTGCTCGATCAGCGCGGGCAGCCAGGCCGTCAGGCGCTGGTTGAAGCCGGGCAGGACGTTGGAGGGGTGGTCTTCCAGCTCTCCCAGGTCCAGCCAGACCTCCAGCACGGGGCGGTAGGTCCAGATATTGGGGCCACGCAGGTAATTGATGCGCAGCAGTTGGATGTCGTTGAAGGTCGCCATGGGATGCAGCGGGTAGGAATGCAGGGAGCCCTGCGGCAGGGCGGGCGGCGGGACGTGCCGCCGGATGTGCGAATTGTGCGCCGACTTCGGAGGGCTGTTGCCCACTGTCAGCCTGGGGTAGGGCGAAGGCGTTATTCCACCATGCCGTTGCCGCGGAGAGGGTGTCGGAGACAATGCGGCTTCGCCGGGGCGTTCGTCCCGCCGCGCCCCGCAGGGCGCAAGAACCAAACACAATGCAGCAAACTCATCATTCTGTGGACGCCTCGGGTGTCTTGACGGGCCCTCTGGGGGCCGAACTGCGAGCCAGGCTCGCACCTGCAGAAAACGTGCTGGCGACGCTGGAGGTTGACCTGAGCCCCGCCTTGCGCTTCGTGCCGGGCCTGCTGATGCTGACCGACTCCCGCCTGCTGTCCCTCGACGCCGAAGGCGCGGAGGGCAGCTTCCAGGCCTGGTCGCTCGTGCCCGGCATGTCCCTGCGCCTGATCGACCATGCCGGCGTCGGCACGCTCGAACTGCACACCGCCGCCGGCCGCCTGGCGCTCTGGCGCTTCACCCTGGGCGCGCACAACGAAGCGCTGCGCTTCGTGCAGCGCTTCGATCGCCAGCTCGCCCGCCTGGACATTCCCGCCCACGCCACCGTGGCGGCCGAAGCCGTCGAAGAGACGCTGTGCCAGGACTGCGGCACCCCCCTGCCGCCCGATACGGAGGAATGCCCCGCCTGCGCCCGCGTGCAGGCCCCGCAGACCTCCACCTGGGTGCTGCTGCGCCTCTGGCGCTTCGCGCGGCCCTACCGCAAGCAGCTGGCGGCGGGCTTCGCGCTGACCGTGGCCTCCACGGCGGCCACGCTGGTGCCGCCCTACATGACCATCCCGCTGATGGACGACATCCTGATCCCCTACCAGAACGGGCAGGCCATTCCGGTGACGCTGGTGGCCATGTACCTGGGCGGGCTGCTGCTGGCAGCGCTGCTGGCCTGGGGGCTGGGCTGGGCGCGCACCTACACGCTGGCGCTGGTGTCCGAGCGCATCGGCGCCGACCTGCGCACCTCCACCTACGAGCATCTGCTCAAGCTGTCGCTCGACTACTTCGGGGGCAAGCGCACGGGCGACCTGATGGCGCGCATCGGCTCCGAAACGGACCGCATCAACGTCTTTCTGTCGCTACATGCACTCGATTTCATCAACGACGTGCTGATGATCCTGATGACGGCGGGCATCCTGTTCTCCATCAACCCCTGGCTGGCCCTGGTCACGCTGGTGCCGCTGCCCTTCATCGCCTGGCTGATCCACAATGTGCGCGACCGGCTGCGCACCGGCTTCGAGAAGATCGACCGCGTCTGGTCCGAGGTGACGAATGTGCTGGCCGACACCATTCCCGGCATCCGCGTGGTCAAGGCCTTCGCCCAGGAAAAGCGCGAGGCCCAGCGCTTCCGCGACGCCAACCAGCACAACCTGGAAGTGAACGACCGCCTGAACCGCACCTGGTCGCTCTTCACCCCCACCGTGTCGCTGATGACCGAGATCGGCCTGCTGGTGGTCTGGGGCTTCGGCATCTGGCTGGTGGCGCACAACCAGATCACCGTGGGTGTGCTGACCGCCTTCATCGCCTACATCGGGCGCTTCTACACCCGGCTCGACTCCATGAGCCGCATCGTGTCCGTCACGCAGAAGGCGGCGGCGGGCGCCAAGCGCATCTTCGACATCCTCGACCACGTGAGCAACGTGCCCGACCCGGTGCAGCCCGCGCAGCTCGACCGCGTGGAGGGCGCGCTCACCTTGCGCAACGTGGGCTTCCGCTACGGCAGCCGGGCCGTCATCAAGGGGCTGAACCTGGACATCCGCCCCGGCGAGATGATCGGACTGGTGGGCCACAGCGGCTCGGGCAAGAGCACGCTGGTCAACCTCATCAGCCGCTTCTACGACGTGAGCGAGGGCTCCATCCAGGTCGATGGCGTGGACGTGCGCCGCCTGCGGGTGGCCGACTACCGGAGCCACATCGGCCTGGTGCTGCAGGAACCCTTCCTCTTCTTCGGCACCATCGCCGAGAACATCGCCTACGGCAAGCCCAACGCCTCGCGGGCCGACATCGTCGCCGCCGCCCGGGCTGCCCACGCGCACGAATTCATCCTGCGCCTGCCGCACGGCTACGACTCCCTGGTGGGCGAGCGCGGCCAGGGCCTCTCGGGCGGGGAGCGCCAGCGCATCAGCATCGCCCGGGCGCTGCTGATCGACCCGCGCATCCTGATCCTCGACGAAGCCACCTCGGCCGTGGATACCGAGACCGAAAAGGAGATCCAGAAAGCGCTGGACAACCTGGTGCAGGGCCGCACCACCATCGCCATCGCCCACCGGCTTTCCACATTGCGCAAGGCCGACCGCCTCGTGGTGATGGACCGGGGCGAGGTGGTGGAAGTCGGCCCGCACGACGAGCTGATGGCCCAGCAGGGCGCCTACTGGCGCCTCTACGAAGCCCAGGCGCGCCGCGCCGAAGAAGACGCGCAGGCCGCCGGCGTGGTCATCGTGGAAAGCGGGCTTCTGCACTCCGCCCACCCGGCGGGGCAGTCCTGATGCAAGCCCGGAGCACCGGCCCGAGGAACCTCCCGATATGACGACCCCCCCGAACTTCACCCTGGCTGCGTCGTCCTTCACGCTGCAGCGCAACGCCCACGGCCGGCTGGTGCTGCGCCTGCCGGACGGCGCGGAACACGTCGGCATCGTTCCCGTGCGCGCCTTTCCGATCGGCGCGCCCGACGAGGGCGTCTCCCTGGTCGGCCAGGACGGGCACGAGCGCGTCTGGATCGAGCGCCTGAGCGCGTTGCCGGCCGAGCAGCGCCACCTGATCGACGAAGAACTGGCCGCGCGCGAGTTCGTCCCGGTGATCGAGCGGATCACCACCGTCTCCAGCTTTTCCACCCCCAGCACCTGGTCGGTCCAGACCGACCGGGGGCCGGCCCAGCTGGTCTTGAAGGGCGAGGAAGACATCCGCCGGCTGGGCTCGCGCACCTCGCTGCTGATCGCGGCGGGCGACGGCATGCAGTTCCGCGTGCCCGACGTGGGGGTGCTCGACCGACATTCGCGGAAGTTGCTCGAAAGATTTTTGTAGCAGCAACCCCAGGCCCGGTGCGGCCTGTGGGGCTCGGCGGGCTCCTGGATACGGGTGGTGGGTAAGTAGAAACCCGTATTTTTGGAGATAAAGCCGAAAAAGGCCTCAATTTGCCTTTCTTTTTGTCGTTATAGAGTACGACAAGGGGGTCGTTCCGCCTTGTCGAAGCTGCTCTTGCGAGGAACCCGCCATGTCCATCCCTTCTATCGACCGTTCGCCGAGTTGGCGCCCCCAGGGCGCCGAGCTGTATCCCACGGGCGCCGCTCCTGCCATTCCGGCGACGCGCGCGGGGGGCGGTGGCGCGCCTGCGCCCGTCGAATCCATGGATCGGCTGGGAGAGGGGGCGAAGCTGGGCCAGCCCGACAAGCCCTCGTCGCCGGCCGACACCGTCAACAAGGACTGGACAGAGCGCAAGAAGCAGGAAGCCGCCAAGGAAGCCGAGGAGCCGCCCAAGGAACCCATCTACAAGATGCTGCTGGAATTCATCCAGTCGATGTGGCGGGCGAGCGGCAGCGCCGTGGAGATGGCGCAGCAGGTGAACGAGGCGGCGATGAAGGACCGGCTGTCGCAGGGGCAGCAACTGCAGGACCCGGAGCAGCTGCAGCGGCTCACCTATTCCGAGCTCAAGGTCAAGCGCACCCCCAGCACGCTGCCCTGAGCTGGCACGCAGCTTCCGGCCCGCTGCCACCGGAAGGTATTGCTATATTTTTAGTAGCTATAAGCGCACGCTCCGCAAGCGCTGGCGCCTGATTTCACTCTTTTTCCTTCGGCGTGCCGGCCGCCTCTGCCGGTGATGGCTGGGCCGGTGTTTGCGGCTGTGCCTGGTCCTGTGGTGGCGGCCCGCCCGCCGCGGCTGCAGCAGCAGCTGCCGCAGCCGCCTTGGCGCGATCGCGCTCGGCGCGGTACTTGATGGTGAAGGCGCGCACCTCGTCCAGCGTCACGAAGCCATCGTGGTTGGTGTCGGCCTCGTCGAAGGCGGCGGCCAGGCGCGGCACGATCGCCACCTCGTTGCGGCTGAGCTTGCCGTCGCCGTTGAAGTCCAGCATGTTGAATTCGCGGATCGCCTTGAGCTCGCCCTTGCTCATGGGGGCGCTGGCGGCGGGCGCGGCGGGCTGTGCGGCGTCGTCCGCGGCCATGGCCGAGGCTGCGGGCAGGGCGAGGCACATCGTCAGGGCCTGGGCGGCGCGGGCCGCTGCAAGCGGCAGGTTCTGCAGGTAGGAGTCAATACGCATCAGCGTGGGATCGCTTCGGGCGCCAGGGGTTCCGCCCCGGCCTGCGCCGCGGCCTCGTTGGAGATGCCCGAACGCACATGGCCTGCCGGCACATGGCGGGCGGCCGAGTCCACATGGCCGGTCTGGTCGTCGAAGAAGAAGTCGGGCTCGAACTCGCGCAGGAAGGGCCCTTTTTCCAGCCCGCCGAGGAACATCGCCTCGTCCACCGCCAGGTTCCACTCCATCAGCGTGTTGATGGCGCGTTCGTGCGCCGGCGCGCTGCGCGCCGTGACCAGCGCCGTGCGCAGCCGCATGCCCGAGACATCGGCCTGCTGCTGCAGCTGGTGCAGCGCGGCCAGCAGCGGCTTGAAGGGGCCGCCCGAGAGTGGCAGCGCGGCCTTGCTCGTCTCGTGCGACTGGAACGCGGCCAGGCCCCCGGCCTGATAGACGCGCTCGGCCTCGTCGGAGAACAGCACGGCGTCGCCGTCGAAGGCGATGCGCAGCTCGCCCGGGTAGTTGTCGCCCGCCGCCGCCGAGTGCGTGAGCACCCGCGCGGCCGGAAAGCCCAGCGCCAGCGCCTCGCTCACGTCATGCTCGTTGGCCGACAGGAACAGGTGCGCGCCCAGCGGCCGCAGGTACTTGAACGGGTCGCGCCCCTGGGTGAACACGCCGCGCTCCAGCGGCAGGCCGGCCTTTTGCGCCGAATGGAAGATGCGCAGCGCGCTGACCGGGTCGTTGCGCGAGAGGATCACCACCTCCACCCGCCGCGCCTGCGGCGTGTTGAAGGCCAGCAGCTTGCGCACCAGCGCGAAGGCCACGCCCGGCTTGGCCGGCACGTGCAGGCGTTCCTGCTGCAGCTTCATGTAGGGCAGCGGGTTCTTCGCGTCGAAGATGTGGTTCTCTTCCTCGAAGTCGAACAGCGCGCGGGACGAGATGGCGACGACGAGCTTGTCGTCCAGGGTGAGGGCCATGGGGGTGTGCTGCAGCTGCAGGGTTGAGGGTTTGAAAGGCGTTTACTTCACGAACTGGTTGAGCTGGATGATGGGCATCAGCACGGCCAGCACGATCAGCATCACCACCAGCCCCATCACCACGATCAGCAGCGGCTCCAGGATGGTCGCCAGCTGCATGGAGCGGCGCTGCACCTCGGCCGACAGCTGGATGGCGGCGCGCTGCAGCATCACCGGCAGCTGGCCCGTCTGTTCGCCCAGCCGCGCGAACATCGACACCAGGCCGGGAAAGCGCTTCTTCTGCGCCAGCGCCGAAGCCAGCGGCGCGCCCTCGCGCACCAGCACCAGCGCCTCCATGGCGTCGGCCCGCATCGCGCGGTTGTTCAGCGTCTCGGCCGCCGCCTGCAGCGCCTTGAGAATGGGCACGCCCGCGCCCGCCAGCATGGCCAGCGTGCCGGCGAAGCGCGCCGCGTTGTAGCCCCGCGCCAGCCGGCCCACCACCGGAAGCGTCAGCCACCAGCCGTCGAACTTCTGCCGAAAAAGCGGCCGGGCCAAGGCATAGCGCCCGCCTATAGCTATCAAAACCAGAGCAAGCAGCATCGCCCAGCCGTAGCTGCGCACTGCATCGCTGATGGCCAGCATGGCCACCGTCAGAAAGGGCAGGGCGCGCTTGGTGCCCGCGAACACGCTGGCCACCTGCGGCACCACGTAGCCCACCAGGAACAGCACGATGACGATGGCCACCAGTGTCACGATGGCCGGGTAGAGCGCCGCGCCGATCAGCTTGCCGCGCAGCGTCTGGCGCTCTTCCAGGTCGTCGGCCAGCCGTTCCAGCACCAGCCCCAGGCTGCCGCTGGATTCGCCCGCGCCCACCACGGCGCAGTAGATGTCGGAGAACTCGCGCGGATGGCCCGTCAGCGCCCGCGCGAAGGTGGAGCCGGCATTCACCTCGGCCCGCAGCGCCGCCACCAGATGGCGCTGGCGGTCCCCTTCGGCCTCGTCGGCCAGCGCCGTCAGCGCCCGCTCCAGCGGCAGCCCCGAGGCCACCAGGCCCGCCAGCTGCCGCGTCCAGATCGCCAGGCCGGCCGAATTGAACACCGGCCGCGTCATCAACCGCTCCCCCAGACCCGGCGCCGCGCCGCCTTGCGACTGCCCCGAAGCCAGCGGCTCCACCGCCAGCGGCACCAGCGACTGCGCCCGCAGCAGGCTGCGCG
Source organism: Paracidovorax wautersii (assembly GCF_900113035.1). Lineage (GTDB taxonomy): Bacteria > Pseudomonadota > Gammaproteobacteria > Burkholderiales > Burkholderiaceae_C > Paracidovorax > Paracidovorax wautersii. The sequence continues at coordinate 280,547 of NZ_FONX01000003.1, read as the reverse complement.
CCGCCTTGGGCGAATCGGCCTCGATGGTGCCCTTGCGGGACTGGCCCTGGGAGTCGATCGCTTCGAAGGAAAAGGCGGGCATGCGGGTGGGTGGGTGGCGAAAACGTTCGGTTCGGTGGGGCGCTCTGGCGCGCCCCGGGAATCCGCGATGGTAGCGGCTGTAAGTTACGCATCTCCGCCTCTGGTGGTTCGCGGCTTGAGCGAGATCTCTTCGCGAGTATGGGAGGCGTGATGGCGCATCTAGGTATTGCGCTGTCGCAGATGTGGTTTCCACCACCGCTGGGCTTTACCGCGAGCGAGGTGCGTGCTCCATGACTGAGTTGTTTCAATCCACGCGCCCGCACGGGGCGCGACGCTGCTTTGTCCGCATCGCCTCGCTGGCGTCCGTGTTTCAACCCACGCGCCCGCACGGGGCGCGACCC